>JAJZVV010000049.1 GCA_021845595.1 Pseudomonadota bacterium | reverse complement strand
CTCGCTTCTGCCGGACAAGGCCGACATTGCCTGGACCATCGCGCGGATGGTCGAGGCCGGCCATCTTGATCCTGCAGGAGAAGATCCAAGTCTGGCCATTATTACACCATAATAACAAGCCATAAAATAGGCATAAGAACGAAAAATGGTCTTATGTTGTGTAAACAATACGCATATATTGTGTTGTCGTACCCTATAAGGCCCGTTTTTGGACAACTCATAAGCTTGGCATCGATATTGCGTAGCCGCATATGCATGGTGACATGCGGCTTCGGGCCAATGACGGCTCGAGGGTCGTGCGGGCGTTGCCCATCCTTGATCGATCGCGCGCCAACGGGGGCCGCATCGCGGATCGCAAGATCCGCAGGAGTGCGACCATGCATACCACGACGGAAAAATCGTTTCTGAAATCCGGCCATCTACCGACCCTTTTTGCCGCGTTCCTCTATTTCGACGCCAGTTTCATGGTCTGGGTGCTGCTCGGTCCGCTCGGTGTGCAGATCGGCCGGACGCTGCATCTCGATCCCGCGCACAAGGGGCTGATGGTCGCGGTTCCGGTGCTGGCCGGTGCCCTCCTGCGGATTCCGAACGGATTGTCGGTCGACCGCTTCGGCGGGCGGCGCACCGCGATCGTGGCGCAGTTCATCGTCATCACCGGCCTTCTCCTCGCCTGGGCGACCGGCCTGCCAAGCTACGGCTCGGTGCTGGCGCTGGGGCTCGTCCTTGGCCTCGCCGGCGCATCCTTTGCGGTTGCTCTGCCGCTCGCATCGCGCTGGTATCCGAAGGAGCATCAGGGAACCGCCCTTGGCATCGCGGGCGCGGGCAATTCGGGCACTGTGCTTGCCGCCCTGTTTGCCCCGGCGCTCGGCCTCGCTTTCGGCTACGCCAGCGTCTTCGGCATGGCGGCGGCGATCATGGTCGTCGTGCTGTGCGTCTTCTCGATACTCGCGAAAGACAGCCCGGCCCATCCGGCGCCGCAGAGCCTCGGCGCCTATCTCCGCGTGCTGCGGCTCCACGACACGTGGTGGTTCATGCTGTTCTACAGCGTCACTTTCGGCGGTTTCGTCGGGCTCGCGGCATCGCTGACGATCTATTTCCATACCCAGTACGGCCTGGCTGCGGTCAACGCCGGCTACGCCACGGCGGCCTGTGTCTTCGTCGGATCGTCGGTGCGGCCGCTCGGCGGCTGGCTCGCGGATCGGATCGGCGGAATCGCGGCACTCTCGATCTTCTATGTCGTCGCCGCGGCCACGCTGGCTCTGGTTAGCATCGGCCTGCCGGACCTCGCCCTCGCCCTTGCTGCCTTCGTCCTCGCGATGCTCGCCCTTGGGATGGGCAACGGCGCGGTGTTCCAGCTCGTGCCGATCCGCTTCGGCCGCGAGATCGGGGTAATGACCGGCCTGGTCGGCATGGCCGGCGGGGTCGGTGGATTCTACCTCGCCTCCAGCCTCGGCTTTTCGAAGCAGTTCACCGGCTCCTACCAGGACGGGTTCCTGGTCTTCGCCGCCCTCGCGCTCGTCGCCTTCGCCGGGCTGATGACGGTGCGTCGCCGCTGGCGCGCGGATTTCACCTCGCCCCCCGGCAACGGCACCGTCCGGATCTGAAAGGAACGAACGCCATGCATGGCACCACCCTCTCGCGGCCGCGCCTCGTCGTCGTCGGTAACGGTATGGCCGGGATGCGGACGGTCGAGGAAATCCTCGCCATCGCGCCCGGCATATTCGACATCACCGTGTTCGGCGCGGAACCCCACCCGAACTACGACCGGATCATGCTCTCGCCGCTTCTCGCAGGCGAGAAGCGGTTCGAGGATATCGTCCTTAATGACTACGACTGGTACGCTAGCAACGGCATTCGCCTCATCGCCGGCGAGCATGTCGACTGGATCGACCGCGCGCGCCGGATCGTGCGAGGTGCCGCCGGCACCGAGGCGCCCTACGACCTGCTTCTGCTGGCGACAGGCTCCAGCCCGTTCGTCCTGCCGATCCCCGGGGCGGAACTTGATGGCGTGCAAACCTTCCGCTCCGTCGCCGATGTCGGGGACATGCTGGCAACCGCGCGGCCCGGCGCGAAGGCGGTGGTGATCGGCGGCGGGCTGCTCGGGCTGGAGGCGGCGCACGGCCTCGACCTGCGCGGCGCCGAAGTGACGGTGATCCACCTGATGCCGACCCTGATGGAGCGCCAGCTCGACGCTTCCGCTGCCCATCTGCTCAAGCAGAACCTCGAGGCGCGCGGAATGACGATCCTGACCGGCACCGAGACCGCCGCGTTCATCGGCGACGACCGGGTGCGCGCGGTCCGGCTGAAGGACGGGCGGGAAATTCCCACCGACCTCGTGGTGATGGCCGTCGGTATCCGTCCGAATGCAGGCCTGGCCCGGGCGACCGGTCTCGAATGCAATCGTGGCGTGATCGTCGACGATTTCCTGCGGACCTCCGATCCCGCGATCTTCGCGATCGGCGAATGCGTCGAGCATGACGGCAAGGTCTTCGGCCTGGTCGCACCGATCTGGGAGATGGCCCGTGTCGCCGCGCGGGCGATGACCGGCACGCCGGGGATCGGATTCACGCCGGCGGCCAGCGTTACAAGGCTCAAGGTCTCGGGCGTGGAGATGGCCTCGGCCGGCGCCTTCCTCGGCGATTCCGGCACCGAGGACATCGTGCTGCGCGACGGCGCGCGGGGGACCTATCGCCGGCTCGTCCTGCGAGAAAACCGGATCGTCGGCCTCGTCGCCATTGGCGATGCAAGCGACGCCGCCTGGCATTTCCAGCTCCTGAAGGACGGGACCGATATCGGCGAGATCCGCGACAGTGTGATCTTCGGCCCCCTCGCGGACGGACCGGCCGACCCCGACGCCGCCGTGATGGCCCTGCCGGACGGTGCGGAAATCTGCGGCTGCAACGGCGTCTGCAAGGGGACGATAACGAGGGCGATCAAAGCGTTCGGCCTCGCAAGCGTCGATGACGTGCGCGCGAGGACCAAGGCGTCCTCCTCGTGCGGTTCCTGCACAGGCCAGGTCGAGGCGCTGCTGCGCGCCGCCCTCGGCACGGAGTACGCACCCGCGACGGTCAAGCCGGTCTGCAAATGCACCGGTCTCGACCATGGCGAGGTGCGCAGGCGGATCGTCGGCGGCAAACTGAAATCAATCCCGGCGGTGATGCAGGCGCTGGAATGGAAGACCCCGGACGGCTGCCATGTCTGCCGCCCGGCGCTCAATTTCTACCTGCTCTGCGCCTGGCCGGGCGAATACGTTGACGACGCCC
>JAJZVV010000048.1 GCA_021845595.1 Pseudomonadota bacterium | reverse complement strand
GTGTCAACCCGGATGGTTTTCGTCGCCATGGGCGTCGCTCTCCTTGCGGAACGGTTCGGCCGCGGCGTTGAAGCTGCGGAAGGCGCGATGGAGGCTCGTCCGGTCGGCCCCGAGCGCGATCCAGGCGGCGGCGAGGGCAGCGGTATTGGCCGCCTCGGCGGGGCCGTAGCAGCCATAGCAACCGCGCTGGTAGGCCGGGCAGATCGCGCCGCAGCCGGCCCGCGTCACCGGGCCGAGACAGGGCGTGCCGTGCGCGACCATCACGCAGGGCGTGCCGCGCCGCTTGCAGGCGACGCAGACGCTCTCGTTCGGAATGTCCGGCTTGCGCCCGGCGAGCAGGGCGGAGATCACCTCCAGCAACTGCGTCTTGTTGATCGGGCAGCCATGCAGCGCGAAATCGACCTTCACATGTGCCGCAATCGGGGTCGAGGTAGCGAGCGTGCTGATATAGGCGGGCGTCGCATAGACCGCAGCGATGTAGTCGTTCACGTCGGCGAAATTGCGCAGCGCCTGGATGCCGCCGGCGGTCGCGCAGGCGCCGATGGTGATGAGATATTCCGAGGCCGCTCGCACCGCGCGGATGCGTTCGGCGTCCTGCGCGGTGGTGATCGAGCCTTCGACCAGGGAAAGATCATAGGGGCCGGGACGCAGCGTGCTCGACGCCTCGGCGAAATAGGCGATATCCAGCGCCCCGGCCACGGCGAGCAATTCGTCCTCGCAATCGAGCAGCGACAATTGGCAGCCGTCGCAGGAGGCGAATTTCCACACCGCCAGGGTGGGACGAGGGCGCGTGGAAGGGAGGCGCGCGTCCATGGCCTCAGATCTCCCGGACCGCGAGGCGCGCGGCAATGCGGTCATAGCGCAGCACCGGCCCGTCCTGGCAGACGAAATCGGGTCCGAACTGGCAGTGGCCGCAAAGACCGATCGCGCATTTCATGTTGCGTTCCATCGACAGATGGATGCGCTCGGCCGCGACGCCGGCGGCGCGGAGCGCGGTGGCGGTGAAGCGCAGCATCACCTCCGGCCCGCACAGCAGCGCCACCGTGTTGGGCGGATCGAAGCCGATTTGCCCGATCAGCGCCGGCACCACGCCGACATGCCCGTGCCAGGACGGATCGGCATGATCGACCGTGACCGCGACCGTCACGTCGGCGCGCGCGCCCCAGACGGCGAGTTCGTCGCGGAACAGAAGCTCCGCCGGGCCGCGCCCGCCATACAGCACCGCGATGCGGCCGAACCGCTCGCTTCTGGCCAGCACCCGGTAGATCGCCGGTCGCAACGGCGCCAACCCGAGCCCGCCGGCGACGATCAGCAGATCGTGGCCGGCCGCCGCATCCACCGGCCAGGCGCTGCCGAACGGCCCGCGGAGGCCAAGCACGCTGCCCGGCGCGGCGCCGGCGATCGCGGCACTCACCTCGCCGACGGCACGGACGGTGTGGACGAAACAGGAGCGATCGGCGGGGTCGCCGCTCAGGCTGACCGGCACCTCGCCGACACCGTAGGCATAGATCATGTTGAACTGGCCCGGCGCGAAGCACGGCACGCCGCTGGCGAGCGGCACCAGGTCGAGCGTTACGACGTCCGCCGTCTCCCGCCGCACCGCGCGCACCCGCCACGGCGCCGGCAGCATCGGATCGGCCAGCGCTGCCGGTGGCGCGGCGCTCATGCCGGCGGGTGCCCATAGACGTCGAGCATCTGTTGCCGCGCCGCCTGCATCCTGCGCACCATCACCGGCAGCAGCCGCCGCATCATCTCGTAGCCGAGATGATGGTCGGCGTCGCATTTGCCGCGCAAGCAATGGGCGTCGAGGCCGAAGACGCGGGTATCGGCGGTCGCCCGGGCGTCGAACCCCCAGCGATAGGGCGGCACCAGCCACGACGCGCCGACCATCTCTCCGCCACCGAGGCTTTCGATGACGATCGGCGGGCGGGCCGGGGCGTGCAGTTCCAACGCCACTCTTCCCTCGCGGATCAGGTAGAACTCGTCGGCCGGCCCGCCCTCGCGGAACAGATACTCCCCGGGCGCGAAGCGCAGGTTGCGCGCGCAGCCGACCAGCCTCCGGCCGAGGGCGGGATCGATCCCGGCCAGGAACTCATGGCCGAGCAGCAGGCGTTCAAGCGTTTCCACCTTTCCCCTCCCCCACCGCCTTCCCCGGCATGGCGCGGATGGCCGCCGCTTCCGCGGTGATGTCGATCCCGACCGGGCACCAGGCGATGCAGCGCCCGCAGCCGACGCAGCCCGAGCTGCCGAACTGGTCGATCCAGTGCGCGAGCTTATGCGTCAGCCATTGCCGGTAGCGCGATTTTCCGCTGGCGCGCACCGACCCGCCATGGATGAAGGAGAAATCAGCGGTGAAGCAGGAATCCCACCGCTTCACCCGCGTCGCCTCGGTCCCGGCAAGATCGGTATGGTCGGCGACCGAAGTGCAGAAGCAGGTCGGGCAGACCAGGGTGCAGTTGGCGCAGGCCAAGCACCGTGCCGCCACCGCGTCCCAACGCGGATGCTCGGGATTGGCTTGCAGCCGCTCCTTGAGGCCATCGGTGTCGAGATGCCGGCCCATGCCGGCTTTGGTGCGCGCCAGCACCGCTTCGGCCGCCGCCGTCGCATCCGACCCCGCCGGGCGCGTCGGCAGGACGGCGAGCAGCGCGGCGCCGGCTTCGCTGCCGGCGACGGCGAGGAAATCGTGGCGGGCAGCGTCGATCAGCTCGGTCAGCGCGAGGTCGAACCCGCTCTCGGCGCGCGGGCCGGTTCCCATGGAGGCGCAGAAGCACGTGCCGGCCGCCGTGCCGCAATTCAGCGCGACCAGGAACGCGCCCTGCCGCCGGGCCGCGTAGCCCGGATCCTGATGCGCCCCGCCGAGAAACACGCGGTCCTGGATGGCGATGGCGTGCAACTCGCAGGCACGCACGCCGAGGAAGGCGAAGGGCGCCGGCGCCGGCGGTTCCGGCGTGATCGTGAAGCCGTCATCCTGGCGGCGAGCGCGCCAGAGCGTTTCCTCCGGCGGGTGTAGAAAGCGCTTCCAGGATTGCGGGCCGACCGCGTAGCCGAATAGAGCGGCGTCGGCGCGACGTTCCAAACGGTAGCGCCCGGCCTCCTGGCGATCGGTCCAACCGGCTGGAAGCGCCGCGATGTCGGCGATCCGGTCATAGACGATGGCGCCGTCGCGCAAGGTCGGGCCGATCACGTCGAAGCCGCGCGCGACCAGCGCGTCGACCAAAGCCTGCAGCCCGGCGCGATCGAGCAGGACGGGGGCGGTTTGCGCGTCAGGACCGGGCGGCGCGGTCGGGGACATGGTGTTGCATTCTTCACATTCCCG
>JAJZVV010000031.1 GCA_021845595.1 Pseudomonadota bacterium | reverse complement strand
AGGCGCTGCGAACGATGGACGAGTTGTGGAAGGCGCTCGGCCCGGCCGCCGACACCTTCAGCCCCGCCGAATGCAGTAACTACTTCCGTCATGCCGGATATTTCCAGTCAGACTGAAATTGCTCTAGTGTCCTGGCTCGCCCGTCAGAGATTATGGATCTGACCGGCGTTGATCGTCGTTCCGTTCAGGAATGTGATCTTGGTGTTGTCGGTCAGGGTGATGACCAGCGATCCGTTCACCACCTGCTGCGACGCGATCGCATTGCTGCCGTAGCCGTAGAAGTTCAGCTGATCCTGGGCAGTGAAGTTCTGGATGAGATCGGTACCGCCAGCACTACCCTTGGCGAAGATGAAGGTCTCGATACCCGCACCGCCGGCCATCGTCGCCGCCCCGGTGCTGGCGACCAGCGTGTCGTTGCCGCTGCCGGCGATCATGCTGTCGGCCCCGGTCCCGGCGAAATATGTATTGTTGCCCGACGCGCCGGACCCTTGGAGCGTGGCGTTGCCCATGGCGGCAACGAAGACGTTGCCGTTATTCGCCCCGAACAGTGCGACCTGCCCGCCATTATACGCAAAGAAAGTACCGCCAGGGCTGTTGGCCTGGCTGACGATGATGCTGTTGCTCTGCTGAGCGTCGTAAAGCAGTTGGCCCGAGCCTTGGAACATCGTGTCGTGCCCGGTACCGGCATAGACGGTCGAATTGCCGGAGCCGCCAACAATGGTGTTGTTGGACGATTGCAAGTCGGCGACGGTGTTTTCCTGGCCGCTGAAAATCAGGTTGGTGCCCGAACCACCGAACAATGTCGCGTTGCCCGAGCCACCGACGATGGTCGAGGCGACGGCGCTGGTCGCGACAAACTCAAGATTGGGGCTGGTATTGAGGAAATACAAACCGCCGCTCGACGCCGCGAAGATGGTTTCCGCACCGCCGCCGGCCGAGAATGTATCCGCGCCGCCCGCATTGACCAGGAGGTCGCTGCCATTCCCACCATATACGAAGGCGCCCGGCGCAGAGGTCGCGACCGTGGTGTTGCCGGTGCCGGCAATGACCGTATCGGCGCCGGAGGAATAGACGGTGTCGGTGCCCGAGCCGAGAAAGAATAGATTATGGCCACCACCACTCTGGATCAGATCGTTGGCGGCGCCGCCATAGACCGACGTGTTGCCCGTCCCGTAGAGATTGAGCGTCCAGGCTCCGCCGCTCGCCGTGGGGCTGGCGATGACATTGTTGCCGTCGCCGCCGACGAGCGTGCCGGAGCCACCGTTGGTATAGAAGGTAAGGTCCGAGGCCCCGCCCAGCACGCTCTCGTTCGACTGCGCAGCACCGGAGATTGTGACCGGGGCGGTCGGCGAGGCGTCGATCAGCCCGAGATAGCCCGTGGGCGCAACAACATTGGTATTTCCGGCACTGCCATCGGCGATCAGCTCGCCGAGCTTGCCACTCGGAACGTTCGCCGTCGACCCTGACTGGCTATAAACCTGCGGGAAAAGCGTCCCTGATACGTTCGCAGCGTAGATCGTCTGCAGAAGCTGGGTCGCAATGCCTGCGCTCGTCGAAGTGTTGTACTGCAACTGATAGGTGTTTGTGCCAGCACCTGGGACGGTTACGACAGCCATGAACGGAGGCTCCTCTGCTTTCCCGACCCCTGTTAATCCGTGGCGCAAGAAAATGCAAGCATGAACGCCACTCACGCCGGTGTGAGCAAACGCTAATTGATCGGAAAAATCATCGGAAGCCGGCGGCTTTTGCGATGATCGTTTGATGATAAAAATGGCATCGCGTCAATGCGTGCCATTATCTGGGGCAAACCCACGCGTATGCCCAATACATGAGGCATATCCCATTATTCGGACGCTGGATGGCATGATGAAGTTTGCGTGGCATGCCTGCCCCCGGCCCGGCCCGGTGGGAGAGACAGACGCGGCAAACCGCGCCAAGATAGCGCATCGCCCGTTCGGCCCGGCCGCGCCTCGACGCAATCGTGGCGACGCCCGGTGCCCAAGCTTCCGCCCCGGAGACCACGCCCATGACCCAGATCGCCGTGACCCTGAACAGCCGGCCGAACACGCCTCCTCCCGACGAGACGCTGCGCTTCGGCACCGTATTCACCGATCATATGTTCATGATGGAGTACGACGACGGCCGTGGCTGGCACGACCCACGCATCGTGCCCTACCAGAATTTCAGTCTCGATCCCGCCACCTGCGTCCTGCACTACGCGCAGGCGGTGTTCGACGGATTGAAGGCGTTCCGCGGCGCGGACGGCGTCATCCGCCTGTTCCGCCCGTCCGCCCACGCCGCCCGCCTCAACCGCTCCTGCGCCGGGCTGTGCATTCCGGAGCTCGATCCTGCGCTGGTGCAGGAGAGCCTTCGGGCGCTCATCGAGATCGATCAGCGGTGGGTGCCATCCAAGCCCGGCACCGCGCTCTATGTCCGCCCGACGGTGATCGCCACCGAGACGTTCCTCGGGGTGCATCCCTCATCCAGCTACCTTTATTACGTCATCCTGTCCCCGGTCGGCGCCTATTATGCCGAGGGCATGAACCCGGTGAAGATTCTGGCCATGGACAACCACGTCCGTGCCGTGCCTGGTGGAATTGGTGCCATCAAGGCGGCGGCGAATTACGCGGCCAGCCTGCACGGCGCCGAGGAGGCGGCCCGCGCCGGCTTTACCCAGGTACTGTGGCTCGACGGCGTGCAGCACCGCTACCTCGACGAGGTCGGCACGATGAACATCATGCTGCGCATCGGCGACGAGGTGATCACGCCGCCGCTGAACGGCGCGATCCTCGCCGGCGTGACGCGGGATTCGGTGCTGACGCTGCTGAAAAGCTGGGGCATCAAGGTCGCCGAGCGGCCGGTCGCCATCGACGAGGTTCTCGCCGCGGCAAGCCGCGGCGCGCTCACCGAGATGTGGGGCACCGGCACCGCCGCGGTCATTTCTCCGGTTGGCGAGCTCGGCTATCGCGACGCGCGCGTGACGATCAATGGCGGGCGGATCGGCGAGCTGACCCAGCGGCTCTATGACGCCATCGTCGGCATCCAGTACGGCACCGCGCCGGATCCATTCGGCTGGACCACGCCGCTCACCCAGCGCGTGCCTATGCCGGCGTGAGGCGCGCGATGAACGCCGAGACCCTCTGCTTCACGCCGGCTGTCGACCTCGTCCGGCTGATCCGTGCCCGTGCCCTGTCCCCTGTCGAGCTGGTCGAGGCGGTGCTCGAGCGCATTGCGGCGCTCGAGCCGCGCATCAACGCCTTCGCGACCCTGCTCGCCGAGCCCGCCCGCGACGCCGCCCGGGCGGCCGAGGCGGCGCTCGCGCGCGGCGAAGCGACCGGACGACTGCACGGCGTTCCGGTGACGCTGAAGGACCTCACCTGGACGGCGGGGATCGCCACCGGATATGGCTCGCACCTGCGCGACGGCTTCGTGCCCGAGGAAGACGCGCCGATGGTGACCCGGCTGAAGGCCCATGGCGCCATCATCCTCGGCAAGACGACGACGTCCGAGTTCGGCTGGACCGGCGTCAGCCGCTCCCCGGCAACCGGCATCACACATAATCCGTGGCGCCATGGGCTGAATGCCGGCGCCTCGTCGGCGGGCGCGGGCGCCGGTGCCGCGGCGGGCTTCGGGCCACTGCATCAGGGCAGTGATGGCGCCGGCTCGATCCGCATGCCGGCGCATTTCTGCGGCGTCGTCGGCTTCAAGCCCAGCTATGGCCGCATCCCCAACTGGCCGGTCTCGAACACGGACTATTCCTCGCACAATGGCCCGCTGACGCGCACCGTCGCCGATGCCGCGCTGATGCTGGAGGTGATGGCCGGGCCGCACGATTGGGACCACACCAGTCTCGAAGCCCCGCCCGCGCCGTATCTGGCGCAGCTCGACCGCGGCATCGCCGGCCGGCGGATGGCTTTCAGCCCTGATCTCGGCCACGCCCGCGTCGATCCCGAGGTCGCTGCCCTGGTCAGCGCCGCCGCGGAGCGGTTCGCCGCTGCGTTGGGCGCGAAGGTCGAGGAGGTCACGCCTTCCTGGGGTCCAACGGGGCCGGAGCTGATCCGTGGTCTCTGGCCGGCCCATCTCGCCATCCACGCGCCGGCGCTCGCCGAGTGGGAAGCGCGCATGGACCCAGGGCTCGTCGCCTGCATCCGCGCCGGTACCGCGACGACGATGACGGGCTATCAGCGTGTGCGCGAGCGGAAATACGCCTATATCCGTGAGATCAACCGCTTCTTCGGCGATTGGGACCTGCTGCTGACGCCCTCCGTCTCGGTCCCCGCGTTTCCGGCCGAGCGGCTGATGCCAGCGAACTGGCCCGACCATCCCTGGGACTGGATCTCCTGGGCCGAATTCTCGTACCCGTTCAATCTCTCCGGCAATCCGGCGATCTCGGTGCCGTGCGGCTTCACCCGCGATGGGCTTCCGGTCGGCCTGCAGATTGTCGGCCGGCGCTTCGACGATCTCGGGGTGCTGCAGGCCGCCGCCGCGTTCGAGCGAGCCTGTCCCTGGGCCGACCGACGGCCGCCGCTCAGCGGCTGAGATGGCGGAGGCCGCGCCACCGAGGGTGGTGCTGACGCAGGGGCTTTACGGCAGCGCCTCGACCTGGGTGTTCAATGTCGTGCGCGAGCTCTATCTCGCGGCCTTCGGCGCCGACGGCGTGCTGGCGCTGTATTCGGACAGCGTCGCCAAAGTGCTGACCCATCCGGAGCTTCCGGCGCGGCGGGTGGTGTGGAAGATGCACCGTGGCGAGCCGGAGGTCGATGGATTCATGGAACTCGCTGGCCCGGCCGTGCTGCTCTCGGTGCGCGATCCGCGCGATGCCGCGCTGTCGCTGGTGGAGCGATTCAAGGTTGCGCCACCGGCCGCGCTCGCCGCCATCGACGCCTGCTGCAACCGGCTGCTGCCCTGGGCCGAGCGCGGCTATCCGGTGCTGCGCTACGAGGATGGGTTCTTCGCCCGACCGGAGACGGTCGCGGCGATCGCCGCCCATTTGCGGCTGCCCGCCGACGCGGCGGCGCAGCAGCGCATTTTTGCCACTTACGAAAGCGAGGCTGTCCGCGCGGCAGCCGCTTCGGTGGCGAGCCTGCCGGCGGAGCGCCTCGAGGGCGACGCGACGGCCGACCTCTACGACCGCGTCACCCAGATCCATCGCAACCATATCGGCGACCGCCTCGTCGGCAAATGGCGCGCTCGCATCACTCCCGAAGACCAGGCACGTCTGAGCGGGCATTTCGCGCCGTTCCTCCGTCGCTTCGGCTACGGCTAACCCCCTTGCCGACAGCGGCTGCAGCGGCCAGCATGGCCGGCAATTTGGGGAAAACGTCATGAAGATCGCCGGAGTGCTGGCCCTGATCGCCCTTGCGGCCACGCCGCTCATGCCGGCGGCGCGGGCCGAGGATGCCCCCGTGCAGCTGAAACTCTCGCACTGGGTGCCGCCCTCGCACCCGCTGCAGGGCGCGATCCAGGCATGGGCGGATTCGATCAAGACCGATTCCCACGGCTCCATCACCGCCGCCATCTTCCCCGCGGAACAGCTTGGCAAGGCGTTCGACCATTACGACATGGCGCGCGACGGGATCGCCGACGGCACCTACGTCAATCCGGGCTATCAGCCGGGCCGGTTCCCCATCATCGCCGCCTCCGATCTGCCGTTTCAGTACAAGGACGCCCGGAGCGGCACCGCCGCGCTCGACGCCTGGTACCGCGCCTATGCCGCGCGCGAGATGAAGGACGTGCGGTATTGTTTCGCCTTCATCCACGCCCCCGGCACGCTGCATGCCCGGCGCAAGATCGTCGCGCCGGAGGATCTGCGCGGGCTGAAGATGCGCCCGGCGAACGCCACCATCGGCAATCTCGTGACCCTGCTCGGCGGCACCAACGTGCAGGCCTCCGCCCCCGGCGCGCGCGACCTGCTGGAACGCGGGGTCGCCGACGGCATTTTCTTCCCGTGGGGGTCGCTGGTTCTGTTCGGAATCGACAAGACCGTACGCTACCACATCGACGCGCAGCTCTACGTCACCAGCTTCGTCTGGGTTCTGAACAAGGCGCGCTACGAAGCGCTGGCACCGGCGCAGAAGGCGGTGATCGATGCCCATTGCACGACCGAGTGGGCCGTGCGCTTCGCCAGCCCCTGGGCCGACTTCGAAGATGCCGGTCGGGCCAAGGTGAAGGCCGAGCCGGGCCACGAGCTCATCGAGCTCACGCCCGATCAGCTCGAGGCCTGGAAGCGCGCGGCGGAGCCGCTGCATGCCCGTTGGGCTGCCGACGTGCGGCGCACGGGCGCCGACCCGGCGGCGATCGACGCGGCGCTTCGCGCCAGCATCGCCGCCAATCACGCCGGCTACTGATCCATGCTGGACCGCTTCATCGACGGCGCCGAGCGGCTCGCCGGCGCCTTTCTCGCCTTCGTCACCGCGCTCACCTTCATCTCGGTGGCGTTGCGCTACGTCTTCTCCTGGGCGATTCCGGACAGTTACGACCTCAGCCGCTACTTCCTCGCCATTCTGATTTTTTGGGGCATCGCCGCGAGCGGCTATCGCGGCACGCACATCACCGTCGATCTGCTCTGGGGCACGCTCGGCGCGGCGGCCCGCCGCGGCCTTGACGCCTTCGCCAGCCTTCTGACCTTCGTCGCGATGGCGGCATTCTGCTGGGCGATGGGGCTGAAGGTGCTCGATGCGTATGGCTCGGGCGAGGCGACCTACGACCTCGGCTTGCCGGTCTGGCCGTTTTTCCTCGTCGCCTGGCTCGGCACGCTGGCGGCCGCGCTGCTGATGCTCGTCCGCGTCGTCCGCCAGCGCGTCGGCCCGGCCGCATCCGGCGCCGCACCGGCGCATCACTGACACCGCCATGCCCGATCCGACGCTGATCGCCGTTGCCGGGTTCGTCGTGCTGTTTGCGCTGATGCTGTTGCGCGTCCCGGTGGGCGTGGCGATGGGCATCGTCGGCGTCTGCGGCTTCGGCCTGATCTCCGGTTTCGGCCCGGCGCTGCGGCTGCTGGCACAGTCGCCGATCCGCACCGCGACCGACGCCGGCTTCGCGGTCATCCCGATGTTCCTACTGATGGGCACGATCGCGTCCGCCTCGGGCATGAGCACGGAGCTGTTCCATGCCGCCAACCGCTTTCTGGGCCATCGCCGCGGCGGGCTCGGCATGGCGACGATCGCCGCCTGCGCCGGCTTCGCCGCCATTTCGGGCTCCTCCGTCGCCACCGCAGCGACATTCTCGGCGGTCGCCTACCCTGAGATGCGCCGCTTCGGCTACCCGCAGAGCTTCGCCACCGGCGTGATCGCCGCCGGCGGCACGTTGGGGGCGATCCTGCCGCCCTCGCTCGTGCTCGCGGTCTACAGCCTGATCACCCAGCAGGATGTCGGCCGGCTTTACATTGCCGGCATCGTGCCGGGGATGCTGGCGGTGGCGATGTATCTCGCCACCATCGGCGCGATCGGCCTCGCGCGTCCCCGCTTCCTGCCCCAGGGGCCGCGGGCGGGCTGGCCGGAGCGGCTGGCCGCGCTGCGCTCGGTCTGGGCGATCACGCTTCTCTTTCTCTTCGTGATCGGCGGACTCTACGGCGGCGCGTTCACCGCGACGGAGGCCGCGAGCATGGGCGCGGGCGGCGCCTTCGTCATCGCGGTTGCCCGGCGCCGCCTGACCGCGACGCAATTCCTCGACTGTCTGACGCGGGCGCTGCGGACGAGCGCGGCGATCTTCACCATCCTGATCGGCGCGCTGCTGTTCGGATACTTCCTCACCGTCACGCAGACACCGCAGCA
This sequence comes from Pseudomonadota bacterium, assembly GCA_021845595.1. Lineage (GTDB taxonomy): Bacteria > Pseudomonadota > Alphaproteobacteria > Acetobacterales > Acetobacteraceae > JAJZVV01. The sequence continues at coordinate 10,903 of JAJZVV010000031.1, read as the reverse complement.
TGTCACGGCGTTCCTCACCGGCCTCGGCCTCGGCCGCTACGGGGTTCTGCTCGTCATCATGGCGATGTATCTCGGGCTCGGCTGCGTGATGGACGCGATGGCGATGGTGATCCTCACCATCCCGATCATCTTCCCGGTCGTCACCGCCCTTGGCTTCGACCCGATCTGGTTCGGCGTCATCATCGTGATGACGGTGGAGCTCGGGCTGATCCACCCGCCGGTGGGCATGAATGTGTTCGTGATCAAGAGCGTGGTCGGCGACGTGGCGATGTCGACCGTGTTCCTTGGCGTGCTGCCCTTCGTTGCCACCGACTTGGTCCGTCTGGCGATCCTGATCGGGTTTCCGGCGCTCTCGACCTGGCTGCCCGGGCACATGTAGCGGGCCGGCCGCTTGCCGACGTTTTGTTCAAGCTTATGAAAACAGATGTGAAAGTAAGCGGGGTTCCTTTCTCGCCCGCCGCGCGCGCCCTGGACGCCGCGGCATTTTTGCGGCATCGGTGACGAGTCCAGAGCGGGTCACGCCGCCACCAAACGTCTCGGGAGCGCTGCCATGTCCACCGACCAGATTTTTCCGGTCAAGCCGGAGATCGCCGCCAAGGCCCATGTCGACGCCGCGGCATACCGCACCATGGTGGCGCGCGCCGCGTCCGACCCGGACGGTTTCTGGGCCGAACAGGCCAAGCGTATTCCCTGGATCAAGGCGCCGACGCGCATCAAGAACACGAGCTTCACAGGCGATGTCTCGATCAAATGGTTCGAGGACGGCACTCTGAACGCTTCCGCCGCCTGCCTCGACGCCCATCTCGCCACGCGGCCGGACCAGACGGCCATCCTCTGGGAGGGGGACGATCCGGCGAGCACGCGGCGCGTAACCTATCGCGAGCTCCACGAACAGGTCTGCCGCCTTGCCAACGTCCTCCGCTCGCTCGGGGTCAACAAGGGCGACCGGGTGACGATCTACCTGCCGATGGTGGTCGAGGCCGCCGTCGCGATGCTGGCCTGCGCGCGCATCGGCGCGATCCACTCGGTCGTCTTCGGCGGGTTCTCGCCCGACAGCCTTGCCGGACGTATTCAGGGCTGCAGTTCGGCGGTGGTCATCACCGCCGACGAGGGCCGTCGCGGCGGTCGGCGCGTGGCGCTGAAAGCCAACGTGGACACGGCCTTGAAGGCCTGCCCCGAGGTGACGCACGTCATCGTCGTGCCGGTCACCGGCGGTGACGTGCCGATGGTGCCCGGGCGCGACCATCGCTACGACACGCTGATGGCTCAGGCCTCGCCGCACTGCCCACCGGTGGAGATGAATGCCGAGGACCCTCTGTTCATTCTCTATACCTCCGGTAGCACCGGCCAGCCGAAGGGCGTGCTCCACACCACCGGTGGCTACATGGTCTGGGCCGCGTTCACGCACGATCTGGTGTTCGACTATCAGCCGGGCGAGATCTACTGGTGCACCGCCGATGTCGGCTGGGTCACCGGCCACACCTACATCGTTTACGGCCCGCTCGCCAACGGCGCCACGACGCTGATGTTCGAGGGTGTGCCGAATTATCCGGACGCCTCGCGCTTCTGGCAGGTCATCGACAAGCACCAGGTCAATATCTTCTACACCGCGCCGACGGCGATCCGCGCGCTGATGCGCGAGGGTGAGGCGCCGGTGAAGACGACCTCGCGGAGGTCGCTGCGCATCCTGGGCAGCGTCGGCGAGCCGATCAATCCGGAGGCATGGCTCTGGTATTACCGCGTGGTCGGCGAGGAGCGCTGCCCGATCGTCGACACCTGGTGGCAGACGGAGACGGGCGGCATCCTGATCACGCCGCTCCCCGGTGCCATCGCGCAGAAGCCGGGCAGCGCCACTCTGCCGCTGCCGGGGGTGAAGCCGCTGCTGGTCGATGCCGAAGGGCACGTTCTGGAGGGCGCTACCGAAGGCAATCTCTGCATCGCCGACGCCTGGCCGGGGATGATGCGCACTGTCTACGGTGACCACACCCGGTTCGTGCAGACCTATTTCTCCACCTATAAGGGCCTGTATTTCACCGGAGACGGCGCGCGCCGCGACGCCGACGGTTATTATTGGATCACCGGTCGGGTGGACGACGTCATCAACGTCTCCGGGCACCGCATGGGCACCGCGGAGATCGAGAGCGCGTTGGTGGCGCACCCGAAAGTCGCGGAAGCAGCGGTCGTCGGCTTTCCGCACGACCTCAAGGGTCAGGGCATCTATTGCTACGTGACGCTGAAGGTCGGCATTGAACCGACCGACGCGCTGCGCAAGGAACTGATTGGCTGGGTTCGCCAGGAGATCGGCCCGATCGCGGCGCCGGATGCGATCCAGTGGGCGCCCGGCCTGCCGAAGACGCGCTCGGGCAAGATCATGCGCCGCATCCTGCGCAAGATCGCCGCCAACGAAACCGATAATCTCGGCGACACCTCCACCCTCGCCGACCCGGCGGTGGTGGACGACCTGGTGGAAAATCGGGCTGGCTGAGCGCGCTCAGTCGGCCAGGACGAGGATTTCGTTGAGGCCCTGCGCGAGCACCCCGCGCAGGTCCGCGGCCGCCAGCGCGACGCAGCCAGCTGTCGGAGCGTAGTCGTCGGTGGCGATATGGAGGAAGATCGCCGAGCCACGGCCGCGTTCGGGCGGCGCGTCGTTCCAGCCGAGCACGCCGACGATGTCGTAGAGCCCGTCAGGCCGCCACAGTGCCTCGTGCCGCGCGGGGTGAGGCAGGCCGACCATGCGGTTGTAGTCCGGATGGAAGGCGTCGTCGCACCAGCCGTCATCCGGCGCGATCGGCTCCCGCGGCGGCGCGCAGAGCGGCGGCGGGCCGCGGTCAGCGCGGTAGAGCACGCGCCGCAGCGGCAGCAGCGCCGCCGGGGTGGCGCCGTCCCCCTCCTCTTTGTCGGGGCGCACACCGCCCCGCCCGAGCGCCGCGCGATAGGTCCGCCCGGCGAATATCAACCGCCCATCCGCATGCACCACGGCCCGCATCGCGTTCCTTCCCCCTCCTGTGGCGGAACGCGAGCAGAACCCGGTCGCCGCGCGCCGGCAAGAGGGTGGTGGCAGGCCAGACCGCGCGCGCCTATCTTGTCGGAATGTCTGACATCCCCGACTTTCTCGATCATGGGCGCCCCGCCGTGCCCGATCTCGTGGTGCCGCGCGGCGTGCTCGGGTTCCATCTGCCGCTTCGCCCGGTGCGCGGGCGGCTGGTGCGGCTTGGACCGTTGGCCGACGCGCTGCTGACCCGTCACGATCACCACCCGGTCGTCGCTCGCCTCGTCGGCGAGGCCCTTGCGCTCGCCGCGGCACTGGCGACCGCGCTGAAATTCCGCGGCTCCTTCAGCGTGCAGAGCAAGGGCGACGGGCCGGTGCGCACACTGCTCGCCGACTGCACGGAACTCGGCGCGCTGCGCTCCTACGCCAGGGTCGACGCTGAAGCGCTCGCTGCGCTGCTCGCGCGCGACCCTGCGCCAGATGCCGGGGCGTTGATGGGCAATGGCTACCTCGCCTTCAGCGTCGACCAGGGACCGGACCGTGAGCGCCATCAGGGCATCGTCGCCATCAGCGGCGCCAGTCTCGCCGACATGACCGGGCATTATTTCGAGACGAGCGAACAGTTGCGCAGCTTCGTCCACCTCGCCGCCGCCTCCACCGCCGATGGCTGGCGCGCCGGGGCGCTGGTGCTCGAACGCATCGCCGGCGGAGGCGGGGTCGATCCGATGCTCGACGCCGCGGGCCAGGAGGAAAGCTGGCGCACCGCGCTGACGCTCGCCGGGACGCTCACGGACGGCGAACTCCTGGACGATGCTCTGCCGGCCGAAAGCCTGCTGTTTCGGCTGTTCGGCGCCGAGGGCGTCGCCACCAACGCGCCGCGAGCGCTCGCCTTCGGGTGCCGCTGTTCCCGCGCGCGGCTGGCCGAAATCCTCGAATCGTTCCGCGCCGCGGAGCTGGACGAGATGCAAACCGAGGGCGAGATCGTCATGAACTGCGAATTCTGCAATGTCGGCTTCGGGTTCCCGCGCACCAGCCTGCGCGGACGCGGTTGACCGCAAGCGCCCGGCGCGTTCACGCTGGCGGGATACCCCGTACTCGCAGGAGGGCTTCGCCCGTGTCCGCCGTCCCCGCTCATCCGACGCGCGTCTTCCCCCGAATCGCCGGGCGCGCCGCCGCGGCCCTGACGCTGCTGCTGGCCGCCGGCTGCGCCGAAGAGCCCGCCGCGCCGGCCCAGAGCTTCCCGCCGCCGAACTATAGCTATCTGACGCCGCTCTACCTCAATGTCGCCAGCATCGAGGTGGCGGATGGCTGGACCCCGAGCTCCGACGATATCTCCTGGCTGTCGCCGATGCGCCCCCTCGACGCGCTGCGGCGCATGGCCCAGGACCGTCTCGTAGCCAGCGGCAGTTCCGGCCGCGCGGTGTTGCGCATCCAGGATGCTTCGCTCCATCGCGGCGAGGCGGTGATCGGCGGGCACGTCACGGTGGAGCTGGACATCTACACCAGCGGGGACAACCGCGTCGGCTTTGCCGAGGCGTCGGCCGCGCGCAACAGCACGCTGCCGCCTGACGCCACCGACGCCACGCTGCGTCCGCTCCTCTATACCCTGACGAAGGGCATGATGGACGACATGAACATCGAGTTCGAATACGAAGTCCGTCACAATCTGCACGACTGGCTGCAGGAGACGAGCACGCCCAGCAGCGCAGTGCCCAAACCGGTCGAGCAGCAGCCGCTCGACGGCAAGGCGCCGGCAACCGATCCCGCTCCGGCTTCGCCGAAGCCGCAGACCCTGTCGCTGCCGCCAACTGACACGGCACCGACCCCATTGGTTCCCCCGGTGTCCGATCCCGGACCAAAACCGTCGATGTAGGCGGACGTGGACGCGATCGATGTCCGCGCGCTGCGCAAGCGCTTCGGCGCCACCGTTGCCGTCGACGGCATCGACTTCCGTGTCCCACCGGGCGCCATCGTCGGCCTCCTCGGGGCCAACGGCGCGGGCAAGACGACCACGCTGGCGCTGCTGCTCGGGCTGATCACGGCCGATTCCGGCTCGGTCCGCGTTCTGGGCCACGACATGGCGCGTGACCGCTTCGCCGCGCTCCAGCAGATCAATTTCTCCTCGCCCTATGTCGCATTGCCGTATCGGCTGACAGTGGCGGAAAATCTGCGCGTCTACGGCCATCTCTACTCGGTGCGCGGACTGGAGGCACGCATCCGCGAGCTGGCCGAGACCTTCGCGCTGGCACCGCTGCTCGACCGGCCTGCCGGCCAGCTTTCGGCTGGCCAAAAGGCGCGGGTGGCGCTTGCCAAGGCGCTGGTCAACCGTCCCGCCCTGCTGCTGCTCGACGAGCCGACCGCAAGCCTTGATCCTGATACGGCCGACCGGCTGCGCGCCTGGCTGCTGCGCTACCGCGCCGAAACCGGCGCGGCGATCCTGCTTGCCTCGCACAACATGACCGAGGTCGAGCGGCTCTGCGACGAGGTGCTCGTGATGCGCGCGGGCCGACTGGTCGATCGTGGCAGCCCGGCGGCGTTGATCGCACGCTACGGGCTGGCAGACCTGGAGGCGGTGTTCCTCGACATCGCCCGCGGTCGCCCCGAGATCGCGGCGTGAGTGCCTCCGCCCGCCGCATCTGGGGGCTGATCTACCGCCATCTCGCCCTTTACCGTCGGTCGTGGCCGCGGCTGCTGGATCTTGCCTACGGCCCGGTGCTGCAGATGACCATCTGGGGCTTCACCGCGCGCTACGTGCTGAACGGCTCCGGCGGCGCGTTGGCCGGCACGGCCGCCACCTTCCTCGGTGGCGTGCTGCTCTGGGAGGTCGCTCTGCACAGCCAGATGGGCTTCTCGATGAGCTTCCTCGAGGAAGTATGGTCGCGCAATCTCGGCCATGTCTTCGTCAGCCCGCTCCGACCGTGGGAAATGCTCGCGGCTTTCCTCGTGCTCTCGGCGTTGCGCGTCGCCGTCGGCGTTGTGCCGGCGATCGCGCTGGCTTGGCTGCTCTACGCCTACAACCTCTTCCTCCTTGGCCCGGCGCTGCTGGCGCTGTTCGTCAACCTCCTGGTGATGGGCTGGTGGGTGGCGCTCGGCGTGGTTGCCATGGTGCTGCGCCACGGCGCCGGCGCCGGAGCCTTGTCGTGGACGGTCCTCTTCGGGCTGACGCCGTTCGCCGCGGTGTTCTATCCGGTCGCGGTGCTACCGGCGACGCTGCGCCCGGTTGCCCGCGCGCTGCCCGCCGCCCATGTGTTCGAAGGCATGCGCGCCGTTCTGGGCGGCGCGACCATGCCGTGGGCCGAGCTGGCTTGGGCAAGCGGTCTCAATCTGGCATGGATGGCGGCTGCCGTGGCGCTGTTCGTGTTCGAGTTCCGCACCGCGCGCATACGGGGAGCCTTGCTGGTGATCGGAGAATGACTGCAACTGGATTCTGGCTGATCCGCCACGCCATCGTCGCCGAGAACGCGCGCGCCGTGCTCTACGGGACCATGGACGTGCCGCTGTGCGCCGAGAGCCTCGTCGCCCAGGCGGACTCCTACCGGCTGCTGGCGAACACCCTGCCGCGCGCCGCCCAATGGATCGTGACCCCGCTCAGCCGCACGCACCGCACCGCGGACGCGATTTTCGCCGCCGGCTACACCGCGCGCGAGACGAGCATCGAGCCTGGAATGATGGAGCAGGACCTCGGCGAATGGCAGGGCCTGCCCCATGCGGATCTGCCGGCGCGCCTGCGCGAGCCGGCGCACGCGTTCTGGCCGCTCTCGGGCCAGGAACGCCCGCCGGGCGGAGAGAGCATGGCGGACGTGATCCTGCGCGTGGGCGCGACCCTCGAGCGCCTCGCCGGCCGCCATCCCGGGGATGACGTCGTGATCGTCAGCCACGGCGGCGCGATCCGCGCCGCCGTCGCCCACGCACTGAGCATCGCCGCCGACACGGCCCTGCATCTCTCGGTGCAGAATCTCTCCCTGACCCGGCTCGAACGCCATGCCCGCGCCTGGCGCGTGGTGTGCGTCAACCACTCCGTCGCGCCGGAGCGGGAGTGGTGATCCACCGCGGCTTGCGCCGGAGCGACGCCGGCCGGCAGAGTCTCCGCGACCGTCCCGGCCGCGAATCGGAGGACATAGCATGCTGCGCCTCGCCGCCATCCTGCTGCTGACCCTGCTGCCGGCCCTGGCCCACGCCCAGGGCGAACAGCAGACACTCGTCGACCGCGCAACGCTGACGGTGGAAGAAATGCTCGGCCAGCCGCCGGATCAGCAGCGCACCAGCACGCTGCGCCAATCCAAGGCAGTGATGATTTGCCCGCGCATATTCCGCGCCGGCTTCTTCTTCGGCGGCGCCGGCGGCGATTGCGTGCTGGTGGCGCGCGATGGCGCCGGTTCGTGGTCGGCGCCGGCGTTCTATACGATCGGCAGTGCCAGTTTCGGCCTGCAGATCGGCATCCAGGATGCCGAGGTGATTTTCATGGTCCTCACCGAACGGGGGCTGAACGCGCTGCTCGACAGCCAGTTCAAGCTCGGAGGGGACGCATCGGTGAGCTTCGCGACCGCGGGGGTCGGCGTCGAGGGCGCGACGACGGCGGCTCTGCGCGCCGATATCCTGGCCTTCGCACAGTCGCGCGGCCTCTATGCCGGGATCACCCTCGGCGGCAGCCTGTTTTCGGTCAAATCGGAGTGGAACCAAGCCTATTACGGCCAGCCTTACGGTGCGCGACAGATCGTCATCCAGATGACGGCGAACAACCCCGGCGCCAACCCGTTGCGCGCGATGCTGGCACGCTATGGCAGCACCCAGAAGGTTCCGATGCCCGACGCCGCCGCGCCGCAGGAACCTCTTTCCCAGGCGCCGCCGACCGCCGAGGCACCGTCGGGGCGCGCGCCGGTGAGGCAGGAGAGCCTGCCGACCCCGCTGCAACCTGCGCACTGATCCGGTGGTTTTCGCACGGCCGCAGGCTCGGCTAGACTGCGCCGATGGACGCCCAGTTCTGGACCCGCAAGACCCTCGCGGACATGACCCGTGCGGAATGGGAATCGCTCTGCGATGGCTGCGGGCGCTGTTGCCTGCACAAGCTGCGCGACGATGAGACCGGGGCGCTCGCCTTCACCAATGTCGCCTGCCGCCTGCTCGACCTCGCGAGCTGCCGTTGCAGCGACTACGCCCATCGACGCCGCCGCGTGCCCGACTGCGTGCAGCTGACGCCAGCGGCGCTGAAGGCGATCGATTGGCTCCCCCCGTCCTGCGCCTACCGCCGCCTGGCCGAGGGGAAGGACCTGCCGGACTGGCATCCGCTGCGCACCGGCGACCCGGACAGCGTCCATCGCGCCGGCGTCTCGGTGCGCGGGCGAGCGATGAGCGAGCGGGACGCCGGCGCGCTCGAGGACCATGTCGCCGCCTGGCCCGGGCGCATGCCCCGCGCCCGGCATACGCCCGCCGTTTCCCCCGTCATTCGCCGCCCCAAGCCGGCGCCCGTTGCCAAGGAATCCCTGCCATGATGCGCGATGCCCTGTTCGGCGGTGTCAACGCCGCCGTGCTGACACCGATGCACGCCGACTTTTCGGTCGATCTCGACCGCATGGCCGCCCATTGCCGCTGGCTGCTGGCGAACGGCTGCAACGGACTCGGCATCCTCGGCACGACCGGCGAGGCCAACAGCCTCGGCGTCGGCGAGCGCCTCGCCATCATGGAGGGATTGATCGAGCGCGGCATTCCCGCTCGGGTGCTGCTACCGGGCGTCGGCACACCGGCATTGACGGACACGGTCCTGCTCGCGCGCCGCGCCGCAGAACTCGGCTGCCGGGGCGTTTTGGCTCTGCCGCCCTTCTTCTACAAGAACCCTTCCGACGACGGGCTATTTGCATATTTCGCCACCGTGATCGAGCGCGTCGGCCCCGGGATCGCCTTCTATCTCTACCATTTTCCAGCCCAATCGGCGGTGCCCTTCGGGCTCGATCTGATCGCCCGGCTCCTTCGCGCCTTCCCCGGCGTCGTCAAGGGTATCAAGGATAGCAGCGGCGACTTCGCCAACACGCGGAGCTACGTCGAAGCGTTCGCCAGCGCCGGGTTCGAGGTCTATTGCGGCGACGATGGCGCATTGCGCGATCTGCTGCTCATCGGTGGGGCGGGGAGCATCAGCGCGGCTTCCAACGTGTCATCCACAGTGAACGCCGCGGTTTATAGCGCACCCGACAGCCAAACGGGCACCGCGGCGCAGCAGACGCTTTCGGCACTGCGCAAGGCGGTCACCTCGGCGCCCCTGATCCCCGGCCTGAAGGCGCTGATCGCGCGACACCGCGGCGATACCGCCTGGACGACGATCCGCCCGCCGCATCTCAAGTTGGAGCCGCCCGCCGCCGCGCGACTGTTTGCTGCCTTCGATGCCTGCAACGTGACGCTGCCACCGGCTTAATTTTGTACTTGCCCCCGTGGACGAGAGTCTTTGCCGACCCGATGGAATCGAGGGGCTTCCCTGAAGCTGGGATATCTGACCTACAGCCCCGATTTCAAAACAATCGACAATGCCCTCGCAAAGCTGACGGCGATTCCCCGCAAGGCCGCAGCCCGAACCATCGATGGTCTCCGGGCCACCATCGGCCGTGGGCGCGCCGTGCGCTCAGCCGCCGATCCGGCCTCCGAGTTCGTCTTCGATATGGACCCGGATGATGTCCTCGAATGACGTCTCGGCCCGAAATCCGAGGTCCAGAGCCCGGCGGGGATCGAAGCGGCGCGGCCAGCCGGCGACGATCGCGGCGATCGTCGGGTCTGGCTCCCGGCGGATCAGCCGGACGGCGCCGTCCCCGGCAACTTTGCGCAAGGCCGCGATCTGCTCGCCGACGGTCGCGGCGAGCCCTGGCATGGTGAGGTTGCGCCGGGCGCCGAGAGGGGCGAGGTCGAGCGAGGCGGCATGGACGAGGAAGCCCACGGCCGCGCGCGGGCTTGCGTGCCAGTGCATCACATCCTCGCCAACCGGCAGCACCGCCTCCTGACCCGCCAATGGCTCACGCAGGATGCCGGAGAAGAACCCGGAAGCAGCCTTGTTCGGCTTGCCCGGGCGGATGCAGATGGTCGGCAGCCTGATACCGATGCCGTCGAATATGCCGCGCCGCGAATAGTCCGCGAGCAGCAACTCGCCGATCGCCTTCTGCGTGCCATAGCTCGTCAGCGGCGTGGTGAAGAACTCGTCGCCGATCGCCTCGGGAAACGGCGCCCCGAACACCGCGATCGACGAGGTGAAAACGATCTTGGGACCATAGCGCTCGGTCAGGCCGAGCGCGCGAATGGCTTCGAACAGCAGACGCGTGCCATCGAGATTGACGCGGTAGCCCTTGTCGAAATCAGCCTCCGCTTCGCCCGATACGACCGCGGCGAGATGGAAGATCAGATCCGGACGCGCCTGGACCGCGCGGGCAGCCTCGCCCGGAGCCGAGAGATCCGCCGCCCAGGCCGTGACACGACCGCCGAAACCCGACGGCGGCTCCGGTGCCACGACATCGACCAGCGAGAGGGCATCGATCGTGCGCCCGGCGACGCCGCCATCCGCGACCAGCCGTGCCAACAGCTTGCGACCAATCATGCCAGCCGCGCCGGTAATCAGCACATGCACTTGCGTCCCTCCTGCCAAAACGATGTCGGCCCGGAAGATACCAGGATGCCGGCGCGCCGCTACCCCCGGCCCGCGATGTCGCTATCGACGCTTGCGTCTGTCCGCCGCAGGCAGGATCGCCGGAGGCGGATAAACAGACGCGTAAACAAGGGGCTAGAGTCTGTCAGCGCTTCAAGGAAGCGCTGACAGACTCTAGAGCACGGTCCGACCTGATGGAATCATCCGGTCGGACGGTCGTGCTCTAGAAACCTATGAGTCTAGAGCAACTTATCTCCGATCTGATCGAGCCGGAACGGCTCAATCAGATCGGAGGTTGC
>JAJZVV010000015.1 GCA_021845595.1 Pseudomonadota bacterium | reverse complement strand
GGAAAGCTCACGCAAGCGGCTGTCGACGTCAAAAAAGCCAGGCTGACGGCCCATCAATACGCCCCCCTTGGGAAAACGCATCGAATCAAACAATCACGCGTCGCTCAAGAGGTTATTGGAGGTGTCCGAATTCCGGTCCGTTGTCCGAGCGCAGGAACGCCGGCGCCCCGCGCGCGCTCACCAGCCGCGACAGTACCTCGATGACCCGCGGCGAGCGAAGGCGGCCGTCGACGTCGATCGCCAAGCCTTCCTTGGTGAACTCGTCCGTCACCGTCAGGCACTTCAACTGCTGGCCGTTGGCGCAGCGGTCGAACACGAAGTCGTAGCTCCACACCTGGTTCGGCCCCGTCGGCGCCTGCGGCCGCGGACGCGACGCGGCCACCCGCTTGCGGCCCCGCTTGCGCGGCACCTGCAGGCCGCCCAGCCGCCACAGCCGATACGCCCGGCCGGGGCTCATCGCATACCCGTCCCGGGCCAGGAAGATCCGCATGCGCCGATACCCATAGCGTGGATACTGCGCCGACAATGCCTTCATCCGCTCCATCGCCTTGGCGTCCTTGGCCGGTTTCACACCGCAATAGCCCAGCGCCGATCGCGCCACCGAGAACAGCGTGCAGGCCCGCCGTGCCGAGAGACCATGCTCCCGGCCATACGCCACACCCCGCCGGCGGGCCGGCACGCTCACCAGTTTTTTGCCGCCACCTCGCGCATCACCTCGATCTCCAGGTCGCGCTCCGCCACCAGCTTCTTCAGCCGGGCGTTCTCCGTCTCCAACTGGCGCAGCCGGCGCACATCCTCGGTGCGCAGCTCCCCGAACCGCTTCCGCCACGTGTAGATCGTCTGCTCGCTGACCCCATGCCGCTTGGCCACCTCCGCCACCGGCTCCCGATCCGCTTCGCGGCGCAAGGCATGCCTTGCGCCCCACCACCTGTTCGTCCGTGAACCTCGATTTCCGCATCGCTCCCTCCGTCCAGGGAGCCAGTCTCTCAACTTTGCAGCGGTCCGAAAATCCGGGGGCAGGTCAGGGGGCTTCCCACGCCGAAACACAGATTTGACCCTCACGGCCAAGATCGCCGACGGCGCGATTGAGCTCCACGGCCCACGCCATTTGCGCGAAAAATTCCCGTCCTGGTTAAGGCTCGGCATGTTCGCGCATGTGCGGCCGGTCGCGGGCGCCAAGCCCGGGATAGGCTTCTAACCCGGGAACCCGTAGAGCTTGGCCGGATTCTCGACCAGGATGCGCTGTCGCGTCGCCTCGGCCGGCGCCCAGCCTAGCAGCAGGTCGAACAGGATCGCGTCGTCCGGCTTCACCTTTTCCGTCGGGTGCGGCCAGTCGCTGCCCCAGACCATGCGTTCGGGCGCGAGGTTGACATAGGCTTTCGCCACCGCGCTGGTGTCGGCGTAGGCGGGTGGGCCCTGTTTCGTGTCCATGTAGGCGCCGGAGAGCTTCACCCAGGCGCGGTCCTGCTGCACCAGCTCGGCGATGACCTTGAACGCCGGGTGGCGGATGCCTTCGGGCTCCGGCAGCCGGCCCATATGGTCGAACACCATTGGCGCCGGCACGCGCGCGAACAGCGGCGCCATCTCGGCGATCTGCGCCGCCAGCAGGTGGAACTGGACGTGCCAGCCGCGCTCGTGCACGCGCGCGGCCAGCGGCTCGACCATCGCCGGCGTGGTCGCGCCGGCCTGCACCAGGTTGAAGCGGATGCCGCGCACGCCGGCCGCGTGCAGCCGGTCGAGCTCGGCGTCCGTCACCGACATGTCCACCACCGCGACGCCGCGGGCCTGGGCGCCGAACTGGCCCAGCGCCTCGACGAGCAGGGCGTTGTCGGTGCCGTAGGTGGAGGGTTGGACGACGATGTTGCGGCTGGTGCGGATGCGCGCCTGCAGCTTGCGGTAGTCGGCCACCGTGGCGTCGCCCGGGCGCAAGGTCGCGGTGGGCGCGACCTTGAAGCGGGAATCGTAGATGTGGTGGTGGCAGTCGGTGGCGTTGGGCGGAGCGATCAGCACCGGCTGCTCGCTGCCGGCCGACCACGGCACCGGTTCGGCCCGGGCCGCGCCGCTGGCCAGCAGCACCGCCGCTGGTCCGGCGCCGAGCAGGGTCCGTCGCCGCCACTGGGCCTCGCTGTGCATGGTCGCCTCCCTTTGTCGTTGGCGCCATGCAACCACCGCGCGGGGCGGCGATCAACTCCCCCGGTCGGTCTGCCCTATTTCTTCAGATCGCGCGCGACGTCCGGCGAGCGCAGCAGGTCGCTGATATGCGCTGCCTCGTCGAGCGTCGTATCGGGCTGGAACGAGAGCTCGGGCGCGTGGCGCAGCCGCATCGCGTGCGCGATCTGGGTGCGCATGTAGGGCGCGGCGCGGCGCAGCGCCGGCAGCAGGGCCTCCGCATCGGCGCGGCCGAAGCGCGCGATGAACGCCGTCGCGTGCTTGAGGTCCGGGCCGATGCGCACCTCGGTCACGGTGATGTCCGCGCCGGCGAGGTCGGGGTCGCGGAAATCGTGGCGCAGGAACAGGCCGGCGAGCACGTGGCGGATCTCCTCCGCGACGCGAAGCTGGCGCTGGGTCGGTGCGGCACGCCCTTCGGTCACGCCGGTACCAGCTCGGTCTCGAAGCACTCGACGACGTCGCCCTCGCGGAGATCGTTGAACCCGGCGAACGAAAGTCCGCACTCGTAGCCGCGCGCAACCTCGCGCACGTCGTCCTTGAAGCGCTTGAGCGTCGAGAGCTCGCCCTGATGGATCACCACGTTGTCGCGCAGCAGGCGCACGCCGGCACCGCGCTTGACAAGCCCGTCGGTGACCATGCAGCCGGCGACCTTGCCGACCTTGGTGATCTCGAACACCTTGCGGATCTCGGCGTAGCCGAGGAACTTCTCGCGCGCCTTCGGCGCCATCCGCCCGGTGATGAGCTTCTCGATGTCGTCGGCGACGTCGTAGATGATGCTGTAGTAGCGGATGTCGACGCCCTCGCGCTGGGCGAGGTCGCGCGCCTGGGCGGTGGCGCGGACATTGAAGGCGACCACCACCGCTTTCGATGCCATCGCCAGCTGCACGTCGCTCTCGGTGATCTGCCCGACGCCGGCGAACAGCACCCGCGCGCGCACCTCGTCGTTGCCGAGCTTGAGCACGGTGGCCTGGATCGCCTCGGCGCTGCCCTGCACATCGGCCTTGATGATGACGGCGACTTCCTTCTGCTCGCCGGCCTGGATGCGGGCGAGCATCTGGTCGAGCGTGCCGCGCGCCGCGGCGGTGCCGGCGGCGGCCTTGTCGCGCAGCTTGCGCTGGCGGAACTCGCTGATCTCGCGCGCCCGGCCCTCGTTCTCGACGGCGACGAAGGGTTCGCCCGCCGCCGGCACGCTGGACAGGCCGAGAATCTCGACCGGCATCGAAGGCCCGGCCTCGGCCAGCGGTTGGCCCTTGTCGTCGAGCATGGCGCGCACGCGGCCCCATTCGGCTCCGGCGACGACGATGTCGCCCTGGCGCAGCGTGCCTTTCTGCACCAGGAGCGTCGCCACCGGGCCGCGGCCGCGATCGAGACGGCTCTCCAGCACGCCGCCCTCCGCGGCGCGATCGGGGTTGGCGCGCAGGTCGAGGATTTCCGCCTGCAGCAGGATCGCCTCGAGCAGCTTGTCGAGCCCGGTGCGCTTCGTCGCCGAGACTTCCACGTCCTGCGTCTCGCCGCCCATATCCTCGACGACGACCTCGTACTGCAGCAGCTCCTGGCGCACGCGCGCCGGGTTCGCGTCGGACTTGTCCATCTTGTTGATGGCGATGATGAGCGGCGCGTTCGCGGCCTTGGCGTGGCGGATGGCCTCGATCGTCTGCGGCATCACCCCGTCATCGGCGGCGACGACGAGCACGACGATGTCCGTCACCCCGGCGCCGCGGGCGCGCATGGCGGTGAACGCCTCATGGCCCGGCGTGTCGATGAAGGTGACTTTCTGCCCGCCCGGCAGCGCCACCTGGTAGGCGCCGATATGCTGGGTGATGCCGCCCGCCTCGTGGGCGGCGACATCGGTCGTGCGCAGCGCGTCGAGCAGCGAGGTCTTGCCGTGATCGACATGGCCCATGATGGTGACCACCGGCGGGCGCGGGGTCAGCTCCTCGGCGGCGTCCTCGCCGCCGGCGAGGCCGATCTCGACATCGGCTTCCGAGATGCGCTTCACCCGGTGGCCGAATTCCTGCACCACCAGCTCGGCGGTGTCGGCATCGAGGCTCTGCGTGACGGTCGCCATCACGCCGAGCTTCATCAGCGCCTTGATCACGTCGCCGGCGCGCGCGGCCATGCGGCCGGCGAGTTCCTGGACCGTGATCGTTTCCGGCAGCACGACGTCGCGCACGACTTTCACCTGATCTGAGCGGAGCAATTCGAGTTCGGCCTGGCGCCGCTCACGCTCGCGCTGGCGGCGGACCGAGGCGAGGCTGCGCACGCGTTCGTCTTCACCCTCCAGCGCGGCCTGCACGTCGATCCGTGCGGCGCCGCGGCGGCGGTCTTCGGCGGCCTTCTTCGGCGCCGCGACCTGCGGCTTGCGCGGTGCCGTCACCGCGCCGCCTGGGCGCCGGATCGGGCGGGACTCATCCTCGTCCTCGCCGGCGCGGGCCGGGCGCAGGTGCAGGGTCTCGCTCGGCTTGCCGGGCGTCGGGGCGCGGGCGCCGGCGTCCGGGGCGCGGCCCGACGGGCGGCCAGCGGCACCACCGGGCGCCGGGCGTGGGGCCGCGGCACCGCGTGCGCCGCCGGCCGGCGGCGCGACCGGTGCCGCGCCGGCGTCCTCGCCCGCGCTCGCTTGGCTGGATGCGGCTTCGGCGGCGCTGCGCGCGGCCTCCTCGGCGGCCTTGCGGGCTTCCGCCTCGGCCGCCAGACGCGCTTCCTCGGCGGCCTTGCGGGCCTCGTCTTCGCGCCGGCGCGCTTCCTCGGCGGCGGACAGGATGGCGATCTTCTCCCGCTCGCGCGCCTCGGCCTCGCGCCGCGCGGTCTCGCGCTGCTGCTCGACCAGCACACGCTGGCGGGTGGCGAGTTCGCCGGCGGTCAGCGCCCGCCCGCCCGGGCCGGTCCGTCCGGCGGCCGGCGCATGGCGGGGGCTCGGCGCCGGGGCCGGGGCGCTGCCCTCGGCCCCGCCCGGCGCGGCCGGCGGCGGTGGCGGCGGGGCGCCGGGGACGATGGCGCGCTTCTTGCGCACCTCGACCTGCACGACCTTGGAGCGGCCATGGCTGAAGCTCTGCCGCACGGACCCGGCATCCACCGTGCGTCCCAGCTCGAGACGCCCGCTCGGACGGAGCGAAAGACGCCCCTTTGCCGCATCCTGTTCGTTACTGTCCGTCATCTAATCGCCCGTCACTTCCACGTCTGCTGCGCCGCTCAATCCGTCCGGAGCCGCGAGCGGGGCGTTCGCCCCGGCCGCGTCCGCTCCGCTGCCGCCGCCACGCGGCGCCGTGCTTCCTTCGTCGCCGGGCGGCGCCGTGCGTGCGCCCCCAGCCGTGGCCGCCGCGCCGCTTGCACGCACGCCCGCCAACCGTTCCGCCTCCAAAGCGAGGCCCGTCGCCAGCCGCCCTCGCGCCACCGCCACGTGCACGACATGCTCGCGGCCGAAGATCGCGCCCAGCGCCGCACCGGAAAGCGGCGTGATCGCCGGGCCGTCACGCCAGCCGCTCAGCAGACGCGCCCGCTCTTCGGGACTGCCATCCGATGCCTGCACGACCAGTCCCACCCGATGCTGCTGCAGCCATTCGCGGCACCGGGTGAAACCGCACACCGCCTGTCCGGCGCGGCGCGCCAAGCCCAGCGTCTCGCCGATCCGCCGCAGGAGCCCGTCGGTGACCATCGCCGCCAGACCGTCGGGCACGTCCACCCGCGTCCGCGCGGCCCGGCTGAAGGCGCCGCGCCGCCGCGCGGTTTCTAACACATCGCCACGCGCACTCAACCAGATTCCCCGCCCCGGCAGGCGCCCAGCGAGGTCGGGCACCAGGGCATGATCGGGGCCGACGACGAAGCGCAGCATCTGCTCCTTCGGTGCCTGCAGGCGCGTGACGATGCACCGGCGCAGCGGGCCACGCTCGCTCTCGGCGGCGTCCGCCGACGGTTCGTCCGGGGCGAGGGGGGCGCCGCGCTCAGTCGTGATCGTCCTCCCGCGTGCCCGCGCCGGCCTCCCGCTTGTCCGCGTCCGCCTCGGCGCCGTCCTCGCCCGCGAACCAGTGGGCGCGCGCGGCCATGATCAGCTCGTTGGCCGCCGCCTCGTCCAGGTGTTCGGCGCCGACGATCTCGATCAGCTCGTCGGAGGCGAGATCGGCGAGGTCATCGAGCGTCTTGACGCCCTTCTCGCCGAGCGCGACCAGCATCCCCGGCGTCAGCGCCTCGAAGGCGGCGATCTCGTCGCTGACGCCGAGCTCGCGCCGCCGCTCGTCGAAGGCGGCGTCGCGCCGGGTGAGATGTTCGTCGGCGCGGCGGATCAGCTCGGCGGCGATGTTTTCGTCGAAGCCTTCGATCTCGGCCATTTCCTCGGGCGGCGTCATGGCCAGCTCCTCGATGGTGGTGAACCCTTCAGTGACCAGCAAGCCGGCGATGACATCGTCGACATCGAGCGCGTCGACGAACAGGCCGGTGCGGCGGCGGAATTCCTCCTGCCGGCGCTCGCTCTCCTCGGCCTCGGTCAGGATGTCGATGTCCCAGCGGGTGAGCTGGCTGGCCAGGCGGACATTCTGCCCGCGCCGGCCGATGGCGAGGCTGAGCTGGTCGTCCGGAACCACCACTTCGACGCGCCCGGCTTCCTCGTCCATCACCACCTTGGTGACCTCCGCCGGCGCCAGCGCGTTGACGACGAAGGTCGCGGCCTGCGGCGACCAGGGGATGATGTCGATCTTCTCGCCCTGCAGCTCGGCCACCACCGCCTGCACGCGCGAGCCGCGCATGCCGACGCAGGCGCCGACCGGGTCGATGGAGGTATCGCGGCTGATCACCGCCATTTTCGCCCGCGACCCGGGATCGCGCGCCACCGCCTTGATCTCGATGATGCCGTCGTAGATTTCCGGCACTTCCTGCGCGAACAGCTTGGCGAGGAAGCCGGGATGGGTGCGCGAGAGGAAAATCTGCGGCCCGCGCGGCTCGTCGCGCACGTCGTAGATGAACGCGCGCACGCGGTCGCCGTTGCGGAAACTCTCGCGCGGGATCAGCTCGTCCTTGCGCAGCAGCGCCTCGGCGCGGCCGAGATCGACCATCAGGTTGCCGTACTCGGTGCGCTTCACCGTGCCGTTGATGATCTCGCCGACGCGGTCCTTGAACTCGTCATACTGCCGCTTGCGCTCGTATTCGCGCACCCGCTGCACGATCACCTGCTTGGCGGTCTGCGCCGCGATGCGGCCGAAATCGATCGGTGGCAGCGGATCGACGATGAACTCGCCGAGCTTCAGCTCGGGATTGATGCGCTGGGCGATGGCGAGGGGGATCTGCGTCTCCTCGTTCTCCACCGTCTCCACCACCTCGGTCCAGCGCGACAGCCGCACCTCGCCGGACTTCTTGTCGATGGTGGCGCGGATATCCTTCTCGTGGCCGTATTTCGCCCGGCCGGCCTTCTGGATCGCCTGCTCCATCGCCTCGAGCACTTCGTCCCGGTCGATCGATTTCTCGCGGGCGACGGCGTCGGCCACCAGCAGCAGTTCGGGGCGGGTGACGGCGGTATCCATGGCGCGGTGATCCCTCAGTGTGCTTCGCTATCGGTTGCAGGGGCAGCGCAGGCGTCGATCAGCGCATCGGTCAGCACCAGCTTGGCGCGGCGGATGTCGGCGAGGGCCAGCGCCACCTCGCTGCCGTCGTCCAGCCGGAGCCGGGCGGCGGTGGCGTCGGCGCCCAGCACGACGCCGGAGAAGCGCTTGCGGCCCTCGAACGGCACCGCCATTTCGGCCCGCGCGAGATGGCCGGCGAAGCGATTCCAGTCCTTGGCGCGCGTCAGCGGCCGGTCGATCCCGGCCGAGCTGATCTCCAGCGTCCAGGCGCTGCGGACCGGATCCGCGACATCGAGCACCGCCCCGAGCGCGTGGCTCAGCGCCTCGCAATCGCCGACGCCGACCGGCGCGCCATCGGCACGGTCGACCATGATCTGGATCGTCGGGCGATCCCGCCCGGTGACGGCGACGCGGACGAGCTCGTAGCCCATATCGGTGACGGTCGGCGCGACCAGGTCGGCGAGCCGGGCTTCGAGGCCGGTCAGAATCGGGCGGTCCAGGTCCAAAAACAAAAAAGGCGGCCCGTGAAGGCCACCCCCCGTTCAGTGCTGCGGAGAATGTATGCCGGTGAGATAGCGTGAAGGGGGGGCGGTTGCAAGCGGCAATCACGCCCCGACCATCACGCCCGACAGGGCCGATTCCCGCGCCGGCGGCGGCGCTCTATGCTGCGGGTTCCGACCGCCCGACCCACCCGCCGCAGGAGGCACCATGCCGTCGCGCCCGAGCCTGAAGTCGCTGCTGCGCCGTGGCGAGGTGCTGATCGCGCCCGGCGTGTTCGACATGATTTCCGCCCGCATCGCCGACCGCATGGGCTTCGCGGCGCTCTACATGACCGGCTACGGCACGGTCGCGTCCCATCTCGGCCTGCCGGACGCCGGGCTCGCCTCCTACGGCGAAATGCTGGCCCGGGTGCAGACGATCGCCGCCGGCACGACGACGCCGGTGATCGCCGATGCCGATACCGGGTTCGGCGGCCTGCTCAACGTCGCCCGCACGGTGCGCGGCTACGAGGCCGCCGGCGTTGCCGCGATCCAGATCGAGGACCAGGTTTTCCCGAAGAAGTGCGGCCACACGCCGGGGCGGCGCGTGGTGCCGGCGGCGGACATGGTGCGCAAGCTCCGGGTCGCGTGCGAGAGCCGCTCCAGCGCCGATTTCCTCATCATCGCCCGCACCGACGCCCGCACCGCGCTCGGGCTGGACGAGGCGCTGCGGCGGGCGGAGGCCTATGCCCGTGCGGGGGCCGACATCCTGTTCGTCGAGAGCCCGGAATCGGAGGCGGAGATGGCCGCGATCTGCGCCCGGTTCGATCTGCCCTGCCTCGCCAACATGGTCGAGGGCGGCCGCACGCCGGTGCCGACGCGCGCGCGGCTGGCCGAACTCGGCTACCAGCTCGCGATCTTTCCCGCCACCGGGTTCCTCGCCGCGGCGCAGGCGCTGCAGGGCGCCTACGGCGTGCTGCGCGAACGGGGCTCCAGCGCCGGCGCCGGGCTGGCGCTGCTGCCGTTCGACGCCATGAACCGGCTGATGGGCTTCGACGCGGTCTGGGCGTTCGAGCGCGCGCACGCCGAGGAACCGGGCTGAGCCGCGCCCGGTTCCGGCCGCTGCGGTCGCGGCGTGGTGGTCAGATCGCCGCCTGCGTCACCAGCTTGGTGTTGAGATAGGCCTCGATCGCCTCGCTGCCGCCCTCGGACCCGTAGCCGCTGTCCTTGATGCCGCCGAACGGCACCTCCGGCAGCGCGATGCCGTGATGATTGATCGACAGCATGCCGACCTCGACGCGCGTGGACAGCGTCGTCACCGTCTTGTGCGAGGCGGTGTAGGCGTAGGCGGCGAGGCCGTAGTCGAGCCGGTTGGCCTCGGCGATCACCTCGTCGATGCTGGAGAAGCGGCTGACGAGCGCGACCGGCCCGAACGGCTCCTCATTCATCGCGCGCATCGCGGTGGTCATGCCGGTGAGCACCGTCGGCTCGAAGAAATTGCCGACATTGCCGATGCGCTTGCCGCCGGTGGCGATCTCCGCGCCCTTCGCCACCGCGTCGGCGATCAGCCCCTCCATCGCCGGGATGCGGCGGGGGTTGGCCAGCGGGCCCATCGTCACCCCGTCCTCCAGCCCGTTGCCGACCTTGAGTTTCTTCGCCCGCGCGACGAGCTTTTCGACGAACGCGTCGTGCACGCCGTCCTGCACCAGGAAGCGCGTCGGCGCGACGCACACCTGCCCGGCATTGCGGAACTTGTTGGCGGCGAGCACGGCCGCGGCGGTGTCCAGATTGGCGTCGTCGAACACCATCGAGGGCGCGTGGCCGCCGAGCTCCATCGTCACCCGCTTCATGTGCCGGCCGGCGAGGGCGGCGAGGTGCTTGCCGACGACGGTCGATCCGGTGAAGGAGATTTTGCGGATCACCGGGTGCGGAATGAGATATTCGCTGATCTCCGCCGGCACGCCGAAGACCAGGTTGACCACGCCCGGCGGCAGGCCGGCATCGAGCCAGCACTGCACATAAGCGGCGACGGAGCCAGGCGTCTCCTCCGGCCCCTTGACGATGATCGAGCAGCCGGCCGCGAGCGCGCCGCAGATTTTGCGGTTGGCCTGGTTGATCGGGAAGTTCCACGGCGTGAACGCCGCCACCGGCCCGACCGGCTCCTTGATCACCAGCTGCTGCACATTGTCCGTCCGCGGCGGCACGACGCGGCCATAAGCGCGCCGCGCCTCCTCGGCGAACCACTCGATGATATCGGCGGAGAACGCCGTCTCGCCCTTCGCCTCGACCAGCGGCTTGCCCTGTTCGAGGGTCATGATGCGGCCGATCGCATCGACGCGGGTGCGCAGAATGTCGGCCGCCTTGCGCATGATCCGGCTGCGGTCGTAGGCGGATACGCGGCGCCAGGTCTCGAAGCCCTTCTGCGCGGCGGCGAGCGCGTCATCGAGATCGGCGGTGCCGGCGTGCGCCACGGTGCCGTTCACCTCGCCGGTGGCCGGGTTGAGCACGTCGAGCGTCTTGCCGGACCGGCTGGCGCGCCAATCCCCGTCGATGTGCAGCTGAACCGGAGGATACATGGTGGTGGGTTTCCCATTCTGGCGTTGACCGGACCGGCGGCGCCCTCGCCCCGGCCGCTGCCCTCGAAAGGCGCGGGGAGCTTGGTCGGCCGGGCCGGCCGGGTCAAGCGCGCGCGCGGAGAACTCGAGCCCGGCGCCCGCGCCGGCGCCAGAGGGTCAGGTCGCGCCGCCGCGGGCCGGTGCGTGCGCCGGGCGGTGGGTGGGGCCGGCGCGCACGACGCGGCCGGCAAGCGTGATGGCCGCCACCGTCAGGGCGTAGACGAGGAGCTGCAGCCCGTCCGGCTGGTCGGTATAGCCGACCAGCGTGTGCGCCAGGCGTCCAGGGATCGAGCCGTCGGCCAGCAGCCAGCTCGTATCCCACACGGGCTCGACCAGCACCTCGGCGACCCCGCCCTGCTGCAGGAAGGCCACCGCCTGGCTCGCCATGCCGGCGGCGAGCAGGGTGATCAGCCAGCCGGTGACGCCGAGCAGCCGGCCGGCGGGGATCGCCAGCAGCCCGCGATAGACCAGCCCCGCCACCGCCGCGCCGGCGAGCACGCCGAGGCCGCCGCCGAGGGCGATGCCCGGCGCCGAACTGCCGCCGGTGGCGGCGATGCCGTAGAGGAACAGGACCACTTCCGAGCCCTCGCGCAGCACGGCGATGCCGACGACCACGCCGAGCATGGCGAGCTTCGACTGGCCGGAGCTGACGGCGGCGCCGAGCGCGCGCAGGTCGCGGGCGATGGCGCGGCCGTGGCTCGACATCCAGATCGTGTGCCAGGCCAGCATCGCCACCGCGGCGATGAGCACGCCGGCCTGGAACAGCTCCTGCCCGGCACCGGCGAAGGCCGCGCCCAGCCGCCCGGCGAAGGCGGCGAGCAGGCCCGCCCCGGCGATGCCGCCGGCGACGCCCAGCGCCACCATCCGCCCGCGCCCGGGCACGCCGCGCGTGGCGGCGAGCACGATGCCGACGATCAGGCCGGCCTCGATGACCTCGCGGAAGACGATGACGAGCGCGGCGAGCATGGGCGCTACTGCGCGACCACGGTGCCGCGCGCCGTGTCCTCGTGATATTCACCGGTGAAGGCGTAGCGGCCCGGCTTCAGCGGGCGCAGATGCACGATCGCGGCGCCGTTGGCGGCGATGACCTTCTCGACTTTCAGCGCGGGGGAGTCGAATTCCTCCGCCGAGGCATCCAGATTGCGCACATGCAGCCGCACCGCCTGGCCGGCCGGCACGGTGATCTCCGCCGGCTCGAAGCGATGGTCCTTGATGGTGACCTCGATCGGCGCCGGCTCCGCGGCCCGCGGTGTGACCGGCGAGACGATCACGGCGAGAGCGGCCAGCGGCAGGGCGAGGCGGTGGGCACGGCGAGGGGCGAGGGGCATGGGACACTTTCAATTGAGAACCATTCGCAGTCGAGCCCAGATTGCGCCGCCACCCTCGCCGCGGTCAAGCCCCGTCCGGCTGGCCCCAGCCATGCTGCTCCTGTTCGCACCCGCGATCGAAGCCGCCGCCCCGGCGCCGAGCATCGAGATCGTCGCCTTTGGCAACTTCAGCGCCGCGCCGCCGAGCGGCTGGCAGGCGCCGGCGCCGGGCCAGGAGACGCTGGCCGACGTCGTCGAGCGGCCGTTGCCGTCCCTGCTCGCCGCCGGGCCGGACATCGTCGCCCGGCCGTGTGCCGTGTTCGGCCTGGAGTATCGGCTGGCCGGGGCGGGGGCGTGGCCGCCGGGGTTGCGGGTCGAGGTCGAGCATCCCCCGATCACCGCGCCGGACGGACGGCGCGCGGAGGTGGAGACCTACACCGTGCCGACCGGACCCGGCGTCCGCTTCGTCGGGTTCGCGTTCGATGAACCTTGGGAAATGGTGCCGGGGCGCTGGCGCATCGCGCTGCGCGACGACGGGCGCGAACTCGCCGGCGAGGACTTCATCGTCACCGTGCCGCCCGGAGCCGATGCCGGCTCCTGCCACGGCCGTCCGAACGCGCGGGGTGGGGCGCGTGGTGGCCGGGGAGCGATTGACCCAGTTTGACCTCTGACATAGATCTGTCAGCCTGCGTCGAGAGAGACGATGCCGGCCGGCAGGCGAGACGCCAGCAGGCCAGAAGCGTCGTCGGACACGGAGGGAACGGTGATGTCGCCTGCCATTTCGAGGGTAGTGGCGTTCGCGTGGATCGGGCTGATGGCCGGCACGGCACTCGGCCGCGCCGACACGCTGAAAATCGCCTATGTCGATCCGCTCTCCGGCGGCGGCGCCAGCGTCGGCCAGGTCGGGCTCGAGCATTTCCAGTACATCGCCGACCAGGTGAACGCGAAGGGCGGCGTGCTCGGCATGAAGGTCGAGATTCTCGGCTACGACGACAAGACCAATCCGCAGGAAGCGCTGGTACAGGTGCAGAAGGCGATCGATGCCGGCGCGCGCATCATCGCCCAGGGCAACGGCTCCTCCGTCGGCGCCGCGATCGAGGATTTCGTCGCCAAGTACGACGACCGCAATCCCGGCAAGGAGGTCGTCTACATCAACTACGCCGCCGTCGATCCGTCGCTGACCAACGCCAAGTGCAGCTACTGGCACTTCCGCTGGGATGCGAATTCGGACATCAAGATGGAGGCGCTGACCAACTACGTGAAGACGCGGCCTTCGATCAAGAAAATCTACCTCATCAACCAGGACTACTCGTTCGGCCAGTCGGTGCGTACCGAGGCGCGCAAGATGCTGGCGCAGAAGCGGCCGGACATCCAGATCGTCGGCGACGAGCTGCACCCGCTGCTGAAGGTCACCGATTTCTCGCCCTATATCGCCAAGATCAAGGCGTCCGGGGCGGACACGGTGATCACCGGCAACTGGGGCCAGGACATCGCCCTGCTGCTCAAGGCCGCCGCCGATGCCGGGCTGCAGGCGGATTGGTACACCTACTACGCCGGCGGTGCCGGCGGCCCGACCGCGATCCGCCAGGCCAATCTGGCCGATCGCGTCTTCGCCGTCGGCGAAGGGTTCGCCAATATCGACTATGCGCCGGCGCGCGCGATGGAGACCGAGTTCCGCACCAAGCTCAACGGCCAGACCCTGTGGTATCCGCGGGTGTTCAACATGATGGACATGATCTTCCGCGCCATCGAGGAAGCGAAATCGGCGGATCCGCTGAAGTTCGCGCCCAAGCTCGAGGGCATGAAGATCACCACCTTCGATGGCGGCGAGGGGTTCATGCGGGCGGCGGATCACCAGTTCTTCCAGGACATGTTCGTGGTCGCGCTCGGCCCGCTCGGCGCCGGTCAGCCGTTCGACGAGGAGCACACCGGCTGGGGCTGGAAGGAGGTCGGCAAAGTGCCGGCGGATCAGACCGTTCTGCCCACCACCTGCAAGATGCAGCGGCCGAGCTGATCGCGCCGCGCCCGGCCGCCGGAGCACCCCGTCCGTGCTCGAGCTGATCATCGTCTCGACACTCAACGGCGTGCTCTACGGCATGCTGCTGTTTCTGATGGCCAGCGGCCTGACGCTGATTTTCAGCATGATGGGCGTGCTGAACTTCGCCCACGCCAGCTTCTACATGCTCGGCGCCTTCTTCGGCTACCAGCTCAGCCGCGCCCTCGGCTTCTGGCCGGCGCTGCTGATCGCCCCGGTGCTCGTCGGCGCCATCGGCGCGGCGGTCGAGCGCTACGGGCTGCGCACGGTGCACCGGCACGGCCATGTCGCCGAGCTGCTCTTCACCTTCGGCCTCGCCTTCGTCATCGAGGAAGTGGTGCAGATGCTCTGGGGCCGCCTGCCGGTGGACTACCGCGTGCCGCCGACGCTGGACTTCACCGCCTTCACCATCTTCTCGACCAACTATCCCGCCTACAAGCTGTTCGAGCTGCTCACCGCCATCGCCATTTTCGCCGTGCTGCTGCTGGTCCTCACGCGCACGCGCGCCGGGCTCATCATCCAGGCCGCACTCACCCATCCGGACATGGTGGCGATGCTCGGCCACAACGTGCCGCGCGTGTTCATGCTCGCCTTCGGCGTCGGCACCGGGCTGGCCGCGGTCGCCGGCGTCATCGCCGGGCCGGCGCTGGTGACGCAGTCGAACATGGCCGGCCTGCTCGGCCCGATTCTGTTCGTCGTCGTGGTCGTCGGTGGACTCGGCTCGCTCGCCGGGGCCTTCGCGGCCTCGCTGCTGATCGGTCTGGTGCAGACCTTCGCCGTCGCGATGAACGTCTCGCTCGCCGACCTGCTCGCCCTGTTCGGCGCCCGCCTCGCGCCGGACGCGTTCTTCGCCGAGATCACGCAGGTGACGGTGGCGCAGATCGCGCCGATCATGCCCTATCTGCTGCTGGTGCTGATCCTCATCTTCCGCCCGCGCGGCCTGTTCGGAACGCGTGAGACATGAGCGCGGTGGCGCAGACGGGCGTGCGCCGGACGGGGCGCGGCGGCGCGCTCGCCGGCGTCTGGGTCGTGGCCGCCGCGCTGTTCGCCGTGCTGCCCTATGTTTTTTCCTCCGGCACCGGGCTCACGACCATGAGCCTGATGGCGATCATGATCATTTTCGCGCTGTCGTACAACATGCTGCTCGGCCAGACCGGCATGCTCTCGTTCGGCCACGCGGTCTATTATGGGCTCGGCGGATTCCTCGTCGTGCACGCGATGAATGGGATCACCGCGGCGCATCTGCCGGTGCCGCTCGCGGTGCTGCCGCTGGTCGGCGGCGTGGCGGGGCTCGTCTTCGGCGTCATCTTCGGCAGCGTCTCGACCCGGCGCGGCGGCACCGCCTTCGCCATGATTTCGCTCGGCCTCGGCGAACTGGTCGGGGCCAGCGCGCTGATCCTGCGCGACTTCTTCGGCGGCGAGGACGGCATCACCACGAACCGCACCAAGCTGCTCCATGTCGCGGGGTTCAATTTCGGCCCGCAGCTCCAGGTCTATTACCTCATCGCCTTCTGGTGCCTGGTCTGCATGATGGCGATGTATGCCCTCACGCGCACCCCGTTCGGGCGCATCTGCAACGCCGTGCGCGACAATCCGGAGCGCGCCGCCTTCATCGGCTACAATACCCAGAGCGTACGCTTCATCGCCTTCTGCCTGGCCGGGTTGTTCGCCGGCATCGCCGGCGGCCTCACCGCGATCAATTTCGAGATCATGAACGCGGCCAATGTCGGCGCCGCGCCGTCGGGGATCGTGCTGCTGATGACCTATATCGGCGGCGTCGGCAATTTCGCCGGGCCGGTGATCGGCGCCGTCCTCATCACCTTCCTGCAGGTGATGCTGAGCGACGCGACCGAGATCTGGCAGCTCTATCTCGGCATCCTGTTCATCGTCATGGTCAGCTTCGCGCCGGGCGGCATCGCCGGGCTCATCGCCATGCATGCGCCGGTCTGGCGCGCGCGGCTGCTGCATCGGCTGGTCCCGGCCTATGCGCTGGCCTTGGCGCTCGGGCTCGTCACCTTCGCCGGCGCGGCGCTGGCGCTCGAAATGGCCTACCGGCTCAGCGCCGGATCGGAGGGCGGCACCGCGTTCCGCTTCCTGCATGTGCCACTGGACGCGGCCAGTGCCGCGCCGTGGAGTCTCGCCGTGCTGCTCGCGGTGCCGGGGTTCGTCGCGTTCCGCCGCGTGCTGCCGATCGTCGGCAATGCCTGGGCGGCGACGCTCGCCGAAGCGCGGCGGGGGCGCGGACGATGACCGTGCAGGCTCTGGAAATCGAAGCGCTGCACAAGAATTTCGGCCGCGTGCCGATCATCCGCGGGGTCGATCTCGCCATCGCCGCCGGCGAGCGGCATGCCGTCATCGGGCCGAACGGCGCCGGCAAATCGACGCTGTTCCATCTCATCAGCGGTCGCTTCGCGCCGAGTTCGGGCCACATCCGGCTCCACGGCGCCGACATCACCGGCCACGCGCCATACGAAATCAACCGCCGCGGGCTCGCGCGCAGCTTCCAGGTGACCAACATCTTCCCGCGCCTCAGCGTGTTCGAGAACGTGCGCTGCGCGGCGATGTGGGCGATGGGCTATCGCACCTCGCTGTGGCGCGCCGTCGACGGGCTGGCGGACCTCACCGCGCGCACCGAGGAGGTGCTGGAACAGATCAACCTCATCGACCGGCGGGATCTGCCGGCCGGCGTGCTCAGCTATGCCGAGCAGCGGGCGCTGGAAATCGGCATCACCATCGTCGGCGGCGGCGACGTCGTCCTGCTCGACGAGCCGACGGCGGGCATGAGCCGGTCGGAGACCGAGCACGCGGTGGCGCTGATCCGCAAGGTGACGGAGGGCCGCACGCTGGTGATGGTCGAGCACGACATGGGCGTGGTCTTCGATCTCGCCGACCGCATCTCCGTTCTCGTCTACGGCCAGATCATTGCCTCCGACACGCCCGAGCGCGTGCGCGCCAACCCGGCAGTGCAGGAGGCCTATCTCGGCACCGCGGTGGCGGCACCGTCATGAGCGAGCCGCTGCTCCGCGTGCGCGATCTGCACGCCTATTACGGCAAGAGCCACATCCTGCACGGCGTCGATCTCGAGGTCGCGGCCGGCGAGATCGTCGCCATCCTCGGGCGCAACGGCGCCGGACGGTCGACGACGCTGAAGGCGATCATGGGCGACGTGCCGCCGCAGGGCAGCGTCGCCTTCCGCGGTGCCGGCATCGCCGGGCGCAAGCCATACGAGATCGCCCGCCTCGGCCTCGGCTACGTGCCGGAGGATCGCGCCATTTTCCCGACGCTGACGGTGGCGCAGAACCTGATCCTCGGCCGCAAGCGCGGCAATCGCGCGCCGCGGTTCGGCTTCGAGCAGACCTACCAGCTTTTCCCGCGCCTGCAGGAACGCGCCGACACCGCCGCCGGCGTGCTCTCCGGCGGCGAACAGCAGATGCTCACCATCTGCCGCACGCTGATGGGCGACCCCGACCTGATCATGATCGACGAGCCGACCGAGGGGCTGGCGCCGCAGATGGTCACCCGGGTCGGCGAACTGCTGCGCGAGATCGCCGGGCGCGGCATCGCCATCCTGCTCGTCGAGCAGAAACTCGCCATCGCGCTGGACGTGGCCCACCGGCTCTATGTCATGGGCCACGGCCGCATGGTGTTCGAGGGCACGCCGGCGGACCTGCGCGCCAACGAGGCGGTGCGGCGGGAGTGGCTGGAAGTCTGACGCCGGCGCGACTGGAGAAGCTCAGAGTGGGATGACATCGCTTTCGCTCAGTCATCCCACTCTATGCTCTCTGTTTGATCGCGTGATTCAGACCTACGGCGATTCCGCCTACGGTCATCACGCTCAGAGTTCGCGCAGGAACCCGATCAGCGCCGCGTTCACCTCGGCCGCGCGCTCCTGCTGGATCCAGTGGCCGGCGCCCTCGATCAGCACCTGGCGGCGCAGGCCGGGCACGGCAGCCGGCATGGCGGCCAGCGCGCGTTCGCCGATCGGGCCCTGGATCACCGGGTCGCGCGTGCCGGCGATGAACAGCGCCGGCTGGTGGATGAGCGCGCCCTGGAACGGCGCGGTGAGCTCCCAGTTGCGGGAGAGATTGCGATACCAGTTGAGTCCGCCGCGAAACCCGGTGCGCCGGTAGGCGGCGACGAACTGGTCGAGCACCGCTTCGTCGAGCCAGGCGGGCAGGGCCTGGGGTTCCGGCGCGGCGGCGAGGAACCCGCTTTCCGGCACCGCGGTGAGGAACGCGCCGCCGCCGCCCATCGGCGCGTCGCCCGAGGCAGCGTAGAGAACGCGGCGCAGCGTCGTCGCCACGTCGCGCTCGAATTCCGCCTCGGCTACGCCCGGGGTCTGGAAATGGAGGAAGTAGTGCCGCCCGAACCCGCCCTCGCGCAGCGCGCTGAGCGGCTCGCGGGCGCTGCGGGGGCGGTGCGGCACGCTCATGCCGACCACGGCGCGGAACAGGTCCGGGCGCATCAGCGCCGCGGTCCACGCCACCGGCGCGCCCCAGTCATGGCCGACGATCACCGCCTGGGTCTCGCCGAGCGCGGCGAGCAGGGCCACCATGTCGCCGACGGTGTGGAAGATGGTGTAGGCGCCGGCCTCGGCGGGCGCGTCGCTGTCGCCGAAGCCGCGCATGTCGGGGGCGACGGCGCGGAACCCGGCCTCGGCCAGGGCGCAGAGCTGGTGGCGCCAGGAGAGCGAGAGCTCCGGCCAGCCATGGCAGAGCAGCACCAGCGGCCCGGCGCCCTGCTCGCGCAGCGCCAGCCCGATCCCGTTGACCTCGACCCGCCGCCTCGTCTCGCCGGCCATCGTTTCTCCCCCGATCTTGTCCAGTCCGGCCACGAACCCTAAGCTGCCCGGCAATGCGAGCGGGGGAAAGATCCATGACAACGAAACGCTGGGACAAATCGCGCCTGCCGTCGCGCCACACCACCGAGGGCGCGGACCGGGCCCCGCATCGCAGCTATTATTACGCGATGGGGCTGACCGAGGACGAGATCCATCAGCCCTTCGTCGGCGTCGCCACCTGCTGGAACGAGGCCGCGCCGTGCAACATCGCCCTCGGGCGCCAGGCACAGTCGGTCAAGAAGGGCGTCGCCGAGGCCGGCGGCACGCCGCGCGAATTCACCACCATCACCGTCACCGATGGCATCGCCATGGGCCATCAGGGGATGAAATCCTCCCTGGTCTCGCGCGAGGTGATCGCCGATTCGGTGGAGCTCACCGTGCGCGGCCATTGCTACGATGCGCTTGTCGGCCTCGCCGGCTGCGACAAATCGCTGCCGGGGATGATGATGGCGATGCTGCGGCTGAACATCCCGAGCGTGTTCATGTATGGCGGCTCGATCCTGCCCGGCCGGTTCAAGGGCCGCGACGTGACGGTGGTGGATGTGTTCGAGGCCGTCGGCCAGCACGCCGCGGGCAAGATGAGCGATGCCGATCTGCACGAGCTGGAATGCGTCGCCTGTCCCTCGGCCGGGGCCTGCGGCGGGCAGTTCACCGCCAACACCATGGCGACGGTGAGCGAGGCGATGGGGCTGGCCCTGCCCGGTTCGGCCGGCGCGCCGGCGCCCTATGAGGATCGCGACCGGTTCGCCGTGCAGTCCGGCCGCGCGGTGATGGCGCTGGTCGAACAGCGCATCCGCCCGCGCGACATCGTCACGCGCCAGGCGCTGGAGAACGCCGCCGTGGTCGTCGGCGCCACCGGCGGCTCGACCAATGCCGGCCTGCATCTCCCCGCCATCGCCGCGGAGGCGGGCATCCGCTTCACCCTCGACGACGTGGTCGCGATCATGCGGCGCACGCCCTACATCGCCGACCTCAAGCCGGGCGGCAAATATGTCGCGCTCGATGTCTACCGCGTCGGCGGCATGCCGGTGATCATCAAGGCGCTGCTCGATGGCGGGCTGCTGCATGGCGACTGCCTGACGGTGACCGGGCGGACGCTGGCGGAGAACCACGCACACGTCGTGTTTCCGACCGACCAGGACGTGATCCATCCGGTCAGCCGGCCGCTCTCGCCCACCGGTGGCGTCGTCGGGCTCAAGGGCAATCTCGCCCCCGAGGGCGCGATCGTGAAGGTGGCGGGGATGCACGCGCTGCGCTTCGAGGGCACGGCGCTGTGCTTCGACTGCGAGGAGGACGCGTTCGCCGCGGTGCAGGCGCGTGCCTACAAGCCGGGCGATGTCATCGTCGTGCGCTACGAAGGGCCGAAGGGCGGGCCGGGAATGCGCGAAATGCTCTCCACCACCAGCGCGATCTATGGCCAGGGCATGGGCGATCAGGTGGCGCTGATCACCGACGGCCGGTTCTCGGGGGCGACGCGCGGGTTCTGCATCGGCCATGTCGGGCCGGAGGCGGCGGTGGGCGGACCGATCGCGCTGCTGCGCAACGGCGACCGCATCATCATCGATGCCGAGGCCGGCACGATCGACGTCGCGCTCTCCGCCGAGGAGCTCGCCGCCCGCCGCGCCGCGTGGCAGCCGCGCAAAACCGACTACAACAGCGGCGCGCTGTGGAAATACGCCCAGACGGTGGGCCCGGCCTGCTTCGGCGCCCTGACCCAGCCGGGCGCGGCAGCGGAGACGCACTGCTACGCGGATATCTAGAGTCTCGGCGCCGGCTCTAGAGCACGGTCCGACCTGATGGAATCATCCGGTCGGACGGTCGTGCTCTAGAAACCTATGAGTCTAGAGCAACTTATCTCCGATCTGATCGAGCCGGAACGGCTCAATCAGATCGGAGGTTGCTCTACCCGCGCAGCAGCCGGCGCACCGTGCTCGACGTGTGGCGGCGGCCGTCGCCGGCGTAGTCCTCGTGATATTCCTCGATCTTCGCCGGATCGTACAGATAGTTCACCATCAGCGTCGCGCTCTCCTTCACGCCTTTCTCGGACGTATCGCCAAGCGGGTTGATCCGTTCGAGCCGGGCGCCGTTGGCGAGGTGGAAATGCGCCACCGGGTCGAGCGCGCGCTTGCCGCGGCTTTCGCGCAGCAGATACTGCGCAGCGAGGCGCAGCAGTACCGGTTCCACCGTGCGCAGCCGTGCCTGGTCGCGGAACCAGCCGCGCGTGTGCAGGATGGCCGTCAGCGCCGCCTCGGCCGTCGGCGCCTCGCCCGGCGCGACCGCCCGCAGCGCCGCTTCCTCCTCCTCGGAGAAGTTCCCCGGCGCCGCCTCGCCAAGGCGCGCCTCCAGCCAGGCGCGGAACCCGGGCATCGGCGAAAGCGTGGAGAACGTCTTGATGTTGCGGAATTCGGCCGATAGCAGAGCGACCACGCGCTTGATCAGGAAATTGCCGAAACTGATGCCCGAAAGCCCGCGCTGGCAGTTGCTGATCGAGTAGAAAATGGCGGTGTCCGCCGCGCCGGGGTCGAGCAGCGGCGCTTTCTCGTCGAGCAGGCGCTGCACGCTGCCGGCCAGCCCCTGCACCAGCGCCACCTCGACGAAGATCAGCGGTTCGTCGGGCATGCGCGGATGGAAGAAGGCGTAGCAGCGGCGATCGGAATCGAGCCGGTTCTTGAGGTCGCGCCACGAACGGATCTCGTGCACCGCCTCGTAGCCGACCAGGCGCTCGAGCAGCAGGGCAGGGCTCGACCAGTCGATGCGGCGCAGTTCGAGGAAGCCGACATCGAACCAGTTGGCCAGCAGCCCGCGCAGATCCGCCTCCAGCGCGGCGAGATGCGGATCGCCGCGGGTGAGGCCGAGCAGCGTCGCGCGCAGGTCGACGAGGAACTTCATGCCGTCGGGGATGGTGGTGAACTGGGTCAGCAGGCGCGTGCGCGGCGGTTCGAGCAAACGGCGCAGCGTGGCCTGCGCGGCGGCGCGCGCGGCGGGGTCGGCGGCGGCCTGCAGCGTCTCGAAGCCCCGCGCCACCGCCTGCGGATCGGCGTCGAACCCGGCCAGCGTGGCGAGGAACTGGCGCTGCCCGGCGTCATCGAGGCGGAGATAGGTCTCGGCCAGCTTGGCGGCGCGGTTGCGCGCGCTGACCTCGCCGCCGCGGCCGGCGAGGCAGGCGTTCATCTGCGCCTCGATACTGTCGTCGTCCTCGCGCGCGACGCTGGCGGCCATATCGCGCCAGACGCCGGTGATGCGCTTGATGGCGCGGTCGAACAGCCCGGTGGGAGCGGCAATCTCGTTCATCGTCAGCCTCGTCGGTGATCGGCCCTGATCCGCGGCCATGATCTGCGGCCCCGATCCATGGCCATGATACACGGAAACCGGTCCGCGCTCAGCCGGCGCGGACCGCCTCCGCCCGCGCCGCCGGCAGGGCGGCGAGCAGATCCTCCGCGATCAGCCCGGGTCCCCGCCCGGCCAGCGCGGCGGCGCGGCCGTGCAGCCAGACGGCGGCGGCGGCGGCGGCGAAGTGGTCCATGCCGGCGGCGAGCAGCGCGGCGATGACGCCGGCGAGCACGTCGCCGGTGCCGGCGGTGGCGAGGCTCGGCGGGGCGCAGGCGTTGATCGCCGCCCGCCCGTCGGGCGCGGCGATGACGCTGTCCGAGCCCTTCAGCACCACCACCGCGCCGGTCCGCGCCGCGGCGGCGCGCGCGGCGGCGAGGCGGTCGCCCTGGAGCGGGCCGAACAGCCGGGCGAACTCGCCGGCGTGCGGGGTCAGCACCGCGGCGCCGCGCAGGGCCTCGGGGCGGCCGGCGCAGGCGGTGAGCGCATCGGCGTCGGCGACGACGGCACCGCCCGCGGCCAGCAGCACCGGCAGCGCCGCCTGCGCCGCCGCGATCCCCAGTCCGGGACCGCAGACGAACACGCTGCGCCGCGGATCGGCGGCGAGGTCGGCCAGCGTCGCCTCGGTGACGATCACGCCCGGCTCGCCGGCGCGGAGCACGTCGCCGCGCCCGCGCGCGGCCGCGATGGTGACCAGCCCGGCCCCGGCGCGCCGCGCCGCCGCCGCGGCCAGCCGCGCCGCGCCGGTCATGTCCGCTCCGGCCAGCACGGTCACCGCCCCGGCGCTGTATTTGTGCGCCGCCGCGGCGCGTCCCGGCAGGCGCCAGAGGCCGGGACGGTTGAGGAAGCTCGTCGGCCGGATGGTCTCCAGCACCGTCTCGGGCAGGCCGATCGGCGCCAGCACCGTCGCGCCGCAGCGCTCGCGCCCGGGCAGCAGCAGGTGGCCGGGCTTGAGGCGGAAGAAGGTGACGGTGAGTGCCGCGGCCGGCGCGAAGCCGCGCACCACGCCGGAGGCTCCGTCCACCCCGCTCGGCACGTCGATCGCCAGCACGCGGCGGGCGGCGGCGAGCGTCGCGGCGGCGAGCCCGTCGAGATCGCGCGAGAGGCCGGCGCCGAACACCGCGTCGATGACCAACTCGGCCCGCGCCGCCGCGGCGGGGTCGAACGCGCCCACCGGCCCGCGCCAGCGCGCCGCCGCGGCGGCGGCGTCGGTCCGCGGCGCGGGTGGCGCCAGCGCGGCGAGCGTGACCGGCCAACCCTGCTCGGCCAGCCGCCGCGCCGCCACATACCCGTCGCCGCCATTGTTGCCCGGGCCGCACAGCACCAGCGTCCGGCACGGGGCGAAGGCGCGCTGCGCGGCGCGGGCCACCGCCCGGCCGGCATGTTCCATCAGCGTGAGGCCGGGCACGCCGGCGGCGATGGCGGCGGCATCGGCGCGCGCCATCTCGCCCGGCGCGAGCAGTTCGGAGGGCGGCAGCGGGCGTGGCAGCACGGCGGCGGCGAGCAGCATGGCGCGAGAGTGCCAGCGGCCGCGGCCGAAGGCGAGCGGGCCGCGCGCAATTCCGCGCCTTGGGCTAGACTCCCGTGGCAACGCGGAGTCGCGCCGATGGCGGTGATCTACACGGTGGCCCAGCAGAAGGGCGGGGCGGGCAAGACCACGCTCGCCGCCAACCTCGCCGCCGCGCTGGCGGCGACGCAGCGCGTCGCCTTGCTCGACATCGACCCGCAGCGCAGCCTGGCCCGCTGGCACGGTTTGCGTGCCGCCGGCGGACGCGACGTCCCGGCGATCACCCTCGCCGAAATCGCCGGCTGGCGGCTCGCCGCCGAGCTGGAGCGCCTGGCGCGCACCCACGACGTCGTGGTGATCGACAGCCCGCCGCAGATCGATACCGATGCCCGCCTCGCCGTGCGCAGCGCCCGGCTGGTGCTGGTGCCGGTGCAGCCGAGCCCGCTCGATCTCTGGGCCGCGGAGGGCACGCTGGCGCTCGCCGCGGCCGAGAAGCGCGCCGCGCGCATCGTGCTCAACCGCGTGCCGGCGCAGTCGCGGCTGGGCGAGAGCGTCGCCGCCGAGATCGGCAAGCGCGGCCTCGCTGCCTTCGCCACCGCGCTCGGCAACCGGGCGGCGTTCGCCAGCGCCTTCGCCGCCGGGCTGGGCGTGACCGAGGCGGCGCCGCGGTCGGCGGCGGCAACCGAAGTGCGGGCGCTGCTCGCCGCGATCGAGGAGGTAGCCGATGCTCGCTGATCTCATGCTGGCGCTGCATCTGCTCGGCGCCGTGCTCTGGGTCGGCGGCATGGGCTTCGCCCTGCTGGTGCTGCGCCCGAGCCTCGCGGCGGTCGACCCGGCCCAGCGCATGGGGCTGCACCGCGAAGTGTTCCGCCGCTTCTTCCGCCTCGTCTGGCACGTCATGCCGGTGATGATCCTCACCGGCTACGCGATGATTTTCATGGTCTATGGCGGGTTCGCCGGGCTGGCCTGGAACATCAACGCGATGAACCTGATCGGGCTGGTGATGGCGGGCCTGTTCGTGGCCATCGCCGTCGGCCCCTGGCGGCGGTTCCGCGCCGCCGACGACGCGGTGGCGCTGGCGCAGATCCGCCGGCTGGTGACGGTCAATCTGGCGCTCGGTCTGCTCAGCGTCGTCGTCGCGGCGCTGCGGTAGGGGCCCGACGCATGCCGACCAGGGGATTCGTGCCCGCGCTGGCGCTGGCGCTGGCGCTGGCGCTCGGCGCGTGCAGCGCCACCCCCTCCGGCTGCGCGGTGGAGACGGCGGCGGACGTGAAGCTGCGCTTCGTCAACGCGCACCTGCTCGTGCCGGCGCAGCTCAACGACCAGCCGGTGTGGATGCTGGTCGATACCGGCGCCAGCGCCACCGTCGTCAGCGAGGCGGCGGCCGAGCGGCTGCGCATGCGCGCGGTGGCGGAGCGCGTCACCACCACCACGGCGATCGACGGCGAGCGGCAGAGCCGCAATGTCTGGATGACGTCGCTGCGCCTCGGCCAGGTGGTGATGACGGCGCATCCGGTCGCGGTGGCGATCGCGACCCTGGGCGAGGTGGACGGGCTGCCGGTGGCGGGCGCCATCGGCACCGACCTGCTCGCCGATTTCGACGTCGAGAGCGACGTCCCGCACGGACGGTTCGGACTCTACCGGGTGCATGACTGCACCGGGCCGCTGCAACCCTGGGGCACGTCGTGGGAGGCACCGATCAGCGGCAACGGCTTCGCCCTGCCGCTCAGCGTCCGGCGCGGGCATTTCGTCACCGTCCCGGTGACGGTGGACGGGCAGACGCTGGCGGCGATGGTGGACTGGGGCGCGGCGATCAGCGGCATGCCGACGGCGACGGCGACGCGGCTCGGCGTCGGCGCGGCGGCGCTGGCGCGCGACCCGACCGGGCGCATCAGCGGCGCCGCCGGCGTCGCCATCGCCGTGCACCGCCATGTGTTCGCGGAAATGGTGATCGGGCCGCAGCATCTCCGCCACGTCATCATCCCGGTCGGCGACTATGCGCTGCCGACCGGGGACATCACGCTGGGCGCGGACTATCTCGCGCATCAGCGCGTCTGGCTCTCCTACGCGACGCAGCAGATGTTCGTGCAGCCGGCGGCGATCCGTGCCCGCTGACGCGCCGCCGGAGCGCCGCCCGACCGGATGGCCCCATCCGGCCGGGCGTTCGCGCTCTAGAGGTGGAATTTCTGCTTCACGGCGTCGAGGGCTCTCCCGAAGACCTGGGCTACCTGGCGGTTGCCGTGGCACGCGGCCGTCAGCCTCCCCAGGTCGTTGGTCGCCATCGCGCTCTTGATGGCCTTTTCCGATTGTTCCAGGGCCGTGAACGCGTTTTTGAGGTCGGCAATTCGCCCGCCCCCGCCGAGCTTCGCCGCGGCGCTCGTCCAGACCTGGCAGGCCTCCTTCAGTTTCGAAAAATCATCGCGCTTCAGCGCCGCCTCGACCGCGTCTTCCGCCTTTTCCAACACCGCGAAATTCTGTTTGATCTTGAGAAATTCCTTGGCGTCGATGTGATCGCTCATTCTGACCCTCCCCTGATGCTCGGTTGTCCGTGCCTGGCGCGGCCCTTCTGAGGCTCGTTCGTTCGCGAAATCACGTACGTGCCGCCCCGGAGCCCTGCGGTGCCCTTGGCGCTCCACGGACATCTTGCCGGAAGACCGGGTCTCCGGCCGGATGACTCGCTATCATCTGTCGGATCTGCTCGGCAACGACCTAATGCAGCCCTGGCCTCGAGGTCCGGCAGACTGCAAATCTGGCGGAATGCCGGTCGGTCGGCGTGCGGCGGCATGTCCAGTCCGGTTCCCTGCCGCGGCGCTGAGGCGCGGGCCTCGACAGGGTGGATGAATTTCACCGTTCCCCTGCCGCTTGGCAGACCATAACAGCCGCATAGCCTGCTGCCGCGATGACCGCCGACCGGACGGCAGGGCCGGTCGGGCGCCCGGATCAGTGCGCGGGCGCCGGTTCCCGGGCGACGACCTGGTCGAGCATCGTGGCCAGCTCCTTCAGCGTGTAGGGCTTGGCCAGGAACAGCGTGTCCGCCTCGGCGAGGTCGCGGCGGACGGCTTCCTCGGCGTAGCCGGAGGCGAGGATCGAGGGCAGGCCGGGCTGGCGCTCGCGCATGCGCCGCACCAGGGCGGGGCCATCGAGCCCGGGCATCACCACGTCCGTCACCATCGCCGTCAGCCGCACGTCGCCGGCCTGCTCCATCAGGGCCAGCGCGGCGTCGCCGGACTCGGCGGCGAGCACGGTCCAGCCGCGCTGGGTGAGATAGCGCGTCGCCAGGCGCAGCACCGGCTCCTCGTCATCGACGACGAGCACGACGCGGCGCCCCGCCGCTGCCTCGCCGAACGCAGGCGCGGGGTGGGCGAGTGGCAGGCTGGTTTGTTCCGGCGGCGGCGGTTTGGCAGTGGCCGGCTCGCGCGCCGGCGCCGGCGCGTCGCAGCGCGGCAGATAGAGCCGCATCAGCGTGCCCTTGCCCGGCTCGCTCTCCACCGCCAGGAACCCTTCGGACTGGCGGACGATGCCGTGGACCATGGACAGGCCGAGGCCGGTGCCGCCGCGCTCGCGCTTGGTGGTGAAGAACGGGTCGAAAATCCGCCCCAGCACCTCCTTGGGGATGCCGACACCGGTATCGGCGACCTCGATCATCACGTAG
Source organism: Pseudomonadota bacterium (assembly GCA_021845595.1). Taxonomy (GTDB): domain Bacteria; phylum Pseudomonadota; class Alphaproteobacteria; order Acetobacterales; family Acetobacteraceae; genus JAJZVV01. The sequence continues at coordinate 52,816 of JAJZVV010000015.1, read as the reverse complement.
CGCCCGGGCGGGATCACTTCCTCGCCGCGCGTGAGCGGGCGGAACAGGGTCAGCCGGCCGCTGCGCAGCGTCAGCGTGCCGCCGTCCGGCATGGCGTCGCGGGCGTTGACGGCGAGGTTGATCAGCACCTGGTCGAGCTGGCTCGGGTCCACCCGCACGCTGCGCCCCGGCGTTTCGAGGTCCAGCACCAGCTTCACCTTGGCGCCGAGCAGCCGACGCAGCAGGTCCGAAAGATCGCCGATGGCCTCGTTCACCGCCACCACGCGCGGCTTCAGCGTCTGCTGGCGGCTGAAGGCGAGCAGCTGGCGCACCAGCGCCGCGCCCCGCTCGGCGCTGCGGCGGATCTGGCCGACATCGGCGGCGGTGGTCTCGTCCAGCGCCTCGCGCGCCAGTACGAGGTCCGCCGCGCCGATCACGGCCGTCAGCAGATTGTTGAAATCATGCGCGATGCCGCCGGCGAGCTGGCCGACGGCGGCGAGCTTCTGGCCGTGCGCGAGCTGCGCCTCCAGGCTCTTCAGCGCCGTCACGTCGGAGAGCCGCAGCACCACGCCGCTTACCGTGCCGTCGGCCTCGCGCAGCGGCGTGGCGGCGACATCCACCGCGGCGTCCCGCTCCGACCCCGCGGACGAGGGCGGCAGGTCGAAGCGGCTGACGAAGCGTCGTGGTGGCCGGGTGCCGTCCAGCGCGGTGGCGATGGCATCGGCCACCGCCTGGCGCTCCTCGCGGGCGAACAGGCTCACCGCCGGGCGGCCCGGGGCGAGGTCGGCGGTCTCGCCGAGCATGCGCCGCAGCGTGGCGTTGGCGCGCACGATGCGGCCGTCGCCGTCCAGCGTCAGCACCCCGTCGCTCGCCGCTTCGAACAGAACCTGGCCGAGATCGTCCAGCGGCTGGGCGAGCCGGTCGATCAGGCGTGGCCGCCGCCGCCAGGGCAGGAGCAGGGCGAGGGCGGCGACAATCATGCTGCCGGCCGGCCTCCGACGCGCGCCGCGAGACGCCAGACATAGGCGATCAGTTCCGCCACCGCCTTGTAGTGCTCGGGCGGAATCTCGGCATCCAGCTCGACGCGGTAGAGCGCGCGGGCGAGGGGCGGATTGGCGATCAGCGGCACGCGGTTCTCCTCGGCGGCGGCGCGGATGCGGGCGGCGACCTCATCGACACCTTTGGCCACTACCCGCGGCGCCGCGGCTTTGGTGCGATCATACGCCAATGCAACCGCATAGTGTGTAGGGTTTGTCACCACAACCGTTGCTGTTTTGACCTTCGCCATCATGCGCTTGCGCATGCGCGCCCGGCGCAGCTGGCGCAGCTTCCCCTTCACATGAGGATCGCCCTCGTTCTCTTTGGTTTCCTGCTTGATATCCTCGCGGCTCATGCGCATCATCCGCATGTGCTGAACGCGCACGCGGACGACGTCGAACAGCGCGATCGCCGCCTGCACCCCGAGCATCGCCAGCAGCACCGCGAGCCCGGCACGCACCAGGCGGGCGGCGAGCACCGGCACCGGCCAGTGGATGGAGGCGGCGAGGCCGGGCAGGTCCTGGCCGAGGACGCGCCAGCAGGCGAACCCGGCGAGCAGGATCTTGGCCAGCGAGAGGCCGGTCTGCACCAGGTTGTCGAGCCCGAACAGCCGGCCGAACCCGGAGATCGGGTCGAGGCGGGTGAGATCGAGCCGCCAGGCGCCGGCATGGAACAGGAACCCGGTCTGCAGCAGCGTCGTCACCACGGCGCCGACGACGGCGACGGCGAGGAAGGGGGCGGCCATGGCGAGGGCGGCGACCAGCGCCTCGTGCAGCGCCTCGCCGCTGGTCGCACCGCTGCCCGCGCCCGCGAGCAGCGCCGCCATGCGCCGCATCAGCGCCTCGCCCATGCCCGGGCCGAGCAGCATCAGCGTCAGGGCGAAGCCGCCGAGCCCGACCAGGGCGGGAAGCTCTCGCGAGACCGGGACCTGGCCCTCCTCGCGCGCCCGCTCCAGCCGGCGCGGCGTGGCGGCTTCGGTGCGGTCCTCGGGCTCGGTGCCTTCGGCCATGTCAGGGGCCGCCCGGCAGCGAAGCGAAGCCCTGCTGCGCCGCCGTCTGCCACGCCGCCAGCAGCGCGGTGGAGAGCGTCGCGATCAGCGCCAGCCCGCCCAGCACCTGCGCCGGCAGGGCGAGAAAATAGACCTGCAGGCGCGGCACCAGCCGCGACAGCACGGCGAGCGCGAGCTGCCAGACGGTACCGGCGAAGACGAACGGCGCCGCCAGGCGCAGCGCCAGGCTGAAGGACTGGCCGAGGCCGCGAAGCGCCGTCTCGGCGAGATCGGCGCCGGAGAGCCCGTGCCCGCCGAGCGGCAGCAGCGCGTAGCTGCCGGCCAGCGCGGTCAGCGGCTGGGCATAGAGCCCGCTGGCCAGCACCAGCACCGTGGCGGCGAGGCCGAGGATGCGGCTCATCTCGCTACTGGCCGCGCCGGCGCCGGGGTTGGGCAGCAGGATGCTGGTCAGCCCGATCATCACCGAGAGAAAGTCGGCCGCCATTTCCAGGGCGAACATCACCAGCCGGGCGAGCCAGCCGAGCCACAGGCCGGTGGCGATCTCGGCGGCGAGCGCGGCGGCGTCCTGCCAGGCGCCTTCTGGCCGCGGCGGCCCGTCCGGCAGCACCACGGTGAGCAGCAGCAGGGTCAGCGCCAGCGCCATGCCAGCGCGGATGCGCACCGGCAGGTCCGCCTCGCCGATGCCGGGCAGCAGCATCATCGCGCCGCCGACGCGCCCCAGCACCAGCACGAAGCCGAAGGCCCAGTCCGGCAGCGCGGCGAGCAGCGCCGCGTCGGCGGCGATCATGTGCCGCCGATGGCGATGATGCGGTCGAACAGATGCGTGGTGAAAGCGCCGAGGACGGCGAGCATGAACGGCCCGAGCACCGCCAGCACCGCGGCGAGCGCGAGCAGCTTGGGCACGAAGATCAGCGAGGCGTCGTTGATCTGGGTCGCCGCCTGCAGCATGGCGATGACCACGCCGACGACCAGCCCGGCGACGAGCAGCGGCCCGCCGAGCTTGAGAATGACCATCATGGCGTCGCGCAGCACCGCGCCGACGTCGGCTTCTGTCATGCGGTCCGTACCTTTTGTCGGCCCAAGCGGGGGAGGCTGGTTCGTCCGGCGCGGCGGCGCCTCAGATCGGCATGCTCATGATCTGCTGGTACGCCTGCACGACGCGGTCGCGGATATTGACCGCGGTCTGCAGCGCGAGCTGCGCCTTCGCCACCGCGGTGACGACCTCGGTGATGTTGCCGCCGCCGGCGATCGCCTGCATCGACTGCGTCTCGGCCTGCTGGCCAACCTGCACCGCGCCTTCGACCGCGCGCTGGAGCATGGCGCCGAAGCCGGTGCCGCCGGCGCTCTGGCCATCCCCGGCGGCGGCGTCCAGGCCGGCGCCGGGGGCGGCGTCCGCGGCGCGATAGGCCGCCGCGGCGAGCTGCGGGGCGACGCCGAGCGGTTTCATTTCAGCAGGCCGATGACCCGGGTGAGCATCGTCCGCGTCGCCGACATCACCGAGAGATTGGCCGAATAGGTCCGCTGGGCGTCGCGCATGTCCATCAGCTCGACGAACGGATCGACGTTCGGCGCCTGCACGTAGCCCTGCGCATCGGCCGCCGGGTTGGCGGGATCGAAGCGCTTCTGGAACGGCCGCTGATCCTGGCCGATCTTCTTCACCTGCACGGTGTCGGCACCGAGTTCGCGGTCGAGCCGGTTGGCGAAGGTGATGGTCTTGCGCCGGTAGGGTGCGGCCCCGGGCGAGGAGCCGGTGGTGTCCTGGTTGGCGAGGTTCTCCGCGACCACGCGCAGCCGCGTCGCCTGCGCGTCCAGTCCGCGGGCGGAGATGGTGAGGGCTTTCTCGAGGTCCATGTCGATCGTCTCCGCTTGCGCCCGGCCGCTCAGCTGGCCGCCGTCTTGAACATCAGCAGGTAGGTTTTGTAGATGTTGGTCACGAACTCGTGGTCGCTGCCGGTGTCGGCCAGCTTCACCATTTCGTCCTCCAGCGGCACCGAATTGCCGTCCGGCGCGCGCTCCGTCGGCTTCACGCGCTTGCTCGGCGCCGGCGGATCGCCGGCGGCGGCGAGATGCAGCGGGTTGGTCCGCGTCGTCCCCAGTTCGCCGCCGCCGCCAAGCCCGCCCGCGGCGGCGAGGGTCGCGGCGAAGGGCTGCAGATCGCGCTCCTGCCAGCCCGGCGTGTCGGCATTGGCGATGTTCTGCGAGATCAGCCCCTGCCGCTGATCGAGCCAGGCCAGGCGCCGGTCGGCGAGGCTGAACAGCGCGATGTCGCCGGCGCTCATGATCGAGGCCGGATCGCATCGGGGCGGCGGGGTGGCACGGTCATGGCACGGGCTCCGCAGGGATCTGCAGCCATTTTCTCCGCCCGGGGCTGAACATTCGGTAAACCGAACGGCGCCCCGCGTCCGGGCGCCGGCGCCGCTTCACCCCTGGGCGGTGGAGGGCACGCCGCGTTCGTGCCGGCCGGCGGGACGTTCGGGTCTGCGTCCGTGCGGCGCGGCGCGCGATGCGGCCGGGCCGGCGAGGAAATCGGTGATCAGGTCCGCGATCTCCTCGGGCGCCTCCCAGATCGCCCGGTGCCCCAGATCGGCCAGCGTCTCCAGCCTCGCGCCCGGGATCCGCGATGCCAGGAGGGTGGAATTGTACGGCCGCACCAGCTGGTCATCGCCCCCGGTGGCGACCAGGGTCGGCGCGGTGATCCGCGGCAGCCCGAAATAGCAGTCGAAGTGCCACAGCGCGTGCATCTGCCGCTTCGCGACGAAGCCCGGCGTCGGATGCTCCAGCTCGCGCCGCATCTGCCGCTCGACGCAAGCCGCGTTGCTCGCCAGGTAGGCCGGTGAGTAGGTGACGGCCCAGGCCTCCCGGGCCGCTTCCTCAGGACCCAGCCCATCGACCGCGAACAGCCGCCGTAGCACGGACCACGGCGCGTACTGCGAGAAAATGCCACCGCACAGGGTGCCGAACAGGATCAGCCGCCCCACCCGGTCCGGAACCCGGATCGCGAACTCCTGGGCGATACCGCCGCCCATCGAAAACCCGAGAATATGGCAGCGCGGAACCTCGAGCGCGGCGAGCAGGGCGGCGAGGTCGGCGGCCTGCTCGTGCAGCAGGTAGCCACGATCCGGCTTCTCGCTCAGCCCGGTGCCACGATTGTCGAACAGGATCACCCGGTGGTGCTCCGCCAGCCGGGAGATGAACGCCTCCGGCCAGGCCGTGCTGTTCTGGCGGAACCCGGCGATGAGGCAGAGCGCCGGCCCGGTCCCGGTCTGCGTGCAGTTCAGGCCGACGCGCGCAGTGGGGACGAACGGCATGCGGAGGACCTTTCCGTCACGAGTATCGCCAGGCGAGCCGCATCCTGATTAGCGGCTCGCGAGCCACCCGACAATCAAGTCCTGAAGCTTCTGCTGTGAACGGCTGCAGAATATCCCGATATGGCCGCCGCTGACCGCCGACTCCGTGTAGTCCTTGGAGCCCACGCACGCGCGCAGCGCCCTGCTGGCGGGAGGCGGGATGATGTGGTCGGTCTCACTGTAGATGTTCAGCACCGGCATGGTGACGGCGCCGAGATCGACCCTGCGCCCGCCCACCACCAGCTTGCCGGCCGCCAGCTTGTTGTCCTGGTAGAGATCCTTGAGCCACTGGCGGGCCGATTCCCCGGTATGCGCCGGCCGGTCCGCGAGCCATTTCTCCATGCGCAGGAAATTCATCAGGCTGGCTCGGTCCTGCCCCACCTGCAAGAGCGTGAGGTTGTATTTGGCGAGACTGCGGAACGGCGTCATCAGCGAGAACATCGCCCCGCCGACGTCGCCGGGCACGTTGCCCATCGTGTCGATGAGCAGATCGATGTCGCCGGGCGTGAGCCCGCGCGTCCAGACATTCATGAAGCCGCGATCGCCCCTCGTCTCATTCTTGTCGGCGTGGAAATCGACCGGGGTGACGCAGGTGATCAGGGTACGGACCCGCGCCGGATGGAGCGCGGCATAACAGAGCGAGACCACGCCGCCCTGGCAGATGCCGAGAAGGTTGATCGCATCGATCCCATGCCGCTCGCATATGGTCTCGACGAACTCGTCGAGATACAGCTCCAGCAGGTCGCCGAAATCATCGAACCGGTCGGCCGGGGTTGGATGGCCCCAGTCGAGCACGTAGACATCGCAGCCGGACGCAGCGAGATTGCGCAGGAACGAGCGGTCGTCCTGCAGATCGAGCACGGTCCAGCGGCCGACCATGGCGTAGAGCACCAGCACCGGCGTCGCGATGCGCGGCGGCGTCTCGGACGTCAGCCGGTACAGCGTGCGGCCGTTGATGCGGCGGATCTCCTCGCGCGGCGTGGCGGCGAGATCGACATCGTCGGCGCGCATCCCGCTGAGCAGCGTCGCCGCCTGGGCGGCCTTGGTGGTGAATTCGAGCAGTTCCGAAAAGCCCGGGAGTCCGCCTGGCGCCTTCGTCATGTGTCCGCTCCCTTTCGCGGCGGGCTCCGCCGTGCCGGTGGTTTCGGGCCGGCCTGCTTCATCGCGCGCAATTCCCGCCGCAGCGCGTGCATCTCGCGCTGAAGATCGTGCAGGCGCTGATAGACGTCGGTCATCTCGGTCCGCGTCGGCATGTCGACGGTGCGGGCGAGCCTCTCGCCGAACTTGCGGGCCTCGTTGCGGTAGCCCATTCCGGCCCGCAGCAGCCGCTGCAGCAGATTGGAAAATTCCGCCGAGCGGTTGAACTCCATCAAGGTCTGGTCGAGCACGTTGTTGAGCACGTCCATCGCATCGCCGGCGCTCGGCAGTGCCGGCGCGTCGGCGGTGCCGCTCGCCGCCATCTCGGCCTGGAAGCGCTGCGAGGCGCGCACCCACAGCGGCAGCGCGGCGAGCATGAACTGGTTGGCGACGGCGAGCAGTTCCGCCGCCGGCGCGAGCGAGGGCAGCGCCTCGGCATCGAGCAACGGGAGATCGGAGAACTGCGGCAACGCGAAAATGCGCTGCAGCTCGGCGAGCAGCGAGGCGACCGCGTCCGGCCAGGCGGCGGGCTTCAGCAGCCGGTCCGTCACCGCCTGCGCTGCCGGCATCCCCCGGTTGCTCAGCACCGATTGCCAGCTCGTCGCGAGCGCCGACCACATCTCCCATGATGCGGCGAAGGACCGTTTCATCTGCTCGCCGACGCCGCCGAACGGGTCGGGATCCTGGGTCCGCCCGGTCATCGTCTCACCCGTGGCGCGGCGCGGCGGGCGGTCCGGGTCGGTCCATCGGTCCGCTCTCCGCCACGGCCTGGGGGCTCACTTGTTCACCAGCTTCGGCTGGATCGCGAGGATCAGCATCCCGCCCACGGCCATGATCGCGCCGAAGACATAGAGCGCCGCCGCCGCGCTCTGCGTCGTTTCGGTCAGCCAGCCGACGAGGAAGGTGCTGACGAAGCCGGCGATGTTGCCGAGCGAGTTGACGAAGGCGATGCCCGCGGCGGCAGCGGCGCCGCCGAGGAAGGCGGCCGGCAGGCACCAGAACGAGGCCTGGGACGCGGACGCCCCGGCAGCCGCGATGGTCAGCCCGACCATCGCGAGCAGCGGGTTGGTGCCGGCGAACCCGGTCAGCACCAGGCCCGCGGCTGCGATGAGCGCCGGCAGCAGCGTGTGCCAGCGGCGCTCGCGCATGCGGTCGGCGCTGGCATTCACCGCCACCATCGCCACGATCGCGACGATGTACGGAACCGCGGTCAGCAGGCCGATCTGCAGCGGATCGCTCACGCCGGTGCGCTTGATCAGCGAGGGCAGCCAGAAGCTGATGATGTAGATGCCGCAGACGATGCTGAAATAGATCACGCCGAGCAGCCACACGCGCGCATCGGTGAAGGCCTGCGACAGGTGCGAGTGGCCGGCCTTCTCGAACTCCTCAGCGACGATGTTGGTCGAGATCACCCGCTTTTCGTCATCCGTCAGCCAGGCGACATCGCTGACACGGTCGCGCAGATAGATCAGCGTGACGATCCCGAGCAGGATCGACGGGATCGTCTCGATCAGGAACAGCCACTGCCACCCGGAGAGCCCGCGGGCGCCGCTGACCTCCTTGAGGATCCAGCCGGACAGCGGACCGCCGAGGATGCTCGCGGTCGGGATCGCGGCAAGGAAGATCGCGGTGATCCGGCCACGCCGGCGGGCCGGGAACCAATAGGTCAGATAGAGCAGAATGCCGGGGATGAAGCCCGCTTCGGCAACGCCGAGCAGAAAGCGCAAGGCGTAGAACTGGAGCGGCGTATGCACGAAGCACATCAGCGCCGAGATGAGGCCCCAGGTGATCATGATCCGCGCGATCCAGATGCGCGCCCCGACGCGCAACATGATCACGTTGCTCGGCACTTCGAACAGCACATATCCTAGAAAAAATATGCCGGCCCCGAACCCGTATACGGTTTCGCTGAACTGCAACTCTTTCAACATCTGCAGCTTGGCGAAGCCGACGTTCACCCGATCCAGATACGCCGCGAGATAGCAGATGAAAAGAAACGGGACGACCCGCAGTGTTACTTTCCTATACGCGAGATATTCCCGGTCCGATTCCGGATGGTCGGCCATCGCCCCGATCGCTGGTTGCACGGTATCCTCCCCGAAACCTGCCGACAGCATAGCGCAAAAGAGCCACCCGTCACGGCTCGCGTATCCGTGGTTCCTTCGTCTGTGAAGGCGCGCCTTGCCGCGCGGTCATCGCGCCAGCGCGGAGACCTGGCTCTTGACGTCCTTCCCGGCCACGAGTCCGAGCGCGGCGGCCTGCGGATTGAGGTGGCTGACCACGCCATGGTCCCACATGTCCTGCGCGTCGCCGATCATCCCGGTGGTGTGGCTGATGGTCGCGCCGGCGACGCCGCGCGCGGCGAGCATGGCGAGCGCCGCGATCCCCGCATCGTTCTTGCCGACGCCGGCATCGTTGAACAGCACCAGCTTCAACGGCACCTCGAGGGCGAACTCGCCGGAGCTCGCGCCGCCGTGGGACGCGGAGAGGACGATCGCGCCACGGTCCTCGGCCGTGACCTTGGTGATCGAGTCCATGATCACGACACGGTCCTGCGACCGCCGCAGCACAGTTTTTTTCAACATGGGATTGCTCGCAGTTGGGGGAAGGGGGATGTCGCGGCCGGACCGCCCGGCGGGCGGCCGGTTTGAAACTGCTCGGCTGGTCCGCGCCATCGGGCCGCGATCCGGCGCGTCGCGTGCGGGGGCGATGTCATCACGCCGTTCCCGCCCGCACGTGCGAAAAGAAAGTCTCCCCGCCCATCTGCCCGCCCTTCAGCGCCAGTTCCCGGTCGTCGAACTCGGGGCGCTCAGAATGGGTGAGGCAGAGCGGGCAGCCGCGGACGAGCGCGGCGCGGTAGGAGAGGGCGTATAGGCCGAGTTGGCTGGTGACGTGGCCGGACGTGTCGCCGCCAGCGACCACGGCGCGGCGGACGCCGGAGCGGCGCAGAATGTCGCGAAACATGATCCCGAGCCGCTCGCCGAGGCGGGTGTTGAAGGCGATGGCATCCTCGCCCACTGGCGCCGCCGCGCCCGCCGCCGCGCCCGCCGCCGCGCCCGCCGCCGCGCCCGCCGCCGGGCCGAGCGCTGTGTAGAGCAGCGGGCTGCCGCCCTCGGCCAGCACATCCACGGCGCGCTGCGCCGCGTCGTCCATCGCAGCCGTGCTGGCGATCAGCGCCTGCGGATCGAGCGGCAGGCCGGTGAACCCGCTTTCCAGCGCGCGCCGGATCTGAAGTTCGGTGATCGGCGAACAGCTCCCCGACAGCACGGCGATGCGGTCCACCGGCTCCGGCCGCCGCGTCTCGACCGAAGCGGGCACGAGGCCGAGCTCCCGCCAGCGGTCGGCCAGCGAAAATTCCACCCCCGACGAGCCGATGACGAACATGGGCCTGCCATCCTCGCCCGGCCAGAGCATGCGCCCGACCACCGTCTGCGTCGCCGCGTCCACCGTATCGATCACCACCAGCCCGGCATCGGCATCGAGCACGCGGCGGCGCAGTTCCTCGGGCGGCAGGGTATTGAGCGCGATGTGGTCGACGAGCGCGGAGCCAAGCCGCGTCTGGCGCGCGAGATGCAGCCGCAGGTCCGCCTCGTCCATCGGCGTCGAGGGGTGGCGGCTCATCACCGGATGGCGATCGATCCGGTAGGTCACGCCGGCCGCGGTCGCGAACAGATTGGCGAACATCACGTAGCGGCCGAGCGCCGGCGCGCCGACGACGACCGGCACCGGCCGCGCGCCGAACATCGCCCGGCCGATCTCCGCCGCGCGGCCGATATTGCCCACCGACGGCGCGCTGTCGAAGGTCGAGCACACTTTGTAGTGGAACACGGGGGCTTCCAGCGCCTTCATGCGCGCGAAGGCAGCGGGAAGGTTGGCATCCATCCAGGCCGGATCCTGGCTGCGGCTGATGCCGGCAATCCCGATCGCCCGCGCCCCGGCCGCCGCGCGCAGTTGCGCGTCCGTCGGGATGGTGAGGAACAGAATTGTCGGCACGCCCGCTGAGGCGAGAACCTCGAGCGCATCGGTCGAGCCGGTGAAGTCGTCGCCGTAGAAAGTGAGCAGGAGCGACATCGGGACCGGCCTTCTAGAGCAACGTCCGACCAGACTGAACCGCTTCGCGGTCGGTCTGGTCGGACGTTGCTCTAGCCATTATGGTTTCTAGAGCACGACCGTCCGACCAGATGATTCCATCAGGTCGGACCGTGCTCCAGTCGAAGAGTGTGCGCGCGGCGGTGGGCCGACGATCGGCCCGGCGCGCGCCGGGCCGCGCCCGCGAAGTGGATGCCGCCCTTCGCCACCCTGTCCGACCTGCCGGCATGGTTCCTTCCGCGCCTGTTGGTGGGGTGATCATACCAGAAAGATGGCGGGCAGCGACCACCGGGATGTTCACGGTCTGCCTGGATTGGCCGAGAGCGAACGACCGCTATGCGCGGTCGGCGACAAAGCGCAGGTCCTCTTTGCGCCACCGCGATGCCGGCCGACACTTACGGAGCTGCTCCGATCTCGGGAGCCTCGTAACTATAGTCCATGGAGAGCGTCGCACTTTTCCTTCGGAAGAAGGCCAAAAGCTGCTCACCCGGCTCTCGGGATTTCGACCTCTTCGGCCGTTCCTCGTTTAACCGCTACTACTATGCAGTTTACTGACCTGACCCCCGCCGGTCCCTGGATCATTGTGAGAGTCCAGGGGATTGGTAGCTGATCTCCAGCGCCGGCGGTAGCGGCCGGGCGGCTGGGCCGTGTCGATTCCGCCGCCGCCGCTCATCGGGATACGCCCGACCGTCATGGTTCTTTCGCGAACTGGCGGGCCACGACCGGCGATGATGAGCACTCTGTCTACGCCATAGCCCTATGATCCGCGGGACCGAGGCACCGTGATCGCCAATCCCAGTTGCACCGCGACACCGTGCAGTCGCTTGTCGTTGGTCCATAGTTCTGCTCCTGCCGTTAGCTTCACTGCGGCGAGCAGATGAGCATCGATGTATCCGATCCCGCGCCCGGACAGCGCATGACGCTCGATGAAATGCAGAACCTCGGCGTCCGTCGCGACCCTGGCTTGGGGCAGGTCCGCCAGCGCCTTCAACACGATTTCGCGTGGACGCAAGTTGCCCAAGGCAAGTTCGCCGATGACAAAGGGGTGCGCCAGAACCATCCCCGCGTCGAGCAGCGCGGCGAGGGCCTTGTCGCTGGCCCGGAGATGGTCAACCCAGACGGACGTATCGGCCAGGATCACCCGGCGCGTGACCGTCGCCGTGGCGGCGCCTTAAGATCAGGCTGGCTCCCGCCCAAACGTGCCAACCGCCGCGCGCTTTCGCGCTCGATGAGGGCCTTGAGCGCCTCACGGACCAGGCTCGACTTTTCCTTCAGGCCAGTGAACGCTTCGGCCTTGGCAACGAGTTCATCGTCCAAGGCAAGGGTCGTGCGCATCCGCGGCCTCCACCATGAGGCATGAATCTATCATCAAATGATGCCGCATTCAATGCCGCAGCGTCGCGCCAGCTGAAGCGGCCCCCAATCCCCACACCTACCCGTCAACCTTGATCCCCACCAGCAGCACCCGGTCCTGCGTCCTGTAGCTGCCCGCGGTCATTTCGTGGATGACGTCCCCCATCCAGTCGAACTGCTCGACCACCACACCGAAGCCGAGCTGGCGCAGCAGGTCGATCAGATATTCTTTCTGGATCCAGAACGAGCGGTTGTTGCTCCACGAGGCCCATTTGGCCTTGTCGAGCTCCTCGGGCGTGAGCTGGTCGTATTCGGGATACCACCGGCCCTTCAGGCCCTCGTTTTCGGTGAGCTCGGACAGCTTGTATTGTTGGATCGCGTCGCTCGCCTCCGCCTGCGCGACGTGGGTGTGCACGAACACCACGCGCCGCGTCACCTTGGCGAGATCGGTGAGGAACCGGCGCGGGCGGTCGAGATGGTAGAGCAGGCCGTTGACGAAGGCGGCGTCGAACGGCCCGTGGCTGGCGATGGCGTTGGCGTCGTCGCGGATGAAGTCCAGCCAGGGCAGATCGACCTTGGACTTCACGTAGAGGCAGTTGCGGAAATTGCTCTCGCGCACCTCGATGCCGGTGGCGCGCAGGCCGAGCCGCGCGAAGGCGGTGGTGAAGCCGCCTTCGAGGCAGCCGATATCGACGATGCTGCGGCCATAGAGCCCGGACGGGAACACCACCCCGAGGGTGCGCGCGACGGCATGGACCAGTGCGTGTTGGTCCATCGTCCATCCAAGCTGCGGCATGGTCTCGCTGCCGTCGTCGAGGCGGATATTGTGCGCGGTGAAGCTGCCTGGTGGCGGCGCGGCGGGCTGGGGGTCAGACCTGTCCGGCACCTCACCGGGCGCCGGGCCGGTACGCGCGCGGCGCAGCACCACGTCGCAATACATGAACGGCTGCAACGCGAAGTGCGTCATCTCCCAGTTCTCGGCAATCATGAACTCGTTGGTCGCCTGGATCACGCCGTAGGCACCGTTGCCGGCGAGGATGTCGGACATGGTGTAGTCGTTCATGACGATGACGCCGTCCGGCTTCACCTTGCGCTTGATCACCGCGAGCTCGCGGGCGACCCATTCGTAGCTGTGGTCAGCATCGACATAGAACATGTCGACACTGCCATCCTCGATGGTGGCGAGCGCATTGGTGCTGTCGTCCTCCAGCACGCGCACCCGTCCGGCGGCGATCTCGGCGGCGAAGCGGTCGCGGTAGAAGGCGCCGTGGCTGCGCGCGCCGAACCAATCCGCCGGCTTGCGGCCCCAGAACTCGGGCAGCTCGTGGAGGCGGAAATTGTCGACGGCGATGAACTCGTCCGGCGCGCAGATATCAATGATTTTTCGCGAGAAATCACCCAGCGCGACGCCGATCTCGACGATCCGTCCGCCCTTGGGCAGCAGCGGCAGGATCGCGTCCCGGTCCGGCAGGAGACGGCAGTTCTCCAGCAGCCGGGCAGGCAGGCGGGGTGCTTCGCGATGGACGGTCATCGGGGGGTTTTTCCTTCGGCCGGGCGCCGGTCTGGCGCCGTCACGGCAGGCGCGGGAGGGTGACGCCGACCATGTCGCCCTCGCGCACCAGTGCGGCGAGCGCGGCCTCGTCCCAGCCCTCGGTGCCGGCCGGGCGGAGCGGGAGCACCATCCAGCGATAATCGGCAGTGGAGTCGACGACGCGGATGCGCGTGCCCTCGGGCAGCGTCGTGCCCCATTCGGCGAGCACGCCGCGCGGGTCGCGCACGGCGCGGGCGCGGTAGGCGACCGATTTGTACCAGAACGGCGGGTAGCCGAGCACGGCGCGCGGATAGCAGCTGCACAGCGTGCAGACGACGAGATGATGCAGCCCGGGCACGTTCTCCAGCACGCCGAGCGGCGGCGCGCCGCGCATCATGATGCCGAACTCCTCCGCCGCGCGCGTGCCACAGGCGAGCAGCCGGGCGCGGAACCCGGCGTCGGTCCAGGCGCGCGCCACCATCGCCGCGCCCTGCGCCGGGCTCGCCTGGTCGGTGATGGCGATGCGCTCGGCGATCTCGGCGGCGCTGACGAGGTTCTTCGCCGCCAGCACGCCGCGCAGCGCGGCAAGCAGACGCTCGTTCTCCAGTCCCGACAGGTTCATGCCGCCTCCAGCCGTCACGCCGCTTCTAACCAGGGGCCGAAAATCTCCACCACCACCTCGTCGGCCGCCACCACCTCCGGCCACAGCGCGCGCTGCTCGAAGCGCACGTGGTAGAGCGGCAGAACGGCGGCGGGGCGGGCGAAGGCGAGGTCCTCCGGGTTGGCGAACCGGCCGAGCGGGCGCAGCACCGTGCCCTCGCGGCCGCGCACATAGTGCGGCGTGCGGATATGCACCGGGCCGCGCAGCTCGGGCCAGTCCAGCCGCACGCGCACGCGGGTGCCGGGGGCGAACTCGCTCATTGCTCGGCCGCCAGCGCGGCGGCGAGGTCCGCCTCGGCGACGATTTTTTTCTCCAGCAGGATGGCGGTGATCGAGCGCAGCCAGCGCTGATAGTAGCCGAGACGGAGATAGTCCGCCTCCGGGATCGCCTCGATGCCGCGGCGCAGCTCGTCCACGGTCATGATCCCCTTCTGGCCGAGCACCTGGCGCAGCGCATCCACCTCGCGGTCGAACTCGCTGAGACTGTGGCCGCTGATATCGACCGGCTCGCAGAGATATTGGGCGACGCCGCCGAGGTCGTGATGCGCGCGCGGCCGGGCCGCGTCCTCGTCTGCCATCAGTTCACCGCCTCCCCCGTGGCGCTGCCCCAGAATTCGGACCGCCTGAGAAACCCACGATACTCCTTCACCTGCACCTGGCACCAGTCCGAGGCGGCGTCGCAATGCACGAGCTGCCCGACCACCCCGGGCTGCAGCCGGGCCACCGGCGCGGCGGTATCGGCGGCGGTGGCGCGCAGCGTGCGTTCGGCGCCGGTGATGAGCACGCCGCGCCGGCCGGTGAGCGTCGCCTGGTGGACCCAGCCCTTGACCCCGTCCGCATCCTCGATCAGGCGCCAGACCTCGAACTCGCGCTCGATCTTCACCGGCAGGTTGCGCCGCTTGTAGACCCAGGCGATCGGGTAGCGCGTGCCCGGGCCGGCGCGGAGATTGACCTCGTCGGAGCGGAGCGCGGCAAAGCGCGGCAGCGGCAGGCCGGTGGCGGTGCCCTTGTCCGGCTCCGCCGGCTTCCCCGGCTCCGCCGCCGCGGCCGGAACCGGCGGCTTCGCCACCGCCTGCACGGATGGGGCCTGGGCCGGTGTCGGCTTGGCCGGTGTCGGCTTGGCGGGTGTCGGCGGAACCGGGGTGGCCTTGGCCGGTATGGCCCCGATGGGTGCGGTTTGGGCGGGTGCGGTTTGGGCGGGCGCGCTCTTGGCGGCATGGGGCGGGGCGGTCGCCGGCGCCACGCGCTCGGGCCGCTTGCCGGCGCCGACCACCGGCACAGGCCGGGCGGGCGGCTTCGGCTTGGCGTGGGCCGGTGGCGGCGCCTTGTGCCCACCCTTCTTTTGATCCGCCTTGGAGTCGCCCGCCTTCGCCGGCGCCGGTTTGGTGGGCGCGGGCTGAGCGGGCGCCGGCTTGGGCACGGTGGGCGTCGCCGGCGTGGTGGGCGCGGCGGGGGGCGGGGCCACCGGCGCGCTGGGCGTGCCGAGCTGGCTCTGCGCCCGCACCGGGCCGCCGGAGAGGGCCAGCACCAGGGCAAGTGCGATCGAGGCCAGGCGGGGGGCGGATCGGGCCATGGAGCGTGCCTGCCAAGCCGGGCGTGCCGGCGTCAAGAGCCTCACAGCGTCACGGTCTGCCCGCCGGCGCAGGCGGTGAGGAAGGTGACGGCGCCGGCGATCTCCACCCCCGGCCACAGCGCCTCCGCCGCCAGCGACTCGGCCGCCATGCCGGCCTCGCAGGCGATCAGCCGCGTGCCGAGCTCGCGCGCCGCCGCGCGCAGCGTATCCAGCCCGGCGACGCCGCGGGCGACGATGGCGCCGTCGCGCGCCGCTCCCTCCAGCCCCGACCAGTCGGCGAGCAGCGCGCGGCAGCCGCCATTGGTGGCGAACAGCGTCACCTCCCGGCCCAGCGCCGCCGCCGCGGCGGCGAGCACGAAGGCGGTGTGCGCGCGCTCATGCGTGCCCGAAACCAGCAGAATGCCGAGTCGCTCGGCGGCGCGATCAGACGCCACAGGCCGGCGCTTCGCTGCGGGCGTGATGGGCGAGATCGCGCAGGCTCGGCGCCGGGCCGCACAGCGCGCAGCCCGGATCGCGCGGCAGGCGGATGACGCGGAAGCGCATCGCCAGCGCGTCCCAGATGAGCAGCCGGCCGGAGAGGCCCTCGCCGATGCCGAGAATTTCCTTCAGCACCTCGGTCGCCTGCAGCGTGCCCATCACCCCCGTCACCGCGCCCAGCACGCCGGCCTCCGAGCAGCTCGGCACCAGGCCGGGCGGCGGCGGCTCGGGATAGAGGCAGCGGTAGCACGGCCCGCCCGCGTGCGGCTTGAACGTGGAAAGCTGGCCCTCGAAGCGCAGCACCGCCGCCGAGATCAGCGTCCGCCGGCCGAGCGCGCAGGCGTCGGCGACCAGGAAGCGGGTGGCGAAATTGTCGCTGCCGTCGCAGACGATGTCGTAGCCGTCGATCAGCGCTGCGGCGTTGGCGGCATCGAGCCGGACGGCGTGCGGCTCGATGCGCACGCCCGGGTTGATCGCCCGCGCCGCCATCGCCGCGGACTCCACCTTGGCCATGCCCAGCCGGTCGGTGCCGTGCGCCACTTGCCGCTGCAGGTTGGACAGTTCCACCACATCGTCGTCGATGATGCCGATGGTGCCGACGCCGGCGGCGGCGAGGTAGAGCAGCAGCGGGCTGCCGAGCCCGCCGGCGCCGACGATGAGCACGCGCGCGGCGCCGAGCTTCGCCTGGCCGGTGCCGCCGACCTCGGCGAGCAGGATGTGGCGCGAGTAGCGCTGGATGTCGGCTTCGCTGAAATCGAGGTCCATGCGGACCAAGATAGGCCCTTGCCGGGCCCGGGCGAAGGGGCGCAAGGAATGGCGCCATGGAGAATGACGACGCGGCGCTGGTGCTGTTCTCCGGCGGCCAGGATTCCACCACCTGCCTGGCCTGGGCGCTGGCGCGCCATCGCCGGGTCGAGACCGTCGGCTTCGCCTACGGCCAGCGCCACGCGGTCGAGCTGGACTGCCGCGCGCCGCTGCGCGCCGCGCTCGCCGCCATGCCGGACTGGGGCGACCGGCTCGGGCCGGACCACATGGTCGATCTCACCGGCGCGATCGCCGCGGTCGGCGCCACCGCGCTGACCAGCGAGGCCGAGATCGCCATCGGCGCGGAGGGTCTGCCGACCACCTTCGTGCCCGGGCGCAATCTGCAGTTCCTGGTCAGCGCCGCCGCCATCGCCTACCGCCGCGGGCTGCGGCGCATCGTCGGCGGCATGTGCGAGACCGACTATTCCGGCTATCCGGACTGCCGCGACGACACCATCAAGGCGATGCAGGTCGCGCTCAATCTCGGCATGCAGCGCCGCTTCGTGCTGGAAATGCCGCTGATGTGGCGCGACAAGGCGGCGACCTGGGCGATGGCCGAGCGGCTCGGCGGCGCGGCGCTGGTCGGGCTCATCGTCGAGCAGACCCACAGCTGCTACCGCGGCGAGCGCGGCATCCGCCACGACTGGGGCCATGGCTGCGGCGACTGCCCGGCCTGCGCGCTGCGCGCCGCCGGCTGGCGGCGCTGGCGGGAAATGAGATACTAGATCGGCATTCTCAGGGAATGAATTGATCTAAAAGAGAATCTTCTAGCCGCTCGCGGGATCGAACCCGGCGATCAGGTCGCGGATGCGCTGGGCGTCCGATTGCTGCATCACGGTGTGGGCGAAGCGCAGGCAGGCATCGATCTCCACCGCGCGCACCGCCTGCTTCACCCGTGGCACCGAAGTCGCGTTCATCGAGAAACTGCGCAGCCCGAGGCCGAGCAGCAGCGGCGTGAGCGCCGGGTTGCCGGCGATCTCGCCGCACACCGAGACCGGCTTGCGCACGCGCAGCGCCGCCTCGGTGGCGAACTGCACCAGCCGCAGCACCGCCGGGTGCAGCGGGTCGTAGAGATCGGCCAGATCGGCGTCGGCGCGGTCGACGGCGAGGGTGTACATGGCGAGGTCGTTGGTGCCGATGGCGAAGAAATCCGCCTCCAGCGCCAGCGCGTCCGCCGACAGCGCCGCGCCCGGGGTCTCGATCATGATGCCGAGCGCCGGCAGCGGCTCCGGCAGCCGCTCGCCGCGCCGGCGCAGGCGGCGCAGCACCCGCTCCAGCACCTCGCGCGCCGCCCGCACCTCGCCCACCGTCGTCACCATCGGCAGCAGGATGCGCACCGGCCCGGCCATGGCGGCGCGCAGGATGGCGGTGAGCTGCAGCTCGAACAGGTCGATCCGCCGCAGCAGCAGGCGGATGCCGCGCAGGCCGAAGGCGGGGTTGAGGTCGGGGTAGTCCGGCACCAGCCCGGCGGCGCCGAGCGCCTCGATGTCCTTCTCGCTCGACCAGTCGAGCACGCGGATGGTCACCGGGTCGCCGGCCATCGCCTCGATGATGCCGCGATAGGTCTCGGCCAGCGCGGCCTCGTCGGGCAGGCTGTCGCGGTTCATGAACAGGAACTCGCTGCGCAGCAGGCCGATGCCCTGCGCGCCGGCCTGGGCGATCAGCGGCAGCTCCGCCGGAATTTCGAGATTCGCCTGCAATTCAACCCGCTGCCCGCAGCCGGTCTCGGCCGGAAGGCGGCGCAGGCGGGCCAGGCGCTGGCGCTCGCGGGCATAGGCGGTCACGCCGCGCCGGGCGGCGGCGAGCGTGGCCGGGGCGGGATTGAGCACGACCTGGCCGCTGCGACCGTCGACGATGGCGGTATCGCCCGGCCGCGCCACCTCGCCTAGTCCCTCGGCGCCGAGCACGGCGGGCACGCCGAGGGCGCGCAGCATGATCGCGGTGTGGCCCTCGAGCCCGCCCTCGTCGGTGGCGACCCCGACCAGGCGCGACGGGTCGAGCAGCGCCGCGTCCGCCGGGCGCAGCGATTCGCAGATCAGCACCGCGCCGGCCGGCAGGCCGGTGAAGCTGCGGAACGGCTGGTTCATCAGGTTGCGCCGCACCCGCCGGCCGATCTCGCGCACCTCCTCCGCCCGGCGCCGGCGCGAGGCGCGCTCCTCCTTGGAGTGGTTGCCGTCCTCGCCGTTGGCGCCGTCCTCGGCGCCGAGGATCGCCTGCGCGATCGCCTCGCAGGCGTCGAACACGGCGGTTTCGGCCGAGACCAGCCCGTTGCTGATGCGCGCCCGCATGTCCTGGGTCAGGCGCGAGCTGCCGAGCATCTGGCCATAGGCATCGATCAGCGGCCCGATCTCGGCCTGGCTCTCCTCCGGCAGCACCGCCAGCCGGCCGCGCAGCTTGGTGAGCTGGTGGCGGGACTTGGCGATGGCGCGCTCCAGCCGGTTGCGCTCGCCCTCGGCGTCGGCGGCCTGGATCTTGCGCCGCTTGGTCTGCAGCGGCGGTTCGGCGGCGCCGAAAACGGGGCCGATGCCGATGCCTTCGGACACCGCGATGCCGGTGAACACCTGCTCCGCCCGCGCCGCGCCCGCGGGCGGCGCCTCGGCCGCAGCGGGAGCCGGTTCCGGACCCGCGGCTTTGTCTGCCGCCCGCGCCGGCGTGCGGCTTCTGGAGCGCGGCGCGGGCGGGTCAGTCCTGTTCATTGAAGCCAGCTTCGATCAGCTGGGCCAGAGCGTCGAGGGCTTCCTTGGCGTCCCACCCCTCGGCGCGCAGTTCGAGCGCGCTGCCCTGGCCGGCGCCGAGCATCATCAGGCCCATGATCGAGCGGGCCGGGACCGCGGTGCCGTCCTTGATCACCTCGACGGCGGCGTCGAATCGTTCGGCGACGCTGACGAACTTGGCCGCCGCGCGGGCATGCAGGCCGCGGCGGTTGCAGATGACGACCGCGCGGGTCAGCACCGTGGCGCTGGACGCGGAACCGGGCGGCGGCTCGCCGCCGGCCTCGCCGCTCATCCGCTGGTGCCGTTCAGGCGGGTCCCGTTCAGCACCGAGGAAGCGGCGGCGATGTATTTGCGCCCCGCCGCCTGGGCGCACTCGATCACCTCGGACAGCGGCTGGGTGGCGCGCACTTTGGCGATCTTGACCAGCATCGGCAGATTGACGCCGGCGATCACCTCGACCCCTTTGCGGTCCATCAGCGAGATCGCGAGGTTGCTCGGCGTGCCGCCGAACATGTCGGTCAGCAGGACGACGCCGTCGCCGCGATCCACCGACTCGATGGAGTGCTGGATGTCCGCGCGCCGGCGCTCGATGTCGTCGTCCGGCCCGATGCAGACGGTGGCGACGTTGTTCTGGGCGCCGACGACGTGCTCCATCGCCAGCCTGAGCTCCTCAGCCAGGCGCCCGTGGGTCACCAGGACCATGCCGATCATGGGTGTGTCTCAGGCCTCCTGTGCCTGACGCGGGGAGGGGGACGGCCCGCCGGACGCGCCGGCCGCGAACGGGCCGGCGAGCGGCGGGGCCGAACGGGCCATCCCCTGCCCGTCGCGGGCCAGTTCACGATGCGCCCGTGTCACGCGCCAGCCCGCGTCGGAAAGATACGATGAAAGCCTCTCGACAAGATGAACGGACCGGTGCCGGCCGCCGGTGCAGCCGACCGCGATGGTCGCGTATTTCTTGCCTTCCTGCACGAACCGCGGCAGCAGCAGGATGAGCAGCTCGACGATGCGTGCATAGAAGATGGCGTAGTCCCGGTCCGCTTCGATGTAGGCGCCGACCTCCGGCTCCAGCCCGGTGCGCGGTCGCAGCGCCGGGTCGTAGTGGGGGTTGCGCAGGAAGCGCGCATCCAGCACCAGATCCGCCTCCCGTGGCAAGCCCGCCGGATAGGCGAATGAGATCAGCGAGACGACCAGCCCGCCGCGGGCGGCGTCGCCGCTCTCCGGGCCGAAGCACTGCTCGATCAGCCGCCGCAGTTCGCCGAGCGGCAGGTCGGAGGTGTCGATCAGCAGGTCCGCGGCCCGGCGCAGCTCGGCCGTGAGCGCGATCTCGGCGGCGATGCCGTCGGCGACGCGGCTGTCCGGCGCCATCGGGTGGCGCCGCCGGCTCTCGGTGTAGCGGCGCAGCAGCGCCTGCTCGTCGGCCCAGGCGAAGACGAGTTCCGGGCGAAGGTCGGGCGCCGCGCGCAGCCGGTCGAGCGTCGCCAGCACCGTGGCGGCGTCGAAGCCGCGGGTGCGGGCATCGACGCCGATGGCCAGCTTGTCCTCGCCGCGCGCGATCATCTCGTCCAGCATCGCCAGCGGCGCGTTGTCGATCGCCTCGTAGCCGAGATCCTCCAGCGCGCGCAGGATCGAGGAATGGCCGGCGCCCGAGAGGCCGCTGACGAACACGATGCGCCGGCGCGGGGTCATGGCGCGAACCCGCCGGCCGCGGCGGTCCGGCGCCCCAGCGCGCAGTCCAGCGCCAGCGCGATTCGCGACGGGGCGGAGGCGGCGAACGGGTCCAGCCGCAGCAGCGGCAGCCCCGACCAGGGATCGGTTTCCGGCGGCGGCAGCCGCGGCGGCGGCGCACCGTCCAGCGCCACGGCCAGCGCCAGGCGGGTGCGCTCGCGATAGGGCAGGTGGACGAGGCCGAGCCCGCGCACCTCGAGCAGCCCGGCCAGCGCCGCCGGCGCCGCGGCCTCGCCATCCTCGATCAGCACCTGATCGTCCGCGACCAGGGCGAAGCCGTGATCGAGAAGCCGCAGCGCCAGGTCGGACTTGCCCGCGCCGGGCTGCCCCAGCAGCAGCACCCCGGCACCATCCCGGTCGACGCAGCTGGCGTGAATCTGGCGTCTACCCCGCATGGGCGCGCACTCTGGCCGGTTCCGTGCGCCGATGAAAGCGTCTTGTGGTTGCATCGTTCCCATGCGAGCGTACGGTGCGAAATCCGGTGAAGTCGGGGCTCTAAGCCAGGAGGCTGCGATGACGGTGACGGACGACGATCCGCCGGTGCTCGTCTCGCACGGCGCCAACGGGGTCGCAACCGTGACGCTGAACCGGCCGGCGCGCGGCAACGCCTACGACGAAGCGATGCTGGCCGCGCTGATCGAGGGGCTCGGCGCGCTCGGCGGCGATGACGGCGTCCGCGCCGTGGTCATCCGCGGCGCCGGGCGGCATTTCCAGGCCGGCGCCGACATCAACTGGCTGGCCCGCGCCGCCGACTATCCGCCCGAGCGGGCGTTCGCCGCCTCGATGGCGACGACGCGCGCCATGCAGCGGCTCAACGAACTGCCCAAGCCTACGATCGCATTGGTTCATGGCGCCTGCTTCGGCGGCGGTATCGGCCTCGTCTGCTGTGTCGACATCGCGCTGGCGACGCCGGCGGCTCTGTTCGGCCTGACCGAGGTGCGGGTCGGCGTCGCACCGAGCCCGATCTCCACCCACATGGTGCACGCGATGGGGCTTCGCCAGACCCGGCGCTATGCGTTGACCGGGGAGCGGTTCGGCGCCGCCGAGGCGTTGCGGATCGGCCTGATCCACGAGGTCATCGCCGCCGAGCAGATCGAGACCCGGCTGGCGGCGATCCTCGACGAGCTGGCGCGCTCGGCCCCCGGCGCCATCGCCGCGACCAAGCGCTCCTTCCTCGAAGCCAACGGCCTCACCCTCGATGAGCGCGCCATGGCGATGCTGGCGCACGAGAGCTGGATGCAGCGCGGGTCCGCCGAGGGCCACGAGGGCACCGCCGCGTTCCGCGCCGGGCGCGCGCCATCCTGGTACCGGTCGGCGCCATGACCCGTCGGCACATCACCTCGGGCAGCCAGTTCGAGACCGAGATCGGCTTCAGCCGCGCCGTCGCCGTCGATGGCTGGGTCTTCGTCTCCGGCACCACCGGCTACGACTACGCGGCCATGACCATCGCACCCGAAATCGTCGCCCAGTGCCGCCAGGCGCTGATCAATGTCCGCACCGCGCTGGAGGCGGCCGGGGCCGGGTTCGCGGACGTCGTCCGCGTGCGCTACATCCTGCGCGCGGCGGAGGAATTCCCGCTGGTTCTGGACATGCTGCGCGCCGCCTTCGGCCCGGCGCGGCCGGCGGCGACGATGATCGTTGCCGGGCTCGCCGACCCGGCGATGCGCATCGAGATCGAGGTCACCGCGCGCCTGCCGGGCGCGGCGGCGGCTCACCCGGCGCCATAGGCGCGCGCGATCCACGCGCCGAGCGGTTCGGCGGCCGGGGCGAAGCCGAGTTCGGCGCGCGCGCGCCGGCCGCGCACCCGGCTGTTCGAGCCATAGCTGAACATCGCCCGCGTGGTGCCGAGTTCGGCCACCGCCTCGGCGATCGGCCACGGCTCGGGCGGCGGCAGGCCGAGGGCGGCGCCGAGGGCGGCGGTGAGGTCGTGGAACGAGGCCTCGCCGCTCTCGACGAAGAAGAACCCGCCGGCACCGCGCTCCAGCGCGGCGAGATAGAGCGCGGCGACGTCGTCGATATGGACGTTCGACCAGATGTTGCGCCCGCGCCCGACATGACGCGGCCGGCCGTGGCGGCGGGCGATGGCGGCCAGCGTCGGCACCTGCACGCTGTCGGCGGCGACGCCGAGCCCGGTGCCGTAGATCAGCGTGTTGCACAGCACCGAAGCGCGCACCCCGCGGCTGGCCGCGTCCAGCACCAGCCGGTCGATCGCCACCCGCGCCGCTTTTTCGGCGACCGGGGTGAAGGTGCCCGGAAGGTCGAACACGCTGTCCTCGAACACCGTCTCAGAGGCCTCGCCGGCGGCGCTGTCGGCCATGATCGAGCTGCCGGAGGTGTGGATCAGCGCCCGGCCGCTGCCGGCCAGCGCCGCGATCAGGGCCTCGGCGGCGCCGCGATGGTCCGAATCGGCGGCGTTGATCACCGCATCGGCCGCCCGCGCCTCGGCGGCGAGCAGGGGCGCGTCGTCGAGGCTGCCGATCACCGGCTCGATGCCGAGCCGGGCGAGCGCGCCGGCCTTGGCGGGATCGCGCGTCAGGCCGCGCACCGCGTGCCCGCCGGCCCGCGCCCGCACCGCCACGGAGCCGCCGATATAGCCGCTGGCGCCGGTGATAAAAATCTTCATGATCAGCGTGCTGCGATGGGTTTCAGAGCGAATCGATGACCGTCTTCAGCCGCCCCCGCACGTCCTCGGCGATGTCGGCGAGGCCGGGATTGGCCACCGCCTGCATCGAGGCGACGGGGTCGACGGCGGCGACCTCGGTGCGGCCGGGCGCGACTTCCTGGACGATGACGTTGCACGGCAGCATGGTGCCGATCTTGTCCTCCGCCGACAGCGCCCGGTGCGCGAGCCGGGGGTTGCAGGCGCCGAGGATGCGATAGGGACGGAAATCGACACCGATCTTCGCCTTCAGCGTCGCCGCGATGTCGATCTCGGAGACCAGGCCGAACTGCTCGGCCTTCAGCGCCTCGATGGTGCGCGCGACCGCCTGTTCGAACGGCATGGCCAGGGTTTTGGCGAAATAATAGGTCACGGACCGGGCTCCTCGTCTTGCCTCAGGGGCCGGCCGCGCATGGCCGGCCGCGACCGCTGCGATGCTAGCCGACCAGCAAGGTGGCGTCGATCAGCGCGCGCGAGGAGGCTGCGACGCGATGGACTGCCGCAAGCCGGGGCGGGAGCAAAAAAACGGCGGCTCCCGGCAGGAACCGCCGTCCAAGGTGGCCTGCCGCGGCGGCTCAGTGCCGCCGGACGAGGCTTTTCCGGGAGGAAACGTGAAGCCGGCGACGATGCCGGCTCCATGGCATAGTCTGCGCCGTGCATATTGATGGATGGTTAGCCCGCGGACCGGAGTCGCGGCCCGGCGGGCAGGGAGAGACCGGATGGACGCACCGATCCCGCGCCGCGGCCCGCTCGTCGGGCTGAAGGTGCTCGAACTCGGCCATTATGTCGCCGCCCCGTTCTGCACCCGGCTGCTCGCCGATCTCGGCGCCGAAGTGGTGAAGGTCGAGCCGCCCGGCGGGGACCCGGTGCGCGGCTGGGGCGCGCAGCGGGACGGGCACGCGGTCTGGTTCAGCATCCACGGCCGCAACAAGCTGTCGGTGACGCTCGACCTCAAGCGCGACCGCGCCACCGCGCTGCGGCTCGCCGCCCGGGCGGACGTGGTGGTGGAGAATTTCCGCCCCGGACAGCTCGAAAAATTCGGTCTCGGCCCCGATGCGCTGCGCGCCGCCAACCCGCGCCTGGTGATCGCGCGCATCTCCGGCTACGGCCAGGACGGGCCCTATCGCGACAAGCCCGCCTTCGGCGCCATCGGCGAGGCGATGGGCGGCATCCGCCATCTCACCGCCTATCCCGACGAGGCGACGCTGCCGCCGCCGCGCTGCGGCATTTCCATCGGCGACGATCTGGCCGGGATGTATGCCGCGCTCGGCATTCTCGCCGCGGTCTATCAGCGCGACGTCGCCGGCACCGGGCAGGGGCGGGTGATCGATGTCAGCCTGGTCGACGCGATTTTCAGTCTGATGGAGGGCATGCTGCCGGAATACGCGCTCGATGGCCGCATCCGCCAGCCGCAGGGGGCGGCCATCGCGTCGGCGGCGCCGACCAACACGTATCGCTGCGCCGACGGAAAATGGCTATGTGTTGCAGGCAATTCCGACCCTATCTTCCAGCGTCTGATGAAGGTGATCGGGCGCCAGGACCTGGCCGCCGACCCGCGCTTCGCCACCAATGCCGGGCGCTGCGCCCATGTCGCCGAGCTCGACGCGGCGATCGGCGCCTGGACCCGCGGGCGGAGCGCGCGCGCGGCGGAGGCGGTGCTGGAGCAGGCCGAGGTGCCGGCCTCGCGGCTCTACGACATCGCCGACTGCGTTGCCGACCCGCATTTCCGCGCCCGCGGCGCGGTGCTGGAGATCGAGGACCCGCTGATCGGGCGGACGCTGCATCCCGGCCCGGCGATGCGCTTCGACGGGGACCGCCCGGAGGAGGTCGTCGCCTGGACCGGGCCGGCGGCGGGCGCGCACACCGACTATGTGCTGGGTGCGCTGCTCGGTGACGCGGCCACCGCGGGGAGCGGCGGCTGAGGCGCGCGGAACCCTGGCGCTGGCCGCTCGTCCTGGCGCTGGCGGCGCTCGCCGCCTGCGCCGGGCCGGTGCCGCCGCCCGCGCCGGCGCCGGCCGGCGCGAGCTGGCGGGTCGGGCGTGTGGACTGCGTCCCCTTCGCCCGCCGCATCACCGGCGTCGCGCTCAGCGGCGACAGCGACAGCTGGTGGCGCAGCGCCGCCGGCCGCTACGGCGAGACGCGCCGGCCGGCGGAGGGCGCGCTGCTGGTGTTCCATCGCAGCCGGCGCCTGCCGCGCGGCCATGTCGCCGTGGTCTCGCGGGTTCTCTCCGCCCGCCAGATCCTGGTCACCCACGCCAACTGGGCGCATGGCGAGGTGAGCCTGGACCAGCCGGTGGAGGACGTGTCGGCGGCCAATGACTGGAGCGCGGTGCGGGTGTGGTGGCCGCCGCTCGGCCGCATGGGCGAGACGGTGTTCGCCACCTACGGGTTCATCCTGCCCGACCCTCCGCCGAGCCGGGCGGCGATCCTCGCCGAGGCGCCGGCCGCGGCGGCTTCGGTGCGCGAGTGAGGGCGCGTGCTTGACATGGCCGGCCGTTGGAGGAAAGTCGTTGCATCTGGCGCGGCCTCGGTCCAAGTCCATGGTCCGGGAACACCCCCGGCTTCGGAGGAACGATGGGTAGCTTAAGCATCTGGCACTGGCTGGTCGTGCTCATGGTCGTGCTGCTGCTGTTCGGCGGCGGCAAAGTGAGCGGGCTGATGGGCGATTTCGCCAAGGGCATCAAGGCTTTCAAGAAGAACATGGCGGACGAGCCGGACGCTTCGATGGAGGCCTCCGGCGAGCGTCCGGCCGGCTCGATCAGTGGCCCCGGCGCTGCCGCGGCGAACAAGACGACCCAGGGGACCACCGCCGCGCATTCGGGCTGACCCGCAAGGGGCGGCCTCGGCTTGGGTTGAACGCCGCGACAGCGCGGCGTTTACGCGTGGCTACAGCCTGGACGCGCAGAGACCCCAGTTTTCCACAACTTTTCGTCGTCTGCCCGGTTGAGCGACTCGGCTGACCTACTGTATGTAGTGGTCGGTTTCGCTGGAGGACCACGATATGGAGTGGACCGAGGAAGTCATCGGGAGTCTGCGCGCCTTCTGGTCGGAGGGCCTGCCGACGGCGGAAATCGGCCGCCGGCTCGGGCTGTCGAAGAACGCGGTGATCGGCAAGGCGCACCGGCTGGATCTGCCGGCGCGGCCATCGCCGATCCGCCGGCCGGCGGAACGCCCCGCCGCCGCGCCTCGTCGGCGGGGCGGCGCCACCGCGCTGCCGGCGGGCACGATGCTCGGCGCACCCACTTCGGCGCAGGGTCCGCACGGTCCGACGCTGAGTCGGACGCCAGCCCAGGTGCCGGATGCGAGGATGGAGCCGCCGCCCGCCGCAGCCCAGCCCGCCGCAGCCCAGCCCGCCGCAGCCCAGCCCGCCGCAGCCCAGCCGCCGGCCGCGGCGGCGCCTCAGGGTGAAGCGGCTCGGGGCGAAGCGGCCCGGGGGGGCGCGCGGCCGCCGGCGCGGCTGCGCTCCGTCGAGGTCAGCCGCCCGATGCCGCGCTCGACGCGCCTGGTCGCCTGCTGCTGGCCGATCGGCGATCCCGGCACCAAGGATTTCCACTTCTGCGACGCCGCGGCGGTAACCGGCAAGCCATACTGCGCCGAGCACGCCCAGGTGGCCTATGTGAAGGTTCGGGATCGGCGCGAGGAAGCTGCCTGAGCGGTGGCCCGCGCCCCCCGGTCTGGCTGCCCCCGCACTGGCTGCCCCCGCACTGGCTGCCCCCGGTCTGGCTGCCCCCGGTCTGGCTGCCCCCGGTCTGGCTGCGGCCCGCGCGTGGCGACGGCGCTCTTTGGTGGCCGGCGGCACACGCGGTCGTTGCATCGCCTTTCGCCGCAGCGTATCGTTCCGTTTGGTGGCGGGGTCCGGGCACTGAAACCGGACCATGCGCTGCCAAGGGGAGGGGCGCGTGCGGAGGGTGTCGGCGCGCCTGGCGTTCAGAAGGGCGCAAACGGCCGCGAGACCGGTCCGCCCGCAACAGAAAGGCGACGGGGCGATGCCGCAGGGCACCGTGAAGTGGTTCAATCCAACCAAGGGCTACGGGTTCATTGCGCCGGATACCGGTGGCAAGGACGTGTTCGTGCATATCAGCGCCGTGCAGCGCGCCGGCATGCGCAGCCTCAACGAAGGCCAGAAGATCGGCTTCGACATCGAGCAGCAGCAGAACGGACGCGCTGCCGCGGTGAATCTGGCCAAGGCGGACTGAGGTCTCCGGCGCTGCCTGCCGGTCGGTCCGGCGGGCGGGTGGCGTCGTGACCATGGACCGGCTCGCGCGGAGAGGCGCGCGGGGTGGGTTGCGGGCGGGCATCGCGCTGTATCTGGTCGCGGTGCTGCTGTTCGCGGCGATGGACGTGTGCACCAAGCGGCTCGTGGCGCATCTGCCGGTGCTGCAGGTGACGTGGGCGCGCTTCACCGTGCACACTTTGGTGATGGGTGCGGCGCTGCCGCTCGCCGGCCAGCGGCTGCGGCTGTGGCCGCGCGCGCCGCGGCTGCAGGTGCTGCGGAGTTTCGCCCTTGCCGGATCCAATTTGTTCACTGCCGCCGCCGTGGCGCACGCGCCGCTGGCCACGGTGACGGCGATCAATTTCACCGCGCCGCTGCTCACCGTCGGGCTGGCGGCGGCGTGGCTGAAGGAGGCCGTCGGCCGCCGGCGCTGGGCGGCGGTGGCGATCGGGCTCGCCGGAGTGGTGATCGTGCTGCGCCCGGGCGGGTCCGGCCTGCCGCCGTCGGCGTTCCTCGCGCTCGGCTCGGCCGCGGTCTATGCCGTCTATCACGTCCTCACCCGCCGCCTGGCCGGGGTCGATACCTCGCCCACGACCATCCTGCAGACCGGGCTGTGGCCGGCGCTGGTCACCTCGGCGCTGGTGCCGCTGGTCTGGACGGCGCCGCTGCCGTTCGAATGGCTGCTGCTCGGGCTGGTCGGGCTGCTCGGCGGGGTCAGCCATTTCCTGCTCGTGCTGGCCTTCGAGCGGGCGCCGGCGAGCCTGCTCGCGCCGCTCAGCTATTCGCAGATGATCTGGGCCAGTCTCAGCGGTCTGGCCCTGTTCGGCGAAAGACTGGACGGTTACACTGCCGGCGGCGCCGTGGTAATCGCCGCCGCCGGCCTGCTCGCGTTCGCGTCCGGAAAGCCTCCGCCGGCGGCGGGGGAAGGCCCGGGATGACACTGTGCCGGCGAGCCCATCGCCAGGAGGACCAAGTCGGATGAGCGACGCTCTGTCCACGCGCCCGATCGCCCCGCGCGCCGCGCTCGATGCCGACGCCGTCCGCGCCGCCTATCGGCGCTGGGCGCGCATCTACGATGCCTCCTTCGGCAGCATCACCGCGCGCGCGCGGCGCCAGACCGTGGCCGAGATCAACCGCCTGCCCGGCGAGCGTGTCCTTGAGGTGGGTGTGGGAACCGGCTTGTCGCTGCCGCGCTACGCGCCGGGCAAGCGCGTCACCGGCATCGATCTCTCCGGCGAGATGCTGGCCCAGGCGCGCGCGCGCGTTGCCGCGCTGCGGCTGGGGCAGGTGGAGGCGCTCCTGGAGATGGACGCGGAGGCGACCAACTTCGCGGACGCGTCGTTCGACATCGCGGTGGCGATGTTCGTCGCCTCCGTGGTGCCGCATCCGCGCCGGCTGCTGGCCGAGATGCGCCGCGTCGTGCGCCCCGGCGGAACGCTCCTGTTCATCAACCACTTCGCCGCCGAGCGCGGGCCGCGCTGGTGGGCGGAGCGGGCGCTGGCGCCGGCCTCGCGCGCGCTCGGCTGGCACCCGGATTTCCTCATCGAGGCACTGCTCGGCCCCGAGGACCGCACCCAGGCCGAGCCGCGCGCGATGTCGCCGTTCGGGCTCTTCACCTTGATCCGCCTGCCGAACTGATGCTCCGCGCGGCGGACTGACGGCGTGGTATCTTGATCTGGGCCGGCTTGTCGGCTAGCCCAGACACTCTGCTGCCGGGGGGGAGATGGCCCGGCACCTCGAACCCGGGATGGACGGCCGATGAATCTTCTGGCGCGGCGCCCTGCCGCACTTCTGTTACCCGTCATGATGCTCCTCGCCGGCGCGCACGCCGCGCTCGCGCAGACGCCGACCCCGTGGGAGATCGGCATGCAGCCGGGCTTCAGCCCGGTGAAGCGCGAGATCATCGCGCTGCACGATTTCGTGCTGGTGATCATCACGCTGATCACGATCTTCGTGGCCGGGCTGCTGGGCTGGGTGCTCTACCGCTACAGCGCCAAGCGCAACCCGGTGCCCTCGCGCAACAGCCACAACACGCTGATCGAGGTGCTGTGGACGGTGCTGCCAGTGCTGATCCTGGTGGTCATCGCCATCCCCTCGTTCCGTCTGGTGTATTTCGAGGACCGCACGCACGATCCGGCGCTGACGCTGAAGGTCACGGCGCACCAGTGGTACTGGCAATATTCCTACCCCGACCAGGGCGGGCTCGATTTCGACAGCCATGGCGTGTCGGACGACGATCTCAAGCCCGGCCAGCTCCGCCTGCTCGATGTCGATGCGCCGGCGGTGCTGCCGGTGGGGAAGGACATCCGCATCCTGACCACGAGCGCCGACGTCATCCACAGCTTCTTCATCCCGAGCCTCGGCGTGCAGCGCTACGCCATCCCCGGGCGGACGATCGAGACCTGGGTGCGGATCGACAAGCCCGGCACGTATTATGGCGAGTGCAATCAGATCTGCGGCACCGGCCACAGCATCATGCCGATCGCCATCAAGGCGGTGCCGGAGGCCGAGTTCGCCGAATGGGCGAAGAAGGCCAAGGCGCAGCAGAATTCGCAGATCCAGCCGGCCGGCGCGCGCGCGCAGATGGCGCAATTGCAGCCCTGAGACGCCCGCTTATTATGATCGTCTGACATGATCGCCGCGCCATCCGTACCGCGCGCAGCCTGAAGGAGCCCAATCTATGGCGAGCGCCTCGACCCATGATCACGCCCATGGCCACGGCCACGACCACGGCCCGGGCGGCCACACCCACGACGCTCACGACCATCACCACGGTCCCGGATTCGTGGCGCGCTGGCTGTTCAGCACCAACCACAAGGATATCGGCACGCTCTATCTGATCTTCGCCGCCGTCGGCGGGCTGATCGGCGCGGCGCTGTCGATGGTGATGCGCCTGCAGCTGATGTTCCCCGGCCAGCACGTCGTTCCCGACGGGCAGCACTGGAACGTCATCGTCACCGCGCACGGGCTGTTGATGATCTTCTTCATGGTCATGCCGGCGCTGATCGGCGGCTTCGGCAACTGGTTCGTGCCGCTGATGATCGGCGCGCCGGACATGGCCTTTCCGCGGCTGAACAACATCAGCTTCTGGCTGCTCGTCCCGGCGCTCGGGCTGATCACGGCCGGGCTGATCATGGGCGAATCCGGGGTCGGCTGGACGCTCTATCCGCCCTTGTCCAATGCTACGTACGAGCCCGGCATCGGCATGGATTTCACCCTGTTCGCGCTGCACCTCGCGGGCGTTTCCTCGCTGCTCGGCGCCATCAACTTCATCACCACCATATTCAACATGCGCGCCCCGGGCATGACGCTGCACAAGATGCCGCTGTTCGTCTGGAGCATGCTGGTGACGGCGTTCCTGCTGCTGCTCTCGATCCCGGTTCTGGCCGGCGCCATCACCATGCTGATCACGGACCGGGATTTCGGCACCGCGTTCTTCAACCCCGAGGGCGGCGGTGATCCGGTGCTGTTCCAGCACCTGTTCTGGTTCTTCGGCCACCCCGAAGTCTACATCATGATCCTGCCGGCCTTCGGCATCATCAGCCACATCGTCTCCACCTTCAGCCGCAAGCCGGTGTTCGGCTATCTCGGCATGGCCTACGCGATGGTGGCGATCGGCGTCGTCGGGTTCATCGTCTGGGCGCATCACATGTTCGTCTCGGGCATGACGGTCGACACCCGCGCCTACTTCATGGCGGCGACGATGGTGATCGCGGTGCCGACCGGGGTGAAGATCTTCTCCTGGATCGCGACCATGTGGGGCGGGGCGATCGAGATGACGACGCCGATGCTGTGGGCGATCGGGTTCATCTTCCTGTTCACCATCGGCGGCGTCACCGGCGTCGTGCTGGCCAATGCCAGCATCGACCAGATCATCCACAACACCTACTACGTCATCGCGCACTTCCACTACGTGCTGTCGCTGGGCGCGGTGTTCGGCATCTTCGCCGGGTTCTACTACTGGATCGGCAAGATGTCCGGCCACCAGTATCCGGAGTTCTGGGGCAAGGTGCATTTCTGGGTGACGTTCATCGGCGTCAACCTGACCTTCTTCCCGATGCACTTCCTCGGTCTCGCCGGCATGCCGCGCCGCTATCCGGACTATCCGCAGGCGTTCGCCGGATGGAATCTCGTCTCCTCCATCGGCGCTTACATCGCCGGCCTCTCGGCGCTGATCTTCCTCTACGTCGTCTATCGCACCTTCACCTCGAAGGAAGCGGTGGCGCCGAACTACTGGGGCGAGGGCGCTACGACGCTGGAATGGTCGGTGAGCTCGCCGCCGCCCTTCCATGTCTTCGAGGAGCTGCCGGTCATCCGGTAGGGGCATGATGCGCGACTCGACTGCGCTGCTCGCCGACCGGGGGATGGGCGTCGCCCGGTCGGTTCCCGCTCCGGAGGGCGTCTTCGCCGACCCGGTCATGCTCGGCGAATCGAGCGCGGCCGACTGGTTCGCCCTGCTCAAGCCGCGGGTGATGTCGCTCGTCGTCTTCACCGGGCTGGTCGGGCTGCTGCTCGCGCCGGGGTCGCTGAACCCGGTCCTGGCGCTGGCGGCGATCCTCGCCATCGCGGTCGGGGCCGGGGCGGCGGGGGCGATCAACATGTGGTACGACCGCGACATCGATGCGCTGATGCGGCGCACGGCGCAGCGGCCGGTGCCCGCCGGGCGGATCGCGCCGGAGGCGGCGCTGGGCTTCGGCGTCACCCTCTCCGTCGCCGCCGTGATGCTGATGGGGCTGGCGACAAACGCCGTCGCCGCTGCTGTGCTGGCGCTCTCGATCGCGTTCTATGTCTTCGTCTACACCATGTGGCTGAAGCGGCGGACGCCGCAGAACATCGTCATCGGCGGCGCCGCCGGCGCGTTTCCCCCGGTGATCGGGTGGGCGGCGGTGACGGGGTCGGTGGATCTGCTGCCGGTGCTGATGTTCGCGCTGATCTTCATCTGGACACCGCCGCATTTCTGGTCGCTGTCGCTGTTCGCCCATGCCGACTATGCCCGCGCCGGCGTGCCGATGCTGCCCGTCGTCGCCGGTGCGCGGGAGACGCGGCGGCAGGTGATGCTCTACACGCTGGTGCTGGTGCCGCTGTCGCTGCTGCCCTGGGCGCTCGGCCGCGCCGGCGCGATCTACGGCGCCTCGGCTGCGGTGCTCGGCGGCTTCTTCCTGTTCAGCGCCTGGCGCGTGCTGCGCGATGCGCAGGATGAGCGCGGCGTCAGCCGGACCGGCGACGCGCCGGCGAAAGCCGCCTTCCGGTTCTCGATCCTCTATCTGTTCCTGATCTTCGCCGCCCTCGTCGTCGATCGTCTCGGCGGGTGGGCGGGGTGAGCGCGAGCGTGGAGCGGCCCAGCGAAACCCCGGCCGAGGCAGCGGCGCGCCGTCGTCGGGGCCGCAACTGGGCGCTGCTCGCGGTGCTGATCGGGCTGTCGGTGCTGTTCTACGCCATGACCCTGGTGAAGCTGGGGCACCGGAGTTGAGGCCGGCGCCGGCGCCCCTTGAACGGGGCTTGGTTTTGATCATGATGCGCCCCCAACCGGGGCGGATCTCGGAGTTGAATGGAACGGAAACGGCATGAGCAGCATCAGCGACACCCATGACCAGGCGCCGGCGATGAGTTCGGGGCTGAAGCAGCCCTACCATCTGGTCGATCCCAGCCCGTGGCCGATCGTCGGCGCGGTCGGTGGCCTGTTCACCGTGCTCGGCATCATCTTCGTCGCGCACTACAAGAACTACACGATGCTGATCATCGGCCTGGCCGTGGTGCTGGCGACGATGTTCGTGTGGTGGCGGGACGTGCTCCGGGAAAGCCGCACGCCGGGGCTGCACTCGCCGGTGGTCCGGCTCGGCCTGCGCTACGGCATGCTGCTGTTCATCTCCAGCGAGGTGATGTTCTTCGTCGCCTTCTTCTGGGCCTATTTCAACTTCGCGCTGTTCCCGGAGCACGTCTCCGGCGCCAAGGCGCTGGTCTGGCCGCCGGAGGGCATCATCACCATCGCGCCGTTCGCGGTGCCGTTCCTCAACACCATGATCCTGCTGCTCTCGGGCACCACGGTCACCTGGGCGCACCACTCCCTGCTCGCCGGCAACCGCTCCGGGCTGGTGCGCGGCCTCGGCCTCACCGTCGTGCTCGGCCTCTGCTTCACCGCGCTGCAGGCCAACGAATACGCCCATTCCCCGTTCGCTTTCGGCGGCAGCGTCTATCCCTCGGTGTTCTTCCTCGCCACCGGGTTCCACGGCTTCCATGTCATCGTCGGCACGCTGTTCCTCATCGTCTGCTTCTTCCGCGCCCGCGCCGGGCAGTTCACGCCGGAGCGGCATTTCGGCTTCGAGGCGGCGGCCTGGTACTGGCACTTCGTCGATGTCGTCTGGCTGTTCCTGTTCTCCTGCATCTACTGGTGGGGCGCCGGCCCGGTCACGGCCGGCTGAGATGGGCGGGCCGGCTTGAATGGCCGAGCCGGCCATCTCGGTGCTGCGGGCGGCGCTGCTCGGGCGCTGCCCACGCTGCGGCGAGGGGCGGATTTTCGACGGCGTGCTGACGATCCGCGACGCCTGTCCGGTCTGCGGGCTCGACCTCCGCGCCCATGACGCCGGCGATGGCCCGGCGGTGGCGGTGACGCTGGTGCTCGGCGCCGTCGTCGTCGGCCTCGCCTTCTGGGTGGAATTCACCTTCGCCCCGCCGCTCTGGGTCCACGCCATCCTCTGGCCCGTCGTCACGTTCCCCGCCGCGATCGGGCTGCTGCGCCCGATCAAGGCCGCGCTGGTCGCCCTGCAATTCCGCCATCGTGCCACCGAGATGGGGCTCTGACGGCGGCGTGATGCGCCGGCTCCTCGGGCCCGGGCTGATGAGCCTCGCCATGTTCGCCACGCTCATGGGGCTCGGCGTCTGGCAGCTGCATCGTCTGGCCTGGAAGCAGGCGCTGCTGGCCGAGATCGACGCCGCCGTGGCGCGCCCGCCGGCGCCGCTGGCGGCGGTGGACCGGTCCGATCCGTTCCAGCGCGTCACCGTCGCCGGCCGGCTGCGCACCGATCTCACCGCACGCTACGGCGCCGAGGTGCGCGACGGGCGCATGGGCGCGCAGGTGCTGGCGGTGCTGGAGCGCGGTGCGTCGTCGCCGCTGCTGGTCGATCTCGGATGGGCGCCCGAGGGGTGGCTCCTGACGCCCGGATCGGCGCCGGCGGGGGGCGCGGAGACCAGCCTGACCGGCTTCCTGCGCCCGCCCGAACATCCCGGCTGGCTCAGCCCGCGTGACGACGCGCCGGGGCGGCATGTCTACACGCTCGACCCCGCCGCCATCGGCGCGGTGCTCGGCCTCCCCGGTCTTGCGCCCTACACGCTGGTGGTGCTGGCGCCGGAGCCGCTGCCCGCCGGGGCGGTGCCGCAGCCGGCGCTGGCCATGCCGCGGCCGCCGAACGACCATCTCTCCTACGCGCTGACCTGGTTCGGCCTCGCCACGGTGCTGGCGGTGGTGTTCGCGCTATGGGCGCGCAAAACGCTGACGCAGGAAGGACAAGACCGATGACGCCAGCAGGTTCAGCCGGCGCGGCGGCCTACGCGCGGGCGGCGGCGCGGTTCCATCGCATCGCCGTGCTCGGCGAGGCGTCCGCCATGCTCGGCTGGGACGCGGCGGCGATGATGCCCGAAGGCGGCGCGGCGGCGCGCGGCGAACAGTTCGCCGTCCTCGCCGGGCTCGGCCACGGGCTGCTCACCGAGCCGGCCCTGGCCGAGGACCTCGAAGCGGCGTCGGCGGCGGAGCCATGGGCGGCGGCGAATCTGGCGCTGATGCGCCACGCCCGCGTCCGCGCCGTGGCGCTGCCGGCCGACCTCGTCGAGGCGCAGGCGCGGGCCAACGCCGCCTGCGAGACGGTCTGGCGGGAGGCGCGGCGCGCGGCCGATTTCGCCCGCGT
Organism: Pseudomonadota bacterium; assembly: GCA_021845595.1. Lineage (GTDB taxonomy): Bacteria > Pseudomonadota > Alphaproteobacteria > Acetobacterales > Acetobacteraceae > JAJZVV01. The sequence goes on along the minus strand of JAJZVV010000015.1, from coordinate 16,610 downwards.
CCGCCCGCGGCTCGAAACCGTGGTGCGCCTGGTGCGCGAGCAGGCCGCCGCGCTGGCCGGCGCGCTCGGGCTTTCGCCCTATGACGCGCTGATGGACGGCTACCAGCGCGGCATCGGCGCCGCCGACGTGGCGCCGATCTTCGATCGCTACGAGGCCTTCCTCGCCACCGCGCTGCCGGCGGCGGAGGAGCACCAGGCAAGCCGCCCGCCGCCGCGACCGATCCCGGGGCCCTTCCCGGTGCCGGCGCAGGAGGCGCTGTGCCGCCGCCTCGCCGCGCGCGTCGGGCTCGATTTCGCCCATGCGCGGCTGGACCGCTCGGCGCATCCGTTCTGCGGCGGCACGCCCGCCGATGTCCGCATCACCACGCGCTACGACGAGGCCGATTTCGCCAAGGCGGTGCTCGCCGTCCTGCACGAGACCGGGCACGCGCTCTATGAGCGCGGCCTGCCGCCGGACCACGCGCGCCAGCCGGTGGGCGAGGCGGCGGGGATGGCGGTGCATGAGAGCCAGTCGCTCATCATCGAGATGCAGGCCTGCCGCACCGATGCGTTCCTCGGCTGGCTCGGGCCGCAGCTCCACGCTGCCTTCGGTGGCGCGGCCGACGTGTATGGCCCGGCCAACCTGGCGCTTCTGTGGCGGCGGGTGGAGCGCGGCTTCATCCGCGTCGATGCCGACGAGCTGACCTACCCGGCCCATGTCATCCTGCGCTTCCGCCTGGAACAGGCGCTGATCGGCGGCGATCTCGCCGTGGCCGACCTGCCCGGCGCCTGGAACGACGGCATCCACGCCCTGCTCGGCATCATCCCGGCGGACGACGCGCAGGGCTGCCTGCAGGACATCCACTGGTACGACGGCGGCTTCGGCTATTTCCCGTCCTACACGCTCGGCGCCATGGCGGCGGCGCAGCTGATGGCGGCGGCGCGCCAGCAGACGCCGGGGCTGGATGCGGCGCTGGGGCAGGGGGATCTGGCGCCGCTGCGCGCCTGGCTCGGCGCCCATGTCCATGCCCAGGGCAGCCGGCTCGGGTTCAACGACCTGCTGCGCGCGGCCACCGGCAAGGCGCTGGACGTGGCGGATTTCGAGGCGCATCTGCGGGCGCGGTATCTCCCGTCGTGAAAACCGCCTAGTCTTTGCTCATGCGCTACATCTCCACTCGCGGCGAGGCGCCGGCGCGCGACTTCGCCGATGTGCTGCTCGCCGGGCTCGCCGAGGATGGCGGGCTGTTCGTGCCCGAATCCTGGCCGCATTTCACCGCTGCCGACTGGCGGTCGCTGCGCGCGCTCTCCTATGCGGAGCTGGCGGCGCGGGTGATGCAGCCCTTCGTCGGCGCGGCGCTGCCGTTCGCCGTGCTGCAGCGCCTGTGCCGGGAGGCCTATGACCGGTTCGGCCACCCGGCGGTGGTGCCGCTGCTCCAGCTCGACACCCGTCTCTGGGTGCAGGAGCTGTTCCACGGCCCGACGCTGGCCTTCAAGGACCTGGCGCTGCAGCTGATCGGCCGGCTGTTCGACCATGTGCTGACCGAGCGCGGCGAGCGGGTGACGGTCGTCGGCGCCACCTCCGGCGATACCGGCTCGGCGGCGATCGAGGCCTGCCGCGACCGCGCCCGGGTCGATATCGTCATCCTCCACCCGCGCGGGCGCACCTCGGAGGTGCAGCGGCGGCAGATGACCACGGTGCGGGCGCGCAACGTCGCCAACATCGCCGTCGAGGGCACGTTCGACGATTGCCAGGACCTGGTGAAGGCGATGTTCGCCGACGCCGCGTTCCGCGCCGAGCTGCGCCTCTCGGCGGTGAACTCGATCAACTGGGCGCGCATCGCGGCGCAGATCCCCTATTACGTCGCCGCCGCGCTGGCCCTCGGCGGGCCCGAGCGCGAGGTCGGATTCGCCGTGCCGACGGGCAATTTCGGCAATGTGCTGGCCGCCTACGCGGCGCGGCGCATGGGCCTGCCGATCGCGCGCCTCGTCGTCGGCGCCAACCGCAACGACATCCTCGCCCGCTTCCTCGCCAGCAACGACATGAGCGTCCGCCCGGTCGAGCCGTCGCTGTCGCCGTCGATGGACATCCAGATCAGCTCCAATTTCGAGCGTCTGCTGTTCGAGGCGCTGGACCGCGACGCGGCGGCGACGCGCGCGGCGATGCAGACCTTCCGCGCCAGCGGCCGGATGCCGGTGCCGGAAGCCGCCTGGCACCGCATCCGCACCCTGTTCCACGGCTTCCGCCTCGACGATGCCGCGACGCTGGCCGAGATCCGCCTGCTCGCCGCGCGCACCCTCTATCTCGCCGATCCGCACAGCGCCGTCGGCATCGCCGCCGCCGCCGCGCTGCCGGCCGGGCGGGACGTGCCGATGATCGCCATGGCCACTGCCCACCCGGCGAAATTCCCCGACGCCATGGAGCAGGCGACCGGCACCCGCCCCCCCCTGCCGTCGCGGCTGGCCGACCTATATGAGCGTGGGGAGCAGTACAGCGTGCTGCCCAACGATCTCGCCGCCATCCAGGCGGCGATCCGCAGCTTCAGCCTCAGGAACGCCGCATGAACAGCAACGCCGTCCAGGTGAGCCGGCTCGCGTCCGGCCTGACCGTCATCACCGAGCGCATGGAGCGTGTCGAGACGGTCTCGCTCGGCGCCTATGTCGCCACCGGCACGCGCAACGAGACGGCGGCGGAGAACGGTGTCTCGCACTTCCTCGAACACATGGCCTTCAAGGGCACCGAGCGGCGCAGCGCCCAGCGCATCGCCGAGGAGATCGAGGCCGTCGGCGGGCACATCAACGCCTACACCGCGCGCGAGCAGACCGCCTACTACGTCAAGGTGCTGAAGGAGGATACCGCGCTCGCCGCCGACATCATCGGCGACATCCTCACCCACAGCACCTTCGAGCCCGAGGAGTTCGAGCGCGAGCGCGGCGTCATCCTGCAGGAAATCGGCCAGGCCAACGACACGCCGGACGACATCATTTTCGACCATTTCCAGGAACGCGCCTTTCCCGCCCAGCCGATGGGCCGCCCGACGCTGGGCACCGAGGCGATCATCCGCCGGCTCGGGCGCGACAGCCTGGTCGGCTACATGCAGCGCCATTACGCCGCTTCCAACAGCGTCGTCGCCGCCGCCGGCGCGCTGGAGCACGCCGCGGTGGTGGATCTGGTCGAGCGCCACTTCGCCGACCTGCGCGCCAAGACCATGCCGGCGGCGGAGGCGGCCCGCTACGAGGGCGGCGAGTTCCGCGAGGCGCGCGACCTGGACCAGGTCCACATCGTGCTCGGCTTCCCCTCCGTCGCCTATGGCGATGCGGATTATTACCCGGCGTTGCTGCTCTCCACCCTGCTCGGCGGCGGCATGTCCTCGCGCCTGTTCCAGGAGATCCGCGAGAAGCGCGGCCTGGTCTATTCCATCTACTCGTTCACCGCGCCCTACATGGATGGCGGGCTGTTCGGCATCTATGCCGGCACCGGCGAGGCGGAGGCGGAGGAGCTGGTGCCGGTGATGATCGACGAGCTGCGCCGGGTGCAGGGCGACGCCAACGAGCCCGAACTCGCCCGCGCGCGGGCCCAGGTGAAGGCGAGCGTGCTGATGTCGCTGGAGAGCACCTCCAGCCGGTGCGAGCAGCTCGCCCGGCAATGGCAGGTGTTCGGCCGGGTGATCCCGACCGAGGAGACGGTGGCGCGGATCAATGCCGTGACGCTGGAGGACATCGTCCGCGTCGCCGCGCGCCTGTTCCGCGCCCCGCCGACGCTGGCCGCGCTCGGCCCGGCGGGCAAGGTGCCGGGCCTGCCGGTGATCGCCGACCGGCTGGCCGCGTGATGGACCCGATCGGTCTCCTCGGCGGCCTGATCGAGGCCGCGCGCGCCGCCGGTGCCGACGCCGCCGACGCGGTGCTGCTCGCCGGCGCCTCGCTCTCGGTGCAGCGCCGGCTCGGCCGGGTCGAGCATGTCGAACGCTCGGAGACGCGCGACGTCGGCCTGCGCGTGTTCATCGGCCGCCGCGCCGCCATCGTCTCGGCCAGCACGGTCGATCCGCGCCGGTTCGCCGAGCTCGCCGCCCAGGCGGTGGCGATGGCGCGCGTGGTGCCGGAGGACCCGTTCGCCGGGCTCGACGCCGACCCGCGGCCGGCGCCGGCCGCCGCGGCGCTGGACCTCGCCGACGCCGCCGAGCCCGACGTCGCCGCCCTGATCGCGCGCGCTGCCGAGGCCGAGGAAGCGGCGCTTTCGGTGCCCGGCGTGACCAATTCCGAGGGTGCGGAGGCCGGGTTCGGGCGCAGCGAGATCGCGCTCGTCACCTCCGCCGGGTTCGCCGGCACCTACGCGCGCACCAGCCACTCGGTCTCCGCCACCGCGCTCACCGGCGCCGGCACGGCGATGCAGCGCGACTATGATTATTCCACCGCCGTCCACCTCGCCGATCTCGAACCGGCCGCCGCCATCGGGCGCAGCGCCGGGGAGCGGGCGGTGGCGCGGGCCAATCCGCGCCGGCCGCGCACGGCGAAGCTGCCGGTGGTCTACGACCCCCGCGTCGCCGCCAGCCTGCTCGGCCATCTCGCCGGCGCCATCAATGGCGGCGCCATCACCCGCGGCACGTCGTTCCTCAAGGACCGGCTGAACCAGCCGGTGTTCGGCCCCGGCATCACCGTGCGCGACGACCCGCGCCGGGTGCGCGGCCTGCGCTCGCGCCCGTTCGACGCCGAAGGCCAGCCGACCGCGGCGCGCGACCTGGTCGCCGATGGCGTGCTGGCGTCGTGGCTGCTCGATCTGCGCAGCGCCCGCCAGCTCGGCCTTGCTTCCACCGGCCACGCGGTGCGCGGCACCTCCGGCCCGCCGGCGCCGGCGCCCTCCAATCTCTATTTGCTGCCCGGCGCCCTCAGCCCGGCGGCGCTGATGGCCGACATCGCCGAGGGGCTCTATGTCACCGAGCTGATCGGCATGGGGGTGAACACCGTCACCGGCGACTACAGCCGCGGCGCCGCCGGGTTCATGATCCGCGCCGGGCAGTGCGCCGAGCCGGTGGCCGAGATCACCATCGCCGGCAACCTGATGGACATGTTCGCCCATCTCACCCCCGCCAGCGACCTGCGCTTCCGCCGCGGCACGGATGCGCCGACGGTGCGGGTGGAGGGAATGACGATCGCCGGGGGGTGACCGACCCCCTGCCAAGTCGGCGGGGCCATTCCCATATCGGATCGGGTTTCATCCTGGAGCGACGCGCATGCGCCTCAGCCGTTTCCGCCCCGCCGCGCTCGCCGCGCTGGTTCTGGCGCTGGTTCTGGCCCTCGTCCCGGCGCTGGCCGAGGCGCGGGCCGGCGGCGGCACGTCCTCGGGCAGCCGGGGCAGCCGGACCTATTCGGCGCCGCAGGCGACCCCGACGGCGCCCTACAGCGCCGCGCCGGTGCAGCGCAGCCTGACCCAGCCGGAGGCGCCGCGCTATGCCGCGCCCGGCTACACGCCCGGCTACCGCTCCGGCTCGCCGTTCATGTCCGGCCTGCTCGGCGGGCTGATCGGGGCGGGGATCGGCGGGCTGCTGTTCGGCCACGGGCTGTTCGGCGGCATCCACGGGATTTTCGGGTTCCTCGGGTTCCTGATCCAGGTCTACCTGCTCTACCTGGTCGGCCGCTGGCTGTTCCGCCGCTTCCTCGGCCAGGGCTTCGCCTTCGCCGCGCCGGGTGCGGCCAGCAGGGGGGCGGGCATGGCCAGCGGGGGAATGGGCGGGGGAACGGGCGGCGGCCGTGCCGCGGCGCCGCCGGTCGCCATCACGCCGCAGGACTATCAGCAGTTCGAGCGCGCGCTGATCGACATCCAGGGCGCGTGGAGCGCGCACGACCTCACCGCCCTGCAGCGCCTGACGACGCCGGAGATGGTCTCCTACTTCGCCGAGCAGCTCGCCGAACAGGAAAGCCGCGGCGTGCGCAACCTGGTGCGCGACGTGCGCCTGGAGCGCGGCGACCTCAGCGAGGCCTGGGCCGAGGGGGGACGGGAATACGCCACGGTGGCGATGCAGTTCTCGATGACCGACGTCACGCTCGACCGCGCCGGCCGCGTCGCCGACGGCTCCGCCACCGAGCGGGTGATGGTGACCGAACTCTGGACCTTCCTGCGCGCCCCCGGCGGACGTTGGCTGCTCTCGGCGATCCAGCAGGCGCGCTGAGGCGCTGGGCGGCCCAGGTCTCGTTCCGACGATCAATCGGCATAGGAGGCGGTCGAAGACCGCCCCCTCTTTGTTCCAGACGATGCGTTCCGGACGATGCGGCGCGGCTCAGACCGAACGGCGGCGGCGGCGGACCAGCCCGGTGCCGAGCAGGCCGGTGCCGAGGAGCAGGAGCGAAGCGGGCTCCGGCACGTCCGCGGTGGAGATCCCGCCGGCGGTGGAACCGAGGCCGGTCGCGGTGATGGTGAAGACTTCCAGGACCGAGTATGTGCCGGTGGTCAGCGGCGTCGGCGCGATCTGGTTCAAGCCTCCCGTGCCGGTGAAGGTGGTGCTGCTGAGCAGCGTACCGCCATAGAGTCCGTTGCTGGTGTTCAGGTAGGTCGCCTCTTCGACCGAGCCGATGCCGCCGCTGATCGAGGTCAACGAGAAGCCGCTCAGCATGTTGTAGACGCCAAGCGGGCTGGTGACGTCCTGTTCGGTGATGGTGATGGTCAGGGTTCCACCGCCGGTCGCGGAAACGTCCAGGGTGGACGAGGTCAGCCGCGGCTGGGCGAGCGGGGGCGTTCCCACGGCCGAAGCCGTGACCGTGAAGTTGCCGAAGGTCTGGCCGGAGACGTTCGCGCTGCCGGAGCCATTGGTCACCTCACTGCCGTTGACGCTGATCACGATCAGATCGGCCCGGGCCTGGGCGGCGAAAGCGAGGCTGCCGCCGAGAGCCGCGGCGGCGAGCAGGGATTTCTTGAGCACGGTGGGTTCCTCCCGGCAATGATGTTCTGAGTTGTGCAAGGCAATCCGCGCGCCACTGCCTTCAGGCATTGATTCAGGGTATGTTCGTTCCGGCGTCCGAGCGGGCTAAGAAAAATAGAGACACTGTGGCCCGCACGCGGGCGCTTGGCCTGTTCGGCAGCAGCGAGGATCCTTAAATTATATTTATCCGCCGTGTCCGTCAACAGAGTGATTTGCGGCATAGATTGAGGTGGCCACGGATCAGGCGGCCGGGGTGGTGATCCTGGGTGAGGGTGGCTTCCAGCGGCGCTGCTGGTCGCCTGGAGCAACGAGCGCAAGCAGAAGAGAGGGGCCGCGAAGGCGAACTACGATCAAAACAAGCAGGGCGATTTACGCGATGGGGGACACACTCGGTCACGGGGGCGCCGCCGTCTTGACCCGGGGCCCAGGTCTTGCTTACGTCTAAGAAATTTTGAGACAATGTCGTGTAGGCAGCGCAGGTGACCGACACCCCTTCGTTCATGAAATGGCTCGACAGCCCCCGGAGCACCATGTCGTTGCCGTTCCGGCCTGTGGACGTCGCCAGGCAGGCAAAGGCACGGCGGCTTGCGGAGCGCGGGGCCGAGGATGGCGCAAGAAATGTCCCGGCGGCGGGGGCCGACCATTTGGCTCTCGCCGAACAGGAAGTGGTGACCGACATCCACGCGGAGCGGGACCGATGCGCCGCGGATCTGGCCTCCCACCTCCGGGCTCAGCGCGATGCGCTGTCGACCCTCCAGACCGGGATGACGGTCGCGGAGATGCGTCAGCGGGCGGATGAGGCAATTACGCAGTTGCGGAAGATCCGGTCGCTATGGAGTGGAGAAATCAGCGAGCTTCGGCGCCATGCGGTGGAGGCGACGGCCGAATTCGCGAAATTCAGGCGGACGAACCGGATCACAAGACCTCCCAGGTTGGCCGAGGGTCGGTTCATGTCTATTGCGATTCTAATTTTTTTCGTGATTGTTGAATCGATCCTCAACGGACTGTTCTTTGCGAATGGTTCGGATATGGGCCTTCTTGGTGGAGTTCTACTCGCGCTCGCGCTTTCGGCGATAAACGTGGCAACCGGCGCACTGAACGGCTTCGTTTTCCTAAGGTTTCGAAATCACCGCCGCTGGCTTATTTCATTCCCCTCCGGCCTGGCGTTTTTTGCCATCGAGGGAGCCATCATCGGGTTCAACGGCTTTGTCGCGCATTATCGTGACATTTATCAGACGGCCGGTGACGCCACGCGGATGATCGACGTCGGGCAACGTCTTATCTCGGCACCATTTGGCCTGCAGTCAATCTATTCGTGGCTTCTTTTTGCTGCGGGGATGCTTTTCTCTGGTGCGGCAACTTGGAAGGGCTATAAATTAGACGATCCATTGCCGGGCTACGGCGCCGTCGAGAGGCGCCGCATCGTTGCCGTCGAGCGGTATCGCGATGAACGCCATAACCTGATCGAGGACGCAGCCGACTTTACGAATGAATACGCCGACCAAGCCTATCAGGCGATCGAGGAGCTGAGAGCTGCAAGCTCCCAACGGCAGCAGATATCGGCAGCTCGCGCTAGAATTATTTCTGAATACAGATCTGTGGAAGATAATCTTGCGCAGTCAGCTCAGCATCTTCTTAGAGTTTACAGGGAGTCGAACATCGCGTCCCGAAGTGAACCGACACCGAATCATTTCGGTGACCGATTTTCTTTCCATGATGCGGCGCTGGAAAGGCCGGAGTTCCAATTTCTCATGATCGATCAAGGAATGGAACACGACGCCGATTCGCTCATTGCGGAGCTCGATACCCTCCGCCAAAAAGTTCTCGACGAACATGCTATCGTTCTCCAGCAGACACCTGGAGAACTCTAGGTGATGGTGCGCGACAGCAGGCGCCAGCGTTCGCGCGTCACGAGATATCGGCGCGGTGAGCCGAGCAAGTTTTTGCCATGGATGCTGATCGGCGTGTCGATCGCGATCGTGATTGCCGGCGTGGGCGGTGACTACTGGCTCCGGAAGACACACGTCGCCGTGGACGAAGCGACGATGTGTCCCGTTTCCGGTCCGACAGCGGTCCATGCCATTCTTGTCGATCGGTCGGATGCCATCACGCCGCTGCAGGCGCAGCGTTTGCACCAGGTTCTGGACCGTATCGTGTCCGACGCCAGCATCGGGGAGCGGATCGACTTCTACGTGCTCGCGGGCGATGGTACCCAGGCACTCGCGCCGGTGGTCTCCCTCTGCCGCCCGAAGTCGAACGGAAACGATCTCTACGAAAATTCGGCAAAAATACACGAGAGATACGAGGATAAATTCATAAAACCTCTCGACCAAACTCTGTCGATGATGACGTCTCCGTCCAGTGAACCGTCTTCGCCTATCATGGAGAGCGTAAAAGCTGTTTGTGTCGCGGCATTCGGGAATCTGCCTAGCCGAGCGCCAGCTAGATTCACGATTGTTTCTGATATGATACAATATTCTCGTCTCATGAATCATTATAAGACCAAGGAATTCGAAAAATTCTCTAACAGTTCTGCCTATAAAGAAGTCTTGGCTGATTGCCATGGGGCGTCTGTCGATGTTCTTTATCTCGTCAGGCCGAAGGACGTTCATGTTCAGGACCGACGGCATCAGCTGTTCTGGGAAAAGTTTTTTGATCGGGAAAACGCAACCCTGCGCAGCATGGAAGCGATCTGATGAACGGCGAGGCGTCACCTCCGATCTCTGACGGAGATCAGCAACCAGCGGCTTCGGCGCCGCGGCCTGGTCGCGGTGCCGTGCCGCCGGGAACCGCCGCCTCGGCACGGGATGCACCCCGCTACGACGCGCTTTCGCCCGCGGACCCCCGCGGTGTGGAGGAAGCACTCCGTCCGGCTGCAGCGCGCCCGGTAAGACGCCGCTCGTTCTTCAACGACATGCCCGACCGGGGCTTGTTCATCCTGTTTGCGGTCCTCGGCTTTGGCGGAACCTTTGTCGCCAAGACGAACGGTTTTCCCGGCCTCACGGCCGCACTGATGGCAGTTGGGGTGCTGGTCGCCTATGCCTTGGTTTCATACCGCCTCGAGTGGTTCCGGCTCCATCCGGACCGGCTCGGGGACAATTGCTATTACATGGGCTTCCTGTTCACGCTCGCGAGCCTCTCGGCCGCGCTAATCGAGATCGAGGTCAAAGCGCCGGACGCGCGGGGGATGTTGCTGGAGGGTTTGATTGGGAGTTTCGGCGTCGCCTTGTTCTCCACGATCGGCGGCATCACGCTCCGGGTCTTCTTCATGCAGATGCGGCGCGAGATCGAGGATGTCGAAGAGGTAATCCGAACCGAACTTCAGGACGCGGCCCAGCGGCTAAAAGACCAGCTCGGCACGGCCGTGCAGAGCCTGGAGGGATTCCGACTGCGAACGACCCAGGTGATGGACGAACAGCTCGGAAGCAGGATTGCGCAATTTGCGTCCGTCTCGAAGGGGCTCAGCGAACATCTCGCGACTTCGGGCGCCGCTCATGCGGCCGCAAGTGAGCGGTTGGGGCGGCACACCGATGACGCAGCCGCCAGGCTGGCGCAGGCGGCGGTGAGCATGGCCGCAAACATGCAGAAGGCTGGTGACTCCCATCGGGAAGCCACCGAGAGCCTCATCGGCATTGCGAAAAAGGTCTCAGGCGAGGTTGGCCGCCTCGTCCACCGCATCGAGAATATCGACGTGCCATCCGACCTCCTCACCCGGCAGGTGGAGGATGCCCGGCAGCGGATCAACGCGCTTGCGCTGACGCAGGAGGCCGCGGCCGAACGGGATGCCGAACGACAGGCAGCACTCGGGCGGTCTGCCTCGAATCTCGGTCAATTGCTGCAGCGCTTGGCCGAGTCATCGCTTCCGACCCTGGAGCAATCGGTCGCGCGCCTTCCGTCCGCTTTCGATGCTGCCAGCGGCGCTATCCGTAGCGTCGGCGAGCATGCGGCGGCCCAAGCCAGCACGATGTCCGCCGCTACGGCTCAAGCGGAACTGGATGCGGCGGCCATCGCCAAGGCCAGGGCCGCGACCCAGGACGACCTGATACAATCGACAGCCGCCCTCCATAAGCTTCAAGAGGCTCTGGCGGACGTGGCCGAGAGACTGGTCGAGCGGCTCGGGGAGCGTTGATGGGTTCGGGCTTTCGCCTTGCGGATCCCAGGGAGTACCGGCGAGGCGTCGTCCTTGGGCTCACCCTTGCCGAAATACTGCTCCTTCTCGTGTTCCTTCTTCTCCTTTCGCTCGGTGCTCTGCTGGCTCGACGCAATCAGGAAGTCGGGCTTCTTGAGCAGAACCTGTCGCGGTACGAATCCGTGCTCGCGCCTGTCATGTTGCGGATGCGAGAGGAAGGTCATGACATCAAGGGTGGTGAGGAGCTCGTGGCCCGCCTCGAACGCGCGGCAGAGGCGGATCGGCTCGCGAAGGAGCTTGACGAAACGAAGAGTGCGCTCGCGGAGGCTCACGGCGCGACCGAACGGGTGGAGCAGACGGTGGCGGATTTGCGATCGCAGGTCGCCAACCTTCAATCTCGGCAGGAGGCTATCGCAACGAAGCTGGCCGAGGATGACGCAATGAGCGCGATGCTCGAGAATGCCGCGGGAACGAGCGGCTCCGCGCCCGAGCGGCTGCAGAATCTTCTCGACCGTGCGGCGAAGCAGGCGTCCGCAGATCTCGATCTGACCGGCCAGAACGCCCAGATGCGCCAAGAGCTCGCGCGGCTCAAGGGCAACGGCGGCTCCGGTCTTCCCTACTGCTGGACCACCCCGGAGGGGCATCCGATCTATATCCTCAGGATCAATCTATTTGACGAGGGCGTGATCGTGCGCGACGTCGAGCCGCGCCCGCGGCCGGACGATCCGATGTGGCAGCTTCTCGGTAACGTACCCCGAGAGACAACTATTCCGGTGACTACACTGCTGTCTGCGGCGGCGCCGCTCAGGGCGCAGGCGTCGGCGGCGAAGTGCCGCTACGGTGTCCTGGCCGTCGACGACACCGCGCGGACCAACAAGCCCGGCTACAAGTCGTTGATGGGGCAACTCTGGTCGGCCTTCATGGTTCATGAGGTGCCCCGGTGACGCCGGAAGGTCCACGCGCGTCTGTCCCAGGCGAACGGCTGGAGGCCGCTCTCGCCGCATTCCGCTCGATTGCTGCGCACCGGATCCAGGCGCTGGACGTGAAGGGGCCTGGCCGCTCGGGAACAACGACAGGCGCCGCATGGACAGGCTCAGCGACTGTCCCTGAGGCGCCTCGTCGGCCAAGTCTTGTCCGGTGGTTTTCCGGGTTGGCCCGCGGCCCGTCCTGACCTTGGGGTCGTGGCTCCGGATGTGGCTTAGAGCACGGTCCGACCTGATGGAATCATCCGGTCGGACGGTCGTGCTCTAGAAACCTATGAGTCTAGAGCAACTTATCTCCGATCTGATCGAGCCGGAACGGCTCAATCAGATCGGAGGTTGCTCTAGAAGCGGCTGCCGGTTGGCTGCGGTGAGCGGCCTTATTGTCAGACCGCCCGGGGCGGGCAGGCTGACGGTGGGGTCGTCGCCCAACTGAGGGATGGTCTCAAGGCGCATGTGGCGGGCCTGCAGGACAACCCACTCTGCATATTGTCGCGCCACCCCCCACTCACCCGCCGCGCGTGCGCGGGTCGCGCGGGCTCCAGCGTCCGTGTTCGACCGTGCTGAGGAAGGTCTGCACTGCGGCGTTGAAGGCGGCTGGTTCTTCGAGGTTGATGGCGTGGCCGGTGCGTGGGGCCATCCATAGGCCGGCGGTGGGGATGGTGCGTTTGAGGAACAGGTTGGTCTGCAGGCACGGCTCGTCCTCGTCGCCGACGGCGAGCAGCACCGGCACGGTGAGGTGCGCGAGGGCGTCGGCGAAGTCCCACAGCGAGGGGCGCTGCGCCTGGTAGGCCAGCAGCGTCGCGGCCGAGCCCTCGGGCGAGTGCTGGCCGAGGTGCTGAACGAACTCCCGCCAGCCGCGCGGGTCCTTCAGCAGCAGTTGCACCCGCGTCGGCCCGACGCCGACCTCCTCGGCCACGGCGGCGGCGCCGTTGGCGAGAAAGCGCTCCGCCTGCGCCTTGCACGCGGCGCTGAACCGGTCGCGGTCCTCCGCCGGCGCGCCGGAGCCGCATCCGGCCACCACCAGCGCGCTCGCCATGCCGGGGTAGCGCAGGCCGAACAGCAGCGTGGCGTAGGCGCCCATGCTGAGCCCGACGATGTGCGCGCGCTCGAGGCCGAGATGGCGCATCACCGCGCCGATATCCTCCACCGCGTATTCATGCCCGTAGCGGCCGGGCGAGGGCGGCACGTCCGAGGGCGGATAGCCGCGCGCGTTGTAGGTGATGCAGCGATATTCGCGGGAGAACCAGCGCACCTGCGTCTCCCACTCGCGGCAGTCGGAGCCGAACTCGTGCACGAACACGATCGGATAGCCGGTGCCGGTCTCCTCGTAATACAGCCGGGCGCCGTCCGCCTGGGCATGGGGCATGGGCTTCGTCTCCTCCGTGTTCGCCAGCAGGGCGACGACGAACATCGTCCCGCCCTCGGGCACCGCCGCGATCCGCTGCGCACCGGGCGCGCCGGCGAAGGAGGCGGGCCGGCGGGTGCAGGCAAGCTACGCCTTCCGGCCCGGCAACGGGAATAGCCGTTTCGCCCGGGGCCGAACGGGGCCCGGCCCCGCCCTCATCCGGCGGCGGCGCGCTCCAGGGCGGCGATGTCCAGTTTGATCATGGCGGTCATGGCGGCGAAGACCCGCGCCGAGACCGTCGGGTCGGGGTCGGCGAGGAGGCGCGGCAGGCATTCGGGCACGATCTGCCACGGCACGCCCCACCGGTCCCGCAGCCAGCCGCACATGATTTCCGCGCCGCCATCCGCGGTCAGCGCCGCCCACAGCCGGTCGACTTCCGCCTGGTCGGCGCACAGGGCCGAGATCGAGGCGGCGGTGCCGTAACTCGCTGGCGTGCCGCCATTCAGCGCCTGGAAGCTCTGGCCGCCGAGGGTGAAGGTGATCAGGATCACATCGCCCGCAGCCCCGCCGGGCCAGGAGGCCGGCGAGCGCTGGATGTGGCCGATGCCGGACCCGGGGACGAGCGAGACATAGAACCGGACCGCGGCCTCCGCGTCGGTGCCGAACCAGAGGCAGGTGGTGACCTTGGCCATCGCGTTCGAACTCCCTCATCCGCGCACCAGCGGGCAGCCGCCCTCGGCCAGGGAGCGGAACGCGGTCTCGGCCGGGATGGTCGCGCGCAGGGAATAGTAGTCCCAGGGGCCGCGGGAATCCGCCGGCGATTTCACCCGCATCAGATACATCGGGTGCAGCAGCCGGCCGTCGGCGCGCAGGCTGGCGTCGTGGACATAGACATCCTCCACCGTCATCGCCCGCATCCGCGCCATCACCGCCGTGCCGCCGGCCTCGCCGCCGGCGGCGAGCGCGCGCAGATAGTGCCGCGTGGCGGAGTAGACGCCGGCCTGCGCCATGGTCGGCATCGCTCCGTGCCGCGCCTGGAACCGCCGCGCCCAGGCGCGGGTCGCCTCGTCGCGGTCCCAGTAGAAGGCGGTGACGAAGCTGAGCCCCTGCGCGGTGGCCAGGCCCAGGCTGTGGACATCGGTGATGAACAGCAGCATCGCCGCCAGCGTCCGCCCGCTCTGCGGCAAGCCGAACTCGTTGGCCTGCTTGATCACGTTCACCAGGTCCCCGCCGCCATTGGCGAGGCCGATCACCTTCGCGCCCGAGGCCTGGGCCTGCAGCAGATAGGCGCTGAAATCGGCGGTGCCGAGCGGATGGCGGGCGCTGCCCAGCACCCTGCCGCCGCTGGCCGCCACGGCGCGGCGTGCGTCCGCCTCCATGGAATGGCCGAAATTATAGTCCACGGTGATGAAGAACCAGCTGTCCCGTCCGGCGGCGACGAGCGCGTGCGCCAGGCTGGTGGTGAGCGCGTAGCTGTCATAGAGCCAGGAGGCGGCCGTCGGCGTGCAGTTGCGGCCGGTGAAATCGACCGAGCCCACGGCGGTGCCGATGGCGACGCGGTCGTGCTCGGCGGCGACGCTCTCCACCGCCAGCGCGACGGAGGAATTGTCGAACCCGATCGCCATGCCGACCTTCTCGACATCGAACCAGCGCCGGGCGATGGCGGCGCCGATCTCGGCCTTGTTCTGATGGTCCCCGACCAGCACCTCGACCGGCTGGCCATCGACCGTGCTGCCGAGATCCTCCACCGCCATGCGTGCGGCGATGACCGAGCCGGGGCCGCCGAGATCGGCATAGAGGCCGGACTGGTCGTTGAGCACGCCGATGCGCACCGGCCCGCCCGCTGGCCCCCCCGCTGGCCCCCCTGCCTGGGCGCCGCGCCGTGCCCCGGCCAGCAGCGCGCCCCCGCCGCCGAGGGCGAAACGCCGCGTCAGTCCCGCCCGTTCCATCCGTGTTCCCCCCATCCGCGCCCGTTCCGTCGCGTGGCCTATCCTTGGCCTTACTGTATCGAGCCCGGCGCCGGCCCGGAAACCATGTTTACCGGAAGGGGCGCGCGATCGGACATGGCGCGGCGCACGCGGCGGTTGCCCATGATCACGGCCGGGTGGAGGAAGTTTCGAGATCGTTTCTATTCCGACGCTTCGGCAGGGCGATCTGGCACTACCTCAGAGGGAGAATAATTTTTTCGACACAACCATAAATTTGAAGTGACATTCACGATCCGATGATGTAAGCCTGTCGTCACATTGCGGCGGTCGCCGGTCTGGTCCGTCGATCGATACGACAGGAGAGGCTCCGATGCCGGTGACCGAGATGCGCGTGAGTGGGGTGTTCGCCGGTGTCCTGGCCGCGTTTCTGGCGGCGGGCGCGGTGCCGGCGGGGGCGACGACGATCGATCCGCTGCACGGGTTCTGCACCGGTGCCTTCACCTGCTCCGATAACGGCACCATCACGCCGGTGTTGTCGCTGCAGCCGACCTTCGGCTTCACCAAATCCCCCGACAGCGGCACCTACGATCTCGTTCTCTACGCCCTCGCGCCCGAACCGCCGACGAACAACGCCCTGAGCTTCTCCATCACCAAGACATCGTCATCGCCGACCGTGACCACCAGTGCCAGCCTCGTCTCCTCGACCCCCTGGAGCTCGGGCAATCTCTACTCGTACCTGGGCCTGACCCTCGCCAACGGCTCGCCGACGAACCCGATCGGCGCCTACATCACCGCCGGGGTCGATCCGACGGCGAGCGGGTTCTATGTCTACCAGGCCGACATGGGCACCGTGACCTTCGGCTCCACCACCGACCCGACCTTCAGCCTGTCCGCGGCGCTGCCGCACGGCACGCTGATCCTGGGCTTCGCCGAAGCGAACGGCAAAGCCATTTCCACCGCCCAGTCCGGCACGCTGCTGCTCGGCGGCGACAGCCCGGTTCCGGTTCCGGCGCCGGAGCCGGTCTCCGCGGCGGTGCTCGCCACGGGTCTGCTGGGCCTCGGCATGGCGCGCCGCCGGGGCTGATTTCGGCGGCGGACCGAACCCGTCCCCGCCCCATCCGCGCATCATCGCGCCGCGCGGCGCCGGCGTGCGCAAGTGGCCGCCGGCTCCCAGCTTGGCGTTGTCAAATAAACAGTATTATGCATATCTAGAGCAACCTCCGATCGGCCCGAGCCGTTCCGGCTCGGGCCGATCGGAGATAAGTTGCTCTAGAGTCATATGTTTCTAGAGCACGACCGTCCGACCAGATGATTCCATCAGGTCGGACCGTGCCCTAG
>JAJZVV010000030.1 GCA_021845595.1 Pseudomonadota bacterium | reverse complement strand
CAGTAGTGAACAAGGCGGTGCCCGCGCGTAGTTGAAGGCTCATATCGGACCGGGCGTTCTTGATAAGCGGCCCCGTCGGGGGTCGAAATCGTCCTTTGTGTTACCGATTTCCCGCCCACACGACCGGCAGCGCCATGAGCCGCGCCCAGCTGCGTGTGCTGGCTCGCTGGATGGCGGGGCCGGCGTTGGACTCGCCGGCCCACCAGGCGTTGTACTGGGCGAGGATCAGTTCGGGACGCTGCACCATGGCCTCGAGCCAGGTCCAGGGTTGCAACTGCTCGATGCAAAGCGAGGACCAGACCCGCAGACCGTCGACGTAGTAGACGCGCTGCCACCAGGCTGGCCGAAGGGATACCGCCTTCCACGGCAGCCAGTCGCCGCCCAGCAGCAGGCCTGCGGCGGTGGCGACGGGCACGGGATCCGCGTCGCCGCGATCCGCGCGCACGACGGCATCGCGGGCGGCGGTCTGCGCGCCGAGCAGCCAGATCTGCCCCGGCGGCACCGCCGCGGCGAACTGGGCGCGCGTGCCGGCGTACCAGTCCGGCAGGACGGATTCGGGGAAGACGACGACCCGTGCGCCTGCGCCCTGGCGCAACCCGTCGGCAACGAGTGCCTGGCTGTTGCGGATTTCGACGAGAATGTTGCCGCGGTCCGGTGGAACGCGGGTCTGCACCCCTACCCATCCACGGGGGGCGTGGGGCGCGGGGCTGACGGCCGCCACGATGTTGGCGCAGGCCGACACCGCCAGAACCGAGGCGAGAATCCCCTGAGCCGGGCGGCTTGCGCGCATCGCGGCGGGAAGCGCGGCGACCGCCGCGGAGATGCCAAGAACGCCACCCCAACCCCAGGCCGGGAACAACACCCCGGCCGCATTCCAGGGCGAGATCCAGCCGATCACGCCCAGCGGCGGCAGCGCGGTGAGCGCCAGCGCCAGAAGGAGACCCCCACGGCGCGGGGAAAGCGACCACGGCAGAGCGAGCAGGATCGATGCGCCGATCCAGGCGCCGAACGCGACGCCGGCGTGGCTGCGCCCCCAGTATCCCGTCACCGCCCCGACAATCGGCCAGCTTCCCGTGAGGTAGTAGGCCGCCGCAATCAGGAATCGCTGCATTGCGGCCTGGCCGAGGGGGACCAAGAGCGCCAAGCCGATCGACAGCGCCGGGCCGGCCAGGGAGTTTCCGCCCCAGAGCCAGGCGCTGCCCGCCAACGCGCCCAGCGGCACGAGCGCCCAGAACTGGCCGCTCATTGCTGCGAGTCGTGGTGTTGAGAGGCCTCCAGCCGATCGATGACCTGCTGCTGGGCCGTGAAGGCGGGTGCTAGCCGGAACTCTTCCCAGCTCGTTCCGCCCCAGAACGCCAGGGCGAGCAGGGCGCCCGCGGCGATGAGCCAGGCCATGCTGAACGAGTCGCGCAGCGCGCCGCGGAGCACGCCGAGATCGACCTTCACGCTGACCGGATCCTCCCGGTCTTGCGGCTTCCCCAGCATGTTGCGCAGCGCCTCCAACTCGGCGCGCAGGGGGGCGAGATCCAGGGCCGGCGTCTTGGTGGCGTTCTCTGTCACCGCCGCGCGGATCGCGGCAAGCGCATCGGCGCGCCCCGTCGATCGGGCCCACCCCCAGGCGAAGAGCGCGACGTGCGCGGCGTTGGACGGATCATCGACGGCGAATCCGGTCTTTGCCATGACCTGCAGCAGGGAGCGGATTTCGACCCATTCGTCCTCGCCGGGCAAGCGCCCGAGGATGTCGAGAAAGATCTGCTCCGAGTGGGAGTAGGCCATCAGCAGATCTCGGCGACGGAGATCGATTCGACCTGCGCCATCGCGGCGCCGGCACGCTGCAGCCAGGAGTTGAGCGCCAGGCGAAACCCGAAGGCGAGCGCAACGCCGTCGATGCCGGACTTGAGCACGTCGTGGAACGGGCGGCGCCCGATCATGACGGCGAGCTGGTCGTTGAGTTCGGGGAGGACGGCTTCGATCCAGGAGCCTTCCATGACCAGGGTCTGGCGCAGGATGTCGGCGTCCCAGAGGAGGAACTTGTCCTGGGAGCCGAAGAAGAGGTTCTTGACGACCATGCCGGCGGTGTACCGGGCGCCCATGCTGCGCAGGCGGTAGTGGAGCGCCCGGATGCTTTCCTGGGTGCGGCTGAGCATCCAGACGGGGATGGCGTTGGCCTCGCGCAGGACCTCGCTCACGATGTGGATGGAGCCGTCGAAGGCGCGGGTGCCGATCTGGGCGGGCATGTTGACGATGAGGCGCACGTCGGAGTTCTGGGCCAGGGCGGCGAGCATGGAGACGCGGTCGCCGAAGGCGATCCAGCCGTCTTCGGTGGAGAGGTCGAGCATCGCGGTGCTCATGATGCCGTCGCCGGTCTTGAGCCCGCCCTCGCCGCAGACGTCGGGGTTGGAGAGGTCGGCGTCGTAGACGGCGATGCGGGGGCGCTCGGCCTCGGGCATGGATAGGTAGTGGTGGACGAGAGCGCGGGCGGCGAGGCTTTTGCCGACGCCGCCCTTGTCGCCGTCGATGACGAAGGTCTTGAGCATGTCGATTCCTTTGCGGTCGGGGTAAGTCAGGAGTTGTGTTCGCCGATGAACTTGCGGCGGTGGTCTGGAGGCGTTTCGAGGTTCTTGCGCAGGACGTAGTCCTCATCCGACTCGGTCGGGAGCTTGTCGGAGCCGTCCGCCCAGGGCGGCAGGGTGAGGCCGAGCGCGGCGATCGCGGAGCCTGCGGGCGATGCGCTGTTTGTGGCGGCGGGTTGCGCCGCCCCGGATGTCGGCGGAGCGGCAGCGGGCCGCTTCGCCGCAGGGGCTTGCGTCGCGGCAGGTCGGCTGGCCGGCGCGGAACCGCTCGCCTGCGGCGTCACCTTGCCCGGCGCTGGGTTGGCTGGCGACATCTTGAGATCAGCCCGTTGCCGCCGCGCTCGGGCGACTTTCAGCGCGTGCCGCAGATCAGCAACTGGAACGCTGGGCATGCTTCGCTTCAGGTATGCCAGGATTTCGGCGGGCGTCTCTCCGCTGTCGAAGAGCGTGAACAGCTCGTCCTCAATTGCCAGCAGGCTATTGACCGCGAACTCACGCTGGCTACCGGCCCGCTCGGCGCAGGCGCGCGCCTGCGCGGCTTGGCGCTTGCGCCGCACGATCTCGCGAAGCGCGGCTTCCGTCTGATGCAGTTGCTGGATCGCCGCGTCGCGGTCGAACGCAGCAGCGCCCTCCCGCTCGTCTGGCGTGTCATCGTCTTGCGTCATCGTGATTCCTTGATCGCGCGCCTAGCGCCGGCGCCCTACCCAGACTCTGCAGGGCGGGCCCGCTTGGTATGCGCGGCGGAACCAGCGTGATGCGAGCTTCATCCGCCGTGATGCCGGCTTCATCCAGCCTCATCCGAAATGAAAACAGCGTGCGACAAGGGAACCGCGGAGAACCGTCACCGGCGTCCGCGCTGCGGCGTAAGCGTCCAGGAGGGTGTCGGGGCGCAGCCCTGACCAAGTTGTTTCGTGACATGGCGCCGCCAGGCGTGATCACGCGCGGAACGCGCTTGATCAAATGTCCCACGAAACATTACCTTGTACGGTTTTTGCGTATCGGAGCGCCGACACACGCCGCACACACGCCCACACACGCAGCACTCGCTCCGCATACAGGCCGGCTCAACAACGATCAGGAGATGGCCGCGCCGCACTCACCCCGCACGCAACGACGGACATCGCCGGGACAAAGCGCAATCGGACCGCGCCAGAACCGAATCACCACGTGCCGGGCCCGCCTCACAGAGTCAGAGCATGGATCAAAAAGATCGCAAGCTCCACACCGTGCGCGTGCGCCTCACCGCCACGCAGCTCATCGACCTTCGCAGGCAGGCACAGACCGCAGAAAAGAGCGTGTCCGAACTCATCCGGCTGCGCGCCACCCATCAACCCGTGGTCAGCCGAACCGACGCCACCACCGGGCAGCGCATCGACCAACTTGGCCGGCTGCTCAAACTTCTCTACCCCAAAGACAAAGGCTGGGCCACCGCAGCCGACCGCCGGCGCTGGTGGCAACTGGTCGAAGAACTCCAGCGCACTGCCGCCATCATCAGAAGGGGCCGCTGATGCTCGCCAAAGTAATCACCATCAAACCCGGCGCACCAAGCAAGGGATTTGCCAATGTCATGCGCTATGTCATGCGCGCTGATGAAGATCTGCCACCTGGATGTACCCTGGATGGTGGCCATTTCAATATCGACGACGATCAGCTCTACTGGACGCTCGATGAACATCGCCTAGGCTACGCCGAAGACTTGGCCGGCGTCTGTGACGGCACCGCCGAGGCCTGTGCAAACCGCGGCCGGTTCAAAGGCAACCCGGTCTATCATGTCGCGATCACCTGGCAGGAGGGCGAACACCCCACGGCGCAGCAGGCCAAGCATGCCTGCAGGCACGTCATGGACGCCCTGGGCTTCGGTGAGCATCAGGCCGCGTGGGCCATCCACCGCGACACCGACAACGATCATGTGCACTTGGTCATCAACCGCGTGCATCCAGAAAAACTGATCGCCGTGCAGCCACCGTTCAAGAAAGACTATTTCATTCTTGACCGCTGCATGCGCGAACTCGAACTGGAATTCGGCTATGCCCGCGCCAATGGCCCCTACATCACCCTGGACACCGACCATGGGCCCACCATCGTGCGCATGAGCCGGGCCGAACGCCGCGCGCGCGGATTGTTGAAAGAAGAAGGTGCACGCCCAACCGACCGAGCACGCCGTGCCGAAATCAACATGGGCGCCGACTCCTTCCAGTCGTGGGTTGCCGGTCAGCCCGCCCAAGACCTGCGCGTCGCAGTGCAGACCCCCGGCGCCACATGGTCCGACGCGCATGCGGTACTGGCCCGGCACGGCGTCACCATCCAGGCCAAGGGATCAGGACTGGTCGTTACCACTACGCTCAAGAACGGGCGGGTTCTCGCGGCGAAGGCTTCTCAACTCGGCCGCTGGGCGAGCAAGGCCGAACTGGAGAAGCGCCTGGGCGCTTTCGTTGCTGTGGAGCCGGGAGGTGCGCTGCCGCTGGCCTATGCCGAGCACATCGAGTCGGCGCTGCGCGGAAGGCCGGGCAGGAAGGGCCGGCAGGCGGTTCCCCGGGAGGATCCCGGTCCGGATCACGCCGAACCGGACGCCGGCGGCCCGAAGCGCGATCCCGATCAGCGGGCGATTCGCCGGCAGCAACGCGCCGACGCCCGCGATGCGCTGGCGCAGCGGTTCAAGACCGAACAGGAGCAAGCCAAGCGGGACAAGGTCCGGCAGCGCGAGGAGCTACGCGATCGGCACCGCCGGGAGCGCACGGAACTGCTGGCTCGCCATCGCCAGTCCCGGGCGCAGGCCTATGCCGCGGCGCGCCGGAACGGACAGCCGGTTGCCGTGGCGCAGTCGCTATGGGCATGGCAGGCGGCCAATGAGCGCGAAGCCTTGCAGAAGCAGCAAGCGGAGGAACGCAAAGGGTTGTCGGCGAAGCTGCCGCGCAGCGAAGTCTGGCGCAAGTGGCTGGAGCGGCAGTCCGACCTGGGGGATGAAGCCGCCCAGGCGGCGCTGCGCGGAATCCGGTACCGGGAGCAGCGCAAGAAGAATCAGGAGATCGACGGCATCGAGGGCGAAGAGATCGACCCGTTGCGCAAGCTCACCGTCGCCGCGCTGCATGCGGAAGTCGATCGCAAGCGACAACGGGTGATATATCGAGGCAGCGACGGAAAGGAGAAATTCGTCGACACCGGGCCGCGCATCGAGATGCGGGACCGGAGCGCCGAAAGCCTGGAGGCGGCGCTGCGTGTTGCGGCGCAGAAGTATGGCGGCGCGATCGCGATCACGGGAAGCGGAGCGTTCCGGGAACAAGCCGCGCGGGAGGCCGCGAGGCTGGGAATCCGGGTGATCGATGCCGATCTGCAGGCGGTCGTTCGGAGCGAGCGCGAACAGCAGAAACCGAGCCTGCCGCCGGCGGAGAAACGCCGGAATGTGCGCAAGCGCGATCTGGAGCGGTGAGACATACCGTATTCCGCAATTTGGGTGCTGCGGTCATTCCAGGTCGCTGCAAGACCGCGGCAGGTTACGACCCAATCCGGCTGTACAAGGCGGTATTGGTTCAGCGGCCGGTATCCAAGTGCAGCGGTCGCCCAGGACGCCCGATCAGGGGCAGCACGTCGGCCTGAATAGACATCGGTACCGTCGGGCGCTGAGGCGGCAATGCGGCGGGAAGCTGCCGGCGAGGCGCCGGGTGATTACTACGCTTCGGCCATGTCACACAGCAGTAACCGCGCATTTGTCGTCAATGATTTCATTGACTGGGGTCATGTCATGAAAGGCAGTAGTTCTCACGCGATCGGCATGCCCGCCGCCTTCCATTCGGGGAAGCCGTCTTCTAGCCGGCGTGCCGTGAAGCCGTGCTCGCGCAATAGGGCTACGGCCTCGAAGGAGAAGACACAATAGGGGCCGCGGCAATAGGCGACGACTTCGCGGTCTTTGGGCAGATCGCGCAGATGTTTTTCCAATTCCCGTAATGGCGCTTTGATCGCCTGCGGCAGATGGCCGGCGTCGAATTCGTCTTCGGGGCGGACGTCGAGGACGGTCACCAGCCCGTCTCGCATGCGCTGGGCCAGTTCCTCGCGCGAGACCGGCTCCAAAGCGTCGCGCTGGCGGAAATAGCCGCCGACAATTTCCCGGACCTCGGCGAGATTGCGCTCGCCCACCCGATGGAGGCTGGTTACCAGATCGAGCACGGCAGGGTCGCTGACCCGGTACAGGATCTGCGTACCGTTGCGCCGGGAGACGAGAAGCCCGACTTTTCGCATCAGCCGCAGATGTTGTGACGCATTGGCCACGGAAAGGCGTGCCGCCGAAGCCAGATCGTCGACGCTGCGCTCGCGCTGAGCCAGCAGTTCAAGAATGACCAGCCGGTGGGGGCTGCCCAGCGCCTTGGCGATCTCGGCAAATTGCGTGAAGAGCTCGAATTTGGGGGAAAGGCTTGACATCGGCGCAATCTTGTTAAATTATTCAACATAGTTATTGAAGTATATCGGCCGGGCAATGTCAAGCGACGCATTCGCAGCGCAAGAAAAAATCAGCCGGTTCTCCCCGCGGCAAAATCGGAGTCTCGCGTGATCTTCAGACAATTCCTGCATAAAAACCCGATCGGCGCGTCCTATCTTTTCGGTTGCGGCGGCAGGTCCTGCGCCGCGGTGGTCGATCCGATCGGCGATATCGCGCCCTATCTGGAAGCGGCACAGGATGCGCGCATGCGCATCCTCTATGTCGTCGACACCCACATCCATGCCGATCACGCCTCGTCCGGCCGCCAACTGGCCGAAGCCGTCGGCGCCGAATATGTGCTGTTTGCCGGCGCGAGCGCCCAACCGGCCTTTCGTGGTGTCCAGGATCGCGACGCGCTGCCGCTCGGCAACGTGACGGCCGAGGTGCTTCACACCCCCGGCCACACGCCAGAGCATATCTGCCTGCTGGTTACCGATCGCACCCGCGCGCCGGAACCGTGGTTCCTTCTGACCGGCCACACGCTGATGATCGGCGACGTCGGCCGAACCGAACTCGCGACATCGCTTGAGGCCGGTGCCCGCGCGCTGTTCCGCAGCCTTCGCCGGCTGAAGGAGCTTCCCGATTATGTCGAAGTCCTGCCCGGCGCCTTTTCCGGCTCGGTCTGCGGCCGGAGCCTCAGCGGGCGGCCGACGTCCACCATCGGCTTCGAGAAACGCTACAACGCGGCCTTCCAGGTCGAGGACGAAGACGCTTTCGTCGAAGTCATGTCCAAGGACGTGCCGCCGCCGCCCCCCGGCGCGGCCGAATTGCGTGCTGTCAATGCGGGGCTGACGAAGTAGGACGCCTGGCGATTTCTTCCGGCAGCCGGAACCGCCGTGACGTTCGGGATGGAGCAACGCCATGAAATACCTGATGATCATCAATGACCCGCCCTATGGAACCGAGCGCGTTTACAACGCTTTGCGGCTGGCCCACACGCTGCCGAAAAAGGACGTGGACGCCCAAGTCTCGGTCTTTCTCATCGCCGATGCCGTTCTTTCGGCCAAGGTGGGCCAGAAGACGCCGGACGGCTATTACAACGTCGAGCGGATGCTGAAACGGGTTATCGCAGCCAAGGGGCAGGTTCTCCTGTGTGGAACCTGCATGGACGGGCGCGGCCTTGCCGATGCGGAAATCATCGAAGGCGCCCGTCGCAGCACGATGGAGGAACTCGCAGCCGAAACCGTGGCGGCCGACAAGGTGCTGGTGTTCTGACCGCAAGGCCCGGTGATGTGCGAGCGGTTCGCGATGAGCGTCGCGGGATTGATGCAGGTGCTTTTTTGATCGGCACCGGCAAAACGACTTCCATCGGCCCGCAGGCTTACGCCGGCTGGCGCGCGACCTCGCTCGGCGCTTTGACAGAAACGCTGGAGCAGCGGCTGATGCTCGACCTGCTTGGCGACCTGGCCGGCGCTCGCGTGCTCGACATCGGCTGCGGCGATGGCGCCCTGGTTCGCGCCCTGGCCGCGCGGGGGGCGATGGCGGTCGGGGTCGATCCCGATCCGGCGATGTTGGCCGCCGCGCGACAGCGCGACGCGGAGGCGAATATCGCCGCGAATTTCTTCGAAGCGCGCGCAGAGTCCCTGCCATTCCCGGATGCCTCTTTCGACGTAGCGGTCGCCATGACTGTGCTTTGCTTCGTCCCGAACGCGAAGGCCGCCGTGCGCGAAATGGCGCGGGTGCTGCGGCCGGGCGGGCGGCTGGTGCTCGGCGAACTCGGGCGGTGGAGTCTTTGGGCCTTGAAGCGCCGCCTTCGCGGCTGGCTCGGCTCGGCGACCTGGAAGGCGGCGCAATTTCGTGACGCCGGAGAGCTTCGCAAGCTTGCCGAAGCCGCCGGGCTGACCGTGACGGCGACGCGCGGCGCGATCTTCTATCCGCCCGCCGGATGGCTGGCTCGCGCCTTGGCGCCGATCGATCCCTGGCTCGGCCGGCGCGCGACCGTCGGCGCCGCCTTCATCGCCCTGGTGGCGACGCGCCCCAAAGATCGTTGAGGGACGACCGTGGCCGACAAAACTGCTGTGCAGCAGCGCGGAATCCGGGCCAATCTCGGCCAGTTTGCCCTGCAGACCGTGCAGGTGTTCTTCGTCGGCCTGACGATCGGCATGGAGCGCACGGTGTTGCCCTCGCTCAGCGAGGAATTCGGCGTCGCAAGGGGCGCCTACCTCTTCCTTGCGTCCTTCGTCCTCTCGTTCGGACTGGTGAAAGGGGCGCTGAATCTGGTCGCCGGCAGCCTCGCGGATCGGATCGGTCGCAAACGGGTGCTACTGCTGGGCTGGCTCGCCGGACTGCCGATCCCGCCGCTGATTTATTTCGCGCCGAACTGGTGGTGGATCATTGCCGCGAATGTGTTCCTCGGCGTCAATCAGGCCTTTGCCTGGACGATGACGGTGACGATGCATGTGGACCTCGCCGGCAGCCACCAGCGTGGACTTGCGGTCGGCATCGACGAGGCGGCGGGCTATGCCGCAGTGGGCTTGGCGGGGCTTGGGACCGGCTATCTGGCCTCGCTCTACGACCCGCGCCGGGCCTTATTGGTATTCGGCCTGACGGTGATCGGGGCGGCGCTGGCGCTGATGATCTGGGTGCGAGACACGCTGCCCTGGGTTCACGCGGAACACGCCCAGATGAAAGCGGACGGAACCCATACGGGGGATGACGCCGCGCATTGGCTTGGCATTTTCCTGCTGGTCTCGTTCCGCCATGCGACGTACCGGGCGCTGTGCCAGGGCGGCGTCGTCAACAAAATCGCCGACACGCTCGTCTGGGTGCTGTTCCCGGTCTATTTCCGCGCTCACGGCCTAAGTTTGGTGCAGATCGGCTGGGTCACCGGAATGTACGCCATGGTCTGGGGTCTGTCGCAATTGTGGACCGGGCATCTTGCCGATCGGATCGGCCGCAAGCCGCCAGTCGTGGCCGGATTTGCCCTGCTGGCGCTCGGCATCGCGCTCACCGCGGCGACCGGTGCCATCGTCTGGTGGAGCGCCGCCGCCGCGATCATGGGCCTCGGCATGGCGCTGCTCTATCCCAACCTGATCGCCGCCATGGCCGATCTCGCGCCACCGCTTTGGCGCGCCCGGGCGCTGGGAACTTATCGCTATTGGCGCGACACGGGCTATGCCATCGGCGCTCTGGCCCTTGGCGCCGTTGCCGAATGGGCCCGTGGCGCAACTCCCGCGATATGGGCGACCGCCGTCCTGGTCGCCCTGTCGGGCCTGTGGATCGCACTGGAGGTCAAGGAAAGCCGGCCGCACCACGCGCTGAGGCCGATACCGGCGTCGGGGCGCAATGGCTGAGCTGGAGGTGTCGGCTCAAGTGAGCAAGGACTCTCCACGTTGTAGCAGCCCCGCAAACTCCGCTGGCTGTTCGTCGCAACGCGCGGTTCCGCTTCGGCATGCTCGGGTCGGGCGTCCGGGAGTGTTTAAACAGGATTCAGCGCTGGATCGCGCATGCCATACCGTTCCTCTTCCGCGCCCGCCACGCGAGGATATTTCCCGTGATCATGCAAAGGAAGCCGGTCGCCTCCATACCGATCGACACGGGCTTGAGGCCGGGAGCCAGGAATTTGCTGACGACGATCAATGTCAGGCCGGCCAACGCCGCGAGAACGACCAAGCGACTGCGATGTTGCTTATACGAGAAAAGTAGGCCGATCGCAGCGATCGCAGCGAAGAAAATGATATAGGGCGCCCGGTAAGGTAGGGTGACGCTGATCCCTACCAGGGACAAAATGGCAAATGTCGCGGTGACTCCATAGCAGGCGATCATCGCCAGCGCGGTTCCCACCGGTGCCAGCCATCGACTGGGTCGCCCCAGCACAACCCCCTCTGAACTCCCACTAAGATTGGACACTTCCCAATTCCTTCGCGCGGCCTGAAGTGATTCGCCGAATATACTTGACCGCGCGGAATGTCGCTCCAATCGTCGTTGGTGACGTCTGGTAGTCCGTGTATCCAACGAGCGCGGCCTCTCGGAATCCGGCGTCGTGCAGCATGGCTACCACTTGTTCCGCGGGAAGGGTGCCGGAGACGCAGTCCGCCCACGAAGTTTTGGCGCCGGTCTGCGCGGTTGCGCAACACGCCTCGCCGCGCACCATGTCCGCGAACTGCAGCCGGCCTCCAGGGCGAAGCACCCGGCAGACTTCTTGAAACACGCTCGTCTTGTCGGTCGCCAGGTTGATGGCGGCGTTGGAAATCACCACGTCGATGCACGCGTCCGGCAGCGGCAGACGGACCATATCAACCTGGTGCACCTCGACATTCGCAAGGCCGGCGAGCTGCGCGCTCCAGCGCGCCTTCTCCACCATGGCAGGGGTGGCGTCGACACCGACGACTCGCCCCTGGCTGCCCACGAGCAGTGCCGCAATGCACGCATCCGCACCGGCGCCGCAACCCAGGTCGAGCACGGTCTCGCCGGCGCGAATCGGGCCCAGGCCGAAGGGGTTGCCCACCGCGCAAGCCGACTCCCACACCGACTCCGGCAGCCGGTCGAGCCACGCTGCGTGATAGCCCAGCCGCCGGGCGTTTTCCTTGCCCTTGCCCCAGCCGAAGTCCTTGTCGGGGTGGAGGGCGAGTTCGGTGTAGAGCGACCGGATCTGCGCGCAGATGGCGCCCGTGCCCAAGCCATCTTGCAGCTCGCTCATGGCGTTTGGGGAACCTGCACCCGAATGTCGACCTTGCCCTGCCGCGCCATCTGCGTGAGCAGATAGAGCGCGCCGTCTTCGCTGATATTCAAGGCCTGTGCCAGCTGTGCGGGTCGCATCTCGCCTTTCTCGCCGATCGCTGCCAGCGCCTGCGCTTGCATCGTGTCTAGCCATCCCGAGAACAGGCCCCGCAGTTCAGGCGTGGCGAAAGTCGCCATTGCGGTGGTCTGCTGCATCGTGGCCAGCATTTCCGCGCACATCCCCATGCACATGGCCATCATGTTCTGCATCGGGGGTGCGGCCTCGCCGCCGGCTTTGCCCTGGCCCATCTGTCCCATCCTCTTTTGCATCACCGCCATCGAGCCGCCAGCCTGACCCATCTGGGCCATCATCTTCTTCATCATCATCTCCATCCCCATCGCGGGGCCGAAACCGTCGCCGTGTTCTCCGCCGCTTTCCTGGGTCGTCTCTTGGGGTTTGTCTTCCGTGGCCATGTTCGCCTCCATTTTCAATTGCGACTCGACAATCGCGTGTTGCCGCACACGTGTTGACCTACGGTTTCCTAAACACCGCCCCGTAGTGGTACGGCGCAAGCTCGATCTGACGCTCCAACTCAAACCCGGCCGGCTCGACGACTTGCGTCACCGCCTGCGGGGACATGCGCATCGCGGTGGCCGGCCCCCGCGCCTGCCCCAGCACGGTGGTGCACTCCCGCGGCAGCGCGTGCCAGTTGACTACCGCAAAGCGCCCGCCGCGCCGCAGAACTGCAAACGCGCTTCGCGCCAGGGCGGTCTGTTCCGGAACGCCGTGAAAGGTGTTGGCAATGAGAACGTAGTCCACCGGCTGCCGCACCAAGGCCGTCAGCTCACGGGCATCGGCCTGCAGGAAAGTGCAGTTGGCACAGTCGCGGCAGGCCGCCCGAGCCTGCTCCAGCGTCGACGCCTCCAGATCGACCGCGATCACCTCTCCGGGACCGACCAGGCGGGCGAGCGGCGCGGTGAAGTAACCGTCGCCGCAGCACAGGTCCACCACAACCATCCCGGCCCGCATCCCGAGCGCCTCCAGCACCTCGACCGGATCGGGCCAAAGCGCTTGCCACCACTCCCGGTCCGGCATGCCCGTCGCCGGGAAGAGCGCGTCCTGGACTGTCGCCATTTCGTGATTCCCTCTCCCTCTTGACATCAGCGTTCCCATCCCCGACCATGGCACATTGGCAATTACACATATGCGCAACAACTCATATGATCCGACGAGAGGACGCCGCTGTCAAGGAGCTGGCGGAAATCCTGAAACTGCTGTCCGAGCCAAACCGGCTGCGCATCCTGCTGAATCTCGGGCTCGCGTGTCGTCCGGTGACCGACATCATCGAGGCTACCGGCCTCACGCAGACCAACGTGTCATTTCACCTGAGGGCGCTGCGCGAGGCTGGGCTCGTGCGGGCCGAGAAGCGGGGCCCGTTTGTCTTCTACTGTCTGCCCGATCCTGAATTGTTGAACGTTCTCGCGCGCCTCAGCGACTGGGTGCCGGCAAGGAGCGCTCCCGAAGGAGCGGGAGTCGCATCCAAGGCGTCCCGATCAAAGCCACAGGCGGCGCCGCCCAGGCGCGCATCCACCCGGCGGGTTCGGATCGCCGCCTCCCCGGCACGCTGACAGCCCGCCTGGAACATCGTGGGGGATCTTCCGCTCGGTATCCGGACGCGGCCACACCGGAACGGGGGAGCAAGGACGTTGCGCAAAGGAGTCGAAAATGGATCGATCTTACTGGTGGTGGCACGGATTCGGGTTCATGTGGATTTTCCCGATGCTGTTCCTGATCGTGATGATCTTGTTCCTGTTCGGCGGGGGGTCGAGGCGGTTCTGGCGCAGCAGCCGGCACGACGAGCGGCGCGAATCGCCGCGTGAGATTCTCGATCGCCGCTATGCCAGCGGAGAAATTACCAAGGAGCAGTACGAGGAGATGAGGAGAACGCTGGGGCGATAGTGTTGCGGGCGGCGATGGTCGGCGTCGCCGGCGCGAACCCATCCCCGAACCGCAAGCCGATCGCACCGCCGATCTCGCCCAGGATTGCAACGCTCAGCAGGAGCTGGGCGAGGCCCGTACTCGTGTTCTCGATCGGGGTTATGCGCGACGCCATCTCTTCGATCATGCGCAGGCGTAGTGGCGAAACTTGACGGCCCTTGTCTTCACTCATGACTTGGACCGGAGCAGTCGACGAAGAAACCGGTCTGCCGATACGACGACCGACCGCAGTTGGCACTGGCCGACCTCGTGGCCGTGACACGCCGGCGCGAACGTCCGATCTCCTCGGACTCCGGCTGTTTCATCCTCTCCGGTACAGGGGTCCGGAGTGGGTCGGGTCCGGGTTTCGGCGTGATGCCCGACAGCGGGCATCGCCGAAGCGCAAATCACTCGGCCCCTTGGGCGGCGGCTTTCCGCCGCATTTCCGCTGCGTTGCCCGCCGACGCCAATGCCCGGACTGGCCGATCAGCACCCGTCGTCCTTCCGACCGGTTCCAGAGTGGAGTGGTCCATCGAAAGACAGCTTCGGAAAACAGGTGGCGGACCGCTCCTGGCCGGGTGCCGCCGCGCCCGGTCGCACGGTGGCGGCCACGCGGACGCCCGCTGCCAGAGTGTAGCGGTCGGCCGGATGCCCGATCCACTTCCGCTTTGGTTGCGTCGACCGCCACAGCTCGCCGAGATCGAGCCCGGGCTGTGCATTCTCCGGAACTGGTTGGTTCGCGACCAGGAACGCTTCCGCAGTTCTTCCAACCAGAGAAGGGACGGGCTGTGGATGGCTGCCGGAAACCGCGATTTTTTGCCGCGGAGTTTGAGATCCATCTTGACTGGCGGGCCGGTCTGTGCAGTTTGGGCTTCGGGCGTGTCAAGGGCGTGCGAAGCACGGCGGGGCGAACCCTTGACGCGCCCGAAGGCTGAAAGCACGCTCCGTAATGGCCGCCTCCGGGGCAGTTCTTAGGGGCGGCCATGGAGGCCTCAGGCGAAATGCAGAGAAAAATAATCAACTATTCCGCGGCGAATAGTCGCGGATTTGCGCAGCCATCAACACGGGCTGTTCGGCCGTCACGATGTCAGTTCCAACCAACGCCGACCTTCGCTGGACGAGCTGCCAAACTACCGGAAATCGGGAATTCCAACCCTATTTTGCACATAGCCTAATAGAGTTCGCCCCGCTCACCGCAAGTAATACAGCCCACCTTCCTAGCTCAACCGCGCCGTTGCCAATCCCTCCGATTGAAGGATGCGCTCCCACTCAGCTATACATTCACGCGCGAGCTGCTTTGCCGACATCTGCTCATCGTCTCCAGCAGCAATGATGCAGTCAATATCGCACTGTCCGCCAGGTTCGACGACCATTTTGTCATGGTGGTGGCGTGTTGCCTTCGAGACCAAGTGCTTTGTTCCGTTGCAGAGATCGCCGCAACGTTGCAGCGGTGGGGACTTCCCCGCTTTCTCGAGGATCGATTTCACCTGCGGAGACTCAAGCAACGGATCATTGCAGATCCAGTCCCGCACGTGATAGCAGTTTTGGAAGAACGCCCACACCATATCTTGAAACGCCAGGTTGTTGGGGTGCGGACCTTGAACCCGGTCCAGGAATCGCCGCGCGCGGTCGAGCTGATTCCGATAGCCAACGTGACCTGCGTTCACTTCATTTTCGAGCATAGTTCCTTCGCTACCGAAGCAACCGCCGTGGGTCGGCCGCGAATCACCCGACCCACGTCCACCACTCAGAAACGCCGGACAGTACGGTGGCCTAATGCTTTATAGTAGGCCCGACCGGGGCGAGGCACGGCCACGCATTCTGAAGCGCCGCCAAGACAACGATTGCGAAGTCCTCGTTCAGCCGCTCCGGATGCGCATCGGCATAATTAAGGAAGATCCTAACGTACTGAGTCGTCCGCGCGTCCGCCGGCGAGCAGATTCCGAGTAACCGCACACGGTGATCGTCCGTCGCCGCCGTGAACCGCTGCGCAGCAAGGAAGACACCAAAGCAGCGATCGGCGCTCGGTGACGATTTGTAGTAGATCTTGTCACCATCGATTTGCGCTGCCGCGACTGGGCGGCACATCGATGCCAGCTCCTCAGCTGTAACCGCGGCCGCCGATTGAGCCGCCAACACCATCAGAACGAATATCAATAGGCGCATCATGGTCGGGGAGTATATGCCCTGCGGATACACGGGTAAACCAGGCCAAAGGAAATCCGGAGACGCCGCCGTATGAGTCGAGCCGGAGTAGCCAACTCGGTTTGCTGCTGAAGGCGCTGCGTTTCGAATTCCGCAGGTCACTGGCTAACGTGGATTCGCCTACAGTCGGGGGCCTGGTGAACAGGGCATGCGTGCGAGTCGGCCTTATGTTGAGCTCAACATAAGGCCGACTCGCACTCGTTAAGTGTCCGGCTGGTTTCAGAGTGAACCGGCCCCGTCTGCGACCGCTTGGGAAGAAGGGCGAAGGTCGGGAGTTGGCCGGGCGCTGCCGCCCCTGCACGAAAGCCTTGTCGCACCCGCCGCCCGCGCGGGCCCACCGCACGGAGGAGTTTCCGTAGGCGGCCCGATCCCGGGCCGTGACGGAGACCCGGAATGTCTGCACCGCAATCCCAAACGCATGCCCGGCAGGCCGAAGCGCTGCGCCGGGCGATGGGCCCGGAGATCCTCGGGCCGCTGGACGATCCGCAGGTCGTCGAGATCATGCTCAACCCGGACGGTAACCTGTGGGTGGACCGGCTCGGTGCTGGCATGACCCGCACCGGCCGCATCGATCCAGTCCGGGCGCTCACCATCGTCAACACCGTCGCGGCGATGCTCGACACGGTGGTGACGGCCGAGCGGCCGATTCTCGAGTGCGAACTGCCGCTGGACGGGTCACGCTTCGAGGCTTTGATCCCGCCGCTCGTGGAGCATGCGGGCTTTGCGCTGCGCAAGAAGGCCACCCTGGTGTTCACCCTGGAGGACTACGTCGGCAAGGGGATCATGAGCGCTGCGCAGCGCAAGGCGATCGAGGAAGCGGTTGCCGGCCGGCAGAACGTCCTGGTGTGCGGCGGAACCGGTACCGGAAAGACCACGCTTGCCAACGCCATTCTCGATTGCGTCTCGCGGGTCGATTCCGAGCACCGGGTGGTAGTGATCGAGGACACCCGCGAGCTGCAGGTCAATGCCGAGAACGTCGTATTCCTGCGCACGTCGGACAACACCGACATGACGCGGCTCTTGCGCGCCACCATGCGCCTGCGGCCCGACCGCATCGTGGTGGGGGAGGTGCGCGACGCCTCGGCGCTCGCCTTGCTCAAGGCGTGGAACACCGGGCACCCGGGCGGGGTGGGAACCGTGCACGCCAATGATGCGAGCGCGGCACTCATCCGGGTGGGACAGCTCATCCAGGAGGCGGGGGTTCCGCCCAATCCGGAGCTCATCGCCGAGGCAGTGAACGTGGTCGTGTCGATCAAGCGCACGACGACGGGTCGCCGGGTGGAAGAGGTTGCCGCGGTCCGCGGCTGGTCTGCGGGCGGAGGGTTTCATATCGAGCGTATGGCCTGACCGGGCCCACTTCGCGGAGTCCGGGCATGGACCACGACGAATTCCTCGCGTTCGCGCGCCGTCTCGGCGTGCACATCGCTCCCGATCAACTGGTGGCAGATGGCCGGATCCGGCGCGCCGACGTCGACGGCGACCGCGCGGGCAAGAACGATGCGGCGTACCTGCTGCGCGAAGACGGCAGCGGCTGGGTGACGAATTTCAAGGCGAGCGGCAAGCCCGAGTATTTCCGGCCAGGAGAGCAAAAGGACCTCACTGCGGACGAACTGGCGGCGCTTGCCGCGCAGCGCGAAGCGAGACAGGCCGAGCAGGCCGAGCGCAACCGCCTGGCGGTGGTGGACAGCGTCGAGCAGTGGGAATCCTCGCGCGAGGCGAAGGATTTTCCGTACCTGCGCGAGCCCAGGCTGGATCCGGCCGGACTGCGCCAGTGCCGCGGACGCCTCCTGGTTCCGCTTCTGCGGTTTGACGCAAGCGGGGAACTGGGCTGGGCCGGAATGCAGCGCATCGATCCGGCGCCGCCCGGCGCGTCGCCGGAGAAGCGGTTCGTTCCCGGCACGGCGACCTCGGGGTCGTTCGCGGTGATTCCGATCCGGGGTTCCGGTGTCGAGTCCCCGCTCGATAGCTTCGACGCGGTTCGCAATGCGCCGCAGGTGGTGTTTTGCGAGGGCGTAGGGACGGCGCTCGCAATTCATCAGGAGACTGGCCTTCCGGTCATCGCGGCGATGTCCGCGCAGAACCTGCCGGAGGTGGCGCGGGCGCTGCACGACAAGCTGCGCGGCGCTGTTGTGGTCTATGCCGATAACGACGGCGATCGGGCCCGGTACAAGGGGCAGGTCTACGCGGTGCGCGCGGCGCGGGTCCTGGGGGCCGCCCGTACGCGGATCGCGCTGCCGCAGCGGGCAGGGGGTGTTACGCCGCCCGGCTACGACGCGCGCGACCAACTGCGCGAAGCGCCCGGAGCGATCGCCGAGACGATCGCCAAAGCCCTGCGGGCGGAACAGCTCGAGCGGCGGATTCCGGAGCAGTTTCGTGCCGAGCGCAAGGGCAATCGAAATCTCAACCCCAATCAGCCGGTGACCCTTCGCGAAGCCGCGATGGGCGAGACAGGCCCCACCCCCGACCAGGAGAAGCGTCGTATGGAAGCATCGCAGGAAACCCCGGGCGAGGAACTCGCCCGCACCACGGCCGCCTTCAATCGCGAGTCCGATCCGCGAAAGCGGCGGGCATTGCGGGAACGCATTGAGGCGCTACGCGCGCAGAGCAGGCAAGTGCAGCCCCCGCAGCGGACACGGCACGCCACCGTGCGCGAGGCGGCGCAAGCTCCGGACAACGGACCGGCTGCCCAGCCCCCCGCGGAGCCCTCGCGAGAGGATCGCGCGCAACCTGACCCGTTCGCCGAGATGAATCGCGCGGCCGAAGAGGCGCAGAAGGCTGCGCCCGTTGCCGCGGAGGAGACCCCGGAGGAGCGACTGCTGCGGCAGTACCGGGAAGCGACCGCGCCGCAGCGCGAAGCGCGCGCCAGGGCGCTGCGCGAACTCGATGGCAGGCACCGGGAGGAGCAGGGGGCGCTGTTCGATGCGCTGGAGCAGCTTCGATCGGAGAAGGAGCGCGAGCTCGCGCCGATGGCCGAGGAGCACCGCAAGTCGTTGGTCGCACTTGAAATCGCGAAGCGGGTCGAGACGCTGCACAAGACGCAGGCCGGGAGCCGCAAGGATCTCGCGGCGCAATTGCCGCCGGTGGCCAGTCTGCGCAACTTTCTTGAAGGGCGCGCCGGATCTGATCCGGTTGCCGCCCGCATGCTCGAGGAGGAAGTACGCCGGGAAGGGCAGGCGGAATCGATCCGCGGCCGGCGCATGGGCGAGCACGAACCGGTCACGCTCGAAGGGCTGACATGGGAGGTCGATACGTCGGACCCGAAAGGTCACGCGGTGCACTACTTGCGCGATGGCGAGCGGGTGATGAGCGACCGGGGCGAGCGGCTCGATCTCTACAAGGTCGAAGACCGGGAGATCGAGGCTG
>JAJZVV010000047.1 GCA_021845595.1 Pseudomonadota bacterium | reverse complement strand
CGACCATCCGGTGAGCAGCTTCGCCATGGCGATGACGTCCTGCTGGCTGTAGCCCGCGCGCAGGCTCACCGTGTGCAGCTCCATGCACTCGCGGCCGAGATTCTCGTTGAGCCCGCGATGCCGCCGCACCCCGGCCCGGCTGTCCGGCCCGACCGACCCGGCATTGCCGAGATAAAGCAGCATCGCTGGATGCCGCTCCACCGCCAGCACCATGTCGGTGAACCGGCCGGTGACATGCGGGCGAATCGCCTCGCGCAGGAACGGGCCGATCAGCGCCGCGGTGCCGCCCTGGCGCATCGACACGGTGAAATGATTCGCCCAGAACCACACCAGCCGCTCGCGGAACGGCGCGTCGGTGCGCAGCGCCCAGCCGAGCTGGGCGGCGGCATCGGCGCGGAACATCTCCCGGCTGCGCGGCTTGAAATGCTCCTTGAGCGAGAGCCCCTGCCGCGCCAGCCGCTTGCGCGTCATCCGGTCGTCGCGCAGGGCGGCGAGGGCGGCGGCCCCGCTCGGCAGTCCGGCGAAGGAGGGTGTCGCCAGAGCGGGGTCCGGCCCGTCGAGCTGGCCGAGCAGCCACGCGCGCGGATCGGTCGGCGGCTTCTGGTCCGGCCGTCCGCCGAGGCCGAAGCGGATCATCGCCTGTGAGGGCGTCAGGCTTGTCGCCTGCGAAGGCGTCAGGTCCGCCGCCTGCGCGGATGCGAGGGTCATCGCCGCCGCCCCCTCAGCGCCAGCGCCAGTGGCCGGGAATCCACCTGCCGCGCCAGTTGTAATGCCCCGGCACCCAGACGCGCGGCGGCGGCGCGACATAGACGGGCGGCGGATAGAGGGGCGCCGGCACGGCGATGCCGATGGCAAAACGCGGCCCCCACCAGGGATGTCCCCAGGCGCGGGCGGCATGCGGCACGGCGGCGAGGCCGAGGCCGAGCGCAAGCCCGAGCGCGGCCCGCGCCGGGCGCCGGAAAGCGATGGTGCTGAACTTGTATGTCATGTCGTCAGCCCTGTCCTTGAGCGTTGCAACAATGCCGGATCGGCGCGCTCAGCGGCACCGATAGGGGTGCCAGTAGCACCAGCCATGGCGCGGCCCGGCGGGATAGACCACGCATCCCGCAAGCCCGCCGGCGAGCCCGGCGAGCAGGATCGCGGCCACCGCCCGCCGCGCGATCCGCGCCGCCCGGCCCGGCCGTGCATCCTGGGTGGGCGTAAAACGGAGCGTACGAGACAGCATGGGCGAGATCCTCAATGATCTGTGGCGCGTCGACCGCGTGGGGCATGTATCCCGTTCAACGCGCGGGTGCCGAACATCCGTCGCCACCTTCAGCCCTTCGGTGCCACCGAATCCCCGCCCGGCGGCGGCGGAGCAAAATTCCCACCTGGCGGGGGCGCAAAACGGCCGCCCCGCCGTTGCAGCTCGCCGTGTTCGGCGAGGCCGCGCGCCAGTTTCCGCCGCTCGCCGGGCGGCAGGGTGGCGGCGAAGCGCAGCGCCGCGTTGTCGAGCTTCGCCAGCAGCTCGGCGCGGTCCCGCCGCGCCCTGGCCAGCAGTGCCGCGATCGCGGCGCGGTCGAAGTCGGGGCGGACGAACAGCGCCCCCGCCTGCTGACGGCGCAGCCGCGCGTCGCGGATCAGGTCGCGATTGTCGCGGATCACCGCGAGCATCGCGGCGCGGAAGCGGGCGCGGTCCGCCGGCTTCAGGGCGTGGCCGGCGGTCTGGATCGGGCCGGGATGGCGATGCGGCGGCCTGTGCCAGCCGCCCCGGTGCGACAGCACCGCGAGCCCGCCGCCAAAGGCGCCGATCATGAGGGCATTGACGAGCAGCGAGGCAACGAGGCCGATCTGCAAGCGGCTGGTGGTCACAGCGTATCACTCCAGTTGGCGGCATTTCCGCAGGATGGCACCGGCGCGCCGAGCACGGTGAGGGATTGCGAGCAGGCCGCCCCGCCCGCCGGCACGAGGCGGGCGACCAGCACGGCGCCGATCGCCCCGCCGCTGGCCAGCGCACCGGCGAGGCCGAGCCCGGCGAGCCAGAGCCGGCCGCGCCGCCACAAGGCCCGCCGCCGCGCGGCATCGCGGGCGATCCGCCCGGCCAGCGCCGCCCCCGGCGCCGGCACCGCCCAGCGCGCCAGCGCCGCATCCAGCGCCGCCTCGGCCGCGAGAATGGCGTCCGCCGCCGCCGGATCGGCCTCGCGAAAGGCGCGG
The DNA here is from genome assembly GCA_021845595.1 of Pseudomonadota bacterium. Classification (GTDB taxonomy): domain Bacteria; phylum Pseudomonadota; class Alphaproteobacteria; order Acetobacterales; family Acetobacteraceae; genus JAJZVV01. The sequence goes on along the minus strand of JAJZVV010000047.1, from coordinate 1,574 downwards.
GCGGCGTCGCGCTCGTCGGCGGGCCAGCGGTCGATCGCGCCGCCATAGGCGGCGGCAAGGGCGGCGAAGCGTTCGGGCGTCATGGTCGCAGATCCTCGAGCTGTTGGCGCAGGGCGCGGCGGGCGCGGGCAAGCAGGCTTTCCAGCGCCTCGACGCTGATGCCCAGCGCCGCGGCGGCCTCGATATTCGACAATCCCTGATACACCTGCATCACCAGCGCCTCGCGCTGGCGCGCCGGCAGGGCGGCAACCGCGCGCTCCACGCGCCGCGCCTCGGCGTCGCGCGCGAGCATGAAATCCGCCCCCGGCGCCGGGTCCACCTGGTCCGGCGGCTCGGCGACGGCCACTTCCCGCCGCCGCCGCAACCGGTCGAGGCACAAATTGAGCGCGACGCGGTGCAGCCAGGTATCAAACCGCGCCGCCCCCGGCCGCCAAGCCCGCGCCTGCCGCCAGACCCGCAGGAACACCTCCTGGGCCACGTCGTCGGCCAGCGCCGAATCGCGCAGCAGCCGCAGCGCGAGCCCGTGCACGCGCGGCAGCTTGTGCGCCATCAGCGTCCGAAACGCCGCCTCCTCGCCCATGCCGATCCTTGCCAGCAGGTCCGCATCCGGGTCCCCGTCCGGGTCTGTCATGTCCTCGCGGGTGCCCGCCTTGCGCTGGTTGCCGCGCCGACCGGCCCATCCGGTCGGCATCCGGCCCATTCAACGCACGGGCGACGGGTTTCCGTCGCCGGCGCGGGAGCGCCTCTCGCCGTGCGCGCATTCAACCCAGCCGTACCAGCGGTAGCAGGCCCGCCGACGCGCGGGCAAGGGTGCCGGTCGCGAGCAACAGCGTGCCGCTCGCAAGCCTGCGCCCGTCGCCGAGTTCGAGGCCGAGCCGCACCGCCGCGACACCGCACAGCAACTCCGCCCGGCAGGCCTCGGCCCGGGCGAGCAGAGTAGCGTCGAGCCGCCTGCGGGTCGGTGAAGGGCAGTGGCACTGCCTGCTCGCGGCCGCGCCGGAGCAGCCGCACCCGGACATTTCGAAGAACCCTGGGATCGAGGTGGTTTGAGGGTCTGAGTATGCGCCTTGACGAATTTGGGCTGGGTGCGGCGTTCATAGGGACGCGGACTCACCAATAGCCCCAATTCTACATGGAATCCCGAAGATTAGTTCTCCTCATCGAATAAGCTCACGGCTTCCAGCCGGTCCATAGTATCTGACTCGGCATCAGCACCTGCGATTAGTCTTGCCTCGAATCTGAACTCCGGCGCGGATATGTCGATACCCACAAGGTCGACAGAGCGGAGCAAGTGCCTACGAAGCTAGCGCCGGCGAAGGCGCAATGCCAAATTGCGCCGTCACCGCCTTGCAACTCAAACCATTATCAACCGCAGCCAGAAGCCGCACGCGCAAATCCATCGAGAGAGGCAGCCCCATCCAGGACGACATCCTTTATCAGCGCGGACTCTGAATCATGTGTGGACGGCCCGTTGGGTTCAAGTCGTTAAAGCAGAATTTGGTATCGGTTCGAATGCGGTCATGTGTCCGGCCTTTGACGCGGTGGTCTGACCGCTGGCCCAGATGGGTGCCGCG
>JAJZVV010000029.1 GCA_021845595.1 Pseudomonadota bacterium | reverse complement strand
ACCACCCAGAACACAACGCAACGGCGATCAGGGTGCCAAGATCGCCATCAAATCCAATGCACCGGCGCCGTAATCAGTAAAAAACACCCCATCAGGCCGCCGGCAATGGGGTTGTTGGAGGTGTCCATCTTCGGCCCGGGCATAGCGACGGGCCTCGTCTCCGGCGCGCCGCAACTGGGCGCGGGCGCTGCGGTCGGCACGGGCCTCGCCGTTGCCGGCACGGCGATGGCGGGCGCCGGAGCGCTGGGCCTGGCCGGAAGGGGAGCCATGGCGGCTGCGTCCGGCACGGCCGCCGCTGCCCGCGGCGGCGCGGCGATGGCGGGTGGGGCCTCCTCGGCCTACAGCCTCGCCTCGGCGGGCCGTTCTGGCGCCTCGGGTGTCGCGGCGGGCCTGGGCGGTGTCGGTCGCGCCGCCGCCTCGGCCGCGGCGTCGCCTGTGCGTCGCGCGGCCGGCGCGATGAAGGACAGCTTCGCGGCTGGCGCGCAATCGAGCTTCGCCATGACCGGCGGAGCATCGACCATGGGAACCGTCGGCGGCGCGGGAGCGGCGGCCGATCCGGCCGGCGCCGCATCAGATACCGGCGCTCCGCCGGCCTGGGCCCAGCGCTTGCGACGCAACCAAGCCATGACGCACGGCGCCCAGGCGGCCGCGCAGGCGCTCAGGTCGGGCGACAGCCATGGCGGCGGCCATTCCGTGGATCTCTCGGGCGGAGAATAGACGATGGCGCTCTTTCGCCGGGCGTCGGTCCGATATGGCCGCACCCCCGAACCGGAAACACCCTACCAGCGCGCCGCGCAGGCCTGGGACGAGCGGATCGGCTCGGCCCGTGTTCAGGCGAGAAACTGGCGGCTGATGGCCTTCGGCTCGCTCGCGCTCTCGATGGGCCTGGCTGGTGGTCTCGTCTGGCAGTCGACCCACGGCAGCATCGTCCCCTGGGTGGTGCAGGTCGACAAGCTCGGCCAGGCGCAGGCGGTCGCGCCCGCAACCGCGGATTACCGCCCGACCGATCCGGAGATCGCCTGGTATCTCGCCCATTTCATCGAACTGGTCCGTTCGCTCCCGGCCGATCCGATCATCGTCCGGCAGAACTGGCTCCAGGCCTACGACTTCACCAGTACCTCAGGGTCCCAGGCGCTCAACGACTATGCCCGCGCCAATGATCCCTTCGCCAAGCTCGGCAAACAGCAGATCTCCATCGACGTCTCGAGTGTGATCCGCGCCTCGCCATCGAGCTTCCGAGTCGAGTGGATCGAGCATCGTTACGAGGACGGCGCACTCGCCGACACCTCGCGATGGACCGCGATCCTGACCATCGCGATCCAGCCGCCCACCTCCGCCGACGTGCTCCGCAAGAACCCGCTCGGCATCTACGTCACCGCCATCAACTGGTCGAAGGACCTGGGACAATGACCCCGCCGATTTCCATGGAAGCCGGCGGTCCGGCTCCACGTCTTTCAGTCTGTCAACCGAGCCGGAAGGAAGGTTTTGCGCCCATCCGTAAATCCGGCTTTGCGGTTCTGCTGCTCTCCGTCACTGCGCTCGGCGGCTGCGCCCACAAATTCATTCCGCCCGACATCAACTACGACAGCGCCGTGCCGGCGAAGCTCACCGTCGATCCTCCCGCGCCGGTCAAGATCGTCGAGTTGCCGAAGCCCTTGCCGCTGCCCAGGCAGTTGAAGCCATTGGCGAGCGGGAAGGAGCCGCCGCAATCGCCCGATCCCGAGATGCGCGTCGCTCGCGCGAACGCTGCCGCCCGCGTGCAGCCCGTGCGCGACGGCTTCATCAACGCCGTGCAGGTCTATCCCTATTCAGCGGGCGCGCTCTATCAGGCCTACACGGCGCCCGGCGAGATCACCGACATCGCCCTGCAGGAGGGCGAAAAACTCGTCGGCACGGGGCCAGTCGCCGCGGGCGACACGGTGCGCTGGATCATTGGCGACACCGAGAGCGGGGCGGGCGCGACCAAGCGCATCCACATCCTGGTCAAGCCGACCCGGCCCGATCTCGTGACCAACCTCGTCATCAACACCGATCGACGGACCTATCTGCTGGAGCTGCGCTCGACCGAGAAAACCTACATGGCCTCGGTCTCCTGGCAGTACCCCGAGGACCAGCTCATCGCGCTGCGCCAACAAAACCAAGCAGCCGAAGCGGCCGCACCGATCGCGACCGACGTCAATCTCGCCGCGATCAACTTCCGCTACGCGATCGAAGGCGACCACCCGGCCTGGCGGCCGCTGCGCGCCTTCGACGACGGCCAGAAAGTGTACATCGAGTTCCCGTCCGGCATCCAACAGGGCGAGATGCCGCCGCTCTTCGTCATCGGCCCGGCCGGCGGCTCGGAGCTCGTCAACTACCGCGTCCACGGCAACTACTACATCGTCGATCGCCTGTTCGCTGCGGCAGAGCTGCGCCTCGGCGACAAGAACAGCGAGCGGCGCGTCCGCATCGTCCGCACCGATGGAAGGCCGCGGCCATGACGGAGGAGCCGACGCCTCCCGCGCCGCCTGACCTGCGACTTCGGGGCGAGCGGCCGCGCGTGACCCGTCTGTCGCGCAAGGTGCTGATCGCCCTTGGCGGGGTCTCGGCGCTCGCCGTCGCCGGCGCACTCGGCTACGCGCTCCAGACCCGCAACAAGACCCAGACCGGCCAGGAGCTGCTCAGCACGCAGAACCGCCCCTCGGCCGAGGGGCTGGCGGGGCTCCCCAAGGACTACACCGGCTTGCCGCGGCGGGTCCCGCCGCTGGGTCCGCCGTTGCCCGGTGATCTCGGCAAGCCGATCCTCAACGCCGGAGCCGCGCCGAATACCGCCCCGCCACCCGCCGGACCGGATTCGCAGGCGCAGCGACTCGCCCAGGAGGCCGAGGCGGCGCGGGTCAGCCGTCTCTTCGCCCAGACCAACCAGCAGCCCCAGCCGGTCGGTCTCGCGGAGGCGAATGCGGTCGGGGCGCAGGGCGGCCCGACGCCGACGCCACCCGTTGAGGCAGGCGCCGCGCAGAACATGCAGGACCGCAAGACCGCCTTCCTCAACGCCTCGACCGATCGCCGCACGGTCAGCGACGACCGTCTCCAGGCGAAGGCTTCGCCCTATGTCGTTCAGGCCGGCACAGTCATTCCGGCGGCCCTCCTCACCGGCATCCGCTCCGATCTTCCCGGCCAGATCACCGCCCAGGTGACGGAGGCGGTCTACGACACGCCGACGGGCCACTATCTGCTGATCCCCCAGGGCGCGAAGCTGATCGGCCAGTACGACAGCTCGGTCGCGTTCGGGCAAAGTCGCGTGCTTCTCGTGTGGACCCGCCTGATCATGCCGGATGGCGCCTCGATCGTGCTGGAGCGCCAGCCGGGCGCCGACGCCGGGGGTTATGCGGGCCTCGAGGACCAAGTGGACTATCACTGGTGGGCGCTCGCCAAGGCCGCTGTCCTCTCGACGCTCCTCAGCGTCGGCGCCGAGGCCGGCACGAGCAACAGCGAGAACAATCTCGCCCAGGCGATCCGGATGGGGGCCTCCAATAGCATCAGCCAGACTGGCCAGCAGATCGTCGAGCGCCAGCTCAACATCCAGCCGACGCTGACCATCCGCCCAGGCTTCCCGGTTCGCGTCATCGTCACGCGGGACCTGGTGCTGACGCCCTACGGCTCGGGAGGAACGCCATGACGAAACTCAAGCTTGGCCCCATCGCCGACGACAAGCCGGTCAGGGTCAGCGTCGAACTCCCCGCCGCTGTACATCGCGACCTGATGGCCTATGCCGAGGTTCTCAGTCGCGCGACGGGCCAGACGGCGCCCGAGCCCGCCAAGCTCATTCCACCGATGGTCGAGCGTTTCATGGCGACCGACCGTGCTTTCGCGAAGGCGCGCCGCGATCAGATTGCTCAGGCGCGCCCCGGCTCCGGCGAAAGGTCGGGGTGATGTTCCCGCAGCATGGAGAGGAAGGATTGCAGTGTCGGATTGCTGTTCGCGTCCCGCCAGCAGGCCATGAAATTGACGCGGGTCGGTCCGTCATCCTCCCAGACCTCACGATAGACGACGCTGTCGTACCGGGCGCCTGTCGCGCCCTCGAACATCAGGAGCGGGCCATAGCCCGCGCTGACGAGGCTGAGCAGGCGATCGAGTGAGGCGTCCTGGTGGACGACGTGCTCGGAGCCCACGGTGTTGCGCAGCTTCGCTACGAGCAGCCGCTCCAGCTCCGGTCCTGGCCCCTGCTGCGGCATCAGAACCCGTTCATCCGCGAGCTGGGTCCAGCGGATCCGAGTTTGACCGGCGAGGGGATGCCTATCGTGGAGAGCCGCGATGACCCGCTCGCCCCAGAGCGGTAGCATGCGGTCATTCCAGCCCGTCGCCTGGCCCGTCATGATGGCGATGTCGATGGCGTTGCCGGCCAGCGCCCGCAGCAGCCGATCATGGCTTCCATCAACGGTGCGGACTTCGACATCCGGGAAGCGCCGCCGATAGTCGACGAGCGTCGCATGCATATTCCCGGCAGAGGGGGAAGCGTGGACGCCGATCGTCAGTAATCCGAGCTCGCCACCGCTTCTACTCTTGAGCCGCCGTAACTCGGCGTCGACCTCGTCGAGAATCCGCTCGGCGCTGACGATGAACTCAAGCCCCATGGTCGTGAGGCGGGTTCCGCCGTTGGTTCTCTCAAACAGAACGACGCCCAGCCGGCGCTCAATGTCGCGCAGGCGGCGGCTCAAGGTCGACTGGCGGATGTTCAGAGCCTCCGCCGCCTGCCTGAGGCTGCGGTGCTGTGATGCTGTGACCGCCAAACGGAAATCACGAAGCTCCACGTCCACGTCGTTCACTTCAACGGCCAGTAACGCAGCCGCCTCCCGGAAAGCCTTGCCTCTCCCTCCCGCGTCCTCTGCTTACCGGAGATATATGAAGCGTGTTTGTGATCTCGCCAGATTGACGGTCGGCGTCCGATCGGCCCCGCGACGGACGAGGTCGGCGGTCTCCGGACGCAGCGACATGCCGTGGGGCCGCCGAGCCGGCCTACGGGCCGAACCGATTGTCTCCCTATTCGCGATCGTATGACGGCCCCGCAGGCGGGTCGGAGTGCTTACCCGGATTGCTTACCTGGCCATCGACCAGCGTCCCGGTAAGCAAAATCCAAGGCGCAAGCCGCTCCGGTGAGACCCAGGTCACTGCGGCTGCGGCAAGCGACCGTGCCGCCCGACACCCCGCGCTGAGCCTTACCAGCCCATCGGTGGTCGCCTCTCCATGGATTTTCCGCCGAAAATCAGCCTTCGCATGCTTACCCGTCGCTTACCCGCCATTGGACGCGGGGACGGGTAAGCAAAAAGTGGCCCCGAAGGACCGCTCTAAATCGCTGATTTTCTTCAGAAAATCTGGAGCGGGCGAAGGGATTCGAACCCTCGACCCCAACCTTGGCAAGGTCGCCGGGGCGCTTTCGACACGGTAGCCTGGCCTGCGATAGAGCACGATAAAGCGCTGTTTTATAGTGACTTCAGGTGCTGCTGACGCCGCCGAGTGCACCCTCCTATACGCCCCGACTTGCTTCCAAGTGCTTCCAAATTGGGTCCGAAGCCGCTAGGATGCCCTCCTTGGAAGCAGAACTCCGGTAACCTATTGGTCTGCCATGGAAAAGCTGACGAAGCGCGCGGTGGATGCATTAAAACCTTCGAGGGTTGGGATCGAAGGTTCGGAACGGTTCCTGTGGGACGGAGAGCTCAAGGGCTTCGGTGTCCGAGCCAGTCCAGGTGGCCGCAAGAGCTTCATCGTCCAGTACCGAACCCCGGAGGGACGGCACCGGCGCACGGTCATCGGGCATTACGGGCTGATGACTGTCGAGCAGGCGCGGGTCATCGCCCGTGAGAAGCTGGTCGCGGTCTCCAAGGGGGTCGACCCAGCGGCGCCGGTCGAGCCCGACGGCAGCACCACGACGGTCGGCGAGATCTGCGACTGGTATCTCCTGGAAGCCAACGCAGGGCGCATTCTCGGCCGGCGCCGGCGGCCGATAAAGGCGTCCACCCTGACGATGGACAAGAGTCGCATCGAAACGCATATCCGGCCTCTTTTGGGTGACCGGCGGGTTTCGAGCCTGAAGCTTGGCGATATCGAGGCGATGCAGGCCGACATTGCCGCCGGCAAGACGGCGAAGGGCCGAACGGGCCCACGGGGCGGCACGCCGATCGGTGGCGAGGGAGTAGCGGCCCGCACGGTCTCGTCTTTGCACTCGATCTTTGAGCACGCCGTGCGATGGGGGAAAATCGAGAGCAACCCGGCACGGGGCGTGCGCAAGCTGGCCAGCACGCCGCGAGAGCGACGCTTGAGCACGGCCGAGATCGCGCGTCTGGGTACCGCAATGCGTACCCTGGCCGCCGAGGGTGAGCACCCAACGGGCCTTGCCGCGATCCGGCTCCTGCTTCTCACGGGATTCCGGCGCATGGAGTGCCTTGCCCTCCAGCGCGCCTGGGTGGATGCGGAACAGCGGGCCATTCGGCTTCCAGAAACCAAGACCGGCCCGCAGATGCGCGTCGTGGGCCGAGCCGCCATCGATCTCATTCTCGCGCAGCCGGTCACTGACGGCTCGCCTTATGTATTCCCGGCAGACTGGGGCAACGGGCATTTCATCGGCGTCGTGCGGATACTCGAACGGGTGTGTGGTGCTGCGCGACTGGCGGACGTGACTCCGCACACGCTGCGTCATACCTTCGCCAGCGTAGCCGGCGATCTCGGCTTCTCGGAACTGACGATCGCTGCCCTGCTTGGCCACGCGGCACGTGGCGTCACGCAACGCTATGTGCATATTGACGAGGCACTCAGAGTGGCCGCCGAAAAGGTCTCCTACAAGATATCGCTCCTGCTCGCCGACGCACATCCGTCTTCGTAGTCAGACTCGTCAGCCCTAAGAACGGACGGTGCGCTTTCTCTCTGATGGGAGAGGAAGCTGTATTCATTCCTGCCCCGTCTCCACAGATCGAACGAAGCAGACCGTTGCTTGTCCTGGCGTGTTGCGAACTTCGAACGCCGTGCGAGCCAATTTGTCCACTTGTCGTTCTGCTGGATCCCCGAAGTCGAAGGCGACACGCCGCGACGGCTGCCAAAAGCCAAAGCCCTGGTCGAGAGTGACCAGCAGACTGTGCCGCTGTCCTATGATTTTCAACGTACGGGCGTGGGGCAGATCAGACCGGGGCAACACGATCACCTCCGGCAGAACGCTGAGTTCCCGCAGGAGGCCACATATCACCGTATTTCGTGTCGCGCTGTCTGGCCAATTGTCGCGCAGGCCGGTGGGGCTGCGGAGGTGGGCTTCTGACGGAACGGCCATTGTGTTGACAGATACTGGCAGGATGACACCCTGGGGAGGTGTCATCCTCATCTGCAGCGCGCCAACCACCGCCTGCAGCAGCCGAACGCCGACTGGGCTTACAAGATATCGGTCATTATACTCGATTCTCTGCGCTGGCAGCGCTTTGTGCAGAGCCGCTGCAATCCCTTGGTGTCGCGTAAGGGATTGCCAGAACCGCTCGCCAAATTCCGTCACACTTCCGTTGAGATCCTCGCTGATCGTAACGGACCACGCGTTCGGCATAGTGTGTCCCATCCTACGACCAGGATCGAACATTGCGCCCACCTCAGGAGGTGCCATCAGGGTGCCACAGACGACCGCCTCTGGCGCTGCCGTGGCGAACGCGGCGTTACCCGCGTGACCGGCGGCCGTCGCCCACGCCCGGACGGGTCCTGTGGAACTTTCGATCACCGCAAGGAGCCCTGATGGGGACGGTGGCGCTCCCCATTCGTGAACGGAGATTCCTCGCCCGGCGCGGTCACAAAGAGCCCGCAAGGCCAGCAGCACTTCCCACGATGCATTTTGAAGTGCGGCTGAATCGGCAAGCAATCGAACGTGCACGCCGGAGCGCACGACACGCTCCGCCACTTGGCTACCCCACCATGCGTCGAAGTCCCAATGCGAAGGATCGCCGTGCAAGAACAGGCTTAGGCAGACCTGCCTGCGGCTTGCGGCCTCGCGGAGCAACTCCTGCGGTAGCGGCGTTGCCGCCATGTACTGGGTGGCGCCTTCCGGAAATGCGTGGCAGTCTTCCGGAAGCCGGAGGCTGTCGATCAAGTCGTCCAGCAAGGCTGCGGCGGTGCGGCGATCGAGATACTCCGAGACATTCACCGTATCGCGCAGGATGAGGCACGAAGGGCACGCCCGCTCGCATCCGGGATTGCTGCAGTCGAGCACGGCACGGGCCTTTGCCAGCAACCCGGGAAGGCCCGTTGAAGCCGAACCAGCATATCCGGCGCCGCCGGCCGCGGTGTCGAACAGAAACAACGATACCGAGCCGGGCGCTTCTCCCGGCGCGGGCGCGATTGCCCATGCCACCTCCGCCCGCTCAATACCGAGCTCGCCGCACAGCGCCTCGCGTAGGGCCACCGCCAGGGTCGTGGCGTCCCGCTCGCCGAGCCCGGCAAGTTGGAGCTCGTACACCTCCGTCCGCCGTGACTGTCCGAAGGCCAGGTGCCTCTGGATCGCGAACGGCTGCCGAGCACCTTCACAGCGGAGCCCACTGCGCCGCAGAGAACGATGGTCCGAAAGAGCGGCGGGCAGCGACCCGCCATCGGGGCCGCTTTCTACCGCCGAACGCCCGCAAGCGAGGCAGACGGCATAGCCATGCCTTCCCACGCCTCGGCTGACCGACATCACCAATCCGTCCGCTGCACTTCGGAACCGCCCGAGCGCCGGATTAGGAAGGGAAACCCACGCTGCGCCACGTGCGGACACCAGCGGTTGGGGCTGCGGCAGCCGCTCGACGAATTCGACGGCGTTCGTCGCAGGCACTTCTGGGTCGGCGGCGAAGCCTGCCGGTCGCAGGGCGCGGACCCGATCGAGGTTATCGTTGCCGCACGCCGGGCATTCGTCCGGCGATCGCACGTCGTCGCCAGCCGCGTCGCAGCTGCGGCATCGCCAGAAACAGCGCAATGCCTGGATCTCAGCAACTGCATCAGCCGATGCCGGGCGCTTCCAGTTCAACGTCACGCCGCCCGCACGGTAGACCACGCCGTCGAGCACCACGTCAGCGCCGGGGGCATACTCTGCGAGCGCTATGTCGAGCCGCCGCGTTGGGTTGCCACGCCACCGAGCACCGTTGTCCTCCCGTGGCCGCTGCGACACGCCGCCGCGCGCTCGCGGTGGAATGACAAATGCAGCGACGTCCGTCGGAAACCCATGTCCGGGCAGAAATGCCTGGCGAACGAGCTCCCCAAGCAGAAACTCGCCATCCATCCGATCGCACCGGAGCTGGACGGCAGTCCTGGCGGCCTTTTGCAGCGCATCGAGATCGGTCGCAAGTTGGCGGCGCTCGATCAGCCATCGATCGGCGATCGCCACCAGTGTCCCCGCAGTAGTCTCCGCAACGTCAGCGGCGTCCGCAAGACCTGTGCCGGCGAGCAGGGTGCGCAGCTCCTGATCCAATCCCGGGCTCTCCGGAACCTCGCTGCGCAACCAGGCGACGAACCCCTCCCACGGCGCCGTACCCTCGCTTGCGGTATGGTTGAAGAACGCCCCGGCCGTGAAGTTGAGCGGCTGCGCGCCGCTGCGTCGGAGGAAAGCCGCCAGCAGTAGCGCGTTGGCGTGGCGCTGAGCCAGCACGCGACTATCCAGCGCGACACGTGGCGGTGCGATGCTCTGCCGCAGAGGCTCGCCAGGCCGGTCGAAGCTGTGCCAGCCGAGCGGGGTATCGCCGCAATAGGTGAATGCCACCGCCAACGCCTCACCGCGGCGGCCGGCGCGCCCGACCCTCTGGCGATAGTTGGCGGGCGACGGTGGCACGTTCGCCATTGCCACACCGACGATGCCGCCGATATCGACACCCATTTCCATCGTCGTCGAGCAATTCAGAACGTTTATCTCGCCGCGCTTGAACCGGTCTTCATACTCCCGCAAACGATACGATGGCTGCTGGGCAGAATGTTCGACGATCCTTGCGAACGGGGCCAGCAAGGCCAGCCGATCCGCGATATCTGTCCACAGCCCTCGGGCGCGTAGGTCGCCCACATCCGGATCGGACGAAAGCCACTCCTGCATCTCGCGGGAGGCATCGGCGCCCGTGGGAGTACGCAGCCACGGAAACGGCAGGCGCGGCATGACCAACGGCGCGCAGGCGAGATCGGCGAGCTGTTGCGGCGATTGCGTGACGTAGGCAGTCGTACCGGAAAAGGTGCGATCCATCACTCGTCCAGTGACGGGGCACAGCCATGCCCGCGATACGGCCGCGATCTCTGCCTTCGTAAGATCGAGCAGCAGAGCGCCATCCGGAAGACCCTGGATGGAAACCGCAGTGAGTGCAGACCACGTCGCGTCGAGCACTTCGTTGACCTCATCGCGGACGATCCGGTCTTCGAGGTTGAGCTGGAACACATCACGCAAGAGCAGCACCGGGCGCGCGGTCCGGCGTGAACCCGGACCCAATCGTGGCCAGCGCAACTCCCGCCCAGCAACCACGTCCCGTTGCATCGAAGCAGGAACATAGCGCCGAGTTCGCACCCTTTGACCGAGCCAATGCGCCTCCGCCTCAGTCAAATAGACGGCGGAATTGGCCCGGACGACATAGGTGGCGATAACATGCAGAAAATCCCGCCAGTCTGCGACCGATGCGCCGCGAGCTTGAAACAACGGCGGCACCTGCGCCTCGCCCTGGCGTTGCAGCGCGGGAAAGCACAGCGCTGCCAACCCCATCGTCTCCAGACTATTGGCGCGACGTGGGCGATTTACGAATTCAGTCAGCAGCAGTTGGCGGGCGATTTGCTCAGGTTGGCTTAGACCAGCGTCGCGGTCCCGCCATAGGCCGAGCAGCTCTGGTTCGGCGCTAATCAGCGCCGCGAGGCGGTCTCGCATGTCGTTCCAGGGCACTGCGCGGCCGCTCTCACGCGCTGCCCTTTCAGCATAAAGCCTCTCCAGCAGGTTACGCACTGGTGGAGGCGGATTCGGTACGGCCTCGAGAGCAGCTATGTCCTCCTCGGCCGTGGTGTCCTTACCCGGGTCGCGCTCGTGCAAACGGTGCCAGATCCGAGCGCGGGCAAAGCTACGCTCCCGCTCCTGCTGCCATGTCGCGGCGAACCGCGCCGTTCCTTGTCGGTTATCTGTGAATGTAATGAGCTGGCGGCCACTGTTGGGTAGGCGCGGTCCTCCGAGGCGCGGTGGCATGGCATCGAGCAAGACGTTGCCAGCGACTCCCAGGAAGAAGGGCCCTCCAAGTCGCAGTGAGCGGAACGGGCGACGTCCGGATTTCCCGGCGCCGCAGTTTGGACAGACCGCTGCCTCCGTCCGTCGCAGAAGAATCAACCCAGGCGCCGGTAGATCGTGCAGGTCCCCGCTGAGAGGATCGATGATACTGCGCAGGCCCTGCCCAAGCCCGTCCGAGGACAGCACGACCCGATCGGGTGGCATGTCCGCGGTGGCGGTATCCTCATCCTCGTCAAAGTCATCGATGGGGTCCTGATCGACAGCAAATTCGTCGATCTCGGTTACCTCGCGCCACCGGTCGAGGCGGTTATGGGAGGCGTCCAGCGCCGCTTCGAGCACCGCATGGCCGCACTCGTCGCAGACCAGCACTTCGAGGGTGCGGCCCCCGCACGTGGCACAGCGTGCCGTATCCCGTTCGTAGACGGCACCGAATGGCCATTCGGGGCGATCAAGTGGCGTGCCCACCCGTCCACGGCAGCTGGGATCTAGGCATGCGAATACGCCCGCCTGCGCCCGATGGAAGAGATGCAACCGCAACGGGAGGAAGGGAGTCCTTTCCGGTCCTGAAGATTCGAAGCCGCGCCGCAGGATGTCAGCCACATCGGCGTCAGGGAAGCTGTGGACCAATTCGTCAAGCGTAGCAGCGCCCTCAGCGAGACGTGCCCGGATCGCTAGCGCGTTCGGCTCACCAGCAATATCCGAACTCGTCGTGTCAACATGTGGCACGCACTGTCGACCGAAGATCACGTCCACCCGATCGTCTGCAACGCCGGCAACGGCAGCGAGAAAGCGGCGCAGCCTCCGCTCCACATCCACGTCACCGTTCCCGCCACCGAGAGTGGCGGATGTGGCAATGAAGCTGACCTCACTCGGCTGCACCCCGAATGCGAGAAGTGCGCGACGCAGGAGCAGCGTCATTTCGGCCGCCTGCGACCCAAGATAGGTATGAGCCTCGTCGAGTACGATCCAGCGGAGCTTGCCGCGTGACGCCGCCAGAATTGGGGCATCCCTATCACGCAACAGCATGTATTCAAGCATCGTCGCATTAGTCACAAGAATCTGGGGCGGAGCGCTCCGCAACTGCTCGCGGTCCACCGCTTCGTAAGGGCGTGCACGGCGCTTGTCGGCGGGCAGCTGCTCCGGCGTCTCGCCATTATAGAGACAGAAGCGCACGCGGCCTTCGAATGGAGCGGTCCAGTCGGCAAGACGGTCGCGCTGACTGGCGATCAGGGCGTTGAGAGGATAGAGGAGGAGCGCCTGAACACCGAAGCTGCCCCCCTGCTCGGTTTGACGCGCGAGTGCATCCAGGATCGGCACCAGGAAGGCCTCGGTCTTGCCGGAACCGGTCCCGGAAGAGACAACAATGCAGCGGGGGGGTTGATGCGCAAGCGCGCGCCATGCCACGAGCTGATGCTCGTAGGGGTGAGTTGTAGATGGGAGCGTATTGCGTCCCTCGCGTTCGGCTGCGTTGAGGGGGGTGGTCTCACCGAGCGCCGCGACGCTGGCGGGATGCAACAGGCCCTCAGCCGACAGATCGTCCAGCGTCTGGGGCGCGGTGGCATAACCGAAGGCAGCCTCCAGGACAGGCGAGGCGATCAATGAGCCGCTTGTGCCGGGCGGACGAGTCAAAACTGTCCGCAGGTGCTCACGCAAGGGAGCATTGCTGAGCCGCAAGCGGCCAAGGGCCGCCTCTGCGGAACGCAACGCGATCGCCTGAGTGATATCATTGACGTTCAGACGCGAGATAGCCTGGGATGTCATCGTACTGCTTCCCCCATGCCAAGCGCCATGCGCGCGAAGGTCGCCATCAGGTAACGGCTGTCGAATTCGTCCGGACTTTCGTGGCGGCAGAAGCGCACGGCTGCGGTCAGACGGGATGGCAGTATCTGATTGTTGACTGCGCAGCGTGCAGCAATGTGAGGCGCACCGTCTCGGATCAGCGAGGGAAGGTTGTTCCAGTCCCTGGTCCGCAGCACCTCGTCCGCCCAGGTCTGCTCGTCGGGTGCCGGGCCGGCCAGCTTCACCAGTGCAGGCGCCATTGCACGGGCCTGGTTCCTGTCAGCCGGCATGTTCGCGCGCTGGGGAAGGCCAAGCACTTCGCGGGCAGCCCAATCCCCTCCCAGGGCGGGAGGGCAGAGCGCATGGATGCGATCCAGTTGGTCAGCCAGGATCGGACCCGGGTTCAAGCCGAGCCGCTCATAGTAGGTCTTGGCGGATCGGGCCGCCTCACGCCATGCGGTCAGCGGCACCAGTACCCAAGTGAACGGGAGCTCGTCTTCAAGCGCCGCGAGATGGGTCAGGCGCCGCTCGTCAGCACGCAGAAGCCAGTGAACGAGCAACTCGGGGACCTCGCTCGCGCGGGACAGGCCGTCGAAGCACGCCACGGAAACATCGGTCGCCGCATCAAGTGTCGCATCCAGGAAATCCCAGAGAGGAGCTGCCTCGTCTGCATAGGGGGCCGCGGCCAGCGCAACGAGCGCGTCGTGGAATGCGGCGTCCCGCTCATGCTGCTCGGGTATCATGGCTGCGCACGCCAGGATATTGTTTCCCGCGCTCCTCGCGCTTCCAGACCAGACGCGCGGCCGGACGCGGCCGGATAGTGCATCCGCGCCGATCAGCAACCACGGACCCGGCCACTCATCGCCGGGTAACAGCCAGCGGCTCTCGTCGTATCGCGCCAGTTGCCTCGGCGGGTCTTCGGGCTGCGCGAGCCTGCGGGCTGCCAAGGCGGCCCCCGGCTGCGGCATGACCGTTCTCCCGGCTCGATCTCGGAGCGAGACGGCGGGCGGCTCGTCAGCGAGAGCGAGATCGCAGTCGAAAGCCGCCAGCTTGATGGTCGGCCCGGGCAAGCCTGAGCGGAGGACGCAAAGGGCGATCTCCCCATCGCGCGCGTCAGCCGTTGCGTGCATGCGGCGCAGGTCCGGGCGGAGTCGTCTCAGCGGAAGGTCTTCGACAAAGCCTACGACCCGACCCAGCACGACCCCGCCAAGCGCGCTGGTGCGTGGGGCAGTCAGGCGCACTTGTAGCTTGGGCGCGTCGTCATCCGCTCCTCCACGGGCGACGACCTGGTCAAGATCAGCAAACGTGACAGTCGCGTGCGCGCCAAACGATTTTCCCGCTGGATCGATGAAGCCGCCATCCGGCATCGGTACGCGAACACGATGGCGTAGTTCCAGGCCGTCTGGATGGCGGGTCGTCACTTCGACCACGGCGGGTGGGGGGCCATCGAAGGAGAGATGGAACAAAAATCCCGCTGGGGATGTTTCCGGGGTTACGCCGGGGATGGCGGCTGCAATCGCTCCAAGACCATTTAGCTCCACCGCATACCGGTTCGGTGCGGCGACCCGACGGCATTGGAGCGCGGCGCCCTCGGGCAAGACGATGATGCGGCGCTGGTCCAGGACCTCGCCCTCCTTGACCAAGGCGAGGTCACAGACCCCGGTGGGAAGAGCCGACCTGAGCTCGCTCCACGCCTCGCCACGCCGCCGCCAGAGCAGGCGCCCGCCTCCGCGCAGCGCCGGGAGCTCAGGGGGGCCGACGGAAACGAGCGGAGCCACGACCTCCCAGCCGGGTCGATGTAGCTCGACATGGATGGACTGTGGTGGGGTCCGTGTCCCGTCGGTCCGCAGCCGCAAGGCCGCCGCCTCGCCGTCCACCCGCCAGCGCACGTCACCGGTTACTTCGTAAAGGTGCCGTTCCGTGCCGACAATATCCCCGCGTGGCTCTACGCTGCCGCTGCGGATATCGAACTGACCTTGCTCGGACTTGACCGCTATGAACAGGGGGACGTCGGTGGTAGCGCGACTGCCGCTGCCCACGAAGCGCAGTTGCCCGGAGGTCTCCTCATCGGCCTGGAAGACCCATGGCACGTCGTCGAGAGCGTCACCCCCTGGAAGAAGACAGCGTTCGACCTCGTTTCCCTCAACGAGAAATCCGGCGACAACCTCCCGCTCAAACGGCCACGCCAATGTGGGCACGGGCAGCCCGCGGACGGCCCAGCCAGCCCCGTCGGAGTCGGCAACCGCAATTTCGGTTCCCTCTACCGCCATGCGAACGCGCACCGGCTGACGGTCGCCGGACCACGAGAACGGCGGCCTCATTGCCATGAGGCGAGGCAACAATCCTCGATCGGGTGGAGCAAGCCGCTGTGTCCACAGACCATCCCGATTGCGACGCAGTACCCGGTGGCAAAGGGCCGGCAGTTCTCGCAGCGGCGCCGCCGTCGCCCGCGCTTGCGTGAGCAGCGCCGTGACCAAGCGGCCTGCGGCATCGTCCGACATGTCGAGCGGGAGTGCCGCGCGCCACTCCGGATATCTCGCATCCAGAGCCGCCGGTCCCCCGCGCATCACGATGCGGAACGGCTCCAGCGCATCCAGCAACTCGGCTGCGAGCGCGATCGTCTCTGGCTGGCGCCACGCTGCGGGAAGCCGGTGCCGATGGGCTTCGGCCAGCGCCGCAATGGCCTCGGCGGTCGTCGCACCGTATCGATCGGCATCGCGCAGCAGCCGGCGCAGAAAGTCCTGAAACTCCGTCCGCGTTAGCAGCGCATCGGGGATGCCCGCTTCGAGTACCAGGGAATGTAGAAACCGTCGATCCCCGTCAGTCCCGGTCCGTAGCGGACGAGACCAGAAACGAAGGCCTTTCTCGGTCAGCGCTCGCATTGTCGCCTGATCCATCGGGCGAAGGCGGGCAGGCAATGCCTGCTCGACGGTGTCCCACGACCAGGCTTGGCCGGCGGCGCGTACCCGCAAGGCCTGCACGGCCAAAAGGCAGAACAGCCCGGCAAGGCTCCCCGGAGGATCCGGCAGACGCGCCAAGTGGGTCGCGAGTAGCGTCGCGAGTTCGCCGCGACGCTCGGAGTTCAAACGGAAACGCCCCAGCGCCCCTGTTGCCCGAGGCTGGTTCGGTCGGTGCGCCGCCGGCAGGTGCTTTGCGATCCATCCTTGCGCGGCGAGGCTCGCAGTCTGGAATGGGCTATGCTGTGGAACCGAAGGCGCGTTCATCTCTGGGTGACCGGCACGCCTGGCGTCGGAAGACACCCGAATCTCGGCGCGATCCCCTTGGATCGTTGCGAATCTGCCCGCGAGTTTCGGCTCATTGGCCCGTCCTCCAATATGGTTCCGCTGCTGCGGCGGCTCAGTTTCTCTCCAGGTCGTCCAGAAACTCCGAAACCGGCTGCACTCCGGTTACAAGCAACCGATCCCGCGCGCGTGTGCAGGCGACGTAGAACAGCTGGCGTTCGGTCTCGTAGATCTCGTCGAGATCAGCTTCGTCCGTTGCGTCATCGATCCTCTGCTGCAGCGGCAGCACCTGATCGTCGCAGGCGAGAACAAGGACCGCCTTGAATTCCAGCCCCTTCGCCAGATGCAACGTGCCGATCAGCACACGGCCTTCTTTGCCGGCCCCGGGGTCGGTGCCCTCGACCGGAACCAGCCCGGCCCCTTCCACCGCCCGCCGCGCCCGGTCGAGCTGGGCGCGCGAGCGAACGAAGGCGCCGATCTCCTCGGCACCGATCCCGTCGGCGCGCGCTGCGGCGATGAACGCGACAGCCGCCGCCGTCTCCGCGCCCCGGTCAGCAGCGCGCACGATCTCCGGCGCCGGACCATCGAAGACGGAAATGGTTCCGCGCCGTGCCTCCTCGCACCCGTCCATGTCGCGAATCACGCCGGGCAGCAGCCGGTCCGCCGCCTCCCGGATCTGGTGGGAGGTCCGGTAGTTCACCTTCAGCGTTGTCGATCGTCCCCGCACATCGACTCCGAGCGCCTTCCAGGAGAACGGCGGCTGGAAGATGCGTTGGCCGAGATCGCCGGCGAAGAACAGCGCGTCGGCCCCATCCGGCGCGAGCGCGCAGAGCATGCGCAGTTCTGGCACGCCGAGATCCTGCGCCTCATCAACAACGATATGCGTGAAAGGCTCGGTGGCGCGCTCGCTATAGGCCGCCGTCACGGCACCGAACACCTTCGGCCAAGTCATCAGCCCCTGCTCGTGCAGCACCGCCCGCGTGGCGGCGAAGACCGGCCACAGCCGTTCCCGCTGGCGGGCGCCGAGCCGGCTCTTGCGGCCACTCCGCGGCGTGCCGGTATAGGCTTCGAGGTCTTCCACCTGCCAGGCATCGACGACCTGGGTGAATTCGCCGAGCAGGAACCGGTCGGAAAATGTGCTGACCCCTTGGGCCTGAGCGGCGGCGACCAGCGCTGCGCGCACCTGATCGCTCGGCGCCACGCGGGGTCGGCGGCCGAAGGCAAGCTGGTAGAGCTCATCGGCCAGCCGCTCCCACGAGGCGACCGTGATCCGCGCCCGCACCTCGGCTTCCCCTGCCGTCAACACAGCGAGCTTGCGCGACAGCGCGTCGGCCAGCGGTTGGGAGAAGGTGGTCAGCAACACCTTGGCGCCGGCATCCGCCCGCGCGAGGCGGGCGGCGCGGTGCAGGGCGACCACGGTCTTGCCGGTGCCGGCCGATCCGGCCACGCGCGCCGGGCCGTTGAAGGTGCGCTCCACCACGGCGCGCTGGGAGGGGTGGAGGAAGACCGACCATCTCTCCCAGGGTGCGTCCAACGCGGCTTGCAGCTCGACCAGGTTCTCGACGGTGCGGAAGCGGCGCTGCGCGTCCGGATGGGCGAACGGGTCGATCGTCGCTGCCACAGGCTCCGGTTTCGGCAGGCGGCCGGTGGCGGCATATTCCAGCAGCGCTTCCGCCGCCTCGGCCGGCAGGTGCGGCGCGAGGTCGAAGAAGCGGCCTTCCGTCGCGGCTTGGACCGCCGCCAGCCAGTCCTCGGGCACGCCGACCGCGAGCAGGTCGTCCGCGGCGAGGTGGGCGAACAGGGGCGGCTCTGGCGGCGGGGCGGACGGTGCCGGTTCGGGAGCAAGGTTGGGGGCGAACAGGTCCGGCGCTGCCTGCTCGACCCGCTCGCGAACCTCCACGATCTGCACGGCGCCGGTCCGGGGATGCGCCTCGATCCGCCGTCGCTCGGCCCAGGCATAGGCTTTGTCGTGGTGATCCACATAGGCGAGCAGCAGGCTGTCGGCCGTCTTGTGGACGATGATGCGCAGGTCGCGGTTGACTCGGATGGACCAGAAGTGCGGGTCCTTGGATTTCTCGATGCGGTGGAACTGCAAGCCGGGCGCGGACGGATCAAGTTGCAGATCGAATGCCGACGTCTTCACCGCTTTCTGGTCCTGCGCCGGCAGGCGAGCCAGCGCGTCGGTGAAGCTGTCGGCGATACGGAAGTCCATTACTTCTTCTTATTTTTGTTTGCGAATTTGTCGTCATACAGGGCGCGGATCATTGTGGGTTGATCCGGCCCGAGCACCTCATGGTCCCGATGCTGGAGGAATTGTTTGACGCCGTCGCCAAATCTACCTCCTTGGCGATTATGGCGTGGCTCTGCTGCTGCAATCAGCACCGCCTCTATATGGTCCAAGACATCGTTCATCAGCGTGTGAGCGGCCTGAGCCTCCACAGCCAGAGAACCGTTCTGGTTTACCTTCCGTACTCCGAACCATGAAAGTTTGGTCCAGCGGTCAGCCAATTGATCCGAGCGATGTTGCCCCAGCCGCTTTAAAAGCCGTTGATTTTCTTGGGCACCCGCTTGGCCAACGTAGACGATTTGAAAATTGTCATCATAAAGAACATATACGCCTTGTTGGTCACGAAAATCGACAGGGTGCGCCGTCTTTTGTTTGGCAGGAACACCCTTCAGGTGACCTGCATTAGAGCCGGCGCCCCACACTATCCACTCTCGCCTCCAAAACAGGCCGTAATTTTTGATCAGCATTCCTCAGACCCCGTACACCTTCATCACTTCATCCCCGAAGTGATTGATCACCTTCACCGCGATCCGCCCCGAAACCGGGCGGGGAAACGGGCGGCTGACGTCGCGATACAGGCTGGCCCAGGCGGCTTCGTCGATCTCGGCTTTCAGGGAGGTCTTCAGCGCCTTGTAGGGATCGTTCGCGCCGAGGAAATAGGCGTGGCGAACGAAGAAGCTTTCCTCGTCGTAGTCGGTGTCGATGAACCAGGCGGCGATGCCCTTCACGTCGTCGGCGCGGATTTCGCCGGTGTTGGGGTCGAACACGTCGATGCCCTTCACTCGGACGCGCAGCTGATCGCCGTCCAGCCGCTCGATGTCGATGTCCGGCTCGCCGAACACCACGAACAAATTGCCCTTGCCGGTGTTCTTCAGGTCGTCGGCCATGTGCAGGTCGGGGTTCATCTTCGCCTGCAGGATGTTGAGCGGGCCGAGGCGCGTCAGGTCGCTGGCATGGGCGTCGTAGGCGAAGGCGCAGGCGACCAGCAGGTCGAAGCGCGCATCGGCGGCTTCGCGCGCGGCGGCGACGAGGTCGGGGCGTGAGAGGGTGCCGAATTCCGGACCGATGAAGATGGCGGCGCGGCGTTCCGCCTGCTTGCCGTCCGGCCCTTCCAGATAGGTGCCCTCGCCGCCGATCCATTTGCCCGGCCAGGGTTGCACGGCGGTGAAGCGCACGCGGTCCGCCTTGTCGCGGCCCTGCACGCCGGCGGTGCGGAGGTTCTCCAGCACCATGGCGGCGAAGTCGGTGGGCGGGGCGGCTTCCAGCGCGCGGCGGCGCTTGGCGGCAGCGGGGGCGAGTTCCTCGGCGTTGTCCTGCTGGTCGGCCGGGATCACCCGGTGCGGCGAGAGGCTTTCCACCGTGAACGGCCCGGCGACGCGGACGCGGGATTTGTCCTCATAGGGCCGGTCGTAGAGCAGTTCGACATCGGCGGCGCGGGCAATGGAGGCGTCGATCTCCCGCTGGCGGGCGATGCGGGCCTCCCACCATGCGGCATGGATGCTGGTCGGTTCAGGAGGCCAGGAATCGCGTGGCGCGTCCGGGATGCTGTCCTGGCTGTAGGAGCGGTCCAACTGCTTGTTCAGTTGCGCCAACAGTTTGGCTACATCGGCAGGCCGGTCCTTCATGGTGCGGATGTCTGCCCAGGTCCGGGCAGCAACATCCGGCCAGGGATCGCCAGCATCCCGCGGGATCTCCCATTCTTCCCACTGGCGCGACAGCACCGCGTTGAGCTTTGCCCGTAGCGGTTCCATGCTCTGCTGCCAGCGTTCCCAGATCACGTCGATCTCGGCGTTGTTGGCGATGGATTTCAGCGTGACATGAGGCAGGCGGTCATAGATGAAGCCTTGGCGGATATCACCATGCGCGTGACCTTCGTGCGCCGGTCGACCGGTGATCTCCTGCTCCTTGGCGCGGCCTTCGCGGCTGTCCGTGAGCAGGTAGTAAGGATAACGCGCGCTCATCAGCCGGGTGCGAGCCAACGCGAGGGCGACGCGGCTGGTGTCGATGGTGATCCAACGGCGGCCCCATTGCTCGGCGACGTAGGCGGTGGTGCCGGAGCCGCAGGTGGGGTCCAGAACAAGATCTCCGGGATCGGTGGCCATAAGGAGGCAGCGCTCAACAATCTGGACACCTCCAACAACCCCATTGCCGGCGGCCTGATGGGGTGTTTTTTACTGATTACGGCGCCGGTGCATTGGATTTGATGGCGATCTTGGCACCCTGATCGCCGTTGCGTTGTGTTCTGGGTGG
>JAJZVV010000046.1 GCA_021845595.1 Pseudomonadota bacterium | reverse complement strand
GCCGCGACCCGGCCACGCAGGCCGCGCCGGGTCTTGTCGGCGAGGTCCTTGAGGAACAGCGCGTTCATCGTGCCCTTGAGGCCGACATGCAGCTCGGAAATCTCGCCCTCGGCCAGCGTGACCAGGCTGATGCCGGCGAATCTGAGCCGCTTGAACAGCGCCGCGACGTCCTCCTGGTCGCGCGACAGCCGGTCGAGCGCTTCGGCCACCACCACGTCGAACGCCGCCTCGCTCGCGCCCTCGAGCAGCGCCTGGTAGCCCGGGCGCAGCGTCGAGGCGCCGCTGAGCGCCGCGTCGCGATAGACCTGCACCAACTCCCAGCCCTCGCGGGCGAGCCGCTCCTTGCACAGCCGCAGCTGGTCCTCGATGGAGATCGCGCTCTGCGCCTCCGAAGAGTACCGGGCGTAGATCGCTGCCCGAGACGGCGACTCCGGCATGGATCACCTCCTTGTCGTATCAGTCTACCGACCCGCGCCCGAACAAGCAGTCCAAGATCGCCGATCAGCCAAGCCGCCATGGTGCAGCTTCTGCCCCAGGCTGCGCCATAAGCGTTCGCGCGAAGGGGCGCGGATCACGGAGGCGTGGAGGGCGCGTACCCGTCTGTACGCATGCTTGCCGCTTGCCCGTGTCGCCAAGCCTGAGCTGGTTGAAACCTCACCTTGCGCCGAGTTCCATATCACGACTGGATAGTTCTCGTCTGCGTTGCGCGATTATCTTCGCATACTGTGAGGCCGCGTGGATTTGGCCGGCGCGGTTGTAGTGCCTCTCGATCACTTTGGCCGATCCGCCGAGCACACCCGCCGCCAGCCCGGGATTGGCCGGATCACGCAGCGCGGACGACGTGGCAATCGCGTGCCGGAACCGGTGCGGACCGAAGGCAATCCCAAAGCGGGCCCGGCTCAGCTTCAGGATGCGCTCCGCGATCCCCTTGGCCGCGAGCGGAGTGCCGCGAGCGCTGATCCACAAGGCGTCGTTCTGGCGGTCTGCCAGCAACGCCGGTCGCACCGTCTGGAGATAGTGCCGGACATAAGGTGTCAGGATATCCGGCAGATCGAAACGGTCATGGACGTTCGTCTTGGTCTGCTCGGGCGTAAGCTCGATCCGGTAGACGGTTTCCTGCAGGACCAGCTCACGCTGCACTCGCAGCCGGGCCATCGACCCCAGACGACGGCCGCGCGCCGCCAGCATCGCGATAAGCAACCCGTCACGGAAGCCGATCGGGTCTCCCGGTGAGTGCGGGGTCATCTGGGCATCCATCATTTTGAGGCCCCAGTCGAAGAGAACCCGCACGTCCGGGATAATCCTCGGCCGCATGGTCTTCTGCAGCATGGCGTCAACAGTGATGCCGCCCGGGCGCCGGATCCAGCCGACGTCGGTCCCCGGCGCTAGGATCCTCATGGCCCGGGCTAATTCGTCGAACCGGCCGACGATGGTATAATCCGCGTTCCCTGCGACCTTCAACGCCCGGAAATAGGTGCGCAGCCGCCAGTGAGTGATGCGCTGCAGGGGCGGCGCTTCCGGGTCGAGCCAGCCCTGGGCATCAAGGAACGCCAGCCAGCGGCCATAGCCCTTGCTGATCTTCCGCAGCGAGGCCGGGCGCAGGAAAGCGCCGTAGGGATGGTCGTCGAAGGGATCTCCGGGTGACGTGTTTGCCGCCGGGCAGTGCGATCGCAGGCGGGCCAGTGTTCAAACTTCCAGCAGCGCGCGGATCGGGAGGTGTCGTTCATGTCGGCCTCGGGCGCCGCTTCGGGGCGTTCGGCGCACTACCTTCATACGGGCTGCGTCGGCGCCGCACTGCCAGGATGGCGTCGTCAAAGCGCCGCATGGCGGCGTCGTGCTGCGTGCCGGCATAGTGCCGGATCGTCGTCTTCACCTTGGCGTGAACGAGTAGCTGACGGACCTCCTCGAAGTGCCCCGGGTAGGCTGCGAGGAACCGGTGCGCGGCCAAGTGACGGAACCTATGCGGTGACAGCTCTACCCCGGCTTGCTCGCGGGTCACCTTCTTGATGGCCTCCCCCAGTGCCTGAGGGCTAATCGGTCGGTTGCCAGTGCCATCCCCCGGAAACAGATAGATGCAGTCAGCTGAGGCAACTAGCGGCCGAAAGTCGCGCACCCACTCGTCGATGAACCGGGCGGCCTCAGCCGAGACCGGCATATCGATGGCGCGGTTGTTCTTGGTCTCGGTGGACGGCACCGAAAGACGAGTGACACGGCCACGACCGGGGTCCGCTCGTTGCAGATGACGGTCGAGTCGGAGACCGATGAGGTTGCCGAGCCGCAGCGGGATTTTGTTCAAGATCTCGATGACGACCGCCCTCAGCGCCAGGCTGGCCGCTTGCCGTGGGGACGTCGGACGCAGCAGCCGTGCTGTCTTCATGAGAGCGTTCGGGAGCTCGAGCAGCAGCGCCTCGCGTCGCGGATCCATAGCCTGACGAACCAGCCTGCTGTTCTTTTCGGTCATCCCTGTATAGGTCAGGCATACTAGCTTCTTCCAGGCGGCCAGACGCTTGATATCGGGTTCCGGCAATCGCTCGTGATACTTGGCGATCATGCGGAGAACGTCGGCGACGTGATGGCTAGCGGCGGAGGGTTTGTTGCCGCCCCGGCGGTAGAGATAGCGAAGGATTTCCCGGGCGTGCTCCAGCGGCCTGACCAGAGCGGCGAGGCTGCTGATCGCGGCCAGCGGCACGCCCGTCTGCACCAGGGCGCTCGCGGCCCATCGGACATGCGCCTTCCGCAACTCGACGGTGCCGGGCCGCAACGGCTGGGGTGGCACGGGAGGGAGGACATCGTTTCCCTCCGTCGCCAGGGGTTCGCCGAAAGGGTCTCTCGCCCACAGATCGTCGAGCGCGGTGCTCCCGAGCCGGCTGCCAAACCGATCGAGATCGTGGCGGAAGCTCTCGGGGAACGCTTTGAGGGGCAGGATGAACTGATCTTTGTGTTGCAGCCGCCGCAGAGGGCGACCAGGCCAATCCGCGATCCGGTCGCAAGCGCGGTTCCACGCCATCCGCAAGCTACCTGCTTCGCTGCGCGGGTGGGCTTTAAGGGTGCGCTCGGCGATGTGGTTGAGGAAGTCGGCCAGCGTCGTGTCGTCGACCTTCTCTGGTGCTGTGCCTCGGCTGGAGCAGAAACGCGCAAAGCCGATCATACCCGCCCGCTTCTTCAGCTCCAGGCATTCGAGAAGTACGCACCACGCGGGCATCAATGGAAAGTCGCGCGGCTCGATGACGTCGAGGCGGCGAAGAACGAAGCGCAGCCCCGAGCGGACGTTGCGCATCCGCTTCTCGCTGACGCCGCAGGTCGCTACCGAACGGGCCAGCACGTGCTGTCGCAGGGCGGCCGGCGTGAGAGGCAGTGTTCCTTCCGGCAGACCGGCGATTCGCGCAGCAGTCGCCACAGCGGACGCGAGATCGCTCCGTCGGGTGGCTGAGAGGTCGGTCCATCCAGCTATTAGCGCCAAGGCGCCGGCAGCGGTCAAAGTGGCCTCTGCGCCTGGCGCGAAGCCGGAGGGCAGCTCCATCACTGCGCTTTCGAACGGCATCGGTGGCCTCCATGGGTTGCAACGGTCATTTGTGGACATTCGGGACGCCCCCATACGGCAATCCGGGCCCAACTGGCCGGATGGCATGTCACTAGCGCCCTGAAAAATGGCTTGATCACAGTTCGCTAGACCTCGTTCCCCCAACGTGCTCCAGGGGCGTCGAGCGGGGCGGCTTCCGTTCCAAGATCGACATGACAAGCTGATCGTTGAGCAGTTGCAGCACGTCCTCGGCGCGGAAGAAGACGGCACCGCCGATGTGGATCGGCATCAAGTAGCCGCGCTCCGCCCAGCGGCGGATCGTCCGCGGGGAGCGGCCGAACTTCGCGGCGAGGGCGCCGGTCGAGAACATGTCCGGAACACTCGTCGAGGGTTCCAGGTCGTGAATGACCAAGCGATGGAGAGCAATATCCTGAGCGTCACCGCCCATCCTGGCGATGCCTGCCTTAGAGCAATTTCAGTCTGACTGGAAATATCCGGCATGACGGAAGTAGTTGCTGCATTCGGCGGGGCTGAAGGTGTCGGCGGCCGGGCCGAGCGCCTTCCACAACTCGTCCATCGTTCGCAGCGCC
>JAJZVV010000045.1 GCA_021845595.1 Pseudomonadota bacterium | reverse complement strand
GCGGCGCCTCTGGGCCATGACGAAGCCGCTCGCCGGCACCCTGGCCGAGGCGTACCTGCACGCCCGAGGGATCACGGACCTGAGGGGATGTGAGGCCCTCCGCTTCCATCCGCGCTGCTGGTATCGCCCCGACGAGCATGCGCCGGCCGAGACCTGGCCAGCGATGATCGCCGCCGTCACCGATCTTTTTGGCGCCATCACGGGTGTGCATCGCACCTGGCTTGCCTTGGACGGTTCGGGCAAGGCGCCCATCGACACCCCGCGACGAGCCATGGGCGGGCTACTCGGCCATGCCGTCCGGCTCGGCGCGGCCGGCGACGTCCTCGCGGCCGGCGAAGGCATCGAGACGATGCTGTCCCTGCGGTGTGCGCTGCCCGCGATGCCCATGGCGGCGGCGCTGTCGGCTAGCCACCTCGCCGCTCTCGAGTTCCCGGCGGCACTCCGACGACTCTACGTCGCCCGCGACGCCGACGCCGCGGGCGAGACGGCGGTCACCGCGCTCGCCGAGCGAGCCCGAGCCGCCGGCGTCGAGGTGCTGGTCCTCGCGCCGCGGCTTGGAGACTTCAACGAAGATCTGCAGGCGTTCAGCTCCGGCGCCGTTCGCGCGTCGATACGCATCCAGCTCGCCCCGCAGGACGCGGTCCGCTTCATGCGGCGAAGGATGGCCAGGGCAGGGTGACCGAAGCGGGCACCACGTCCCCGACTCACAAGGCCTTCAGGAAGGCCATGAGGTCCTTGTCCTCCTTCCAGGAGCGAGCGGGCCGTGGCTGCCCGACCTCGCAGAGCGCGACGGCGTTGGCCTTCAGCGTGAGATCGATTTCGGCATAGACGTTGGTCGTGCTGATCGATACGTGCCCGAGCCAAGCGCGGATGGTGTTGATGTCCACGCCGGCGAGGACCAGATGGCAGGCCGTCGTGTGCCGGATCACGTGCGGGGTTATCGTCCGGTTGGCCAGGCCCGGGGCCTGGGCTGCGCAACGCTCGATGAGGCGGTACACGCCAAAGCGAGTGAACGGCGTCCCGAGCCGGCTGACGAACACAGCGTCTTCGCCCGCGCGACCGGTGATCTCGCCGACAAGCGCGCGCTCCGTCTCCGACCACAGCGGGCAGTGCCGCGTCCTACCGCCCTTACCGTGCAGGGTGGCCAGATCGTGCCCGCGGTTCCGTGACCCGATTTGCAGATCGCACACCCTTAGCTGGGTGGCTTCTGAGACTCTTGCGCCGGTGTTGTAGAGGAAGAGCAGAAGCGCGTACTCGCTCCGGCCGCGCCGGGTCCGGCGGTCGGGCACGGCCAGCATCGCCTCCATCTCCGCCCGGGTCAGCCACCCGACCGGCGCCGGCATGGACCGCTTCGACGCGATGGCCCGGATGTGACCGCACCATTCGACATAGGCCGGGTCGCGGCTCCCCACGAAGCGCGCGAACGCTCGGATGGCGGCCAGTCGCTGATTGCGGGTTCGGGCGGAGCAACCTCGATCTGTCTCGAGATGGGCGAGGAACTGCAGCACGTGTCCGGACGTCAGGTCCCACACGGCCAGCCGGTCGACGGGCTTGCGCACCTTCCGGCTAACGAAGGGCAGCAGCAGACTGAAGGTGTCGCGATAGCTCTTGCGTGTGTTCCGGGCGAGGTTGCGTTCGGTGACGATGTATTCGCACAAGAACCGGCGGAGCCAGGGGCCGAGGGCTGCAAGGTCAGGCATGCCGCCCTCCTTCAGCATAGCGGGCGAACCGCAGCGACGCCTGCTCCAGCAGCTCTGGCGTCATCGACAGATAGACCTTCGTGCCCTCCAGATCGGCATGACCGAGATAGGTGGAGAGCACCGGCAGCAGCCGTTGCACATCTGCGCCCTGCCGATACCAGCTCGTCAGGCGATGAACCGCGAAGCTGTGCCGAAGGTCGTGCAATCGCGGGATCGTCCGGCCGCCTGCCGCGCGACCGACTCCGGCGACGCGACGCAGCACATCGAACGCGTCCTGCACGGTGCTGCTTGCGAGCCGCGTTCCGTCCTGGTTCGCCAGCAAGAACGATTCCCCTGGCGCAGGACAACCCGCTCGCTGCACGGCGATGTAGCTCGCGAGCGCCGCTGCGAGCTGAGGTCCGACCGGGACCAGCCGGCTCTTGTAGAACTTCGTGGCCCGGATGGTCAGGACGGCGTTTGCCAGATCGACGTCGGCCAAGGTGAGGCGGGTCGCCTCCCCGACGCGTAACCCCGCTCCGTACAGCAAGAGGAGCAGGGTGCGGAACGTCACCGCGTCGAGCTGGACCGCGCCGCGCCGGCTTGCCTCCACGGTCGCGGGATCGAACAGGCGCGCAAGCTCATCGCGCGAGTAGATGTAAGGCGGCGACCGAACGGGCGATCTCGGCGCTTCGTCCGGCATGGGCGAGCGGGCCGCATGGCCGCGGCTGATCGCGTGACGCCAGAAGCCCGCAAGCGCATAGTATCTGTTCTCGCGGTGACGCGTCGGCGGGCCCTCGGCCAAGTAGGTCAGGACCTGTTCTGTCGTGACCGCATCGCAGGCGGCGTCGCGATCGGCATGGTCAAGGAAGCGGCGCAGCAGGCTCGCGCCGGTCGTGAACTTCGCGCCATGAGCTCGTCGCCAGAGCACATAGCGTTCGATCGCCTCGCGCAGGATCATGCCAAGCCCTCCAGATTGAGAGCCGCCACTTCGCGAAGCGCGGCGAGGTCGACCTTGGCGTAGATCGTGGTGGACGACGGGTCGCGGTGGCCGAGGAAGTCCCCGATCACCTTCATCGACGTGCCCTGATCCAGGAGGTGCTGGGCCGCGGCATGCCGAAGCGCGTGGGCCCCGCGTCGGCCGGTGACGACGCCGATGCCCGCCAGCCGGTCACGGACGATCTTGCCCAGGGCTTTCCGGTCGAGCGGCCGGATCGGCGCGTACGTCGTGAAGAAGAGACTGCGGCCGAAGCCGGACGGCCGCGCCTCCCTGATGTAGCGCAGGATGGCGTGGCCGACGCCCTGCGACAGCG
The DNA here is from genome assembly GCA_021845595.1 of Pseudomonadota bacterium. Lineage (GTDB taxonomy): Bacteria > Pseudomonadota > Alphaproteobacteria > Acetobacterales > Acetobacteraceae > JAJZVV01. The sequence goes on along the minus strand of JAJZVV010000045.1, from coordinate 1,621 downwards.
GCCAGAGATGGGTCCGGCCCGGCTTGGGGCAGCGGACTCGAAGCATGGCGTTCTCCCAGTCCAGATCGTCCAGCCGCAGCCCGCCGACCTCTCCGGTCCGAAGCCCATACCCGGTGAACAGCATCAGGATCGCCCGATCGCGCTTGTCGATCGGGCGCTCGCCCCCAACCGACGCCAGCAGACGCACGACGTCCTCGCGCCGCAGCCCCTTCGGCACGATCTCGTCGGCCATGAACCGGGGCGCCACGATGCCTCGGGCGAGGCCCGCTCGGCACCAGCCGCGCATCTCGGCGAACAGGAAGAACGCCCTCAGACGCTGCGCATAATCGTGTCTCGTCCGGCGGCCCCAGGCGCCTCGCCCATGCTCCGCCGCGACGGCATCGTCGATGTCCGTCATGCCGACGGCGCTCAACTGCACGCCCTTGGCGGCCAGCCAGTCGAAGAAGCGGTCGGCGGCCGCGCGGTAGCTTTGCATGGTCGCATCGGACAGACCACGTTCCTCGCGCAGCCATCGTGCGAACGCCTGGACCTCGGCGTCATGCGGGTGGCAGCCGCCCCCGCCATCGTCGAGCCAGCCCAGGAAGCCGAGCCATCCGACACCGTGGCTGACGAAGCGGTCGCGCGTCTTGCGCGCAGCAGCTCGATCGCACCGGCGTCCCCTCGGCTGCGCCCACAGCGCCGCAGCAGCCTCGATCTGTGGCCGGCTCACCCGGCCCCCATCCTTGAGGTCCAGAAGGCGGACCAAGCTCAGCTGATCGTTGGCGCACTTGCGCAAGGTCGATCGTTTTGCGCCGGTCGCCTTGAGATGAACGAGGTATCGCGCCCGCTGCTCCGCGAGCGGCGCCGCACGATACGTCTCGGCGGTGTGGGGGAAGAAGATATCGTCGAACACGCTGGCCTCCATGTTGTTGGAGGCTTCAGCTTCCCGACGGAGCGGGACGACGGAAGCTATGTTGGTCCCATGCCAGCCCTATCGTCCGGTGCGAGCTGGGTGCGCAGTCCGTCCCTCAGCATCTCGGCGCCGAGCCGGCGCAGGTCCTCGTTGAAGTCGTCGAGCGCGGGCACGAGCGTCAGCGCCTCGACGCCGGCGGCACATGCGCGGTCGGCCAGGGTCTCCACCGCGCGGAGTCCTGCGAGATCGTTATCTCGCGCGAGGTAGAGCCGTCGTAAACCGACGGGTAGTTCGAGCGCGGCGAGGTGGGCGGCCGAGAGCGCGGCCGCCGCCGGCATTGAGGGTATGATCTGCCGAAGCGAGAGGATCGTTTCCAGCCCTTCTCCTGCGATCATGATGTCGATCGTGCGGCCGAACCGGACGGCATTGCCAAGCAGCAAGCCCATGGCGCGGCGGGGCGTCGAGACTGGCGCTTTGCAGGCCCATCCTGGATCGAGCCAGGTGCGGTGCGCACCGGTCATCGCGCCGGTGGCGTCGGTGACGGCCGCGATCAGCGCGGGCCAAGCGTCCCGAGCCCGATCACGGGGATCGTCATTGCCGCCGCGATACCAGCAGCGCGGATGGAAGCGGAGGGCCTCACATCCCCTCAGGTCCGTGATCCCTCGGGCGTGCAGGTACGCCTCGGCCAGGGTGCCGGCGAGCGGCTTCGTCATGGCCCAGAGGCGCCGC
>JAJZVV010000014.1 GCA_021845595.1 Pseudomonadota bacterium | reverse complement strand
GCCGCGTCGTTCTGGCATTCTCATGGATGTCCATCCGGGGCTCCGGGCTGTGGGGTGTTGGCCTCGCAACCACAGCTTCTCAGCCCAGCCCCGGAGGGACAACCTCCATAGCAGCGACAGCTAGAGCGTTTTCCGACCAGGCGGAATCGAGGGGATTCCCGGCGGCTGGGATATCTGATTCAAGCTGCCTGTCGGTGGGGAGGCCGACGGGCATGTGGAAAGCGCTGTCGGTTGATCTTCGGGAACGGGTGGTGGGGGCGATTGCGGCGGGATCATCGTGCCCGGCGGCGGCGGAGCGCTTCGGGGTCAGCGCATCGAGCGCGATCCGCTGGTGGGCGATGCACCGCGCGGCAGGCACCGTTACCCCCAAGGCATTGGGCGGAGATCGACGCTCCGGCCGGATTGAGGGGCACGCCGGGATGATCCTCAGCCTCGTCGACCCCACGCCGGATATCACGCTGGCGGAGATGCGGATGGAGTTGGCGGCGGCGGGCGTGGTGGTTGGGATCGCCACGCTGTGGCGGTTCTTCGAGCGGCGGCGGATCACGCTCAAAAAAGTCGGCGCACGCAGCAGAGCAGGACCGCCCGGACATCCTGAAACGGCGCTGGGAGTGGTTCGAAGGTCAGCTTGACCTCGATCCTGCCCGTCTGGTCTTCATCGATGAAACCTGGGCCTCGACGAACATGGCCCGCACCCGCGGCCGGGCCCCGCGAGGCGAACGGCTGCGTGCCGCGATCCCGCATGGCCATTGGAAGACGACCACCTTGGTCGCTGCCCTGCGCAACAGCGGCATGGTCGCGCCGATGGTGCTCGACGGACCAATCAACGGCATCGCTTTCCAGGCCTATGTCGATCATGTGCTGGTCCCCGAACTGCGAACCGGCGACGTCGTCATCATGGATAATCTCGGCAGCCACAAGCGGCCTGGCGTGCGCGCCGCCATCGAGGCCGTCGGCGCAAGCCTGCTCTACCTTCCGCCCTACAGCCCCGACCTCAACCCAATCGAGAATGCCTTCGCCAAGCTGAAGGCGCTGCTCCGTAAAGCCGCAGCCCGAACCATCGACCCCCCCGGGGCCACCATCGGCCGCGCCCTCGGAAACTTCACGCCCGTCGAATGCGCCAATTACTTCAAAGCCGCTGGATATGACCCAGACTGATCGGAAAACGCTCGAGGATGGCGTCGCCTAAGCGCTGCATGGCGGCGTCGTGCTGCGTGCCGGCATAGTGCCGGATCGTCGTCTTCACCTTGGCGTGAACGAGTAGCCGACGGACCTCCTCGAAGTGTCCGGGGTAGGCGGCGAGGAACCGGTGCGGCGACAGCTCTACCCCGGCTTGCTCGCGCGTCACCTTCTTTATGGCCTCCCCCAGTGCCTGGGGGCTGATCGGCCGGTTGCCAGTGCCATGCCCCGGAAATAGATAGATGCAGTCACCGGCGGCAACGAGCGGCCGAAAGTCGCGCACCCACTCGTCGATGAACCTGGCGGTCTCCGCCGAGACCGGCATGTCGATGGCCCGCTTGTTCTTGGTCTCGGTAGGCGGCACCGAAAGACGGCTGATGCGGCCACGAAGGGGATCCGCTCGTTGCAGATGACGGTCGAGCCGGAGACCGATGAGGTTCCCGAGCCGCAGCGGGATTTTGTTCAGGATCTCGATGACGACCGCTCTCAGCGCCAAGCTGGTCGCTTGTTGCGGCGACGTCGGACGCAGCAGCCGCGCTGTCTTCATGAGAGCGCTCGGGAGCTCGAGCAGCAGCCGGCGCCTTCCCTGCGGCCGCGGGGCGCGCATTGTCGGTGCAAGCGACGTCAGCGGGCGGAGCGAGCCCGAGCGGAGATGAAACCCGGGCCGGCGAAGACCGGCGGTGTCCGGGACCCCTTCGGCTTTCCCCTCCGACCCGGTGAGGACCCGATGGCGAGGCAGCCCGCGAAGGTGGATTTCCCCGTGTCCCAGGTCCGGCGCTATCTGGAGCCGGGGCCGATCGTGATGGTTTCGGCTGCACTACACCGGCGACGGCGAATTCGTGCTCTCCGGCAAGGTCATCAGACGGCGTCGATGGTTCCGTCCGGAGTTGCTCGATTCGTAACCAGGGCGGCGTCGGCGCGATCGTGTTGCGGCGACCGCGGATGCCCCAGTTCAACTGGGACAGGCAGTCCTGCCGCGCCGTTCCGGTTACGTGCCGGGAGGCGTGCTATCCTGCCCGTTCTATGTCGTGACCCCATTCCGAGCCCCTGACCCCTGCGCTGCCCCTGCCCGTGCCGGGATCGCCCGTTATTGACGCGAATTAGATAGCTTCCTAATTATCAGCCATGCCATCTTCTCTTCCGCCCCAGGCCGAATTCAGCGTCACCTTGCTCCTGCTCGGCCGCGCGTGGCGCCGGCAGGTCGATCAGGCCATCGGTGATCTCGGCCTGTCGGAGGCGACGGCCTGGCCGCTGGTGCTGATCCGCCGCCTCGGCGGCGGCATCCGGCAGGGCGCGCTGGCCGAGGCGCTGGGGATCGAGGGGCCGTCCCTGGTCCGACTGCTCGACCAGCTCTGCGCGGCCGGCTTCGTGGAGCGCCGCGACGATCCATCCGACCGGCGCGCCCGGTCGCTCTATATGACGGCGGCCGGAGAGGCCCAGGCCGCCGCGGTCGATGCCCGGCTGGACAGCGTGCGCGGCCAGTTGCTGGCCGGGGTGAGTGCCGCGGACCTCGACGCCTGCCTGCGCGTGTTCCGCACCGTCAGTCGGGCGGCCGGCGCACCGCCGCTGGCGGCGGGTGCGGACACGGACATGCCGGCATGATCCCGGGCAGCGGACGCGACTGGCTGTTCGCCGCAAAAGCCTTCGCCGCGTCGATGCTGGCGCTCGGCATCGGCTTCGCGGCAGATCTCGATCGTCCCTACTGGGCGATGGCGACCGTATATATCACCTTCCAGCCCTTTGCCGGCCCCACGCGCGCCAAGGCGACCTATCGCCTGCTCGGCACCGTGCTCGGCTCGGCGGCGGCGCTGGCCTTGGTGCCGAACCTTGTCGTGGCGCCCGTCCTGCTCAGCGTGGCGCTGGCCGGCTGGGTGGCGCTCTGCCTGACCCTGTCGCTGCTCGACCGCACGCCGCGCGGCTACGTGTTCATGCTGGCCGGCTACACCGCCGCCATCGTCGGCTTTCCCAGCGTCACCGCCCCGGATGCGATCTGGACGACCGCCATTGCGCGCACCGAGGAGATCGGGCTGGGCATCGTCTGTGCCGCCCTGGTCGCGTCGGTGGTGTTCCCGCGGCATCTCGGGCCGGACCTGAGCGCCCGCACGGAGGCCTGGCTGCGCGACGGGCGGCGCTGGGCGGTGGACGTGCTGCGCGAACGCCCCGCCGCCGGGGCGCGCGCCGATCGCGAGTTGCTGGCGGGGGATGCGGTGGAGATCGCCGCGCTGGCGACGCAGCTGGACCACGATGGCGCCGGCCATGCCGCCTCCGCGCGCGCCATCCGCGCACTGCACGCGCGGCTGCTGATGGTGTTGCCGCTGCTGTCCTCCATCGCCGACCGGCTGGCGGCGCTGCGCCGGGCCGGTGTGCTGTCGCCGGGGATCGCCGAACTGCTGGGCGCGATTGCCGCTTGGCTGGACGCGGGACAGGGCGCCGCCGAGGCGGCCCGCTTGCGCGAGACGATTGGCCGGCTGGAATCCCAGGCCGGCGCAGGGAGCGTCTGGGACGACGTGATGCGGGCGGGGCTGCTGGCGCGGCTGCGCGAACTGGTGCTGCTGTTCCAGGACAGTGCGCGGCTGCAGGCCCATGTGCGCACCCGCCGCCCCGGCCTGCCGGCGCTGGCCGGCGGCCACGAGAACAGGGCCGCGGCCCTGCAGCATGCGGATATCGCCATGGCCGCCTATTCCGGCCTCGCCGCCGGGCTGGCGGTGCTGCTGGTGTGCGCGCTCTGGATCGCGAGCGCCTGGTCGGATGGCGCCGTGGCTGCGGAAATGGCGGCGGTCGGCGCCTGCTTCTTCGCCGCCCGGGACGATCCGGCGCCCGCCATCCTGCAGTTCCTCCGCTACACGGTGGTCGCCGTGCTGGTTGACGGCGTCTACCTGTTCGCGCTGCTGCCGGGGATTGACGGGTTCGTGCTGCTGGCGGCGGCGCTGGCGCCGATGTTCCTGGTCTATGGCGTCCTGATCGCCCGCCCCGCCACCATGCCGGTCGGCATGGCCCTGGCGGCCAACGGCGCGACGCTGCTGGCGCTGCAAGGCAGCTACAGCGCCAGCCTGCCCGGCTTCGTCAACAGCAGCCTCGCCGCCGTCACCGGCATGGCCATGGCCGCGGTGCTGACCCGGCTGATCCGCTCGGTCGGCGCCGAATGGAGCACCTGGCGGCTAGTGCGTGCCAACTGGCGCGACCTGGCGGGGGCGGCACGGCGGCGCGGCGGCGGCGACCGGGCGGCCTTTGCCGGGCTGCTGCTGGACCGGATCGGGCTGGTCGTCATGCGGCTGGGGCGCCTCGGCCCGGCGCTGGCGCCCGACACCGCGCGGCTGCAGGGCGATCTGCGCATCGGGCTCAACATCGTCGATCTGCGCCGCGCCCGTCATGACCTGCCATCGCACGCCGTGCAGGCGATCGATGCGGCACTGGACGCGCTGGCCGGCCACTACGAGGGGCTGGCACGGCGCCACGAGCGAGACCGCCACGGCCTGCCCGGCGCGGCGCTGCTGCAGGCGGTGGATGCGGCGATCACGACGGTCGCGCTGGCACCGGGCGGCGCATTGCGGCGCGACGCCCTGCTCGGCCTCGCCGGGATCCGGCTGGGTCTTTACCCGGCGGCGGCCGCGCATCTGATGCCGCCGCTGTCGTCCTCCCTCCTTCAGGAAGACGCGTGATGATCGGCGAAATCGACCTGAGCGGCGTGCTGGTCGCGCCGCTGCTGCTGTGGATGCTGCTGGCGTGGCTGATCACCGCCGCGCTTTCCCGCGTGCTGGCCTGGGCCGGCGTCTACCGGCTGGTCTGGCACTCCGCCCTTTTCAATCTCGCGCTCTATGTCGTCGTGCTCGGCGGCATGGTCGCGCTGGTCTCCACAGGTATCGCGCCATGAACCAAGTCGCTGCCCGCGTCGGCCGGATGGCCGTCACCCTCGTCATGCTGCTGCTCGCCGGCGTCGTCGCGCACGGTCTGTGGGCCTACTACATGCAGGCGCCGTGGACACGCGACGGCCGCGTGCGCGCCGATGTGGTCGGCGTGGCGCCGGATGTCTCCGGGCTAGTGACGCAGGTGCTGGTGCGCGACAACGAGACGGTGCGCAAAGGCCAGCTCCTGCTGCGCATCGATCCGGCGCGCTTCGCACTCGCCCTGGAACAGGCAGAGGCCACGCTCGACGCCCGCCGCGCGACGCTGGCGGAAGCGACGCGGGAGGCGCGGCGCTATCGTGCGCTGACCAGTCTCTCAGTCAGCGACGAACGCCGCGAGCAGACCGAAACCGCCCTGCTGCAGGCCAGCGCCGCCTATCGGCAGGCGCTGGCCGATCGCGGCCTCGCGCAACTCAACCTCGACCGCACGCAGGTCGTGGCGCCGGTGGACGGCGTGATCACCAATTTCGACCTGCGGCCGGGCAACTATGTCGGTGCCGGCCACGCGGTGATGGCGCTGATCGACGCCGCCTCCCTGCGCGTGGAGGGGTATTTCGAGGAGACCAAGCTCGCCCGCATCCATGTCGGGGACGCGGCCTCGGTCCGTCTGCTCGGCGAGCGCGGGGTGCTGCAGGGGCATGTCGAGAGCATCGCCGGCGGCATCGCCGACCGCGAGCGGGAGGCGAACGGCAGCCTGATGGCCAGCATCAACCCGACCTTCTCCTGGGTGCGGCTGGCGCAGCGCATCCCGGTGCGGGTCCGCCTGGATCGCGTGCCGCCGGACATGCGGCTGATTCCCGGGCGCACGGCAACGGTCTGGATCCAGGACGGCCCAGGGTCGATGGGCCGCCCTGGGCTGGTGGCCGGCCTGTCGGCACTGCTTGGCTGAGGACTGGGGCGGAGGCCGCCTGCTCCGCCGGGGTTTCGCCTCGTGCCCGCGGGGAGCCGCCGGTCTTCACGATCGCATGATTATCTGTATGTTGATAATCCCTATACAGATCATCTGTATGGCGCTTGTATCGGCTCCACTGTCCGTCGTCGAATGCTTTGAGACAGCGGAGGCTGGTTGCTAGAGCGTTTTCCGACCAGGCGGAATCGAGGGGATTCCCGGCGGCTGGGATATCTGATTCAAGCTGCCTGTCGGTGGGGAGGCCGACGGGCATGTGGAAAGCGCTGTCGGTTGATCTTCGGGAACGGGTGGTGGGGGCGATTGCGGCGGGATCATCGTGCCCGGCGGCGGCGGAGCGCTTCGGGGTCAGCGCATCGAGCGCGATCCGCTGGTGGGCGATGCACCGCGCGGCAGGCACCGTTACCCCCAAGGCATTGGGCGGAGATCGACGCTCCGGCCGGATTGAGGGGCACGCCGGGATGATCCTCAGCCTCGTCGACCCCACGCCGGATATCACGCTGGCGGAGATGCGGATGGAGTTGGCGGCGGCGGGCGTGGTGGTTGGGATCGCCACGCTGTGGCGGTTCTTCGAGCGGCGGCGGATCACGCTCAAAAAAGTCGGCGCACGCAGCAGAGCAGGACCGCCCGGACATCCTGAAACGGCGCTGGGAGTGGTTCGAAGGTCAGCTTGACCTCGATCCTGCCCGTCTGGTCTTCATCGATGAAACCTGGGCCTCGACGAACATGGCCCGCACCCGCGGCCGGGCCCCGCGAGGCGAACGGCTGCGTGCCGCGATCCCGCATGGCCATTGGAAGACGACCACCTTGGTCGCTGCCCTGCGCAACAGCGGCATGGTCGCGCCGATGGTGCTCGACGGACCAATCAACGGCATCGCTTTCCAGGCCTATGTCGATCATGTGCTGGTCCCCGAACTGCGAACCGGCGACGTCGTCATCATGGATAATCTCGGCAGCCACAAGCGGCCTGGCGTGCGCGCCGCCATCGAGGCCGTCGGCGCAAGCCTGCTCTACCTTCCGCCCTACAGCCCCGACCTCAACCCAATCGAGAATGCCTTCGCCAAGCTGAAGGCGCTGCTCCGTAAAGCCGCAGCCCGAACCATCGACCCCCCCGGGGCCACCATCGGCCGCGCCCTCGGAAACTTCACGCCCGTCGAATGCGCCAATTACTTCAAAGCCGCTGGATATGACCCAGACTGATCGGAAAACGCTCTAGAGTCTGTCAGCGCTTCAAGGAAGCGCTGGCAGCGTCTAGCGCACACCGCCCGGCCAGAACACCACGCGGATGGTCTGGGCGATGATCAGAAGATCGAACAAAATGCTGAAATTCTTGACGTAATAGAGATCGTAGCTGAGCTTGGAGCGGGCATCGTCGATCGAGGCGCCATAGGGGTAGTTGATCTGCGCCCAGCCGGTCAGCCCGGCCTTGACCACGTGGCGTTCCTGATAGAGCGGGATCTGCCGCGCCAGCATGGCGACGAAGCCGGGCCGCTCCGGACGCGGGCCGACGAGAGACATGTCGCCACGCAGCACGTTGAACAGCTGTGGCATCTCGTCGATGCGCGTGCGGCGCAGCAGGGCACCGACGCGGGTGATCCGCGTGTCCTTGTCCGCCGCCCATACCGCGCCGTGGCGCTCGGCATCGACGCCCATGGTGCGCAGCTTGGTGATGCGGAACACCCGCCCGCCCCGCGTGACCCGTTCCTGACGATAGAATACCGGCCCACCGTCATCGAGCTTGATCGCTGAGGCGGCGGCCAGCAGGAAGGGCATGAACAGCAGCAGGAGCAGGAAGCTCACGATGAGATCCAAGCTGCGCTTCAGGACGCGGTCGACCAGGCCGAAATAGAATCCGTCCGAGAACAACAGCCAGCCGAGTTCCATGCGCTTGAGGTCGACGCGGTGGATCTCCTTCTCGACAAAGCCGAGATACTGCTTCACCGGAAAGCCGGCGATCTTGCATTGCAGCAGGGATTCGAGATCCATCCCGCGCCGCTCGTCCGGAGCGACCACGATCTGTTCCGCCCCGAAGCGCCGCGCGGTGGGGAGAACGGCGTGCTGGTCGGCCGAAACGATCGGCCCGGCCGAGCCGTCGGCGAGCCGCGGGTCGACCTCACCGAGAGCCGGATCATGCATGAAGGCGATCTGGTATTGCAGGTTGCGGCCCTCCTTGCCCAGCATCCAGACCAGATCCCAAGCGCGCTTGCCGGCACCCACAATGAGCAGTCGGCGGCGGAACAGACCGCGGCGGCGCAAACCGTAGAAGGCGGCGCGCGAAGCCGCGGCGCTGGCGGTGCAACAGCCGAGCGTGGCGGCGAATAGCCAGCCTTGATCGCGGATCGGCGCGCCGATGAAGGCCAGGCTTGCCACCGCTCCGGCGCCGCCGAACCCGATCGCGAGCGGCAGGCGGCCGAGCGCCTTGCGCGTCTCCAGGATCATGTCGCGCCGGTAGAGACCGAGCACGTACAGACCCGCGAGGCCCGCCCCCGGGTAGATCAGCCGCTCGAGCGCGGCGGTGACCGTGGACGCCGGCAGCACACCGAGGATCGCCAGCAGAACCGGCCAGGTCAGCCCGATCGCGGCACAATCGAGCAGGAACAAAGCAAGGCTCGGTGACGGGCCCGCAAAGCGCGCCGGCGGCCCCGGCGCGTCCCGGCCAGGGGCCGGCCCGCTGCGCGGGTTCGCAGCGCCATCCAATCGGGCGAAGTCCGCCGTCGTTCCGCCCATGTCGAGCCTGTCCTCACTCACCGGGTCACAATTCGCCGGGGCGTAATCATGCCGGTTGAATCCTAACGAAATGACCGTACCGGCCATTCCTCTTGCCCCTGCCCGCCGCGCCCGCGTAGCCTCGGGCGTACCCCCGGGGCGATGCAACCCGCACCGGGAACACGGGACGTCGCGACCACCAGGAGGGGCGCGGCAACCACAAGAGCCGTGCCCACCAAGAAACCAAAATGGGGAACGTCATATGCGAGACATCGATAAACGCCTCAGTGTCGGACGCCGCGGCTTTCTGCGCGGCAGCGCCACGGCACTCCCCGCGGCCGCTCTCGCTGCCACCGGCATGGGGATTTCAGCAACCGCCGCCTGGGCCCAGAGCGCGCGTTCGCTCCAGCCCCAGACCATGGCGACGTTGGTGCGCATGGCGCGCGACATCTACCCGCACGACCGCGTGCCGGACGCCTTCTATATCAAGGCCGTGCTGCCGTTCGACGCGGCGGCGGAAAGTGATGGCGTGCTGCGCGACATGCTGGAATCCGGAGTGCGCCTGCTCGATCAGGCGGCTCGCGCCCAGTTCGGCACCTCCTATCTCGGCATCGGCTCGGAGGCCGATCGCGTGACCCTCCTCAGGGCGATCGACACCAGCCCCTTCTTCGCCAAGCTCCACGGCGACCTCATCGCCACCTTCTACAACCAGCACGAGCTCTGGCCGCTGTTCGGGTATGAGGGGTCGTCGGCCGAATACGGCGGCTACCTCCATCGCGGCTTCGACGATCTCGACTGGCTGCCGGCATAAGGGGGGAAGCACGCCATGACCAAATTCGATCAGAACGACGACAGCGTCGTCGTCATCGTCGGCTCTGGCGCCGGCGGCGGGACACTCGGCAACGAGTTGGCCCAGAAGGGCATCAACGTGGTGATCCTCGAGGCCGGACCGCGGCTCGGCATCGGTGATTTCATCAACGACGAATGGGCGAGCTTCACCCAGTTGGCCTGGACGGATATGCGCACGACCTCGGGCAGCTGGCGTGTGGCGCATGATTTCCCCAATCTCCCGGCCTGGATCGTCAAGGCGGTTGGCGGCACGACGATCCATTGGGCCGGTGCCTCTCTGCGCTTCCAGGCGCATGAATTCAAGGCCTTGACGACCTACGGGCGTCTCGCCGGCACCAACCTGCTGGACTGGCCGCTGACGCTCGAGGAAATGGAGCCGTACTACGCCAAGGCGGAGTACAAAATGGGCACCACCGGCACCAACGATATTCCGCGACTACCGGGGAGCAACAATTTCAAGGTCTTCGCGGCCGGCGCCCGGAAAATCGGCTATAAGAGTGTCGATACTGGCAACATGTCCATCAACAGCCGCGAGCGCGACGATCGCAGCTCCTGCCAGCAGACGGGATTCTGCTTCCAGGGCTGCAAGTTCGGCGCCAAATGGTCGACGCTCTACACCGAAATTCCGAAGGGCGAAGCGACCGGCCATCTCGAGGTGCGGCCCGGCAGCATGGCGCTGCGGATCGAACACGATGCCTCCGGCAAGGTCACCGGCGTGGTCTATGCCGACGGCGCCGGCAACCAACAGCGCCAGAAGGCGCGCCTCGTCGCGGTGGCGTGCAACTCGCTCGAAAGCCCGCGCCTCCTGCTCAACAGCGCGTCGTCGATGTTCCCGGACGGGCTGGGCAACAGTTCGGGCCAGGTCGGGCGAAACTACATGCGCCACACCACCGCCAGCGTCTATGCCGCCTTCCCCCGCCCGGTGCACATGTATCGCGGCACCACCATGGCCGGCATCATCCGCGACGAGGAGGGCAACGATCCCAGGCGCGGCTTCGTCGGCGGCTATCACCTGGAGACGCTCTCGCTCGGCCTGCCCTTCATGGCCGCCTTCCTCAATCCCGGCGACTGGGGCCGCGGCTTCACCAGCGGCATCGACGACTATTCCAACATGGCCGGGATGTGGATCATCGGCGAGGACATGCCGCAGGAGACCAATCGCGTCAGTCTCGATCCGGTCGCCAGGGACAAGTTCGGCCTACCGGTCGCGCGGGTGCATTTCGACGACCACGCGAACGACATCGCCATGCGCGAGCATGGGTTCCGCCAGGGCAGCCTGGTCTACGAGGCGGTCGGCGCGACGCGCGTCTTCCGCACGCCGGCGTATCCGTCGACCCACAATCTGGGCACCAACCGCATGAGCGAGCGGGCTCGCGACGGCGTGGTCAACCGCTACGGCCAGAGCCACGACATCAAGAATCTCTTCGTCTCGGATGGCAGCCAGTTCACCACCGGCGCCGGCTGCAACCCGACGCTGACGATCGTCACCCTGGCGATCCGCCAGGCCGACTATATCGCCGATCAGATGGGCAAGAATGTGATCTGAGGGGCACCCGGGCGGCTGCCGGCGCAAACCGGCAGCCGCGCCTTGGCTCAGCTGACCGCAGAACTCGGCAGCTGGCTGACCCCGGTCAGCAGGATGTGGGTCGCGTCGGGCAGGGTCAGCAGCAGCGAACCGCCGGACGGGACCGCGTTGGCGACGACCTGCGCCGCCGTGCCCGGGGCGTAGCCCTGCAGGTCGATCCGATCCACACCCGGCACGAAGCCGTTGATCACCGCGCTGCCGCCCGCCTGGCCGTTGACGAACTGGAACGCGTCGGCGCCGCTGCCGGCGTCGATCAAGGCCGAGCCGGTGCCCGCGACATAGAACACGTTCGCCGCGCCGGCGCTGACCGTGTCGTTGCCGCCGCCGCCGAAGACGACGTCGGACGTTCCCGCCGCGCCCGCCGAAACCGTGTTGTTGCCGGCGCCCATGACGATGATGTCCGGCCCGGTGCCGCCATAGAAAACGTTGCCGCCGTGCGAGAGGCTGCCGACCAGGGTCTCGTTGCCGCTGGCCGCGACCAGGACGTCGTGCCCGCCAGCCCCGGCGTAGAGCCGGTCGCCGCTGCCGCCGCCGACGAGCGTATCGCGACCGGCGCCGCCCACCATCAGATTGTCGCCGGCGCTGCCGCCGAAATAGATGCCGCCGCCGCTGCCGCCGAACACCGTCAGGCTGCCGGCGCCGCCATAGGCGGTGATGAAGCCGTTGCCGCCGACGATCTCGCTGGCGCTGCCGCCGACCACCGGGTTGGCATCGATGAAGGTGAGCTGCCCGGAGCCACCGAAGACCAGCGCGCCCGAGCCGCCGACACTGATCGTGTCGTCGCCGCTGCCGGCGATGATGGTGTCGTGGCCGTAGGAATTCACCAGATTGTTGCCGCCCTGCAGCACGATCTCGTTGGTGCTGGCCGGACCGGTCGAAATGACGTCGTTACCCGACCCGGTGAAGACGGTGTTGTCGCCCCCGGCGAGATTGATCACCCACTGATGGACCCCGGCCTGGCCGAAAATCCACTCGTTGACCCCGCTGTCGGCGACGACCTCGCCGCTGGCAGCCTGGTCGAACAGGGTCATCCCGGCGCCGCCGGCGACGATGTACTGATAGAGCGCCCCGTCATCATCGATGCTCATCGGCGCGGCGCCGATATCGACCACGCCCACGACGTCGCCCCCGTCCAGGAACAGCGGCGCCGAGCCGCTGCCGGCCGGCAGATCGGCGAAGACGACCACCGGCGCGGTCAGCGTCGCAGCGACGAACCCGTCTTCGGTCTGCACCTCGAGCGGCGTCCAGGCCAGTCCGTCGGGCTGGTTGTCGAACACGGTCTGGATGTCTGCCGGCAAATAGGCTGCGAGGTTGGCGGGAATGACCGGCGTGGGCGCGGGTGGAACCACCGGTAAAACCACGCCTTGCCCACCGTTGCCGTCCGAATTGTCCTGGCCGTCGTCGGCCGTCCGGACCTTCTTCACGAGCCCAGGGGGAATTCCGTCACCCGGCATTGCCGCCTCCTCAGTCGTTGCGAGAGACGTCAAATCAACATATCGGCGACGATCAGACCATTAAAGCCTTGTTAACGCCCCGGTGAGGAGCGCCGCGGCCACGTCTCGACGGGGATGCGGGGCAGTTCGAACCGGTCCCGCGTATGCGTATACCAGCCACGGCCATGCATGCGGCCGATGAGGTCGAGCTTCGGGGTGTCGATGTAGCACTTCTGGGCATCCAGCACGGCCTCGTCCCGTACGTGCATGAGCAGGATCCGCCCCAGGACCACCGCGCGCTCGTTGCCCAGATCGATGGTCATCAGCCGCTCGCACTCCATCGCGACGGGGCTCTCGGCGATGCGCGGCGGCTTCACCTTCACCGAGGGGATGGGCGTGAGGCCGGCCTCCGCCAACTCGTTCACCTCCGGGCCGAACTCGATGGCCGTCACATTCATCGCCTCGGCATTCGCGGCGGCAACGAGGTTGACGACGAATTCGCCGGTCTCGCGGATGTTGTTGCCGGTATCCTTGATGTCCCCCGGCCGGCGGCCGCCGATGCCGATGGCAAGGATCGGCGGATCCTGGGAGACCGCGTTGAAGAACGAGAACGGCGCGGCGTTCGGCCGGCCCTGCCCATCCAGCGTCACCACCCAGGCGATCGGCCGCGGCACCACGGTCGAGACCAGCAGCTTGTAGCGGTCGGTGGCGCTGAGCGCCGCGAAATCGAACTCCATGACAGCCTCTCAGTGGACGAGATTGGCCGGCTCGCGCCCGGCAAGGACCGCGTCGATCGCATCGAGCGCGAGGAAGCCCATGGCGTCGCGCGTTTCGGCGGTCGCGCTGCCCAGGTGCGGCAACAGAAAGACATTCTCCAGACTGCGATATTCCGGGTCGAGCGCCGGCTCGCCGGCGAACACGTCGAGCCCGGCGGCGGCGATCTGTCCGCTCCGCAACGCCGCGATCAGCGCCCGGTCGTCGACCAGCACGCCGCGCGCCGCATTCACCACCACCGCGCCGCGGGGCAGCATGGCGATGCGCACCGCGTTGAGCCAGTTATGGGTTCCGGCCCCACCCGGCGCGTTCAGGGAAAGGACCTCGCTCGCCGCCAGGAAGCTGGCATCGTCGTCATGAAAGCGTGCGCCCTGTTCAAGCTCCGCCGGCAGGCGCGCGATGTCGCGGTAGTGGACCTCCATCGCGAAACCCCGCGCCATGCGCGCGAGTTCGCGCCCGATCCGCCCCATGCCGAAAATGCCGAGCTTTCGCCCCGAGACCTGCGTGCCGATCAGCTGCGTCGGTCCCCAGCCGGACCAGTGTCCCGAGCGGACCAGCCGTTCGCCCTCGCCGGCACGCCGGGCGGCGGCCAGAATCAGCAGCATCGCGCACTCGGCGGTGGCGACGGAGAGCACGTCCGGCGTGTTGCAGACCCGGATGGATCGCGCCCGGGCCGCGGCCACGTCGATATGGTCGAAGCCGACGCTGAACGTCGCGATCACCTTCACGCTCGCCGGCAGCCGGCCGATGGTCGCCGCATCCAGCCGTTCGCTGGGCGTGCACAGCACGGCCGCCGCCCCCTCGGCGAGGCGGAGCAGAACCTCTGACCCACGCGGGATATCCTCGGGATTGAAACGAGCCTCGTAGTCGCGGGCGGCGCGCGCCTCCACCTCGGGTGGGAGGCGGCGGGTGATCAGCAATATCGGCTTGGCCATGGCATCCCCCTCTCATGCGGCGCGCATCATGGCCGCCGCGCGATGGCTGCGAAAGGGTCGGGGGCTGCGCGGCCGGGCGGGTTTGCAGCGTCGGGCGCATCGGCTATCTGTGTCGCCCCGAAACCGCGCCCGCGGAGCCCCTCGCCAGCCATGTCGACCGCGCCCGCTTCCGCCATGCCCGGGTCCGAACCGGCGCCACCCGACACACTGGCGAGCCTGCGCGCCGAGCTCGATGATATCGACGCCGCGCTGCACGATCTGCTCATGCGCCGCGCCGCGGTGGTGGAGCGGGTGGCGGCCCTGAAGGGCGGCGGCATCGCCCTGCGCCCGGGTCGCGAGGCACAGATCATTCGCCGCCTCCTCGCCCGCCACGCCGGACATCTGCCGGCCCACAGCCTGGTGCGCATCTGGCGCGAGCTGCTGGCGGGAACCTGCGCCATCCAGGGGAATTTCGCCATTGCGGTCTGCGACTCGGAGCAGGATGGCGGCCTCGTCCAGCTCGCGCGCGAGCAGTTCGGCGCGCTCACGCCGCTGCGCCAGCACCGCAGCCCGGCGCAGGCACTCGCCGAGGTCAGCGCCGGCAGCGTCGCGCTCGCCGTGCTGCCGATGCCGGCGGAAGAGGAGCCCGTCTCCGCCGCCTGGTGGCGCGCCCTGCTGCACCGCGACGAACCGCGCATCCACATCGTCGCCCGGCTGCCGTTCTGGACCAGGCGGCCGGAGGGCGCATCGCGCGCTCCAGCCCTGGTCGCAGCCGCCGTGGCGCCGGATCCTTCGGGCGACGACCGCTCGCTGCTCGGCCTCGAACTGTCGCCCGACATGAGCCGGGCGCGGCTCGCCGCCGCCCTCACCACCGCCGGGTTCGGCGCCGCGCAGGTTCTGCTCCGCCGCGACGGCGGCTCGGCGCTGGCCCTCGTGGACGTGCCCGGCTGGGTCGGCGACGACGATCCGCGCCTTGCCCTCATCACGCCGCTGCTGCGCCCCGTGGTGGTCCTCGGCGCTTACGCGGTCCCGACCGGGGGAGATCCGTCATGAGCCCGCGCCCGCGTCCGGAGTTGCTCGAGATTGCCCCTTATGTCGGCGGCGAATCGACGCTGGCCGGCATCAACCGCGTGCACAAGCTGTCCTCCAACGAGGGCGCCTTCGGCCCGCCGCCGGCCGCGCAGGCAGCCTACGCCGCGCTGGCGCCGGAGCTGCACCGCTATCCCGATGGCGGCGCGGAGGCGCTGCGGCGCGCGATCGGCACACGGTTCGGCCTAGATCCCGCCCGCATCGTCTGTGGCGCCGGCTCCGACGAACTGATCGGTCTGCTGTGCCAGGCCTATGGCGGCGCCGGCACGGAGCTGATCATGTCGGCCCACGGCTTCCTCATGTATCAGATCTACGGCCGCGCCGCCGGCTGCCGCATCGTCAAGACGCCGGAGCGGGCGCTGACCGCGGACGTCGATGCCTTCCTCGCCGCCGTCTCGCCGGCGACGCGGCTGGTGTTTCTGGCCAATCCGAACAACCCGACCGGAACCATGCTGCCGGCCGCCGAGCTGCGGCGGCTGCGCGCCGGCCTGCCCGCCGACGTGCTGCTGGTGATCGATTCCGCCTACGCCGAATATGTCGAGCGGACCGACTACGAGGCCGGGGCCGCGCTGGTCGATGCCGGCGACAACACCGTCATGACCCGTACGTTCAGCAAGGTCTTCGGCCTCGGCGGCCTGCGGCTGGGCTGGGCCTACGCGCCCGCGGCGGTGATCGACGTGCTCAACCGCATCCGCGCCCCGTTCAACGCCAATGCCGCGGTGCAGCAGGCAGGGATCGCCGCCCTGGCCGAGCCCGGCTGGGTGGAGCGCGCGCGGGCCCACAACACGCGCTGGCGTGCCTGGCTCACCGAGGCGCTGACCGCGGTGGGGCTCACGGTCTGGCCGAGCGAGGGCAATTTCGTGCTGGCCGATTTCGCCGATGCCGAGCGCGCCATGGCGGCCGACGTGTTCCTCCGCGCGCGGGGTCTGATCGTCCGCCGGGTTGCCGCCTATGGGCTGCCGCAATCCCTGCGCATCACCGTTGGCACCGAGGAGGAATGCGGCCTGGTGGCCGACGCGCTTGGCGCCTTCATGGCCGGCTCCCATGGCTGAACCCGTCTTCCGCCGCCTGGCGCTGATCGGGCTCGGCTTGATCGGCAGCTCGATCGCGCGGATCAATCTCGACGGCCGCCCGCTCGCCGGCGAAGTCATCGCCTGCGCCCGCACGCCGAAGACGCTGGCCCGGGTCGTCGAGCTCGGCATCGCCGATCGCGTCGAGGCCGACCCGGCGCGCGCGGTCGCCGGCTGCGACGGCGTGATCCTGTGCGCGCCGGTCGGCAGCTTTGCCGACCTCGCCGCGGCCATCGGCCCGCATCTGCACCCCGGCGCGATCCTCAGCGATGTCGGTTCGACCAAGCAGTCGGTGATCCGCGATGTCGGCCCGCACGTCCCGGCCGGCGTGCATTTCATCCCCGGCCATCCGCTCGCCGGCACCGAGTATTCCGGCCCGGACGCGGGGTTCGCCGCGCTGTTCACGGGGCGCTGGACGCTGCTCACGCCGCCCGAGGGAGCGGACCCCGCCGCCGTCGAGCGCATGGCGGAGTTCTGGCGCCGGTGCGGGGCGATGGTCGAGACGATGGAACCCGGCCATCATGATCGCGTTCTGGCCATCGTCAGCCATCTGCCGCACCTGATCGCCTTCACCATCTGCGGCACCGCCGATGACCTCGCCGACGAGAGCCGCTCGCAGGTGCTGAAATTCGCCGCTTCCGGCTTCCGCGACTTCACCCGCATCGCCGCCTCGGACCCGGTGATGTGGCGCGACGTGTTCCTCAACAACCGCGAGGCGCTGCTGGAAATGCTGGCGCGCTTCATGGAGGACGCGCAGGCGATGGCGCGCGCCGTGCGCTGGGCCGATGCCGCCTACATCGAGGACAAGGTGGAGCGCGGCCGCAAGATCCGCCGCAGCCTGATCGAGCTGAAACAGGCCTGAGCGCTGCGCCGCCGCTGGCCGCGGGCGTCGGGTTCAATATTGCAGCTGGTAGCCGAGCCCGACGGCGTTGGTGCCGAAGCCGCTGCCGGCGTCGGCCTTGAGCTTGAGCCGCTTGGTCAGATCAACCTGGACCTCGGCCGCCGTATCGTTGCTGCCGGAGACGCCGACGCCCTGCTTGGCCCCGACATAGACGCCCGGTGCCACGTAGCGCCCCGCCTCCAGCGTCGGCGCGGTCGCCCCCTGCGTCGCCGCCGCCGTCCCCGCCGTCGCCCCGGTGACCGGGCCGGCGCTGCCGATGGCGAGCCGGTCGAGACCGAGCGCGCGGCGGGCGCGGTTCAACGGATCGATGCCGCTGCCGCCGGCGCCGCTGATCTGCGCCAGGCCCAGCGCGATCGAGCCCATCTGGAACGGGCTCAGGGTGGTGGCGCTCTGGCCGAACAGGAGATGGGCCAGGATGTCATCCTGCGGCAGCGGCGGCGCGCTGCTCAGCGTGATGGTCGGGGCGCTCGCGTAGCCGCCCACGGCCAGCTTCGCCAGCACGCCGCCGGCCGCGGAACTGGCCCGGAAGTCCAGCGCCGGGTCGATTCCCGCCCCGCCCGCGCCCAGCGCGGCGGCGCCGTTGAAGGCGATGCTGCCGCTATCGAAGTGCAGCACGCTGCCGGCGAGCGTGAATTCCCCGCGGATCAGGCGGAAGGCGCCCTGCGGCTCCGGCGCCGCGGTGGTGCCGCCGAGATGCATCCGCCCGCCCAGCTCGGCGTCGATCCCCCGGCCATGGACGAAGATCGCCTGCGGCGCCTTCAGCTCCAGATCGAGTGCGACGACGCGCGGCGGCGGCGCGGGTGGCGGTGGCGGGGCGCCAGCGATGCGCACCGGCAATACCGCCAGTGAAGCCGGCAGCGTCTCCGGCACGCGGATCTCGGCGCGATGCACGGTGATCGCGCCGGCCGCGGCAAGCTGCGACGACGCCTCGCCGGAGAGGCTGAGATCGGCGTCGAATGTCGCCGTCAGCCGGTCGCTGGCCAGCGGCGTGGCGTTGCGCGCCGCCAGCGTCAGGGCCACGGGCAACCCGGGCCGCAGCACGCCGACGCTCCCCTGCGCGCTGACCGTGCCGGCGCCGGCGTGGGCGGTCACCCGATCGAGCCGCAGCTCGCTGCCCATGGCGGTGGCGTGGGCCACGATCTGGGTCAGATGCGCGCCCTGGACGAGATCCGCCGCTTCGCCGCCGGTCAGCGCCAGGGTTCCGCTCAGGTCCGGCGCGGCGAGGCTGCCGCCGAGCCCGAGATCGGCGGTGAGGCGTCCGCGCAGCCTGCGGCCCTGGGCGGCCAGCCACGGATCGAGCAACGCGAGGTCTGCCGTACCCGTCGCGCGGAGCGCGAGAGCTGCAGTGTCGGTCGCGCGGAGCGCGAGAGCTGCAGTGTTGGTCGCGCGGAGCGCCGCGGTACCGGCGAGGTGCAGCGCCGCGCCTTGGCCGGCCTCGGCCCGGGCATCGATGGTGGCGCGCCCGGCGTCGAGGCTCGCGCGCGCCGCCACGCTCGCCGCCGGCAGGCCCGGCGCGGGGAAACCGGCAAACCGCAGGCCGCTGCCAGTGACCCGCAGCGTCCCGGCCGGAGCAGCCAGCGTGCCGCCGAGCCGGGCCTCGGCGGCCAGCGTCCCTGCGCCATGCAGCTCGGGCGCCAGCGTGTCGAGCCGGGAAACCGGCGTCGCGGGCAGGGTCACGGCGAGATCGAGCCGCGGCAGCACGGACCCGCTCGCCACCAGCTGCGTACCCTGCCAGCGCAGCGCCGAACGCGCGAGGGTCACGGCGCGCGCCGGCAGGTCGAGCCGCGCCTCCATCTCGGCGGTCGCCGGACCGCCCGGCAGATCCGGCGCGTTCGCCTCCAGGCGGGCCTGGAGCGCGGTCAGCGGGCCGTGCAGACCGAGCCGCGCCGCGCCGCTCTGGCCGGCTACGACGATGCCGCGCGCCGTCGCCTCGGCATCGAGCCGGCGGAGGCCAGATGGATCCGTGAGGGTGGCCGTGACCTCGGCGCGGCCGACCCGCAAGGCCGGCGGCACCGCCGCGTCGCGCAGCACCGCCGAGACCCGGGCCGGGGCCGCCGCGGGAAGGGTCGCCGTCGCCTCCAGCGTGCCCTCGGCGGCCCGGCCCAGCAGGGCGGCGATATCGGCGAGGCGGTCGAGCCGCAGCGCCGCCTGCCCGGTCGGCAGAGTCGCGCCAGGGGCCAGGCGCAGATCGGCGGTCATCTGCAGGCTGCGCCATGTCGCCTTCGACAGCGTCGCGGTGACGGCCCCGGCCGGCGTCCGCGTCGCCACCAGCGCCAGCCGCAGCGGCGCGCGCCGCAGCACCCCGGCGCCGGCCTCGCCCGTGCCGTCCAGCGTCACCGTCAGCCCATCCGGCGCCGCGTGCGCCACCGCGCGGAGGCTCAGCGCGCCGCTGGCCGCCGGCAGCAGCACGGCAAGATCGGGCAGGCTGACCGTGCCCGTGAGGTCGAGCGCGGCCGGCCCAACCGCTCCCGCCGCATCCAGCCGCAGGCCGCGGGTATCGAGCCGGGCGCTGGCGAGGTGCAGCGTTCCGTCCTGCACGCCGAAGCTGGCTGCGACGCGGCCATCCGGGCCGATGATCCCGGCCACGGCCGTCTCGCCGCCCGGGGCGGCAAGCGATCCCGTCAGCGTCATGGCGGACGGTGTCCCGGCCAGATCGAACGCGGCATGACCAGCGAGACCGATCCCGATCGAGGCGGCCAGCGGGGCGAGATCGGGCAGGGCCAGCGTCAATTGCCCGCGGGGCGCCGGCGTGGCCGTCCCCTCGGCGGTGGCGGTGAGCAGAGGGTGGGCCACGGTCAGGTGGAACGGACGCGCCGCGGCGCCGAGGTCCACCTGCCCGTCCAGGGTCAGCGGCGCGTCGGCCAACACGGCGCCGGCCGGGTCCGGCAGCCGCAGCCCGTCGAGCCGGGCGCGCAGCCCGAGCGCCCGGGCGTGGAGATCGAGGTCGGCGGCGAGCCGCGCGAGTCCGGCCGGTCCGGCGCGCAGCCCGGCGAGCGTGAGGTGGGCACTGGCGGTGGGCGCGGCCAACGGGCCGCGGAGACGGGCGGTGAGGTCCGCCTGATCGAAGCCGAAATCGGACCGCGGCGCCATCGCCGGGGCATGCGCCGAGGCGGTGACATCGCCGTCGCGGGCGAGCAGGTCGAGCGTGCCGGAAGCCTCGACGGTGAGCGGGCCGGCGCTCGCCGTCAGACCCAGTTCGGCGCCGTGCCACGGCCCCGCCAGCCGCAATGTGGCGGCCAGCGGCCCCAGCGCCGGCGCGTCGGCCAGTTTCGCCACCAGGCCGCCTGCCGGCTCTTCGGCCGACAGCGTCGCCGCGATTCGCTCCCTCCCGGCCTCGGCGGTCGCAGCGTAGCGCCCGGGCGCATCGAGCCGGCGCACCCGCAGCGCGCCGCGGCCCGATGCCGGCGCCGCCAGGGCCAGGGCGCCGTCCACGGTGAAGACCGCGTCCGTCTTGACCAGCGCGGCGCCGAGCTCCAGGCGGCCGATCGCGATCGTCGTGATCGTGACTGGCATCGGCAGCCGCGGCGCCGTTGCGCTGGCCGGCGGCGCGGGTGCCGCGGCGGCTGACGGCACCGGCGCGCGGGTGACGGCGAGGCGGGCGGCTGCGAGGCGGGTGAGAACCAGCTCACCATGCGTCAGCGCGGGCAGCGACAGGTCGAGCGCCAAGCCGTCAGCCGTCAGCCAGACGCCGTCGGCGTCGCGCAGCGCCAGATGGGCGAGGCGAAGCCGGTCGGGAAAACGGCCGGCGAGCCCCTCCGGAGCCAAGGCGCCGCCGCTGACGCGCAGAACGATGCGTTCGGCGAGAAGCCGGCCCGGCGCGGTGTTCAACGCGACCGCGACCAGCGCCGGCAGCGCGAGCAGCAGGGTCAGGGTCGCGACCAGGGTCCGCGCCAGGGCGCGCATCAGAATGCCTCCCCGAGCCCGACATAGACCGCGATCGGGTAGTTGCCGCGCAGCGCGGTGAGCGGCACGCCGATATCGACCCGGATCGGCCCGAACGAGGTGAAATAGCGTCCGCCGAGCCCGACGCCGGTGAAGAGGGTGCCGCTGAAGGCCTGGCCGCCGGGCGCCACCTGCGCGGTGTCGATGAAGACGACGGCGCCATAGCTGGCGCCGATGCGCTGGCGCAGTTCGAGACTGGCCGCGTCGATGGCGGTGCCGCCCTGCGGGATGCCGTCGGCGAATTGCGGCCCGGCATATTGGTAGCGGTAGCCGCGCACGGTCGGGCTGCCGCCGGCGTAGAAACGCTGGTCGGCCGGGAGCTGGAACTGACCGGCGCCGATCGCCTCGCCGATCAGCGCGCGGGTGGCGAGGACGGTGCGTCCGTCGCCGCTCAGGTCGACATAGGTCGAGCCCTGCGCCTGGGCGATCAGGAACACGCTGTTGCCGGCGGTGCCGCCGAGGGATTCGATCGGCGTCAGCGAGAGGAGCCCGCGCACGCCGCGCGTCGGTTCGAGCAGGTCGTTCGACGTATCGAGCTTCAGTGTGCCCGGGACGCTGAGCAGGGTGTAGATGCTGGTGGCGTGCTCCTGCACGATTCGCTCCACTTCCGCCTGCGCGCCGATGCTCGCCGAAAGGATCGGCGAGAGCTGCCGCGTCAGGATGGCATTGGCGATCGTCGCCGTCTGATTATAGGTATAGAGATAGAGCTGCTCGGCGGTGACGCCGAACTGCAGCGTCTGGTCGCGGCGCTGCCAATCGGGCAGCGTGAGGGTGGCGCCGATCAGGTAGCCGGGCACGCGCGCGTCGCTGCCGGCGAGTTCGGTGCCGGCGGCGGACAGAGTGAGGCGCTCGCCGCTGCCGAACAGGTTGCGGTCCGTCCAGCTGGCACTCAAGGCGGCGCCGAGATCGGTCGAATAGTCGGCGCCGAACGTCACCGCGTGGCGCGGTCCCTCCTGGAAGGCGAAGGTCAGCGGCAGACGCCCGTCGGCGCCGACGGCATCGGCGGTGTGTGCGTCGACCGACGAGAAAAGGCCGAGCCCGGCCAGGTCCTGTCGCGCGCGCTCGATCGCCCCGGGATCGAATGGCTCGCCGGCATGCAGGAGCAGCCGCTCGCGCACATAGGCGGGCGAAACGCGATCGAGGCCTTCGAGACGGACCGGACCGAGATCGACGCGCGGGCCGGGATCGACATGGAAGCTGACATCGAGCGCCCGCTGGTCCGGTTGGACGACCGCGTCCGGCGGGCTGACCTTGGCGAAGGCATGCCCCCCGGCCCGCAGCGCGTCGAACAGGCGGGTGCGGGCGGCGAGGATGTCGGCGGCGCGCGCCGGCGCGCCCGGGGCCAGACCGAGCTTGGCGCGCAGCTGCGCATCCGCCGTGCCGTCGAGGCTGATGTGCCGCAGATGGAACAGCGGGCCGGGAACGGGATCGATCCTCACCGGCACCGCCGCGCCAGCCGGCAGATCGGCGAGCGCCCCGAGCAGGCCCGGATCGTCGAGCCGCCGACCGGCGATGGTGATGCCGATCCGGCCCGCGTAGTAGCCGTAGCTTTGCAGCGCGGTGGCCAGCCGGTCGGCATCGGCGCGGGCGCGGGTGAGCAGCGCGAGCGGTCCGACCGGAGCGGTGTCCTTCAGCGCGCGCAGCGAGGAGGCATCGGCCAGCGCCGTGTCGAGCGCGGCATCGCCGGACGGCGCGAGAGCGACCGTATAGGCCAGGTGATCGGCGGCACCGGCCCGGCCAAGGCCGATCAGCAGGGCCAGCAGAACCAGCAGCCAGGCCAGCGACAGCCGGGCCCTGGCACGACGCGGCAGCGCCTCGGGCACCATCCCGAAAACTTCACTTGGTTCCAGCGCCCCCGACGGACAGGTTGCACCGACCGTTCGGGGACAGGGACGTGATTGTTGCACCGAGGCTCCGCCGCTATGAGCATGGGATCATGCACACGAAGCCGCGCCGCCTGAAGCGAGCGAGGCGGACCGGGCCGGCACGCGCCGGTCTGCCGCCTCCGGTCGCGCTCGCCAGGGGCCCAGGCTGGCACGATCAGCTGCGGGCGACACGGCGCTCGGCCCTGCTGCTCGCCTGGACCCTGCTGTGCCTCCCGGTCCAGGCCGTGCTCGTCAATTTGCCCGGGCAGGCCAAGGTGTGGTTCGCGCGCCTTTACTGGGCGACGTTCTGCCAGCTTCTCGGCGTGCGCGTGCGCGTGATCGGCGCCGAGGCCAGCGACGCGGGCGGGCCGGTGGTGTTCGTCTCCAACCATTCCTCGTGGCTCGACATCGCCGTGCTCGGTGGGCAGTTGCCGGCCTGCTTCGTCGCCAAGACGGACGTCGCGTCTTGGCCGCTGGTCAGCACCGTGGCGCGGCTGGGGCGCACCATCTTCGTCACCCGCCTGCGCCACAGCGCCGCGCGCGAGCGCGACGCCATGCGTGCCCGCATCGCGGCCGGCGACAACCTGATCCTGTTTCCGGAGGGCACCACCTCCGACGGCGCGCGCGTGCTGCCGTTCCGCTCCGCCCTGCTCTCCGTGGCCGAGGGCGTCAAAGGGCTGCGGGTGCAGCCGGTATCGATCGTCTATGACCGACTAGACGGCCTGCCGACGCGCCGCGGGCTGCGGGCCCGCTTCGCCTATTACGGCGACCACACGATCGGGCCGCATTTCTGGCGCCTGGCTCAGGGCAACGCGATGCGGGTCAGCGTGGTGCTGCACGAGCCGGTCGATCCGTCGGCCTTTCCCGACCGTAAAGCCCTGAGCCAGGCGCTATGGGCGGTGGTGGCGGCGGCGGCGGCGGAGCTGCGCCAGAACCGGCCGGCGCAGCCGCGCCGCGCGGTGCCGCCACCGGCCACCGACTCGGCCGCCGCATAACGGGCTTGACAGACTGGCACCGTTTCCAGTGACACTGACGCCATGCAGATGGACCCATCGGCGGCACCGTGTTTCTGATCCCGGCGTGGCCCTGACCTCCCGGTGCGCTTGACCGGCACCACGCGCCCGGCAATTCCTGCGCCCTTGCGGGCTGGATCGGCCCGCTCCGCGTGTCAGGAGCCTGCCCGATGACGCCAATCCGTGATTCCGCCCCGCACGGCAACGCTCGCCGACTGCACGTTCTCACCTGGGGCTGCCAGATGAACGTCTATGACAGCGAGCGCATGAGCGACGCGCTGGCCCCGCTCGGTTTCGCCGCGGTCGGCGAGCCCGACGGCGCGGACATGGTGATCCTCAATACCTGCCATATCCGCGAGCGCGCCACCGAGAAAGTGTTCTCCGAACTCGGCCGGCTGCGGCGGCTCAAGGACGCGCGGGCGCAGGCCGGAGAGCGGATGGTGCTGGTGCTCGCCGGCTGCGTCGCCCAGGCGGAAGGCGAGGAAATCCTCGCCCGCGCGCCGTTCGTGGATATCGTTCTCGGGCCGCAGAGCTATCACCGGCTGCCGGGCCTGCTCGCCCGCGTCGAGGCCGGCGAGGCCGGCGTCATCGAGACCGAGTTCGACGATGACAAATTCGCCGCGCTCCCCGCTCCGCGGCGCCTCAGCCCGGTTTCGGCGTTCCTGACCATCCAGGAAGGGTGCGACAAATTCTGTAGCTTCTGCGTCGTTCCCTACACCCGCGGGGCCGAGCACAGCCGGCCGGCCGCCGCGATCCTGGCCGAGGCGCGGGCACGCCTCGCCGCCGGCGCGCGGGAGATCGTGCTGCTCGGCCAGAACGTGAATGCCTGGCATGGCGCGGCACCCGCCGGCGGGGATTGGCGGCTCGGACGGCTGATCCGCGCGCTGGCCGACCTGCCCGGCCTCGAGCGGCTGCGCTACACCACGTCGCATCCACGGGACATGGACGACGAGCTCATCGCGGCCCATGCCGAGGTGCCGGCACTGGTTCCGTTCCTGCATCTTCCGGTGCAGTCGGGCTCGGACCGGATCCTCGCGGCCATGAACCGGCGTCACCGCGCCGATGACTATCTTCGCCTGATCGAGCGCGTCCGCGCGGCGCGCGCCGATATCGCGCTCTCGTCGGACTTCATCGTCGGGTACCCTGGCGAGACCGAGGACGATTTTGCCGCCACCCTGGCCCTGGTCGAGCGCGTCGGCTTCGCCCAGGCCTATTCCTTCCGCTTCTCGCCCCGGCCCGGCACGCCGGCAGCCGAGGCCCGGCGGGCGGACATGGTCGCCGATATCGTCGCGGAGGCGCGGCTGCAGGCCCTGCAAGCGGTGCTGCGCCGCCAGCAGGCAGCGTTCAACGCCGCCACCGCCGGGCGGACGCTCCCGGTGCTGTTCACCAGCCCCGGCCGCCACCCCGGGCAGATCGGCGGGCGCACGCCATATCTGCAGCCGGTGCATCTCACGGGCCCGGCGGCGCTGATCGGGCAGACGCGCATGGTGACGATCACCGCCGCCCACCCCAACTCCCTCTCTGGTATCCTTGTCGCCGATGTAGAGGAGCGAGCCTGCGCTTGACCCATCTCGCCGCCGCCGCCGTTCCGCTCGCACGTGGCCCGCAGGACCAGGCGGTCACGCTGCATTTCCCCGACAATCTTCTGCTGCCGTTGCTGCTGGGCGAGCACGACCGCCATCTGGTGCGGATCGAGCAGGCGCTCGGCGTGCGCGTTTCCTGTCGCGGCAACCGGATCGCCGTCACCGGCGAGGCCGGACGGGTCGGCCAGGCGCAGGCGGCGCTGAAGGAGCTCTACCGGCGGCTGCAGCGCGGCGAGGGCATTGCCGGGCCGGATGTGGACGCGGCCATGCGCCTGGCGCAGCCGGAAGCCGCGGAGGGGCGTCTGCCGCTCGCCGACCTGCCGGCGATCCGCACCCGCCGCGGCGCCGTCGGACCGCGCACCGCCGGCCAGGCCGCTTACATGGAGCTGCTCGGCAGCGCCGAAATGGTCTTTGCCGTCGGCCCCGCCGGCACCGGCAAGACCTACCTGGCCGTGGCCCAGGGCGTGGCCATGCTGCAAGCCGGGCGGGTGGATCGGTTGGTGCTCTCGCGCCCGGCGGTCGAGGCGGGGGAGCGTCTCGGCTTCCTGCCAGGCGATATGAAAGAGAAAGTGGACCCCTATCTGCGCCCGCTCTATGATGCGCTCGGCGACATGCTGCCTGCCGAGCAGGTGGCGCGTCGCATTGGCACCGGCGAGATCGAGGTCGCGCCGCTCGCTTTCATGCGTGGCCGGACGCTCGCCCACGCCTTCGTCATCCTCGACGAGGCCCAGAATACGACTCCGGTCCAGATGAAAATGTTCCTGACCCGCATCGGTGAGGGCACCCGCATGGTGATCACCGGCGACCCGACCCAGATCGATCTGCCGCCGGGGCAGCGCTCCGGCCTTGCCGATGCGCTGGCGACGCTGGAGGGGGTGGAAGGGATCGGCGTGGTCCGGTTCGATCAGTCCGATGTCGTGCGTCACCCGCTGGTCGCCCGCATCGTGGCGGCGTATGACCGGCGTGATCTGGGCCGGCGCGTCGGCCAGGAGCGCGACGGCGACGAGGCCGGGCGGGCCGGTTCGCGGCGGGCGCGCCTTGCGCCCGGGAAGGATGATGGAACCGCACAGTAGACGCCGCGCCCTCGGGCGCGCCTGGAACGACGATCGCGTGGCGCCGGCGCCCGTCCTGGTTCAGGAACCAGGCTGGCGCCGTTTGGTGCCCGCGGCCGAACGCATCGCCGCGCGGGCCGCGGCGGCGGCGCCCGGCAGCGCCGGCACGCCCACCATCGTGCTAGCCGACGACCGCGCTGTGCGCCGGCTCAACCGGCGCGACCGCGGTCGCGACAAGCCGACCAATGTGCTCACCTATCCACCGGCGCTGCCCGGCCTCGGCGGCGAGATCGTGCTCGCCCTCGGCGTGGTGCGGCGCGAGGCCCGCGCCGCGGGGCGGCGCCCGGCGCATCACCTGGCGCATCTCGTCGTCCATGGCGTGCTGCACCTTGCCGGCCACGACCATCATGGTGCCGGCGAGGCACGGGCGATGGAGCAGGCCGAGGCACGGATTCTGCGCCGGCTCGGCATACCGAACCCGTGGAAGCCACGGCTCGGGTCGGCCGTATGACCGCGTTCTTTACCTCGCCGGTGGCTGGGTCGGCGCGTGGCGCCTGGTTCACGCGTCTGATCGCGCGCCTGCTCGGGCGCCCCGGCGAGCACAGCGTCCGCGACTCCATCGCCGAACTGGTCGAGGAAGCCGCCGCTGCGGAGCCCTCGGTCGAGGGCACGGCCCCCGAGCTGGACCGCCAGGAACGGGCGCTGATCGCCAACGTCCTGCGCCTGCGCGGCATCACCGCCGACGACGTCATGGTGCCCCGCGCCGATATCGTCGGCGTGCCGGCCGACATCACGCTGGACGCGCTGATGGCGCTGATCCGCCGGGACGGGCATTCCCGCCTGCCGGTTTATCGCGAGCAGTTGGACGACGCGCTCGGCATGGTCCACATCAAGGACGTGCTCGCCTATGTCGGCACGCCCGAGGCGTTCCGCATCGAGGCGATCCTGCGCAAACCGCTGCTGGTGGCGCCGCAGACGCCGGTGCTCGACCTGCTGCTCCAGATGCGACAGACCCGCATGCATCTGGCGCTCGTCGTCGATGAATATGGCGGCATCGACGGGTTGGTGACGATCGAGGATCTGGTCGAGACCATCGTCGGCGACATCGCCGACGAACATGACGAGGACCAGACGCCGATGATCACCGAGCGGGGCGACGGCGCGCTCGATCTCGACGGCCGGCTGCCGGTGGAGGAGTTCGAGGGCCGGCTCGGCAAGGTGCTGACCGAGGACGAGCGCGCCGCCGATATCGATACCGTGGGCGGGCTGGTGTTCACGCTGGCCGGACGGGTGCCGGCGCGCGGCGAGGTCATCTCGCATTCGTCCGGCATCGAATTCCGCATCCTGGAGGCCGATCCGCGTCGCATCCGGCGCATCCGCGCCCGCCGCACCCCGCCCGCCGAGGCCGCGGCCTGAAGCGGCCCGGGCCCGCTGGGGCCCGGGCCTCGCCTCAGCCTTCGAGGACGAAGGTCACTTCCATGCTGACGCGATACTCGGCGATGCGGCCGTTATCGACGCTCGCCTTCATCTCGACGACATGCAGGCCGGAAATGCCGCGCAGCGTGCGGCTGGCACGCTGCAGGCCCTCGCGCACCGCGGCATCGAAGCCGTCGGGCGATGACGCGGTGATTTTCGACACGCTTGCGACTGCCATCCTGGCCTCCCTCGTGGGTCGGCGCGGCCAGCCCAGCGCCCGCGGCGCCGACCGCGCCAGCCTACGCTTCCTGTGACAGGGTTGGGCAGGTTTTTCCGAGTGCCATTCCCCTTTGGCCGCGAACCGCTATGGTCCGCGCCCGTCAGCCCGAGGATTTTTCCATGCGCTCATCCGGCCGCGCGCACGACGCGTTGCGCGACGTCAGCATCATCACCGGCTATGCCCGCCACGCGGAGGGCTCGGCGCTCATCCGCATGGGCGGGACCGAGGTCTTGTGCGCCGCCAGTGTCGAGGGCCGCGTGCCCGGCTTCCTGCGCGGCTCGGGCGAGGGCTGGGTCACTGCCGAATATGGCATGCTGCCGCGCGCCACCCACACGCGCGGCGACCGCGAAGCGGCCCGCGGCAAGCAATCCGGCCGCACCCAGGAAATCCAGCGCCTGATCGGGCGGTCGCTGCGCGCGGTGATCGACCGCACCGCGCTCGGCGAAATGACCATCACCCTCGATTGCGACGTGCTCAACGCCGATGGCGGCACGCGCTGCGCCGCCATCACCGGCGGCTACGTCGCACTGGCCCTGGCGCTGGCCCATCTGCGGCGGATGAACGTGCTGGCGCGCGATCCGCTGGCGGGCCAGGTCGCGGCCGTCTCCTGCGGCATCCTCGACGGCGGCCCGGTGCTCGATCTCGACTATGCCGAGGACTCCACCGCCAATGCCGACGCCAATTTCGTGCTCACCGATTCGGGCGGCATCGTCGAGGTCCAGGCGACGGCGGAGCGCGCCACGTTCGGCGAGGAGGCGCTGGCCGCTCTGCTCGGCCTCGCCCGCGCCGGCACCGCCGAACTCTTCGCCCTGCAGCGCGCGGCGATCGAGGCCGCCGCATGACCCGCCGTCTCGGCTCCGGCACGCGGCTGGTACTGGCCAGCCACAATCGCGGCAAGCTCGCCGAAATCGCCGACCTCGTCGGCCCGCACGGGATCGAGACCGTCTCTGCCGGGGACCTTGGTCTGGCTGAACCGGACGAGACTGAACCCGACTTCGCCGGCAATGCACGGCTCAAGGCGCAAGCAGCGGCGGCGGCGAGCGGCTTGCCGGCGCTCGCCGACGACAGCGGCTTCTGTCTCGCCGCGCTCGCGGGTGCCCCCGGCGTGCTGTCCGCCCGCTGGGCCGGGCCGGAGAAGAATTTTGCCGCCGCCATGGCGCGCGTGAACGCGGCGCTGAACCCCACGGGGGACCGGCGCGCCTGGTTCGTCGCCGCGCTGACGCTGGCCTGGCCGAATGGCGAGACCGCCACCTACATCGGCCGCGTCGACGGCGTCGCCGTCTGGCCGCCGCGCGGCACGCAGGGCTTCGGCTACGACCCGATGTTCCTTCCAGCGGGCGCGACCGAGACGTTCGGCGAGATGGCGCCGGCGCGCAAGCACGCCATCAGCCACCGGGCGCGGGCTTTCGCCCAGCTCGTCGCCGCGTGCCTCGGATAGGCCCGCTCAGGCCGCCGCGCGGAAGGTGCGCGGGATGCCGGCCTGGGCGACGCCGCCGCGGAGCGGCTCACCCGGCAGCCCCTCGCGCAGAATGGCGCGCGCGGCGATCAGGGCCTGGAGGTCGATGCCGGTCTCGAACCCGAGGCTCTCCAGCAGGAACACGAGGTCCTCGGTGACGATGTTGCCCGACGCCCCCGGCGCGTAGGGGCAGCCGCCGAGGCCGGCGAGCGCGGCGTCGAAATTGCGGATGCCCTCGTCGAGCCCAGCCAGGGCATTGGCCAGGCCGAGCCCCATGGTGTCGTGCAAATGCAGCCCGGTGAGCTTGGGCCCGATCGCGGCCCGGACCGCGCGGACGAGGGCCCGCACCTGGGCCGGATGGGCGTAGCCGACGGTATCGGCCAGCACCACCTCGTCGACCCCGGCCTCGGCGAGCGCCGCGGCGATGGCGACCGTGCGGGCGGGCGGGACGATGCCGTCGATCGAGCAGCCGAAGGCCGTGGAACACCCGGCCTCCACCTCCATCCGCCGCTCCTGGGCGCGGGCGAAGGCGGTGATGCGCGCCACTTCCGCCACCTGCTCGGCCGGCATGCGGTTGAGATTGGCGCGGCTATGGCCCTCGCTGACCGAAACCGGAACGCTGACGCGGTGCGCGCCGGCGGCGTAGGCCGCCTCGGCGCCGCGCAGATTGGGCGCGAGCGCGACGACGGTCAGGCCGGGGATCCGCACCGCCGCGCGCACGATCTCCCCGGTATCGGCCATTTGCGGGATCAGCCGCGGGGGAACGAAGCTACCGACCTCGATCTCGGCCAGGCCCGCGGCGGCCAGCGCCTCGATCCAGCGCGTCTTCACCTCCGTCGGCATCCGCCCCTTGGCGATCTGCAGCCCGTCGCGTGGCCCCACCTCGCAGACGATGACATGTTCGCCCATCTCGCCCTCCCCTTGCTCAGTGGCGCCGAGCCTGCCGCCGGGGGAGGCGCATGACAAGCCCGGGGGCGACGGCGCGAGGTTGCCCGCGGCGGGCGGGTTCACTAGAGCACGGTCCGACCTGATGGAATCATCCGGTCGGACGGTCGTGCTCTAGAAACCTATGAGTCTAGAGCAACTTATCTCCGATCTGATCGAGCCGGAACGGCTCAATCAGATCGGAGGTTGCTCTAGGGTTTCGCAATCCGGCCCCGTCGCCATATGTTTGGGCTCAAGATCGAAGGACGTCCGACACGAACGCGGCGTCCACTGCCCTGGGAATTTCCGATATGCCGCGCCTGCCCGCCTCGCTTCTGGCCCTGTTGCTCGCGCTTGCCACCCCGGCCCTGGCCCAGCACGGCCCCGGCGGACCGCCGGCGGTCGGCGTCGTGCGCGTCGAACGCGCCCCGGTGACCGAGACCAGCGAGTTCATCGGCCGCGTCCAGGCGCCCGAGCGCGTCAACCTGGTCGCGCGCGTCACCGCCTATGTCGAGAAAATCCCCTTCATCGAGGGCGCCGAGGTCAATCGCGGAGACCTGCTCTACGGGCTCGAGAAGCCGCCCTTCGTCGCCGATATCCAGGCCAAGGCGGCGCTGGTCTCGCAGGCGCAGGCGCAATACGACAATGCGGAGATCACGCTGCGCCGAGCCGAGGCGCTGCTGCACACCCCGGCCGGGCAGCAATCCAACGTCGACACCGCGCGCGCCAACGAGCTTTCGACGAAGGCGCAGCTCATGCAGGCCCAGGCCAACCTGCGGCTGTCGCAGATCAATCTCGACTATACCGACATCCGCGCGCCGATCGCCGGCAAGATCGGCCGCACGGCCGTGACCGTCGGCAATGTGGTCGGCCCCGGCTCGGGGACGCTCGCCGTCATCGTCAGCCAGGACCCTATGTACGTGGTCTTCCCGGTCTCGGTGCGAACCGCTCTCGAGCTGCGCCAGCGCTATGCCGACAAGGGCGGGCTGGCGGCGGTGCTCATCCGCCTGCGCCTGCCCGATGGGCGGATCTACGGGCAGAGCGGCAAGATCGACTTCATCGACAACTCGATCACCCAGAGCACGGACACGATCGCGCTGCGCGGTGTGGTCCCGAACCCGCTGCTGCCCGGCGCGGGCCCTGCCAATGCCTCCGGACGCGAGCTGACGGACGGCGAGTTCGTCGGCGTCGTCCTCGAGGGCGTGCAGCCGGTCGAGGCCCTGACCGTCCCGCGCGCGGCCGTGCTCGCCGACCAGGCCGGAGATTATGTGTTCGTGGTCGATGCCGCCAACAAGGCCGAGCAGCGGCGGATCGCGCTCGGCCAGTCCACGCCCTCGACCGCGGTGGTGATGAGCGGGCTCAAGGAAGGCGAAATGGTGGTGCTGGAAGGGCTCCAGCGCGTCCGGGCCGGGCAGCCCGTGTCACCGGGCCCGGCGGCGCCACCGCCTTCGGCCACGACCGCCGGCAAGGGCTGAGCCGGTGATCTCCGCTATCTTCATCCGGCGGCCGCGCCTCGCGGTCGTGATCGCGCTCGTCACCACCATCGCCGGCGCGCTGGCGCTGCTGCAGATTCCGGTGGCCCAGTTCCCGGACATCGTGCCACCGGTGGTCCAGGTGACGACCTCGTACCCCGGCGCCTCGGCCGACGTCGTCGAAAGCAGCGTCGCCCAGCCGCTGGAGGCGCGGATCAACGGCGTCGACGACATGCTCTACATGAAGTCGACCAGCGGCAACGACGGCAGCTACAGCCTGTCCGTCACCTTCACCCTCGGCACCGACCCCAACATCGACACCGTCAACGTCAACAACCGGGTGCAGTCCGCGCTCGCCCAGCTGCCGCCCGAAGTGTCGCTGGAGGGCGTGACGGTGCAGAAGCGCTCCTTCTCGGTGCTCCAGTTCATCGTCTTCTATTCCTCGAACGGCCAGCAGGATCCGCTCTACATCACCAACTACGTGATCGTTCACGTCCTCGACGCGATCGCGCGCGTGCCGGGCATCGGGCAGGCGCGCCTGTTCGCGCAGATGAACTACTCGATGCGCATCTGGTTCGACATCCAGCGCCTCGTGGCACTGAACATGGCGCCCTCGGATGTGGTCGCGGCGATTCAGACGCAGAACGTCGTCGCCCCCGTCGGGCGGATCGGCGCCCGACCGATCAGCAACCAGCAGCAGTTCCAGCTGAACCTGCAGACCAAGGGGCGGCTGCAGACGCCGGAGGAATTCGGCGCGATCGTGCTGCGCGCCAATCCGGACGGCTCGGTGGTGCGGCTGCGCGACGTCGCCCGCGTCGAGCTCGGCGCGCAGAGCGAAGACAGCGAGAGCCGCGTCAACGGCCAGCCCGCGGTGCCGATCGGCACCTATCTCGCGCCCGGCGCCAACGCGGTGCAGACGGCGAAGCTGCTGCAGGCGACGCTTGCGCGCCTTTCGAAGAACTTCCCGCCAGGGCTGACCGCGAAGGTGATGTACGACAGCACCACCTTCATCAACGACACGATCCACGAGGTGGCGCGCACGCTGGCCGAGGCGTTCGCGCTGGTGGTGCTGGTCGTCTTCCTGTTCCTCGGCAGCTTCCGCGCCACCATCATCCCCGCGGTTGCCGTGCCGGTCAGCCTGATCGGCACGTTCGCCGTGCTGCTCGCGATCGGGTATTCCGCCAACACCGTCTCGCTGCTGGCCATGGTCGTCGCCATCGGCATCGTCGTCGATGACGCCATCGTCGTGGTCGAGAATGTCGAGCGGGTGATGGCCGAGCATCCGGATCTCACGCCGCAAGAGGCGACGATGCTGGCGATGCGCCAGATCACCGGCCCGATCATCGCGATCTCGCTCGTGCTGCTCTCGGTGTTCGTACCCATCGCCTTCCTGCCCGGCCTCTCGGGCACCTTGTTCCGCCAGTTCGCCGTCACCATCAGCGCGGCGATGGTGATCTCGGCCACCAACGCCTTGACCCTCTCGCCGGCGCTCTGCGCGCTGTTCCTTCGCCATCACGGCCGCGCGCGCGGACCGATGGGCTACGTGCTGCGGGGCATCGACGCGGTCCGCGACGGCTACGCCGCCATCGTTCGCCGGCTGCTGCGGGTCTCCGTGCTGGCACTCGTCATGGTCGGCGTGTTCGGCGCCGGCATCTGGCAGATCGCCGGGCACACGCCGACGGGCTTCCTACCCGAAGAGGATCAGGGCGCGTTCTTCACCATGGTCCAGCTTCCCGACGGCGCCTCGCTGCCACGCACCGCCGCCGCGGTGCGCGAAGTCGAGGCGATGTACAAGCGCATGCCGCAGGTCTCCGACGTGCTCTCGATCCTGGGCTTCTCGCTGCTGGATTCCGCCTATGAGGCGAACGCTGCCTTCATGGTGATCCGCTTAAAGCCGTTTGCCGAGCGCACCGGGCGCGGCGATTCGGCGCAGGCTCTGATCCGTCAGGCCTTCGGCCAGGCGCAGCAGATCCGCTCCGCGGTCGTGTTCCCGTTCAATCTGCCGCCGATCATCGGTCTTTCCACCTCCGGCGGCTTCGAATACGACCTCGAAGGGCTGGAGGGCCAGGATCCGGCGGCGATCGGGACGGTGATGCGCGGGCTCGTCGCCGCCGCCAACCAGGATCCGCGCCTGGCACGCGTCTTCTCCACCTTCTCCGCCTCCACCCCCTCGCTCTATCTCGACATCGACCGCGAGAAGGCGCAGGCGCTCGGGCTGGCCATGAACGACATCTTCGTCGCGCTGCAGGCCACGCTCGGGGGCATTTATGTCAACGACTTCAACATGCTCGGCCGCGTCTGGCAGGTCAATCTGGAGGGCCAGGCAAAGGATCGCGCCGATATCGAGAACATCTGGCAGATCTATGTGCGCAACAATCAGGGCCAGATGGTGCCGCTGCGCTCCATCGCCAGCTTGCGCGTCGTGCAGGGTCCGCAGGTCATCGTGCGCTACAACAACTATCGCGCCATCGCCATCAACGGCAGTCCGGCGCCGGGAATCTCGTCCGGCACGGCGATCGCGGCGATGGCTGAGCTGTCCGCCAAGACCCTCCCCACCGGCTACGGCTACGAGTGGACCGGCACCGCCTTCCAGGAACAGCTCGCCGCCGGGCAGACGCTCGGCATTCTGGGGCTGGCGGTGCTGTTCGCCTACCTGTTCCTGGTCGCGTTGTACGAAAGCTGGATGATTCCGATCCCGGTGCTGCTTTCGGTCACCGTCGGCGTGCTCGGCTCATTCGCTGCCATCATGGTCGGCGCGCTTTCCCTAGATCTCTACGGCCAGATCGGCATGGTGGTGCTCATCGCTCTGGCCGCCAAGAACGGCATCCTCATCGTCGAGTTCGCCAAAGAGCAGCGCGAGGGCGGGATGTCGATCCGCGACGCCGCGGCGCTCGGCGCGAAAATGCGGTTCCGTGCCGTGATGATGACCTCGATCGCCTTCATTCTAGGCCTCGTGCCGCTGGTCTTCGCCGAGGGCGCGGCCATGCTCAGCCGGCGCGGGGTCGGCACCGCCGTATTTGGTGGTATGATCGCCGCCAGTGCCATTGGCGTGTTCCTGATCCCCATGCTCTATGTGACCTTCCAGAGTGTGCGCGAACGGCTCCGGGGCCGCGGGCATGCCCAGCATCTGCACGCGCCCGGCGAGTAGAGTTCCGATCGACTGACATCGGCGAAGGAGACTTTGGCCAAAGGGAACGTGGCCAAAGGAACAACGGTAAGAATGGGAGAATGCCATGACCAAGTTCGGTCTCGCCCAGCCAGTGCCCCGCGTCGAAGATCCACGCCTGCTGCGGGGCAACGGCCGTTACACCGACGATTACGCGCCGGCGGGGATGCTGCGCGCGGTGGTCCTGCGCAGCCCGCACGCCAACGCCCGCATCCGCCGCATCGATACCGCCGCGGCCCGTGCCGTCCCTGGGGTGGTCGCCGTCTACACCGCCTCTGACCTCGCCGCCGATGGCATCGGCACGCTGCCCTGCGCGGTGCCGCTGAAGAACCGTGACGGCTCCTCTGCTCCCCTGCCGCCCCATCCGGTGCTGGCCGACGGCGCCGTGCGCCATGTCGGCGACCCGGTGGCGCTGATCGTCGGCGAATCGATCGAGGCCGCGCGCGACGGCGCAGAAGCCGTGGCGGTCGATTATGAGGTGCTGGCCGCGACGACGGACCTCGCCGCGGCGACGCAGTCCGGTCAGCCGCAGGTCTGGCCCGAGGCGCCGAACAATGTCGCGTTCGACTGGGAAGTCGGCGACAAGGCCCGCGTCGATGCGCTGTTCGCCGGCGCCGCCCATGTCACGAAGCTCACCATCGACAACAACCGTGTCGTCGTCGCCAGCATGGAGGCGCGCGCCGCGGTCGCCGAATTCGATGTGGCGGGGGGGCGGTGGACCCTGACCACCAACACCCAGGGCGGCTGGTTGCTGAAGGACATCCTTTCGAAGGCGATTTTCAAAACCGACGCAGAAAAATTCCGCGTCGTGACGCCGGATGTCGGCGGCGGCTTCGGCATGAAGATCTTCGTCTACGCCGAACACGCGCTCACCTGCTACGCCGCGCGCAAGCTCGGCCGGCCGGTCAAATGGACCTCGGAGCGCTCGGAAGCGTTTCTCTCCGACACGCAGGGCCGTGCCAACGTCACCGACATCGCCCTGGCGCTCGACAAGGACGGGAAATTCCTCGCTCTGCGCACGCGCAACTATGCCGACATGGGGGCCTATCTCTCCACGTTCGCGCCCTTCATCCCGACCATGGCTGGCACGAAGGTGCTCGCCAGCGTCTATGGTTTCCAGGCGATCTACGCCAATGTCATCGGCGTCTTCACCAACACCGTGCCAGTCGATGCCTATCGCGGCGCCGGACGGCCGGAGAGCAACTACGTCGTCGAACGTGTCATCGATCAGGCGGCGCGCGAACTCGGCGTCGACCGCGCCGAGCTGCGCCGGCGCAACATGGTTTCGTCCTCGGCCATGCCGTGGACGTCGGCGATGGGCCAGGTCTATGACAGTGGCGATTTCGCCCATGTCTTCGACGCCGCACTGACGAAAATGGATTACACCGGCTTCCCCGCCCGCCGCGCCGCGGCCGCGCGCGCCGGGCGTCGGCGGGGCATCGGCATGGCCTATTATCTGGAAGCGACCGGCGGCGCGCCATCCGAGCGCGCCGAAATCCGTTTCGCCGAGGACGGGTTCGTCGATGTCTATGTCGGGACGCAGTCGACCGGCCAGGGCCACGAAACCGCCTATGTCATGCTGACGTCGGTCGAGCTCGGCATCGACGCGGAGAAGATCCGCATCCGGCAGGGCGACACCGACACCATCCCGACCGGCGGCGGCACCGGTGGCGCCCGCAGCCTCTACTCCGAAGGCCAGGCGATCCTGCTGACCGCCGAGACGGTGATCGAGAAGGGCAAGAAGGCCGCCTCCGAGGCCCTCGAAGCCGCGGTTCCGGACATCGTCTTTGCCGATGGGCGCTTCGCCATCGTCGGCACCGACCGCGGCATCGATATCCTGGCGCTGGCCGCGGCGCAGCGCCAGCGCGCGGCGGCAGGCCAGGCGGCGACGCTGCTCGACGCCGCCGAGGTCGCCGCGATCGACCGCCATACTTTCCCGAATGGTTGCCACATCGCGGAAGTGGAGATCGATCCGGATACCGGTGCCGTCACCATCGCCCGCTACGTGGTCTGCGACGATGTCGGCAAGGCGGTGAACCCGCTGATCGTGCGCGGCCAGGTGCATGGCGGCGTCACCCAGGGCATCGGCCAGGCGGTGATGGAACACACCGTCTACGATCCCGATTCGGGCCAGCTCATCAGCGGCTCGTTCATGGACTACGCCATTCCGCGCGCCGCGGACCTGCCGGATATCGAGGTCGAGCTGATCGAGGTGCCGTGCACGTCCAACCCGCTCGGCGTCAAAGGCGCGGGCGAGGCCGGTGCGGTCGGCTCGCCGCCGGCGGTGATCAATGCGATCATCGATGCACTGGCGTCGGACGGGGTGACGCGGATCGACATGCCGGCGACCCCGGAGCGGGTGTGGCGCGCGCTGCACGCGGCGTAATCCGGGGGAAACGCGCGCTGGCCCCTCACGTCCTCGGAGGGGCGGCGAGCCCCTTCGGCCCAGCGCGCCTCAGCGCGGCTTCGATGTCCGCGAACAGCCGCGCCAGGGCTTGGCGCAGCGCCGCGACCGCGTCCGCGGCGTCGGTTCCGGAAGCGGGCGCCGTCGCGGCGAGGGTCTGCTGCAGCACGAGGCGCTGCTGTTCGCCCCCGGCCAGCACGACGAGGCCGATCCCCGCATGAGCGAGCCCATCGCGCTCGTCGATCCAGAGCGCGGTGAGTTCGCCTTCCAGGATCTGATCGGCGATGACCCGGCTGCCCGGCGCGAGCACCGCCGAATAGAGACCGCTGGCGGCGAGCCAGCGCCGCAGCGCGTCCTCCACCCCTTCGCCCGGCGGCACCAGCCATTCCTCATAGGCCGCGCGGGTCAGGCTGCCGTCGCGTTCGAGTGTCGGCAGGCCGCGCACTTCCAGCCCCGGCGCCGCGCGCAGGCTGCGTACCGCCAGCACCGGCGCGCCGGGCGGCGGCGGCGAAACACTCGGCCGGGCGACCAGCAGCGGCCATTCGCGCGTCGGCACATAGGCGCGTTCGGAGAGCAGTCCGCCGCAGCCGGAAAGCGCGAACGGCAGGGCGAGCCAGGTCCGGCGCCTCATCGCGCCGGCCTTGCCGGCGGCGGCGCGCCGAACAGGATCTGTGCGGGATCGCGCCGCAGCGCCTCGGACGTATCGCGCAGATTGGCCGCGGCGGCGCGGATGTCACGCAGCGTCGGCGCCAGTGACTGTTGCACGTCGGCCGCCGTGGCGTCCGTCCGTTGCGCGGTGCGGGTCAGCGCCGCGACCAGCGGCGGCAGCCGGTCCGCGGTCGCCGCCAGGCGATTCGCCGCCGACGCCGTCGCGGCCAGCAATGCCCGGGTCTGCTGGCCCTGGGCGAGATCCCGGACGGCGCTGGAGGAGGCGCGGAGTTCGGCCGCCAGCCCCGGCAGGTCGGCGGCGGCGATCGCGATCTGCACGGTGCGAAGCGTTGCCGTCGTCTGCGCCAGCGCCTGTTCGGCGTCGCCGGAGTGGAACTGGTCCCGAAGCTCGCCGAGCAAGGCCTGGAGCGCGGCGGCGATGGCGACGAGGTCGATCTGGTCGAGCCGGGCGAGAAAGCGCTGCGCCGCGTCCTGGACCTGCGCGATCGTGCTCGGCACCGAGGGGATGTAGAGATCGCGCGGCCGCCACGGCACCGACATCGGCGGGTTCTGCGCCGGATCGACGAAGTCGAGTTCCAGATAAGTCAGCCCGGTCAGTCCCTGCGAGGCCAGCTTGGCCCGCAGGCCGAGCGGCACTGCGTTGGGCATGTTCGCCGAGATGCCTCCGATCTGTTCCGGATCCAGCCGGTAGCGTACCATCACCAGCCGGGAGCTGGAGAGGCGGAGGTCGAACGGGCTCTGCGTGGCATAGGCCGAGCGTGCGAGCAGGATGGCGCTGACCCGGCCGATCGAAACGCCGCGAAACCGCACCTGAGCGCCGACCTCCAGACCCTGGACGGATTCGGAGAAATAGGTCTCGGCGATGACGTGCGGCGCGAAGCGGTTGCCGCCGAAAAACAGCACCAGACCGATCAGCGCCGCAACGGCGCCGAGAAGCAAGAGGCCCACGCGCAGGAAACTGCCCCGCCCGGTCTCGACCCCGGCGCCGCTCATAGCGCCTGCCGCTGGAAAAACGCACGCACCGTGGGCTCGGTGCTGTCGTCGCGCAGACGGCGCGGATCGCCGGTGGCGATGACGCCACGAGCGGCGGCGTCGAGCATGACGCAACGATCGGCGATCGCGAGAATCGATTGAAGCTCGTGCGTGACCACCACGAAGGTGGTGCCGAGATCGCGCCGCAGGTCCAGAACAAGCCGGTCGAGCCCGGCGGACGTGATCGGATCGAGCCCGGCCGAGGGCTCATCGAGGAACAGCAGCGGCGGATCGAGCGCCAGCGCGCGGGCGATAGCGGCCCGCTTGGCCATGCCGCCCGAAATCTCCGCCGGCAGCCGCCTGGCCGCGTCCCGCAGCCCGACCAGGCCGAGCTTGACCCCCGCCACCGCGGCCCGGGCGTCGGGCGGAAGATCGGTGTGCATCTCCAGCGGCAGCATCACGTTCTCCAGCAGCGTCATCGAGCCGAACAGCGCGCCGGACTGGAACATGACGCCGATCGCCGAACGCACCAAGCCGCGCTCGCGCGGCATGGCGCGCCCGAGCACGGTGATGGCCCCGGCGCTGGGCACCTGCAGGCCGACGATCTGGCGCAGCAGCGTCGACTTGCCGCAGCCCGATCCGCCCAGGATGGCGAACACTTCGCCGCGCCGGACGGTGAGCGAGACATTCTCGAAAATGCTCCGCCCGTCGAAGCGCTGCGCCACCCCCGAGACCTCGACGACGATCTCTTCGCCCGCGCCGCTCATGAGCGCAACCGGTAGAGGAGGACCGCGAACAGCCCGTCGAGCATGATGGTGGCGACGATGCCCCCGACCACCGCCCGCGTCGCCGCCTCGCCGACCGCGCGCGGACCGTTGCCGGCGGCGAGCCCGGCAGCGCAGCCGATGGCGGCATTGGCGGCGGCAAACACCAGGGCCTTGCCGAGACCGTCGAGCGCATCGTTCAGAGTCGCGTACTGCGCCACCTCGTGCAGCACCGCGGCCAGCGGAAACCCGAAGGCCCGCATCGCCGC
This sequence comes from Pseudomonadota bacterium, assembly GCA_021845595.1. Classification (GTDB taxonomy): domain Bacteria; phylum Pseudomonadota; class Alphaproteobacteria; order Acetobacterales; family Acetobacteraceae; genus JAJZVV01. Next base: position 53,820 of record JAJZVV010000014.1, on the reverse strand, counting down.
CGTCATCCCGGCGAGTGCGGCGAGATCGAGCGCCAGCGTCAGCGCCGGCATCACCAGTACAACCGCGATCACCCGCGGCAGCACCAGGAAGGTCATCGCGTCGAGGCCCATGGTGACGAGCGCATCCAGCTCCTGATTGACCTTCATCGTGCCGATCTCGGCCGCGTAGGCGGATCCGGTGCGGCCGGCGACGATCACCGCGGCGAGCAACGCGCCGAGTTCGCGCAGCACGGAAATCGAGACCAGGTCGGCGACGAAAATGTCGGCGCCAAAGCGGCGCAACGGGATCACCGACTGGAAGGCGAGGATCAGCCCGAGCAGGAAGCCGAGCAGCAGGGCCAGCGGCAGCGCGCCCACACCGGCAGCGTCGGCCAGGCGCAGCAGGTCGCGCGGCCGCAGCATCCGCGCCCGCCGCGGCAGCGCCACCACGGCCAGCGCCGCTTCGCCGAGGAATGCCACAGCGTCGACCGCATCGGCGACGAGGCGCCCCTGCCACCGCCCGGGTGGTGGGCGCACGGCCGGCAGCGCCGCGCCGGGCGCAAGCGGGCGCAGCCGCAGGAGCAGTGCAGCCGCCGGCTCGGAGAGACCGTCGAAGTCCACTGTCCCGCCGTGCGCGGCCTCGGCGGCGAGCAGCAGCGTCGCCCCGGCGGTGTCGCACAGGCTCACCGCGCCGAGATCGAAACGCAGCGGCCGGCCGCGCGCACGGCCGGCGGCCGTGAGCGCAGCGCGCCAGATCGCCCCGGCCCCCACCGCATCGAGCCGGCCGGAGAAGGCCATCACGATCGTGCCCGCATCTGCCGCCACGGCCAGCCGCGCCGTCGGCATGGCGGCTCAGCCGGGCCCGGGGCGGGCGCCGTCGGGCGCGGTCACTTCTTCAGCCATGCCTCGAAGCGCGGTTCGAGCTTGGCCAGATTATCGCGCCAGAAGCCGGGATCGAGCGCCAGGGCATCACGCAGATTAGCCGGCAGGCTCGGCGAGAGCGCCTGCTCGGCCGGGGGCATCTTGTCGTTGGCACCTTTCGCCGTGCCGCCATAGCCGGTCTGCGCGGCGAGCTGCCCCTGGCGGGCGGGGTCGCCGCAGAAGGCCAGAAATCGGTTGGCTTCGGCGAGGTTCGGGCTGCCGGCGACGATCGCCCAGCTGTCCACGACGAACAGGCTGCCGGCCCATTGCACGGCGAAGCTGCGCCGCTCGTCACGGTCGGCGGCGACCACCTGCTCGTTCGGCGCGCTCGTCATCAGCACCTCGCCCGAGCCCAGCAGTTCGACCGACTGCGCGTCGTCCTGCCACCAGACGAGATAGGGCCGGAGCTGGTCGAGCTTGCGGAACGCGCGGCGCACCCCGTCCTCGGTCCGCAATGCGCCATAGACCTCCCCGGGGGCGAGCCCATCGGCCAGCAGGGCGATCTCGAGGTTGCCGACGACACCGGCCTTCAGGCCCCGCTTGCCGGGATATTTGGCGACGTCCCAGAAATCCGCCCAGGTCGGCGTGCCCTGGAGCTTGCCGCGGTCCCAGCTCAGCACCGTCGATTGCAGGAACGCCCCGAGCCCGCACTCGCTCACCGCCATCGGCAGGTAGCGATCCTTGCCGCCGACCGCGTTCCAGTCGAGCTTCTGCAGCAGGCCGCGCTCGCAGCCCGTGCGCAAGACGTCGGCGGTGACCAGAACCACGTCCCAGCGCGTCTCCGCCCCGGCCTCCGCCGCAATGGCGGCGAGGCCGCCCGGCGTGTTCAGGGCATCGACCACGACCCCGGTCGCGGCGGTGAAAGGCTCCAGGAATACCGCTTGCAGCGGCTCCGAAAATGGCCCCGCACGCGTCGCCACCGCCAGGTCTCGCGCCAGCAAGGCGTTGCCGGCGCACGTCGCCAGCATGACCGCCGCCAGCCCTGCGCGCGCCGCCGCCCGCGCCGTCTCGCGGCGGAAGTTGCGCAGGGGGAGGAAACGCTGGATCGTGTGCATTGTGGAAGAGGAGGTCCGATTCGATTACGCAACGTGGAAGCCAGCCAGTGCAGCACGTCCCCGCCCCGACGGAAACCCTGCGAGAAAGGAGACCGCCTGATGAGCACCGCCGCCAGCGAGAGCGCGCGTCAGAAGGACGCGAGCGAGGAGATTGCACAGCTGCGCCGCCAGGTCGAGCAACTGATCGGCGAGCGGGGCGCGGCACTCGCCGAGCAGGCCGCGGCCACGGCACGCTCCGAGGTAGAGGCGCTGGCCGAACACGTGCGCAGCCGGCCGATCGCCGCCCTGATGATCGCCCTCGGCCTGGGCGTGCTGCTCGGGCGCGCACTGCGCCGCTAGGGCAGGTTCGCGTTCAACGCGTTCAAATGGTTGGCACACGACTGCGCACCGACATGGCTTTAATGGCCGATCTGGCCGGCGCCCCCGACCTGGCCTTGGCCGCAGATCGTTAGCACGCGATCATGCGCAGCTTCAGCCTCGCACGAATGGCCGCGGCAGCCGAAGGCGTGCGCCTGCGGCTGGCGCTGCGCCGGTTGGTGCTGCGCGTCATACTGGGCTTGATCGCCGCGGGCTTCGTCGTGGCTGGCCTCGCGCTCGCCCATCTCGCCGGCATCCTCGCGCTCGCACCGGTATTGGGCACGCTGCGGGCCGTGCTCATGGTCCTCGCCGTCGATGTCATTGTCGCCATGTTCCTGTTGGCGATCGCTGCGCGGCTGCGGCCGGGGGCGGCGGAGCGCGAAGCCGCGGCCTTGCGGGATCTGGCAGGCCGGGAACTGACCGCCGACGCGAGGCTGCTGCGGCTTCTGCTGACGCTGGCGCGCCGGCACCGCTAGATATCTCAGCCATGGACCTTGCCGCAGACCCGTCCGGTCTGACCGAAGACGAGGCAGCCCGCCGCTTGGCGGCGTCCGGGCCGAATGAGCTGCCACAGGAAGCACCGCGCGGCCTCGCGCGCATTGCCCGCGAGGCTCTGCGCGAGCCGATGCTGCAACTATTGGTCGCGTCGGCGCTGCTCTACCTGCTGTTCGGCGAGCTGACCGAGGCGCTGTTCCTGTGCGGGTTCGCCGTGGCGGACGTGGCTCTGGTCGTGATCGAGGAAGCACGCAGCGAACGGGCTTTGCAGGCCTTGCGGGCCCTGGCGGCACCGCACGCGGTGGTGATCCGCTCCGGGCGACGCCAATCCCTGGCCGCGCGTGATCTCGTCGTCGGCGATCTGCTGGTGCTTGCCGAGGGCGGGCGCGTGCCGGCCGATGCCCTCGTGTCGATGGCCGAAGATGTCGCCGTCGACGAATCGCTGCTGACCGGCGAGTCGGTTCCCGTCACCAAGCGGGCGGACGGGCCGGCCGCGGCGGAACCGGGAGGCGACGGCACGGCGCGGCTCTGGTCCGGCACGCTGCTCGTACGCGGCCATGCCATCGCCGAGGTGGTCGCAACCGGCCAGGCGACGGCGATCGGTCGGATCGGGCTCGCCCTCGGAACCGTCGAGAGCGCGCCCACCCCGCTGCAGACCCAGACCCGGCGGCTGACCCGGCAGTTCGCGGTGCTCGGTCTCGTCGCCGCGGGGCTGATCGCAGTCATGTATGGGCTGAGGCACGGGGCCTGGCTGCAGGGACTGCTGGCGGCCGTGACGCTCGCGATGGCGGCGCTGCCGGAGGAGTTCCCGGTCGTGCTGACCGTGTTCCTCGCCCTCGGCGCGCGGCGGCTGTCCGCACGGCGGGTGCTGGCGCGCCGGGTCGCGGCGATCGAGGCGCTCGGCGCAGCGACGGTGCTCTGCACCGACAAGACGGGCACGCTGACCGAGAACCGAATGCGCCTGGCCGAAGCCGTGGGGCCGGACCGGGCAGCGCTGACGCGGCTGGCGGCACTGGCGTCGGCGCCGGATTCGGCAGACCCCATGGAGCGCGCACTGCACGATGCGGCGCCCATGGCCGCTGCCGGGCTGGCCCTGGCCCGGACCTGGCCGCTGCGGGCCGAGCGGCTGGTGATGGCACAGCTTTGGCGTGGGGCGGCCGAGACAATCTTGGCCGCCAAGGGCGCGCCCGAGGCGGTTGCGACGCTCTGCCGTCTCGATCCGCCGGCGCAAGCGGCGCTGCGGGACCAGGTGGCGGCCCTTGCCAGTCGCGGGCTGCGCGTGTTGGCGGTGGCGCGCGCCCGCGTCCCGGCCGACGAGCCGGAAACACTGGAGGAGCTCAGGTTCGAAACCGTCGGTCTGGTCGGGCTGGCTGACCCGCTCCGCGCCGGGGTACCGGCGGCGGTCGCGACATGCCGGCAGGCGGGCATCGCGGTCGCAATGATCACCGGCGACCATCCGGCCACGGCGAAAGCGATCGCCGCCCAGGCGGGCATCGACCACGATTCGGTCCTGACCGGCCCGGAGCTCGCGGGCCTGGACGACGCCGCGCTCGCCCTGCGGGTGCGGAGCACGCGCGTCTTCGCCCGCATCACGCCGGATCAGAAGCTGCGGCTGGTCAGGGCATTCATCGCCGATGGCGAGGTCGTGACGATGACCGGGGACGGCGTCAACGACGCGCCAGCGCTGAAGGCGGCGCATATCGGCGTGGCGATGGGACGGCGCGGCACCGACGTGGCCCGCGAGGCGGCTTCGTTGGTGCTGCTCGACGATGATTTCGAGAGCTTGGTCGACGGGATGCGTATCGGGCGGCGCATCGCCGACAATCTGCGCAAGGCGATCACCTACGTCACCGCCGTCCATGTCCCGGCGATCGGGCTGGCGCTGCTCCCCGTGCTGTTCGGCTGGCCGATGGTGCTCGGGCCGCTGCACGTGGTGATGCTGGAAATGATCATCGACCCGATGTCGGCCATCGGCTTCGAGACCGAACCGGAGGCGCGGGGCGCGATGACACGGCCACCGCGTCGGCCGGACGCGCCCCTGTTCGATCTGCGGCTGCTGCTGCTCGGCGCCGCCCAGGGCACGGTGGTCCTCGCCGCGGCGCTTGTGGCTTTCCTCACGACACTGCCGACGGGAGCCGAGTCCGCCCGCGCCGTGGCGTTCATTGCGCTCGTGCTGGGAAATCTCGGTCTGGTCCTGACCAGCCGCGGCCGCGGGGCGGGCCGCCCCAGCGGCCTGATGCTGGCCATGCTCGCGACCGCGGCTGCCGCGTTGGCGGTGATTCTCGTCAGTCCCTGGCTCCGCGCGGTGTTCGCCTTCACGCTACCGAGCCAAGCCGGGATCGTCACCGGGCTCGCCGCCGCATTCGGCAGCTTGGCGGTGAACGCCGGCCTGGTCGCGGTTGGCGCGGCGCCCGCCTCAGCCCGCCGCTGACGGGTCGATCCAGCCGATATTGCCGTCGCCGCGCCGGTAGACGACGTTGAGCTGGCCGGACGAGCGATTGCGGAACATCAACATCGGCTGGTCGGCGAGATCCATGCGCATCACCGCCTCGCCGACGGACAGCAGGCTGATCTCGGCGGGCACCTCGGCGACTACGGTCGCGAAGGTGGCGTGATCCATCACCTCGGCCCCTTCGCCGGCCTCCTCGCCGGTCTCACGAAGAATATACTGGCGCGCAGCCTCCGGCCGTGCCCGGTTGGCAAGGTCGCGCGCGTGCTCGTTCACCCGGCGGCGATAGCGGCGAAGGCGCTTGGCAACGTGTTCGGCAGCATCGTCGAAAGCGCCGTTGGCATCCGCCGCCTCGCCTTCGCCGCGCAGTGTCAGCCCGCGCCCGGCGTGCATGTTGATATCGCAGGTGAAGAAGCTGCGCGCGCGGCTGAAGGTGACGTGCGCCTCCAGAGCGTGGTCGAAATATTTGGCCGCGATCGCTTCGAGATGCTCGGCGACGCGGGTGCGCAACGCATCCGAAAGGTCCAGCTGCTTGCCGGAAACCGTGATCTGCATCGACCTCATTCTCCTATCATAACAGTGCCACTGGCCAGGAGACCCAGCCTGGCGCCGCCCAGTGCCATGCTTCCGCTGCATCGGTTCCGCTACACCAGTACCGCCTTTTCCCGCCGCCGCTGTACCGAGCCCGGGATTCCCAGGGCTTCCCGGTATTTGGCCACGGTCCGGCGGGCGATGTCCACGCCTTCCTGGCGCAGCGCCGCGACGATCGCGTCGTCCGAGAGGACGGCATCGCCGTCCTCGGCGGCGACGAGCGCGCGGATGCGCTGGCGGACCGACTCGGCGCTGTGGGTCTCGCCCGACGTGCCGGTGATGGCCGTGGTGAAAAAATATTTGAGCTCGAAAATCCCGCGCGGCGTGGCGATGGATTTGTTCGCCGTCACCCGGCTCACGGTGCTTTCGTGCAGCGCCACCTCACCGGCGACGTCGCGCAGGGTCAGCGGGCGCAGATAGCCGACTCCTTGGCGAAAGAACGCTTCCTGGCGGCTGACGATTTCGGCCGCGACCTTGAGGATGGTCTGAGCACGCTGCTGCAGCGAGCGCACCAGCCAGGTGGCCGCGGCCAGGTTCTCGGTGAGGAAGGCGCGATCCTCACGGCTGGCGCGCGGCGCGACGCGAACATGGAAATCGTGATTGACCAGCACGCGCGGCAGGGTCTGCGGGTTCAGCTCCAGCCGCCACGCGCCGCCCGGGGCCGGGCGCATCAGAATATCGGCGATCCGGCTCTGCGGCGCCGGCGCTTCGAACCCGGCGCCCGGCTTGGGATCGAGCCGGCGCAGCTCGGCGATCATGTCGCGGAGATCCTCACCGTCGACGCCGCAGACCGCCATCAGTCCGCGCAGATCACGCCGGGCCAGCAGCGGCAGATTGTCGAGCAGCGCAGCCATCGCCGGATCGAGCCGGTTGCGCTCGGCGAGCTGGACGGCGAGGCACTCACGCAGGTCGCGGCAGAACAGGCCGACCGGATCGAACCGCTGCATGCGCGCACGCACCGCCTCGACGCGCTCGACCGTCGTGCCGAGCGCGGCGGCGACGGCTTCGGGGGAAGCAGTGAGCCGTCCGGCGCCGTCGAGCAGGGCGATCAGATGCGCACCGATCAGACGGTCCACCGGGTCGGTGATCTCGAGCCGCAACTGCTCCCCGAGCTGCTCGGCGAGCGAGCGCGGCGCCGGCAGCGTTTCTTCCAGGCCGCGGTCGTCTTCGGCGAAATCGGCACGGCCGCCGGAGCCCATGGCCGACGGCGTCCAGGGCCCGCCGTCGGCGGCGCCACCGGGATCGTAGTCCTCGGCATGCTCGGCATCGAGCGGCGCGCTGGCGCTGTCGGGCAAGGTTTCGGCCCGTGCCAGGTCCGCGCTATCCAGCGCGGCCGACGCCGCGGCCGGCTGTTGATCCAGCCTTGGCGCCTCATCGAGGACGGTCTCGGGCCGCTCGTCGCGCTCGAGCAGCGGGTTGCGCTCGAGTTCTTCGGCGACGAAGGCGGACAGTTCGAGGTTGGAATATTGCAGAAGCTGGATCGCCTGGCGCAGTTGCGGCGTCATCACCAGGGAGGTGGAGTGACGCAGCTCCAGGCGCGGGCCGAGTGCCATGGGGCAGACTTACAAGCTGAATCTTTCTCCCAGGTAGACGCGCCGCACATCCTCGTGCGCCACGACCTCCTCGGGGCGGCCCTGCATCAGCACCTGGCCGGCATGCATGATATAGGCGCGATCGACGATCTCGAGCATCTCGCGGACATTGTGGTCGGTGATCAGCACACCGATGCCGCGATCCTTGAGATGGGAGACGAGCTCGCGGATTTCGTTGACGGCGATCGGATCGATGCCGGCCAGCGGCTCGTCGAGGAGGATGTAGCTCGGCTGCCCGGCCAGCGCGCGGGCGATTTCGAGCCGCCGCCGCTCGCCGCCCGAAAGCGCCAGCGCCGGGGTCCGGCGCAAATGGGAAATGCCGAATTCCGCCAGCAGCGTATCGAGCATCTGCTCGCGCCGGCCGCGATCGGGTTCGACCACCTCCAGCACGGCCATGACGTTCTGCGCGACGTTGAGGCCGCGGAAGATGCTCGCTTCCTGCGGCAGATAGCCGATGCCGAGGCGGGCGCGCCGATACATCGGCAGATCGGTGATGTCGACGCCGTCGAGCAGGATGCGCCCGCTGTCCGGCCGCACGAGGCCGACGATCATGTAGAAGGTGGTGGTCTTGCCGGCGCCGTTCGGGCCGAGCAGCCCCACCGCCTCGCCGCGCCGCACCGAGACGGCGACATTCCGCACCACGGGGCGTTTGCGATAGGTCTTGCCGACCCCGACGGTGGCGAGACCCGTTGGCAGCACGTGCAGCTCGGTCACTTGGCCGGCCCATTGGCCGATGGCGGACGCACCGCGGCGCGCGCCGGTGGCGCTGCACCGCCGGCCGACGATGCCTCGTTCGGCATGATCAACCCCTGCACGCGCTGATTTTCGTTGGCCAGCAGGGTCGAAACGCCGGTGTTCAGATTCACGTCCGCTGCCACTCCGTTCACCTGGTTCTCCCCGCGCGTGATGCGCACATGGCCGACGACTCGGGCCAGGCCGCTGTCCGGCAGGTAGACACCGCGGTCACCGTAGACGGTTTCCGTGACAGTGCGAATGCTGACATTGCCGTACGCCTCGACGCGCTTGATGTGGCTGCCGGCGGCGAGATCGTCACCGCCCGCAGCCGGCTTCGCCGTCGGCGCAGCGGTCTGGCTTGCCCCCGTTGCGCCCGCGCCCGCCGCCGGCGCGGCGTTCGGCTCGCTGTAGCTCACCAGCGTATCGCCGGCGACGCGCTTGGCGTCGCTGGTGACGACGACGGCATTGCCGCGCGCCACGGACATGTGCTTCTGCGACCAGTACTCCATGTCGTCGCGCGCGGTGACGATATCCTGCGGCGTCGTCAGGCGGAGATCGCTGCCGGTGAGCACCAGCACCGCCTGGTCCATGTCATAGACCGCCTTGTCGCCCCAGGCATTGTCGCTCGGCGTGAAAATATGCACGTGCCCGATCGCGTCCAGCCGGTAGATCTCGCTGCTGCCGGTATCGTCGGCGCCGCCCGGGGCAACGGGCCTGGCGGGGCGGGCGGGTGTCGCGGCCGGCGGCGCGCCGGGCGTTGCCTTCTTGCGGTAATGCGCGATGAGCGTATCGGCGGTGACGGTGACGGTTCCCCGCACCGCGCGGGCATCGCCGCGGGCGATGACCTGCTGCTCGTTCTGCAGCCAGTCCATGCCGTCGCGCGCGGTCACCGTGATGGGCCCGCCATGGGAAAGATCGATCCCCTGCGCGTGCGGGTGAGGTGCGCCGGAGAACGCGAGCAGCGTGCCGATGATCGCGGCGGGAACGGCGCGGCGCATCATTTCCGCTCGTCGAGCACGAGGCGCGCCGGGCCGGCGAACTGCAGTTCCGCGCCGCCGCTGACGGCGGCGAAGCCCATGGCGTCGAGCGTGCCGAACGGTCCCTCCGCGCTGACGGGCTGCGCGCCGGCGCCGGCGCCGGAATTGAGATCGAGCGCGGCGCTTTGCGTGCGCATCGTGGTCCCGTCGTCGCGATAGAGCCAGACATCGCCGGCGAGATCGAGCTTACCCTGGTGCTGGAGATAGACCCCGGTCTTGGACTGGACGCCCAGCCAGGTGCCCGACTGGAGCAGGATGTCGCCGATCGGCGCCGTCAGGTCGATGCGCTCCTCGCCCGCCTGAACCGCACTCGCCGCGGTGATGGTATAGGGACGGCCCTTTTCGTCCACGCTCTGGTAACGGGGTGAAATCATCCGGCCGCTGCCGACCGCGCCGCGCAGGCTGCCGCGCAACGCCCGCTCCGCGCGGTCGGTCTGGCGGGCGATTTCCGGCCACAGCGCGATGGTGGCGAGCAGGGTCAGCGCCGCTGCCGGCAACAGGCGCTTGGCCCAGGCGATCGATCGCCGACGCCGGGCGATCTCGGCCGCCGAGACCGTCTCGCGCCGCGCCGGTGCGGGCCGGCGCGGCGGCGTTTTCGGGTGCAGCGGCAACGGCGCTATGGTCATGCCACCCCGGCGCGCAGCAGGTCGTGGATGTGCAGGATGCCGAGCGGGACGCCCGCGTGCTCGCCCGAACCCGGCGGCGCAACGACGAACAAGGTCGTGATCGGGTGGCCCTGGTTCATCTCTCGCAAGGCCTCGACCGCCAGCGTCTCGGGGCCGATGGTACGCGGCGCCCGGGTCATGATCTCCCCGGCGCGTCTGGCGAGCAGGTCCGGCCCCATGGCGCGGCGCAGATCGCCGTCGGTGAGAATGCCGACCAATCGCCCGGCGGCGTCGACGATGCCGAGGCAGCCGAAGCGCTTCTCGGTCATGCGCAGCAACGCCGCACTCATGGGCGTCTCCGGCCCGGCCAGCGGCATGGCCTCGCCGCGATGCATCAGCTCACGCACGCGCTTGAGCCTGGCGCCAAGCTTGCCGCCGGGGTGGAACTGGCGAAAATCGGTCGCCGTGAAGCCACGCCGTGTCAGCAGGGCCACGGCGAGTGCGTCGCCGAGAGCGAGCTGCATGGTCGTGCTGGTGGTCGGCGCGAGACCCATGGGGCAGGCTTCCGGCGCCGGCGGCAAGAGCAGCACGACATCCGCCGCCTCGGCCAGTGCCGAAGCGGCGCGCGCGGTGACCGCGACGAGGGGCAGGCCGAAGCGGCGCGTATGCGCGACGAGATCGGCCAGCTCCGCGGTCTCGCCGGAATTGGACAGGGCCAGCACGGCGTCGCCGGGAACGATCATGCCGAGGTCGCCATGGGACGCCTCCGCCGGGTGCACGAACAGCGCGGGCGTGCCGGTGGAGGCGAGCGTGGCCGCGATCTTGCGCCCGACATGGCCGGACTTGCCCATGCCGGAGACGACGACGCGCCCCGGGCTCGTCGCCAGCAGGTCCACGGCGCGGGCGAAGCTGGCATCGAGCCCGGCGGCGAGTGCTGCGAGCGCCTCGGCCTCGGTGCCGAGCACCGCTCGGGCGACGGCGAGATCGCCCTCACCCGTTGCGAGGGCGTCGCTGATCGTGGCGGGGGCGGCGTCGGTCACGCTCATGCGGATGGCGAACTCCCTGACTGTCTCCGTTACCCCCGACTGGATTCTATGGGTGGGCGAACCCGCTCGGTCAACGATCGGCGACGGATGCGGCGGGATTGCGGCGCCGCAAAAAGCCCTCAATGGGCGAAAATGTCGGGCTCCTCGTATCCCAGCAGGTCGAGCCGGGCGCGAGCGGGCAGGAAGGCGAAGCACGCCTCGGCCAGATCGAGCCGGGCCTCGCGCCGCAGCGTCGCTTCCAGCCGCTGCCACAGCGCGTGCAGGTGCAGCACGTCCGACGCCGCGTAGGCCAGCTGGTCGGCCGACAATTCGGGCGCGCCCCAGTCCGAGGTTTGCTGCTGCTTGGAGAGATCGACCCCGAGCAGTTCCCGGCACAGGTCCCTGAGCCCATGGCGGTCGGTGAAGGTGCGGACCAGCTTGGCGGCGATCTTGGTGCATTTCACCGGGGCGACGGTGATATCGAGCGCATGCTGCAGGATGCCGACATCGAAGCGGGCAAAATGCATCAGCTTCACGACGGCGGTATCCGTCAGCAGGCGCTTGAGGTTGGGGCAGTCGGCACCGCGCCCGCCGAGGCTGGCGGGAACGATCTGCACCAGATGGGCGATGCCGTCGCCGGCGGAGAGCTGGACCAGGCAGAGCCGGTCGCGATGCGGGTTGAGCCCCATCGTCTCGGTATCGACCGCGACCATAGGACCGAAGGCAAGGTCATCGGGGAGGTCGTGGCGATGGAGATGGATGGTGGCCCCGGGGAGGAATTGAGTGAGCGCGGGCATCGGTTGCCTTCCGTCTGCCTCCGGCGCCGGGCCGGTGCGAGCTACAGTGTCCGGGATCGGGTTGGTGCCCAGGAGAAGACTCGAACTTCCACGACCTTGCGGCCACAGGTACCTGAAACCTGCGCGTCTACCAATTCCGCCACCTGGGCACGGCTCGCCTCGGCCCAGGGCCGAGGCAGCGGTGGGCGCGGCATGTAACGGCCGGCGGGGTTGACGTCAAGCCTCCGGGCCGACACGACTGCGCCAGCACAAGCCTCATCGGGAGCAGCGGCGACGCCCTATGCCAGCAACGCCGACCTGCCGGCCCCGGTGCGGCACGCGCTGCCCGAGCACGCGCAGGACATCTACCGCGCCGCCTTCAATGCGGCATGGGCGCATCAGGCCGGCACGCTCGGGGTCGACGAAGCGAGCGTGCATCGTATCGCCTGGGGCGCCGTGAAGCGCCAGTACCGCAAGATCGACGGGGTGTGGCGGCGGATCGAGGGCGGATACGCATAGCCGAGGCTCGCGACGGCCGGTCTCCGCGCTCCATCCCGTTGCTCGCGTGGCCTCATCCGGACATTCGCAGGCGGAGATTCAGAGGCCCTGGCGCTTGTCTTCAACGCCCGGCGGACGCAGGCGCAGCCGTGCCATGGCGGACGGCCCGTTCGGTCTCGACCATATAGTCGCGCGTCAGCGGCGTCGCGGTGCGCGAGCGGGTCAGTTGGAGCTGGAAGTTCATGTGGCCCTCCCGGCGGAACGCGAGTTCCGAGCCGGCGAGGTAGAATTCGAACATGCGGCAGAACCGCTCGTCGTAGAGCGCGGCGATGGCGTCGCGATTGGCGGCGAACCGGCGGCGCCAGTGGCGCAGGGTTTCGGCGTAGTGCAGGCGCAGAATCTCGATGTCGGTGACGAACAGTCCCTGCCGCTCGACCACCGGCAGCACCTCGCTCAGCGCCGGCGAATATCCGCCAGGGAAAATATATTTCTGCAGCCACGGATTGGTCGTGCCGGGTCCGTCCGAACGGCCGATTGAATGGACCAGCGCCACCCCGTCTTCGGCGAGACAGCGCCCGATGGCGGCGAAGAAGCTGCGATAATGGCCGACGCCGACATGCTCGAACATGCCGACGGAGACGATCCGGTCGAAGGACCGGTGCATCGCGCGGTAGTCCATCAGCTCGAAGCGGACCCTGTCGGCGAGGCCTTCCGCTTCCGCCCGCTCCCGCGCGGCGGCGAGCTGTTCGGCCGAAAGCGTGATGCCCGTGACGCGGGCACCGAACTCGCGCGCCAGGGTCAGCGCCAGGCCGCCCCAGCCGCAGCCGATGTCGAGCACCGAGAGGTCCGGCCGGTCCAGGCGCAGCTTGGCGGCGAGATGGTACTTCTTCGCGCGCTGGGCCTCCTCCAGCGTCTCCGTCCCGGTGCGGAAATAGGCGCAGGAATATTGCCGGTCCCGATCGAGGAACAGGCTGTAGAGCCGGCCGTTGAGATCGTAGTGATGGGCCACGTTGCGCCGCGCCCGGCCGATGGAATTGAACTGGACGAGCCGGCGGATGACCCAGGCGACGCTGTTGCGCACCCGGTAGAACGGATGCGCCGCCTCACTCTCGGCGAGGTTGGCGACCAGGACATCGAGGAGTTCGCAGATGCCGCCGCCGTCCGGCGCGAGGCTGCCATCCATGTAGCCCTCGCCAAGGCCCAGGGCCGGATTGAGCACCAAGCGCCGGACCGCACGCCAATCGCGCAGCACCAGGCCCGCCATCGGACCGCCGCCCGGTTCGACCCGCCCCTGATAAAGGGTCGTCGCTCCATCCGGCCACCGGACCGAGAGCCGGCCGACGACGACGAGACGCCGCAGAATTCGGTCAAGAACCGGTCGCATGGGCCACCGCGCCTCCCGTCGATGCCTTCTTCCGGCGGGGATGCCCGCACCGGCACAGCGAGATTACGAAAAAATGACTCCGGCGCACCATTTCGTCAAACACTCGAGCGCACCCGGCCGCAACATTTGACGCGAATGTGATCGAAGCGCGCGTCCGGTCGAGGAAACGAGAGCGCGGGAGGCGCCCTTGGAAGCCGCGCGGCATCCGACTATCGTCATCCCAACACCGGGGCTGGACCGGTCGGGGAGGACGCAATGAGCGGTTTTTCGGGCACGTGTTTCTGCGGCGCTGTCGCGGTCGAGACCACCGGCCAACCAGAGGGCATGGGCTACTGCCATTGCCGTTCCTGCCGGTCCTGGTCGGCGGGTCCGGTCAACGCCTTCACCTTGTGGAAGCCCGAGGCTGTCCGCGTCACGCGCGGCGCCGAGCACATCGGCACCTATCACAAGACCGAGGGCAGCCACCGCCAGTTCTGCCGCCTGTGCGGCGGCCATCTGATGACCGTCCATCCGGGGCTCGGGCTGATCGATGTCTACGCCGCGACGCTGCCGGAGTTGCCGTTCCAGCCGCAGCTGCACGTCAACTACGCCGAGACCGTCCTGCCGATGCGCGACGGGCTGCCGAAGCTGAAGGATTTTCCCGCCGAATTCGGCGGCTCCGGGGAAATGGTCCCGGAATAGCGGCGCGGAGACCGGACATGGATCTGCGGGTTGCGGGGCTGCGGGCTTTGGTGACGGGTGGTTCCAAGGGCATCGGCCAGGCCGCCGCGGAAGCGCTCGCCGCCGAGGGCTGCGCGCTGGTGCTGGCGGCGCGCGACGAATCCCGGCTGACAGCGACGGCCACCGCCATCCGCGCCCGCCATCAGGTCGCCGTCGACACCGTGGCGGTGGATCTGTCGCGGCAGGCCGAGGTCGCGCGGCTGGTGGCGGCCGTCGGGATACCCGACATCCTCGTCAACAACGCCGGCGCCATTCCGCCGGGGACCTTGGTCGAGGTCGACGACGCCACGTGGCGGGCGGCGTGGGACCTCAAGGTCTTCGGGTTCATCTCGCTGTGCCGGATGCTCTATCCGGGCATGGCGGCGCGCCGCTCCGGGGTGATCGTGAACGTCATCGGCGCCGCCGGAGAGCGCTTCGATCCGGCCTACATCGCGGGATCTGCGGGCAACGCGGCGTTGATGGGCTTCACCCGTGCCCTCGGTCGGGCAGCGCCGGCCGATGGGCTGCGCGTCGTTGGCATCAATCCTGGACCGGTCGCGACCGAGCGGATGGAGATGCTGCTGCGCGCGCGGGCGGAGCGCACGCTCGGCGATGCCGGGCGATGGCGCGAGCTGTGCGCCCGCATGCCATTCGCGCGCCCAGCCGAGCCGGAAGAGATCGGTGCGGCGGTGGCGTTTCTGGCCAGCCCGCGCTCGGGCTATACCTCCGGCACCATTCTGACCATCGACGCCGGCGGCGGCTGAACCGCCGGCTCGCTGGTCGCGGCGAGGACGCGATTGCGGCCGCTGGCCTTGGCGCCGTAGAGGGCAGCATCGGCCAGCGCCACGAGGTCACCCATCGCGGCATCGCCTGCCGGCACCAGGGCGACGGCGCCGACGCTGACAGTGACATAGCCAAGAGCGCATGCCGGGTGTGGGATCGCCAGGGCGGCGATGGCGGCACGCACCCGTTCGGCGACGAGCGCG
This sequence comes from Pseudomonadota bacterium, assembly GCA_021845595.1. Taxonomy (GTDB): domain Bacteria; phylum Pseudomonadota; class Alphaproteobacteria; order Acetobacterales; family Acetobacteraceae; genus JAJZVV01. The sequence continues at coordinate 38,636 of JAJZVV010000014.1, read as the reverse complement.
GCGCCGTGCAGATCGGTCTGCGGCAGAACGGCTACGAACTCCTCGCCACCATGTCGGGCGACCACATCCTCGGGCCGGCGCAGTTCGGCTGCCAGAGCGGCGGCGACGAAGCGCAGGCACTCGTCACCGCGGGGATGGCCGAGCGTATCGTTGAATGCCTTGAAATGGTCGATGTCGATCAGCAGCAGGGCGATGGAGGCATGGGCGCGCTGCGCGGCCCGCCATTCCCGCGCCAGCGCCTCGTCGAAGCCGCGACGATTGGCGAGCCCGGTCAGGGCGTCGGTATTGGCGAGGGCGGCGAGACGGCCATTGGCGCGGGCGAGATCATCGTTGGTCGCGGCCAGACGGGCGAGCAGCCGTTCATTGTCCGCGCCTGCAACCAGAAGCTGGGTGGTCTGGCGCGACAGGAACCGCATGGTGCTGCGCGATGACAGCACGTGCAGCAGGATGAAGCCGCAGAACACGATGTAGGGCAGTTGCAGCGTCGCGATGCAGGCGGCCGCCATCATCCCCAGGGTCAGCAGGATCTGGCCGTGGGCGGCGGCGGGCAGAACATTGTTCCGCGCCACCGCGCCGGACAAATAGCCGCTCTCGACCGAGATCACGACGAGGTTGATCAGGGGGTCATGCTCGGTGACGATGACCAGGTTGATCAACCCCCACAGCGCCCCGCTGGCCCAGGCTCCGATGGTGAAACGCCGCGCCCAGACATAGGGGCAGTCCGGCTCGGCGCGGGCGTGATAGGCGCGCGCAAGCGACAGTCGCCCGACCAGCGTCGCCGCGCTGGCAAGGGTCCAGCCGAGCATCCAGAGCTTGCCCGAATGCAACCACACAAGCAGCCCGACCAGCAGCATCGCCAACCCGCCAACCACGAGGGACTGTCGCTGGGCGAAGGCGGAATCAACCAGGGCGCGTTCGATCCCCGGCGAGTTGGCTCGGCTCTCCGGAATGGCCAGCAGCGGGGGGAAAATTCGCTTCGGCAACGCAAAGCCTTCGCAGTGAAGTTCGTCGGGACAGACCGGACGGAATCGCGCAGCGACACTGCGCTTCGGCGGTTAGCGCCGCGTGAATGGCCGGCGAGCCGCCCCCGTGCAATTCCCGGGGCGCTTGCCGTGATGGGGAAGCATGGGCAGCATGCGGTGAATATCAGGGTGAGTCCACGATCATGCCGCGCATGACAACCGCCGAGGCCGTCGTCGACAGTCTCATCCGCCATGGCATCGACACCGTCTTCGCCCTCCCCGGTGTGCATAACGACCCGTTCTTCGATGCCATCGCGCGGTCCGGCGGCCGCATCCGCACCATTCATGCACGCCATGAGCAGACCGCGGCCTACATGGCGCTCGGTGCGGCGCTGGCCACCGGCCGGCCCGCCGCCTTCTGCGTCGTGCCCGGCCCCGGGGTGCTGAACGCCGCTGCCGCGCTGCTCACGGCCTACGGCCTCGGCGCGCCGGTGCTGGCGATCCTCGGCCAGATTCCGCAAGGCGCGATCGACCGCGGCCTCGGCCATCTGCACGAGCTGCACGATCAGCTCGGCCTAGTGCGCCATGTGACCCGCCACGCCGCGCGCATCACCCATCCCGGCGAGGCAGCGGCCCGCGTCGCCGAGGCGATCGCGCGCGCCATGCGCCCTCGCCAAGGGCCGGCGGCGCTCGAAATCGCCATCGATGTCTGGCCCCGCGCCGGGCTCGTCGAACCGCTCCCCCTCGCCACACCCGCCGCGCTTCTCCCGGACCCCGAAGCCATCGCCGCCGCTGCCGCGCGCCTCGCCGCTTCTCGCCGGCCGCTGATCGTCGCCGGCGGCGGGGCGCTCGGCGCCGCAGCGGAGCTGCGGGCGCTCGCCGAACGGATCGGCGCGCCGGTGATGACCTACCGGCGCGGCCGCGGCGTGCTGGACACCACCCATCCGCTGGCGGTGAACCGCCCGGTCGGCCATGCCCTCTGGGCGGGCACCGACGTCGTGCTCGGCGTGGGCACGCGGCTGCACGCGCCACTGGCCTGGTGGGGCCATGATCCCGAGCTCGGCATCATCCGCATCGACGCGGACGCCGAGCAGATGGACCGGCCGCGCCCGCCCGACATCGCCATCCTCGCCGATGCCGCCGCCGCGCTGGCCGCCCTGAACGCCGCGCTGTCCGGCGAGACCGCCCGCGCGCCGCGCGCCGATCTCGCCGCCGCGCGGGCCGGCGTGGCGCCAGCCCTGGCCGCGCTCGAGCCGCAAGCAAGCCTGCTCGCCGCCATCCGCGCCGCCTTGCCCGAGGACGGGATTCTGGTGGAGGACGTGACCCAGCTCGGCTTCGTCGGCCGACTCAGCTTCCCCGTCGCGGCACCGCGGCGCTATCTCTCGGCCGGCTATCAGGACAATCTCGGCTGGGCCTACGGCGCCGCGCTCGGGGTCGCAGCCGCCGCGCCGGGGCGGGCCGTGGTGGCGCTGTGCGGCGACGGCGGCTTTCTCTACCAGGGCGCTGAGCTCGCGACCGCGCTCCGCCATCAACTGCCGGTCGTGGCGATCGTGCTCGACGACGGCGCGTTCGGCAATGTCCGCCGCATCCAGGCCGAGCAGTATGGCAACCGGCTCATCGCCTGCGACCTGGCGAACCCCGACTTCGTCCGGTTCGCCGAAAGTTTCGGCCTGCCGGCGTGGCGCGCCACCACTCCGGCCGCGTTGGAGGCGGCATTGGGCGAGGCGATCGCCCGGCGCAACCCAGCCCTGATTCACGTGCCAGTCGGCGAGATGCCCAGCCCGTGGCCGCTCATCCTGCTGCCGCGCGTGCGCGGGTTCGAGAGCAGCTGGCAGCGTCTCTTGCCGTAGCGGGCCGACGCCAGCCGGCTGTCGCGGCAACCGTAGCGCGTTCGGCGCCGATCAGGACGGCCGCAGCGCCAGCGAGCCGATCACCGCCCGCAGCGGTGTTTCGTCGGTGTCCGCGGCCGCGCAGATCAGCGCCGAGCAGCCGTTGACCATATGGAACGTATAAACCGTCCGACCGCCGCCCGCGCCGGGAGCGAGATAGAAATAGACGACGCTGGCCTCATGCACGACGGGGCTGTCGCCATGGAGGCGGACATCGCTCCGGTAGCGGAGCCAGTGCCATGTGCGCCCGGCGCTTTCGGTCTGGCCGGCGGTGACGGCCATTGGCCCGCTGCCGGTGCCGCCGGCGGTCCTCGCGCCGCTCTCCGCCTCTCCCAGTTCGCGATTGAGCAGCATCTCCGCGGTATCCGCCTCTCCCATCGCCGCCGCGGCGCCGTGCTGCACCTCGGCCAGGGCGGCGATGATCTGCATGCGCACGGGCTGCCCGTCGGGCAGGTCCCAGATGCGATCGAAGGCGAGCACGCCGCCGGATTGGCCGAGCGTCCAGCCATCGCCGGGCGGGGCCGCGATGACGGCGTTGGCACCGAGCGGGTAGAGGCTCCCGGCATGCGCCGGTGAAACCGCGAGCGGCAGAGCGAGCGCGGCGAGTAGGAGCGTAACGGGTGAGCGCATGGGGCGTTTCCTTTCACGGCAGGCGTGGGACGCGGCGCGGACCCAAGTATGCCGCAAGCTCGACAGAGGTCCAGCCGGCAGGGCCCGCGATGGCATCACCGATGATGCAAATCAATCGCAATGGGGGGATTAACGCCGGCTCACGCACCGGCTAGGCTCGCGGTCTCAACGGCTCGACCCGGCTCGTGCGCCTCCGCTCGGTGTGCGCCGTTTGCGGCGTGTCCGAGGGCAGGCGAAAGGAAGAAGACCGCAATGGCAGATCGGTTCTGGCAGGCCAGCGCACTGGAGTTGCGCGCCCGCTTCGCACGGCGCGAAACCTCCCCCGTCGAGGTCGTCGAGGCGCTGCTGGCGCGGATCGACACGCTCAACCCGGCGCTCAACGCCGTGGTGACGGTTGATGCGGCCGGCGCGCGAATCGCGGCGCGGGAATCCGAGCAACGCTGGCGGGCCGGCACCGCGCTCTCGCCGCTCGACGGCGTGCCGATCACGGTCAAGGACAGCATCCCGGTGCGCGGCATGCGGGCGAGCTGGGGCAGCCGGCTCTACGCCGATTTCGTGCCGGCGCGCGACGAACTTCCCATCGCGCGGCTGCGCGCCGCCGGCGTGGTCATCCTGGGCAAGACCAACTGCCCGGAACTGACGGTGCAGGGCTATACCGACAACGCCCTGTTCGGCCCGACCCGCAACCCATGGGACCTGGCGCTCACCCCCGGCGGCTCCTCGGGCGGGGCGGTGGCGGCACTCGCCGCCGGCCTCGGGCCGATTGCCATCGGCACCGACGGCGGCGGCTCGATCCGCCGCCCCGCCGGATATACTGGCCTCGTTGGGCTCAAACCCTCGCGCGGGCGGGTGGCGCGCTGTGACGGGTTTCCCGCGGTCATGGCGGATTTCGAGGTGATCGGGCCGTTTGCCCGCACGGTCGGGGACGTCGTCGCGGTCATGGGGCTGATGAGCGATCCCGACCCGCGCGACCCGGCGAGCCTGGTCTGGGCCGGCAACCCGTTCGCCCTGCCGCCGCCGCGCCGCCTGTCGATCCGCTACGCGCCGGACTTCGGCGGGCTGCCGGTCGAGCCGGTCATCGCCGCGAGCGTCGCCGAGACGGCGGCCATGCTCGCGCGCCTCGGCCATCGCGTCGAGCAGGGGGAGGCGCCCTACGATGTCGAAGGGCTCAACCGGGTCTGGCCGGTGCTGGTGCAGGCCGGACTGGCCTCTCTGCTCGGCAAGCGGGCGGTGGCCGAGAGCGGGCTGACCGCCTCGATCACCGAGGCCGCCGAGGCCGGGCGGAAGCTCACCGCCGCCGCCTATGTCGAGGCGATGGAGGTGGTGGCGCAGGTCAAGTGCCGGGTCGCCGAGTTCTTTGCCGGCACGGACCTGCTGCTGACCCCGAGCGCTGCGGCGATGCCGTGGCCGGCCCAGGATATCTACCCGCCGACGATCGCCGGCCTGCCGGCCGGCCCCCGCGCGCATGCGGTGTTCACCGGCTTCGTCAACGCCGCCGGCCTGCCCGGCATCAGCGTGCCGGTCCGCCCGGCACCCGCCGGCGGGCCCTGGGCGGGAATGCCGATCGGCGTGCAACTCGTCGGCCCGCCGGGCTCGGATGGGCTATTGTGCGCGGTGGCCGCGGAAATGGAGCAGGTGAGCCCGTGGGACGAACGCTGGCCGCCGCTCGCCGGGGCCTGAGCTGGGACGGGACCTGAAACGGGAGACGCTCGCATGACCGCGCCGCACGCCGCCTTCGCCGCCGGAGGGGTCTTTCCAGTGGCGCCGACGATCTTCACCGAGTCGGGCGCGCTCGACCTCGACGGCCAGCGCCGCGCCATCGACTTCCTCATCGGCGCCGGGTCGAACGGCATCTGCATCCTCGCCAACTATTCCGAGCAGTTCGCGCTCACCGATGCGGAACGCGAGACGCTGACAGCGATGATCCTGGAGCATGTCGCCGGCCGGGTGCCGGTGATCGTCACCACCAGCCATTTCAGCACCCGCATCTGCGCCGAACGCAGCCGGGCGGCGCAGGCGGCCGGTGCCGCGATGGTCATGGTCATGCCGCCCTATCATGGCGCGACCATGCGCGCGGGCGAAGCGGCGATCGAGGCATTCTTCCGCGAGGTCGCGACCGCCATCGAGATCCCGGTGCTGATCCAGGACGCACCGGTCGCCGGCACGCCGCTCTCGGCCCCATTCCTCGTGCGCCTGGCGCGCGAGATCCCCAATCTCGGCTATTTCAAGATCGAAGTGCCCGGCGCCGCGGCCAAGCTGCGCGAGATGATCCAACTCGGCGGCGAGCGCATTCTCGGGCCGTGGGATGGCGAGGAGGCGATCACCCTGCTCGCGGATCTCGATGCCGGCGCGCGGGGCACGATGCCGAGCGGGGCCTATCCCGATCTGCTGCGCCCGATCGTCGATGATTATCGCGCCGGCAAGCGCGCGGCCGCGGCCGCCCACTACGCCCGGATCTTGCCGCTGATCAACTACGAGAACCGCCAGTGCGGCCTGCTCGCCTGCAAGGTGCTGATGGAAGCCGGCGGCATCATCGGCTGCGCCGGCGCCCGCGCCCCGACGGCGCCACTCCACCCGGCGACCCGTGCCGGCCTGCTCGACCTCGCCAGGGCGCTGGACCCGCTGGTGTTGCGCTGGGCACGGTGATGATCTCGGCGTGGTGACCGCGTGGCCGTATTCATTACGAACAGGACATATCCCAGCCACAAATCACCGATCCGAAATGGTCGTGAAATCATAATGTCACGGCCGCGCGCTAAGAGGGTCTCCCCGAAACCAGGGAGACTCTCGGACAATGAAATTCAAGGACACCCGCAGGCGGTTGCTCGCCTGCGCCTCACTCGCGGCGATGCTGGTCAACACGGCCGCTCCCGTCGCCTTCGCCCGCGACCATCGCTCGGGCGACGATGACACCTACACGCGCACGCCGATCAAGCACCTGATCGTGATCATCGGCGAGAACCGCTCCTTCGACCATGTCTTCGCCACCTACAAGCCGCGCGACGGCCAGACGGTGTCGAACCTGCTCTCGAAGGGCATCATCAACGCCGATGGCACGCCGGGCCCGAACTACGCCATGGCGGCGCAGATGCAGGCGAGCGACACCACCACCTACTCGATCAGCCCGACCATCACCGGCCCCTACGCGACGCTGCCGCCGGTGAACACGGGCGGCACGCCGACGACCGCGACCGACGGCAGCTGGCCGCCCTTCGCCACGCTGGCCTACGCCGCGGCGCTCGATCACGGTCTGCTGCCGCGCGACATCAAGCTGCTCACCACCGGCGCCTCCGGCCTGCCGACGGGCACGATCGATACCCGCATCGCGAACGTGAATGCCCTGGCGAACGGCCCGTTCCAGCTCACGCCGTCGCTCCCGTATGACGCCTACGCGTCCAGCCCGGTGCATCGCTTCTACCAGATGTGGCAGCAGATGGACTGCAGCGCCGCGCACGCCTCGGCGGCGAACCCGTCCGGCTGCCTCAACGACCTGTTCCCCTGGGTCGAGGTCACCATTGGCGCCGGCAACAACGGCAAGTCTCAGCCGGCGAACTTCAACAACGAGAGCACCCACGAAGGTGCGACCTCGATGGGGTTCTACAACGTCCAGCAGGGTGACGTTCCCTACTTCAACCAGCTCGCCCACGAGTATGCGCTGTCCGACAACTACCACCAGGGCGTGATTGGCGGCACCGGCGCCAACCACATCATGATCGGCTCCGCCGATGCGTTCTGGTACAGCGACGGTCACGGCAACGCCGCGATGCCGCCGCAGAACCAGATCGAGAACCCGGACCCGCAGCCGAACACCAACAACTGGTACACGCAGGACGGCTATTCGGGCGGCACCTACAGCGCCTGCGCCGATACCACCCAGCCCGCCGTCGGGTCGGTCGTCTCCTACCTTCAGGCGATGAAGGTCAACCCGAACTGCGAGCCCGGCCACTACTACCTGCTCAACAACTACAATCCGGGCTATTTCGGCGACGGCAGCGTGGACACGACCGATACCTTCACGATCCCGCCCTCGAGCACCCGCACCATCGCCGACGTGCTGATGGAGCACAAAATCTCTTGGGCCTATTTCGGCGAGGGCTGGAACCAGTACGTCGCCAATCCGCATGATCCGAACGATACGTACTGCAACATCTGCAATCCGTTCCAGTACGAAACGGCGATCATGACCAACGCCGAGGTCCGTGAGACCCACCTCAAGGACGCGGCCGATCTCTATGAGACCATCGAGCACGGCTCGCTGCCGGCGGTCTCGATCGTCAAGCCGGACGGCTACAACGACGGCCACCCGACCTCCTCCAAGTTCGACATCTTCGAAGGCTTCGTGAAGAAGATCGTCACCGAGCTGCGCCAGCATCCGGACCTCTGGGAGAGCACCGCGGTTCTCGTCACGGTCGACGAAGGCGGTGGATACTGGGACTCCGGCTACATCCAGCCGGTCGATTATTTCGGCGACGGCACCCGCATCCCGATGCTGATGATCTCGCCCTGGGCGCGCGGCGGCCGCGTGGTGCATGACTACTACGACCACGCTTCGATCGCGAAGTTCATCGAGGCCAACTGGAACCTGCCGACGATCTCGCAGCGCAGCCGCGACAACCTGCCGAACCCGGTTGCCCGCGACGACAACGCCTACGTGCCGACTAATGGTCCCGCGATCGGCGACCTGATGGGAATGTTCAACTTCGATCGCGATCATTCCGATCGCGGCCGCGGCGACGATCACCGCGACCGGTAATCTCGACGAGACGTGCCGACCGGCGGCCGGCGATCGTATGATCGCCGGCCGCTTCATTTTGTCCGCTTGCCGTCGCTGGCGCCCCTGCACGAGATGGGGGCGGCTCCGCTGCTCGATCGAGCACCCTCACCCCATCAGCCGGTCCCGCCCGACGGGCTGAGGCCCCAATTCTGCCAGACCCAGATCAACCACAGCGCGATCGCGAGGAAGGGGCCGAAGGGCAACGCCAGATCCCCCTGGAGCCGACGCCGATACAGCGCGATGCCGAGGCCGACGGCGAGCGCCGAGAGGGCAGCCACCAGCACGAGATCGGCCAGCGGCTGCCAGCCGAGCCAAGCTCCGGCGGCGGCGAGCAGCTTCGCATCCCCCTCACCGAGCCCGTCGCGGCCACGCAGCCGCGCGTAGCACGCGCCCACCGCGCGGAAGGCGAGGTAGCCCGCTGCCGCTCCAAGCGCGTGCCCAGCGACGGCCGCGGGATCGTCGAGCCAAGCCACCCCCAGGCCGGCAAGGATCAATGGCAGCGTCAGCACGTCCGGCAGCAGCATGTGCACAGCATCGATCCAGCCCAGCGCGAGCAGCCACCAGCCCAGAACGCAGCCGGTCCAGACCCGCTGGGGTTCGGGCGTGAGCGCGACCGCACCGAGCGCCACCCCCACCGCTGCCAGCTCGATCGCGAGGTGGAACCCGCCGATCGGTGCCCGACAGGTGCGGCAGCGGCCACGGTGGGCCAGAAAGCTCACGATCGGCAGCAGGTCGCCGGCGCCGAGCGGACGGGCGCAGGTCTCGCAGGCCGAGCGCGTCCAGCCGACCGGCTCCCCGCGCGGCAAGCGGCGGACCAGCACGCCGAGGAAGCTGCCGACGAACGGGGCGACGACCACCGCCAGCCACTGCACGACTCTCTCCTTCGGCACGCGCTGTCGCCATTGTGTCACTTGCCAGCGGGCGCTCGCGCCGCCCAAACAGCCGCCGCGCCGACGCCGCGCGCCATGGCACCGCGCGGCGTCCGGCGCAAGCAGACCGGCGGCAGAGCAAGGATGATGAGCGCGATTTCCGGCGCACCGGGCGGCATCGAGACGGCCGACGAACGCCTTGCGGCGCTGCTGCGCAGCCGCGGCGACTGCGATGCCCTGACGATCGACCGCGCCCGCCGTCTCGCGGCCGAGACCGGCGAGCGGCTTCACGCCGTGCTGATCCAGCTCGGCCTGATCGGCGAGCGCGCCTTGGCCGAGGCGCTCGCGAGCCTGCTCGGCCTGCCCCTGGTCATCCCGGCCCGCTATCCCGCCGCGCCCTTGTTCGCCGAGCGCGTCGCGCCGCGCTTCCTGCGCGCCGCCCGCGCCCTGCCCCTCGCGGTCGCCGACGGAACCCTGGCCCTCGCTTGCGCCGACCCGCTCGACCCGTTTCTCCCCGCGGCGATCGCCGCCGCGACCGGGCTTCCGGTTCGGCTGGAAGTGGCGGTGCCGATCGAGCTGGACGCTGCGATCGAGCGCCTCTACCCGGACCGGGAGGAGGACGCCGAGGCTCCCGAACCGGCGGACACGGCGGCGCCGCTGGCCGAGGACACCGAGCGGCTCAAGGATCTCGCCAGCGAGGCGCCGGTGATCCGTCTGGTCAACCAGATCATCGCCCGCGCCGTCGAGACCGGCGCCTCGGACATCCATCTCGAGCCCTTCGAGGACCGGCTGCGGGTACGCACGCGCCATGACGGCGTGCTGGCCGAGGCCGAGGCGCCCCCGGCCCGACTGGCCGCGGCCATCGTCTCGCGCATCAAGATCATGGCGCGGCTCGACATCGCCGAGCGCCGGCTGCCGCAGGATGGCCGCATCAAGCTCGCGGTCCGGGGCCAGGAGGTGGATTTCCGCGTCTCGACCATTCCGTCGCTGTTCGGCGAGACCGTGGTCCTGCGCGTGCTCGACCGCAGCGCGGTGCAGTTCGACTATGACCGTCTCGGCCTGCCCGCCCCCGTCGTCGCGCGCTTCTCGGCCGCTCTCGACCTGCCCAACGGCATCGTGCTGGTCACCGGCCCGACCGGCAGCGGCAAGACGACGACGCTCTATACCGGCCTGTCGGCGCTGAACGCGGTCAGCCGTAAGATCATCACCGTCGAGGACCCGATCGAGTACCAGCTGCGCGGCATCAACCAGATCCAGGTCAAGCCGCAGATCGGCCTCTCCTTCGCCGCGCTGCTCCGCTCGATCCTGCGCCAGGATCCGGACGTGATCATGGTCGGCGAGATGCGCGATCTGGAGACCGCGCAGATCGCGGTGCAGGCGGCGCTGACCGGGCATCTCGTGCTCTCCACCGTGCACACCAATTCGGCCGCGGCCACGATCACGCGCCTGCGCGACATGGGGCTGGAGGACTACCTGCTCGCTTCGGTGCTGCGCGGCGTGCTGGCCCAGCGCCTGGTGCGTCGGCTCTGCCCCGCCTGCCGCCGCGCCGCGCCGGCGCCGCCGGAACTCATAACCCGCTTCGCCCTCGATACGCGCTCCGGCGAGGCTGCACCGATGCTGTTTCATCCGGTGGGTTGCGGCGCGTGCCGCTCCACCGGCTATCGCGGCCGGCAGGCGATCGCCGAGTTCCTGGTGCCCGACGCCACGATCGAGCGGCTGATCTTCGCCCGCGCCGAACAGTCGGTGATCGAGGCGGCGGCGGTCGCGGCCGGCATGGTGCCGCTGTTCGAGGCCGGGCTCGATGCCGCGCTGGCCGGCATCACCAGCGTCGAAGAGGTCGTCCGCAGCTTGCGGTCGGAAGCCTGATGGCCCGCTTCCGCTACATCGCGATCGGCCCGCAGGGCGAGACCGAGCGAGGCATGCTGGAGGCGGCGAGCGAGGCAGAGCTCATCGCCCGGCTGCGCCGGCAGGGGCTGATCCCGATGCGCGCCGAGCCGGATGACGCGCCCGGACTGTCGCTCGCGTCGCGGCTCGGGACGCTGTTCGGAGCGCGCTCGGCCATGGGCGCCTTGCGGCCGGCGGAGCGCGCCCATCTCACTCGCGAACTGGCGGTGATGCTCGGCGCGGGCCAGGATCTCGACCGCGCCCTGCGGTTCCTGATCGAGACCGCGACGAGCGCGCGGCTCGGCCGGACGCTGACCGCGCTGCGCGAGGCGGTGCGGGACGGCAAGCCGCTGGCCACGGCGCTGGCACAGCACCCGAGGAGCTTCCCGCCGCTCTATGTCGGGTTGGTGCGCGCCGGCGAGGCCGGCGGCACGCTGGCCAGCACGCTCGACCATCTCGCCGCCCTGCTCGAACGCGAGCGGGCGCTGGCCGCCAGCATCAGTACGGCGATGGTCTATCCGGCGCTGCTCGCGCTCGCGGCGGTCGGGGCCATCGCGCTGCTGCTGACCCAGGTCCTGCCGCAGTTCGTGCCCCTGTTCGAGCAGAATGGCGCCGCCCTGCCAGGGCCTACCCAGGCGCTGATCACCGCCGGCGACCTCGTTTCCAGGTTTGGCCTGGCGGCGCTGCTCGCCCTGGCGCTCGCCGGATTGGCCGTGCGGGCGGTGCTGCGCCGCCCCGGGCCGCGCACCGCATTCGATCGGCTGGTGCTGCGCCTGCCGGTGCTGGGCGGCCTGGCGCGCGAGGTGCTGGCTGCGCGCCTCACCCGCACGCTCGGCACGCTCCTGACCAATGGCGTGCCGCTCATCGCCGCCCTCGGCATCGCCCGCGACGCGCTCGGCAACCGCGCCGGGATGCGCGCGGTGGACCAGGCGACCCAGCGCGCGCGCGACGGCGCCGGGCTCGCCGAGCCGCTTCGCGCCAGCTTCGTGCTCCCGGTGCGCACCATCCACCTGCTCCGCCTCGGCGAGGAAACCGGGCAACTCGGGCCGATGGCCCTGCGCGCGGCGGAGATCCATGAAACGGCGAGCCGGCTGGCGATCCAGCGCCTGGTCGCGCTGCTGGTGCCGGCGATCACGATCGTGATGGGCGCCGCCGTCGCCGGCATCGTCGCCTCCCTCCTTCTCGCCATGCTGAGCCTCAATGATCTCGCGCACTGAGCGTGGGGCGCGCGGCTTCACGCTGGTCGAGATGCTGGTGGTGCTGGCGGTTCTCGGCCTGGTGGCCGGCATCGTGCTGGCGCGCGGACCCGCACGCAGCCCACGGGTGGAAACCGAGGCGGCGGCGCGCCAGGTCACGGCGGCGCTGCGCGGGGCGCGGGCGCAGGCGATCGCCAGCAATGCACCGGTGGACGTCGCCATCGATCTCGTCGCCGGCAGCGTCCGGGTCGCCGGCGCGCCGGCACACGCGCTGCCCGGCGGGGTGCAGCTGGCCATGCGCACGGTCGCGGGCACCGCGGGGGGGCGCATCGGGCTGATCCGCTTCGCACCCGACGGCAGCGCCAGTGGCGGGCGCATCGACATCGCCAAGGGCGGGGTCCATGTCGTCGTCGGGGTCGACTGGCTGAGTGGGCGGGTCAGCCTGGCCGATGGGCGCTGAGCGGCGCCGCGCGGAACGCGGCTTCACGCTGCTGGAAGTGCTGATCGCGACGGTGATCGCGGCGCTGGCACTGGCGGTGCTGTTCCAGGGCGGGCTCGGCGGGCTGCGCGCGAGCAGCCGCGCGGCGCGCGAAGGGGAAGCACTGGCGCTGGCGCGGTCCCACTTGGCCGCCGCCGCGGCGCGCCCGGCGGCGGGCGAGTGGCAGGGCACCGAGGGTGACGGGTTCCGCTGGCATGTCCGCATCACCGCCTTGGCGGCGACCACGCCGGGCGCGTTCGGCGCCACGGGGCTGTTCGGCATCCAGGTCGCGGTCTCGTGGCCGGACGGCGCCGCGTGGCGGCGGGTCGAGCTGGCAAGCACCGCCCTCGGCCCGGCCGGCGGCCGCCCTTGATGACGCGGCGCGCGACGGGGCGGGGCGGGGAAGCGGGCTTCACGCTGCTCGAACTGCTGGTGATGCTGGTCGTGCTTGGCCTGCTGCTCGCCGGCCTGTCGCAGGGGCTGCGCTTCGGCCTGCTGGCGTGGCGGACCGAGGCGCATGTGCAGGCCGCGCACGGCGAGCTCGACGCACTGGATCGCACGCTGCGCCACCTCGTCGAGGCGCTCGAACCGGGGACCGCGACGACACCCTCCTCGCTGCGCGGCGAGCCGGTCCGCATGAGCTTCACCACGACGCTGCCCGCGGCCGCCAGCGCGCTGCCCACCCGGCTCGCCGACGTCACGTTGTATCTGGACAGCGCCCATCGACTGGTGCTGGGCTGGACGCCGCATCGGCACGCGCTCCGGGTCGGGGTCGCGCCGCCGCCGGCCGAAGAGGTGCTGCTCACCGGTGTCGCCGCGCTGCGCCTGGCCTACGCCGCTTCCTCCGGCGGCGGCTGGCAGGACAGTTGGACCAGCCCCTACCCACCGGCGCTGATCCGTCTCCGGCTGGTCTTTCCGGCCGGTGATCCGCGCCGCTGGCCCGATCTGGTGGCGGCACCGCGGCGCGACCGCGTCGGCGAGTAGCCGGGGCGTGCCGGCGGAATCCGTGTCTTAAATCTTTCTTTTTGCCGCCCTCCAGCAACGGGCTAGCAGTCGCGCCGATGCGAAACAGGATCGAACCCGGCTGGTCGCCGCCACCCCACAGCGCGTGCCGATCCTGCCGCGGCCGCCGCCCGCGCGTCCGGCAGAGCCATGGTGGCTGAGTTCCTGTCCTGGTGGCTGGCCCGGCTGATCGAGCTGGTTCCGGCTTGGCTGCGGCGTCGGCTCACCGCCCTGCCGCGCGAAACGGTGCTGGCCGCCGCCCCCGCGCTGGATGCCGTCGCATTGGCGCCCGCCGGGACCGATGCGCCGGCGCGCTTCGCGCTCGATGCGCCGGGCATCGCCGCCCTGCGCGCCGCTCTCGGCGCCAGCGCCCGGCCCGCCTCGGTCAGCCTCGCGCTGCCCACGGGCTTGCTGCTGGAACGCCAGGTCAGCCTGCCGCTGGCCGCCGCGCGGGACCCCGGCGGCGTGCTGCGGTTCGAAATGGACCGGCTGACGCCATTCAGCGCCGAGGACGTCGTCTTCGGCTGGTCGATCCGCCAGCGCGACCGCAAGCGCGGCCGCCTCGACCTCGCCCTCTGGCTGATCCCGACGGCGCCGCTGCGGCCCTTGCTCGCCGCCCTCGCCGACGCGGGCGCGGCCGTCCATTCCGTGCTGGAAGGCTGGCCCGCCGCTCCGCGGCGACTGCCGCTGTCCCTCACCGTCGCGCCCGCAAATGGCTGGCGGCGCGGCATCCGGCGGCTGAGCGTGGCCGGATGCGCGCTGCTCGCCCTCGCCGCCGTAGGGATCCCGTTTCTCCGCCAGTCGCTGGCGCTCGCCGCGACCGAGGCGCGCATCGCCGCGCTGCGCCCGCGCGCCAACCAGGCGACCGCGCTGCGCCAGCGTCTCGCCGCCGCCGAGGCCGGGGGCATCGCGGTGGCGCGCGAGCGGGCACGCCTGGCGGACCCGATGGACACGCTCGCCAACCTCACCGCCCTGCTTCCCGACGACACGCACCTGACCCAGTTCGCCCTGCACGAGGGGCGGATCGAGGTGAGCGGGCTCTCCCAGGCGGCGGCACGGCTGATCGGCCTGCTCGCGGCCAGCCCGGCGCTGCGCAACCCCACCTTCGCCGCCCCGGTCACGCGCGCGGAGACGGGCAGCGGCGAGATGTTCTCGATCCGGGCCGATCTGGCCGGGCCGGCGCGATGAGCCGCGCCGTGCATCTCACGCTGGTGACAGCCGCCCTGGCGCTGGCGGGCGTGATCGCGCTCGAGCTGCGTCCGGCGCCACCGCACGCGCCGCCGCAGCCCGCGCGCGCCGCCGTCAACCCGTCCGCGGCCGAGGCGGACACGCTCCCGGCGGACCGCTCGGCGGAGCTGCTGGCGCGGCCGCTGTTCACGCCCGGCCGACGGCCCGCCGCGGTGAGCGCGGGGTCGGGGCCGCAGGCCGGGCTGCCGCGCCTGTCCGGCGTGCTGGTCGGGCCGTTCGGCCGCACCGCCATCTTCGCCGCAACCGGCGCAGGAAAGCCGATCGTGCTCGCCGAGGGCGGCGAGATCGGCGGCTTCCGCGTCGTGGCGATCGTGCCCGGCCAGGTGACGCTGACGGGCAAGGGCCGCACGCTCGTGCTGAGCCCCAGCCTCGGCACCGAACCGACAGAGCGCCCCCCGGCCCCGGCGCGCACGGCGGAAGCGGATCCACCGGCCCATACGCGATGACCCGTAGCGCCATGTTGCTGTTCGCGCTCGCCGCGCTCGCCGGCTGCGCGAACCCGGGACTTCCGCCCGCGCCATCACCGCTGCCGCCCGTGGCGGCCAATGCCGGTGTGGCGGCGCGGCGGATCAACGGCGATGTCGGGGCGCCGAGCGCGCCGCCGCCGGCCCAGGTCTCCTACGCCGCCGCCGCGACGCTGGCCGTTCCGAGCCGCGCCGGCGAGGCGGCGACGGGGCCGGGCGAAATCTCGCTGGATTTCGCCGATACCGACATCCGCGAGGTGGTGGCGCAGATCCTCGGCAAGATTCTCCATGTTCCCTACACGATCGATCCGGCCGTGCGCGGCACCACCACGTTCCATTCGCCGATGCCGCTCGCGCGCGCGCAGATGCTGCCGACGCTGGCAGCGCTGCTGGCGCAGAATGGCGCCACACTGGCCCGCGCCGACGGCATCTATCGCGTGCTCACCGCCAAGGATGCGGCCACCGCGCCCGGCCTTGCCACGGATGCCGGCGAGCAGGGGCTGACCGTGGTGCCGCTGCGCTATGCGGCCAGCGACGAGATCGCCAAGGTCCTCCAGCCCTACGCTGGCGCCGGCAAGGTCACCGCCGACCCGGCGCGCAACGCCGTCGTGGTCTCGGGCGATCCGGCGACGCGTGAGACGCTGGTCCGCCTGGTGCAGAGCTTCGACATCGATCTCCTCGCCGGCCAGTCCTACGCGCTGCTCCCGGTCACCTCGGGCAACGCCAAGGACTTCGCCACCGCGCTGCAGGACGCGCTGCGCGGTCAGACCGGGGGCAAGGCCTCCGGCGGCGAAGGCGGCGGCGTGATCCGCGTCGTGCCGATGGAGCGCATCGGTGCCGTGCTCGCCATCGCCACACAGCCGCGCCTGCTCGACGACGTGCGCCGCGTCTATGCGATGATCGAGCGCAAGCAGCGCGAAACACTACGCAGCTGGCACGTGTTCTATCTGCAGAACAGCCACGCCAACAGTGTCGCCTACATCCTCCAGCAGGCATTCACGCCGAACAACGTCACCGCCCAGCCGAGCACGGCGCCCGCCGCTGCCGCGACGGCGCCAGGCGTGGGCGCGCAACAGCTCGGTGGACCCGGTTCGCCCGGCGGCGGGGTGGGCGGCGGCGCCGTTGGCGGGATGGGCGGCGGCGGGGCGGCCGGTGGGGGAATGGGCGGTGGGGGAATGGGCGGCGGCATCGGCGGCGCGGGAATGGGCGGGGGCATCGGCGGAACGGCTGGCGCCGCGCCGCTGGCGGCGCCGCAGGCCGGAGCGGCCGGCGCACCGCCGGCGGGCGGCAACCCGCTTCTCGGGCCGCTCGAAACACCGGGCAATGTCGATGTCAACGACATGCGCATCATTCCCAATCCGCAGAACAACGCACTGCTGATCTTTGCCACCCAGCAGGAGGAGGACACGATCGAGGCGATGCTGCGCAAGATCGACATCCTGCCCTTGCAGGTGCGCATCGACGCCACCATCGCCGAGGTCGATCTCAACGATCAGTTGCAGTTCGGCACGCAGTTCTTCTTCAAGCAGGGCGGGCTGAACGGGGTTCTGACGCAGGCGCTGCCGGGTGCGGCGCCCGGCTTCCTGCTCGCCGGCAACAACGGCGCGCAGCTCACGCTGGCCGCGCTGCAAGCGGTGACGACGGTGCACGTGCTGTCCTCGCCGGAAGTGCTGGTGCTCGACAACCAGCCGGCAACGCTGCAAGTCGGCGACGCGGTGCCCTATCTCACCTCCAGCTCGCAGAGTACGCTGGTCGCGAACTCCCCGGTGATCAACACGGTGAACTACGCCCAGACCGGCGTGATCATGCAGGTGACGCCGCGCGTGAACAGCGGCGGGCTGGTGACGCTGGACGTCGCGCAGCAGGTGAGTGAGGTCGACACGTCGGTCAACACCAACGGCATTCCCTCGCCGGCCTTCCTCGAACGCAACGTGCAGTCGCGGGTGGTCGTGCAGGATGGTCAGACCGTCGGCCTGGCCGGGCTGATCCGCGACTCGGTGACGCGCAGCAACGAGGGCATTCCCTTCCTCAAGGATATCCCGGTGCTCGGCGCGCTGCTCGGCCAGCAGAACAACACCCGCACCCGCACCGAACTCCTGGTGCTGATCACGCCGCACGTGCTGCACGACCAGCGCGATGCCCGTGCGCTCACCGAAGATCTCCGCGAGCATCTGCCGGAAGCGGCACGGGTCCCGAACGAACTCGGCCGGCTGCCGCCGGACGGCTCGCCCGACCCGACCCGCGCACTGCGCCAGAGGACGGGCATCGACCAGTGAGCCGGGGACGCGCGGAGCGCGGCTTTGCGCTGCTGCTCGTGCTGTGGACCTTGTCGCTGCTCGCCCTGCTGCTCTCCTCGCTGCTTGCGGACGGTCGATCCGACCTCAGTCTGGCCGCCAATCTCCGCGCTGCCGCGTCGGCCGAGGCCGCGGCCGATGGTGCGCTGGCCGAGGCGATCTTCCATCTCCTGCCCGGCACGCCCCAGCCCTGGCAGGCCGGTCTGCGGACGGTGGTGATCGGCGCCGCGCGCGTGCGGGTGCTGATCGGCAATGAGGGCGGCAAGGTCAATCCGAACCTCGCCGATCCCTCCTTGCTCACAGCCCTGCTCGGCACCGTTGGGGCGGACCCGGCGAGCGCGGCGATGATCGCTCGGGCGATCGTCGACTGGCGCGGGCCGGAACTCGCACCCGCCGATCACGCGGCGCTGATGGCGCAATATCTGGCGCGCGGGCGTGCCACGGGGGACATCTATCTGCCACCCGGTGAACCGTTCGAGAGCCTCGACGAGGTCGGCCTCGTGCTGGGCATGACCCCGGTCCTGCACGCGCGGCTGCGCCCACATCTCTCACTCGCCACGCTGGACGATCCAGCCCCTGCGCTGGCCGATTCCGCGGTCGCGGCGGCGCTTGCCCAGCTCGGCCCCGCCGTCGGCGCAACGACGACGCCCGGGATCGCGTTCAGCATCGAAGCGTACGCCGAATCTGGTGGCGCGCGCTTCACGCGCCGCGCGGTGGTGCGCATCGGCGCGACGCAGAGCGGCCGTGCCTACGCGATTCTCGCCTGGGACCAGGCGCCGTAACGGCGCGAGGCGCAGCCCCGGTCATGGATTCCGGTCAGGGATTCCGGTCAGGGATTGCAGATCTCGCTGCCACCGCCTTGCCCGTTGGCCCCGAGGGAGCAGAGATCGTAGTCGTGGCCGGCGCGGTTGGACGGGTTGCGATAGAGGTAGGGATGGTTCCACGGATCGGTCGGCAGCGTATCGCCCTTCAGGTACGGTCCGTTCCAGGTGGCGGCATCGGCGGGCTTCGTCGTCAAAGCCTGCAGCCCCTGCTCGGTGGAGGGGTAGGTGCCGACATCGAGCTTGTAGAGATCGAGCACCGAGCCGAGGCGCGCGATCGACTGCGTCGCCACCGAGTTGCGCGCGCCGCCGAGCTGGCGCAGGGCCGCCGGCGCGACGAGGCCGATCAGCAGACCAAGGATGGCGATGACGACGAGAATCTCGAGCAGAGTGAAGCCGCGCTCGTGGCGGCGGCAACGGGCAGTGGCAGGCGTGGCGTAACGCGGGACGAGGTGTGGCATGGCGGTCCTGATCCGGGGCCCCGTTCTCTACTGCGCGCGCTTCGGGGTCGGAAGCCGAGTTCGCCGCCGCAACAAAATGATCACACAGCGACGACGCGCGGCGCTCGCTGCGGTCGTGTATCATTCGGCGGTCCGTGATCGCTGTTCGCCTGGAACACCATGCCGATTCCCTCGCTCGCCTGCATGGCGCTCGTTGCCGCCTACCATCATCTGCCGCCGCGCGTGCTGCCGTCGATTCAGGCGGTGGAGGGCGGCAGCGTTGGCACCGTCCAACGCAACCGGGATGGCTCCGAGGATCTCGGACTGATGCAGATCAACACGCTGTGGCTGCCGACGCTGGCCGCGCTCGCCGGCACGACGCCCGAGCAGGTCCGTCAGCGGCTCCTGGCCGACCCGTGTTTCAACATCGCTGCCGCGGGCGCGATCCTTGCCCAGTACCGGCGGGCCGAGGCCGGCGATCTGATGCGCGCCATCGGCGACTACCACTCCCACACCGCCGCGCTGAACCAGCGCTACCAGGGCGACGTGACCCGCGCTGCGGGGCGCCTGTTCGGCCAGCCGCGCCCATAACATGGCGCCGGACCTCGCCACCGCGCTGCCGGTCGGGCGCAAGGGCCGCCTGCTCGCCCTGGCGCTGGGATGTCTCGCCCTGGCGCTGATCTGGCTGGCGCTGGTGGCGCCGCTGGTCGATGTCTACGCGGCGCGGGCGCAGCGCCTGGCGGAGCAGCAGGTGCTGGCGGACCACATGGCCGCCTTGGCCGCCACCCTACCGGAGCTGCAGCGCCAGAGCGCCGGCACCCCCCAGCCGGCGCAAGGCGGCGCAGGGCTCCTCGAGGGCGCGAGCGACGCCGTCGCCGGCGCCGCACTGCAGGGGCGGCTGCAGGAGATGGTGAACGCCGCCGGCGCCTCCCTGACCAGCGCCGAAATGCTGCCGCCGCGCCAGATGGCGGGACTGAGCCGGATCGGCGTGCGGGCGAGCGTCTATGCCCCGGACTGGCCGAAGCTGGTCGCGCTGCTCGGTGCCATCCGTGAGGCGGATCCGCACCTGCTGATCGACGATCTCACGCTGCACGCGATGAACGCGCGCGGCCGCGATACCGGACCGGCGCTGGATGCGACCTTCTCCGTCTTCGGCTTCCGGTCCGCCGCCCCTGACGCCGGAACCCGCGCCGGACCGCGCTAGCGACCTCCGTAGGGCTTGCCGCCCCAGCCTCGCGCTGGCAGGTTGCGCCGCCTTTCGCCCGATCGCTTCACACGGGCGAGGAAAGGAGCGCGATGCGCATTCTTCTCACCGGCGGGTGCGGCTTCATTGGTTCAGCGGTCATCCGCCACCTGATCCGCGATACCGACCACACTGTGGTCAATGTCGATGCCATGACCTACGCCGCTTCGGAGGAGGCGCTGGAGGAGGCGCGGGACCATCCCCGCCACACGCTCATCCGCGCCGATATCCGTGACGGCGCCGCGATGCGCGAGGTGTTCGCCCACCACCGGCCGGACGCGGTGATGCATCTCGCCGCCGAATCCCATGTCGATCGCTCCATCGACGGCCCCGCCGCGTTCATCGACACCAATATCGTCGGCACCTACGTCCTGCTCGAAGCGGCACGGGATTACTGGGCCGGGCTCGACCAGCCGGCGAAGAGCGGCTTCCGCTTCCACCACATTTCCACCGACGAGGTGTTCGGCTCGCTGGGCCCGTCCGATCCGCCCTTCACCGAGACCACGTCCTACGACCCGCGCAGCCCCTATTCGGCGAGCAAGGCCGCGTCCGATCACCTGGTGCGCGCCTGGTTCCACACTTACGGGCTGCCGACGCTGGTGAGCAACACCACCAACAATTACGGCCCCTGGCAGTTCCCCGAGAAGCTGATCCCGCTCGTCACCATCAACGCCCTCGAAGGGCGCGAACTGCCGGTCTATGGCGACGGCTCGAACCTGCGCGACTGGCTGCTGGTGGAGGACCATGCGGAGGCGCTGGTCGCGGTGCTGCAGCGCGGCGCGCCGGGCGGCACCTACGCCATCGGCGCCAGGCAGCCGCGGCGCAACCTGGAGGTCGTCGAGACGATCTGCGCCATTCTCGATGAGCTGGCGCCCGATCCGGCCGGCCCGCGGGCGCGGCTGATCCGCTTCGTCGGCGACCGGCCGGGACATGATTTCCGCTATGAAATCGACCCCCGAGCCGCCGAGCACGCCCTCGGCTGGCAGGCGCGGCACGATTTCGCCGCCGGGCTGAGGCGCACGCTGCTCTGGTATCTCGACCATCGCGACTGGTGGACGCGCATCCGCGCCGCGCGCTATGCCGGCCAGCGCCTCGGCCGCGCTGGAACCTGAGCCTCTGACGGCTGCAATCTGGGAGTTTCGGGCTTGATGAAGGGCATCATACTCGCCGGCGGGGCCGGCTCGCGGCTGCACCCGATGACGCTCGCCGCGTCGAAACAGATGCTGCCGGTCTATGACAAGCCGATGATCTACTACCCGCTGAGCACGCTGATGCTGGCGGGCATTCGCGACATCCTGGTGATTTCGACGCCCGAGGACCTGCCCCAGTTCCGCCGCCTGCTCGGCGATGGGTCGGGGCTCGGCATCCGGTTTTCCTATGCCGTTCAGCCCCGCCCCGAAGGTCTCGCCCAGGCGTTCCTGATCGGACGGGACTGGATCGAGGGTGAACCCTGCGCGCTGGCGCTCGGCGACAATCTGATCTTCGCCGATCATCTCTCCGTCTCCCTGCGCGCCGCCGCCTCGCGCCCGGAGGGGGCGACCGTCTTCGCCTACCGCGTCGTCGATCCCGAACGCTATGGCGTCGTCACCTTCGACGAGGACGGGCAGGCGGTCGAGATCGTCGAGAAGCCAGCCCAGCCGCGCTCCAACTGGGCGGTGACCGGGCTGTATTTCTACGACCGCCGGGTCTCCGATCTGGCGGCGACGATCCGTCCCTCGGCCCGCGGCGAGCTCGAGATCACCGACCTCAACCGGCTCTATCTCGAGGCCGGATCGCTGCATGTCGAACGGCTCGGCCGCGGGTGCGCCTGGCTGGACGCCGGCACGCCGGACAGCCTGCTGCAGGCGGCGACGTTCGTGCAGACCATCCAGTCCCGCCAGGGCATGCTGGTCGGCTGCCCCGAGGAGGTGGCGTTCCGCATGGGCCATATCGACGCCGAAACCCTGCGTGGCCACGCCCGGCGCCTGGGCAAGACCGAACTGGGCCGGGTTCTGGCCGATCTGGCCGACGGCGTGCACGGCTGAGGGCAGGGACGATGAAGATCGAGCGTCTGGCCATTGCCGATGTCATCCTGGTGGTTCCGCCCCGCTTCGCCGACGCCCGCGGCCATTTTTCGGAGACCTACAACGAAGCCCGCTTCGTCGCCGCCGGGATCGCGGCGCGCTTCATCCAGGACAATCAGAGCCTGTCGCGCGCCAAGGGAACGATCCGTGGCCTGCACTGCCAGCTGGCGCCGAACGCGCAGGGCAAGCTGGTGCGCTGCCTTAGCGGCGCGATCTGGGACGTGGCGGTGGACATTCGCGGCGGCTCGCCGACCTATGGGCAGCACGTCGCGGCCGTGCTGAGCGCGGAGACGGGTGCCCAGCTCTGGGTGCCGGACGGGTTCCTGCACGGGTTCTGCACGCTCGAGCCGGATACCGAGGTGCTCTACAAGGTCACCGCCCCCTACGACCGCGCCGCCGAGCGCGGCGTGATCTGGAACGACGCGTCGCTCGCGCTGCCCTGGCCGGTTGCCCCGGGCGAGGCGGTCCTTTCGGACAAGGACACGCAACTGCCCGGGTTCGCGGAAGCCGCCACCTGGTTCCCGGCGCCGTGACCCGCGTCCTGGTCACCGGGGGCACCGGGCAGGTCGCGCACGAACTGGCGGCGCTGCTGCCCGACCCGTACCTCGTCGGGCGGCCCGGCTTCGATTTCGACCACCCGGAGACGATCGAGGCGGCCTTCCTCGCCGCCCGTCCCGCGCTGGTGGTGAATGCCGCCGCCTACACCGCGGTGGACGCAGCCGAAACTGCGATCGGCCCGGCCTGGCGCGCCAATCGCGACGGGCCGGCGCGGCTGGCCGCGCTCTGCGCCGGCGCTGGCGTCCCGCTGATCCACATCTCCACCGACTATGTGTTCGACGGCGCCAAGGGCGCGGCCTATGTCGAGACGGATCCGACGAACCCCACCGGGGTCTACGGCGCCAGCAAGCTCGCCGGCGAGCGCGCGGTGCTGGAGCGCTGCCGGCGCGCCATCATCCTGCGCACCTCCTGGGTCTATGCCGCGCGCGGGAAGAACTTCCTGCTGACGATGCTGAACGCGCGCAAGCGGACGGACCGGCTGCGCGTCGTCGCCGATCAGCGCGGCACGCCGACGGCCGCCGCCGACCTCGCCGCCGGCATCGCCACCATCGCCGCGCGCCTCGCCGAAGGTTGGCGGGAGTCTTATGCCGGCGTCTATCACGCCACCGCCCAGGGCGAGACGACGTGGCACGGGTTCGCCACCGAGATTTTCGCCCAGGCCGCCCGCCACGGCGTGACCCCGCCGACGATCGCCCCGATCGCCACCTCCGACTGGCCGACCCCGGCCCGTCGCCCGGCGGATTCGCGGCTGGACTGTGCCAAGCTGGCGACGACCTTCGGGCTCCGCCTGCCGCGCTGGGAAGAGGGCGTGGCGCGCACGGTGGACGCGGTCCTCGCGGCCTGACGGCGTGTCCCGCCGCGTCGCCATCCTCCTCGCGACCTATGAGGGCGAGCGCTACCTGCCCGAACAGCTCGCCTCGATTGCGGCGCAGACCCATGCCGACTGGGTGCTCTATTGGCGCGATGACGGTTCGTGCGACGGCTCGGTAGCGCTGCTCGACGCCTTCGCCGCCGGGGCCGGCGCGGGGCGCGTCGTGCGGGTGGCCGGCGGCGAACGGCTGGGCGCGGCGGGCAGCTTCTTCCACCTCCTGCGCCACGCCGTCGTTGCCGAATCGGGCGCCGCCGCCTTCGCCTTCGCCGATCAGGACGATGTCTGGCGGCCGGAGAAGCTGGCCGTCGGGCTGGCGGCGCTAGAGCGGTATGACATCGCCTTCGCTCCGCCATCCCGCTCCAGTTCTCTGCTTGATCGCGTGATTCAGACCTACGGCGATGCCACCTACGGTCATCACGCTCTAGCCGATCGGCCGGGCCCGACGCTGTGGTTCTGCCGTACGGCGCTGGTCGACGCGGCGCTGCGCCCGATCGGCATCCAGCCGAACCTCGGCGCGCCGTACGGGTTCCCGGCCGCGCTGGTCGAGAACACCGCGGGCGGATGCGCCATGCTGCTCGACGCCGCAGCCGCGCGCCTGGTCGCGGCCAGCGCGCCGCCCGCCGGCTGCCTGCATGATTGGTGGGCCCACATCCTCGTCGGCGCGGCCGGCGGAATGGTGCTGCGCGAGGACGCGCCGCTGGTGCTCTACCGGCTGCACGGCGGCAATCTGGTCGGCTCCCGCCCACCGCCCCTGATCCAGCGGGCGGTGGCGGCGCTGATCCGCGGCCCGCGCTTTCAGATGACCATGCTGCGCTGCCATCTCGACGGGCTGGCGGCGCACCCCGCTTTGCTCACGCCGGAGGCGCTGGCGTCGGTGACGCGGCTGCGCGCCGCGCTGGCCGGGGGCCTCCTGCGCCGGGCGTCGGCGCTCGGCCTGGCTGGCCTGCGCGGGCGGCGGAGGCTGCGCACGTGGCTGTTCCGTCTCTGGTTCCTGCTCGGCTGAGCCGGCGCGCCACCGGTCAAGGCCGGGTCAGGAACTCCAGGAGCGCGTGGTTGAACGCGTCCGGCGCTTCGAGATGGACGAGATGCCCGGTGTCGAACCGCTGCACCCGTGCGTCGGCCATGGTCGGCGCCAGGGCCGCAGCGAGGTCGGCGACGTGGCCCATGGCGTCCCGCGCCGATGCTGGCGCGAACGGGCGTCCCGGCGCCGTATGGTCGCGGTTGCCGACCAGAAACAAGGTTGGCGCGGTGACGAGCGGCAATTCATGGACCGTCGGCTGGCCCCAGATCGCCGTGTAGGTGGCCACGAATGCCTCCGCCCAACGCGGGAAATCGCCGCTGAGGGTGATGCGCTCGCGCAAGGCGACGAACGGGTCGAGTGCCGCGTCGCTCAGCGTCGTGCCATAGGCGGTCTTGAGATAATGGCGGTATTCGGCCGGGGTGAGCGCGAGTTCCCGCTGCAGCAGGTCCGATTCCGGCACCGGCGGGACGTGGAAGCGATAATCCTCCAGCCCGAGCGGGGCCTCCAGCACCAGCCGGTGCACCCGCGCCGGATAGGTGCGGACAAAGCGCACCGCGAGCATGCCGCCCATCGAATGGGCGAGCACATCCACCTGCGGCAGATGCAGCGCGTCCAGCAGTGCGGCCGTCTGCTCCGCGGCGCGGTCGAAGGACCACGGGCCGAGCGGCTTGGAGGACTTGCCGAAGCCGATCTGGTCCGGCGCGATCACCCGGAAGCCGCCGGCGGCCAGCGCCGCGATCACGCCGGACCAATAGCTGGCGGGGAAATTCCGCCCATGCAGCAGCAGCACGGCGCGCCCGTTCGCCGGCCCGGTCGGCGCCACGTCCATATAGGCCATGCGCACGGGATGGTGGTCCTGCTCCAGCGCCAGGAAGGCCACCGGATACGGGTAGGGATAGGCCTCGAGATCGATGCCGAGCGGCTCCACGGCCGGCGGCGCGGCCGAAGCCGGCGGTGCGGCGGCGAGCAGAGCGAGCAGAGCCAGCGCCCACCGTGTCATTCCGGGTCGATCCTTGCGCCGAGCGGGCCGAGCGCGTCGCCGAGGCCGAAGCCGCCCGGCAGCGCGCCCTTGGGGAACAGCCGCGTCACATGGCCCATCTTGCGGCCAGGCCGCGCCTCCGCCTTGCCGTAGAGATGGCCGATCAGCCCCGGGGTGGCGAGGATCGCCGGCCACAGCGCGACCTCCTCGGGGCCGACCAGGTTCTTCATCACCGCATCCGAATGGCGGGTCGCCGGCGGCAGCGGCAGCCCGGCGACGGCGCGGACATGCAGCTCGAACTGGCTCGCCGGGCAGGCATCGATGGTCCAGTGGCCGGAATTGTGCGGCCGCGGCGCGATCTCGTTGACCAGCACGCGCCCGTCCTGGGTGACGAACATTTCCACCGCCAGCAGCCCGACCAGCCCGAGCGCCTCGGCCAGCCGCCGCGCCACCGCGTCGGCCGCCGCCGCCGTCTCCGGCGCGATGCGCGCCGGGGCGAGCGTGAGATCGAGAATGTGATCGCGGTGCCGGTTCTCCACCGGCTCGAAGGCGGCCATGCCGCCATCCGCGCCGCGGGCCACGACGACGCTGATTTCCATGGCGAAATCGACGAACCCCTCGAGGATCAGCGGCTTCGGCGCCAGCGCGGCGAAGGCCGCACGCGCCGCCTCCGGCGTCCGCACCAGCGCCTGGCCCTTGCCGTCGTAGCCAAGACGCGTGGTCTTGAGCACCGCCGGCAGGCCGAGCCGCGCAATGGCGGCGTCCACGGCTTCAAGGCCGTTCACTTCGGCCCAAGGGGCGGTGGCGACGCCGGCCTGGTTGACGAAGCGCTTTTCCGCCACCCGGTCCTGGCTGATGCGCAGCACCGAGGGGGCGGGTCGCACCGGGCGCAGCGCTGCCAGCAGGTCGAGCCCGGCGGCGGAGACATTCTCGAATTCGAAGGTGATCACGTCGACGGCGGCGGCGAAGCGGCGCAGCGCCGCCTTGTCCTCGTACTCGCCACGGGTGATGCCGGCGGCCACCTGCTCGGCCGGGCTGTCCAGTTCGGGCGTGAGGATGTGGCAGCGATAGCCGAGCCGGGCGGCGGCGAGTGCGGTCATGCGGCCGAGCTGGCCACCGCCGACGATGCCGATGGTGGCATTGGGCTTGAGGCGGACGGTCATGCGGGCGGCAAGTCGGCCGGTTCCGGCGCCACCGCCTCCGTCTGCGCGCGGCGATAATCGTCGAGCCGGGCAGCGAGCACCGTATCGTCGAGGGCGAGGATGGCAGCGGCCAGCAGCGCGGCGTTGACGGCGCCGGCCCGGCCGATGGCCAGCGTCCCCACCGGGATGCCGGCCGGCATCTGCACGATCGACAGCAGGCTGTCCATGCCCTTGAGCGCGTGGGATTCCATCGGCACACCGAGCACCGGCAGCGGCGTCCAGGCGGCGCACATGCCCGGCAGATGCGCCGCTCCGCCAGCCCCGGCGATGATCACTTTCAGCCCGCGGCCCCGGGCGCTGCGCGCGTACTCGGCGAGCCGGTCGGGCGTGCGGTGGGCGGAGACGATGCGCCGCTCATGCGCGACGCCGAGCCGCTCCAGCGTTTCGGCGGCATGGCGCAGGGTCGGCCAGTCCGACTGGCTGCCCATGATCAGCCCGACACGGGCCCCGGCCTCAGGCACGGGCGGCCTCCTCACGCAATGCTGTTCGGGATCAGCCGGCTTTCCAGCCGCGCGATCTCGTCCTTCAGCAGGAGCTTCCGCTTTTTCAGCCGCTGCACGTGCAGCTGATCGACCGTGACCGGCTCGGACAGCCGGGCGATCACCGTGTCGAGGTCACGGTGCTCGCTGCGCAGTTCATGCAGCTTGCGCAGGACCGAGTCCCGATCGTTCAGCATGGCGTTGCTTCTAGCATGACCTCACGCGGCAAACCTACCCCTGCCCGGCGCGTTGGCATCCGGCCGCTAGACCTTCAGCGCCGCGAGGAATGCCGATTGCGGGATCTCGACCTTGCCGAACTGGCGCATCCGCTTCTTGCCCTCCTTCTGCTTCTCCAGCAGCTTGCGCTTGCGGCTGATGTCGCCGCCATAACACTTGGCGGTGACGTCCTTGGCCAGCGCGCCGATCGTCTCGCGCGCGATCACCCGCCCGCCGATCGCCGCCTGCACGGCGATCTTGAACAGCTGGCGCGGGATCAGGTCCTTCAGCTTGGCGCAGATCGCGCGCCCGCGGCTCTCGGCGGCGGCGCGGTGGGCGATGAAGGAAAGCGCGTCCACCAGGTCGCCGTTGACGAGGATCGAAATGCGCACGAGGTCGCTCTCGGCATAGCCGTCCATCTGGTAGTCGAAGCTGGCATAGCCGCGCGAGACGGATTTCAGCCGGTCGTAGAAATCGAACACCACCTCGTTGAGCGGCAGCCGGTAGACCGCCATGGCGCGGTTGCCGACATAGGTCAGGTCGGCCTGCTGGCCGCGGCGCTCGTTGCACAGGGTCAGCACCGCGCCGAGATACTCGTCCGGCACCAGGATCGTCGCCTTGATCCAGGGTTCCTCGATATGGTCGATCGAGCCCGCATCGGGCATGTCGGCCGGGTTGTGCAGCTCCTGCATCGTCTCGTTGGTGCGGTGGACGCGATAGACCACCGACGGCGCGGTCGCGATCAGGTCGAGGTCGAACTCGCGGGTCAGGCGCTCCTGGATGATCTCCAGATGAAGCAAGCCGAGAAACCCGCAGCGGAAGCCGAAGCCGAGCGCGGCCGAGGTCTCCGGCTCGTAGTGGAAGCTGGCGTCGTTGAGGCGGAGCTTGCCGAGACTGTCGCGCAGCTTCTCGAAATCGTCGGCGTCCACGGGATAGAGCCCGCACCAGACCACCGGCACGGAGGGCTTGAAGCCGGGCAGCGCATCGGAAGCGGGACGGCGATCCTCGGTGATGGTATCGCCGATGCGGCAATCCGCGACGGTCTTGATCGCGGCGGTGAGAAAGCCGATCTCGCCGGGGCCGAGATCCTCCACCGGCATCATCTTCGGCGAGAACACACCGACCTGCTCGATCGGATGCACCGCGCCGGTGGACATCATGCGCACGCGCTGGCCGCGCCGCAGACGGCCGTCCTTGACCCGGACCAGGGCGACGACGCCGAGATACGGGTCGTACCAGCTATCGACCAGCAGCGCCTTGAGCGGGGCCTCGCCATCGCCCTTCGGCGCCGGCAGGCGGCTGACGAGGGCTTCCAGCACCTGATCGATATTGAGCCCGGTCTTGGCGCTGATCATCACCGCGTCGGAGGCGTCCAGCCCGATCACCTCCTCGATCTGCTCGCGCACCCGCTCCGGCTCGGCGGCGGGCAGGTCGACCTTGTTGAGCACCGGCACGATCTCGTGGCCGGCCTCGATCGCCTGGTAGACATTGGCGAGCGTCTGGGCCTCGACGCCCTGGCTGGCATCGACGACCAGCAGCGAACCCTCGCACGCGGCCAGGCTGCGGCTGACCTCGTAGGCGAAATCGACATGCCCGGGCGTGTCCATCAGGTTCAGCGCGTAGGTCTTGCCGTCCTTGGCAGGATAGGTCAGGCGAACGGTCTGCGCCTTGATGGTGATGCCGCGCTCGCGCTCGAGATCCATCGAGTCGAGCACCTGCTCGGTCATTTCGCGCGCGGACAGCGCCCCCGTCGCCTGGATCAGACGGTCGGCGAGGGTGGATTTGCCGTGATCGATATGGGCGATGATGGCGAAGTTGCGGATCTGGTCGATCGGGGTGTCGGTCATGCGGGTGCTCTGCTCAGCCCCGGCGGCACGCCGGGGCGGGGGGAGGATTAGGCGAAATTCCTCTCCCTGTCAGCCAGAGCCGGGCACGAACGCCGCGATCCGCGCGCGGCGGCGTCAGTGCGTGACGCGCGGCACGAGCCGCTCGGTGCGACGCAGTTCCCAGATCATCGCGCGAACCTGCTCCCAGGCGTCGACGGCCGCCGCATCGCCCTCGCCGCGGCTCTGGCGCAGGCGCTCGCTGGCGATCGCCTGGGCCCGCATGCCGTAGCAGCGGATCATCGACAGCGCCATGTCGCGGGCTTCGGTCGCATGCATGAGACATTCCTCCAATGATCGACCGGCCATCGTGGGCCAGCAGGGACGGGCCGGCCAAGCGGCCCGGCCGACGCGAGGCACGTATGGCGTCGGCCCGGCCCTGTCCAGGCTCCGGTTGTCAGCCCGGCGGCCGCGGCATGGCTCGCCCCTCGGAGCGTGCACCCGCTGCCGGCTCGGCCCAGGCCGCGACGCGCCGGCCGAGCGCGATGCCGGGGCGCTCGATGGCGGCGTGGGCGAGCGTCGCCGCCAGCACCAGCAGGGCGGCGGCCAGCCAGCAGACTTGCCAGTGCGCCACGGCCGAGGCGAGCGCCTGCGCACGCGCCCACGGGCTCGCGAACACCAGCGCCAGGGGCAGCCCCTGGAGCAGATAGACGCCGTAGGAAATCGCGCCGAGCCGCTGCGCCGGCCGCGTGTGCAGCAGCCCGAAGACGCTGCAGCCATGACTGATCAGGAGAAAAATCAGCGCCATGAGGATCACCGGCGTGCCTGCATAGGCGGTGCTGGCGGTGGTGAACAGCACCGCCAGCAGACCCAGCACGATGACCGACGCGGTACGATCGCCGAGCGTGGGACCCAGGCCGGCCTGCTGCAGCGAGGCTGCCAGCATGCCGGCAGAGAACAGCGCCAGGATGACGAAATCCGGGGCCGGCGAATGCACGCCGCCCCGCCCGGCGAAGGTCAGCGCGACCCCGATCGCCAGCCCGAGCAGCGGGAGCGCCAGATGGGTGCGCGGCGCGCGGGCGAGGAGCGCGGTCAGGACCAGACTGGCGTAGAACAGCCACTCATAGTGCAGCGTCCAGGTCACGCCGGCGAGGATCGTGAAGGTCTGGTCGTAGCCGTTCACGTCCGGCCCGAACCGGTAGCCGAGCAGGCTCCAGGCCACGAGATGGCGGATCAGCGCCGCGCGCGGTTCGTGCAGGGCGAAGCCGGTCCGGGCGAAGACGATGGCGAGCATGGCGGCGACCGCCACGCCATAGAGCGGCCCGATGCGGAAGATCCGCCCGATATACAGGCTGCGCCAGGGCGGCAGGCCGCGCGCGCGGATGCACTTGGTCCAGAACAGATAGCCGGTCACCATGAAGAACAGCGACACGCCCACCTGGCCGAGCAGGACGTAGAAGCTGGACGGCGGCGCAACCCAATGCCCGTCGGCGATGAACTGCCGGTAGATCGCGGCGTGATGGAACACGACCGCGAGGGCGAGGAATCCGCGCAGCCCGTCCAGGGTCGAGACGCGCGCGGCACTGGCGGCGGGATCGTCGGCCAGCCGTAACGCCGGCGTCGCGGCGAGCGCGAACAGCAGCGCCATGCCGGCGAAATAATAGAGTGGTGAGAAGGCGCCCAAAGCGGCGCCTATCCTCGCAGGGTCGCGCCGGTCGCCTTCGTCACGGCCGCGATCACCTTCGCGGCGAGCGCCTCGATCTCGGCATCGGTGAACGTCCGCTCGCGGGGCTGGAAGGTCACCTCGATCGCCAGTGATTTCTGGCCGGGGGGCAGTTTCTCGCCCTCGTAGACATCGAACAGCGCCACCCCGGCGATCGCGCCGCGCTCGGCGCCGCGGGCGGCGCGCAGCACCGCCTCCGCGCTCACCGAGGCGGCGACGAGAAAGGCGAAATCGCGCCGGAGCGGCTGGAACGGCGACAGATCGAGCGCGGTCCGGCGGCGGCGCTTCGGCTCCGGGATGGCATCGAGGAACAGTTCGAAGGCGCAGGCGGCCGGCAGATCCAGCGTCCCGGCAAGCCGCGGATGGAGTTCGCCGAACCGGGCGAGCACCGTTTTCGGCCCCTGGCGCAACACGCCGGAACGGCCGGGATGATAGAAATCCGGCGCCTCGCGCGTACTCGTCAGGCTTTCCGCGGGCACACCCAGCGCGGCGAGCAGCGCCAACGCGTCGTCCTTGGCATCCACCCACTCCACCGGGCGCGCCGCCGCGCGCCAGTGGCGCGGCGTCATCCCGGTCCGCAGCCCGGCGGCGATCGCGCGCTGGCCGGCCAGGTCGTCACTCTCGAAGCCCGGTCCGATCTCGAACAGCGCCGCATCGGCGAAGCCGCGCGCGGCGTTGCCGCGGGCAGCGAGCGCCAGGCTCGCCAGCGGGGTCGGGCGAAGCTGGTCGAGGTCGCTGGCGATCGGGTTGAGCAGGCGCAGCGCGTCCGGGGTCGCGCCAAACAGGGCCGCGGTGTCGCGAGCCAGGAAACTGAACGAGACGCACTCCGCCAGGCCGCGCGCCGCCAAGGTCCGCCGCGCCAGCGCCGCGCGGCCCTGCGCCGGGGTCAGCGTCGCCGCCGGCACCGGGGCAGCCCGCGGCAGCGAGACCGGGGCGATGGCATCGAGACCGCGGATGCGCAGCACCTCCTCGATCAGATCGCACTCCGGCTCGATCGCCGCGGTCCCGGCAACCGCCCGCTCGGCGCGCTCAGGGTCCAGCCCGGGCGCGGGATCGAGCGCCGGGGCGCCGGCGACGTCGTTGCGCCAGGACGGGACCGCGACGCGGACTTCGGTCTCGGTCCGCTCCTCGACGGCGAACCCGAGGCGTTCGAGAATCGCGACCGCCTCCGCCGCTGGCATCTCGGCACCGCCGAACCCACCCAGACGCGCGAAGCGCAGCCGCGCCGATCGCCGCCGGTCCGGCGCCGCGCCTGCCGCCACCACGTCCGACGCGTCGCCGCCGCAATGATCGAGCACCATGCGCGTCGCCGCCTCCAGCGCCGCCGGCATCAGCGCTGCGTCGATGCCGCGCTCGAAGCGCGCCCGCGCATCCGAGGC
This sequence comes from Pseudomonadota bacterium, assembly GCA_021845595.1. Taxonomy (GTDB): domain Bacteria; phylum Pseudomonadota; class Alphaproteobacteria; order Acetobacterales; family Acetobacteraceae; genus JAJZVV01. The sequence continues at coordinate 6,128 of JAJZVV010000014.1, read as the reverse complement.
GATCTGCAGCCGCCGGCCGGTGAGACCGATGCGCACCGGGTCGAACAGGGCGCACTCGATGAAGACATCCGTGGTGCCGTCATCGCATCCGGTCGCCTCGCCGCCGACGATGCCGGCCAGCGACTGCACCCCGGCCGCATCGGCGATGACGCAATCCTCCGCCGTGACCGTCACATCGCGCCCGTGCAGCCCGCGGAACACCTCGCCCGCGCCGCGGCGCATCACCAGCGCCTGGCCGTCGAGCTTGCCGATGTCGAAGACGTGCAGCGGACGGCCGAGATCGATGGTGAAGAAGTTGGTGATGTCGACCAGGGCGCTGATCGGGCGCAGCCCGATGGCGGTGAGGCGCTCGGCGAGCCAGCGTGGGCTCGGGCCGTTGCGCACGCCGCGGACGGCGCGGCCGAGCACGTAGGGACAGGCCTCCGGCCACTCGGTGCGCCAGGCGATCGGGCTCGGATACCTGCCCGGCACCGCCGGCGCCGCCCACGGCTTGAGCCGGCCCATTCCCGCCGCGGCCAGATCCCTCGCCACGCCGCGCACCCCGAGCGCATCGCCGCGATTGGGGGTGACGGCGATCTCGATCACCGGATCGTCCAGCCCGGCCCAGCGCGCATAGGGCGTGCCGACCGGCGCCTCCGCGGGCAGATCGACGATGCCGGAATGGTCCTCGCCCAGCCCCATCTCCCGCGCCGAGAGCAGCATGCCGGCGCTGACGACGCCGCGGATCTCGCCGGCTTTCAGCGTGATGCCGGTGCCGGGGATGAAACTGCCGGGCGGGGCGAAGACCGCCTTCATGCCGCTGCGCGCGTTCGGCGCCCCGCACACGACGGAGATCGGCGCGCCCTCGCCGATGTCAACCCGGCAGGCGCGCAACCGGTCCGCGTTCGGGTGCTGCACCGCCTCGATCACCTCGGCGATACGGAACGGCGCCAGCGCGGCGGCGCGGTTCTCCACCGCCTCGACCTCGAGCCCGATCGCACTGAGCGTGTCGGTCAGCCGCTCGAGCGGCGCGTCGGTATCGAGATGGCTACGGAGCCAGGACAGCGTGAACTTCATCGCTCACAGCCCCTCGTGCAGCATCGCCGGCGCCAACGCCGAGAACCCGTAATGCCTCAGCCAGCGCAGGTCACTCTCATAGAAAGGCCGGAGGTCCGCGATGCCGTGCTTGAGCATGGCCACCCGCTCGACGCCCATGCCGAAGGCGAAGCCCTGCCACTCGCGCGGATCGAGCCCGCAATTGGCCAGCACGCGCGGATGCACCATGCCGGAGCCGAGAATCTCCAGCCAGTCGCCCCCGGCGCCGATCTCGCCGGTGCGGCGGTTCCAGCCGATATCGACCTCCATCGAGGGCTCGGTGAAGGGAAAATAGCTGGCCCGGAACCGCACTTTCAGGTCCGGCTGGGCGAAATAGGCGCGCAGGAAATCGACCAGGCAGCCCTTCAGATGCGCCAGCGTGATGTCGCGATCGACGACGATGCCCTCGCACTGGTGAAACATCGGGCTGTGCGTGGCGTCGTGGTCGGCGCGGTAGGTGCGCCCGGGGGCGATGACGCGGAACGGTGGCTCCTGGGTCAGCAGCGTGATGATCTGGACGTTGGAGGTGTGGGTGCGCAGCACCAGCGGCCGTCCGTCGCGCGTGCCGGGCAGATAGAACGTGTCGTGATCCGCGCGCGCAGGGTGGTGGCCGGGGATGTTGAGGGCGGAGAAATTGTGCCAGTCCGTCTCGATGTCCGGCCCCTCGCCGACGGTGAACCCCATGGCGCCGAAGATCGCCGTCATTTCCTCGATGGTGCGGCTGATCGGATGGATCGAGCCGGCCGGGATCGCCGGCGGCGGCAACGTCACGTCCGCCCGTTCGGCCGCCAGCCGGGCTTCGAGCGCCGCCGCCTCCAGCGCAGCGCGGCGCGCCTCCACCAGGTCCGCCAGTTCGTCGCGCAGGCGGTTGACCGCGGCCCCACGCTCGCGCCGCTGCTCGGCGGGCACCTGGCCGAGCGCCTTGAGCAGACCGGTGAGGCTGCCATTCTTGCCGAGCACGCCAACCCGCACCGCATCCCAGGCGCGCAGGTCCGAAGCCGCCGCCAGGGCCGCTTCGGTGGCGTGTTTCAATGCTGCGAGGTCGTCCAATCCGGGCCCTCCGCGGGAGAGCAAGGCTGGGCTCCGCCCAGACCCGCCGGGGCCGGGAGACCCCGGACCCCATTACTTCAGTAATGGATTCCAAAGGCTCCGCCTTTGGTGGCGTCCAGGGGCGAAGCCCCTGGCCTAGCCCCGCTCAGCCCTGCGCGGCCTGCACCGCCTTGACGATCTCGGCGAACGCCGCCGCGTCATCATAGGCAATGGCAGCCAGCACCTTGCGGTCGATCTCGATGCCGGCCTGCTTCAGCCCGGCGACGAACTTCGAATAGGTGAGACCATGCTCGCGGACCGCGGCGTTGATGCGCTGGATCCAGAGGGCGCGGAACTCCCGCTTCTTCACCCGCCGGTCGCGATAGGCGTAGCGCAGCGCCTTCTCGACCCGCTCCAGCGCGATGCGGTAATTCGTCGAAGACCGGCCGACATAGCCCTTGGCCTGGTCGAGAACCTTCTTGTGACGGGCGTGCGTGGTGACGCCCCGCTTGACGCGTGCCATGGGTCGCCCTCCCTCAGTTCAGACCATAGGGCGCCCACTGCTTGACGGTCAGACCGTCAGCGTGGGTCAGCACCTGGCTGCCGCGGTTGGCGCGCTTCACTTTCTGGGAGCGCGCCATGAGGTTGTGGCGCTTCTTGCCCGGGCCGGCGAGAACCTTGCCGGTCGCCGTGATCTTGAAGCGCTTCTTGACCGATGACTTGGTCTTCATCTTGGGCATTTTGTCTCCTTTCCGTTCCGGCGCCGCCAGGTTTCCCCGGCTGCTGGCGCTCCCGCGACCGCGCGAACCTCGCGTGGCGGGCGGGTGCTGCGGCCGGGCATGCCCCAACGGGCCCGGGCGCGCGAGCAAGGCGCGGCTTATAGCGGCGGGGTGGGTGGCTTGCAAGAACGTCCCTTCCCGCTGCCCCCGCCGCCCGCCTATAAGCCGCCCATGTCGGCGCGGTTCGTCAAGATGCACGGGCTCGGGAACGATTTCGTCGTCTTCGACGAGCGGGCGGACCGGCTCGACCTCAGTCCGGCGCGGGCCGCCGCCGTCGCCGACCGCCATCGCGGCATCGGCTGCGACCAGATCATCGTCATCGGCCCCGGCGGGGACGGGGCGGATGCCGGCATGCGCATCCTCAACGCCGATGGCTCCGAGGCCGGGGCCTGCGGCAACGCCACGCGCTGCGTCGCCGAGCTGCTCTTTGCCGAAAGCGGACGCGCGATCCAGCATATCCGCACCGATGCCGGCCTGCTCGCCGCCGAACGCCGGGTCGATGGGCTGATCACCGTCGACATGGGCCGCCCGCGGCTCGACTGGCAGGACATCCCACTCGCCCGTGCGATGGACACGCTCCATCTCGAGCTCGCCGCACCGCCCCTGACCGACCCGGCCGCCTGTTCCATGGGCAACCCGCACGCGACCTTCTTCGTGCCCGATATCGACGCAGTGCCGCTGGCCACGCTCGGGCCGCGTCTCGAACACGACCCGATCTTTCCCGAGCGGGCGAATATCGGCGTGGTGCAGGGCCTCGCGCCCGGGCGGCTTCGTCTGCGGGTGTGGGAGCGCGGCGCGGGGCTGACGCTGGCCTGCGGCTCCGGCGCCTGTGCCGCGCTGGTCAATGCGCACCGGCGCGGCCTGGCCGGGCGGCGCGCCACGCTGGTGCTCGACGGCGGCGAGCTCATCATCGAGTGGCGGACGGACGATCACGTGCTGATGACCGGCCCGGTCGCAACCGCCTTCACCGGGCGGCTCGATCTCGCGGCCTATCCCGCATGAGCGCCGAGATCATCACCTTCGGCTGCCGCCTGAACACCTATGAGAGCGAGGTCATGCGCGCGCACGCCGCGGCGCTGGCCGATACGGTCATCGTCAATACCTGCGCCGTCACGGCCGAGGCCGAACGCCAGGCGCGCCAGGCCATCCGCCGCATCGCCCGCACGCGGCCCGGGGCACGCATCGTCGTCACCGGGTGCGCCGCGCAGATCGATCCGGCGCGCTGGGCGGCGCTGCCCGGGGTCGAGCGCGTGCTCGGCAATGCAGAGAAGCTGCGCGCCGAGAGCTGGGCGGAGGGGGCGCCAGGCGGCGTCGGCGATATCGCGCTGGCGCGCGAGACCGCGACCCATCTCGTCACCGAATTCGCCGGCCGGGCGCGCGCCTTCGTTCAGGTCCAGCAGGGCTGCGACCATCGCTGCACGTTCTGTGTCATCCCCCAGGGACGCGGCCCGTCGCGGTCGGTGCCGATCGGGGTCATCGTCGAGCAGACGCGCGCCCTGCTGGCGCGGGGCTTCCAGGAAGTGGTGCTGACCGGCGTCGATCTCACCAGTTACGGGCCGGACCTGCCGGGGCGGCCGGCGCTCGGGCAGATGCTGCGCCGGCTGCTCGCCCTGGTGCCGGAGCTCCCGCGCCTGCGGCTGTCCTCGCTCGACCCGGCGGAGATCGACGAGGATGTGTGGCGCCTGATCGAGAGCGAGCCGCGTCTGATGCCGCATCTGCATCTGTCGCTGCAGGCGGCCAGCGACCTCATCCTCAAGCGGATGCGGCGGCGCCACTCCCGCGCCGGCGCGGCCGAGGTGATCGCGCGCGCCCGGTCGCTGCGCCCGGGCATCGCCATCGGCGCGGATCTCATCGCCGGCTTCCCGACCGAGACCGAGGCCCTGTTCGACGAGACGCTGGCCTTCATCGAGCAAGCGGATCTGCCCTACCTGCATGTGTTTCCCTACAGCGCCCGGCCCGGCACGCCGGCCGCCCGCATGCCCCAGCTCCCGGGCCCGGTTCGCGATGCGCGCGCCGCCCGCCTGCGCGCGGCCGGGCTGGCCGCGGCGGCCCGCTTTCACGCCGCCCAGCGCGGCCGAGCGGTCCGGGTTCTGGCCGAGACCGCGACCGAGGGCCATTCCGAGCACTTCGCCCGCGTCCGCCTCACCCGACCGGCCGCACCCGGCTCGATCGTCGAGGCCCTGGTCGTCGGCCATGACGCGCTCGGCCTGATCGCGGAGCACCGCTGATGGCGCTCGGCTTCTTCTCGCGACTGAAGGACGGGCTGGCGAAGAGCACGCAGAAGCTCACCGGCGGCATCAGCGCGGTCATCACGCGGCGCAAGCTCGACGACGACGCCCTCGCCGACCTCGAGGAGACGCTGATCGCCGCGGATCTCGGCCCCGCCGTGGCGGAAAAGATCATCGCCAGCTTCCGCCGCACCCGCTTCGGCAAGGACGTGACCGACGCGGAGGTACGCGCCGCGCTGGCCGAGGAGATCGCCGCCATCCTGGCGCCGGTGGCGCGCCCGCTCATCCCCGACCCGACCCTCCGGCCGCACGTGATCCTCGTCGCCGGGGTCAACGGCACCGGAAAGACCACGACCATCGGCAAGCTGGCGCAGCTCTGGCGCGACGAGGGGCTCCGCTCGGTGCTGGTCGCCGGCGACACGTTCCGCGCCGCGGCGGTCGAGCAGCTGCAGATCTGGGGCGAGCGGGTCGGCGTGAAGGTCGTCGCCGGCGCTGCCGAGGCCGACCCGGCCGGGCTGGCCTTCGATGCTCTGACCCAGGCGCGGGCGGACGGTGCCGATGTGCTGCTGATCGACACCGCCGGACGCCTGCACAACAAATCCGCGCTGATGGAGGAACTGCGCAAGATCATCCGCGTGCTGCGCAAACAGGATCCGAGCGCGCCGCATTCGGTGCTGCTGGTGCTGGACGCCACCACCGGGCAGAACGCGCTCGAGCAGGTGCGGGTGTTCCGCGACATGGTGGATGTCACCGGTCTGGTGGTCACGAAGCTGGACGGGAGCGCGCGCGGCGGCGTGGTCGTTGCCCTGGCCGAGGCCTTCGGCCTGCCGGTGCATGCCGTCGGGGTCGGCGAGCGGGCCGGGGATCTGCGGCCCTTCGACGCGATGGAGTTCGCCCGCGGCCTCGTCGGCGCCGCCGGTTAGAGCAACGTCCGATCAGACTGAACCGCTTCGCGGTCAGTCTGATCGGGCAAAGTTGCTCTAATCATGTGGTTTCTAGAGCACGACCGTCCGATCGG
>JAJZVV010000044.1 GCA_021845595.1 Pseudomonadota bacterium | reverse complement strand
TTGTTGGCGGCCTGGATCACCATGACCTTGAACATCATCACCGGATCGAACGGCGGCCGCCCGCCTTGCGCCCCGTCCGAATAGGCCAGCGCCTTCGTCAGTGCGGGCCGGAACGCCTCAAAGTCGACGACCTTGGCGAAGGCCAGCAACTGATCGCCGAGCTCTGTCAGCCGCTGCAACCGTTCGTCGACGTCGAAGAAGCCGGGCTGCCCGCGCATCGATTCGTCCCTCGTCCTGCCGAGCACAGGGAATCAGAAATCCGGGCGCACGGCGAGGCTTTTAGAACCGCCCAACTGCTGGCGGAGTCGATGCTGGACGTGGCGGCGTTGAAGGACCTTCTGGGAAAAAACTGATCGGGCCCGCGGCGCGCCGGGGAGCCGTGCTCCGCTTGATGGCCGAGCGTGGCTTCTCCCAGAAGCGGGCCTGCGGGCTGGTCCAGGTCGATCCCAAGACGGTGCGCCGCATCCCCGAGCCGGGCGATGCGGACGTGCGCGAGCGGCTGCGCAGCCTGGCGGCGGAGCGACGCCGCTTCGGCTACCGACGGCTCGGCATTCTGCTGGAGCGTGAGGGCGTGACGATGAACAAGAAGAAGCTCTTCCGGCTCTACCGCGAGGAGGGCTTGGCGGTGCGCCGCCGGCGCGGCCGCAAGCGGGCGACCGGCACGCGCGCGCCGATGGCGCTGCCGGACGGGCCGAACCGGCGCTGGAGCCTGGACTTCGTTGCCGACACCCTGGCGTGGGGCCGACGCTTCCGGATCCTCTGCATCGTCGACGACTTCACCCGCGAGGCCCTGGCGCTGGTTGTGGACACCTCGATCGGCGGATGCCGCCTGGCCCGCGAGTTGGACGCCCTGATCGCCCGGCGGGGCAAGCCGGCGATGATCGTCAGCGACAACGGGACCGAAATGACATCCCGGACCGTGCTCGAATGGACCAACCGCACTGGCGTCGCCTGGCATTACATCGCACCGGGCAAGCCGCAGCAGAACGGCTTCGTCGAGAGCTTCAACGGCCGGCTCAGGGACGAATGCCTGAACGAGGAGGTCTTCGCCAGCTTGGCCGAAGCCCGCGCCGTCATCGAGCGCTGGCGGCGCGACTACAACCAGGTGCGGCCGCACTCGGCGCACGGCGGACTGACGCCGGAAGCTGTGCGCCGAAACCCCGCGGCCGGTCGGCTGCGCAACCTCGAAGGCTACGCCGCCCGGCCGCTACCGCCGGCACTGGAGATCAGCTACCAACCCCCTGGACTCTCACAATGAGCGTCGGACCGGCGGGGGGCAGGTCATCCGTCATCCAAGGAGACGGACGTAAAAAAGAGCATGTTGATTTACGGTGAGAATTGGCTCTCAATCTGCATCCGTGGATGACCCGCGCGATGGGGCAAGATCCACGCTGGTGCCGAGGCTGCCCAGCCCATAAAGGCGGAACAAACAGCGGCGGAAAAGCGGGCCTTCCGGGCTCAAATTTTTCAAAAACAATATGCTGTCCTTTATAGCCGGCGCTCTTGTCGGCAAAGGGCTCCACCGCTTGGCGGGGCACCGCGGCGGGCGAGAAAGAAGCGGTTCAGCTCGTCACGGCCTTGCGGCAACCGGCCCGCGCCACCGCCGCACCGCGTGCGCTGAACCCCGGCCTGGCCGGTCAGGTCGAGGCGCTCGCACATGACAGCGTCGACACGCGGATCGCCAGGGGGTGGCGGCACTTGCTCCTACCCAGCACCTACCCCGCACCGCAGCTGACCCTGATCCATAGCAAGACCCAGAGAAGCCCGACCTCGGCATGCGGATTTGACAACAACCGGACAGCAGCGGGCCGTGGCGGGGAAAGCGGCAACAGCCGTTGGAGAGAGGTCCGATGCCCTCCTGTCGGTCCAGTGCGGTTTACATCCACCGAGGTCGGGCGAGCTGAATCGCAGGCTTGTGGCAGCGAAGCTCCTGCCGCAAACTCCAGGGCGCATTGTGCCGCTTTATCAGGGTGCGGCGGTCGCTGTCCCGGCCGATGCGGGGTGTTCCCATCTCTGCTTCCAGACAAGGCTTCCATGAGCGAGACTGCTTCTTTGTCCCTGCTGCAGCTGACCGCGGATATCGTCGCCGCGCATGTCGCTCACAATGCGGTGAAAGCCGAGGACCTCGCGAAGTTGATTGCAGGTGTCTACCGGGCTCTTGCCCGCGGCCGACAGGCGGCGGCGGTGGAATCAAAGCAGGAACCGGCGGTGCCGGTGAAGCGCTCGGTGTTCCCCGACCACATCGTCTGTCTGGAGGATGGCCAGGCGCATCAGATGCTCAAGCGGCATCTGTTGGCCGCGCACGACATGACCCCGGAGCAATACCGACAGAAATGGGGCCTGCCCTTGACCTATCCGATGGTGGCACCGGACTATGCGGCGCGACGGTCGGTACTCGCGAAGGCCATCGGGTTTGGCCGCAAACGGGGCAGGCAAGCGTCGCCCGAGGCCGCGGCAAAACCGGCGCTCCGGGGGCGGCGGGGCAGGAAGACCGCGCCCACCGCGGTTTGAGAGGCGCCACAGCCGAGGCCGCACCCGAGAGTTTCGCCCGCAAGGCCCAGCGGTACCGAGGTAGGCGAACACTGCCGTGCCGCTGCCAAGGACATTCGAAGCGCTGCGCGTCAGTCCCTAAAACCCCGCACCATCTCTTTGTGGCCCACGACAAGGCGTGAGCCTCGCACAGAAAGCACGTTAACCGGCGTGTTGACGGTGACATCAGGGCCTTCGGCGAGCCAGACGGTATCACCGATGCGGACCTTGCCGTACCCGTTGACGAACGCCATGCAGACAATGCCGGTTTCGCCAATCATCGCGAGGTCCCTGCGGTTGATTTCGGATCCGCCGCGAGACCATCCACGACCAGCGGTCCGGTACACGCAGTAGCCGAGAAAACAACTGATGAGGCACGCGACAAAAAATATTTCTATCTGACCACGGGCCGAAAGACCATATACTGCCTCAATGACCGCAGTTATGGCGGCGCCGAGTGCCACCCATATCAGGTAAGCGCCGGGCGCATGAAGCTCCCCGATACCGATGAATGCACCCAGAATTACCCAAATCGGCCATGGAAACATTCGAATTCCTGTCAGTTGCGATGGCCAGAGGCACGCTTTATTGGTTTGGTGATTCCCGAATCCGTTTCCGCAAGCTGTTCACGAACCCCAGGCTCCTCCTGCGCCGCCGCCAGATTCTGAGATTGCTTCTGCCCCTCCGCTCCGAGGATAGCAGCCTGCTTGATGCCCGCCGTCCGCAGGATGGCCGCTCGTCTCTCGCGATCAGCGGTGGGGTGCTTGGCCATTGAGACCTGGACGTCCTCGAGGGGACGCACACCCTTGAGTTCGACCCGCGCTATCTTCGTGCCCCAAGGTGCGGTCGCCGCATCCAGAGTCCGGAGAAGACGTTCGTTAATTTCATCACGCTTAGATAAAGCTTCATCGAGCTCGAGCGCAGCAGTCGGCGCGCTGTCTTTCGTGATAAAATTCTGTTTGCTCATCTCAGGAACTGCATCTCGAGCGTCATTGAGGCTCCTAATTTTGGAATAACACGACTTATAAATTCTAATAGAGATATAGCCATCGTGCGTTATTTACTGAGTTGTTCCACTGTAAATTGCCATGGTAGAATTATATTCTCCATATTAGGAATAATGGTCGTAACAACGACCGCGGCGGTGATCGGAAGAAGGACGAGGAACGCGCTAACCGCTATCATCTTATTGCACTTTATGTTCCAGAATGCGTTCCCCATGGATTGGCCGGATGATCTGTTTCTGACTGCTCCAGCGAGCCAGAATGGGGCGGTTCGGCACGATTTTCAAGGGAGGCATCCGGCGTTACGCGGTCAGACGTTCGGGGCGCGCGGATGGACAACCTGCCGAAGACCATACCACTGCGTCGGGCGAAACGAGGGTGCCAGCTGCCCGTCGGTAATGAGCGCCAGCCGCTTCGCCGCCGCGACGATTGCCTATGTCGCTTGCGGCCCCGAGCCGGTGGGACAGCGCATTCCCACGGGCGCGGCCGGCCCGGCATACTGCCGTCCACCGCGCCCGCCGGTTCTCGGCGGAGCGCGGGAACACGCGCGTTATCACCCGCGCGCAGCAGGCCACTCGCGGCATCACCGCGAGCGCGGCCGGCGCGCGACGGAAGAAGAGCCGCATGTTACATGTAATCGAATGGAGGATGACCCCATGGTACAGTCCGATGTCAGCTCCCGCGTCGCAGCCTATCGGGCGCAACTGCGGGCGCGCGGTTTGCGGCCGCTCCAAATCTGGGTGCCAGACACGCGGGCGCCGAGCTTTGCGGCGGAAGCGCAGCGGCAGGCGCGGCTGGTCGACTGCGATGGCGAGTTTGCCGAGGTGATGAACTTCCTGGCGGGCATCTCGGTTTTCGACGAGGACGAAAGTGCGGCGCCGCATGCGCCGCGGTGATGTTGTCCTCATTGAGCATCGCGCAGGGGGCGGCTATGGCGGCAAGCCTTGGCCGGCGGCGGTGGTCCAGTCCGATTTGTTCGACGGCACCAATTCGCTCCTCATCTGTCCGTTGACGACGCAGCGGCGCGACGCGGCGCTGCTGCGCGTCGCGGTTCGACCGAGAGCCGCGCTGCGACTGGCGGCCCCGAGCTGGGTGATGGTTGAGAAAATCACTAGCATCCGCCGGGACCGTGCACGCGAGATTTTGGGGTGCCTGTCGACCTCCGAGATGGTCGCACTGGGCCAAAGTCTTGCTGTGCTTCTGGGCTTCGGCTAAGCCGCACACGATCGACCTGGGGCAATTCGCCGCGGCTCGAGGCTTCCCGAGGCTAACGCCTATGCTCTGGACAAGGTGGATGGCACCGGACGGACGCGCCTGCGCGGCGGGTCATTGGCGTGGTCCCGGGCGGCGGGGGTGGGAACGATGGGCGGGGGTGGGCGCGGCGGTCAAGGATGGTCCTCCCGGCTCAGGCGGCGTCGCGGATGGGCGCATCCGGGGTGCTGTCGATGGCCGCGGCCTGGGGCCCGGCGGTGACG
>JAJZVV010000043.1 GCA_021845595.1 Pseudomonadota bacterium | reverse complement strand
CGCTGGAAACCATTCGGCTGATGGCGATTGAGCGGGTGCGCGAGGGCGAACGGCCCTCTGCGGTGATCGCCTCCTATGGGTTCTGCCGCACCACGATCTACAAATGGCTGCGGGCGGCGAAAGCTCCGGGCGGTGGCACGCGGGCGTTGCGGTCGCGGCGGGGAACCGGCCGCCCGCGCAGCCTGACGCGGCGGCAGGAACGCCAGGTGTTCCGCTGGGTGAACGGCAGGGATCCGCGGCAGTGCGGACTGGATTTCGGCCTCTGGACACGGATGGTGGTGGCCGAGCTGATCGAGCAGAAGTTCGGCATCCGCCTGGGCCAGACGGCGGTGGGGGCACTGCTCGCCCGGCTCGGCCTGACCCCGCAGAAACCGTTGCAACGCGCCTATCAGCGGGATCCGCAGGCTATCGAGGCTTGGCGGCGGGAGCGCTATCCGGCGATCGCTCGGCAGGCCAAGGCAGACGGCGGCGAAGTCTTTTTCTGGGATGAATCAGGGTTCCGTGCGGATGCCGTGCACGGCCGGACCTGGGGAAAGAAGGGTCAGACACCGGTCGTGGAGCGTCCGGGTCAGCGTCAGACGATCAGCGCTGCTTCGGCCGTCAACGCCAAGGGTGGGTTCTGGTACTGCACCTATGAGGGCGGCCTGACCGCCGAACTGTTCGTGCGTCTGTTACGTCAGTTGATGCGCCATCGCGTGCGCCCGGTGCATCTGGTGGTTGACGGTCTGCCGGCCCACAAGACGCGGCTGGTCAAGGACTACGTGGCCTCGACCGAGGGGCGTCTGACGCTGCACTTCCTTCCAGGCTACGCGCCGGACCTGAACCCGGACGAGTTGGTCTGGAGCTATGTGAAGCGGACCGGCGTGGCCAGGAAGCCGCTGCGCAAGGGTGAGAAGCTGCGCGAAAAGATCGACGCCCAACTCGCCGCCATCAAGCAAGCACCCGCACTCGTCCGCTCATTCTTCCTCACCCCCAGTGTAGCCTATATTACCGACTTGTGAGTAAGTGTGCTCGACTGTGTGTTTCTTGCGTGCCGTGGCGTATCGCGACGGCGCTTTTCCCTGCGCCGGCCGGGTGCGATGGATATCAATGTCATGCAGGCGCACTCGATCATCAAAGCGGTTCACCTCGATGATGATCGCGACCGTCTGGTTTCGACCCTGAGCCACGGCCAGCAACGCCAGCTTGAGGTTGCCCTCGCGCTCGCCGGGGCGCCGCGCTTCATCCTGTTCGATGAGCCTGCCGCTGGCCTGTCGCCGAGCGAACGTCGTGACCTTGTTGTCATTCTCAAGACTTTACCAAAGCATATCGGTTATATCATCATCGAGCATGACCTTGATGTCGCATTGCGCGTGACCGACTATGTTTCGATGATGCATAACGGGCGGCTGTTCAAGGAGGGCACTCCCGAGGAAATCGAGAATGATCCCGAAGTACAAGATATCTATCTCGGGGGCAGGCATGGTTGAGCGCCCGACGAGATCGACGCATCCGCCACCAGCAGCGCTAAAGGTCGATGATCTTCACGTGTATTACGGGGAAAGCCACGCGATTCAGGGTGTGTCATTGACGCTGGAGCGCGGCGTGCTCTCGGTCGTCGGTCGCAATGGGATGGGGAAGAGCACGCTTTGCAATGCCATCACCGGGCTCAAACGGGCCCGCACGGGCAGCATTCGTGTTCATGGCCGCGAAATCGTTGCTCTCGAGCCTTACGAGATCCATCGTCTCGGTGTCGGTTATGTGCCACAGGGGCGGCGCTGCTGGCCTAGTCTTTCGGTCGATGAGCATTTGCGTCTCGCCGCGGGCAATAGACGCGATGCGATGTGGACGGCAGCGCGCATCTATCAGACATTTCCACGTCTTGCTGAGCGGCGTAACCATGGTGGATCACAACTTTCCGGTGGTGAGCAGCAGATGTTGGCGATCGCCCGCGCTTTGCTCAGCGATCCGAAATTGCTCGTTATGGACGAACCAACGGAAGGCTTGGCCCCGAACATCGTCACTCAGGTCGAGCGACTCCTGGTGACGCTTGCCGAAGCGGACGAGATGGCGATCCTCGTGATCGAGCAGAATATCGGTGTCGCGACCGCGGTCTCCGATCACGTGGCGATCATGGTCAACGGCCGCGTCAACCGGATCATGGCCGCGAGCGCGCTGGCTGCTGATCGAGGCTTGCAGCAACGTTTGCTCGGCGTCGGTCGTAACGTCGAGGAAGAACCGCAAAACCCAAAAGCAAGTATCGAGGCGGAGCAGCACTTGGCCGCCGTCTATCGCATCGAGCGCAGTGGCGTGAACGGGGCTGAGGAGGGTGCGCCGACTGAGGGCAACGACTTTCGACCTGTGACGCGCCTCCCTAATCGCTGGCGGGTGCCCCTGGTCCCGGATACAGCCGCGGCGGCGCAAACGTGGGCTAAAAACGAAAGCACCGCGGCGCCGGAGGCCGTTTTTGCGCAGCCAGTCGGTGAGCGCGTTGGCCGCACCGCGCTCGTCGTTGGCACGTTTGACACCAAGGGCAAGGAATTGCGTTTCATCGCCGAGCGGCTGAAGGCGCTCGGCTTGCGGACCCGGCAGGTCGATCTCTCGACAACGGGCAAGCCGACGCCGGCGGATGTGACGGCACTCGAGGTCGCAAGCTTCCATCCGCGCGGTGCGGATGCGGTCATGTCGGGGGATCGTGGCGCCGCGGTCAGCGCTATGGCCGAAGCTTTTGCGCGCTGGATCGTGCGTGAGCCCGACATCGGTGGGATCATCTCGGCGGGCGGCTCGGGCGGCACCACCCTTGCCACCGCTGGGATGCGCGTGCTCCCCATCGGCGTGCCGAAGCTCATGGTCTCGACGGTCGCCGCCGGTGATGTCGCGCACTATGTTGGTGGCACCGACATTATGATGCTCCCCTCGGTGGCCGACATACAGGGGCTGAATTCGATTACAGAGCGGGTTCTGGGCAACGCCGCCCATGCGCTCGCCGGGATGATCGCGCAATTGCCTACCGCCGACGCGCGGGAGGCTAGGCGCAAGCACGCGCGCCCGGCACTGGGCATCACCATGTTCGGGGTGACGACGCCGCTCGTTCAGGCGATATCGCGCAAGCTCGAGCGGGATTATGACTGTCTGGTTTTTCATGCGACCGGCATTGGCGGGCGGGCGATGGAGAGGCTTGCTGACTCGCGTCTCCTGGTTGCCATGCTTGATCTCACGACCACCGAAATCGCCGACATGATTGTGGGCGGCGTCTTCCCCGCCGATCAAGACCGTTTCGGCTCCGCTATTCGTACCGGAATGCCCTATGTCGGCTCGGTGGGAGCGCTCGATATGGTCAATTTCGGGCCGCGTGAGACGGTGCCGGAGAAATTTCGCGGCCGCAAATTTGTCATCCATAATCCGAACGTTACCTTGATGCGAACGACGCGTGATGAAAACCGCGCCTTTGGCGAATGGATCGGTGCGCGTCTCAACCGGATGGCTGGCCCGGTGCGGTTCCTGTTGCCCGAGGGCGGGGTCTCGTTGCTCGACGCGCCAGGGCAGCCGTTTTATGATCCGGAAGCGGATGCCGCCTTGTTCGAGGCCATCGAAAAATCCGTCCTTCCCTCGCCATCGCGGCGCATCGAACGTGTTGCGTGCAATATCAATGAGCCGGCGTTCGCGGATGCGGTAATTGCATCGTTTCGGGCGATCGCGCCGAAATTGCAAAGGAGGGCCTGAATGCCGCGCTTTCAACGCACCGTCCTCGTTCAGAAATTCCAAGATATGAAGCGCCGGCGTGTGCCGATTGTCGGCGGTGGTGCTGGCACGGGATTGTCCGCGAAATGTGAGGAGAAGGGTGGGATCGATCTCATCGTGATTTATAATTCCGGCCGCTATCGCATGGCGGGGCGCGGTTCGCTCTCTGGTCTGCTCGCCTACGGCAATGCCAATGAGATCGTCCGCGAAATGGCGCGCGAAATCGTGCCGGTGGTCGAGAAAACGCCGGTTCTTGCCGGCGTCAATGGCACCGATCCATTCTGCCTGTTCGATATGTTCCTTGACGAACTCAAGGCAATGGGGATTGCCGGCGTGCAGAATTTTCCGACTGTCGGTCTGATCGACGGCATATTTCGTTCCAATCTCGAGGAGACTGGCATGTCGTACGGCCTTGAGGTCGATCTCATTCGGCGTGCTCACGAGAAGGATTTGCTGACAACCCCCTACGTCTTCAACGCCGACGAGGCGACGGCGATGGCCAAGGCTGGCGCTGACGTCATAGTCTGCCATATGGGGCTCACCACCGGCGGGGTGATCGGTGCAGAAACGGCGATCACGCTCAAACATGTCCCGGCGCTGGTCGATGAATGGGCGGAGGCGGCGTTCAAGGTCAACCGGGACGCGATCATCCTCGTCCATGGCGGCCCTGTCGCCGAACCCGACGACGTTGCCTATATTTTCCAAAATTGTCGTCACTGCCATGGGTTTTATGGAGCCTCCTCGATGGAACGGCTGCCGACGGAGCGAGCGCTGACGGAACAGACACGCAAATTCAAGTCGGTCGCCTTCGGCTGACCATTACGGAGGGGCAAAAACTCATGGCCGCACAAATTTTCGGCAATATTGTTCTCTGGCTGGTCCTCGTCGCGATTCTCATCGTCGTCGGGGTCTATGTCCTGCGCTGGCTCTATCGGCGTTCCACGAAGGGGATCGCATTCGTTCGAACCGGCTTTCTCGGTGAGCGAGTGGTGGTCAACGGCGGCGCTTTCGTCATTCCTGTTTTGCACGAGATCACGCCCGTCAATATGAACGTGATGCGGATCGAGGTTCGCCGCGATCAGCAAGCGGCATTGATCACCAAGAACAGGATGCGGGTTGATCTGATTGCGGAATTTTTCGTTCGTGTCGGCGCTTCGCCGCAACTCGTGGCCGCCGCGGCGCAGACGCTCGGAGGGCGAACGCTTGAGCCAGAGGGTCTGCGTGAGATCTTGGAGGGCAAGTTCGCGGCCGCGATGCGCACGGTCGCCGCACGCATGACACTCGAGGAGATGCATGAGCGGCGCGGCGAATACGCCGAGGCGGTGCAACACTTGGCGGCCGCGACGCTCGCCGT
>JAJZVV010000001.1 GCA_021845595.1 Pseudomonadota bacterium | reverse complement strand
GCGAGTAGGCCTTTCCGCGAACCCAGGGCATCCGAACCTCCGGCTTACGACTCCGGAACCCTATGAATCACAGATCAACCCCGCGCCGGAAGCCCCTGATTCCAGTCAGCCTGAAATTGCTCTAGCCTTCGTGGATCGGCACGACCACCCAATGGGTGCGGTTGTCGGTCAGCACCAGCATCATCACCGCCTTGCGGCCGGCGGCGCGGGCCGCCTCGAGCGCGCTGGTGACGTCCGCCGGGGTGGCGACCGGCCCGTTCATCACCCGCAGGATGACGTCGCCCGCGGCAAAGCCGGCATCCGCCGCCGCGCTGTTGGCGGCGACGCCCACGACGGTGACGCCGTGCATGGTCACATCGGTCCGGCCATCGGGCATCTGGATGGTGCGGACCGCGGCCGCATCGGCGCTCGCCATGTGCAGCCCGAGGTCGGGCGACCGCTGCCGGGCGCCGCGGTCCACCGCCACCGGTGCGCCGGCCGGATCATCGCGCGGGTCGCGCCAATCCGTCAGCGTGACCTGCACCGTCTCGGTGCGGCCGTCGCGCCAGATCACGGCCGGAACCGGCTGGCCCGGCGGGCTGGAGCCCATGGCCCGCAGCAGCGCCCGCACGTCGTGCGGCTCCCAGTGATTGAAGGCGAGGATGACGTCGCCCTCGCGCATGCCGGCCTGATCCGCCGGCCCGCCGGGCCAGATGCCGGCAATGATGCCGCCCGGGTTCGGCTCGGGCAGGCCGAGCACATCGGCCATGTCCGGCGTCACCTCCTGGACGCGGACGCCGAGAAAGCCGGCATGGACGCGGCCATAGCGGCGCATCTGGCCGATGACCCAGGCCGCGTCCCGGGACGGAATGGCGAGGCCCAGCCCGGCCGATCCGCTGGCGCTGCCGGGGGTGACCAGCGCCCAGCTGACGCCGACGACCTGGCCCTGGAGATTGAACAACGGGCCGCCGGAATTGCCCTCGTTGATGGCCGCATCCGTCTGCACGAAATCATCGATCATCGTGCTGTTGAGATTGCGGTTGAGGGCGCTGACGACGCCGACGCTCACCGAACTGCTGAGGCCGAGAGGGTTGCCGATCGCCACCACCGGCTCGCCAACCCGCAGCGCGTCGCTGTCGCCGAACGCGACGGTGGGCAGCTTGTGCCCGGCCTCGATCTTGAGCAGCGCCAGGTCCGGCCGCTCGTTGGTGGCGAGCACGCGCGCCTTGTAGGCTCGCTCGTCGTTCAGGACGACGGTGACCGAGTAGCCGCCGGCAACGACATGGCGGTTGGTGACGATGTAGCCGTCGGCGTCGATGATGAAGCCGGAGCCGAGACTGGTCACCGGCTTCGGCATCTCTTCCGCGCCCTGGGCGGCGGTGCCGCTGGGCTGGCGGAGAACGGTGATGTTGACCACCGCCGGCAGGAGCGGCGCCACGATCTCCGGCAGAGGCCGCGGCTGCTGGACGGCCAGGGGGTTGCCCGCAGCGGCGGGCGCGGACCCGGCCGCAGCGGCGGCCAGCATGAGCAGCCAGACCATCAGGCGTCTTGGCATTCTTCAACCTCGCGACGGTGGCATGCGTGCCAGTTCAGATGTGCATCGGCGGCTCCGAGGGAAAGCCCTCGCTCGCGTCAGGGCAATCCTCCGCCGGTGGCGGCGATCGTGCGCTCCGCCAGCCTCCGCACCGCGGGATAGGCATCGGGCTCCAGCACGGCGGCGAAGAACAGGGCATATTCGAGGCCATGGACGCGGACGACGGTGGCGCGGCTGCCGTTGGCCGCGGTCATCTGCCATGTCTGCCTGCGCGAGCGCACCTCCGGCGCCGGCTCGCGCCAAGCCGCACCCGCGAGCCTGCCAAGCTGCTGGACGAAGCCGGATTGTTCGGCCTCCAGCGCCGCTGCCCATGTCGCCTCGCCGCCGCCGCGCCGCGCCCGTTCCACCGCGGCAGCCCGGTTGATACTGCGGACGACGAAGCGCACCCGGCTATGCTCGCGCCAGCGCATGACGCAGGCGCTGCGGCTCTCGCCCGGGGCCAAGCCGGCGGGCAGGGGCAGGGTGAAGCCCCAGCCGGGGTTGACCCAGAGCCCCACGGGTGCGTCGGTCCGCGCCGGCGCCCGGTCGCCGCCGGCCTGCGCCAGGGCGGCGAGCGTGGTGGACCGCAGCAGGGTCAGGCCAAGATCACCGCAGCGAGTGAGGTCGAAGGTGCGGGGGAACGGCTTCGACCCGTTCGGCGGCTCGCCCGGCAGCGGCGGGAACGAGGTCAGTTGCACGGCAAACAGCGCGGCGGCCCAGGCCGCGCGCGCCTCCGCGCTCATGCGCTCCGGCGGCTCCGCCGCGGTGTCGATCGCCGCGATCATGATATAGGCGCCGCGCCCGGCCAGGTCGGCGCGAAACATCCGGACGCTCTTGCCATCCGCCCCATGCCCATCGCCGATCCGGCGCAGGACCTCGGCGCCATTGACCAGATGCGGTCCATCCGTCAGCCCGTAACCGCGATAGGTGATCCCCGACCCGATGAGGCGGTCGATCGCCAGGAAGGACTCCCATTGCAGGCGGTTCCGGGCCAGGTCCCACGGCAGGCTGGCGACCGCGCCCGCCAGCGGGCCGATCCGCATCACGAGACGGAGATTGGGCGGGCGCAGCTGCACGCCGCATCCCTCGGCCATCGGCGCGATGGCGAGACCGGCCGGAACCGCGATCGCGGCGCCCGATTTCGTTTCGGTCCAGATCGCGTAGCGGATGGTCTTCAGCGCCGCGACGCTGCTGGCGGTCAGCGCGCGGGCGAGCGGTTCGAGCCGGTCCGGATCGTCGGAACTGGCGGCGAGGCCGGCCAGGTCGACGGTGCGGGTCCGCACCAGGGTGAGCCCGCCGCACTGCACGGTGTCGGCCGCCGCGGCCGGTGCGGCATAGGCGAAGCTCGCGGCCGCCGCCTCGGTGCCGGCCGGCAGAGGGTCGTGGTGATCCGGCAACTGGGCGACATACTGCGCCCGCACCGCCCAGCCGATGCCGACTGTGCCGCGCGCCAGCCCGCCCGAGCCGACGCCGACGACGCGCCCGGCGCCGTCGATCAGCGGCGCGCCGGAATGCCCAGGCAGCAGATTGCCGTCGAGATGCAGGACATCGATGTCGAGCGCGGGAAACCCCTGCTGCTGCAGCGACGCCAGCACGTCTGCCGGCAGGCCCTGGCGCAGCTCCGGCGAGCCCGCGGTGGCGTAGGAGATATGCAGTTCCTTGGTGTCGCGTTCGGGCAGGCCGAGCGGGTAGCCGAACGCGTCCACCGTGGCGCCGACGGACGGCACGTCCCCGGCCAGGTCGAGCCCGCCGACCGCGGCGGGAGGGCGGTCCACGTCGAGCAGGACGAGGTCGGCCTGGACGAAGACGTTGGCGATGCGCGCCGAGAGTTCGTCGATGCCCTGATAGCCGATCCGGACGGTGTGGCAGCCGATGACGACGTGCAGATCGGTGACGACCTGGCGCCCGCTGCCCCAGACGAAGCCGGATCCGGTTCGTGCCGGTTCGGCGCCGGCGCATCCCTCGGCAACGATCCGCACCACCGAGGGCGCGACCCGGTTGAGCACGGTGAGGTCGGGGCCCTCGGCTGCGGCGGGCGCGGCCAGGCCCCAGGCCAGCAGCGCGGCCAGCGTCAGCCGCCGCACAGAACCTCCATGCCGGCCGCCAGCGCCTTGGCAGGATCCGCGGCGGCCTCGGCGGTCGCCGCGATCGCCGCGTACGGCACGCCGGCGCCGCGCAGCAGGCGGAGCTTGACGGGCGCCGGCATGGTGGCGAGCCGCGCGCACAGCCCGGCCGTCGGCCCGGCGAACAGCGCATCGGACGCTGCGCCCGGCGCAGGGGTGGCGATCACGTCGCGCTGCGCCGGCTTCACCCCGAGCCGCTCGAGCGCGACATAGGCGCGCGCTTCATCGGCGGGATAGCCCGCGCGGGTCCAGGCGGCGACATCGTCCTGCACGCTCGGCGCCAGCAGCGCATAGGCGCGCACCGAAAGGCCGCCGAGCACGGCGATCAAACAGGCGAAGCCGAACGCGCCGATGCGCCAGGTTCGCCCCGCCGGGCCGTCGCCGCGCAACCCGAGAAAGGCGCCAAGCAGCGCCGCCAGCGCACCGATGACGCCCCCCACGACGTGCGAGACCGAGAGGCCGAGCAGCATGCCCACCAGCGCTCCCAACCCGCTGCCTGCGACGATCTCCCCGAGCATTCGCCCTCCCGCGCCGGCAATCGTATGCGGTTATCGGACCGATGGGAATTGCGTAGCGCTTCCGCTTGACGTGGGCTCAAGATAGTTATATCAAATAATCAAATCCGAGGGCGCGCGCGGCGCGGGGGAAAATGCCATGCTGGAACGTCGATCCGAGCCGCTGGCGGTCGCCATCGACGATGGCATCGCGTTGGTCCGGCTGGCGCGGCCGGACAAGCGCAACGCGCTCGACAGCGCGAGCATCGCCGGACTGGAGCGGATCTTCACCGAACTGCCGCCGACGGTCCGTGCCGTGGTGCTGCACGGCGAGGGCGACCATTTTTCCGCCGGGCTGGACCTGTCCGATCTCGAGGAGCGCGACGCCGCCGCCGGCCTCGCGCATTCGCGGCTCTGGCACCGCGCCTTCGAGCGCATCGAGCATTGCGGCGTGCCGGTGATTGCCGTGCTGCACGGCGCCGTGGTCGGTGGCGGGCTGGAGCTGGCGGCCAGCACACATCTGCGCGTGGCCGAGCGCGGCGCTTTCTACGCGCTGCCGGAAGGGTCGCGCGGCATCTTTGTCGGCGGCGGCGGGTCGGTGCGGCTGCCGCGGCTGATCGGCGTGGCGCGGATGATGGACATGATGCTCACCGGGCGCACCTACGGCGCCGAGGAGGGCGTGCCGCTCGGCTTCTCGCAGTATCTCGCCGAGTCTGGCGCGGGGCTTGCGAAGGGCATGGAGCTGGCCCGACGCGTCGCGGAGAACGCGCCGCTGACCAATTTCGCTCTGATCGAAGCGCTGCCGCGCATCGCCGATTCGGATCCTGCCACCGGCCTGCTGCTCGAATCGCTGATGTCCGCGGTGGCACAGGCCGCGCCCGAGGCGAAGGACCGGCTGCGCGCCTTTCTCGACAAGCGCGCCGGCAAAGTCGTCCATCGCGGCTGAAGTTTGGTCGGGGGGCCAGGAATGCGGGATACCAATATGCGGACGCGGGAGGTCGCGCTGCGTACCTGGCAGGTCCGCTGCGAACGCCAACAGGACGGCGGCTGGTTGGTGCGGCCGATCGATCAGCTTGGCACCTGCGCGGACCGGCTCACCGAACGGCTGGAACACTGGGCGCGCGCAGCGCCGGAGCGCGCCTTCCTCGCCGAGCGCGCGGCCGGCGGTGGGTGGCAGACCTGCACGTATGCAGAGACGCTGGCGGCGGTTCGCGCGCTCGGCCAGGCCATCCTGGATCGTGATCTGTCGGTGGAACGACCGATCGCCATCCTGTCGGGAAATTCCATCGCCCATGCGCTGCTCGGTCTGGCCGCGATGCATGTCGGCGTGCCCTATGCGCCGATCTCGCCGGCCTACTCGCTGGTGGCGACCGACTATGCGCGGCTGCGGCACATCATGGGCGTGCTGACCCCGGGCCTGATTTTCGCCGATGATGGCGCTGCGTTCGCTGCCGCGATCGCGGCCACGAAGCCGGCGGGATGCGAGATCGTCGCGGCGCGCCCGCGCGCAGGCATGACTTCCTTCGCCGATCTCCTCGCCCGCACTGCGGGCACCGCCGTCGACTCGGCCGCCGCCAAAGTGGGGCCGGACACGATCGCGAAATTCCTCTTCACCTCCGGCTCCACCGCGCTGCCGAAGGGTGTCATCAACACCCAGCGCATGCTGTGCAGCAACCAGCAGATGCTGGTGGAGACCTACCCGGTCCTCGCCACCGAGCCGCCCGTGATCGTCGACTGGCTGCCCTGGAACCACACGTTCGGCGGCAACCACAATGTCGGCCTGGTGCTCAACAATGGTGGCACGCTCTACATCGATGACGGACGGCCGATGCCTGGCGCGATCGAGGCGACGGTGCGCAACCTGCGCGAGATCGCCCCGACCGTCTATTTCAACGTGCCCAAGGGCTACGAGGAGCTGGTGCCGTACCTCACGCGCGAAAAGCCGCTGCGCGAGACATTCTTCAGCCGGCTCAAGATGATGTTCTATGCCGGCGCCGGGCTTGCCCAGCCCGTCTGGGATGCGCTCGATGCGCTGGCGGTGCAAACCTGCGGCGAGCGCATCGTCATGCTCACCGGGCTCGGCTCGACCGAGACGGCGCCCTTCGCGCTCGCCTGCAGCAAGGACTACGCCGCCTCGGGCATGGTCGGGCTGCCGGTGCCGGGCGTCGAGCTGCGGCTCGCGCCGGTGCAGGGCAAGCTGGAGGGCCGTGTGCGGGGGCCGAACATCACGCCGGGCTACTGGCGCGACGAGCCGCGCACGCGCGCGGCGTTCGACGAGCTCGGCTTCTACAAGTTCGGCGATGCGCTGGCCTTCGTGGACGAGGCGGCGCCGTTCAAGGGGTTCCGCTTCGAGGGGCGGATCTCGGAGGATTTCAAGCTCTCCACCGGCACGTGGGTCAGTGTCGGCCCGCTGCGCGCGGCGCTGATCGCCGCGCTCACGCCGCTCGTCCGCGACTTGGTGATCGCCGGCGAGAACCGCGACCATGTCGCGATTCTTGCGGTGCCCGACCTCGCCGCGTGCCGGAGCCTGTGTCCCGATCGCACCGCCGCGTCCGATGCCGAGATCCTCGCCGATCGCCGCGTCCGCGCGCGCATCGCTGCGGCGCTGGCCGAGCAGGCGGCACGGGCGACCGGCAGCTCGAACCGGGTCCGTCGTGCGCTGCTGCTGGCCGCGCCGCCGTCGCTCGATCGCGGCGAGATCACTGACAAGGGCTCGCTCAACCAGCGCGCCATGCTGGACCATCGGGCGGCGGACGTGGCCGCGCTCTATGCCGATCCGCCGTCCGCGGACGTCATCATCGTGGAGGACCATCGATGAACGATGCATCGCCGCAAGCCGTCGCCAGCCGCTGGGACGACGCGTGGCTGCTCGACGGCGTGCGCACGCCGTTCGTGGATTATAACGGCGCCTTCGGCCTGATCTCACCGACCGACCTGGCCATCAAGGCCGCGCGCGCGGTGCTGGCGCGGGCGCAAATGTCGCCCGAGGCGGTCGGCAGCGTCATCACCGGCAACATGGCGCAAGCCAGCTTCGATGCCTACATGCTGCCGCGCCATGTCGGGCTCTATGCCGGCGTGCCCCAGGCGGTGCCGGCGATGATGGTGCAGCGCGTGTGCGGCACCGGCATCGAGGCGATCATGCAGGGCGCCGACCAGACCGTCCAGCGCGGTGTCGATCTCGCGCTCTGCGTCGGGACGGAATCGATGAGCCGCAATCCGGTCGCGGCCTACACCCATCGCGGCGGCTTCCGCATGGGCCAGGTCGAATTCAAGGATTTCCTGTGGGAGGCGCTGCTCGACCCCGCAGCCGATGTGACCATGGGGGGCACGGCGGAAAACCTCGCGCGGCGCTACGATATTCGGCGCGAGGACGTCGATGCCTATGCTGCGCGCAGCTTCCAGCGCGCGCTGAGCGCGCGCGCGGCGGGCTTCTTCGACGGCGAGATCATCGCTGTCGCCGACGAGGTGTTTGCCGTCGACGGATTGCGGCCACGGGGCATCACGCTGCCGCGCGGGACTGCGGCGATGGCCGAGGACACGCATGTCCGTGCGTCATCGGTCGAGGCGCTGGCGCGCATCCGCCCGGCGTTCGGCGGGGTGCAGACCGGCGGGAACTCCTCCGCCGTGGTGGATGGTGCCGCCGCGGCGCTGGTCTGCTCCGGTGCGTTTCTGCGCCGGCATTCCGGTCCGGCCCTTGCCCGTCTCGTCGCCGGCGTCGCCGTCGGCTGTGCGCCGGAGATCATGGGCATCGGGCCGGCGCCGGCGATCCGCGCGCTGCTCGCGCGCACGGGGCTGTCGCTCGATGACATCGACCGCATCGAGATCAACGAGGCGTTCGGTGCGCAGGTCCTGGCTTGCGTTCGCGAGCTCGGTCTCGATGAGGCCCGGCTCAACGTCAATGGTGGTGCGATCGCGATCGGCCATCCGCTGGGCGCCACCGGGGTGCGCCTGGCGGTGACGCTGGCGCGCGAACTGCGCCGGGCGGGACTTCGACGGGGCATCGCCTCGGCCTGCATCGGCGGCGGCCAGGGCATCGCATTGCTGGTGGAAAACCCCGAGTTGCAACGGTGAGAGTTCAGCCAATGCTCGTCCATGTGCGCCATGTCAGCATCGAGTGGGGCGATTGCGACCCGGCGGGGATCGTGTTCTATCCACGGTTCTTCGCCTATTTCGATGCCTCCACGGCGGCACTTTTCGCAGCCGCCTCCGGCATGAAGAAGCCGGAGCTGCTGGAGCATTACGGCGTCGTCGGCTTTCCGATGGTCGATACGCGCGCGCGTTTTCTCGTGCCTTGCGCCTATGGCGACGAGGTGATGATCGAGAGCCGAGTCACTCGCTTCGGGCGCACGAGCTTCGACGTCGAGCATCGGCTGCTGAAGGACCACGTGCTTTGCGTCGAGTGCACGGAAACCCGGGTCTGGGTGGCTCGCGCGGCGGCGAATGTGACGGCGATCAAGGGGGTGCCGATTCCCGAAGCGCTGATGGACTGTTTCGGTGTCGATGTGCCGCGCGCGCTCAGCCGTCGCCGGTGATGCGATGCAGAAGGGTGAGGAGACGCCCCATGTCCGCCGCGCCGAGCCGCGCGATGAAGCGGCCCTCGTGACGAGCCAGCGGTACGGCGAGCTCGTCGAGCAGGGCTGCGCCCGCTTCGGTGAGGTAGAGTGCGTGCGCCCGCCGGTCATCCGGCGCCGGCCGCCGTTCGGCCAGCCCGCGCGTGCGCAGGCCGTCGAACAAGGCAACGAAATTGGCGCGCTTGATGCCGAGCGCATCGGCGATCTGCGATTGTCGCCGGCCCGGATTGTGGCGCAGCACGGTGAGCACGGAGAACTGCGTCGGACGGATGTCGAATTCGGCGAAGGTGGCGTAGAAATCCTGGAAGACTGCGAGCTGGGCGCGGCGCAGCGCGTAGCCGACGAGCTGTGGCAGCGGCCCGATGTCGATCGCGCGGTCGTCAAGCGTCGTGCAGGGTGGAGCGGAGACGGCGCTCATTGCCGGCGGGATGTGTGGCTCATGGTGGCTGCAACTGTAGGAGTGACGCCGGCCATGGCGCAAGCGTGGCGCGGGAGCGTGCCGCGAGGATAGAACGACAACGATGGAGGGAACGCGATGAAGCGAATGGGATTGCAGCGGCGCACTGGGGTCGCTCTGGTCGGGTGTTTCCTGGCGCTCGGCTGGACGGGCACGAGTGCTGCCATGGCTCAGACCAAGCCCGTGAAGATCGGCGTTCTGAATGACCTGTCCGGCGTGTATGCCGACTATCAGGGCCAGGGCTCGGTGGTTGCGGCGCAGATGGCGGTCGAGGATTTCGGGCCGGTGAACGGCGCCAAGGCGCAGGTGGTCTTCGGCGACCACCAGAACAAGCCGGATATCGGGCTGGCGATCGCGCGGGCCTGGTTCGATCAGGACGGCGTCGATGTGGTCGTCGATGTGCCGAACTCCTCGATCGCGCTGGCGGTGGCGGATCTGGTGCGCCAGAAGAACAAGGTCTTCATCGGGTCAGGCGCCGGCACCGCGGCACTCACCGGGGAGAAATGTTCGCCGAATACCGTCCACTGGACCTACGACACCTGGGAAGCCGGCCACGCGCTCGGCCGCGCGGTCGTCGCCCATGGCGGCAAGAAATGGTTCTTCTTCGTCGCCGACTACGCTTTCGGCACCGCACTGGAGAGCAGCACGGCCGAGGCGGTGAAGGAAGCCGGCGGCACCATTGTCGGCTCGGTACGCCACCCGCTCGGTACAACGGATTTCTCGACCTACCTCGTCGAGGCGCAGGCGTCGGGCGCCGATGTGCTCGGCCTCGCGAATGCCGGCGACGATACGGTGACGGCGCTGAAGCAGGCGCGCGAATTCGGCCTGGCCGGGCGCATGCAGTTCGCCGGCCCGATCGTCAATATCAACGTGATCAAGCCGATCGGTCTGGCCAACGCGCAGGGTGTGCTGGCGGTGATGCCGTTCTACTGGGACCGTGACGAGGCTTCGCGTGCCTTCGCAGAGCGGTTTGCCGCGCGCCATCCGCGCCACATCATGCCCAACGACATGCAGGCCGGGGTCTACGCCGGCGTGCTGCACTACCTGAAGGCGGTCAAGCAGCTCGGTGCCGCCGAGGACGGCCGCGCCGTGGTGGCGGAAATGAAGGCGATCCCCACCGACGACCCGTTGTTCGGCAAAGGCGTCGTGCGCGCCGATGGCCGGACCATGCACCCGGTCTATCTCATGCAGACCAAGACGCCAGCCGAGTCGCATGGGGAATGGGACATGTTCAAGCTGGTCTCGACGATCCCGGCCGAGCAGGCGTTTCGCCCGCTGGCCGAGGGCCACTGCCCGCTGGTCAAGCCGTAGCGGTACCGTGGATGGCCTGCCACACCCGCTCGGGCGTGGCAGGCATATCGAGGTGACGGACACCGCACTCCGCCAGAGCGTCGACGATGGCGTTCATCACCGATGGCAGCGACCCGGCGCAGCCGGCCTCGCCGCAGCCTTTGGCGCCGAGCAGATTGGTCTTGGCCGGCACCGGGTGGCTGGAAACGACGAAGGGCGGCGCGTCGCTGGCCCGGGCGAGGGCGTAGTCCATGTAGCTGCCAGTGATCGGCTGGCCGCTGTCGTCGAAGCGGACCTCCTCGAACAGCGCCTGGCCGATGCCCTGCAGCACGCCGCCATGGGCCTGCCCGGCGACCAGCAGCGGATTGATCTGCACGCCGAAATCATTGACCATCGTGTAGGCGACGACGGCGACATGGCCGGTTTCGGGGTCGATCTCGACCTCGCTGACGTGGCAGCCATTGGGAAACGCCGACGGTGCGCCTTCGTGAATGTGCTGAACGTCGAGCGAGTTCGGGACCCCCTCCGGCACGGCCGCCCCGCGCAGGTGGGCGGCGAGGTCGAGCACGGTGATGCGCCGGTCGGTGCCGATGATGCGGAAATGACCGCCCGCATCGTCGATGGCGAATTCGATGTCGGCCTCCGCGGCCTCCAGCACGTGCGCCGCGGCCTTGCGGCCTTTCTCGACCACCAGCGCGCTGGCTTCGACGATCGCCGCACCGCTGGCCATGATGGATTTGGACCCGCCCGTGCCGCCACCGGCGATCAGTTCGTCGCTGTCGCCCTGGAGAAGCCGGATCCGTTCGAAGGGAATGCCGAGTTTCGCCACCAGCACCTGGGCGAACGGCGAGGCATGGCCCTGGCCGTAGTCGAGCGTGCCGGTGATGATCGTCACCGTGCCGTCCGCCTCGAAGCGCAGCCCGCCCATTTCGCGTGAGGGCGGAGCGGTCACCTCGAGATACTGGCCGATGCCGCGCCCGCGCAGAAGTCCGCGCGCGCGGCTGGCGGCGCGGCGGGCGGGAAACCCGTCCCAATCCGCCGCGGCCAGCGCCTTGTCGAGAACGGTCGCGAACTCGCCGCTGTCGTAGGTGGTCGCGGCCGGGGTGGCGTAGGGCATCTGCTCCGGGTGGACCAGGTTGCGCCGGCGGAGCGCGAGCGGGTCGAGACCCATTTCGCGCGCCGCGGTCTCGATCAGGCGCTCCATGTAGTAATTGCCCTCGGGGCGGCCGGCGCCGCGGTACGGGCCGACCGGCGTCGTGTTGGTGTAGACGCACTGCGTCGCCACCTCGACGAGCCCGGTGCCGTAGACGCTGACGATGTTCTTCACCGCGTTGATGCTGGCCGGCACGGTCGCCGCGTTGGTCAGATAGGCGCCGACATTGCCGTAGCCGGTGACGCGCACGGCGAGGAATTTGCCGTCCGCGGCCAGCGCCAGCTCGACCGCCATCTCATGGTCGCGGCCATGGCTGTCGGAGAGGAAGCTGTCGGACCGGTCATCGCGCCACTTCACCGGCCGGCCGAGAACGCGGGCGGCGTGCAGGATGGCGATGTATTCGGGGTAGACGCCGGCCTTCATGCCGAACGATCCGCCGACATTCCCGGTCAGCACGTGCACCTTTTCGGTCGGCACCCCGAGCGCATCCTTCAGCCCGTTGCGCAGCCCGAACACGCCCTGGCAGCCGACATGGAGCGTATAGCGCTCGCCGGCCGCATCGTAAGCGCCGATCGCCGCGCGCGGCTCCATCGGGCTGACGACGAGCCGCGTGTTGCGCACCGCCAGGCGGGTGACGTGGGCGGCGGCGGCAAAGGCGGCGGCGACCTGGGCGCGATCGCCATAGTGATAGTCGAAGGCGATGTTGCCGGGTGCGTCCGCATGCAGCCGGGGCGCGCCAGGGGCGGCGGCGGCCGATGCCAAGGTGACGGCGTCGAGCTGGTCGATGTCCAGCGTGACCGCCTCGGCGGCGTCCCGCGCCTGCTGGACGGTCTCGGCCACGATACAGGCCACCGGCTCGCCGACGAAGCGGACGCGTTCGATGGCCAGCGGCGGTTGCGGCGGCACCGGGGGCGCATCGCTCGGCCGTGGCGCCTGCATCCCCGGCGGTAGCGTCCGCAGGCCAGCCGCGGCGAGATCCGCGCCGGTCAGCACGGCGATGACACCGGGCATCGCCCGTGCCGCGGCGGCATCGAGGGTGCCGATCCGCCCATGCGCCACCCGGCTGCGCAGGAACACGGCATATGCCTGGCCGGGCAAGGACAGGTCATCGGTATAACGTCCCTCGCCGCGCAGGAGGGTCGGATCCTCCTTGCGCGGCACCGGCTGGCCAATGCCGAACTTCGTCAGGGCGAGATCGGTTTCGTCAAACCGTGCATCCATGGTCCGAGCGCTGCTCCCGTGCTGGCCGTTGCGGGCGACGGACAATGCCGCGCCCCCGCCCGGCGCACAAGCGCGCCGGCCGCGGCGCAGCGCGGGAGGGCGTCCGTATCAGATATGCGTCAGCGGGCAGCCGCCTTCGCCCAGCGGATGCAACGCTTCCGCGGGCGGGGTCGTCACCTTCAACTTATAGAGATCCCATGGCCCCTTGCTTTCCGCGGGCGTCTTCACCTGGAACAGATAGGCGGGAAAAATGCCGCGCCCGTCGGCACGGATCGCCCCGGTGCCGAAGCAGTCATCCTCGGTCGGCATCCGCTTCATGCGCTCGATGGTCGCCCGGCCGCTGCGCTTCGCCTCCGCCGGCCCCATGTCGGCGACCGCTTTCAGGTAGTGCAGGGTCGCTGCGTAGGCGCTGGCATGGGCTTGGTTCGGCCAGTTGTTCGGGGCCAGCGGCAGCACGCGCTTGGTGAAGGCGCGGGTGCGGTCGTTGAGGTCCCAGTAGAAGCTTTCGGTCAGGGTCAGGCCCTGGCACATTTCGGCGCCCAGCGCGTGCACGTCCGTGATGAACATGAGCAGCGGGGCGATGCGCATGCCCGATTGCGGCAAGCCGAACTCGTTCGCCTGCTTGATGCAGTTCACCGTATCGAGCCCGGCATTGGCCAGGCCCAGCACCTTCGCGCCCGAGGCCTGCGCCTGCTGGACGAAGGAGGAGAAATCGGTGGTATCGGGGAACGGGTAGCGCACGCGGCCGAGCACCTTGCCCCCCGCGGCCAGCACCAGCTTGGCGGTCTGCTCCTCGAGGATATGGCCGAAGGCATAGTCGGCGGTGACGAAGAACCAGTCCTTGCCGCCGGCCTTGACCATCGCCCCGCCCGAGGAGGTCGCCAGCATGTAGGTATCGAAGCTCCAGACGATGGTGTTGGGCGAGCACTGCGCCCCGGTCAGCGCCGTGGTCGTGGCGCTCGCGTTGAGCATCATCTTGTCCTTCTCGCGCGCGACCTGCGCGACGGCGAGCGCGACCGAGGAGGTGGGCACGTCGACGATCGCGTCCACGCCCTGGTCGAACCATTGGCGGGCGATCGTGGCGCCGATATCGGGCTTGTTCTGATGGTCCGCCGAGAGAATCTCGACGTCCAGATCCTTCGCCGAGGCGCCGAAATCCACCAGCGCCTGCTTGGTGCACACCACGGAGGTCAGCCCGGTCGTGTCCCGGTAGGTGCCCGACAGGTCGTTGAGCACGCCGATGCGGATTTTCGGCCGGGCCTGCGCCCGGGCGCGCGGGGTGGGCAGGGCGGCAGCGGCGGCGGTGCCGAGCAACAGCCGACGTGACAGGGTCATGGCGCTTCTCCCTCAATGGTTTCTTGCCGCCCCTCCCGTCCGGCCGGCCGGAGCGTGAGACGACGGAGCGTGGTGCGTATCACGCCGCCGCCCGGTCGCGCCAGAATGCCGTCACCAGGGCCAGTGTCATGGCCTGGACGACCAGGACCAGGGCGACGCAGCCGGGCCAGCCGGCGACGTGCCACAGCCCGGCCGGCGCCACGCCGCCGAGGCTGCCGCCGACATAGTAGAAGGTGACGTAGAGCCCGACGGCGGTCGAGCGTGCCCGCGCTGCCGCCGCGCCGACATAGGAAATGGCCAGCACCTGCTCGATGAACATGCCGCCGATCGCCAAGCCGAGGCCGGCGACGATGGCGCCGATCCCATGCACCAGGGTGAGCGCCATTCCGCTCATGCCGACGATGCCGGCGAGCGCGAAGGTGCCGCGCCGGCCGATCCTCACCGCCAGCCGCGTCGCCACCGGCGTCGAGACGATGGCCAGGAGATAGACCGCGAAGAGATTGCCGAGCGCCGCCGGCCCGAACCGGTAGGGCGGCGCAGCGAGGAGGAAATTGGCGTAGGTGAACGCCGCGACGATCGAGAACAGCACGGCGAACCCGGCCGCATAGGTGGCGATGAGCTGGCGGTTGACGAGATGCGCCCGCAGGCTTTCGAGCGCGGCGCCGAGCCCGCGCTGGGCGACGAAGTTCCGCTCCCGCGGCAGGATCAGCCCGACCACAGCCGCCGCGAGGGCGGTCAGCAGCGCGATCACCACGAACCCCACCCGCCAGCCGGCGAGCGCGGCGACATGGCCGAGGATGAACCGCCCGGCGAAGCCGCCGACGATGGTGCCGACGGAGTAGGTGCCGGCGAGCCGGATGCCCTCGGCCTCGCGCGCCTCGTCGCCGATATAGGCGACTGTGACGGCGAAGATGAAGGGCAGGGCGAGCCCCTGGAGAAAGCGCAGCAGCACCATGGTGGCGAAGTCCGGCGTTATGGCGAGCAGCGCGGTCGGAATCGCCAGCAGCCAGGCGGCCGCGGTAATGAGCCGCTTGCGTCCGAGCCGGTCGGAGATCGAGCCGACGAAGGGCGCGATCAGCGCCACCGCGAACAGCGGCGCGGTGACGGTGAGGCTGGTGCGTGGCAGCGGCACGGCGAATTCATGCGCCAGGAGCGGCAGCACCGCCTGGGTGGCGTAGAGATTGACGAAGGTGGCGAAGCCGGCGGCGACGACGCCGATGCCGCGCGCCGCGGCGGCCGGCCTCACCGGAACACGATCCGGCGCGAGAGCGTGAAATTCAGCCCCATGCCGGCCACGGCGCCGGCTGCGACGGCGAGCACAGGGGCCTCACGGGCCAGCGCGGAGCCGGCGATCAGGGCGGCATAGGTGCCGCGATTGAGGACGAACCCGGCGGCGTTGACGCCGAGGAAGCGCAGCCACTGGCGGTGCGCGCGGTGGCGCGGCGCGGCGCGGAACGTCCAGGCACGATTGAGCGCCCAGTTGGTGCTGGCCGCGACGACATAGGCGACCGCTCCGGCACCGTAGAGCCCGAGGGGGTAACGGAGCGCATAGACGGTCGCGGTGTCGACGAGGAAGCCGCCGACGCCGACGGCGCCGAAGCGCAGGAACTGGGCGAGCAGGGTGAGTCGCGCGACGGTGGCCAGGCGGCGCGCCGGGGCGGGCAGGCCGGCGGCGAGGCGGCTGAGCATCGCATCCATGTCGCTCGCAATACCGGGCTCCGCCGGCCCCGGCAATCCGCGCCGGCTTGAAGCCGCCCCGCGAGGCTGCCATCGTCGGGGCGTAGCGTTCACACTCTTTTCGCGACCCATCCTGTCGTCACCCACCGGGGGATCCATGCAGCGACGTACCCTGCTCCAGGCCGGTCTTGCCGCCACGGCAACCCTGGCCCTGCCGCCGTTGGCCCGCCCGGCGCTCGCGGCGCCCGCGGCTTCGAGGGTGCTGCGCTTCATCCCGCAGGCCGATCTCGCGGTGCTGGACCCGGTGTGGACCACGGCCTACGTCACCCGCAACCATGCCCTGATGGTCTTCGACACGCTGTTCGGCATCGACGCGCAATACCAGCCGCAGCTGCAGATGCTGGAGAGCGCGACGACGGAGGACAGCGACCGCACCTGGCGGCTGGTGCTCCGCCCGGGGCTGAAATTCCATGACGGCACGCCGGTGCTGGCGCGCGACTGCGTCGCCAGCATCGGGCGCTGGGGCAAGCGGGACGCGTTCGGCCAGGCGCTGCTCAGCGCCACCAACGAGCTCGCCGCGGCCGATGACCGGACCATCGTCTTCCGCCTCAAGCG
Source organism: Pseudomonadota bacterium (assembly GCA_021845595.1). Lineage (GTDB taxonomy): Bacteria > Pseudomonadota > Alphaproteobacteria > Acetobacterales > Acetobacteraceae > JAJZVV01. Next base: position 514,614 of record JAJZVV010000001.1, on the reverse strand, counting down.
GCCCTTCCCGCTGCTGCCTGCCGCCCTCGGCAAGGCCGCGTCCTCGATCGCCGCCATCATGCCCGAACGGCTGGCCGCGACGGATCCGTTCAAGCAGGTGACGGACATGGTCGGCAGCGGTCCCTACCGCTTCAAAGCCGACGAGCGCGTGCCCGGTGCGCGCGTGGTCTATGAGCGCTTCGCCGACTATGTGCCTCGGGCGGACGGCGTCGCCGAATGGATCGCCGGCCCCAAGCGGGCGCTGTTCGACCGCGTCGAATGGACCGTGATCCCGGACGCGGCGACCGCCGCGGCGGCGATGCAGAACGGTGAGGCCGACTGGTGGGAACAGCCGACCTTCGACCTCTTGCCGCTGCTGAAGGGCGACCGGCATCTGGTGCTGGAACAGCTCGACCCGACCGGCACGCCGGCGATGATGCGGATGAACCAGCTTTTCCCGCCCTTCGATAATCCCGCCATCCGCCGGGCCTTGTTCGGTGCCGTCGATCAGGCGGAGTTCATGACCGCGGTGGCCGGCACCGATCCGGCCTATTGGCGCGCCAATGTCGGCTTCTTCCCGCCCGGCTCGCCCATGGCCAGCCCCGTCGGCATGGAGGTCTTCGCCGGCCCGCGCGATTTCGAGAAGGTGAAAAAGGACATTCTCGCCGCGGGCTACAAGGGCGAGCGCGTCGTGCTGATGATCGCCACCGATTTCCCGGTGCTGCAGGCGATGGGCAATGTCGGTGCCGACGTGCTCAAGCGCTGCGGCTTCAATCTGGACGTGCAGGCCACCGACTGGGGCACCGTGGTACAGCGGCGCGCGAAGAAGGATCCGCCGGACAAGGGTGGCTGGTCGGTGTTCTTCACCGCCTGGTCCGGGCTCGACCAGTTCAATCCGGCCGGCCATGTCGGGCTGCGCGGCAACGGCCTCAATGCCTGGTTCGGCTGGCCGAACGCGCCGCGGCTGGAGGCGCTGCGCGAGGATTGGTTCGCCGCCAGCACCCCGGTCCTGCAGAAGAAAATCTGCGAGGAAATGCAGCGGCAGGCCTTCATCGACGTTCCCTATATCCCGATCGGCGAGTATCTGCAGCCGACGGTGCGACGGGATTCGCTGAGCGGCGTGCTCAAAGGTGTGCCGCTGTTCTGGAACGTGCACCGGTCCTGATGCGGCTGGCACATAGTTTGCTTCGTCGCGCCATGGGACTCGATCGTGGAGAAATTGAATGCAGCGGCGCGATTTCCTGAAGGCGGCGGCAGGTGCCGGAGTTCTGGCCGCGCCGCGTCTGGCCGGCGCCGCCGGCGCCCGGGTGTTGCGCTTCGTGCCGCAGGCGAATTTCGCCAATCTCGATCCGGTGTGGGGCACGCAATATGTCGTGCGCAATGCCTCGCTGCTGGTGTGGGACACGCTCTACGGACTCGACAGCGGGCTCGTGCCGCGGCCGCAGATGTGCGAGGGCCATGAGCGCTCCGACGACGGGCTGCGCTGGGATTTCCGCCTGCGCGCAGGGCTGCGCTTCCATGACGGCGAACCGGTGCGCGCGCGCGATGTCGTCGCCAGCCTCGATCGCTGGATGGCGCGCGATGCCATGGGGCAGGTGCTGAAGTCGCGCCTCGATGCGCTGGAGGCGCTCGACGACGGCCGCTTCCGCTTCCGCCTGCGCGCACCTTTCCCCAAGCTGCTGCTGGCACTGGCCAAGCCGATGCCCAATCTTGCCGCGATCATGCCCGAGCGCGTGGCGGCGACCGATCCGTTCAAGCAGATCGGCGAATATATCGGGTCCGGGCCGATGGTGTTCCGCCGCGACGAATGGGTGCCGGGCTCACGCGTCGTCTTTGCCCGCTTCGATGGCTACGTGCCGCGTCCCGAGCCCTCCGACTGGCTCGCCGGCGGCAAGCGGATGCTGTTCGATCGGATCGAGTGGCAGATCATCCCCGACCCCGGCACCGCCGCGGCGGCGCTGCAGAATGGCGAGGTCGACTGGTGGGAGACACCGATCCCGGATCTCGTGCCGCTGCTGCGTCAGAGCCCCGGGGTGCGCGTGGATATTGCCGATCCGCTCGGCAATGTCGGACTGCTGCGGTTCAATCAACTCTACCCGCCGTTCAACGACGTGCGCGCGCGCCAGGCGGTGGCGATGGTGATGAATCAGGCCGACGAAATGCACGCGGTCGTCGGCAGCGACGATGCGCTGTGGCGGGCGATGCCGAGCGTGTTCACGCCGGGGACGCCGCTCTACACCGAGGCTGGCGGCGAGATTCTGAAGGGGCCGCGGGATTACACCGCAGCGAAGGCCCGGCTCGCGGCCGCCGGCTACAATGGCGAGAAGGTGGTGATGCTGGTCGCCACGGATCTCGCCATCACCAAGGGGCAGAGCGACGTCACCGCCGATATCCTGACCCGGCTCGGGATGAACGTGGATTATGTCGCCACCGACTGGGGAACCGTTGGGGCGCGCCGGGCGAAGCAGGATCCGCCGGCCAAGGGTGGGTGGAACATCTTCCACACCTGGCTCGCCGGGCTCGACTGCGCGCTGCCCGCGACCAACATCGCGCTGCGTGCGAACGGGCCGAAAGCCTGGTTCGGCTGGCCGAACTCGGAGGAAATCCAGGGCCTGATCACGCGCTGGTACGATGCCCCGGATGCCGGCGCCGAACACGAGGTGGCGGCGGCGCTCAACCGCGCGGCGCTCGATTTCCTGCCCTATGTCCCGACCGGGTTCTTCCTCGGCTATCAGGCGTGGCGGGCGGATCTCACCGGCATCGTGAAGGCGCCCTTCCCGGTGTTCTGGGGCGTGGGACGGGGCTGAGCGGGTGCTCGGCTACATCGTCCGCCGCGTGCTGGTGACCATCCCGGTGATGGGGGTGGTGGCACTGTTCGTGTTCTCCCTGCTCTATCTCGCGCCAGGTGACCCGGCGGCGATCATCGCCGGGGATCAGGCCAGCCCCGAGCAGATCGCACTGATCCGCGCCTCGCTGGGGCTCGATCAGCCGTTCCTCGTCCGCTTCGGCGGGTGGGCCTGGCGCATCGCGCATGGCGATCTCGGCACGTCGATCTTCACCAACCTGCCGGTGGCGCACATGATCGCCCAGCGCATCGAGCCGACGCTGTCGCTGATGCTGCTCACCCTCGTGGTCTCGCTCCTGATCGCGGTGCCGCTCGGCGTGCTCGCCGCGGCGCGGCAGGGCACCGCGGTGGACCGGGCGGTGATGCTGTTTGCCGTGCTCGGCTTCTCCACTCCGGTTTTCGTCATCGGCTATCTGCTCGCCTATGTCTTCGCCCTGCGCCTCGATTGGTTCCCGGTGCAGGGCTACATGCCGCTCGCCGGCGGGTTCTGGCCGTTCCTGCGCGCGCTGATCCTGCCGGCGGCGACGCTGGGGGGCATCTACATCGCCCTGATCGCGCGCATCACGCGCGCGAGCATGCTGGAGGTGCTCTCGCAGGACTATATCCGCACCGCGCGAGCCAAGGGGCTCGGACAGCGCGGGGTGCTGTTCGTCCATGCGCTGAAGAATGCGGCGGTGCCGATCGTCACCGTGGTCGGGCTCGGCGTGGCGCTGCTGATCGGCGGTGCGGTGGTGACGGAGAGCGTGTTCGCCATTCCCGGCCTCGGCCGGCTGACGGTGGATGCGATCCTGCGGCGCGACTACCCGGTGATCCAGGGCGTCGTGCTGCTGTTCAGCTTCGCCTATGTGGTGATCAACCTGCTGGTCGATCTGCTCTACACCCTGTTCGACCCGAGGATCCGCTATTGAGCGCGCGGCTGCCCGATGAGGTCGGCGCGCCCCCTGTCGAGGCGCTGCCCGAACTTCTGTCCCCGCCACGCCGGCGCGGCGCGGTCGGCGGGTTCATCCATCGCCATCCTGGCATCGCCGCCGGCGGCGCCCTGGTCGCGGTGATGGTGGCGATCGCCGTGCTCGCACCGGTGCTCGGCACCGTCGATCCCACCGCGCTGGCCCCGGCGCGGCGCCTGCGTCCACCCTCGGCGCTGTACTGGTTCGGCACCGACATGCTCGGCCGCGACGTCTATTCGCGGGTGATCTACGGCGCGCGGGTCTCGCTCGTCGTCGGCTTCGCCGTCTCCGTGCTGGCGTCGCTCCTCGGCACCGCCATCGGGCTGGCCAGCGGGTTCCTGCGCTGGCTGGACGCGGTGCTGATGCGGGTGATGGACGGGCTGATGTCGATCCCCTCCATCCTGCTCGCGATCGCCCTGATGGCACTGACCCGCGGCTCGGTGCGCAACGTCGTCATCGCCATCACCATCGCCGAGGTGCCGCGCGTCGCCCGGCTGGTGCGCGGGGTGGTGCTGGGGCTGCGCGAACTGCCTTATGTGGAGGCAGCGGTGGCCGCCGGAACGCGCTCGCCGATGATCATCCTGCGCCACATCCTGCCCAACACGCTGGCCCCGCTCAGCGTGCAGGCGACCTATATCTGTGCCTCGGCGATGATCACCGAGGCGATCCTTTCCTTCATCGGCGCCGGAACCCCGCCGATCATTCCCTCCTGGGGCAATATCATGGCCGAGGGCCGGGCGCTGTGGCAGGTGAAGCCCTATCTCGTGTTCTTTCCTGCCGCCTTCCTCTCGGTCACGGTGCTGGCGGTCAACCTGCTCGGCGATGGGCTGCGCGACGCGCTCGATCCGCGCCTGGCGCGGAAGCTGTAGTCGGCCGATGCAAACGCACGGTTCCCGGCTGCTCGAGGTCGAGCGTCTGCAGGTGCATTTCGGCACGCCGGCTGGCGTGGTGCGCGCGGTGCAAGGGCTCTCCTTCGCCGTCGGGGCGGGCGAGACGGTGGCGCTGGTGGGCGAGAGCGGCTGCGGCAAATCGGTCACCGCGCTCTCCCTGCTGCGGCTGATCCCGGACCCGCCGGGGCGGATCGGTGGCGCCATCCGGTTCGGGGGGCGGGATCTGCTGGCGCTGCCCGAGGGCGAGATGCGCCGGCTGCGCGGCGGCGAGATCGGCATGATCTTCCAGGAGCCGATGACCTCGCTCAACCCGGTGCTCACCGTCGGGCGGCAGATCGGCGAGAGCGTGCGGCTGCATCAGGGGCTCGGCGCGCGCGCGGCGCTGGCACGGGCGACGGAGATGCTGGCCGTGGTCGGCATCCCGGCGCCGGAGCGGCGCGTGCACGACTACCCTCACCAGCTTTCGGGCGGCATGCGCCAGCGGGTGATGATCGCGCTCGCGCTCGCGTGCAATCCCAAGCTGCTGATCGCCGACGAGCCGACGACGGCGCTCGACGTGACGATCCAGGCGCAGATCCTGGATCTGATGCGCGGGCTGAAGACCCGGCTCGGCTCGGCGATCCTGCTCATCACCCACGATCTCGGGGTGGTGGCCGAAATGGCGCAGCGGGTGGTGGTGATGTATGCCGGCCGCAAGGTGGAGGAGGCGCCGGTGGCCTCGCTGTTCGCCGCGCCGCTGCACCCCTACACGCGCGGCCTGCTCGGCGCGCTGCCGCGGCTCGGCGCGACGCTCACCGGCGGGCGGGAGCGGCTGGCGGAGATTCCCGGCCAGGTGCCGAGCCTGATCGCCACGGTCCCCGGCTGCGCCTTCGCCCCGCGCTGCCCGATCGCGACCGAACTCTGCCGCCGCGTCGCGCCGGCGGTGCGCGATCTCCAGGCCGGTCATGCGGTCGCCTGCCACCACGCCACGGTGCCGGCATGACCGCGCCGCTGCTCGATGTGCAGGATCTGCGCAAGGAATTCGCGGTGCGCGCGGGGCGGTTCGGCTTCGGGCGCGCGATGCTGGCGGCGGTCGATGGCGTCAGCTTCACCGTCTCGCGCGGCGAAACGCTCTCCCTCGTCGGCGAGAGCGGCTGCGGCAAATCCACCGTCGGGCGGGCGATCCTGCGCCTGATCGCGCCGACCGCGGGGGAGATCCGTCTCGACGGGCAGCGGATCGATGATCTGCCCGAGCACCGGCTGCGCCCGTTGCGCCGGCGCATCCAGGTGGTGTTCCAGGATCCGTTCTCGAGCCTCAATCCGCGTTTGACGGTCGGTGACATCCTGGCCGAGCCGCTGCGCAATTTCGGCCTCGTCCATGGCCGGGCGGCCCGCGCCGAGCGGCTCGGGCAGCTGGCCGATGCGGTCGGCGTGGCGCGCGAGGCGCTCGGGCGCCGGCCTCACGAGTTTTCCGGCGGGCAGCGCCAGCGCATCGGCATCGCGCGCGCCCTGGCCACCGAGCCCGAGCTGATCGTCTGCGACGAGGCGGTTTCCGCACTCGATGTCTCGGTGAAGGCGCAAATCATCAACCTGCTCGCCGATCTGCAGGATCGGCTCGGCCTCGCCTTGCTGTTCATCAGCCATGACCTGGCGGTGGTGGAACACCTGACGCATCGCGTGGCCGTGATGTATCTCGGCCGCATCGTCGAAACCGGGCCGCGCCGGGCGCTGTTCGCCGCGCCGCACCATCCCTATACGCGGGCGCTGCTCTCCTCGGTGCCGGTGCCGGACCCGACGGCGACCCGCCGGCGCATCGTCCTCGGCGGTGACGTCCCGAGCCCGCTCGCGCCGCCGCCGGGATGCCGGTTCCACACGCGCTGCCCGTTTGCCGTGGAACGCTGCCGCGTCGAGACGCCGGCGCTGCGGCCGGTCGGCGAGGGCCATGTGTCGGCGTGCCATTTTGATACCGAGCCGGCGCCGGGCTGAGCGCTTGGCTTGACCGGGACGGGCATCCCTCGCCAGAGTGCGCTCGAAACCCGTGCTCGGGCGGATGATCGCCGCGTGCGCCGGGTGCGCGGGGCTTCTGGAAAGGGAGAGACGATGCCTCAAGTGACATTGACGGTGAACGGCAAGCGTCACACCGTGGCGGTCGAAGGCCGCACCCTGCTGGTCGAGGTGCTGCGCGAGAAGCTGGGTCTGACCGGCACCCATATCGGCTGCGATACCAGCCAGTGCGGCGCGTGCGTCGTGCACGTCAACGGCGATTCGGTGAAGTCCTGCACCATGCTGGCGCTGCAGGCCGAGGGTGCGGAGGTGACGACCATCGAGGGCCTGGCGAAGCCGGACGGCACGCTGCACCCGATGCAGGAGATGTTCCGCGAGCACCATGCGCTGCAGTGCGGATATTGCACGCCGGGCATGGTGATGAGCGCGATCGATCTCGTTGCCAAGCACCCCGAGGGGCTGACGGAGCGGGAGATTCGCGAAGGGCTCGACGGCAATCTCTGCCGCTGCACCGGCTACCACAACATCGTCAAGGCGGTCGCGGCGGCGTGGCCGCTGATGCACCAGAAGGCGATGCCGCAGGCCGCGGAGTAGGCGGCTGCATCAGCGGGGCTGAGCAGCGCACGCAAGGGGCAGCGCACACAAAAGAGGCCGGCACCGCACGCCGGCCAGCAGGGAGATCGACCATGGGTTTCGAGGGCATCGGCGCCGCCGTGAAGCGCAAGGAAGACGGGCGCTTTCTCGCCGGGCGCGGCAACTATGTGGACGACATCAATCGCCCCGGACAGGTCTATGCCTATTTCAAGCGCTCCGATCGGCCGCATGCGCGCATCCTGCGCATCGATACCGCCGCCGCCGCCGCGGCCCCGGGGGTCGTCGCCGTCTATACCGGCGCCGATTTCGCCGCCGACGGTATCGGCGGCCTGCCCTGCGGCTGGCAGATTCACAGCAAGGACGGCTCGCCGATGGCCGAGCCGCCGCATCCGGTGCTGGCGCAGGGCAAGGTGCGCCATGTCGGCGACCCGGTCGTCGCCGTGCTGGCGGAGACCCGCCAGCAGGCAAAGGATGCCGCCGAACTGATCGAGATCGACTACGAGGACCTGCCGGGAACGGCTTCGGTGCTGGACGCGCTCAAGCCCGGCGCCGGCCTCGTGCACGACGAGGCACCGGGAAATGTCTGCTATGATTGGCAGATCGGCGACAGGGCGGCGGTGGACGCGGCCTTCGCCGGTGCGGCGCGGGTGGTCCGGCTCGATCTCACCAACAACCGTCTGGTGCCGAACGCGATGGAGCCGCGCGCCGCAATCGGGGAGTGCGACGTCGCCGGCAACTACACGCTCTACACCACGAGCCAGAATCCGCACGTCATCCGGCTGTTGATGGGCGCATTCGTGCTGCACATCCCGGAGCATCAGCTCCGCGTCGTCGCGCCCGACGTCGGCGGCGGGTTCGGGTCGAAAATCTATCACTACGCGGAGGAGGCGCTCGTCACCTGGGCCGCCGGCAAGCTGAGGCGGCCGGTGAAATGGACCGCCGAGCGCTCCGAGAGCTTCATGTCGGATGCCCACGGCCGCGACCATGTCAGCACGGCCGAGATGGCGCTCGACGCCGAGGGGCATTTCCTCGCGCTCAAGGTCAGCACGCTGGCCAACATGGGCGCTTATCTTTCGACCTTCGCCCCGGCCGTGCCGACCTATCTCTACGCCACGCTGCTGGCCGGCGTGTACAAGACACCGGTGATCTATGCCGAAGTGAAGGCGGTGTTCACCAACACCGTGCCGGTGGACGCCTATCGCGGCGCCGGGCGGCCGGAGGCGACGTTCCTGCTCGAGCGGCTGGTCGATGCCATCGCCCATGACACCGGCATCGATCGGATCGAGCTCCGGCGGAGAAACTTCATCCCGGCCAACGCCTTCCCCTACCAGACCCCGGTCGCCCTGCAATATGACAGCGGCGACTACGAAACGACGCTCGCCGCGGCGCTGAAGGCGGCAGACCATGCCGGTTTCCCGGCGCGCCGGCAGGCGGCGGCGGCGCAGGGCAAGCTGCGCGGCATCGGCATCTCCACCTATCTCGAAGCCTGCGGCATCGCGCCCTCGGCGGTTGCCGGCGCGCTCGGCGCCCGTGCGGGTCTCTACGAGGTTGCCAATGTGCGGGTGAACCCGACCGGCAGCGTCACCGTGTTCACCGGCACGCACAGCCATGGCCAGGGCCACGAGACCACGTTCGCCCAGGTCGTCGCCGAGCAGCTCGGCGTGCCGGTGTCGCAGGTGGACGTGGTGCACGGCGATACCGCGCGCATCCCGTTCGGCATGGGCACCTATGGCAGCCGCTCGATCGCGGTCGGCGGGTCGGCGCTGGTCAAGGCGATGGACAAGATCGTCGCCAAGGGCAAGCGCATCGCCGCCCATCTCCTGGAAGCCTCCGTCGACGACATCGAGTTCAAGGACGGCAAATTCTCGGTCGCCGGCACCGACAAGTCCAAGACGTTCGGCGAGATCGCGCTGACCGCCTATGTCCCGCACAACTACCCGATCGAGGAGCTGGAGCCGGGCCTCGATGAGACGGCGTTCTACGACCCGAAGAACTTCACCTTCCCCGGCGGCTGCCACGTCGCCGAGGTCGAGATCGACCGCGAGACCGGCGTCGTGCGCGTCGTCAACTTCACCGCGGTGGACGACATCGGCCGCGTCATCAACCCGATGATCGTCGAGGGCCAGGTGCATGGCGGGGTGGCCCAGGGGATCGGCCAGGCCCTGCTCGAGCAGGCGGGCTACGATGATGGCGGGCAGATCGTCTCCGGGTCGTTCATGGACTACACCATGCCGCGGGCCGACAATGTCCCGAACATCCATGTCGGGACGGAGAGCACGCTCTGCACCCACAACCCGCTCGGGGTGAAGGGGGTGGGCGAGGTCGGCGCCATCGGCAGCCCGCCGGCGGTGATCAACGCCATCGTCGACGCACTCGGGACCTACGGCATCCGCCATCTCGACATGCCGGCGACATCACAGAAAATCTGGTCGATCCTGCAGGCCGGCGCGCCTCGCATGGCCGCGGAATAACGGAGCAGCACGATGTATGATTTCACCTATCACCGTCCGACCAGCGTTGCCGATGCGGTCGCGCTGCTCGGCTCCGACGCCGACGCCAAGGCGCTCGCCGGCGGGCAGACTTTCATCCCGGTGCTGAAGCAGCGGCTGAACAAGCCGTCGAAAGTGGTCGACCTCGCCGGGCTCGGGTTGGCCGGCATCAGCCTGTCGGGCAATGCGCTGGTGATCGGCGCGTCCACCCGCCACGCCGACGTCGCCGGCTCGGCCGATGTGCGCCGCGCCATCCCCGGGCTCGCCGCGCTCGCCGGCGGCATCGGCGACAACCAGGTGCGCCATCGCGGCACCATCGGCGGCTCGCTCGCCAACAACGATCCGGCCGCCTGCTATCCTTCGGCCGTCCTCGCGCTCGGCGCCACGATCGTCACCAACAAGCGGAGCATCGCGGCGGACGATTTCTTCCAGGGCATGTTCACCACCGCGCTGGAGGCGGGGGAGATCATCACCTCGGTTTCCTTCCCGCTGCCGGTGGCGAAATCCGCCTACGCCAAGTTCAACCAGCCGGCCTCGCGCTTCGCGCTGGTCGGTGTATTCGTCGCCAAAGGGCCGGCCGGAGTTCGCGTCGCGGTGACCGGCGCGGGTCAGAACGGCGTGTTCCGCCAGAGGGCGATGGAGGCCGCACTCACCGCATCCTGGTCGCCGGATGCCGTCGCGGCGATCACGACGCCGGCCGCGGATCTCAACAGCGACATTCACGGCAGCGCCGAGTATCGCGCGCACCTGATCACCGTGATGGCGAAGCGGGCGATCGCCGCCGCCGGCTGAGCTGACTGGCTGTGTCCTGGCGAGCGAGCCCTTCGCGCGGCGCGCGGGAGGCTCGTTCGGCCGCCACACCCGAGACCGGCGCTGCGCCGAGCCCGCTGAACAGGCTGCTCGGTCCGGGCCTGGTGAGCGGCGCGGCGGATGACGATCCCTCCGGGATCGCCACCTATTCCCAGGCGGGCGCGGCCCTCGGCTACCAGGCTGCCTGGATGCTGCCGCTCTGCTACCCGCTGATGGCGGCGAGCCAGGAGATCAGCGCGCGGATCGGCCGCGCCGCCGGTGTGGGTCTGGTCGGCGCGATCACGCGCCACACGCCGCGCCCACTCGGCCTCGTCATCGCGGTGGGCGTGGCGGTGGCGAACATCGCCAATCTCGGCGCCGATCTCGCCGCCATGGCGGACGCCGTGCACCTGCTGATCGGCGGTCCGCAGCTCGTCTACGCGCCCGCGTTCGCCGTGCTCTGCGCCGGCCTGCTGCTGCGGCTGCGCTATCGCCGCTACGTGCGCGCGGTCAAATGGGCCGCGCTGGCGCTCATCGTCTATCTCATCGTGCCGGCGTGCCTCGCGATTCCCTGGGCAGCGGTGCTGCGGGCCAGCCTGCTGCCATCGCTGCCGGCAACCGGCGCGGCGGTCGGCATTCTGGTCGCCGTCCTCGGTACCTCGATCAGCCCCTACCTGCTGGTCTGGCAATCCTCCCTCGAGGCGGACCGAGCCCGCCTGCTGCCCGCGCCGGCGGCGTGGGCGGCGGAGGGGCGCCGGATACGGTTCGACAGCTGGGCCGGAATGGCGGTCGCCGCATTGGTCGGCTACGCCGTCGTGCTCACCTGCGCCGCGACGCTGCACCCGGCGGGAATTGTCTCGATCGTATCCTCTGCCGACGCCGCAGGGGCGCTGCGCCCGGTGGCTGGCGATCTCGCGGGACTCGCCTTCGCGCTCGGCATCATCGGTACGGGGCTGCTGGCGGTGCCGATGCTGGCGGGCTCCGCCGCCTTCGCTCTGGCCGAGGCGCGCGGCTGGCCCGCCGGCCTCGCCCACGCGCCGTCCGAGGCGCCCGGCTTCTACGCGGCGATCGTGATCGCGACGGCGATCGGCGCCGCGCTGGTCGCACTCGGCGTCAACCCGATCCGCGCCTTGCTGCTCAGCGCCGTTCTCAATGGCGTGGTTTCGGTGCCGGTGCTGGTAGTGATGATGCGCATCGCTTCGCGCAAGGCGGTGATGGGCGCGCTCGCGCTGACGCCCGGATTGGCCGCGCTCGGCTGGCTGACGACGCTGGTGATGGCGGCCGGCGGCGCGGCGCTCGTCGTCAGCCTGTTCGAGTACGCCTGAGGCGATGCGCCGGTCGGCCGAGCATGCTATGGCGCAACCCATGAGACCGCGTCGCGTCCTGTTCATCACCTCGAGCCGGATCGGCGATGCCGTGCTGTCGACAGGGCTGCTCGATCACCTGCTGCGCACCGAACCGGAGGCGCGCTTCACCATCGTCTGCGGCCTCGTCGCCGAGGGCGTGTTCGCCCGGATGCCCCGATGCGAGCGGATCATCGCCATGGACAAGCGGCGCGGCGGTCTGCACTGGCTCGATCTGTGGCGGATGACGGCGACCACCGGGTGGGACCTCGTGGTCGATATCCGTGGCTCCGCCCTCGCCTGGCTGCTGCGGACGCGGCGGCGGGCGGTGATGCGGCCGAGGACGGGGCACAAGACGGCCCAGCTGGCCGCGATTCTGGATCTCGACCCGCCGCCCCTGCCGGTCGTCTGGACCGCGCCCGCCGATCGCGCGCGCGCGCAGGCGCTGATCGGCGCCGCGGGTGGACCAGTGATCGCGCTGGCGCCGACCGCGAACTGGGCGGAGAAGGTCTGGCCGGCGGAACGCTTCGCCGCGCTGTTCGAACGCCTCGCCGCCGGGCCGCTCGCCGGCGCCCGCGCCGCGGTTCTGGGCGGTCCGGGCGAGGCCGAGCGGGCGATGGCGGCGCCGCTGCTCGAGCGGCTGCCAGGGGCGATCGACCTCGTCGGTCGGCTGAGCCTGGCCGAGGCAGCCGCCTGCCTGCAACGAGCGGTGCTGTTCGTCGGCAACGATTCCGGCCTGATGCACCTCGCCGCCGCGGCCGGGGCGCCGACCCTCGGGCTGTTCGGCCCGACGCCGGCGGACCAGTATGCCCCGGCAGGCCGGCGCACGGCCGTCGCGCAGGCCCGCGGCAGCCGGATGGCGGATCTGTCGGTCGATGCGGTGCTGGCGGCAGCGGAGCGCCTGGTGACGGCGGCGGCGGTGGCATGAGGATCGCGCAGGTGATGGCCGGCGCGCCGGCGGGCGGTGCCGAGCTCTTCTTCGAGCGCCTGAGCATCGCGCTTCATGAGGCGGGCGAGACAGTGCTGCCGGTGATCCGAACCGAACCGGCGCGCGCGGCGCGTCTGCGCGAGGCCGGTCTGGCGCCCGAGAGCCTCGCATTCGGTGGTCCCCTCGATATCGTCACCCGCCCGCGGCTGGCCCGGCTCCTGCGCGGCTTCGCACCGGACGTCGCGATCAGCTGGATGAGCCGCGCCACCTGGCACATGCCGCGCGGCCAGTTCATCCATGTCGCGCGGCTTGGCGGCTACTACCCGTTGAAATATTACCGCCGCGCCGACCACCTGGTCGGCAACACGGCGGGGATCGTCGACTGGCTGCGGGCAAACGGCTGGCCGGCGGAGCGAACGCACCATCTGCCGAATTTCGTCACCGACTTCGCCGCGACGGCACCCGCCGATGTGTTCGCGCATGGCGAGCCCGCGCTGCTCGCGCTCGGAAGGTTGCATCGCGACAAGGCCTTCGACGTGCTGATACGGGCCCTGGCCCTGGTTCCGCGGGCGCGATTGGTGATCGCGGGCGCCGGACCGGAGGGCGAGGCGCTGGCTGCGATCGCCCGTGACGAAGGGGTCGCCGGACGCGTCCATTTCGCCGGCTGGCGCCAGGATGTCGGGGCCTTGCTGAAGGCGGCGGACGTTTTCGTCTGCTCCTCACGTGTGGAGCCGCTCGGCAACGTCGTGCTGGAAGCGTGGTCGGCCGGGTGCGCCGTGGTGGCAGCGGACGCGGACGGGCCGCGGGAACTGATCCGCCCGGGAATCGATGGTCTCGTCTGTCCGCGCGAGGACGCCGTCGCCCTGGCCGAGGCGATCCGGATGGTGCTCGGCGACGTCACCTTGGCCCGGCGCCTGGCCGCGGCCGGGCGGGCGCGGTTCGCGGCGGAATTCGCCGCCGCCCCGGTGCTGGCCCAGTGGCGGCGGTTCCTGGGCGAAGTCGCCGCGGGACGTTGACGGCGCCGCGGCGATCGTCCTAACACCATGCGCATCGGGCGGCGGGCGTAGCTCAGTTGGTAGAGCGCCAGGTTGTGGTCTTGGATGTCGTGGGTTCGAATCCCATCGCTCGCCCCAAATTCTGTCGATCGTTTTGGGCAACCATCGCCTGAACTGGCGATGCCGCCGGCAGTGCCGATTACCCTGGGTGCTGCCTCGGTGGCCGGATCGACGGACCAAATCTGTGCCGAGCGCGATGAAGGGCGCGGGCGCGCGGGTTTCTGGGCGCGGCCGATCCCGCCCAAAAACGGAAGCCAATGAGGACGATAGAGCCGGGGTGCGAGCGCCGGCTATTGCCTGAAATTCGGCGCCGGGCTAGACAAATGTGATTGATCGAGGGGGAAACGGTTTGTGTGTGCTCGGGACCGCGCTGGGGTTTGGCTTCGCCCATGGCTCCGCGGACAGGAACACGTCTCTTCCGGCGACAACTCGGTGAGGCCTGAAGGCCTGCAGTGATGAGCGGGTAAGCGGTTCGGCGTTTTTGCCGGGCGCGCACGCGCGGGTTCTGCGCAGGTTGGGGTGGTTGAGGAAACGGTGCTCGGGAATGGTTCCGGGCCGGAATGGAGGAAGACGCATGCGGGTGAAGTCCAGACTCATCGCTTTCTCGGCGGCGCTCGTCGCCGGAACGATGCTGGGTTCGGTCGCGAGCATGGCACAGGCGGTTGACGCCAAGCGGCTGGAAATGGCCGGCCATGACTCGAAGGACTGGCTGACCTACCACAGCTCCTACATGGGCTACGACTACAGCGGTCTCGACCAGATCAACACCAAGACCGTGAAGAACCTGGAAGTGGCGTGGATGCACTTCCCCGGCCGCACCACGCGCGGTCTGCAGTCGATGCCGCTGGCCGCGGACGGGGTGGTCTACTACTCCTCGTCGTTCAGCCGCGTCTTCGCGATCGACGGCGCGTCGGGCAAGGTTCTGTGGAGCTACGTTCCGAAGCTCGACGAAGACCTGATCGCCCGCCAGACGCATTCGCCGTACAACCGCGGCATCGCCATTGGCGACGGTCACGTCTATGTCGGCACCGTCGATGGCCGCCTGATCGCGATCGACATGAAGACCGGCCAACCTGCCTGGGATACCAAGCTGGTCGACAGCCAGAAGCTGACCGTCGGCTTCACCGGCGCGCCCCTGTTCGTGCGCGGCAAGGTGATCATCGGCAGCCAGGGTGGCGAGTGGCCGGTTCAGGGCACGATCTTCGGCGTCGATGCCGCGACCGGCAAGCAGATCTGGTCGTTCAGCACGACCGCCGGCACCGAGGAAGCGAAGAAGTCCTGGGGCAACGACACCTGGCGCATCGGCGGCGGCGGCGGCTGGATGCCGGGCACGTATGACGCCGAGACCAACACCGTGTGGTGGGGCACGGCCAATCCGGACCCGCTGTATGACTGGGCCGGCGCCGACATCAAGACCCAGGGCGCGCGTCCGGGCGACAATCTCTACACAACTTCGGTTCTCGCTCTCGATCCGGACACCGGCAAGCTCAAGTTCTATCATCAGGAACTGCCGCACGATAACTGGGACTTCGACAGCGCGCTCGGCGAGTTCATGATGCTCGATCGTGGCGGCAAGAAGTACATGGTGCACGTCAACAAGAGTGGCTTCATCTTCGTCTATGATCGCGCCAATGCCAAGGTCGAGAACGTTTGGCCGATCGTGCACAACTACAATTTCGTCAAGAACATCGACCCGAAGACCGGTGAGCTGATCGGGCGGCGGGATTTCGTCGCCGGTCCGCAGCAGGAGCCGCTCTGCCCCGCGATCGCCGGTGGCGTGAGCTGGAATTCGGGGTCCTACAGCCCGAAGTCGGGCCTGTGGTACAAGGTCGGCAACGAGTGGTGCATCACCCTCGAGGTGGTGAAGACCACGCCGATCACCGAGCCGCAGGTGCAGCTCAACATCGGCGCGAACTTCAAGATGGCGCCGCCGCCCAGCGGGCCGATCTACGGCCATCTGGACGCGCGCGATCCGATCACCGGCAAGCTGAAGTGGGAAGTGAAGTACAACGCTCCGCCGACGGCGAGCGTGCTCTCCACGGCCGGCAATCTGGTGTTCCTGCCTGACGCCGCCGGCATCATCCATGCCTACGATGCCGAGACCGGCAAGGAGCTGTGGTCGCACAACGATGGCGTCGGTCATAACGGCGGCATCATCAGCTACATGGCGCACGGCAAGCAGTATATCGCGGTCGAGACCGGCTTCGGCGGGCTCGTCGGCGACGATTACGGCTCGATGTTCGGTGAGCCGTGGAAGAGCATGCCGCGCGACGCCGGCGCGCTCGTCGTGTTCGGCCTTGGCTCCGACAAGATGGCGACGAAGTAAGTCTGATCTGGCAGAATGGGGGGAGCGGGGCCCTGGCTCCGCTCCCCCCTTACTTTTGAAGAGCCCCGAAACCGTTACGATGGCAGATATGATCCTGTTTTCCCGCGCTGCTGCGCTCGCCTTGCTGCTCGCCGCCGCCGCGTTGCCGGCCCGCGCCGAGACCGGAGCCGCGGCGCCCAGCGACCCCACCAAGAACGGCGAAATCCTGTTCGCCACATCCTGTGGCTGGTGCCACAGCGATGGTGGCCGCGAGGCCGG
Source organism: Pseudomonadota bacterium (assembly GCA_021845595.1). GTDB lineage: Bacteria > Pseudomonadota > Alphaproteobacteria > Acetobacterales > Acetobacteraceae > JAJZVV01. The sequence continues at coordinate 498,188 of JAJZVV010000001.1, read as the reverse complement.
CAAGGGGCCGAAGCTCGCCGGCACGACGCGCGATGATGCGTTCATCATCAATCGGATCAAGAACGGCAAGCCGGGTGCCATGCCGGCCTGGGGCAAGGTGTTCGACGATGCGCAGATCGAGAACATCCTCCACTATATCCGCTCCTTGCCATCCAAGTGATTCACACCACCTGTCGGTTTCTGTGGAGGGATGGCGATGAAGCGTGTGCTCTCGGCGGTTATGTTGGCCGCACTGGTTCTGCAACCGGGCTCCGGCGATGCGCGTTCGCTCGAGTCGATCAAGGATCGCGGATCCCTCGGGGTCTGCGCGCATCCGAACGCGCTGCCCTATTCCAGCCGCAAGGATGAGCCGCACGGCTTCCAGCTCGAGCTCGCCGGAGAACTCGCCAAGGCGCTGGGCGTTTCGCTGAGCCCGGAATGGATCGTCGGCGGCGTCCATCGCTACCGCGCCGATTGCGACATCATCATGGATGCGATCGACGTTCCGGAAGTGCAGTCGAAAAGCCGGCTCGAACTGTCACGGCCTTATTATCATACCGGCGTCGTGCTGGCCGTGCGCCGCGGCAGCCCGATCAAGGGCTGGCAAGATCTGAGTTCGCAGAACAAGGTCGGCGTCCTGGTGGGCTCATATGCGGCGATGGTTCTCGGCCGCCACCATGTCGGCATCTCCACCTTCGCCTTCGAGGACGACAGCCTTGATTCCCTGGCCAAGGGCGAGGTGGATGCGGTGACCGTGAACTACGTCTCGGCCAGCTACTATAACGGCACGCACCCCGGCAGCCCGATCGAACTGCTCGGGTTCGACGAGGCGGAACCGTCGTTGGCGTGGAATGCCGCCGTCGGCATGCGCCAGCCGGATGCCGATCTGCACCGCGCCATCGACGCTGCCCTCGCGCGACTGGCCGCGGATGGCACGATCGCACGCATCTACGGCCATTACGGCATCACGGTTCAGCCGCCGAAATAAGCGCGCGGCGCGGTGTTGAGCGTCGCCCGATCGATCTCAGCTCGGGTGCCAGTCGAAGCGGCCGGCCAGCCATTGGCGCAGCGCCAGCGCCGCTTCGGGCGGCGCGGCGAGGCCGCCGACCCGGGTGATGGCTGCGGGTGCGGCCAATGGCTGAAGGTCGGCAAGCTCGACAAGCGCCGCGGCCTCGGGTGAGCGCACCGCCACGGCGCCGGCTTCCCGCCACAGGGCGATCAGCGCCGCCGGCGTCATCTGCGGCAGCGCCATGAGGAATGCCAGGCTGCAGGCCGCGGCAGCGCTGCACCAGGCCTGATAGAGCGGGCCTGAAGGGGCGGCGCCGTGCAGGCGCTGATGCAGCTCGACGAGGTTCGGCAGCCCCGGCGCCGCAGGATCCCGGGCCGGTTGGCCGTCCGGTCCAGGCGCGCCGAAGCTGAACAAAGGTGCCGCGCCGAACCGCCCGAGATCGGCGAGCTGGGCGCTCGTCCGCGTCCCGTGCACGAACACGAGATCGACCCCGCCCTGTTCGAGCGCCTCGCGCGCCTGGCGGCCGCGCAGGCCGAAGACGACGCTGGTTTCAATCCCGAGCAGGGAGAGGCCGAGCAGCGCGGCGACATCAGGGCCGGCGATCGACGCGGCGGCGATCCGGAACCGCGCTCCGGGCACCAGCGACTGCGCCGGCACCCGTCCGGCGATGATGCACGGGGTTGCGCCCGCCAGAACGGGCACCCAGTGCCCCACATCGAACTGCGCCCGCCGTTCGCCGACCAGCCAGGCCAGCGCACTCGCTCCGGGCACCATTAGCACGCTGAGCCCATCCGGAGCGGCGCGCGCCTCGAAGCGATTGGCTCCGGTCACGCCATCGATGCCGCCGCTGTTGGTGCGGTCCACCTTGCTGCCGCGCGGTAAGGCCCGCGTCAGGGGGGGCAGAATCGCCGCCGCAACGCGGTCGAGAGGGCCATCCTGCGGCCCCGCGATCAGAACGGTCGCGCCCTGGGCCAGCGGGCCGGTTGGGCCATCGGCGGGGCCGCTATCGGCCAGCGCTTGATGGACGAGGCTGGATCGCGCGCGTGCCGGCCGCGCCATGAGGGATCCGGCCATTCCGACCAGCGCGGCAGCGATGCCCGCGCGTCGCGTGAGCCCCTCCAAGCGGTCGCGCCGCGCGCGGCTCATCGGCCAAACGGGCTCACGACTGGTCGCATCACTGGTCGTACGCGATCAGCGACTCGAATGGTACGTCCAGCCGTTCGCGTCCGCCCAGGAAGGTTAGTTCGATCAGTGCTGCTGCCGCCGGAACCACCGCGCCGACCTGGCGCAGCAGCGCGATTCCCGCCGCCATCGTCCCGCCGGTGGCCAGCAGATCGTCGACCACGATTACCCGCTGCCCCGGCTCGACGGCATCTGCCTGGATCTCGATCCGGTCCGTGCCATATTCCAGTCCGTAGTCGAGCGCCGTCGTTCTGCCGGGCAGCTTGCCGCGCTTGCGCAGCATGACGAAGCCACAGCCGAGCTTCAGCGCCAGCGGCGCGGCGATCAGGAATCCACGGCTTTCAAGGCCGGCCAGCATATCCGGATGGTGGGTGCGGACCACGCGGGCGAGCCGGCCCATGGCCACCTGCCATGCGTCGGCGTGCCGCAGCAGCGTCGAAATGTCGTAGAAGAGGATGCCCGGCTTGGGGAAATCAGGGATCGCCCGGATGTGATCCTTGAGGTCCATTCAGCATTCCTCCCCACGTGGCGCTTGGTGTGGCGCTTGGCGGCCCGGCCCGAGCGGACGCCAAGTAGCCCCGCCACGACGGACGGGCGCGAGAATGGTCGGAGTGAGAGGATTCGAACCTCCGGCCCCAGCGTCCCGAACACTGTGCTCTACCAGGCTGAGCTACACTCCGGCCGAGGGGGGCGTATAGCGGCGCGATTGCCCGAGGGCAAGACCGCCGATGCGCGCCGGCGCTCTCAGGCTGCGGCGACGAGCGGGCGAGAAGCGCCGGCCGGGGTCTGGGAGGAACCAACCTCGCGCCAGGCGCCGGGGTCGGCGAACAGGGCCCGCAGCAGCCGGTTGTTGAGGGCGTGGCCGGAGCATCGCCCGACGAACCGGCCATGCAGTGCAGCACCCGCCAGCGCCAGGTCGCCCACCGCATCGAGAAGCTTGTGGCGCACGAACTCGTCGGGCATGCGCAGCCCGCCCGGGTTGAGCACCCGAGCGCCGTCGACGACCACGGCGTTCTCCAGACTGCCCCCGAGTGCCCGGCCGGTGGCGCGCAGGTGCGCGATTTCTGCGGCGAGGGTGAAGGTGCGCGCCGCGGCGAGGTCGTGGCGCAGGGACAAAGGATCCAGGCGCAGCGCGAGGTCCTGGTGCCCGATCGCGCTGGCGGCGAAATCGATCGTCATCGCCATGTCCAGCCCGAGCGGGGCACCGGCGGCGGCCGGCAGCAGGGCCACGGACCCTTCGCCCTCGGTGACGCGGACCGGACGCAGGATTTCGATCCAGCGCCGGGGCGTCTCCTGGTCGACGATGCCGGCGCAATCCAGCAGGAAAAGGAACGGTGCCGCCGACCCGTCGAGCACCGGTACCTCCGGCCCGTCGATTGTGATCACCGCGTTGTCGACGAAACTGCCGGCGAGCGCGGCGAGCAGATGTTCGACGGTGCCCACGCCGGCCTCCGGGCGGGCAGCGCTCGCCAGCACGGTGCACAGGCGCGTATCGACCACCCGGTCGTACCGGGCGGCGATCTCCACCGGTGTCGGACCAAGATCCGTCCGGTGAAAAACGATACCACTATTGGCCGGGGCGGGGGCGATGGTGAGTTCGACCCGGCGGCCCGAATGCAGCCCGACCCCGACGCAGCCGATCGGGCGCTTCAGTGTGCGCTGGCGCGAACCGGCCGCGCCACCGCGCCGTTCGGCCACATCGCCGAAACGGCGATCAAGCAGCCGCGCTTCGAGGGTCCGCGAATCGAAGGCTGGGGGCAATCCGTCCATGCGCTGCGTCGCCGCTTCCCTGTTTTGGCGTGCCGTGGTTCGGCACGTCCCCGGAACCAGACCCGGCTGTCGGAGCGACTCCGATCAGCAGGGAGCGACATCGCAACGCCGCCAAGGGAAAGCTAGGACGCTTCCCCGATGGCGGCCAGTCAAGCTTTGTTGCTGAATATTTCTTCACAGCCGGTTGTTTTCAAATGAAACTGCCCGCCTCCGCGCAGCTTGTGGTTTACGAGGATTGGCGGCGGAGGAAGGCAGGGATGTCCAGGCCGATATCCTCGCTCGCTGCCGGGCGCACCGCGGCACGGACCATTTCGGGGGCCTGGTCGTCGAACAGCGGCTCGGTGCGCGCGGCGGCGGCCTCCGGGGTGGCATGCCCGGCGAGCGGGCTGCGCCGCAGCGCGCCGGTGACGATGCCGAACAGGCTCGACCGCGGCACGGCCGGTGCGCTGGGGGCTTGCGCGGCCCGCTCCGGCCTCGCCGGCATCGTGCGCGCCGGCTCGACCGCCGCGACCGGCCGCGCCGCCAGCCCGATCCCTGCCCCATTCGGCGTCCCGATTTGGGCCGGATTCATCGCGGTGGCGACCGGCGCGCCGAGTGGTGCGGCGGCTGGGCGCGCCGCCTGTCGCAGAGCCTGGTACCCGGTCTGGTGCTCGACCGGCGCGGGGGCGAGCGGCAGGGCAGTGACGCTGGGGCCCGGCAGCGGGCGTGGCGCCGGCCGTCCCGCCGGGCTGGCCATCGCCTCGGCCATTGGCGCTTCCTGTGCCACCGGCGGCGCGGCGGTTGCCGCCACCGCGTCCGGCTCTGCCGTCCCTCCGATCGGCTGGCCGTGGCCGCCGCCGACCGCGACCAGCCGCGGACGTTCGGCCGTGGCCCGCGCCGGCGTGTCGATGCCGGTGGCGACGACGGAGACGCGGATCACGCCGTGGAGCTGCTCGTCGATCGCGGAGCCGAAAATGATGTTCGCCTCCTCGTCCACCTCCTCGCGGATGCGGTTGGCCGCCTGATCGACCTCGAACAGGGTGAGGTCCTCGCCCCCGGTGATATTGATCAGCAGTCCCTTGGCCCCGGCCATCGAGGTGTCCTCGAGCAGCGGGTTGTTGATCGCCGCCTCGGCAGCGCGGATGGCGCGGTTCTCGCCGTCCGCCTCGCCGGTGCCCATCATCGCCTTGCCCATCTCCGCCATCACCGTGCGGATATCGGCGAAGTCGAGATTGACCAGGCCCGGCATCACCATCAGGTCGGTGACGCCGCGCACGCCCATGTAGAGCACCTGGTCGGCCATCTTGAACGCTTCCTTCCAGCCGGTGCGCTCGGTGGCCAGGCGGAAGAGGTTCTGGTTGGGAATGACGATCAGCGTGTCGACATAGTGCTGCAGCTCCTCGATGCCCTGCTCGGCGATGCGCGTGCGCCGGCTGCCCTCGAAGGAGAACGGCTTGGTGACGACACCGACGGTGAGAATGTTGCGCTCGCGCGCCATCCGCGCGATCACCGGTGCGGCACCCGTGCCGGTGCCGCCGCCCATGCCGGCGGTGATGAACACCATGTGGGCGCCGTCGAGGTGGCGATAGAGTTCCTCGGCGGCCTCCTCCGCCGCGGCGTGCCCGATCTCCGGCTTGGCACCGGCGCCGAGCCCCTGGGTGATGTGCGGTCCGAGCTGGATGCGGCGATCGGCGCGCGAATGCATCAGCTGTTGCGCGTCGGTGTTGGCGACGACGAATTCGACGCCCTGCAGATTGAGCGCGATCATGTTGTCGACCGCGTTGGTGCCGCCGCCGCCAACCCCGATCACGGTGATGCGCGGCGAGAAATCCGTGTGCATGTGCTGCGGGACGGTGAGGTTCAGGGTCATCGGGGCGTTGCTCCCTCGTGCGTTCGAGTGGCGATTGCAGATGCGGCGCGGGACATCACAGACGCTCCCGCAGGAAAGCGAACAGGCGGCGCAGCGGGCCGCGCGGCCGCTCCGCCTCGAAATCGATATCGGTGAGGCCGCGGCCCTCGCCGGCGGCCCAGGCCAGCAGCCCGGCGGCCGTCGCGCTCGCCGGGCCGGCGACCGCATCGGGTAGCCCGCGCAGGCCGATCGGCCGGCCGATGCGGACCTGGCGGCCGAGAATACGGGCCGCCATTTCGCGCGCGCCGGCGAGCTGGCAGGCGCCACCGGTCAGCACCACGCGCGCGCCCGGCGCCCGCGCCAGGCCCGAGCCCTCGATGCGCTCCTTCACCATCTCGAACGTCTCTTCCAGGCGCGGACGGATGATGCTGACGACCATCGAGCGCGGCACCTTGGCGATGTGGTGCTCGTCTTCGCCGACCAGCGGCACCGGCAGCATCTCGCGCTCGTCGTCCGGGCTCGCCTGGGCGTTGCCGTAGAGGGTTTTCAGACGCTCGGCGTGGGCGAGGGTGGTCGAGAGCAGCCGGGCGATGTCGTTGGTGACATGAATGCCACCCACGGGAAGCTGCGCGGTGTGCAGCAGCTGCCCTTCGGCGAACACGGCGATGCCGGTGGTGCCGCCGCCCATGTCGATCAGCGTCGCGCCGAGCTCGCGTTCGTCCTCGACGAGGGTCGCCTGCGCCGCCGCGAGCGGGGCGGAGACCAGTTCGGCGATGTCGAGATCCGCCCGCGCGATCGAGGCCGAGAGGTTGCGCAGCGCCGTTTCCGTGGCGTCGAGCACGTGCAGCCGGGCGGTGAGGGTTTCGCAGTGCAGCCCGCGCGGATCGGCGATGCCCGTCGTGTCGTCGGCGGCGAAGGCGAGCGGCAGGGCGTGGATCGTTTCGCGTCCCTCGACATAGGCCCGCGCGCGGCCTTCCTGCACCACGCGCCGGATGTCCTGCACCCCGACGGCGCGCCCGCCGACCGGCCATTGCACATTGAACAGGCGGCTTTCCGGCTGGCCGCAGGAGAGATTGGCGGTGACCGAGCGGAGCTGCGTGTCGGCCATGTTTTCGGCGTCGGCGACGGCGCCGCGGATGGCGCGCTCGGCCTCCTCCAGATCGGTGATGCCGCCGCCGCGTACACCTTGCGACTTGCGCCAGCCGAAGCCGAGCACGCGCAGCGCGCCGTCGGACTCCATGCGCCCGATGAGGCAGGCGATCTTGGTGCTGCCGATATCGAGCACGCCGAACGGGCCGGAGCGCGCCCCGCGCGGGCGCTGCGGTGCCGGCGGCTCGGCAGCGGGGGGCAGGAAGCGGCGCGAGAGATCGTTCATGGCGCGCTCCCGCTCACGTCGGCCGCCGTGTCGGGCGCGCCGGCGCCTCCGCCGGTGTCTCCGTCGCGCGCGGGCGCAACACCAGCCGGTCCGGCAGACGGAGATCGACCGTCTGCAGCGGCCGCTCGAGCAGCCCGTGCGCGGCCTCGAACGACTCCAGCCGGTCGAGGGCGGCGGCTTCGTGATCCTCGGGCAGCAACACGTCGGTGCCGGAGGCGAGATGCAGGTTCCAGCGCCGCTCCGCCACCCGCACGGCGGCGACGACGTGGGTGGCGAGCTTGGGGTGCTTGGCCAGCGCGTCCAGCAGCGCCTCGGCGCGCGCCGGAGCGCCGGCGCCGACGACGAGCGGCAGGTCGCGGAAATGCGCCACGTCCTCGCCTTCCACCATCTGGCCCTGGCGATCGATGAGGACGAACCGGCCTTCCCGCTGCCAGATCGCGTATGGGCGGCGTTCGGTCAGCGCGACCACCACCGTTCCCGGCAGGCGCCGCTCGACCGCAGCGCTGGCCACCCAGGACAGGGATTCGACCCGCGCGCGCGCCGCCGCGACCGAGAACCCGAGGATCGGGTCGCCCGGAGAGACGCCGAGGGCGGCGCGCAGGAGCGGCTCGGGCGTATTGGCGCGGCCCTCGATGACCACGTTCGTGACCACGAGACCGAGCCCCGCGGTGGCCCGGCCGAAGCGCTCGCGCACCGAGCCGAGCGAGTTCGGCCCCTCGGTCACCGCCTGGCGCACCAGCAGCGCGCCGATGAGCAGCGCCAGCCCCCCCGCCCCGCCCATCAGCGCGGCACGGCGGAACCGGCGCAGCCGGCGGATCAGCAGCTTCCAGGCGGGAGGACGGTCCGGCACGGCGGCCTGGCGCGGGGCTCTCATGCGTGGCATCGCGCCTGCTCCACCATCCATGCGCAGAGCGCGGGGAACCCGATGCCGCAATGCGCCGCCTGCTCCGGCAGCAGCGAGGTCACGGTCAGGCCGGGCTGGGTGTTGACCTCGAGCAGCACCAGCCGCCCCGGCTCGCCGGCGGTGTCGTCGTAGCGGAAATCGGCCCGCGAGGCGCCGGCGCAGCCGAGCGCGCGGTGCGCCGCCAGCGCCAGCGCCAGCGCCTGCTCGGCCACCGCCGGGTGGACTGCGGCCGGCAGCACATGGTGCGACCCGCCGGCGGCGTATTTCGCCTGATAGTCGTAGAACCCGGCTGCGGGCCGTATTTCCGTCACCGTCAACGGCATGTCGCCGAGCACGCCGACGGTGAGTTCGCGTCCGGGGATGAATTCCTCGACCAGTGCGCGCTCGCCGAAGCGCCAGGCGCGGGCGATCTCGGCGCGCCGGTTGTCACCCGGCAGCAGGATGGCGACGCCGACCGAGGAGCCCTCGTTCACCGGCTTGATCACGAAGGGCCGCGGCATCGGATCGGCCTCGGCCAGCGCCGCGACGGAGACAATGCCCCCCGCGGCGACCGGCAACCCGGCCGCCGCGAACACCGATTTCGCCGCGCCCTTGTCCATCGCCAGCGCCGAGGCGCGCAGCCCGGAATGGGTGTAGGGCAGGCCGAGCCAGTCGAGCACGCCCTGGATCGTGCCGTCCTCGCCGAAGCGGCCGTGCAGGGCATTGAACACGACGTCCGGCCGCGGCCCGCCCGGCGGATCGAGCGCGGCGATCAGCGCGGCGAGATCGCGGCCGACCTCGATCGGCACCACCTCGAACCCGGCCTCCGCCAGCCCGGCGATGACCTGGACGCCGGAGGCGAGGCTGACCTCGCGCTCGGCCGAGATGCCGCCATAAAGCACCGCGACCCGGGTCATGGCGCGCTCTCGCGCGGCAGTGTTCCGGCGAGGCCCGGATGCGGCGTGCCAAGGCGCCGGATCTCCCACTCCAGGCGCACCCCGCTCATCGCATGCACGCGCCGGCGAACCTCCTCTCCGAGCCCTTCGAGGTCGGCGGCCGTCGCGCCGCCGGTATTGATCAGGAAGTTGCAGTGCAGGTCGGAGACCACCGCGCCGCCACGGCTCAGGCCGCGGCAGCCGGCAGCCGCGATCAGTTCCCAGGCCTTGTGCCCGGACTGCTCCGGCCCCGGGTTGCGGAACGTGGACCCGCCGGTGCGCGCGCGGACCGGCTGCGTCGTTTCCCGCCGGGCGCGGATCTCGGCCATGCGCGCGGCGATCGCCGCCGGCTCGTCGCGGCGCCCGGCGAGCCGCGCGCGCACCACGATGGCGTCCGGCGGCAGGCTGGCGTGGCGATAGGTCAGGCCCAGTTCGGCGGCGCGAAGCCGGATGACGCGGCCGTCGCGCAGGACCAGCTCGGCCCAGTCGAGCACCGCGGCGATGTCTGCGCCGTAGGCGCCGGCATTCATCGCCACCGCGCCGCCGATGGTGCCTGGAATCCCGGACAGGAACTCGAGTCCGGCCAGTCCGGCAGCGGCGGCGTGCTCGGCCACGGTCGCATCCAGCGCGCCGGCGCCGGCGACTATTCCGTCGGCGTCCGCCGCGATCGTGCCGAAGCCGCGCGCGAGCCGGACGGTCACGCCGGCGAGGCCGCCGTCGCGGATGATGACGTTGGAGGCGGCGCCGAGCACGCGCAGCGGCACACCATCGGGCAAAGCCGCCAGCAGCGCGCGCAGATCCGCGACATCGGCCGGACGCACCAGCCACTCGGCCGGGCCGCCGACCCGGAACCAAGCCGTCGGCGCCAGCGCGGCCCCCGCCTGCACCCGCCCGCGCAAAAGGCCGAGGCTTTCCGCCAGACCGAGGTCGGGGCGCCGGGCCGGCATCATTCTCCGCCTCCCGCCGGGCGCGTGCCGCCGGCCAGCGCCGCCAACTGGCCGGGCAGCGATTGTGCCCAGTTGGTCACGGTGCCGGCGCCGAGGCAGATGACGAAATCCCCCGAGCGGGCGATGGCGTGCACCATTTCCGCGAGATTTTCCGGCCCCGGCAGCGGCACCACCGAGCGATGCCCGCGCGCGCGCAGCCCCTCGATCAGGGCATCGCGGTCGATGCCCGGAATCGGCGCCTCCCCGGCGGCGTAGACATCGGCCACGATCACCGTGCCGGCATCGTTCATGCAGGTGCAGAACTCGTCGAACAGCGAGGCCAGGCGCGAGTAGCGATGCGGCTGCACCACCGCGACCACATCGCGCGCGCCGGCCTGGCGCGCCGCCTTGAGCACGGCGGCGATTTCCACCGGATGATGGCCGTAATCGTCGATCACCGTGATGCCGGCAGCCTCGCCGACCTTGGTGAAGCGGCGCTTGACGCCGCGGAACCCGGCCAGCGACGCGCGCAGCGTCTCCTCGCCGATTTCCATCTCGAGCGCGACGGCGATCGCGGCCAGTGCGTTCTGCACATTGTGGCTGCCGAGCATCGGCAGACGGAACGGGCCCATCCGCCGCGGCCGGTTGCGCGCGCGATCGGTGACGATGACCTCGAACGTCGCGCCGAGCTTGTCGGCCACCAGCCGCTCCGCGCGCACATCGGCCTGCGGCGAAAACCCATAGGTGATGACACGATGATCGGCCAGCCTCGGGATCATCTGCTGGACCGCCGGATGGTCCATGCACAGCACGGCGAACCCGTAGAACGGCACGTTGCCGACGAACTGATGATAGCCGGCGACCATCGCCTCGCCGGTGCCCCAATGGTCGAGATGCTCGGGGTCCATGTTGGTGACGACCGCGATCACCGCGGGCAGGCGCAGGAAGGAGCCGTCGCTCTCGTCCGCCTCGACCACCATCCATTCGCCGGCACCGAGGCGCGTGTTGCTGCCATAGGCGTTGATGATGCCGCCATTGATCACGGTGGGATCGAGCCCGGCGCCTTCGAGCACGGCGGCGATCAGGCTCGTCGTCGTTGTCTTGCCGTGGGTGCCGCCGACGGCGATCGACCATTTCAGGCGCATGAGTTCGGCCAGCATCTCCGCCCGCCGCACCACCGGGATCATCTGCGCGCGGGCCGCTGCCACTTCCGGATTGTCGCGCTTGACCGCGGAGGAGACGACGACGACGCGCGCAGCCCCGAGATGGGCGGGATCATGGCCGATGGCGACGGCAATGCCCGCGGCGCGCAGACGGCGCACATTCGCGTTCTCGGTGATGTCGCTGCCCTGGACCGAATAACCGAGCGTGTGCAGCACCTCGGCGATGCCGGACATGCCGATGCCGCCGATGCCGACGAAATGGATCGTGCCGATGCCGAGCGGGAGCGCCCTCATCGGCCGCTCTCCGCGCTGATCAGCGCATCCACCCGCGCGGCCAGGTGCTCGGCCGCATCGGCGCGGCCGAACCGCGCCGCCGCCGCCGCCGCCTCCGCGAGCAGCGCGGGCGTCTCGAACAGCCGCACGAGCCGGTGGGCGAGCGCCTTCGCGGTGAAATGCGCCTGTGGCAGCAGCCAGCCGCCGTCGGCGATCGCCAGTGCCCGGGCATTGGCGGTCTGGTGATCGTCGATCGCGTGGGGCAGCGGCACCAGGATCGCCGGCCGCCCCGCCACTGCCAGTTCGGCGACGGTCGAGGCGCCGGCACGGGCGATGGCGAGATGGGCCTGTGCCAGACGCGCAGGGATATCACCGAAGAACGCCGCCGTCTCGGCGGCGATTCCGGCCGCCTGGTAGGCGGCGCGAACCCGGCCGAGGTCTTCCTCGCGGCATTGCTGCACGAGGTCGAGTCGCGCGCGCAGCGCTTCGGGCAGGGCGGCGAGCGCGGCCGGGACCACGTCGCTGAGCACGCGCGCGCCGAGCGAGCCGCCGAGCACGAGCAGGCGGATTCGGTCCTCCGGCGCGGCGTAGCCTTGCCCAGCCAGCGCGGCGATCGATGCGCGTACCGGATTGCCGATGAGTTCGGTTCGGATCCCCTGCGGCACGCGCGCCGTCGGGGCGAAACTCAGCGCCAGCAGATCCGCCCGGCGCGCCAGGAAGCGGTTGGCGCGGCCGAGCACGGCGTTCTGCTCGTGCAGCACGATGCGCGGCCGCCGCCGGAGGAGCCGCGCTGCCAGCACCGGGCCGACCGAGGGATAGCCGCCGAACCCGATCACCGCCTCGGCGCCGATCCGCGCGAGGATCGCGCGCGCCTCGATCACGCCGAGCGCCAGCGCACCGGCCGCCAGCGCCGCGCGCAGCGGGCTGCGCCCGGCGAGCCCGCCGCCGGCGATCACGTAGCGCTCGCAGCCGCCGAAACCGCTCCCCGCCAGGTCCGCTGAGCGGGCGTCGGTCATCAGCGCGACCCACCGGCCGCGCGCCGCGAGTGCCTCGGCCAGCGCGGCGGCGGGAAACACATGCCCGCCAGTGCCACCGGCGGCGATCACCACGGGACGGATCGCGGCCCCCCTCACGACGGCAAGTCCCCATGATGGCGCCGGCGCGTCAGGGCGAGCAGCATGCCGATGCCGAGCGCCACCGCCAGCACCGACGAGCCGCCATACGAGACGAACGGCAGCGTCATGCCCTTGGTCGGGATCAGATGCAGCGACGAGGCCATGTTGACGAAGGCCTGCAGACCGAAACTGGTGACCAGCCCGGCCGCCGCCAGCACGGCGAAGAGGTCGCTCTCCTCGCGCAGCCGCAGCAGCCCGCGCAGCACGATGAAGGCGAAGACCGCGATCAGGGCGAGGCAGATGAGCAAGCCGAACTCCTCCCCGGCGACGGCGAAGACGAAATCGGCGTGGGCGTCCGGCAGCACGTTCTTCACCTGCCCTTCGCCCGGGCCGCGGCCGAGCAGCCCGCCATTGCCGAAGGCTTCGAGCGAGGTCGTCACCTGGTAGTGATCGCCGGCGGCGGGATCGAGGAAGCGGGCGACACGGCTGTGCACGTGCGGAAACAGCACGTAGGCGGCCACGCCCGCCCCGCCCATGGCGGCGAGGCCGATCGCCACCAGGATCATGTTCAGCCCGTAGACGAAGAGCTGCGCCAGGAACACCGCGGTGAGAACGGTCAGCATGCCGATGTCCGGCTGCGACTTCAGCGCCAGGGCGATGACGGCGAAGATCGCGGTCGCGATGGTGAGCCCGGGGACGCGCGCCTGCCGCCGTCCCTCCGCGAGCAGCCAGGCGGTGACGATGGCGAAGCAAGGCTTGAGGAATTCGCTCGGCTGCAGCGACAGGCCGGGCAGCGCGATCCATCGCCGCGCGCCCTTGATCTCGGTTCCGATCACCAGGGTCGCCGCGGTCAGCACCAGCGCGACCGTGCCGCCGATCACGCCGATGCGGCGAACGTCCTGCGGCGACAGCAGCGAAACGCCGACGACGATGGCGCCTGCCAGCGCGAGGAAGGCGACCTGCTTCAGAATGAACGCGTCGCGCGCCTCGCCGATGCGTTCGGCCACCGCCGGACTGGCCGCCAGCATCATCACGTAGCCGAAACCGATGAGCACCGCGATGGCGACGAGCGTCCAACGATCGACGCTCCACCACCAGCGCCCGAGCAGCGACGTGTCGGCGCGCGAGAGGGCCGGCATCAGGCGGCCCTCCCCTCGGCAAGCGCGGCGACGAGGGCACGGAACCGGTCGCCGCGCGCCTCGAAGCCCGAGAACTGGTCGAAACTGGCGCAGGCCGGGGAGAGCAGCACGACGCCGGCGGCTCGGCGCGCCGCCGCATGGGCTTCCGGCACCGCGCGATCGAGCGAGCCCAGGATGCGGTGCGGGACATGGTGCGCGGCGAGCGTCGCGGCCAGCGTCTCGGCATCGCGCCCGATCAGCAACGCCTCGTCGATGCGCGCAAACAACGGTGCCAGCGACTCGATGCCGCCGGCCTTGGCGATCCCGCCGGCGATCCACACCACGCGCTCATGGCAGGCGAGCGCGCGTGCCGTCGAGTCGGCATTGGTCGCCTTGCTGTCGTTGATGAACACGACGCCGTCGACCGTCCCGACGCGTTCCTGACGGTGCGCGAGGCCGGCGAAGCTGGTGATGCCGCGCGCGATATCATCGCGCGACAGGCCGAGGGCGCGCGCCAGCGCCGCCGCCGCCGCCGCGTTCTGGGCGTTGTGCGCGCCGGGCAGCGCCCGCGCGCTGCGGAGATCGACGATTTCGCCCAACCCGTCGCGCAGAATCCCGTCGGCGCCTGACACGTCGGCGCCCGACACGTCCGCCGCTGCCGCACCGGCGATGCGCACGATGCGAGGCCCGCCTGGCCGCTGCGCCAGCGACTCGGCGATCGCGCGCGACGGGGCGTCCTCGACGCCGATGACGGCCGTGTCGCCGCCCGCCTGGCGCGCGAAAATCTCGCGCTTGGCGGCCGCGTAGCCGGCCATGTCGCCATGACGGTCGAGGTGATCTGGGCTGAGGTTGAGCATCGCCGCCGCATCGAAGCGGATCGTCTCGATTCGCTCCAACATATAAGATGACATTTCCAACACGAAAATTCCGTCGTCCGGCAGAAACGGCAGCGCCAGCGCGGCGGGGCCGAGATTGCCGCCGGCGGCGACGGGAACGCCGGCCTCGGCGAGCAGGTGGGCGAGCAGCGCCGTCGTCGTCGATTTGCCGTTGGTGCCGGTGATGCCGACGAACCGCGCGCGTGACCCGGCGGCGCGCACGGCGCGGTAGAGCAGTTCGGCGTCGCAGATGATCGGCACGCCCGCCGTGCGCGCCGCCTCGGCCAGCGGATGCGGCGCCGGCAGACGATGCGGGATTCCGGGCGACAGGACCAACCCGTCGCAGCGCGCGAGGATCGGCGATGGATCACGCGGCGCGACGCCTGCCGATTCGGCCGCGGCACGCGCCGCGGGTCCATCGTCCCACGCCCACACCTCCGCGCCCATGGCGGCGAGGGCGATCGCGGCCGGCAGCCCGTTGCGGCCGAGACCGAGGACGGCGAATCGCGCGCCGCTGAAGACGGCGGGGAATCCACTCATCGGATTTTCAGCGTCGCCAGGCCGGCCAGCGCCAGGATCATCGAGATGATCCAGAAACGAATGACGATGGTCGGCTCCGCCCAGCCCTTCTTCTCGAAATGGTGATGCAGCGGCGCCATCAGGAACACGCGCCGTCCGGTGCGCTTGAACCAGAAGACCTGCACCATCACCGAGACCGTCTCGACCACGAACAGTCCGCCGACGATGGCCAGCACGATCTCATGCTTGGTGGCAACCGCGACGGTGCCGAGCGCGCCACCCAGCGCAAGCGAGCCGGTGTCGCCCATGAACACCGCGGCGGGCGGCGCGTTGAACCAGAGGAAGCCCAGTCCTGCCCCGATCAGGGCCGAGCAGAACACCGCCAGTTCGCCGACGCGCGGCACCTCGTGCAGCTGCAGATAGTCGGCGAAGATGCGGTTGCCGACGAGATAGGCGATGAGGGCGAACACGCCGGCGGCGATGATGGTGGGCACGATGGCCAGGCCGTCGAGCCCGTCGGTGAGGTTGACCGCGTTGGAGGCGCCCATCATCACCAGGCCGCCGAAGAGCGGGAACAGGACCGGGCCGAGCGGGATGAGCACATCCTTGAACACCGGCAGCGCCAGAGCGGTGCCGAGCGCGCCACGCGTGAGCGAGGCGATCCAGGCGGTGGCGATGACGCCGATCAGCGCCTGGCCGAGCAGCTTCGCGCGCCCGGGCAGGCCGCGGGCGTTGCGCTTGGAGACCTTCAGATAGTCATCGGCGAACCCGAGCGCGCCATAGCCGAGCGTGACCAGCAGCGCGACCCAGACGAACCGGTCCGACAGATCCGCCCAGAGCAGCACCGAGACGGAGAGCGCGGTGAGGATCAGCACCCCGCCCATGGTCGGCGTGCCCTTCTTCTCGATCAAATGCCGCTCGGGCCCATCGGTCCGGATCGGCTGGCCCTGGCGCTGCACGCTCTTGAGCCAGCGGATCAGCATCGGGCCGCAGAGAAAGCTCACCACGAGCGCGGTCAGGCACGCGGCGCCGGAGCGGAACGTGAGGTAGCGGAACAGATTGAACAGCGCGAACTCGTGCGCGAACGGGTGGGCGAGATCGAACAACATCAGCCGTTCTCCCGGCCCAGCGCCGCGACCACCGTGCGCATGGCGCTCGCGTAGCTACCCTTCACCAGAACCGCGTCGCCCGCCGCGATCGCCGCGGCGACGAGCGGGGCGAGCGCAGCGGCGTCGGGTGCGTGCGCGCCGCGCCGCTCCACGGGCAGGGCGTCGTGCAAATGGCGCATCAGTTCCCCGCATGTGAAGACGAGATCGGCGACCGCGAGCACGTCCTCGGCGAGGTTCGCGTGCGCGGCGGCGCCGAAATCGCCGAGTTCGCGCATGTCGCCGAGCACGACGATGCGGCGGCCGGCCGGCTGCAGGCCGAGCACGGCGAGCGCGGCGCGCACCGAGGCGGGCGAGGCGTTGTAGCTTTCGTCGAACAGCAGCGCCTCGCCGCCGGCGAGCGCGATCCGCCGCGCCGCGCCGCGCCCCGGCAGGGCGGCGAACCCGGCCAGCGCGGCTGCCGCCGCGGCCGGATCGAACCCGGCGGCCGTGACGGCGGCCAGCGCGGCGAGCGCGTTCATCGCCATGTGGCGCCCCGGCGCGGCGAGGCGAAAGGCGAACTCTTGCCCGCCGATCGCCGCCACGATCTCGCTGCCGTCCGGGTCCTCGGCGCAGGAGATGAGCCGCGCCTCGGCGCCGGCCATCGTTCCGAAGCGGAACAAGCGGAGCCCCGCGGCGGCGGCGGCCAGGCGCGGCAGCAGCGGCGAGTCTCCCGGCAGCACGGCGGCGCCGTGCGGCACCACGCCACCGAGGATCGCCGCTTTCTCGTCGGCGATCGCCTCCAGGCTGCCCATCTGCCCGATATGGGCCGGCGCGATCGCCGTGATGACCGCGACATGGGGGCGGGCGAGGCGGGCGAGCGGGGCGATCTCGCCCGGATGGTTCATGCCGATCTCGACCACCGCCGCCTCCGCGTCCAGCGGCAGCCGGGCGAGGGTGAGCGGCACGCCGATCTCGTTGTTGAACGAGGCCTCGGCGGCGTGCACGCGCGCCTGCGGCGCCAGCATCGTGCGCAGCATTTCCTTGGTGGTGGTCTTGCCGACGCTGCCGGTGACGGCGATGACGCGTGCCCGGGTCCGCGCGCGGGCATAGGCGCCCAGCGCGGCGAGCCCGGCGAGCGTATCCGGCACGAGCAGGAGGGGCGCATCGGTGGGGAACCCATCCGGCACCCGGTCCACCATCGCCCCGGCGGCGCCGCGAGCGAGGGCGTCGGCGACGAAGTCATGGCCATCGCGCCGCTCGCCGCGCAGCGCGATGAACAGGTCGCCCGGCGCGATGGCGCGCGTGTCGATTGCGACCCCGGTGGCGACCCCGGTGGCGGCGAGCTCCGCGCCGGTCCGCCCGCCGGTGGCGGCGCGGAGGTCGTCGCTGGTCCAGAGCCCGCTCACGGCGCGCCAGCCAGGCGGCGGACCACGGCAGCATCGTCGAACGCCAGGGTCTGCCCGCCGATGATCTGGCCCTGCTCGTGGCCCTTGCCGGCCACGACGAGCACGTCGCCTGGCCCGAGCTGTTCGAGCCCGGCGGCGATCGCCGCCTCCCGGTCGCCGATCTCGTGCGCGCCGGGGCAGGCGGCGAGAATGGCGGCCCGGATCGTGGCCGGATTCTCGCTGCGCGGATTGTCGTCGGTGACGATCGCCGTGTCCGCAAGACGCGCCGCCGCCGCGCCCATCAGCGGGCGCTTGCCGCGGTCGCGGTCGCCGCCGGCGCCGAAGACCACGACGAGGCGCCCGGCGCAGTGTGGCCGCAGCGCCAGCAGCACGCGCTCCAGCGCGTCGGGCGTGTGGGCGTAGTCGACATAGACCGCGGCGCCGTTGTCCAGACGCGCCGCCAGCTCCATGCGCCCGCGGACGCCGCGCAGATGCGCCAGAGCGTCGGGCGCGGTCGACTCGCCGAGGGCCAGCGCTAGGCCGCACGCGAGCAGCGCGTTGTCGGCCTGGAAGCGGCCGGGCAGGGGCAGCGGGATCTCCAGGCGGCGGCCGGCGACGGCGAGGTCCAATACCTGTCCGGACGGGCCGGGCACGGCGCGGCGCAGGCCGATGGCATCGCCGCCCTCGCCGACGAGCGTCAGCCGCAGCCGCCGGTGCTCAGCGATGGCGCGCAACGCGGCCAGGGTCGCCGGATCGAGCGTTGCCACCGCCACCGTTGGCGCGCCCTCGGGAAGAAGCTCGGCGAACAGGCGCAGCTTGGCGGCGCGGTAGGCCGCCATGTCGGCGTGGTAGTCGAGATGATCGCGCGAGAAGCTGGTGAAGGCGCCGGCGGCCAGCGCGACGCCGTCGAGGCGGAACTGGTCGAGCCCGTGCGAGGAGGCCTCCAGCGCCGCGTGCTCGATGCCGGCGCGCGCCAGTGCGGCGAGGGTTTCGGCGAGAGCGACGGCGTCCGGCGTGGTCAGGCCCGGCCCGGCGGCGAAGCCCGGCGCCTCCACCCCGAGCGTGCCGAGGCTCGCCGCCATGTGCCCGGCGAACGTCCAGATCTGACGCAGGAACGAGACCGTGCTGGTCTTGCCGTTGGTGCCGGTCACGGCCGCCACGGTGTGCGGCTGCGGGCCGGCGAAGGCGGCGGCGAGGTGGGCGAGGCTGCGCCGCGGCTCGGCGCTCTCCAGAACGGGCCTGGCCGGCACGCCCTCCGGCCAGACGGTCCCCGCCGGCGCCAGCACCGCCGCCGCGCCGCGGGCGACGGCCTCCGCGATGAAGGCGCGGCCATCGGCGCGGGTCCCGGGCAGCGCGGCGAAGAGAAAGCCCGGGCGGACGCGCCGCGAATCGGCGGTGATGCCGGCGAGATCGAGCCCGGCATGGCGCGGCCACGCCTCGGCCAACGCGGGTCGCGCGGCGATCATGTCAGCGAGCCGCATCGGCGGCGACCGCGTAGCCCGCCGGCGCCACCGGCACGGCGAGGGCGGCCTCGTGGCGGGCGTCCTGCGGCATCGTCGGCGTCGCGGGAACGAGCGGCAGGCGGCGCGGGGCGCGCTCGCGGGCGGCGTCGCGCGGATGGTCCGGGGCCGCGGCCAGGCCGGTCGGCGCCCGCGCGCCGGGATGCGCGGGCTGCAGCGGAATCGCCAGCGCGGCCTCGATCGTCGGCGCGTCGGCAGTCTCGGGCAGCAGGCCGAGCATCGGCCCGATCCGCGCGATCACCCGTCCGGCGGCCGGAGCAGAGACCTGGCCGGCGGTGGAGAAGAAGCCCGTGGACGCGTTGCCGTGCGGCTCGTCGAGCATCATGTAGACCGCGTAGCGCGGCGCGTTCATCGGGAAGACGCTGACGAACGCGCTGACATTGGCGTGCTTCTTGTAGCCGTGGCCGCCGACCTTCTCGGCCGTGCCGGTCTTGCCGCCGACGAAATATCCCGCCACCTCGGCTTTCTTGCCGTAGCCCTCGGTGACCACGAGGCGCATCAGCTTGCGCATCAGGTCCGACGTGGCCGGCTGCATCACCCGCACCGCTTCGGCCGGCGTGCCGTCGGCGCGCGCGAGCAGCGTCGGGGTGACGACGAGCCCGCCATTGGCGATCGCCGCGGTGCCGCGCACGACATGCAGGGGCGAGACGGCGATGCCGTGGCCGAAGCCGATGGTCATCGTCGCCGCTTCCTTCCAGTTCGAGGCCGGCGGCGCGAGCGGCATTCCCGCCTCCGGCAGTTCGACGCCGATGCGGCGGAACATGCCCATGGCGCCGAGCCAGGCGCGCTGGCGCTCGGCGCCAGCGGTGAGCGCGATATGCGCGGCGCCGAGATTGGACGAGTAGGCCAGAACCTCCGGCAGATAGAGGAAGCGGTGCTTGCCCTCGAAATCGGTGATGGTGAAGCGCCCGATATGGATCGGGTGCGCGGCGTCGAACTGGTCCCAGATGTGCACCGCGCCGGCGTCGAGCGCCATCGCCGCGGTCTGCAGCTTGAAGGTGCTGCCGGGCTCGTACATGCCGGTGACGGCACGGTTGAACCGATCTTCCGCCGGCGTCGCGCCGAAGGCGTTGGCGTCGTAGTCGGGCAGGCTGACCATCGCCAGCACCTCGCCGGTGCGCACGTCCATGACGATGCCGCAGGCGCCGATGGCCTGGAATTCGGCCATTGCCGCGGCCAGTTCCTCGCGCACCACCGCCTGGACGCGGATATCGAGCGACAGGCGCAGGGGGTCGGCGCTGCCGGTCAGGCGCGAATCGAAGAACCGCTCGACGCCGGCCACGCCATGTTCATCGACATCGACGCCGCCGAGCACCTGCGCGGCAACGCGGCCGAGCGGGTAGTGCCGGCGCTCGGACGGTTGGAAATAGACGCCGGGGATGCCGAGGCCGTTGATCGCCAGTTCCTCGCGCGGGGACAGGCGGCGGGCGAGGTAGACGAAGGCCTTGGCGGCCGAGAGATGCGCCCGCATCTCCGCCTCGTCGAGCCGCGGCACGGCCTGCTTGATGCGGTGCGCCGCCTCCGCCGGGTCGA
Organism: Pseudomonadota bacterium; assembly: GCA_021845595.1. Lineage (GTDB taxonomy): Bacteria > Pseudomonadota > Alphaproteobacteria > Acetobacterales > Acetobacteraceae > JAJZVV01. The sequence goes on along the minus strand of JAJZVV010000001.1, from coordinate 477,712 downwards.
TCATTTCGCGCGGGTTGGCATAGAGTTCGGCGGTCGGCAGCGAGACGGCGAGAATCTGGTTGTTGCGGTCGACGATCATCGCCCGCTCGACGCGCGGCCCCGCCGGTTCGGCGCGATCGGGCTCCGGCACGCGCACGGCTTCCGGCAGCTTCGGCTTGAGCGGCGCGACCACGGTCGCGAGCGTCAGCTTGCCGGCGACGGCGAGGAACAGCCCGGCAAAGGCCCAAGCGGCGACCACCAGCCGCCGGCGGGTGCGGGCCATCGCCGCGCGCCGCGCGAGGTCCGGGGCGGTGACGCGCACCGTCTCCATACGTGGCACCCCGGCCTCGCGCGGGGCGCCGAAGCTGCGCGCCGGCGCGCTGTAGGGCGGCGGTGCGACGGGCTCGGCCGGGTTCGGTCCGGGCTGGTCGTTCATGGCGCGCGCGCCGGAGCCGGCGGCGTCGGCGGCGGCAGGGCCGCGCCCGCCATGCCGAGGGCCGAGCCGGCGGAGGCCGGCGGCGGCGAGACGATCGTCGTCATGCCCCGCCCGATGCGGACCAGGGCCGCGGATGGCGCGGTCGGCTGCGTGGCGGCGGTTCGCAGCACTGCGGCGCCGACCGGGTGCGAGGTCGCCGGGGAGGAGGCGAGGGGAGCGGCCAGCGGCAGCGGAACGCCGCGCAGCGCCGGCGCGGCATCGGCGCTGCCATCAGGCCGTCGCGGCGCGTCCCGCTGCCCGGGGCCGCGCCGATCCGTGCTCGCCACCACCGCATGCGGTTTCGCCGCCGCGGTCGGGGATCGCACCGGCGCGACCGGCGCGGTTGCCAGCTGCACCGGTGCGGCCGCGGCTTCCATCGCCGGGCGCGGCGCGTCGGCGATGGCGCCATTCGGCGCCGCGGCGGGGGGCTCGGGCAGGGCCGCGAGGCGGCGGTCGAGATCGGCTTCGGTGACGAACTGGGTCGGTGCCACCGGCTTCAGCGCCAGGTACCGTCCAGCGAGGTCGGCGAGGCGGTCGGGCTGGTTGAGCAGCATCCACTCGGCCTTGAGGATGCCGATCCGCTGACGCGCGGTCTCGTCCTGGCGAACCACCTGCACGATCTGCCGGTCCAGCAGCCGCGTGCGGTGCTTCACCTGATAGAGGTAGACCCCGGAGGCCGCGGCAAGCAGCAGGCAGAGCAAGGTGAACGGGCGGATCATGGTGCCGCCTCCGTGCCGCCTTCCGGGTACCGATGCTCGATCGCGCGCAGCCGGGCGCTGCGGGCGCGGGGGTTCGCTGCGGTCTCGGCCGCGTCCGGCCGCAGCGGCTGGGCGGTGAGCAGCCGGAACGATGGCGGCGCGGCGGCGGTGAGCGCGGCGGGGTCGTGGCGCGACGGCGAGCCGGCGCGGCCGCAGGCCCGGGCCATGAAGCGCTTCACCAGCCGGTCCTCCAGCGAATGGAAGGAGACGACGACGAGCCGCCCACCCGGGCCGAGCAGGGACGCCGCCTGGGCGAGGCCGCGCTCGATCTCGCCCAGTTCGTCATTGACCTTGAGACGCAGCGCCTGGAAGCAGCGCGTCGCCGGGTCGATGCCGGAGACGTCGCGCGGCACCACGGCGCGGATGATGCCCGCGAGCCGGCCGGTGGTCTCGATCGGCGCCAGGGCGCGCGCGGCGACGATGGCGCGGGCGACGCGGCGTGCGTGGTGCTCCTCGCCGAGTTCGAACAGCAGATCCGCGAGCTCGCGTTCGGGCAGGCGGTTCACCATCGTCGCTGCGGTCGGCCCGTCGGCGCCCATGCGCATGTCGAGCGGGCCGTCGGCGCGGAACGAGAAGCCGCGGGCGGGATCGTCGAGCTGAAAGGACGACACGCCGAGGTCCATGACCACGCCGTCGAGCCGCGAGACACCGGCGGCTTCGAGCAGGGCGAGCATGTCGCCGAAGCGCCCCTCCAGAAGATGCAGCCGCCCCGGGAAGCGCGCGGCGAGCGCGGCGCCGCGGGCGATCGCTGCCGGATCGCGGTCGATGGCGAAAAGCGTGCAGTGCGCCCGCGTCAGGATCGCCTCGGCATAGCCGCCGCCGCCGAACGTGGCGTCGAGATAACGGCCCCCGTCGCGCGGGGCGAGCAGCTTGACGGCCGGCTCGAGCAGGACGGGCCGATGGACGCTCATGCCTTGCCGCCGGCCGCGCCGGCCCCGATGCCTGCCAGCGTCAGTTCCCGCGCCCGGACCCGGGCCTCGGCCCGCCGCTGCTCGGCGGCCGCCGGCTCCCAGATCTGGAAGGTTCGACCCAATCCCATGAACACCACCGTCTCGCCGAGTCCGGCGAAGGCGGCAAGCGATTCGGGGAGGATGATGCGTCCTTCCTTGTCCGGCTCGATCGGATAGGCATCCGCGTAGAGCGTGAGCGCGAGATCGTCGTGCGGATCGCTGAACTGGTCGAGCCGCGCGAGCGGCGTCTCCAGTTCCTGGAACAGACTCTGCGGCCAGGCCTCGATGCAGCTGTGCTTGTGCGACGGGCGCAGCACCAGCGTCGCTTCGCCCTCGCCGAGGACGCGGAGCGCGGCGCGGAACTGTGCCGGCACGGAGACCCGCCCTTTGGCGTCGCGCCGGTTCTGATGTGTGCCCCAGAACTGGGTCATCGACCGGGCTTGCCGACCTCCCGCCCTCGCGCCGCGCCGTCGCGGCATCCGATTTCGCCAACCCCGGGGCTGCGCCCTTGCCGGGACAGCCGCCCGCTGTATGGCGGGCTCACGCGCCGCCTCTTGGGGTTTCATGGAATATCATGGGTAGATATGGGCGTCAAAGGGATTTGCGCTGCCGAAGCGACGTGCGGGAGAAAAGCCCAGGCTATTCGTCAGTAGGTTAAAGGACGTAGCAAAGATGCAACTGGAGGAACCATGTATTAACCAAATATTCGCGTTTCGTTCTCATTGAGGGCCGATCGACGCCGCCGAGCGGATTGGGGGAAGGCGCCAGACGGCCTGTAAGCCGGGTTCTGTCCGCACCTCGCGGTGCGAGACGGCCATTCCTCTGCGACGCGCCTCGCGGCGCGCCTGACGCGACCAACCCGGGCGGCAGGGCGGGAATGCCCTCGCGTCACACCCCTCGCGGGATGCCGCCGGCCGCCCCTATTCGGTCTTGCTCCCGGTGGGGTTTACCGTGCCGCCGACGTTGCCGCCGACGCGGTGCGCTCTTGCCGCACCGTTTCACCCTTGCCCGCGGGGCTGCGGCCTGGGGGCCGAAACCTTGCGCGGGCGGTCTGTTCTCTGTGGCACTGTCCCTGGGGTCGCCCCCGCCGGCCGTTAGCCGGCACCGCATTCCCGTGGAGCCCGGACTTTCCTCCGCCGCGCCACCCCGATGGGCGCGCGACGGCGGCCGTCCGGCCGTCTGGCGACGCAGAGATGCGTCCGTCCGCGCCGATGGTCAACTCCCACAGAGCCGCGCCACCGCCGCGAGCCGCACCAGCGTGCCGGCATCGGCCTGCCCGGTCACGGCCTCGGGCCGCCAATGGCGCTGGAACGCCCGCAGCACCTGCGCCAGCGCCGGATCCCGGCCGCCCTCGGGGGCGATGCGATAGCCGACGGCGGCCAGCGCCGCGCGCACCGGGGCGAGCCCGGCGGCGTCGCGCACCGCCGAGCCGATGCCGAGGTCCGCCACCCCCTCCGGCCACAGCCCGACGCCGTTCATCGCCAACTGCTCCCAGTCGAACAATTCGCCGGGATCCTGCTTGCGATCGGGGGCGATATCGCTGTGCCCGACGATGTTGCGCGCCGGGATCGAATGGCGGGAGAGGAGGCCGAGACAGAGATCGCAGAGCGCCGCGATCTGCAGCACCGGAAACGGCCGATAGCCCCATTCATGGCCGGGATTGACCAGTTCGATGCCGATCGAATGGGCGTTCAGCTCACTCCGTCCACGCCAATACGAGACACCGGCATGCCAGGCGCGCCGCTCCTCCGGCACCATCTGCCAGACCTCGCCGTCCTCGCCGACGACGTAGTGCGCGGAGACCCGCGCCTCCGGGTCGCGCAAGCGGTCGAGTGCGGCCTCTGCGCTCTGCATCCCGGTGTAGTGCAGCACGATCATGTCGATCGCCGCGCCGGCCGGCCGTTCGTCGTGGTTCGGGCTGGGCAGCGCCCGGATGAGGAGGTTCACAAGCCCCGCTCGCGCTTGATCCGGTCCCAGGCGGCATTGATGCGCGCCACCTTCTCGGTGGCGCTGGCGACGAAGGCCGGCGGCACGCCGCGCGCGGCCAGGCTGTCGGGGTGGTTCTCCCGCATCAGCCGGCGCCAGGTCTGACGGACCTCCTCGTCGCTGGCCGAGCGGGTCAGGCCGAGCGCCGCATAGGGATTCTCGGCATCGGGTCCGGTCGGGCGGGACGTGCCGCCGCGCGCGCGCTCCCAGGACGCCGCGCTGAGGCCAAAGCCGCGATGCACCCGGGCCAGGAACGCCTCCTCGCCGCGGGTCAACGGCCGGTCGGCACGGGCGATGGCGAACAGCGCCGCCAGGACGTCCTCCAGAACCCCGGGATTGTCCGCGAACGCGGTGCCGAGCCGGTCCGCATACTCCTCGAACCCCTCGGAACTGTCGCGCGCCTGGTCGAACAGCCGGCCGACATCGCGCACCGATCCCGCGGGGATGCGGAAATACCGCTTGAATGCATCGATCTCGGCGCGGCTCACCGGCCCGTCGCATTTGGCGAGCTTGGCCGCGAGCACGACGATGGCGATGGCGAACAGCTGCTCGCGCTGGCCGAGCAGGGCGGCGAGGCGGGCCGGACCGAAGGCCGGTCCGCCGGAGAAGCCGGCGTTGGGCAGCATCCCGGTATCCGCCGCGTGGCCCAGCGCCGCGCCGACCACCGCGCCGAACGGCCCGCCCATGGCGAAGCCCGCCATGCCGCCGATGATCTTGCCCCAATAGCTCATTCGGCACGCTTTACCACGTGAGCGTTGACGGCGGCAAAACGCCGCCGCCATCCTCGCACGCGAGCGCGGCGTTCAACGGGCGGCGAAAGGCGAGGCGGCATGGCGGGCTGGCAGTTCTGGATCGACCGCGGCGGCACCTTCACCGACATCGTCGCCCGCGATCCCGCCGGCGCCCTGCATACCGGCAAGCTGCTGTCCGAGAATCCCGGCCGCTACCGGGACGCGGCGATCGCCGGCATCCGGTCCATGCTTGGCCTGGCGCCGGCCGCGCCGATCCCGCCCGGGCTGATCGAGGCGGTGAAGATGGGCACCACGGTGGCCACCAATGCCCTGCTTGAGCGCAAGGGTGAGCGCACGCTGCTCGTCGTCAACCGCGGCTTCGCCGACGCGCTGCGCATCGGCAACCAGACGCGCCCACGCCTGTTCGACCTCGCCATCACCCTGCCCTCGATGCTCTACGAGTCGGTGGCCGAGATCGGCGGGCGCGTCGATGTCCATGGCGCCGAGATCGACCCGCTCGACGAGGCCGGCGCGCGGGCGCTGTTCGCCGCGGCGCGCGCGCGAGGGCTCGCCGCTTGTGCCATCGCCCTGATGCACGCCTGGAAATACCCCGCCCACGAGCAGCGTCTCGCCGCACTCGCGCGCCAGGCCGGGTTCACGCAGGTCTCGGCCAGCCACGCGGTGAGCCCGCTGCTGCGGCTGATCCCGCGCGCCGACACCACCGTCGTCGATGCCTATCTCTCACCGATCCTGCGCCGCTATGTCGAGCAGGTGGCGAACGAACTCGATGGCGTGAAGCTCTATTTCATGCAGTCCAATGGCGGGCTGGCCGAGGCGCGGCGCTTTCAGGGCAAGGACGCGATCCTGTCCGGACCGGCCGGCGGCATCGTCGGCGCCGTGCGCACGGCGGCGACCGCCGGGCTCGAGCGCATCATCGGCTTCGACATGGGCGGCACCTCGACCGATGTCGCGCTCTATGCCGGCGCCTTCGAACGCGCGTTCGAAACCGAGGTGGCCGGGGTCAGGCTGCGCGCGCCGATGATGGCGATCAACACCGTCGCTGCCGGCGGTGGGTCGATCCTGCATTTCGACGGCGCCCGCTTTCGCGCCGGGCCCGACTCCGCGGGCGCCGCGCCGGGCCCGGCCTGCTACCGGCGCGGCGGTCCGCTCACCGTCACCGACGCCAATGTGCGCGTCGGCAAATTGCAGCCGCGCCACTTCCCGGCGATTTTCGGCCCCGGCGGCGACGCGCCGCTCGATGCCGCGGTCGTCGAGGAGAAATTCGCCGCCCTCGCGGCGGAGATCGAGACCGCGACCGGCCGGGCGCAGGATCCGCGCGACGTCGCCGAAGGGTTCCTGCGCGTCGCGGTCGCCAACATGGCCAATGCGATCAAGCAGGTTTCGGTGCAGAAGGGCCACGACGCCACCCGCTTCGCCCTCGTCTGCTTCGGCGGTGCCGGCGGCCAGCATGCCTGCATGGTCGCCGACGAGATCGGCATGGAGACGGTGTTCATCCACCCGTTCGCCGGCGTGCTCTCCGCCTACGGCATGGGGCTCGCGGACCAGAGCGTGATGCGCGAACAGGCGGTGGAGATCGCGCTCGAGCCGGCGGCAATGCCGGCGCTCGAAAGCCTCGCCGCGCGCCTCGCGGCGCAGGCACGCGAGGAGTTGCTGGCCCAGGACGCCGAGCCCGACCGGATCCAGGTCAGCCACCTGCTGCATCTGCGCTACGCCGGCACCGACGCGGCACTGATCCTGCCGCTCGCCGACCTCGACGCGATTGTCGCCGCGTTCACCGAGGCGCACCGCGCCCGCTTCGGCTTCGCCATGCCGGAGCGCGGCCTCGTCGTCGAAGCCGTGGCGGTCGAGGCGACGGCGGCGGGTGAACCGGTTGCCGAAACGATTTTGCCTCCGCGCACGAGCGGGCATCCGGAGGCGATCGATCGCGTCGCGATGTGGAGTGGCGGCGCCGAGCATATCGCGCCGGTGTTCAACCGCGGCGCCCTGCTCGCCGGCGACGCCATCGAAGGCCCGGCGCTGATCCGCGAGGCCAACGCCACGACCATCGTCGAGCCGGGCTGGCGGGCCGAGATCAGCGCGCACGACCATCTGACGCTGCGCCGCGCGGTGCCGCTGGTCCGCCGCGTCGCCGCCGGCGCCGAGCGCGCCGACCCGGTGCTGCTCGAGCTGTTCAACAACCTGTTCATGAACGTCGCCGAGCAGACCGGCGCGGTGCTGCAGAACACGGCGCTCTCGGTGAACATCAAGGAACGGCTTGATTTCTCCTGCGCGATCTTCGACGCCGAGGGCGCGCTGGTCGCCAACGCGCCGCATATTCCGGTGCATCTCGGCGCCATGGGCGAGAGCGTGCGCACGATTCTGGCGCACCGGCGCGGGACGCTGAAGCCGGGCGATGTCGTGGCGCTGAACAACCCGTTCAACGGCGGCACGCATCTGCCGGACATTACCGTGATCACGCCGGTCTTCGACGAATCCGGCAGCGCCATACGCTTCTTCGTCGGCTCGCGCGGACACCATGTCGATGTCGGCGGCATCACGCCGGGCTCGACGCCGCCGGCGTCGCGCACATTGGAGGAGGAAGGCGTCGTCATCGACGATTTTCTGCTCGTGGATGGCGGAAACTTTCGCGAAGCCGCGTTCCGCGCCGTGCTCGCGGGCGCGCGCTACCCGGCGCGCAATCCGGACGTGAACGTCGCCGACATCAAGGCGCAGATCGCGGCCAACGCCAAGGGCGTGCAGGAGCTGCATCGCGTCATGGCGCACTACGGCTGGGATGTCGTCGCGGCCTATATGCGGCACGTGATGGACAACGCGGAGGAGAGCGTTCGGCGCGTCATCGACCGCATCGGCTCCGGCCGCTTCACCTACCGCATGGACAGCGGCGCACCGCTACAGGTCGCGATCACCATCGATCACGCCGCGCGCGCCGCGACGGTGGATTTCACCGGCACCGGCCCGCAACACCGGGAGAACAACTTCAATGCCCCGCCGGCGGTGACGCGTGCCGCCGTGCTCTACGTGTTCCGCTGTCTGGTGGGCGACGAGATTCCCTTGAACGACGGCTGTCTCGAGCCGATCCGGCTGGTCATTCCGCCGGGCAGCTTCCTCGCCCCCGGGCCGGGCGCGGCCGTGGTCGCGGGCAATACCGAAGTTTCGCAGGCGACCTGCAACGCCTTGTTCGGCGCCCTCGGCACGATTGCGTGCAGCCAGGCGACGATGAACAACTTCCTGTTCGGCAACGCGACCTATCAATATTACGAGACGATCTGCGGCGGCACCGGCGCAGGCCCGGATTTCGACGGCACCGCGGCGGTGCAGACCCACATGACCAACACCCGCATGACCGATCCCGAAGTGCTCGAACTGCGCTACCCCGTGCGCCTGGAGGAATTCAGCATCCGCCGCGGCTCCGGCGGGCGCGGACGCCATCGGGGCGGTGACGGCGCGCTGCGCCGGTTGCGCTTCCTCGAACCGATGACGGCGGTCATCGTCGCCTCGAGGCGCGCCGTGCCACCGTTCGGCCTCGCCGGCGGCGAGCCGGGCGCGGCGGGCGAGCAGTGGGTGGAGCGGGCGGACGGAACCCGGCTCGTGCTCTCCGGCACCGACAGCGCCGAACTGGCTCCGGGAGACGTGTTCGCCATCGCCACGCCCGGCGGCGGCGGCTACGGCCCGGCCTGAGGTGCGCGCGTTGCGCGGCCTCGGCGTTCTCGCCGCCGTGCTTGCGGTGCTGGTGGCCGTCGGCGTCTGGATCGTTCCGGAACAGCTCGACTGGAACCGCTACCGCCGCCCGATCGAAGGGTTCGTCTCGGCGGCGCTCGGCCGCCCCGTTGGCATCGGCGGCGAGGTCCGGCTCAGCCTGTTGCCCGAACCCGAGCTGATCGCCCGCGAGGTCCGGATCGGCGACGGCGACGGCGCGGTTGCCGCCGGCTCGATCCGGCTGCGCGTGGCGCTGCTGCCCTTGCTCGCCGGCCGGCTGGCGCCGCGAGACATCGTGCTCGCCGATCCGCACCTGCGCCTGCCGTGGCCGCTGCCCGCTGCCATCACCCTGCCACGCGCGCCGCCCTCGAGCGGCGAAGGGCTGCGGCTGCGGCTCGCCGGCGGCACGCTCGCGATCGGTGCGCTGGCGGTCGACGAGATCGATCTTCTGCTCACCGCCGGCGGGGCGGCGGGCGGCTTCGATGCGGTGGGCAGCGCGCAGGTGCTCGGCCGTCGCCTGCACCTCGCCGTCCGCCTGACGGACGCCGGTGCGGGCGGGTCGGCCGGGCTGACGGCGACGGTCGCCGACGATGGCGGGATGAGCGCGCGCCTGTCCGGCCAGATCGACCCGCAGGGCGAGTTCGCGGGGCAGATCCGCCTCGCCACGCCGTCCCTTGCGACCCTGCTGCCGGCTCCCGCGGTGCCGTTCGAAGCCGCCGGGCGGCTGACCTTCGCCGCCGGCCTCGCCGCCGCCGACTCGCTCGCGCTGTCCATCGGCGGCGTGCCCGGGCAAGGGGCGGTGGCGCTGCGGCTCACCCCGGCGCTGCGGCTCGATCTCGCCCTCGCCGCCAGCCGGCTCGATCTCGATGCCTGGCTCGCGGCGCTGGGCCGGGGCTCGGCCCTGGCCTTCCCGGTCGGGCTCGATCTCTCGGCCGAGGCTGCGACCCTGCGCGGCGGGGCGCTGCGCCGGCTGCGCGCCGCTTTCGACCTCACCGGCGACGGGCTCTCCCTGCGCGCGGCGAGCGCCATCCTGCCGGGCGAGGCGACGATCCAGGGCAGCGCCCATCTCGCGGCGTCCGGGACGCTGCGCGGCACGGCGAAGCTGGCCGCGCCGGATCTGCATGCGACGCTGCGCTGGCTCGATCCGGAGCTGGCGCGCGCGCTGCCGGACGCCGTCTGGCACGGCGCGCGGCTCGGGTTCGGCTTCGGCCTCGCGCGCGACGGGCTGACGCTGAGCGACCTCGACGGCAGCCTCGATGCGGCGCGGGTGTCCGGCACGCTGAGCCTGACCCGGGAACCGGCGCTGGTGGCACGGCTGGCCTTCGACCAGCTGGCGCTCGACCCGTTTCTCGCCGCCGTCCCGCCGCCGATCGCGCTCGATCTCGTCATCGATGCCGCCCGCGCCGAAGCCGGTGGGGTCGCCATCGACGGGTTCCGCCTCGACGCCGCGCGCAGCGCCTGCTGCCTCGCCCTGCATGCGCTGCACGGGCGCGTCGGCGGCGTTGCGATCAGCCTCGCCGGCGCGCTCGATCCGGAGGGGCGGGTCACCGACGGGCATCTCGCGCTCGACGGGCCGGACGCCGCGCCGCTGGCGGCCCTGGCGCCGCGGGTGCTGCCATGGCCGCTGCCGGAGCCGATCCGCGCCGCCCTGGCCGGGCCGATCAGCCTCGATCTGCGTGCCGCCGGCCCGCCCGCTGCGCTGGAGGTCAAGGCGACGGCGGCGCTCGGGCCGAGCACCGCGGCGCTGGAGGGCAGCGCTGACGTTGGGGCGCGGCGGGCGCATCTCGCCCTCCGCCTCGCCGATCCCGACGCGGCCGCGCTTGCCGCCCGGCTCGGCAAGCCCGAGCTCGGGAGATGGCTCGGGTCCGGCCCGCTGGCGATCAAGTCCGGCATCGAGCTGGCCCCGATGCGATTCGGCGCGACCGGCCTCGCCGTCGATGCCGGGGACCTGCACGCGGTCGGCGCGCTGGGCCTCTCGCTCGCCGACCCCGAGCCGGCGCTCGATGGCGACCTCGCGCTCGCCGGCCTTGCCTTGCCGCTGCCCGCCCCGGGCGCCACGGCGCCGCTGCCGCTGCTCTGGGCGCGCGGCTGGCACGGGCGGCTCGGCCTCACGGTCGGAACGCTCCGGCTGGGCGCGCTGCCCCCGCTCTCCGAGGTCGCCACCACCGTCCGTCTCGCCGAGGGGCGTCTGTCGCTGGAGCATCTGACGGCGTGGCTGGGCGGTGGCGCGTTCGATGGCGCGGTCGTGTTCGAGACCGAATCGGCGCCGCCCTCCCTGCATGTCACGGCCCGACTGGCGGACGCGCATCTCGACGCACCGGCCTTCGGGCTGCCGCTTGATCCCGCCTCCGGAACCGCCGCGGTGCGGGTCGATCTCGCGGCGCGGGGCTACGCGCCGGCGACGCTGCTGGCGACGCTTTCCGGGCACGCCGAGGCGGCGCTGCGCGATGGCGTCATCGACGGCGTCGATCTCGCCTCGGTCGCGGCTTCCGTGGTTCCGGGTCCGCAGGCGGCGGGGCCGGCGATCGTCGCTCCGGATGCGGCTGCGTCCGTCCTCGCCGCCGCGCTGGCCGGCGGGCGCACTTCGTTCACCTCGCTCGATCTGGCGGCACGGATCGAGGGGGGGCGGATCGGCTTCGACCGGGCCGAACTCGCCGCCCTGTTCGGCCACATCACGCTGGCCGGCGGCATCGATCTGCCGGCGGCGACGCTCGACCTGCATGCCAGCGTGCAGCCGACCGGTGGCCCGCCGATCGGCGTCGACTTCACCGGCCCGCTCGCGGCGCCGCAGCGCCTGACGGATCTGGCGGAGCTGGCGCGCTGGCGCGCTGGTCAGGAGCGGCCGTAAGTGTCCTCGAGGCGGACGATGTCGTCCTCGCCGAGATAGGAGCCCGACTGGACCTCGATGAGTTCGAGCGGCGCCTGGCCGGGGTTTTCGAGCCGGTGGACGCAGCCGAGGGGCAGATAGACGCTTTCGTTCTCGGCCAGCGTGATCCGTTCGGCATCGCGCGTGACCAGTGCGGTGCCGTTCACCACCACCCAGTGTTCGGCGCGGTGGAAATGCTTCTGCAGCGACAGTTTCTGCCCCGGCGTGACGACGATCCGCTTGACCTGGAAGCGCTCGCCCTGGATCAGGCTCTCGTAGAATCCCCAAGGGCGGTAGGCGCGGTGGTGCATTGCCGCCTCGGCGCGGCCGGCGGCGCGCAGCCGATCGACGACCTTCTTCACGTCCTGCGCCTGGTCGCGATGCATCGCCAGCACGGCGTCTTCGGTGACGACGACGACGGCGTCGCGCAGCCCGACGACGGCGGCGAGCATGCCGTCGGAGCGGACATAGCAATTCTCCGCGCCTTCCAGCAGCACGTCGCCGATGGCCACGTTGCCCGCCGTGTCCTTGGCGCCGAGCTCCCACAGCGCGCCCCAGCTGCCGACATCGGACCAGCCGATGTCGGCCGGCACCACCGCCGTGCGCGCGCTGCGTTCGGCCACCGCGTAATCGAGGCTGATCGGGGGGCTGGCGGCGAAGGCGGTGGGATCGAGGCGGAGGAAATCGAGGTCCTCGCGTCGGCCGGCGACCGCCGGACGCACCGCGGCGAGGATCTCCGGGGCGTAGCGCTCCAGTTCCTCGATCAGCGTCGCGGCGGTGAAAACGAACATGCCCGAGTTCCACAGATGCCGCCCCGAGGCGAGCAGCTCGGCGGCGCGGGCGGCGTCCGGCTTCTCGATGAACCGCGCGGCGCGGTGCGCGCCGGCGAGCCCGGCGAGCGCCTCGCCCTGTTCGATATAGCCGTAGCCGGTTTCCGGTGCGGTCGGGCGCATGCCGAAGGTGACGAAGAATCCGGCCCGGGCGGCCGCGGCGGCGTGCTGCAGGGCAGCGTCGAGGGCAGCGGAGTCGCTGATGACATGATCGGCCGGCATCATCCACAACACGGAGTCGGGTGCGTCCTCGGCTACCAGCAGAGCGGCGGCGGCGATGGCCGGGGCGCTGTTGCGGCCGACCGGTTCGAGCAGGATCCGCGCCTCCGTGCTGCCGGCGCGGCGCAGTTGCTCGGCGACGAGAAACCGATGGTCCTGATTGCAGACCACCACCGGCGGCGCGAAGGCGGCGCCGACGCCGCGGCGCACGGTTTCTTCGAGCATCGTCCGTTCCGAGACCAGCGGCCAATACTGCTTGGGAAAGCTCTCGCGCGAGACGGGCCAGAGCCGCGTGCCCGAGCCGCCCGAGAGAATGACCGGGACGATAGGTCCGATGGGTGGCGCCGAGGGCGGAGCAGCAACGGGAAGGGTCATGTCGGCTCCAGGGCCCGGTCATGGGTGAATGGCATACGGGGATAAACTAGGCTCCGCGGTCGCGTCCAGCATTGCCAGCCCGCCGGCGAGCCGCCAGGATTGCACGGGACGAGTTTGCGTCGCGTTACGAATTCGCGGCGGTTTGATCGGAGAGTTCCTGCATGTCGGCCGTACCCCAGTTCGCCAATGATCCCGAGCGGGCCATCCGCGAGATGACCACGCGTATCGAGCCGGAGTTGATCGCCGTCCGGCGTGACCTTCATGCCCATCCGGAGCTGGCCTTCGAGGAGGTGCGCACCGCAGGTGTCGTCGCGCGCGAACTGGCCCGGCTCGGCATTCCGCATCAGACCGGGGTCGGGCGCACCGGCGTGGTCGGGCTGATCGAGGGCGGACGGCCGGGGCCGGTGCTGGCGATCCGCGCCGATCTCGATGCGCTGCCGATCGAAGAGCGCACCGGGCTCACGTTTGCCAGCACCAAGCCGGGGCTGATGCATGCCTGCGGCCACGATATCCACACCACCACCCTGCTCGGCATCGGCGCGGTGCTGAAGGAGTTGGCCCCCCGGCTCGCCGGTAGCGTGAAACTGGTGTTCCAGCCGGCCGAGGAGACGCTCGGCGGCGCGCGGGCGATGATCGCCGACGGCGTGCTGGAAGCGCCGAACGTGGACATGGCGATCGGGTTTCATAACATGCCCAATCTGCCGGTCGGCCGGTTCACCTATGTTCGCGGCGCGGCGATGGCGGCGGCGGATGCGTTCGACCTGATCATCCATGGCAAGTCCGGCCACGCTGCCTACCCGGAGACGACGGTCGACCCGATCGTCGCGGCCGGGGCCTTCATCGGCCAGGTGCAGACCGTCGTCTCGCGCGAGGTCTCGGCGCTGCATCCGGTCGTGGTGACGATCGGCGCCATCCATGGCGGCACGGTGCGCAACATCATCCCCGACGAGGTGCTGCTGCGCGGCAGCGTCCGCACGCTGCACGCATCGGCGCGCGCGGCGGCCGAGAATGGCATCCGCCGGCTGTGCGTCGGGCTGGAGGCGGGAATGCGGGTGCGCTGCGCGCTCGACTACGTTCACGGCGTCCCGCCGCTCACGTCGGACCCGGACCTGCTGGACCGCACGGTCGCCAGCGTGCGCGCCCAGCTCGGCGACGTGATCGCCGAGGAGGCGCCATCGATGGGCTCGGAGGATTTCGCGCTGTTCGCCGAACGGGTGAAGTCTTTCCACGTCCGCGTCGGGTCGTCCCAGCCCGGCCGCGAGGACCGGCTGCACAATTCCGCCTACCAGCCGGACGAGGCCTGCATCGCCGCCGGCGTCCAGGCGCTGGCCCGCGCTGCCGTCGATCTGCTGTCCTGACGGAGCGGCTGCGATGAAAGTCTGTGTCTTCGGCGGCGGAGCGATCGGCAGCCATTTCGCCGCCCGGCTCGTCCAGGGCGGGGCCGAGGTTTCCGTCGTTGCGCGCGGCGCCCAGCTCGCCGCCATCCGCGCCGACGGCATTCGTCTCGAAGCGGCGGACGGCGTCTTCGAGGCCCGGGTGGCCGCGTCGGAACGGCCCGCCGAGCTGGGGCAGCAGGATGCGGTTCTGGTTGCGGTGAAGGCGCCCTCCCTGCCCTCGGTCGCGGCGGCGATCGGCCCGCTGCTCGGACCGGAGACGCCGGTGGCGTTTCTGATGAACGGCATTCCGTGGTGGTATTTTCACGCCCATGGCGGGCCCCTCGACGGCCGCCATGTGTCGCTGGTCGATCCCGAGGAGACGCTGTGGCGGACCATCGGGCCCGACCGGGCGATCGGCGGCGTGGTCTATTCGGCCTGCACGGTGGTGCGTCCCGGGGTCGTGCATGTGGAGAATTCGCGCAGCCGGCTGATCCTGGGCGAGCCGGACGGGACGATGTCCGCGCGGGCCGAGGCGCTGGCCGCGCTGCTGCGCGGTCCGGGCGTGGCGGTGGAGGTGAGCGGGCGCATCCGCGACGAGATCTGGTCCAAGCTGCTGCTCAACCTGACCTCGATTCCGTTCAGCGTGCTGACCCTGGCGCCGCCGCGCGCGCTCTATACCGAACCGGCGGTGGCGGCAGCGGCGGAGCGCATCATCGACGAAGCCGTGGCGGTCGCCGAGGCGCTGGGCTGCCGGCCGCGGCACGACGCCGTTTCCCTGGTCGGCCAGTACCTCAAAATGGCGCACAAGCCGAGCATGCTGCAGGATCTCGAACTCGGCCGCAGCCTGGAGATCGATGCGCTCCTGGAGGCGCCGCTGGCGCTGGCCCGGATGGTGGACCGGGCGACCCCGCTGCTCGACCTGCTGGTGGCACTGGTGAAAGTGCGTGCCCGCGTGGCGGGGCTCTATCGCGGCTGATCCGGCGCGCGCCCGCTCGGCCAGGCCTTCGGCAGGTCGGTCTGGCCGAGGACCCAGCCCTCCCAACGCCGGATCCAGGGATCGTCGGGGGCCGTGTCGGGCCGATGCCCGTCCACCACCGCGATGACATTCAGCGCGCCGAGGAGCGAATCGAAACGGTCCTCCCCGGCGGCGTCGGCGCCGAATCCGTCGGCGATCGCCGCCGCGAGGGCGGGGCTTGGCCGGACTGCAAGGCGGTCGAGACAGAGAACCAGGTGCGGCGCCAGGGCGGCGCGGTCGACCTGGCGGCGCTTGCTGGCCGGTGGCTGCAGCCCGAGTTGGCGCAGCGCTTCGGCCGGGTAGGTCTCCGCGACCACCACCCGGCCTGGGGCGAGCAGGGCGCGGAAATCGCCGGAGAACGGCCAGAGACACAGGGAGTGGCGCGACGCTGGCAGCAGCAGGGTGCTCCAGGCGTGCAGCGCCGCCTTGCCGGTCTGGTTGGCGCCGAGCGTCCAGAAGATCGGCGCCCCCGCCGGCCGCCGCGCCGTGGCGCGGTCGCAGGCCCGGCCGAGCGCGGCCGGGCCGTCGAGCCCGAGCGCGGCGGCGTGGGCGGCGCGGGTCATGCCGGCCAGCCCCCGCGCCGGATAGAAGGGCCGCCCCAGCGAGACCTCGGCAATGCGCGCCGCGACCTGGAAGAACTCCGGCCGCCCGGTCAGGCTGGCGAGAAAGGACGGGAAATCGGCGAGCGCCCCCAGCCGGGCGGCGTAGGCGCGCGGCAGACCGATAGGAAAATCCACGCCGAGCGCAACCGGGCCGCCGCCGGCCCATGCGCTCAGGCGATCGAGCAGGGTGCCGGCGTCGCCGACCCGATCGGGCGCGCCGACCCGCCAGCCGGCGCCATCGCGTTCGGCGCAGCAGAGCCAGCGCTTGGTGGCCGAGACGCTCCAATCAGCGTGCGCGGCCAGCCGGCACGCCACGCGGGACGTCTTACAACGGCTTGTGGGCGCGCTCGATGAGCCGGGACAGAAGCCCCGGCGGTTTGGCCGGCTTGGGCGGCTCGGCCGCCTTGCGCCGCGCCTCCTCGGCCGCTTCCTGCTGGCGCTGCTTGCTGTCCAGCCACCGCTCCAGGCTCATGCCGGCCTTCGCCGCGCGCCGCGCCTCGTAGGCACGCTGGCCCTCGCTGAGTGTCTTTGCCTCTGACTTCGTCACGCTTGGCCTCCGCCTCATCCAAGCGCGCTTCTAATGGCAAATCGGCCGACAGGAAATCGCCGGACTTTACCCTTCCCTCATGCGCCGCCCCTAGGCTGGTTCGATCATAACACGGCCAGGTGAGGCGCGCGGTGCTGATGCGGGGGGATGAGACGAAGCCGGATGCGGCCGGGACGATCGCGGAGGTCGCCGTCCGCACCGGGACGCTCGCAGTCGAGATCGCCGACGTCGACGGCGACGTGCACGAACTGCGCGCACAGCTCACGCGGCGGGCCGAAGATGTGGCCGGGATTGAGCAGAACACCATCGCCATCATTGGTGCCAACGAGCAGATTTCCGCCACCGCCGAGGCGACGCGCCGCGCGGCGAGCGACGGTGCGCGGCAGATGGAGACGTCTTCAGCGGAAATCTCCCGGGCGGTGCAGTCGATCGATCGGCTGGTCGATACGGTCGGCCAGATCGGGGCACAGCTTGCTGGGCTGGAGGCGACCATCAACCGGGTCGGCAAGGTCACCGGCGAGATCGACGCGATCGCGCGGCAGACCAACCTGCTGGCGCTCAACGCCACGATCGAGGCGGCGAGAGCCGGTGACGCGGGCAAGGGATTCGCCGTCGTCGCCGGCGAGGTGAAGGCGCTGGCGCGCCAGACGAGCGAGGCGACGCGCCAGATCGGCACCACGCTGGGCGCGCTGACCGAGGACCTCCGCCGGCTCGCGCACCATGCCGAGGAGGGCGGCCGCCAGGCCCGGCTGGTGGAAACCAGCACGGCGGCAATCGGCGGGGCGGTACAGACCATGGTCAGTGCCGTCGGCGAGGTTGACCGCAACGCCGGGGAGATCTCCCGGGCCACCGAGGCGATCGCTGCGCGCTGCGAGGCGTTCAAGGCGGCGGTCGAGGATATGAGCGATGGCGTTCGCCATTCGACCGAGGCGATGAGCCGCGCGGCGGAGCGCATCGACCATCTGCTGGGCGCCAGCGAGGGCTTGCTGCAGGTGACCGCGGGCTCCGGGTTCCCCACGGTGGACACGAAATTCATCGACATCGCCCTCGATGTCGCCCGCCGGATCGAGGCGCGCTTCGCCGAGGCCGTCGCCGCCGGCGAGATCAGCGTCGATGCCTTGTTCGACCGAGAGCTGCGGCCGATCCCGGGAACCGATCCGCAGCAGGTCATGACCCGCTACATCGACTTCGTCGATCGCGCGCTGCCGCCGCTGCACGATCCGGTGCTGGAACTCGACGACCGTATCGTCTGGTGCGCCTGCACCGACCACAACCAGCTCATCCCGTCGCACAATCCGGCCTATCGGCATCCGCCCGGGCCGGACCCGGTGTGGAATGCCGCTCACAGCCGCAACCGGCGGCGCTACACCGACAAGACCGCTGAGGCCGTCAGCCGCAGCACGGCGCCGTTCCTGCTGCAGACCTATCGCCGCGACATGGGCGGCGGTCGCTTCGCGCTGATGAAGGACGCTTCCGCGCCGATCCGCGTCGCCGGCCGCCTGTGGGGCGGGCTCCGCGTCTGCTATCGCGTCTGACGCGGACCTGGCTGGCCTCCGCCGGCGATGCTTGGCAGTGTCGCCGCTCGCCGCGGAATGGATGGGCAGAGCATGGCGGAAGCCCGGGTGAAGACAGGACTCTGGGTGCAGATGGCGCTCCGGCTGGGTGATCTGGCGGGGCGGCCGGGCGTGGTCGTGCGCCGCGGCGATGCCGACGCCGGCGGCGTGCTGGTCGTGTTGCGCGGGCGGGACGGCGTGATGGTGCTCTCGCAGATCCGCACCGCCGAGGGCGATGCGGCGTGGCTGCGCGCCACCGGGGCGGACGCGGTCGAGGACCACGCGGCGGAGGCCTATATCGCGCGCCAGCTTCGCTTCGACCCGGATCTGTGGGTGATCGAGTTCGAGGCTCCCGATCTCCGCCCCCCTTTCGAGGGGCGGCTGGTCTGACGCGGAGGGGGTGCCGGGCCTGCTGGGGGACACATTTCTGTTATGCGTTTGCGACCCGCGAACCCAGCCTTGATCGGGCCAAATCGGCAGATTCCAAAAATTCTCTAGATATTCCAATAGAATACGTCGAATCTGCGCGATCTAGGCGTGGATCTGCCTGTTGCAGCGAAGCCACAGTCTCGCGCGGAGGCGACACATCGCCCCTCGTGCTGCGGGAAACCGGTGCTATTCCATGGGTATGGATCAGCGCGCTTGGCTCCCGAGCGGCGGGACGTGCGCTCGATTGGTCGGGCAGAACAAGAGGAGGTTGCACGTATGAAGCTTCGAAACGCGTTCCTGGCAGCGGGTCTGATGGCGCTGCCCTTGGCGGCCGAGGCGCAGCCGGTGACCGGCCCCTATGTCAGCCTTGGCCTCGGTGGCGACTTCCTCCAGTCCGAGATTTTCAAGGACAAGGCGGGCAGCGGCGTCAACGGCAAGACGAGCTTCGATAACCCGGGCTTCGCCGGTCAGATCAGCGGCGGTTACGGGCTTGGCAACGGTCTGCGCGCCGAGTTGGAACTCGACGGGATGACCAACAGCGTCGATCACCTGAGCGTCGGTGGCTACCGTGCGCCTGGTCAGTCGGGCTCGCAGGCGACCTACGGCCTGATGGGAAACGTGCTGTATGACTTCGACTTCGGCCTGCCCGTGTTCCCCTATGTCGGGCTCGGCGTCGGTTATCAGATGGCCAATGTCGGGATGCGGGCCTCGGCGGCCGGGGCGAATGTCATGAGCCTGAACGGCACCGCGGGCAGCGTCGCGGGCCAGGCGATCATCGGTGTGGCGCTGCCGATCAGCAGCGTGCCCGGGCTTTCGGTGACGGGCGAATACCGCGTGCTCGACGCGTTCGGGTCGCTGTCCGACTATAAGGCGTCGTCCCCGCTCGTGACCGGGACCGGCAAGGCCAGCATGAACCGCGTGCTGTCGCAGATGGTGCTGGTCGGCCTCCGCTACGCCTTCAACGCCGCGCCGCCGCCGCCGCCGCCCGCGCCGGCGCCCGCGCCGGTCGCCGCTCCGGCCCCCGCGCCGGCCCGCACCTATCTGGTGTTCTTCGACTGGGATCGCGCCGACCTGACCGATCGCGCCCGGCAGATCATCTCCGAGGCGGCGCAGGCTTCGACCCGCGTGCAGTACACGCGCATCGAGGTCAACGGCTACACCGACCGCTCCGGCACGGCCAAGTACAACCAGGCGCTGTCGGTTCGCCGCGCCCAGGCCGTCGAGGCGGAGCTGGTGCGCGACGGCGTGCCGCAGAACGCGATCGCCATCCAGGGCTTCGGCGAGGAGCACCCGCTGGTGCCGACCGCCAATGGCGTCCGCGAGCCGCAGAACCGGCGCGTCGAGATCATCCTGAAATAGCCTCGGGCTCGATGCTCGGAGACGGAAAGGGGCGCCACATGGCGCCCCTTTTTTTGGCCCGGGAGCGAGCGCCGCGCGGCGAGGCTATTTCGGCGTGGCGCCTGCCATGCGCCGGTTGCGGGCCTTCGGCGCTTGCACCGCACAGGGTTCCACCGAAATCGGTTGGATGATCGATTGCTTCGCGGCGAAGACCGGCAGTTCACCGGTTTTCGGCAGCGCCAGGACGTCGTCGAAGAGGCCGACATGCTGCTGACAGAATGCCGTCCCCTGGCGCAGCCCGGCCTGGGACTGGGCATTGGCAAGATTGGTGATATATGAATCTCGTTGGGTGCTGGCGGCACGTCCGTAGGAGCGGCTGAAGTAGCCGTTCAGGGCGCTTTCGTTGCGGCCAAGGTCGGCACGATATTTGCCGATGAATGCGTTGTATTTGTCCCTGGCGTCGCACGTCAGCGCTGTCACCATGAGTTCGCTTTTCAACCCGGCAACATCGAACGCGGTCTTTTCGGCCGGGCGGACGCAGGGGCCGGCGAGGGCGAGGTGGGTGCTGAGCAATCCAAGGGCGCACAGACCCGAGGCGATGATACGCATGCATGTCTCCTGGCAGCGGACGATTCGGGCTCCATGTAGCGTGCGCCGTCGCGGCAGGGCAATTGTCGTGCGCACGTACGGAGCCGCGCGGGCGGGCATCGTGAGAGGGTGCCATAATTCGGCGATACTGCGGCAGCACTCTCGCCGCCAGCTGGTGGAGTAGACGATATGAATCAAACGGTTCGGCTTGGCAGACGATCGCGGCTTCGGCGCATCGCGACGGCCGCGGCGCTAGCGCTGACGCTTCTTGCCCCGGGTATCGCCATGGCCGACGGCGGGCATGGCGGCGGCGGCTGGGGCGGGCACGGCGGTGGCGGTGGCTGGGGCCATGGCGGCGGCGGTTGGGGAGGCCATGGCGGCGGCTGGGGCCATGGTGGCTGGGGCGGGCGCGGCGGCTGGGCCGGCGGCGGTTGGGGCCGCGGCGGTTGGGGCCACGGTGATTGGGGCCGCGGCGGCTGGGGCCGCGGCGATTGGGGCCGAGGTGGCTGGGGCCGAGGTGGCTGGGGCGAAGGCGGCGGCTGGCGCGGCGGCTGGGGCCCGGGTGGCTGGGGCGGGTGGCGCGAGGGCTGGGGTTGGCGCGGGCCGTGGGGCTGGCGCGAGGGTTGGGGCTGGCGTGGGCCGTGGGGCTGGGGCGGCTGGGGCTGGAACGGTGGCTGGTGGGGCTTTGGCCCTGGCCTTGGCTTCGGCTTCTTCGCCGGCGTCGCGGCCCTGCCTGTACTGCTGCCGCCGCCGGTGATTTTCTCGCCGTTGGCCTTCGCCGTGCCCCCCGTGGTGATCGCCCCGCCGCCGATCGTGCTGGGCGCGCCAGCGATCGTCGGCGTGCCACCGATCGCCGGGGGACCGCCGGGCTATTATCCGCCACCGTACGAGGATTGAGCAGAGAAACACGCCGGGCAGGCCGTTGCCTGTCCGGCGTGGGATCGCGATGGCGCCGTCTCAGGCGCGGCGGCGGCGGATCAGGCCGAGGCCGAGAAGGCCGGACCCGAGCAGCGCGAGGGACGCCGGTTCCGGAACGTCCATGGTGAGAATGGCCGGCGCGCCGTTCGCCTCGACATAGACGAGATTGAGCGAGGCCAGCAGGCCGCTGGGCAGCGAGGCGGTCTCGGTGATTTGCGGGGTCGGGTTCGGCGAGGAAATCAGCGCCGGGCCGTTGACGTAGAGGCTCGCGCCGTCGTCGTGGCTGACCGAAACCAGGGTTCCGGCGGCGATGCTGCCCGGCGCGCCGACGAGCTGAAACGCCAGATAGGTCGAGATGCCGAAACGGGCGGTGCTCATCGTCGTGGCGAGGAACTGGGCCTCGGTCACGCTCGGGGAGGCGAAGCCACTGATGCCGCTGGCATGGGCGCCGAAGAAGTCGGCGTAGGTGTTCGAGCCGGATTGCCCGTTGTGGTTGATGAAGTCGATCGGCCCCGAATAGGCGAACGCCGCCAGCGGGAGCGTGGCCGGCGGCGGGAAGGCGGCGATGTCGGTGACCTGACCGGAGCCCGTGCCGGTCGGACCGGTCCAGGCGACGACCGACCAGGTCGGGTCATAGATGTCGGCGCGCGCGCCGGCGGAGAGTCCGACGACGCACGCTCCGGCGAGCAGTGTCTTGGCGATGACGTTCATATGCTCCTCCTGTCCTGAAACTGGGAGGAGATTAACAAACTATGAACGGTATGTCCAATTTTTTGTGCGTTGTCGTACGATTAGGACGAACATTCGATCAGTGAATCTCACCGGCCCGGCGCAGTGCCTCCTTGAGCTGGGCCGCGTCGAAGCCAGGCTTCGCGCACATGTCCAGAATCACCCGCTCACGGCGCGAGACGAGATCGATCGCCGCCGGCAGCTTGCGTACCGCCTCGGCCGGGATCACCACCGCGCCGTGAAAATCGGCGTGAATCACGTCATCGTGCGCGGCCTGCATGCCGAAGATGTTCACCGGCCCGCCGAAATCGACGAGATGGACATGCGCATGGCTCGGGCCGATGCGCCCGCCGAGGATCTGGAACCCCGGCGCCAGCATGTCGAGATCGCGGAACGAGCCGCTGGTGACGCAGCCGAGCACCCCGAGCGCCTTATGGATGGTCGAATTCACTTCGCCCCAGAAGGCGCCGTAGCCGGGCCGGTCGTCGAGGTCCTGCAGCACGGCGATCGTCGGCAGTTCGCCCGCGGCGACGTATTCGTACCAGGCCGTGCGGTCCACGACCTTGCCGCGCGGCGGTTCCTTGGCCCGCAACGTGCCGGTGCGGGCGAGGCCGACGATGGGCTTCAGCGCGCGATCCGCCGCCACCATCGGTTCCACTGTGAAGCCGATCGCGCGCCGTTCCGGCACCACAAGTTCGAGCCCGTTGCAGATCGTCGGCGTATCCCACTGCGCCAGTGCCTCGAGATCGGCGCGATCGAAAACCGGTTCGGTCATTCTTGCCCCCAATGTCAGATGGTGTTGCCATCATCGCGCCGCCGTCGCCGCGGGGCAAATCCGGCGCGGGCAGGCGATTGCCCCGCCGCGTGGCGGTGGCTGCCCAAGATGCGGGCAGGATTTGGCCGCCGCATATCCGGGGTGGGAGGCTATCGCCCAATCTCGCTTTCCGTGATCGGCGCCGTTGCCCGTTGGCACGATGCGTGCAAACTTGCTGTCACCGGTCCCGATCGGACGGATCATGGGACCGGTTCGCGAAACAGGAGCAAGCCCGGCCCCGGCCGAGGCGAGAGGGCGGATGAAGAAGATCGAGGCGATCATCAAGCCGTTCAAGCTCGATGAGGTGAAGGAGGCCCTGCACGAGGTTGGTCTGCAGGGACTTACCGTTATCGAGGCGAAAGGGTTCGGGCGGCAGAAAGGTCATACCGAGCTCTATCGTGGCGCCGAATATGTCGTGGACTTCCTGCCCAAGGTGAAGATCGAAATCGTTTGCGAGGACTCGGTCGTGGAGCGTGCGGTCGAGGCGATCGTCACGGCGGCGCGAACCGGGCGGATCGGGGACGGCAAGATTTTCATCAGCACGATCGACGACGTCATCCGTATTCGGACCGGCGAGCGAGGCGAGAGTGCGATCTGAGGGGATTGGCGGCCTCCGCCAGCCGCGATCGCCTACCTAGAACGGCGTGCGCCCGGCCGTGCCGGTCGAGCGTCGGGTTCGCGCGTCTTCCCGCCGGGGCAACGCTCGGCGATTTCCCTCAACATCCTATCCCACACGAGCAGAAAGGACGGCTAAGAGGCATGGCGAAGAAGGCAAGCGCTCCCCCGGGGGGCGTGGAGAAGGTGATGGAGCTGATCCGCGATCACTCCGTCGAGTACGTGGATCTGCGGTTCACCGATCCGCGCGGCAAGTGGCAGCACACCGCCCAGCACGTCTCCACCATGGAGGAGGAGGTCTTCCGCGACGGCATCATGTTCGACGGCTCCTCGATCGCCGGCTGGAAGGCGATCAACGAGAGCGACATGATCCTGATGCCGGACGCCGAGACCGCGGTGATGGACCCGTTCGCGGCCAAGCCGAGCCTGATCCTGGTCTGCGACATCGTCGAGCCCTCCACCGGCCAAGCCTACTCGCGTGATCCGCGTTCGACGGCGAAGAAGGCCGAGGCCTATCTGAAGTCGTCCGGCATCGGCGATACCGCCTTCGTCGGGCCGGAGGCCGAGTTCTTCGTCTTCGACAACGCGAAGTTCGGCACCGGCGGCAATTACGGCATCTATCAGCTCGACAGCGCCGAGGGCCCTCAGGCCTCGCTCAAGGACTATCCCGAGGGCAACATGGGCCACCGCCCGGGCGTCAAGGGCGGCTACTTCCCCGTCCCGCCGGTCGACAGCGAGAGTGACCTGCGCGCCGAGATGCTCTCCACCATGGGCGAGATGGGCGTCGTCATCGAGAAGCACCACCACGAAGTGGCGCAGTCCCAGCACGAGCTCGGGATGAAGTTCGGCCCGCTGGTGCGCATGGCCGACCATCTGCAGATCTACAAGTACTGCATCCACAACGTCGCCCACTCCTACGGCAAGACGGCAACGTTCATGCCGAAGCCGATCTATGGCGACAACGGCTCCGGGATGCATGTCCATCAGTCGATCTGGAAGGCGGGCAAGCCGCTTTTCGCCGGCAACGGCTATGCCGATCTGTCCGAGATGGCGCTCTACTACATCGGCGGCATCATCAAGCACGCCAAGGCGATCAACGCTTTCACCAACCCGCTGACCAACAGCTACAAGCGGCTGATCCCCGGCTTCGAAGCCCCGGTGCTGCTCGCCTACTCGGCCCGCAACCGGTCCGCCTCCTGCCGCATCCCCTACGCCACCAGCCCCAAGGCCAAGCGGGTCGAGGTGCGCTTCCCGGACCCGGGGGCGAACCCCTACCTGGCGTTCGCCGCCATGCTGATGGCCGGTCTCGACGGCATCAAGAACAAGATCCATCCCGGCGACCCGATGGACAAGGATCTCTACGACCTGCCGCCGGAGGAGCTGAAGGGCATCCCGACGGTGTGCGGCTCGCTGCGCGAGGCGCTCGGCGCGCTGGAAGCCGACCACGACTTCCTGCTCGCCGGCGACGTGTTCACCAAGGACCAGATCGAGAGCTACATGGAGCTCAAATGGACCGAGGTGTACCGCTTCGAGCATACGCCTCACCCGGTTGAGTTCGAGATGTATTACTCGGTCTGAGCCGGACGGCACATCGGCGGCTTCACCGGCTCGGCCTGGCGGGACTTTCATGATTTCCGTCAGGCTGGGCGGTGCATGCGACGGGTGCCACGTCGAGGGTCCGCGAGGCCGGATGCTTTCCGGCCCGCGCTCCGATATCGCTGATCGTCGCCGGGGCTTTGGTTCCGGGCCCGGAATTCACTTGCAGATACCCGAACCATCCCTCTAGCCTGCCGTCTACGCCATGTCGGGCGATGGTCGTATGGAAGCGGGGACGAGAGAGCGCTCGACGGCGGAGACGCCGGGCCGTCCGCTCGCCAAGCTGGTCGAGCAGGCGTTGGCGGGACGCAGGCTCGACTTCGTTCCGGCGCTCGAAGCGCGCTTCGAGGCGGATACGGAAAGCGAACGTCGTCGCTTCCTGCGCAACAGGTTGCTGGCGGCGATCGCCGTGTTCACCCTGTTCCAGGTCGATGATTATTACATCGCGCCCGATGCCTTCTGGGCGTCCGCGGCCTTGCGCTTCGGCGTCGTCGTTCCGGTGCTGTTCGCCGCGGCCCTCATGCAAGGGCTCCGTCTGACACCGCTGGTGCGCGAGCTGACCGCGTTCTTCTGCGCGACTCTCGTCGCGCTCGATCTTGCCGCAATCAACCTGATCTCGCGCGCGCCGGACCATTTCCATCTGCTCTATGGCTTCGTTCTGCTTCTCGTCTATGCCAACGTGTTCGTGCAGCTCCGCTTCCGCTATGCCGCCGCGACCGGGGCCGTGACGCTGGCGATCCTGCTCGCCCTCCTGCCGGCCAACGCGGCGACCTCGACGGCCGTGAAGGTCAATCTTCTGCTGATGGTGACGAGCGCGGTCAGCGTCACGCTGGTCGGCAACTACAGGCTCGAATGGGAGCGCCGCGAGACCTACCTCCTGCGCCTGCGCGAGACGCTGCGCGGGGACGATCTCTCCGCGCGCAATCAGCGGCTGCAGGACCTCTCCTACCGGGATTGGCTGACCGGGCTGGCCAATCGCCGCCTGCTCGAACACTATCTCGAGGAGGCGTGCACGCGCGGCGAGGTCGGTGCCGGTGAGATCGGCATGCTCATGCTCGACGTGGATTTCTTCAAGAATTACAATGACCGCTATGGCCACCCGGCGGGCGATGCCTGTCTGCAGGCGCTGGCGACCCTGCTGCGGGGGCATATGCGGGCCGGGGTTGATCTGCTCGCCCGCTATGGCGGAGAGGAATTTCTCGCCGTGCTGCCGGGCCAGGGGCTGCCGGCCTGTCTGAGGATCGCCGAACGCATCCGCCGAGCCGTGGAGGAAGCGGCCCTGCCGCACGAGGCGAGCCCGAATGGGTTCGTCACCCTCAGCATCGGCGTCGTCGCCGGCCAGGCCGGGCTCGCGATCGACGCCGAGACGCTGATCCAGAGTGCCGATGCCGCGCTGTATGCGGCGAAGCAGGCCGGGCGCAATCGGATCTGGCCCGGCCTGGCCCAAGCGGGACCGCGCCAGCGTGCCGACCGGTGGATGGCGAAGCCACGGCGGCCGGGGGCCGGCCACACCGGCTGAGCAGTTGGCAGGAGGCAGGCCATAGAGTGGGAATCGCCGTCGATCGTTCTCGAAGTGCGGCCGTATGGCGAGGCCGATCTGCTGGTGGTCGTGCTCACCGAGGCGCTGGGACGCCATCACGGGTTGGCGCGCGGCGGCGCCGGGCGGCGGCAGGCGGCGATCTGGCAGCCGGGGAACCTGGTGGCGGCGCGGTGGCTCGGCCGCCTGGCCGATCAGCTCGGCAGTCTGAGCGGCGAACTCGTCCACGCCGGCGCCGCGCTCGCGTTCGATGATCCGCTGCGGCTGCGGGTGCTCGGTGCCGCCTGCGCCATCGCCGCCAGCGCGCTGCCCGAGCGTGTGCCGCACGCGCGGGTCTTCGGTGGCTTGCTGCGGCTGATCGCCGGCCTCGGCGCGAACCCGGCCCCGCTTGCCACGCTCGTGCGCTGGGAGGCGGAGCTGCTGGCAGATCTCGGCTATGGGCTCGATCTGTCACGGTGCGCGGTCACCGGCGCCAGCGACGGGTTGGCCTATGTCTCTCCGAAATCCGGCCGTGCCGTCGCCGCGGCTCCCGCCGGCCGGTGGCGCGACCGCCTGCTGGCGCTGCCCGCTTTCCTGCTCGGCACCGGCGACGGCGACATGACCGCTTGGCGCGATGGGTTGCGCCTCACCGGGCACTTTCTCGCGCGCGATGCGTTCGGCGCGCATCATCGTCCGCTTCCCGCGCCGCGTGTCAGCCTCTACGACCATGTCTGCCGTTTGGCCGCGCTCGAATCGGGCATGGCCGCGGCGGAAACGGAGGTCTGAATGCACGACATTTCGGCCGGACAGCGCGTGGATGTACGCCTTGCCGACGCGCTGAGCGAGCGCTACCTCGCCTACGCGCTGTCCACCATCATGTCCCGCTCGCTGCCCGACGTGCGCGACGGGCTCAAGCCCGTGCATCGCCGGCTGGTCTACGCCATGCACCAGCTGAAGCTCGATCCCGGCGCCGGCTTCAAGAAGTGCGCCCGCGTCGTCGGCGACGTGATCGGCAAATATCACCCGCACGGCGACGCGGCGGTGTATGAGGCGCTGGTGCGCCTGGCGCAGGATTTCGCCGCCCGCTACCCGCTGGTCGAGGGCCAGGGCAATTTCGGCAACATCGACGGCGATAACGCCGCGGCCATGCGCTACACCGAGGCGCGGCTCACCGCGGTGGCGCAGGCCATGCTCGAGGGGATCGACGAGGACGCGGTCGATTTCCGCGCGACCTACGATAACGAGGAGCATGAGCCGGTGGTGCTGCCGGCTGCCTTCCCCAACCTGCTCGCCAACGGCGCCGCGGGGATCGCCGTCGGCATGGCGACCTCGATCCCGCCGCACAACGCGGCCGAGGTCTGCGCCGCGGCGCTGCATCTCATCCGCCATCCCGATGCCGATACGGCGGCCCTCGTGGCGATCATGAAAGGGCCGGATTTCCCGACCGGCGGCCTGCTGATCGAGCCGCCCGAGGCGATCCTCGCCGCCTATGCGAGCGGGCGCGGCAGTTTCCGGGTGCGCGCGACATGGACGGTCGAGCGCGGCAAGCACGGTACCTGGCAGATCGTCGTCACCGAAATTCCCTACCAGGTCGCCAAGGCCCGGCTGATCGAGCAGATCGCCCAGCTCCTGGAGGAGCGCAAGCTGCCCTTGCTCGGCGATGTGCGCGACGAAAGCACCGAGCAGGTCCGCCTCGTGCTGGAGCCGAAGAGCCGAGCCGTCGAGCCGGCGGTGCTGATGGAGACGCTGTTCCGGGCGACCGCGCTGGAGAGCCGCATCCCGCTCAACATGAACGTGCTGGATGCGACGCGGACTCCGCGGGTGATGGGGCTCCGGGACGTCCTTCGCGCCTGGCTCGATCACCGCCACGCGGTGCTGGAGCGCCGCTCGCGCCACCGCCTCGCCGCGATCCTCCGTCGGTTGGAGATACTCGACGGCTACCTGCTCGTGTTCCTCAATCTCGACGAGGTGATCCGCATCATCCGTGAGGAGGACGCCCCGCGCGAGGCGCTGATGACGCGCTTCCGCCTCACCGAGACGCAGGCCGATGCGATCCTGAACATGCGGCTGCGGTCGCTGCGCCGGCTCGAGGAGATGGAATTGCGGCGAGAGCACGCCGCGCTCACCGATGAGCGGACGGCGCTGGAGGAGTTGTTGGGCGATGGCGCCCGGCGCTGGACGCGCATCGCCGAGGAAATCGCAGCGACCCAGGCGCGCTTCGCCGCCGCCCCGCTTGGCACCCGCCGCACCGCGATCGGCGCCGCACCGGAACCGGTCGCGGTGACCGAGGAGGCGCTGGTCGAGCGTGAGCCGATCACGGTCGTGCTCTCCGAGAAGGGCTGGATGCGCGCGCTCCGCGGGCATCTCGCCGGGGATGTGGACCTGCGTTTCAAGGAGGGGGATCGGCTGCGGACGCTGCTGACCTGTGAGACCACGGACCGGCTGGTGCTGTTCGCCACCAACGGCCGGGCCTACACGCTCTCCGCCGCCGATCTGCCGCGCGGGCGGGGCGATGGCCAGCCGGTGCGTCTGCTCGCCGGGCTCGCCAACGAGGACGATGTCGCGGCGCTCTTCGTCTGGCGCGCGGGCGGGCGCTTTCTCGTTGCATCCACGGGCGGCCGCGGCTTCCTCGTCGCTGCCGACCAGCTTCTGGCCGAGAAGCGGACGGGCAAGCAGGTACTCAATCTGCGTCCGGGCGAGGAGGCGCTGCTGTGCGTCCCGGCGGACGGTGATCACCTCGCGGTCGTCGGCACCAACCGCAAGCTGTTGATCTTCCCGCTCGACCAGGTTCCCGAGATGACCCGTGGCGCCGGCGTGATCCTGCAGAAATACCGCGATGCCGGGTTGGCTGACGCGCGGATATTCCGCCGCGAGGACGGGCTCTCGTGGCGGCTGGGCGAGAAGACACGCACCGAAACGGACCTCGCCGCGTGGCTCGGGCACAGGGGGCAGGCCGGGCGTGCACCGCCTGCAGGGTTCCCGCGATCAAATCGCTTCAGCCTCGCGGAGAGGATGCATTAAACTGCCGTTCACCATATCGCCACGATAATCGATTGTCGTGCGCGCTCTCCGATGGTTTGCGCTACCGTGGCCGCTACAACTGTTGCCGCGTGAAGGAGTGGTCCGTGACACCGATTGCGGAGACGGCCATCGCGCTGTTGGAACGGGATCGCCATAATGACGATCGCACTGCGGAGCGGCATGCCAAGGCCGCTCGGCCCGAGCCACCTGGCGGCCGCACACGCGCAGCCACCGCCGACGATGTGCTGGCGGCGCTGCTGCGTCTGGATGCCGCCCAGCTTTCCACGCAGGCCAGTCAGACACTGTGCGAACAGGTCGTGGCGATCATCGGCGAGGTCCCCGGCATCGCCGCGGTCTGGCTCTGGCGCCCCGATGGCTCCGGCAAACTGGTGGCGGAGGAGACCAGCGGCCTCTACGCAGCGGAATACGCAGCGACGGTCGAGGTCCGGATCGATCGCGGCGCACTCGCCGAAGGTCCCGCCGGGCGCGCCTGGCGCAGCGGCATGGTCGAGATCTCGGATGACTGGCTGACCGAGCCGACGGTCACGCCCTGGCGTCGCCTGGCCCTGGAATATGGCTGGCGGTCCAGCGCCGTGGTACCGCTCTGCGGGCGCGACGGGCTCTACCGGCTCCTGGCATTGCGCAGCCACGAGCCCGGCTTCTTCTCGGCCGGGCCGATGCCGGCCTTCATCCGCCATCTCGCCACCGTTCTCGGCCTCGCGCTCGAGCAGGCGGAGATCGGTGAGCGCGACCGCGCCCACCACGAGAATCTGGATCGGCTGCGCGGCCTTTACCGGGCCCTTCTCGGCCAGGCGAAGCTGCTGCTCAAGGCCCGCAGCGAGGGCGAGGTGCTGCGCGCGACCTGCCGGCGGCTGGTGGATAGTGGCCTGTTCGTCATGGCCTGGATCGGCCTGCCGGCGGGCGAGGGACACTTGCGGGTCCATGTCGGTGCCGGTCCCGGCATCGCCGAGAGCAGCCGCTTGATCGCTGAACGCTCCCCGGCGGCCGGGCGCATTCTGCCTGAGGAAGCTTGGCGGAGCGGCAAGCTGCAGTTCAGCAACGACCGCGCTGGCGAAGCCGGCCTCGACCCTTTGGATGGGTTTTTTGAACGCGTCGGCCTGGCCGCGACCGCGGCGCTGCCGATCCGCCGGGGCGGCGCGCTCTGGGGTGTCCTGTCGCTCGGCTCCGCGCGCAAGGGCGTCTTCTCGCAGGAGATGCTGCAGCTCCTCGCCCGCGTCGGCGAACTGATCGGCCGGGCGCTGGACGAATGCGACCTCAAGGAGCAGTTGCGCGCCGAGCGTGCGGCCCAGAGCCGGATGGCGCGCCATGATCCGCTGACGTCGCTGCCGAACCGGCTCGCCCTCTCGGAGCATCTGCCGCAGGCGATGGCGCGGGCACGGCGGCAGGAGCGGATCCTGGCCGTCGCCATGTTGGACCTCGATAATTTCAAGCCGATCAACGACCAGTACGGCCACGCGGCGGGCGATTTCCTGCTGCGTGAGATCGCCATCCGGCTGCGCCAGGCCATGCGCACCACGGATTTCGTCGCCCGGCTGGGCGGTGACGAGTTCGCGTTCGTGCTCGAGGGGTTGGGTCAGACCGAGGACGCCGAAGTCGCCGCGGAGCGTATCCGCGCCGCGATCGAGGCGCCGATCGTGCTGCCGGAGGGGACCAGCGTCACGGTCGGCGGCAGCCTCGGCATGACCCTGTTTCCGCTCGATGACGCCGATGGCGAGGTGTTGCTCCGTCATGCCGACGTCGCGCTCTACGGCATCAAGGAGCGCAAAGGGCCGCGCGGGCGGTGCTGGGATGTGTATCGCCCGTCACAGGAGAAGGGCGCCGCCACCACCGTGCTGCGCGGGTTGCTCGCGCGCGGGCAGGTGCGCGTCCATTACCAGCCGATCATCGACCTGCAGGCCGGCACCGTCGTCGGCGTGGAGGCGCTGGCGCGGATCGAGAAAGGCTCACGCTTGGTCTATCCCGGCGAGTTCCTCCCGCATCTCTCGGTTGACGAGCGCAAGGATCTCAGCCGGCAGGTGCTGGAGCAGGGCCTCAGCGATCTGGGCCGGTGGGACGCGGCCGGGCTCCGCCTGGATATATCCTTCAATGCGGAGCCCGACGTGCTGATGCGCGCCGATGCCCTGCCGTGTCTGGATGCGACGGCCTGGGCCTCCGGCATCGAGCCCTCGCGGATCACCGTTGAACTCCTGGAGAGCGGGGAGTTCCTCTCCCTCGAGCGGGCGCTGATCCGCGTGCAGGAAATCCGGGCGCGGGGGGTACGCGTCGCGCTCGATGACGTCGGCAGTGCCTATTCCTCGCTGCTGCGGCTGCGAACCTTGCCGGTGGACAAAATCAAGCTGGACCAGGCCTTCGTGCGCGAACTGCATCGCCGTCCCGACGATCTGCTGTTCGTGCTGACGGTCCAGGCCCTGGCCCGTGGGCTCGACTGCGCGCTCGTCGTCGAGGGCGTGGAGACCGCCGACATTCTCGACGCGCTCAGCGTCCTCGGGGTCAAGGAGGCCCAGGGCTACGCCATCGCGCGCCCGATGCCGGCCGCGGCGCTGGCAGCCTGGCTCGCCGACTGGGTGGGCGAGCCGGCGACCCGCGAGCCGCGTACCCTCCTCGGCGCCTATGCGTCTCATCTTGAATGGACGCAGACGTTGCGTGCCCTGCCGAGCCCGTCGATCCTCGCCGACAAGGCCGGCGATGCCCATGCGTGCCCGATCGGCTGCTTTTTCGATCGGGTCGGCCTCCATGGGACCGCGCTCGGCGATGCGCATAAGCGCTTTCATGATGCGGTGCTGCGCTGGTCCCGGTGCGGCGAGTCCTATTGGCCTGCTGCAGCGACGCTGCGACATCGGCTGCTGGACGCGCTCACGGCGAGCGGTAACCCGTCCGAGGCCGTCACGGCGCATTGAGCGCCGGGGCATCGCATTCGGATGGCGCTTTCAGCCGCGACCGCGGTACGGGGGCACGTCCTGCGCCGGGATCCACGCGTCCGCCGGCGGCGCGCCGGTCTGCCAGAAGACGTCGATCGGCATGCCGCCACGCGGATACCAGTAGCCGCCGATGCGCAGCCACGCAGGGCTCAGCGTGGCTACCAGACGGGCGGCGATGGAGAGCGTACAATCCTCGTGGAAGGCGCCGTGGTTGCGGTAGGCGCCCAGATAGAGCTTCAGCGACTTGCTCTCCACGATCCAGTCCCGCGGGATATAGTCGATCACCAGATGCGCGAAATCGGGCTGCCCGGTGATCGGGCAGAGCGAGGTGAATTCCGGGCAGGTGAAGCGCACCACGTAGTTCCGGCCGGGAGCAGGATTGGCGACGCGCTCCAGCCGGGCCGAAGCCGGATCGTCTGGCAGCCGGCTCGGGTGGCCGAGCTGTGTCAGGGCGGCGGGGTTGGGCTCCGTCATGCCTCCTCCATTGTCGATATGCGAGCGGAACGGCTCAGCCCGTGAGCGCGTCGAGCAGACGCTGTGCCGTGGCGGCGAAGTGTCCGGCCACGATCGCCGCCCGCAACTGCCGCATCAGCCGCTGATAATAGTGCAGATTGTGCCAGGTGAGCAGCATCGGCCCGAGCATCTCGCCGACGCGGAACAGGTGGTGGAGATAGGCGCGGCCGTGGCGGGCGCAGGCCGGGCAGGAGCAATCCGCGTCCAACGGGCCGGCATCGTCGGCGTGGCGCGCGTTGCGCAGGTTGAGCGTGCCGGCGGCGGTATAGGCGCGGGCCATGCGGCCGGAGCGGGTCGGGATCACGCAGTCGAACATGTCGATCCCGCGCGCGATGGCGCCGATCATGTCCGCGGGGGTGCCGACGCCCATGAGATAGCGCGGCCGCTCGGGGTCGAGCAGCGGCACGGTCGCGTCGAGGACCGAGAACATCGCGGCCTGGCCCTCGCCGACCGCGAGCCCGCCGATCGCATGTCCCTCGAACCCGAGCGCGGTGATCGCCGCGGCAGACCGGGCGCGCAGATCCGGATAGACCCCGCCCTGGACGATGCCGAATTGCCCGTAGCCGTCCCGCGCGACGAAGGCGCGGCGCGAGCGGTCGGCCCAGCGCATCGACAGCTCCATCGAGGTGCGCGCCTCGGCATGGGTGGCCGGGAACGGCGTGCACTCGTCGAACGCCATGGTGATCGTGGCATCGAGCTGATGCTGGATCTCGGTGGCGCGCTCGGGGGTGAGACGGTGCGCGGAGCCGTCGATATGGGAGCGGAAGGTGACGCCCTGCTCGTCGATGTCGCGCAGCTTGGCCAGCGACATGACCTGGAAGCCCCCCGAATCGGTCAGGATCGGCCCCGGCCAGTCCATGAAACGATGCAGCCCGCCGAGTGCGGCGACGCGATCCGCCCCGGGGCGCAGCATCAGATGGTAGGTGTTGGCGAGAACGACGCTGGCGCCGGTGGACCGCACCGCGTCGGCGGTCATCGCCTTGACCGTTCCCGCGGTGCCGACCGGCATGAACAACGGCGTTTCGGCCTCGCCATGCGCCGTATGCAGCCGCCCCGCCCGCGCCGCCCCGTCCTGCGCCTGCAGCGTGAAGCGCAGCGTCATGGTGCGGCATCGGCGCGATGCAGCAAGCTGGCATCGCCGTAGGAATAGAACCGATATCCGGCCGCGATCGCGTGGGCGTAGGCCGCCCGCATGCGCGCGGTGCCGGCGAAGGCGGCGACCAGCATGAACAGGCTGGATCGGGGCAGGTGGAAATTCGTCATCAGCATATCCACGGCGCGGAACCGGTCGCCGGGTTGGATGAAAATCTCCGTCTCGCCGGCGAACGGGGCGAGGCGGCCGTCCGCCCCGGCGGCGCTTTCCAGGAGCCGGAGCGTGGTGGTGCCGACCGCGATGATGCGCCCGCCGGCGGCCCGCGCCGCGTTGATCGCCGAGGCCGCGGCGGCGCCGATCTCGCCGCGCTCCGGGTGCAGCCGATGGCGGGCGATGTCGGCGTCGCGCAGCGGCAGGAACGTCCCGGGACCGACATGCAGCGTCACCATGACGCGCCGCACCCCGCGCGCGGCCAGCGCGCCGAGCAGGGCCTCGGTGAAATGCAGCCCCGCCGTCGGGGCCGCCACGGCGCCCTCGCTGCGGGCGAAGATGGTCTGATAATCCGCCGCGTCGACGCCGAGTGGGCCGGCCGGGCGGCGGATATAGGGCGGCAGGGCGAGCGCCCCCGCGGCCGCCAGCGCCTCGGCGAAGCCAGCGCCCTCGCGGTTGAAGCGCAGCGTCACGCCGCCATCGGCGGCGCGGGTGGCAACCGTGGCGGAGAAATCCGCCGCCCCCTCGATGGTCAGCACATCGCCCGGGCGCAGCCGCCGGGCATTGCGCGCGAGGGCGTGCCAGGAGCCGTCGGCGAGCGGCCGGTCGAGCGTGATGCCGATGCGGGCGGCGCCGCGCCGGGCGCTGAGCTGCGCCGGGATCACCTTCGTGTCGTTGGCCACCAGCACGTCGCCCGGGCGGAGCCGGTCTGGCAGATCCCGGACCTGGCGGTCGATCAGCGCGCTCGGCGTCACCTCGAGCAGCCGTGCCGCGTCGCGCGGACGCGCCGGCGTCTGCGCGATCCGCTCGGGTGGCAGGTCGAAGTCGAAATCGTCGAGCTGCACGCGGTCCTTGATCCACCGGTCCGGCAGCGAAAGCGCGTCAGCCTTCGAGATAGCTCGCGACCTCGACCAGATTGCCGTCCGGATCCCGGCAATAGACCGACATCATCGGCCCGAGCGCGCCGGTCTTGCGCACCGGCCCCTCGACGATGCCGACGCCGCACTCGCGCAGATGCGTCACGACATCCTCCGGCCCGACCGAGGTGACGAAGCAGATATCGATCGTTCCCGGCGCGGCGGCCGGCGCGTTGGGCTTGAATTCACGGCCGCGCTGATGAAGGTTGAGCTTCTGGCCGCCGAATTTCAGCGCCGTGCGCCGCTCGGTGCCGAATTCCTCGCGCTCCATGCCGAGAACGCGCTGATACCACGAAGCCGTCACATCGAGATCGGCGCAGGTGACGACGAGATGATCGATGCGATCGACCGTGAAGCGCATCACGCCAGCCCTTCGAAGAAATCACCGCCCTTGTCGTCGATGACGATGAAGGCGGGGAAATCCTCGACCTCGATGCGCCACACCGCTTCCATGCCGAGTTCGGGATATTCCAGCACCTCGACCTTGCGGATGCAGTCCTGCGCCAGGCGCGCCGCGGCGCCGCCGACGCTGCCGAGATAGAAGCCGCCATAGGTCTTGCACGCATCGCGCACCGCGGACGAGCGGTTGCCCTTGGCCAGCATCACCATGCTGCCGCCGTGCTTCTGGAACTCGGCGACGTAGCTGTCCATCCGTCCCGCCGTCGTCGGGCCGAAGCTGCCGGTGGCGAACCCCTCCGGCGTCTTGGCGGGGCCGGCGTAATAGACCGGATGGTTGCGGAAATAGGCGGGCAGTTCCTCGCCGCGATCGAGCCGTTCCTTGAGTTTCGCGTGCGCGATGTCGCGCGCGACGATGAGCGTGCCGGTCAGCGCCAGCCTCGTCTTCACCGGGTGGCGTGAGAGCTCGGCCCGGATCTCGCTCATCGGCCGGTTGAGATCGACGCGCACGACCTCGCCGCCGAGCGCATCATCGGTGATCTCGGGCAGATACTTCGCCGGGTCGGTCTCCAGCGCCTCCAGGAACACGCCTTCGGGGGTGATTTTCGCCAGCACCTGGCGGTCGGCGCTGCAGGAGACGCCGATGCCGACCGGCAGCGAGGCGCCGTGGCGCGGCAGGCGGATCACCCGGACGTCGTGGCAGAAATACTTGCCGCCGAACTGCGCGCCGATGCCGGTGCGGCGCGAGATCTCCAGCACCTGACGCTCCATCTCGAGATCGCGGAGCGCGTGGCCGGCTTTGGACCCGCTGGTCGGCAGCGTATCGAGGAAGCGGCACGAGGCGAGCTTCACCGTCTTCAGCGTCAGCTCGGCGCTGGTGCCGCCGATGACGATGGCGAGATGATACGGCGGGCACGCGGCGGTGCCGAGGGTCTTGATCTTGCTCTCGATGAATTGCGCCAGCCGCTCCGGGGACAGGACCGCGCGGGTTTCCTGATAGAGGAAGGTCTTGTTGGCCGAGCCGCCGCCCTTGGCGATGAACAGCAGATGCAGCTCGTCGGCGTGATGCTCGCCGGGCACCGCCATGATGTCGCATTGCAGCGGCAGATTGTTGCCGGTGTTCACCTCCTCGAACATCGACAGCGGCGCCATCTGCGAATAGCGCAGATTGGTCTCGGTGTAGGTGCGATGCACCCCGAAGGCGAGCGCCTCCTCCTCATCGCCCTCGACCCAGACGCGCTGGCCCTTCTTGCCGAAAACGATGGCGGTGCCGGTGTCCTGGCACATCGGCAGCACGCCCCCGGCGGCGATGCTGGCGTTCTTCAGCAGGTCCAGGGCGACGAAGCGGTCGTTGTCGGAGGCCTCGGGGTCGTCGAGAATCGCCCGCAGCTGGGCCAGGTGGCCCGGGCGCAGCAGGTGGGAAACGTCGTGGAAGGCGCGCACCGCGAGCTCGCTCAGCGTCTCGGGCTGAATGCGCAGAATGGTGCGGCCCTCGACGGACAGCGTCGAGACGCCGCCGAGATCGAGCTTGCGCCAGGGTGTCGCCGCGTCGGCGAGCGGGAACATCGGCGCGTAGTGGAAGCCGGACGGGCGCGGCGGGGAGACGTTCATGGCGCGGTCCTTCGTTGTCAGCCCTTTGCTCTCATCGCTCGGCCCCGACCTGGGCGAGCCAATCCTGCAGGTTGTAGGTGTTCGATACCCGCGCGATGCGGCCGTCACGCAACGCAAAGAAGGCGCCGGCGGGGAGGACATAGCGCTGCCCCCGCGCCTGCGGCAGGCCGGCGTCGGTGACAAGATATTCGCCGTGGACGGTGAATTCCGCCGCGCCCCGCGTTCCGTCCGGCGTCGTCATGATGACGATGTCTTCGAGCCGCTCGCGGTAGCAGCGGTTCATGTGGTCGAGGAAGGCGGCGAACCGGTCCCGGCCGATCTCGCGCGCGCCCTGGTTGATGTCGTGGACGACATCCTCGGTGAGCAGCGCAAGCATCGACGCGGCGTCGGCGGCGTTGAAGGCGGCGTAATAGGCGGCGATCAGCGCCTGCGCGGAGGGGGCCATCGTGCCGGGTAGTCAGGCCGCGAGCTGCGGATGGACGCGGAAATCCGCTTCGGTCTTGGCGCGGATCTCGTCCAGCGTCACCTCCGGCGCGAGATCGATCAGCGTCAGGCCTGGCTTGCCCGGGTGATCCACCTCGAACACGCCGAGATCCGTGACGATCAGGTTCACCACCCCGGCCCCGGTCAGCGGCAGATTGCAGCGATGCAGGATTTTCGGCTCGCCCTTGGCGGTGTGCTCCATCAGGATCACCACCCGCGGCACGCCGAAGACGAGGTCCATCGCCCCGCCCATGCCCTTCACCATCTTGCCGGGGATCATCCAGTTGGCGAGGTCGCCATTCTCCGCCACCTGGAGCGCGCCGAGGATGGAGATGTCGATATGCCCGCCGCGCACCATGGCGAAGGAAGCGGCGCTGTCGAAGAAGCTGGTCGTCGGCAGTTTGGTCACGGTCTGCTTGCCGGCATTGATCAGGTCGGCATCCTCCTCGCCCTCGAAGGGAAAGGGGCCGATGCCGAGCATGCCGTTCTCGCTGTGGAGCTGGATCGACATGCCTTCGGGAATGTGGTTCGCCACCAGCGTCGGGATGCCGATGCCGAGATTGACGTAGAATCCGTCGCGCAGTTCGCGGGCGGCGCGGGCGGCCATCTGGTCGCGGGTCCAGGCCATGGTTCTTCTCCTCAGGCGCGGGGATAGACGGTGCGCTGCTCGATGCGCTTCTCGACATGGCCGAGCGCCACCATGCGCTTGACGAAAATGCCGGGGGTGATGATGGCATCGGCGTCGATCGCGCCGGGTTCGACCAGTTCCTCGATCTCCGCCACCGTCACCTTCGCCGCCGTGGCCATCACCGGATTGAAGTTGCGCGCCGTCATCCGGTAGATCAGGTTGCCTTCGGTATCGCCCTTCCAGGCATGGATGATGGCGAGGTCCGCGAACAGGGCGCGCTCCATCACGTAGGTGCGGCCGTCGAATTCGCGCGTCTCCTTGCCCTCGGCGATCAGTGTGCCGGCGCCGGTGGGGGTGAAGAACGCCGGCACACCGGCGCCGCCGGCGCGGATGCGCTCGGCCAGCGTGCCCTGCGGGTTGAATTCGATCTCCAGCTCCTTGGCCAGGTACTGCCGCGCGAAGGTGGCGTTCTCGCCGACATAGGAGCTGATCATTTTCCGGATCTGCCGGGTCTGGAGCAGAATCCCGAGCCCGGCATCGTCGATGCCGGCATTGTTCGAGATCACGGTCAGGCCCTTCACCCCGGAGGCGCGGATCGCCTCGATCAGCGCGGCGGGGATGCCGCACAGGCCGAACCCGCCGGACATGATGGTCATGTCGTCGCGCAGCAGCCCCGACAGGGCGGCGGTCGCATCCGGATAGATTTTGTTCACGGCCATCGCTGGCGCACTCCTCCTCGCTGGGCAGGGTCCTTCTAGCCGCCCCGGCGGCGCGCGCAAAGGCTCCGCCGATCGGATACGATTTGCTCTAGCGGAAGCGGGCCAGCCGTCCGCCCGCCTCGCCCAGCACCTCGTCCTCGCGCATCACCACAAGGCCGCGCACGATGGTCGCGGCGGGCCAGCCGGTCACCATCATGCCGTCGAACGGCGTCCAGCCGCACGGCGAGGCGATGCGGGCATTCTCGATGCGGGTGCGGCGCTTGAGATCGACGAGGGTGAAATCGGCGTCGTAGCCGGTGGCGAGCCGGCCCTTGTTCACCAGCCCATAGACCCGCGCCGGCCCGGCGGCGAGCAGATCGACCAGCCGCGTCAGCGCCAGCCGCCCGGCGTTCACATGGTCCAGCATCACCGGCACCAGCGTCTGCACCCCGGTCAGGCCGGAGGAACAGGAGGGCCAGGGCCGCTCCTTCGCCGCCCGCGGGTGCGGCGCGTGATCCGAGCCGAGCGTGTCCACGGTGCCATCGTTGATCGCCCGCCAGCCGGCCTCGACATGGCGCTTGTCGCGCAGCGGCGGGTTCATCACCGCGTAGCCGCCGAGCCGCTCATAGCACTCGGGCGCCACCTGGGTGAGATGGTTGGCGAGCATTTCGATGGTGACGATGTCCTTGTGATCCTTGACGTAGTCCAGCTCTTCCGCGGTCGAGACGTGGAGGATGTGGGCCGGCCGGCCGGTCTTGTGGGCGAGGGCGAGGATGCGCCGGGTGCCGAGCAGCGCGGTCTCCGGATCGCGCCAGAGCATGTGCGAGGCGTAGGGATCATCGGCCTTGAACAGGCTGCGTCTGGCCTGCAGCCGGTATTCGTCCTCGGCGTGGTAGGCGATGCGCCGCCGGCCGCTGCGCATCACCCGCTCGATGTTCTCGTCGTCCTCCACCAGCAGCGTGCCGGTGGAGCTGCCGGCGAAGACCTTGATCGCGCACACGCCATCGCCGAGTTCGAGCGCCGCGAGTTCGGCGATGTTCTGCTTGGTGGCGCCGACATAGAGGCCGATGTCGCAATGGGCGGTAGCGGCGGCGTGCGCCTGCTTGGCGGCGAGCCCGGCCGCGTCGGTCAGCGGCGGGGTGGTGTTCGGCATGTCGAACACGGTGGTGATGCCGCCGAGCACGGCGGCGCGGGTGCCGGTGGCGATGCTCTCCACCGCCGGGTTGCCCGGGTCGCGCAGATGCACATGCGGGTCGATCAGCCCCGGCAGCACGTGCAGCCCGGCGGCGTCGATGGTTTCGGCCGCGGAGGCATCGCCGACGCCGATCGCCGCGATGCGCCCGGCGCGCACGCCGATGTCCGCCGCCTCCAGCCCCCAGGGAAGGACGCAGAGGCCGTTCCGGATCAGCAGGTCGAAATGCGGTGTCACGGCGTTGGTCCCTACTCTCGCGCGGCGGAAAGCGCCTCGAACACATCCCCCTCCGGCGCCAGCCCAAGAATATGGGCGCGATGCCAGAGGGCATAGAACAGCAGCGTCCAGGCCGCCTTGCCCTCGCGCTTGCCGCCGGCTGAGCGGAACAGGGCGGCGACGCGGGACGGGTCGGCGATTTCCGCCACCCCCGGCTCAGCGGCGACCAGCGGGCCGAGGCTTGCGCCCTGGCGCGCGATCCAGGTTCCCACCGGCACGTCGAACCCCTGCTTCGGGGCGAACGGGCGGGCGGCCGGAAAATGCCGCGCCAGCCATTGCCGCAGCAGCCATTTGCCGCGCCCGCCGCGCACCTTCATCGCATCGGGCAGGCGGAACGCGGCGGCGGCCATTCCGCGGTCGAGGAACGGCGTCCGCCCCTCGATGCCGTGCGCCATCAGGCAGCGGTCGAGCTTGAGCAGCAGGTCGTGTGCCAGCCAGTCGGCGCAGTCGGCCGCCTGCGCTGTCATCAGCCGCGTCCGCCCCGGGGTCTGCGCCGCCGCCTCGGCCGCGGCGATGCCGTCGCGCCAGGCCGGCGAAGGATCGCGGAGCACGTCCAGCCCGTCGAAAATACCGCGCCCGCGCATCACCCGCCCGCCGCGCCACCAGGGCCGCATGGCGCTGCGGTAGCGGCCATAGCCGGCGAACATCTCGTCGCCGCCTTCGCCGGACAGCACCAGTTTCACCGCCTGGCGCGCATGGCGGGCGAGGAACCAGGTGGGAATGATGGCGTAGTCGGCCGCCGGGTCGTCCATGGTCGCGACGATGGCGGGCAAATGGCGCCAGACCATGGCCTCGGTGATCGCGATCGCTTCGTGCCGCGCCCCGGCGGCGGCGGCGGCGGCGGCGGCGTCGGCGCGCTCGTCGGCGGCGCCTTCGGCGTCGAACCCGGCGGTGAAGGCGAGCACCCGGGAGGACGCGAGGCGCGCCATCATCGCCAGGATGGCGGTGCTGTCGATGCCGCCGGAGAGGAACATGCCGTAGGGCACGTCGCTCTGCTGGTGCAGCGCAACACTCTCTTCCAGCGCCGCGTCGAGCCGGGCCAGGGCGGATTCCTCATCGATCGCCTCCGGCCCGCCCTCCGGCAACGCGGCGAGGCGATGGCGTTCGAGCACCCTTCCCTCGGCGCAGACCAGCGTCTCGCCCGGCAGCACGCGCTGGATGCCGGGAAAGATCGTCGCCGCCCCGGTGGTGAACTGCAGCTGCAGCAGCTCGTCGCGTGCCGGCGCATGCACGGCGCGGCGGGCGAAGCCGGCGGCGAGCAGGGCGCGCGGTTCGGAGGCGAAGGCGAGCCCGGCTTCGGTGTGGGCGATGTAGAGCGGCTTGATGCCGAACGGATCCCGCGCCAGCACCAGCTGGCGGGCGGCGCGGTCGTGCAGCGCGATGGCGTACATGCCGCGCAGCGCGGCGGTGAACGCCACGCCGTCGCGCTGCCAGAGATGCAGCGGCGGTTCGCAGTCGCTCGCCGTGCCGAAGACGACGCGCGGCATCGCCGCTCGCAGCGCCTTATAATTATAGATCTCGCCATTGGCGATCAGCGCCACCGCCCCGGCGTGCAGCGGCTGGTCGCCGGTGACGAGGTCGATGATGGCCAGGCGCGTGTGCACCAGCGCCGTCCGCCCGGCGAGGCTCTCCCCGGCACCGTCCGGCCCGCGGTGGGCGAGCGCGGCGGCGAGCGCGGCCAGCGTCCCCGCATCGGGCGGGGCGGCGTCGGCGCCGAGCATCAGGCCGGCGATGCCGCACATCAGGGTCGGGGCGGGCTTGGGTGGAGCATGAGCGGTGTCTAGCCTGATTTTGCCGCCGGCGAAAAACCCGCTGCGTTCTTGCCGGTTCCCGCCCGCGCGACCACTTGCCGATGCATGACCGAACTCGCGCATCTGCCGCACCGGGGCGTGGTGGAGATCACCGGGTCCGACCGGGTGGGTTTCCTGCAGGGACTCGTATCCAACGACGTGACCCGCGCCGCGCCGGGCCGGCTGGTCTGGGCGGCGCTGCTGACGCCGCAGGGCAAGTGGCTGGCGGATTTCTTCATCGCCGCCGAGGCCGAGCGCCTGCTGCTGGAGTGCGAGCGCGCCCAGGCGCCGATGCTGGTGGCGCGGCTCGGCCGCCACCGGCTGCGCGCCGACGTGGCGTTGCGGGACGTTTCGGCCGGGTTCAGTGTCCATGCCGCGTGGAACGGCCCCCCGCCCCCGGTGCCGGGCGCGATCATGGCGCCGGATCCGCGGCTGGAGGCGGCGGGGTGGCGGATTCTCGCCTCCGCGCCGTTGCCGGGGACGGTTCCGTTCGCCGCCTGGGACCGCCACCGGATCGGGCTCGGGCTGCCGGATGGCGGGCGGGACATGGAGGCGGACAAGAGCGTGCTGCTGGAAGCGGGGTTCGACGCGCTGGGCGGGATCGCCTGGGACAAGGGCTGCTATCTCGGCCAGGAACTGACGGCGCGCACCCGCTATCGCGGTCTGGTGAAGCGCCGGCTGGTCCCGGTCGTGGTGGAAGGGCGGCTGCCCGAAGCGGGGACCGAGGTGCGTGAGGGCGAGGCCGTGGTGGGCGTGATGCGGTCCGGTGTGGCTGACCGCGGCCTGGCGCTGCTCCGGCTGGCGTCGCTGGCGGCGGCGGACCTGGCCTGCGGCGAGGCCCGGCTGACGCCGAGTCTGCCGGACTGGCTGCGTGTCTCGGTGGCGGACCCGGATGCCGATGTATCAAAAAACAACACTATATAACTATTTATGGATTATGTTCATAAAAAATGGAACAGATTTGGAAAATACCCGCGTCTAGACCGCCGGCTGCACCCTTGGTGCGGGTGAATCGCGTCTATAAATTGGTTTTGAAGGTCATTCAAGAAACCGTGATGTCTCGATGCTTGACAGGCGCGCCTGTTCATGGTGGATTAACTCCCGTAAAGGTTCGGTGCGGGCGATCTCTGCTCGCCGGGCCGAGGGCGGGTATGATCACAAGTGGAGGAGGCTTGCAAAATGCGTAGTACTTTCAGGGCCCTGTTGCTGGGCACGGTGATGGCTTCCGCCGCTTCGGTGGCGGCCTGGGCGGCGCCGCTGACGATGACGTGGGATCCGAATGGAGCGACCCCGTCGTTGGGTCCGGTGACGTCGGTGACATTCAACAACCAGGTGATCAGCGACTTCTCGATCACCTCGATCAATACCACGACCGGCGCCTTCACCGATTCCGGTTATCTGCCGATCACCCAGTTCCAGCTGAATGGAACGGCAGTGAATGGAAGCGGGCTTGGCCAGGCTAATAATTACGATCTTTACTATAAGTACACCGCTACCGGGACGTTCTACACTGACGTGAATCATACGACGCCGGGCTTCAATCCGGCGGCGTCGTTTGCGTCGTTCAACGGCCTGACCTATACGCTGTACGCCCACCCCCTCGGAACGACGCCGACGTTCAGCGCGATCAATCCCGGGCCGGCGACTGACAGCAACACGACGGGCGACTTCAAGCTCGCGACCGGCAAGCTGGCTCCGTCGAGCGGTACAGGTTCGGTGATTAGCGGCGTGCCTTCCGCAGAGGTGTTCGCGACTTTTGTTCCTGATGCGACCCAGAGCGGGTTCTTCATCGTGCCGCCGCCCAGTGGTTATGTCGGCCTGAATATCGACACGGCGTTCACCAATACCACCTCGGTCGTCACCGTCTCTACATGCGGGAGCGACACTTGCATTGCGGTCAACGGTGGTGGCGGCAACGCGACCTTCATCGTGCCGGAGCCGGCTTCGATGCTGCTGCTTGGTAGCGGTCTGGCTGGTCTTGGCCTGATCCGTCGCCGCCGCGCCGCTGTCTGAGCGCCGGAGCCGCAGCGGATCTGGTCCGCAGATGAGCTGAGCCGATTGGCCATCCGAGACCCGGATGGCCAATTTGCTTTCTGGGGCAAGCTTGTCCCGAAATGAGGGAATGGAGCGTGAATTCGATCGGTGTGGCTGGCAGAACCATTCGATGCGCCGATGCGCGCTCCGATTGACGCTGGGTTGCGTCGCGCTTGTTGGCGCTGCATCGCTCTGCGCGCTGCTCCGCTCAAGC
This sequence comes from Pseudomonadota bacterium, assembly GCA_021845595.1. Taxonomy (GTDB): domain Bacteria; phylum Pseudomonadota; class Alphaproteobacteria; order Acetobacterales; family Acetobacteraceae; genus JAJZVV01. The sequence continues at coordinate 433,175 of JAJZVV010000001.1, read as the reverse complement.
AGAGAGAAATCCCGCTGAGCCCGCGCCGCCGCTTCGCTCTCCCAGCGTGCGCACGCCACTCGGTGTGTTTCCAATTTCAATCGCCCGCGGCGCCACGCCCGCAGCGGCCTTTTTGCCGCAAGACTTCCTTAATCACCAAGCTGCCACCATCGTCGTGCGCAAGAGGCGCCCGCCGGCAACAAGCCGGCGCCAGGGCCAACGCGCCGGACCCAGGGTTCCGGCCGCGCTTCCCGGACAGGCGAACCGGAGCAGGAATTTTTTCGGATCGTTTGTTATCGGGCGACCGCTGCAAGGCGGCTGCAACGAACAGGGGATATTACGCTTGCGGTGACGGCGCCGTTCGTTAGCGTATTGGCGCGCTGACGCCCGGATCACGGTCGCGGCGCGGTTGGGTCGATTGGAGGATTGCATGCGACCGGTATTTTCGTACGCCCTGGCATTTGATCGCAATATTGGCTGGCTCACCGAATGGGAACAGCTTGCGCTGCGCGGCAAACGCATCGCCATCGCCGGCATGGGCGGCGTCGGCGGCGTCCATCTGCTGACCCTCGCCCGCTTCGGCATCGGTGCTTTCTCCATCGCCGATTTCGACCGTTTCGACATCGTCAACTTCAACCGCCAGATCGGCGCCACCATGGCGACCGTCGGCCGGCCGAAAATCGACGTGCTCGCGGAGATGGCGCTCGCCATCAACCCCGAGCTGCGGCTCAATCGTTTCGCGAAGGGAATCGATGCCGGGAATATCGATGCTTTTCTCGAAGGGGCGGACCTCTTCGTCGACGGCTTCGATTTCTTCGAGCTCGCCATCCGCCGCCGCGTCTATGCCCGCTGCGCCGAGCTCGGCATCCCCGCCCTCTGCGCCGCGCCCATCGGCATGGGTGCCGGCTGCCTCGCCTTCGTGCCCGGCGGCATGAGCTTCGAGGAGTATTTCCGCTTCGAGGGCCAGTCCGATAACGAGCAGTATCTTCGCTTTCTCATCGGCCTCGCGCCCCGCGGTCTGCACCGCGCCTATCTGGTGGACCCGGGCCGGGTCGATCTGCCCAACCACAAGGGGCCGTCCACCGGCGCCTCCTGCACGATCTGTGCCGGCATCACCGCGGTCAACGCGGTGAAGCTGCTGCTGCGCCGCGGTGAGGTGCAGGCCGCTCCCTACCATCACCATTACGACGCCTTCCGCAACAAGCTCGTCGTCTCGCGCCTGCCGCGCGGGCTGAACGGGCCGGTGCAGCGGCTGAAGCTCGCAATCGCGCGCCGGGTCTACGAATCCGCGCGCACGCGCACGCCCACGCGCCCGGAGGCGCCGCCGCGGACGCCGATGGAGGAGATCCTGAACCTGGCGCGCTGGGCGCCGAGCCCGGGAAACGCCCAGCGCTGGCACTTCACCCTCACCGGACCCGACAGCCTGGTCATCGACATCGCCCGGCCGGACCCGGATCACCCCTATTCCTACCGTAGCGGCGAGCCCACCTGGCTCGCCGCCGGCATGTTGATCGAGACGATGCGCATCGCGGCTTCGGCGCGAGGCTTCCGGCTGGACTGGCGTCTGGCGGGCGAGGCGGATGGGCTGCGCATTGCCGCCGAACTCGTCCGCGACGACCGGATCGGGCTCGATCCGCTGTTCTCCCATCTCACCACCCGCTCGGTCGATCGCCGGCCCTATCGGCGGCGCGCCCTCACGGAAGCGCAGAGAATGGCGCTGGCGAGCGCCCTCGGCGATGGGCTGACCCTTTCCTGGCACGAACCCGCGTCCGTCGCGCGCCTCGCTGCCCGCGCCACGCGGCGGCTGGCGGCGCGGCCGGAGGCGGTGGCCGCGCTGGCGCGATCGATCGACCCGGATCGCGCCCACAGCCCGAGCGGCATCCCCACCGGCGCGCTCGGCCTCGGCCGCCTCGGCCGCGCGCTCCTGCGCCGGGCGTTGCGCCGGCCGGGGCCGTCGTCCCTTCTGGCAGGCGCGCTCGCCGCCTTCCGCGCCGATACGGTGCCGATCCGCGCCAGCGGCGGGTGTTTCAGCGTGCATCGCGCCGCCGGCGCCGCCACCGGCACGGTCTCGGTGATCGAGGCCGGACGGGCCGTGCAGCGCCTCTGGCTCACCGCATCCCGCCTTGGTCTGGCCATGCAGCCACTGTTTCGTCCCCTCGCCATGGCCGCATCCTCGCCGGCGATGGCGGCGCCCTTCCGCGCCGCGATCGGCGATCCGGATGCGGTACTGTTCCTCGCCCGCATCGGTGCGCCGCGCCGCGCCGCGCCCAATGCCCGCGCGGCGCGTCGGCCGCTGGCGGATCTCATGACCGCCGCGCCGCCGGTCAGCCCCGCCATTGCCGTGCCGACCGAGCCTGCCCGATGGACCGTTGAAACCGTTTAGCCTGCAATCGTCTTTTGTTCTCCCGTTCATCTTAGCCCCAGGCGGTCACGGACCGCCGCAGATCAGAGGAAGCGCATTTGCCATGAATGCCATTTCCCGAGCTGACGATGTTTGCACCGCCCTTGAAGATTTCGAAATGCTCCCCGCCGATAGCCCGGAATTGCGCCACGAGGCCTACCGCGTCCGCCACCAGGTCTATTGCGTCGAGAATGATTTTCTCACCGGCATCAATGGCCTGGAGATGGACGAGTACGACGCCCACTCGCGCCAGATGGTGCTGTGCCGCCGCGGCAGCCTCGATGTCGTTGGCACGGTGCGTCTGGTCCTTCCCCGGCCCGACCGGCCGCACGCAAGTTTCCCGGTCCAGCGCATCTGCCGTCCCGAGCATCTCGCCCATCTGCCCATTGGGCGCACCGGCGAGGGCTCGCGGTTCGCCCTGTCGAAATACCGGCTCGGCGATTCCCGGGCCTCGCTGCAGATGTTGCGCCTGTGGCTGATGCACGGCATCGTGCGCATGAGTGTCGAGGCCGGCCACACCTACATTCTCGCGGTGATGGAACGGAGCCTGCTGCGCCTCCTGCGCATGACGGCGGTGAATTTCATCGAGGCGGGGCCGGTCGTCGAATATCACGGGCAGCGCCAGCCCGCCTATGTCCGTATCCAGACCATGCTGACCCAGGTGCTGGAGAGGCGGGTCGATGTCTGGGACATCATGACGGATGGCGGGCGCTATACCCACGAGCAGGTGCTGGCGCGCGAGATCGCATAAGGGCGCGGCCCGGCCGCCGTGCGCACCACGGCGGCCGGCGCTGGCGATCCGGGGGATCAGGGCCGGTAGGCGAGGCGCAGCGCCCCCCAGAGCTTGCCGCGCACGCGGATCGGCGCGTCGACTTCCTTCATCAGCACGAATTTCCCCTCGCCCATGTCGCGCTCGTAGGATTGCAGCAGGTCCTCGCCGCGCGTGCCGCAGGCGGCGGCGGCGCGGCCCGCGCTGTCGTTGAAGATCCGCCGGTTGCGGGCGTTCGCCGTGTTCCAAGCCCGCTCGCCTTTGCGCTGCGGTTTCGAGAACACGAGATTGTGCGTCGGCAGATAGCCGTTGCGGTCGACGGCGGCGCAGAACACGACGCGCTTGTCGAGTTCGAGCAGCCGCTCCTGGATCGGCGGCAGCACCCGGTCGGTGAATTCGGTGAAGCGCGCCATCACCTGTTCCGGGTCGCTGTCCGGGATCGGCGTGTAGGTCATGTCGAACAGCGCCGCCTCGGTGATGTCGCCGCGCTGCATCGCCGTTTCGAACAGCGCCCCGATCCGGCCCGCGCCATCGCGCACGGCGGTCCGGAATCGTTCGTCGGCGGCGACGGTATCGGCAAGAAGGGCTTCCAGGCGAGCGGCGGCGTCGGCGGTGACCGCGGTCTCGTCGAAGGCCAGATGGACCTTGCGCTGGCCGATGGCGGTGATCTGGCCGCCGAACCGCCCGATCCGCTCGATGGTGACGCTGGCGGCCGCGCCTTCGGCCAGTCGATCGGGCGAACACCCGTCCTCGAGGATGCCGAGCGCGCCGCTCGGCGAAAGGTCGGCGATCACCAGTTTGAGGGCGGCGCCGCCGGCGTCGAGACTGGCCTTGATCTCCACCGGGATGCGGGGGTGCCGACGGCGGTTGCCGACGACCGAGCCGCGCAGCGTCGCGATCAGCCCGGCGCGCAAATCGCGCACCCGGGCGTCGGTGTTGCGCACCGCCTGCACCGTGCCGGCGCTGATTTCGTTGACCTCGGTCGCCTCGCCGGTCATGACCGAGACCCGCTCCGCGGTGTCCGCGACGCCGCGAGCGACCTCCTCGGCGCTGCGGGCGATCTCGGCGATCGCCGAGTCCTGCTCGGCCAGCGCCGCGGCGACGGATGCGTTGGCGGCGTCGATCTGGCCGATCATCTTGGTGACGCCACCAAGCGCGCCGACGACGGCCTCCGTCGAGCCTTGGATCTCCTGCACGCGCCGCGCGATATCCTGCGTGGCCTCGTGCGTCTGGCGGGCGAGCGCCTTGACCTCGGCGGCGACGACGGCGAAGCCCTTGCCCGCCTCGCCGGCCCGTGCCGCCTCGATGGTCGCGTTCAGCGCCAGAAGATTGGTCCGCGCGGCGACGTCCTGGATGAGTTTCACCACCGTACCGATACTGTCCGCGGCACGCGTGAGCGCCTGGATCGTCTCCGCGCTGCGCTCGGCATCGGCGGCGGTGGCCCGGGCGACGTCGGTGGAGCGGGCCGCCTGGGCGGCGATCTCACGGGTGGAGGCGGCCAGTTCGCTGGCTGCCGAGGCCACCGTCGCGACGTCGTGGCTGGCGCGCCTGGTAAGATCCGAGACCTCCTGCGCATGACCGCTCAGCAGGCCGATCTTCTGCCCCGTCGCCTCGCCGCGGCGCAGCGCCTCGCTGCTCTGCCAGCCGACATCGGCGGCGGCGCGGCCGAGCTGCTCCTCCAGCAGATCCGCGAGCTCGTGCGTTGCGATGCCGCTCGGCGTCTCCGCGTTCCCAACGGGCCCAGGCGCAAGCCCAGGCGCGGGCCCAGGCGCGGGCGCGAGAGCGGGCGTGTCGACATGCGTCGCGGCGCTGGCCTGCCGGCGGCGGGCAAAGAGCATCGTCTTGGACTCTCCAACGTGAGGCCCGTGCAGCGTATCGAGGGTGCCTTAATCGGCGGTGAAGCCGGCTTGGCCGGGGCGCCTCGGCGCTGCTACAAGCCCGCCCGACCGCACCAGATCAGGCAGGACCATGGCCGGGCATTCGCAATTCAAGAACATCATGCACCGCAAGGGCGCGCAGGATGCCCGTCGCGCCCGCCAGTTCGCCAAGCTGATTCGGGAAATCACCGTCTCGGCGCGCACCGGCCTGCCCGAGCCGGGCGCCAATCCGCGCCTGCGCGCCGCCATCGCCGCCGCGCGCGAGGCCAACATGCCGCGCGACACCATCGAGCGGGCGATCAAGAAGGCAACCGGCGCCGGCGGCGGCGAGGATTATGCCGAGGTGCGCTACGAGGGCTACGGCCCCGCCGGCGTCGCGGTGATCGTCGAGGCGCTGACCGACAACCGCAACCGCACCGCCTCGGACGTCCGGTCCGCCTTCAGCAAGCATGGCGGCGCGCTCGGCGAAACCAACTCCGTTTCCTTTATGTTCGCCCGACTCGGCGTGGTGCGCTATCCTGCCGCTGCGGCCTCGGCCGATGACATGCTGGAGGCGGCGATCGAGGCCGGGGCGGACAATGTCGAAAGCGGCGCCGATGGCCATGAGGTGACGACGGCGGTGGAGCGGTTCTTTGCCCTGCGCGATGCGCTGGAGGCTCGGTTCGGCCCGCCGGAGAGCGCCAGACTGGAATGGCGGCCCGCGACCACCGTCACCCTCGACGAGGCCGCCGCCGCCGCCGTGCTGAAGCTGCTCGACGCGCTGGAGGACAATGACGACGTGCAGAATGTCTATGCCAATTTCGACCTGCCGGAGACGGTGCTGCAGCGCCTGTCGGCCTGAGGCGGCGGCATGGTCCGCGTGCTCGGCGTCGATCCAGGGTTGCGCTTCACCGGCTGGGGCCTGATCGAGGCGGAAGGCGGCCGGCTGCGCCATGTCGCCGACGGGGTGATCGCCACCGACGCTGCGGACAGCGTGCCGACGCGGCTGAAAGCGCTGCACGACGGGCTCGCCGCGCTGATCGCCCGCCACACGCCCGAGGAGGCCGCGGTCGAGGAAACCTATGTCAACCGCAACGGCGCCGCCACGCTCAAGCTCGGCTACGCCCGCGGCGTCGCCCTGCTGGCCCCGGCGCTGGCCGGCATCGCGGTGCATGAATACGGCGCCCTGACGGTGAAGCGGTCGGTGGTCGGAACCGGCGCGGCGGCCAAGGAGCAGGTCCAGATGATGGTCCGCCGGCTGCTTCCCGGCGCGACGCTGCAGCGGGCGGATGCCGCCGATGCGCTGGCGGTGGCGATCTGCCACGCCCATCACCGCGCCTCGCGCCGGGTCTGGGCGTCCGTGGCGCCATGATCGCGCGGCTCGCCGGACGGGTGGAGGCGATCGGCGAGGGCAGCTGCGTGCTGGACGTGAACGGCGTCGGCTACCTGGTCCACGCCTCGACCCGCACGCTCGCCGCGCTGCCGGCGGGTGCCACCGGCACCCTGCTGATCGAAACCCATGTCCGCGAGGACGCCATCCTGCTCTACGGGTTCACCGATGCGGCGGAGCGCGACTGGTTCCGCCTGCTGATCACCGTCCAGGGTGTCGGGGCGAAGCTGGCGCTGGCGCTGCTCTCGGTGCTGTCGCCGGCCGATCTCGTCGGCGCCATCCAGTCCGGCGACCGTGCCAGCCTGACGCGGGTTGCCGGCGTCGGCGCCAAGCTCGCCGTGCGGCTGCTGACCGAGCTGCGCGAGAAGGCCGGCGCCATGCCGGTCGGCGTCGGCCTGACGTCGGCGCCGGTCGGGCCGGAGGGCGGTGCGATGGCCGATGCGCTCTCCGCGCTGCTCAATCTCGGATATCGGCGCGCCGAGGCGCAGGCGGCGCTGGCGCGGGCGGACGCCGGGCTCGACGCGCCGCCGCTGCCAGTGCTGCTGCGCGCGGCGCTGCGCGAACTGGCGCCGCGGGAGTAGCGGGCGATGGAAGCGTCGCGCGCGGTTTCACCGCTGGCCGACCCGGCCGATGTCGCCGAGGCCAGCCTGCGGCCGCAGAGCCTGGCCGAGTTCACCGGCCAGCGCGCGAGTCGGGAGAACCTCGCCGTGTTCATCGCCGCCGCCCGCGCCCGCGGCGAGGCGCTCGACCATGTGCTGCTCCATGGCCCGCCCGGGCTCGGCAAGACGACGCTGGCGCAGATCGTCGCGCGGGAGCTGGGCGTCGGGTTCCGCGCCACCTCCGGGCCGGTGATCCAGCGCGCCGGCGATCTGGCCGCCATCCTCACCAACCTGCAGCCGCGCGACGTGCTGTTCATCGACGAGATCCACCGGCTGCAGCCGGCGATCGAGGAAGTGCTCTACCCGGCGATGGAGGATTTCCAGCTCGATCTGATCATCGGCGAGGGACCGGCGGCGCGCACCGTGCGCATCGACCTGCCGCCGTTCACGCTGATCGGCGCCACCACCCGGGCCGGGCTGCTGGCGACGCCGCTGCGCGACCGGTTCGGCATTCCGCTTCGGCTCGTGTTCTATACGCCGGCGGAACTCGAGCACATCGTCCGGCGCGGCGCCCGTCTGCTCGGGCTCGACCTGACCGATGACGGCGCGGCGGAAATCGCCCGGCGCTCTCGCGGTACCCCACGAATCGCCGGGCGGCTGCTGCGCCGGGTGCGCGATTTCGCGCTCGTCGCCGGCACCCAGGGCGTGGACCGCACGGCGGCGGATGCTGCCCTGACCCGGCTGGAGGTGGATGCGCTGGGGCTCGACGCCATGGACCGGCGCTATCTCGGCCGCATCGCCGAGCATCATGGCGGCGGCCCGGTCGGGGTCGAGACCCTGGCCGCGGCGCTGGCCGAGGCGCGCGACACGTTGGAAGACGTCGTCGAGCCATACCTCATCCAGGAGGGGCTGGTGCTGCGCACCAGCCGCGGGCGCGTTCTCGGCGAGCCCGGCTGGCGCCATCTCGGCCTGGCGCCGCCGGCGCGCGCCCAGCTCGACCTCGACCTGCTCGGCGATGCGCCCGGCGCGGACGGATCATGATGACCGGGGGCAGCGGGCCGACGGTCGCGCCGGGGCGGCACCTGCACCGCGTGCGGGTTTATTTCGAGGACACCGATGCAGGCGGGATCGTCTATCATGCCCGGTATCTCGGCTTCGCCGAGCGGGCGCGGACGGAACTGCTGCGCGAGCTCGGCGTGCCGCATGTCGAGATGGTAACCCAGCACAACCTGTTCTTCGTGGTGCGCCGCGCAAAAATAGAGTATCGCCGCCCGGCGCGTCTGGACGATGCGCTGGTCGTGGCCACCGAGTCGGTGGCCCTCGGCACGGCATCGCTGTCGCTGCGCCAAACCGTGTTCCGCGAAGGCGAGGCGGCTCTGCTGGTCGCGATCGATCTGGGTTTGGCAGTCGTGCGGGCTTCGGACCAGCGTCCGGCGCGTTTGCCGGAGCGTTGGCGGGCGGCGTTCCTCGATTGGGGGCGCTGGGACAGATTTGCCGGCACGGCCGGCCGAGAGGGAGTTTGAGGTGGACCGAGCGGTCGAGGCTACCAATCTGGCGGTGGCAGGCGGGGATCTGTCCCTGATCGGCCTGTTCATGCACGCCGACATCATCGTCAAGCTCGTCATGCTGCTGCTGCTGGGTGCCAGCGTCTGGGTCTGGGCGGTGGTGTTCGAGAAGTACATGTCGCTGCGCCGCGTCAGCCGGGCGGCCGACGCGTTCGAGGACCGGTTCTGGTCCGGCGGCAGCCTGGAAGATCTCTACGAGCAGGACGGCACCAAGCCGGCGCACCCGATGGCCGCCGTGTTCGGCGCCGCGATGGGCGAGTGGCGCCGCAGCGGACGCGTGGCGGGCGCCGACGTGTCCCGCTCGAGCGTGCGCGAGCGGGTGGACCGGGCAATGACGGTCACCATCCAGCGCGAGATGGAGCGTCTGGAACGCTGGATGGTGTTTCTCGCTTCCGTCGGCGCGACGGCGCCGTTCATCGGCCTGTTCGGCACGGTCTGGGGCATCATGCACAGCTTCGCCTCCATCGCCGCGCTGCATAATACCAATCTGGCCGTGGTCGCCCCCGGCATCGCCGAGGCGCTGTTCGCCACCGCCACCGGCCTCGTGGCGGCGATCCCGGCGGTGCTGGCCTACAACAAGATCAGCACGGACCTGGCCCGGTTTGCCTCCCGGCTGGAAGGCTTCGCCGCCGAGTTCGGCGCCATCCTCTCGCGCCAGTCCGAGGAGCGCGCCTGAGCCATGGCCTTCACGCTGAACGGCAATGGCGGGCGGCGGCAGCGCTACCGTCCGCTGGCCGAGATCAACGTCACGCCGATGGTCGACGTGATGCTGGTGCTTCTGATCATTTTCATGGTCGCGGCGCCCTTGATGACCTCCGGCGTGGATGTCGATCTGCCCAAGACGGACGCCAAGCCGCTCAGCCAGGACAGCGAGCCGCTGACCGTCTCGATCAATGCCGAGGGCAAGATTTTTCTCGGTGACGGCGCCGTCGAACTGCCCGAATTGGTCGCCAAGCTGCAGGCGATCGCCGAGAACAATCCGAATCGGCGGATTTTCGTGCGTGGCGACAAGGCAGTCAATTACGGGCTGGTGATGCAGGTGATGGGAACGATCACGCAGGGCGGCTTCACCAAGGTGGCGCTGCTGGCGGAACAGCCGACCCTGGCTGCTCCGGCCGCACCGCACCCCTCGCCGGCCGCGCCGGGCACGACGGCGCCGCGCTCCAACCGCGGCTAGTGTTCGGACCCATTCGAATGCTTAGCATGCGTCAGAACACTTGCTTGATTCCGTGGGCTGATTCGGTCAACGCCGGGCGGGCGTTGGCATCGGGCCACTAGCGGCGCAGTCGGCAAAGCGGAGTCGGATCGCGGCCGGATGAACCCGCTGCTCACGCGTGGCGCAATGGTTTCGGCAGTGGCGCATGTGCTGCTGCTGCTCGTGCTCGTGCTCGGCCTGCCGAGCCGCCCGCCGCCCGAACCGCCGCAGGAGACCGCGTTCGAGATGGCTTTCCAGGGGCCGCCGGCGCCGAGCCGCAAGGCCGAGAAGCCCGCGGAGGTTCCCGCCGCCGCCGAAGCGCCGGTGCCGACCCTGGAACCGCCGGCGCCGACGCCACCCAAGCCGGCCCCGGTCGAGCCGCCGCCCCCGCCTCCGCCTCCGCCGCCTCCACCACCGGCGCCGCCGCCAGAGCCGACGCCGCCCCCGCCGACACCCGTGCCGCCACCCCCCCCGCCGCCGCCAACCCCAGCGCCGCCGCTGCCGGTCCCGCCGCCGCCGCCACCTCCGCCGGCGCCTCCGCCGCCCACGCCGGCACCGGCGCCGAAGAGCACGACCAGTCAGCCGCACCCGTCGCGCAACACGGCGGCGGAAAGCCAGGCGCTGGAGGCGACGCTGGAGAAGCTGCGCGCACTGCAGAAACAGCAGCAACCGCCGCGGGCGCGCGCCAATCCGGCCGCCGGCGGTGCGCCGCGCGGCGGCGGCAACCCGCAGGGCACCGACACCGCCGCCCTCTCGGCCGACCAGCGCGCCGCGATCGGCGATGAGGTGCGGCGCTGCTGGACCTATGATGCCGGGGCGAAGGATGCCGACGCGTTCCAGGTGCGCCTGCAGGTCGAGGTCGATGAGAACGGAACGGCGCGCCGGGCCCAGGTGGTCGGCGACGATCTCGCCCGCATGGACGCGGATCCGGTCTTCCGCGCCTTTGCCGAGCGCGCCCGGCGCGCCGTGCTCGATCCGGTCTGCGCCAGCCTGCCGCTGCCGCGCGCGATGCTAGGACAGCGCCGCACGTTGGATTTCCGCTTCCGTCCGTGATGTTCGACCCTAAATTCCTGTCAGGACGCGTCCCCAACTCCGGGAGTTCCGCCATGCCTCTGACCAGTCCTTCGATCCTTGGCTCCGCGACCGTGGGCCGACGCGGCCTGCTGGGCCTTTCGGCCGCGGCCCTCGCCGCACCGGAGCTCATCGCGCCCGGCTTCGTCACCCCGGTGCGGGCCGAGACTGCGGCGCCACCAGCCGCGTCGCCCTCCGGCAGCGGGCCGAGCGCGGTGATCGACGTCGATCGCGCCCGGGTCGCGCCGATCCCGCTCGCCATCCCGGAATTCTTCGGGGCCGCGGGCGCGGACGCCAATCTGAACCGCGACATGGCCGCGGTGATCAGCGCCGACCTCGGCAACAGCGGGCTGTTCAAGCCGCTCGACCCGGCCGGCTTCCTGCAGGCGGCCAGCGCAACGCGCATGAGCGACGTGCCGGCCTGGCGGGACTGGCAGGCGGTCGGCGCCCAGGCACTGGTCACCGGGCGCATCGCCGATGTCGGCGGCGGCAATGTCCGCGTCGAGTTCCGGCTCTGGGACGTTCTGCCCCAGCAGCAGATCCAGGGCACCGCCTATACCACCGCGGTCGGCAACTGGCGCCGCATCGCCCATATCATCGCCGACGTGATCTATGAGCGGCTGCTGGGCGAGAAAGGGTATTTCGATACGAGGGTGGTCTATGTCTCGGGCACCGGCCCGCGCGGGCGGCGGATCACCCGGCTGGCGATCATGGACCAGGACGGCGCCAACAACCGCTTTCTCAGCGATGGAACCTGGCTTGTGCTGACGCCGCGCTTCCACCCGGTGCGCGACGAGATCGCCTTCATGAGCTTCGCCAACCGCCAGCCGCGGGTGTATCTGTTCGATCTCGGCAGCGGCCATCAGCGTCTGCTCGGCGCGTGGCAGGGGATGACGCTGTCGCCGCGCTTCTCCCCCGATGGGGGCAGCGTCCTGCTCGCCGAGACGCGCGGCGGCGGGGCGGATATTTTCGCGGTCGATCTTGCCGGCGGACGCAAGCGCCAGCTCACCGATTCCGGCGCGATCGACGTCAGCCCCTGTTTCAGTCCCGACGGCAAGCAGATCGTCTTCAACTCGGACCGCGATGGCGATCAGCAGCTCTACGTGATGAACGCGGACGGCTCGGGAGTGAAACGGATCAGCTACGGGCAGGGGCGCTATGCCACGCCCGTCTGGTCACCGCGCGGCGATCTCATCGCCTTCACGCGGCTCGGCGGCGATAGCTGGGGCATCGGCGTCATGCATCCCGACGGCACCGGCGAGCGCATTCTGTCGCAGGCCTATGCCGTTGAAGGCCCGACCTTCTGCCCGAACGGGCGGGTGCTCATGTTCTGGCGCACGTCACCGGCCCGCGACAGCCGGGGGGCGGGTTACGGCACGCGGCTGGTCAGCGTCGACATCACCGGCTTCAATGAGCGCAGCGTATCGACGCCGACCGACGCTACCGACCCGGCCTGGTCACCACTGGGGGCGTGAGCCCGTCCCGCGCCGATTGCGCATCCGCGCGGAGGGGATGGCTGCCATCGCCACAAAACCATGGCAAAGTGCGGAAAACAAAGGCAGACGTCTTGACCGAACGCCTTGCGCTGCGTAATGGGCGCAAGGCTTCTCCCGCTGATGCGCCGGGGGAGGCGAAGAAACGAATCGCGCCATCATCCTCTGCTAAATGGCTTGGCACCCAGATCCAGGGACGCACCACAATGAACATGAAACTCATCGGCGCCTTCGCGGCGGTCGCGCTGCTCGCGGCTTGCGGCGGCAACGAAACCCAGACGGCGGCCAACACCACCGGCGCCGGCGCGACAGCGGCGCCTTCCGGCCCGGTTCCTGGCAGCGAGCAGGATCTGGTCCAGAATGTCGGCGACCGCGTCTTCTTCGACTTCGACAAGTCGGCCGTGAAGAAGGAAGGCAAGGATACGCTGGACAAGCAGTCGGCTTGGCTGGCCAAGTATCCGCAGGTCAAGGTGCAGATCGCCGGCAATTGTGACGAGCGCGGCACCGAGGAATACAACCTCGCCCTCGGCCAGCGCCGCGCCAACGCGGCCGAGAACTATCTCGTCGCCAAGGGCGTGGCCAAGAGCCGCATGACGACGATCAGCTACGGCAAGGACAAGCCGACCGCGCTCGGTTCGAACGAGGAAGCGTGGGCGCAGAACCGCAACGCCATCACCTCGGTGCAGTAACCCGTCTGGTGTGATGGTTCAGGAATTCAGCGACGGATTTCTGAACCGGACCACGGCTGGATCGAGTGGAACGGCGGCCCGTTGCCGATTGGGCGCGGGCCTCCGGTGGCGTCGGCGCAGACAATGCCGGCCCAGCCTGCCCGAACAGTGCAGAGACCGGCGGCCCTCCGTGGCCGCCGGCTTTGCGTGTTCGGGGCACGAACCGCCGGCTCCGGCGCGGCGGCGGAGCCCTCCGCAGGAGGTTTCATGACATCGTTGCCCATCGCTCGCCGCCACGCCGTCCGTGCCTTGCGGGCGCTGATCCTGCTCGGCGTTCCGGTGATGCTGGCCTACGTCCAGCCGGCGCGCGCCCAGGTCGAGAGCCGGGAAGGCATCGCGCTGCAGAACCAGATTCTGGAACTCCGCCACCAGCTGCAGGCCTTGCAGGGGCAGGGCGGGGGCGGTGGTGGCGGCTCCGCGCTCGGCGCCGCGCAGTCGTCGGGTGCGGCGCCGGCCGGCGCGGGCGGGCAGGCGGATCTGCTGGCTCAGCTGCTCGACCGGGTCAGCACGCTCGAGGACGAAGTGCGTCGCCAGCGCGGGCGCATCGACGAGCTCGCCAATACGGTGCAGCACCAGGGTCAGGATCTCGGCAAGCAGATCGACGACCTGAAATTCCAGATGGAGGGCGCCAACGGCCAGCCGAAGACGCCGCCGGCTGCTGAAACGAAGCCCGCCGGGGCTGCCGCGCCCGAGACGCCGCCAGCGGCCGGCAGTGCCGGCAAACCCTCGGCTGGGGCGGCGGGAAAGCCTGCGGCGAAGCCGGACGACGCGGCACGGACGCCCGAGAAGATGCTCCATGACGCGCAGGCGGCGCTCGACCGCAAGGACTATGCGGCGGCCGAGACCAATGCCCGTCAGGCCCTGGCCAAGAGCCGCGGCGGCCAGGCGGCGGACGCGCAATTCACTCTGGCGGCGGCGTTCGCGGGACAGAAGAACTATCAGCAGGCCGCGCTGGCCTATGACGACGCCTATAACCGTGCCCGCACCGGGCCGCATGCGCCGGCCGCGCTGCTCGGCCTGGCCGATGCCCTGATCAACATCAACGCCAAGCCGGCCGCATGCGGCACGCTGAACAAGCTCGGCAAGGAGTTTCCGACGATGCGGACCGAGGTACGCCAGCGGGCCGCGGCGCTGCGCCAGCGTGCCGGCTGCCACTGAGACGGCCAGCGCAGAAATTGGCCGGCGGGCCGATCGGCCGGCGGGCATGAGCCCGCATTGGGCAGCGAGGCTTCGGGCGTGAACCCGCTCACGGCCGCGGAGTTTGCCGAGTCCCTGCAGCGCCTTGGCCCGTTCGAGCCGGCGCCGACCCTGGCCGTGGCGGTGTCGGGCGGTGCCGACAGCATGGCCCTGGCGCTGTTCGCCGCCGACTGGGCGGCGGTCCGGGGCGGCCGGATGGTGGCGCTGATCGTCGATCACGGCCTGCGGGTGGACTCCAGCGCCGAAGCCGGGCTGGCCCGCGCCCGGCTCGCCGCGCAGGGGATCGAGGCGGAGATCCTTACGCTCCATGGCCTCGCGCCCGGGCCGGGGCTGGCGGCGCGCGCCCGGACGGCGCGGTATGCCGCGCTCATCGGCCAGTGCCGGGCGCGCGGTCTGGTGCATCTGCTGCTCGGCCACCATGCGCGCGACCAGGCCGAGACCGTGCTGATGCGCGAAGCCGCCGGCAGTGCGGCGGCGGGGCTAGCCGGCATGGCGGCGGCGCGCGCGCTCGATTTCGTCCGTGTCCTGCGCCCGCTTCTCGGCGTGCATCCGGACCGGCTGCGTCTGAGCCTTCGCGCCCGGGGGATGGCGTGGATCGAGGATCCCTCCAACGCGGACCTGCGCACGATGCGCGCGCGCGTGCGGGCCGGGCTCACTGGGCCGGATGGCGCGGCCTCCCTGGATCGGGCGCTGGCGCGGGCGGCGCAGGCCGGGCAGGGCCGCCGCGACGACGAGATCATCGCCACCACGGCGCTGGCGCGACAAGTGCGATTCCATCCGGAAGGCTTTGCCGTCCTGGCGCCCGGGCCGCTGCCGCCCGCCGCGCTGGCGGCCTTGGTGCAAACCATCGGAGGCGCGGCCTATCCGCCCTCGCAGCGGCGGGTCGCGCCCTTGGCCGCCGCGCCGCGCCCGGCGACGATCGCCGGGGTCCGCCTGCTCCCGGCGGGCCGGCTCGGCGCGGGGCTTCTGGCGGTGCGCGAAGCTGCCGCCATGGCGGCGCCGGTGATCGCGGCGGGCAGTGCGTGCTGGGATGGCCGCTTTCGTCTCTGGCACGGCGCGCCGGCGGCCCCGGGCCTCCATCTCGGCGCGCTGGGGCTGGCCGCGGGGGGCGTGCGCCGCCGCTCGGACCTGCCGGCGGCCGTGCTTCAGACGCTGCCGGCGCTTTGGCACGAAAGTCGGCTGGTGGCCGTGCCCCATCTCGGCTATCCTGATCTATCCATGTGCCGGGCGTTCGCGCTGGTGCCCGCCTGTCCGCGCCCTGCCGGCGGCGGGTCCTGGGTGCCTGCGTAGCCGGCCGCCGTGCCTTTCATCGGTCATGCCGTGGCAAGCGGCAGAGGGCAGGGGCTGCGCAGCGGCCGTTGGCACACCATGTGCAGTAACCTGCGGGGGTGCACTAAGCCGCCGGTGTGCAGAGAGACGCGGGATTGTACTGGATGGCGACGGATGACCATGGCAACGCGGTTGGACAACGGGATCTGACGGTATGAGCAATTTCGGACGCAATCTCGCCCTCTGGGTGATCATCGCCCTGCTGCTCGTCGTCCTGTTCCAGCTATTCCAGCCGAGCGGCGGTGGGCGCCAGGGCGTGACCGCGGTGGCCTATTCGCAGTTCGTCGCCGACGTGAATGCCGGGCGGGTGAAAGACGTCGTGATCCAGGGCCACACCGTCTCGGGCACGCTCTCGGACGGGCATGCCTTCCAGACCTACACGCCGGAAGACCCGTCGCTGGTGCAGCGCCTCACCGACAAGGGTGTCGGTGTCATCGCCAAGCCCGAGGACACGGACGTCAATCCGCTGCTGCACTATCTCCTTTCCTGGTTCCCGATGCTGCTGCTGATCGGCGTCTGGGTGTTCTTCATGCGCCAGATGCAGTCCGGCGGCGGGCGGGCGATGGGCTTCGGCAAGTCCCGCGCGCGCCTGCTCACCGAGAAGCAAGGGCGCGTCACCTTCGAGGACGTCGCCGGCATCGACGAGGCCAAGGCGGAACTGCAGGAAATCGTCGAATTTCTCCGCGACCCGCAGAAATTCCAGCGCCTCGGCGGCAAGATCCCGAAGGGTGTGCTGCTGGTTGGCCCCCCCGGCACCGGCAAGACCCTGCTCGCGCGGGCCATCGCCGGCGAGGCCAACGTGCCGTTCTTCACCATTTCCGGCTCGGACTTCGTCGAGATGTTCGTCGGCGTCGGCGCCTCGCGGGTGCGCGACATGTTCGAGCAGGGCAAGAAGAACGCGCCCTGCATCATTTTCATCGACGAGATCGACGCGGTCGGCCGCCATCGCGGCGCCGGGCTCGGCGGCGGCAACGACGAGCGCGAGCAGACCCTGAACCAGATGCTCGTCGAGATGGACGGGTTCGAGAGCAACGAGGGCGTGATCCTGATCGCCGCCACCAACCGGCCCGACGTGCTCGATCCGGCGCTGCTCCGGCCCGGCCGCTTCGACCGGCAGGTGGTGGTGCCGAACCCCGACGTGAACGGGCGCGAGAAGATCCTCCGCGTGCACATGCGCAAGGTGCCGCTGGCCAGCGATGTCGATCCCAAGGTGATCGCGCGCGGCACGCCCGGCTTCTCCGGCGCCGATCTCGCCAACCTGGTGAACGAGGCGGCGCTGCTCGCGGCGCGCATCGGCAAGCGCGTCGTCGCCATGGCCGAGTTCGAGTCGGCCAAGGACAAGGTCATGATGGGCGCCGAGCGCCGCTCGCTGGTGATGAGCGAGGAGGAGAAGCGCATGACCGCCTATCACGAGGGCGGCCACGCGCTGTGCGCGCTGAACGAGCCGGAATGCGACCCGGTGCACAAGGCCACCATCATCCCGCGCGGGCGTGCGCTCGGGCTGGTGATGAGCCTGCCCGAGGGCGATCGCTACTCCAAGAGCAAGTCCAAGCTGCTGGCTGAGCTGACCATGGCGATGGGCGGACGCGCGGCGGAGGAGATCATCTTCGGTGCCGAGCACGTCTCCAACGGTGCTGCCGGCGACATCAAGATGGCGACCGAGCAGACCCGGCGCATGGTCACCGAATGGGGCATGAGCGACCGGCTCGGCATGATCGCCTATGGCGACAACAGCCAGGAAGTGTTTCTCGGCTACTCGATGACGCAGCAGAAGAACCTCTCCGAGGCCACCGCGCGCGCGATCGATGCCGAGATCAAGGCGATCATCGACGCCGCCTACCAGCGCGCGCGCCGCATCCTGACCGAGCACATCGAGGACCTGCACCGGCTCGCGCGCGGGCTGCTCGAGTACGAGACGCTGTCGGGCGATGAGATCCGGCAGGTGTTGCGGGGCGAGAAAATCATCCGCAAGTCGGTGGACGAGCCGGCCGACCGCGGCCGCGCCTCGGTGCCGTCGACCCCGCGGCCGGTGATCACGCCGCCGGCGCCGGGCGGACTGGGGCCCGCTCCGCAACCGGGCTGATGCGCCTGATCGAGCCGCTGGGCCTGTGCCACGGCCCGGCGGCGGCCGAGAGCCTGGCCGCAGGGCTGGCGCTGCCGCTTCCCGGCGGTGCGGCCTTCTCCCTGGCCAAGCTGATCGACCGCCCCGGCCACGAAGACCGGGTGCTCCCGGCGACCGACATCCCGCCCGACTGGCGCGGGGTTCTCGGGCGCCTGCAGACTGCGCCGCCGCCCTGGGCCGGCCTCTCCGCCGACCGGGGCGCAGTGATGGGAATTCTGAATGTCACCCCTGACAGTTTCAGCGATGGCGGCCGGCACGCCGACGCGCAGGCCGCTGTGGCGGCGGGCCAGGCCATGGCCGCGGCGGGGGCCGATCTCATCGATATCGGCGGCGAGAGCACCCGCCCGGGCAGCGTGCCGGTGGCGCCGGCGGCGGAACAGGCGCGCATCCTGCCGGTGATCCGCGCGTTGGCCGGCGGCCCGCCGATTTCGGTCGATACGCGCAATGCCAGCACCATGGCGGCGGCTCTCGGTGCCGGGGCTGCGATCATCAACGATGTCTCGGCGCTCGCCCACGATCCCCGCGCCGCCGGGATTGTCGCCGAGGCCGGCTGCCCGGTGGTGCTCATGCATATGCGAGGCACGCCGCAGACCATGCATCGGCACGCCGGGTATGACGACGTCGCCGTGACGGTCACCGAAGATCTGGCGGGGCGCGTGGCGGCGGCGGAGCGGGCGGGGATCGATCCGGCGCGGATCGCGATCGACCCGGGCTTCGGTTTCGCCAAGGACGGCGCCGACAATCTCGCCCTGCTGCGGCGGCTTTCACTGTTGCGCAACCTTGGAAGCTGCATCCTGGTCGGCGTGTCGCGCAAGCGGTTCCTCGGCGACGCGGTCGGGGAGGGGAAGCCTTCCCGGCGTCTGCCGGCGGCGCTCGCCGCGGCGGTGCTGGCGCTGGAGCGAGGCGGCGCTATCCTACGCGTGCATGACGTCGGTGCGACGGTGCAGGCGCTACGGTTGTGGCGTGCGGTGCAGTCCGGCCGGCGCTGAGCGCGGCAGGCGGACCAAGCTTAGGGTTGGCAGGGATGGGCAAAATGGACATGGGCACGACGCGTCGCCTGTTCGGCACAGATGGCATCCGCGGCACCGCCAATACCGAGCCGATGACCGCCGAGACGGCGCTTCGCCTCGGCCAGGCGGCCGGGCTGTGGTTCACCCGCGGCGAGCATCGCCATCGCGTGGTCATCGGCAAGGATACGCGCCTGTCCGGTTACCTCATCGAGCCGGCACTGACGGCGGGTTTCATTGGCGCTGGCATGGATGTCGTACTGGTCGGGCCGTTGCCGACGCCAGCGATCGCCATGCTGACGCGCTCGTTGCGCGCCGATCTCGGAGTGATGATCTCGGCCTCCCATAACGGCTTTGAGGACAATGGCATCAAGCTGTTCGGGCCGGACGGGTTCAAGCTCTCCGATGAGACCGAGTCCGAGATCGAGCGGCTGATGGCGGCGGATCGGTCCGATCGCCTCGCCGCCCCGCTCAGGCTCGGCCGCGCCTCACGGCTGGAGGACGCCGCCGGGCGCTATATCGAGAGCGCAAAGTCCAGCTTCCCCCGCGGCCTCCGCCTCGACGGGATGCGCATCGTGGTCGACTGCGCCCACGGCGCCGCCTATCGCGTCGCGCCGACGGTGCTGTGGGAACTGGGTGCGGAGGTCGTCGCCGTCGGGGTGAAGCCGGACGGGCTGAACATCAACCGCGGCTGCGGTTCGACCGTCCCCGAGTTTCTGCGCGCCCAGGTGCTGGAGCACCAGGCCGATCTCGGCATCGCGCTCGATGGCGATGCCGACCGGCTGCTGCTGGCCGACGAGCATGGCGCGCTGATCGATGGCGACCAGATCCTTGCCCTCATCGCCGCGAGCTGGGCCGCGAGCGGGCGGCTCAAAGGTGGCGGCATCGTCGCGACGGTGATGTCCAATCTCGGTCTGGAGCGCTTTCTCGGCAGCCACGGGCTGGTGCTGGACCGCGTGCAGGTCGGCGATCGCTATGTCGCCGAGCGGATGCGGGCGAGCGCGTGCAACATCGGCGGCGAGCAATCCGGCCACGTGATCCTGTCGGACTTCGCCACCACGGGCGACGGGCTGGTGGCGGCGCTGCAGGTGCTCGCGGTGCTGGTGGAGCGCGGCCGGCCGGCGAGCGAGGTGTGCCGGGTGTTCACCCCGCTGCCCCAGGTGCTGCGCAATGTCCGCCACGGCGGACGGTCTCCGCTCGCCGATGCCGGGGTGCGCCGCGCCATCGCCGATGCGGAGGCGGTGCTGGGCACCGGCGGGCGCCTGCTGATCCGCGAGAGCGGCACCGAGCCGCTGGTGCGGGTGATGGCGGAGGGCGAGGACGGCGGGCTGGTCGAGCGTCTGGTCGGCGAGCTGTGCGCGACGATTTCCGCCGCGGCTGAGGGCGTTCCCGCGGGGGTGGCATGACGGCGATGCGCGGGCGGGTGCTGGTCATCGGCGGCTCGGATTCGGGCGGGGGCGCGGGCATCCAGGCCGATCTCAAAACCATCTGCGCCCTCGGCGCCCACGGCATGAGCGCGGTGACGGCGCTGACGGCGCAGGATACGCGCGGCGTCCATGCCGTCCACTTCGTGCCGCTGCCGTTCGTGCGGCTGCAGATCGAGCTGGCGCTGGCCGATCCCGGTGTGGACGCGATCAAGACCGGAATGCTCGTGGATGCGGAGACCGTCGCCGCGGTCTGTACCGTGCTCGAGATGCACGACGCCGTTCCGCTGGTCGTGGATCCCGTGCTGGCCTCGACGGCGGGGCAGAGCCTGCTGGCGATCGAGGCGGTGGCGATGCTCAAGCGCCGGCTGCTGCCGCTGGCAAGCCTGCTGACGCCGAACATTCCGGAAGCCGAGGTCCTCGCCGGCATGCCGATCGCCTCGCTGGCGGACATGCACGAGGCGGCGGCGGCGCTGCTGACGCTGGGGGTGCCAGCGGTGCTGCTGAAGGGAGGCCATCTGCCCGGGCCGCACGTGGTGGATCTGCTGGCGACGCTGGACGGCGTGGAAACGTTCGAATCGCCCCGCATCGGCAGCCGCCACACCCATGGCACGGGCTGCACCCTGGCCAGCGGCATCGCGACGGGGCTGGCCCAGGGGCTGGATCTGGGGGCGTCCGTGCGGCGGGCGCGCGCCTATGTTCAGGCCGCGATCGGGGCGGCGCCCGGCTTCGGCGCCGGGCATGGTCCGCTCAACCACGCCGTCTACGCCGACCCGCCGGCCCTCGCCCTTGCCTGCTGAACCGGCGGGCACGGCACCGAGCCGTAGGAGCAGAAGACGCAGCAATCCCCCGGCTTGGGCCTCAGAACCTGGCCGCAGGCGCGGCACTCGTAGAAGAACTGGCAGGCGTCAACCGGCATCGTCTCAGTGTATGAGGCCCCGCATGCCGGGCAGGTGATGACCGAGCGGAGGTCCGTGGGTCAGAGCCTTTCCAGGATGGAGACGTAGTTTGCCACCGCTGCGCCGCCCATGTTGAAAATCCCGGCGACGTCGGCCTTCGGCAGCTGCATGTCGCCGGCCTGGCCGGTGAGCTGCATCGCGGTGATGACGTGCATCGAGACGCCGGTGGCGCCGATCGGGTGGCCCTTGGATTTCAGCCCGCCGGACGGGTTCACCGGCAGCTTGCCGTCCTTCGCCGTCCAGCCCTCGAGCACCGCGCGTGCGCCCTGGCCGTAGGGGGTGAGGCCCATCGCCTCGTATTCCATCAGTTCGGCGATGGTGAAACAATCATGCGATTCGACGAAGGAGAGATCGCTGAGCCCGAGCCCGGCAGCGGCCAGGGCGCGCTGCCAGGCCTCGGCGGCGCCCTCGAAGCGGGTGATGTCGCGCTTGGAGATCGGCAGGAACTCGTTGACCTGCACGGCGGCGCGGAAGCGCACCGCCTTGCCCATGGCTTTCGCCGTTTCCTCGTCGGTGAGCACGAGGGCGGCAGCGCCGTCGGAGACCAGCGAGCAGTCCGTGCGCTTGAGCGGCGCGGCGACGTAGGGGTTCTTTTCACTGACCGCGCGGCAGAAGTCGAAGCCGAGATCCTTGCGCATCTGTGCGTACGGGTTGGCGACGCCGTTCCGGTGGTTCTTCGCCGCGATCGCGGCCAGGGCGTCGGACTGGTCGCCGAAGCGCTGGAAGTAGCGCTCGGCGATGCGGGCGAAGACGCCGGCGAACCCGGCCGGAATCTCGCCCTCCTCGCGGCGGTAGCAGGCGCTGAGCAGGATGTCGCCAACCTGCGGGCCGGGGGTCGCGGTCATTTTCTCGGCGCCGACCACGAGGGCGAAACGGCCGCGACCGGCGGCGAGGAAGTCGCGCGCACCGTGGATCGCGGCGGTCCCGGTGGCACAGGCATTCTCGAACCGGGTGATCGGCTTGAACCGCAGCTCGGGCAGGTGCTGCAGCACCAGCGAGGCCGGAAAATCCTGCTGCGAGAAGCCGTTGTTGAACAGGCCGACGAATGCGGCGTCGATCTCCCCGGGCGCGATGCCGGCGTCCGCGATGGCAGCTCCCGCCACGCGGCCGATCAGGCTCTCGATGTCTGGATCGTCCAGCTTGCCGAACGGCGTGTGGGCCCAGCCCACGATGCAGGCTTCGGTCATGGCGCGCTCCTCGGGTCGAATTTCCCGCCGTCAGCCTAGAAGCGGGGCCGGTCCGCCGTCAAACCGGCAGCGCTCCGCACGGCTGCCGGGGTGCGGTGCAACACTTCGCAACGCGCGTGCAATCCTGGCGCAAGGTCGGCATGGCAGAACCCGCCAGGGCTCTCCCGCCGCCGAGCGTCGGCTCGCTTGCGGGCCAGGGCGCGCACCCGCGGCGCGGAGCCGTTCGTTACGCCTGGGCGTTTCCTTGGCCCAGCCAGGGGGTTGGAGTAACTTGGGAGTGGGACCGTAATGGACGGGGGCGGTGGGATACTGAGGCCGATGGACGAGCAGGTTCGTGAATTCGAGGTCGAGCCGGCGGGGCGGAGCAAGACGGCGGCGAAACGGTCGCCCATGCGCCGGGCGCTGGTCTGGCTGCTGGGTCTCGGCCTGCTCGCCGGTCTCGGGGCCGCGGCTTGGCTGCGCCCGCAGCCGCACGCGACGCATCCGGCGCGCCCGGCCGGCGAACTCGCGCCGACGGTGCGCACCGCCGCGGTGACGATGGGCGACCTGCCGGTGGAACTGGTCGGGCTCGGCACCGTGACGCCGGAGGCGACGGTGACACTGGTGCCGGTGGTCGGCGGCCCGCTGACGGAGGTTGCCTTCACCGAAGGCCAGCACGTCAAGAAGGGGGATTTCCTCGCCCAGATCGACCCGCGCCCGTATGAGGTGCAGCTGGCGCAGGCGCAGGCGACGCTTGCGCGCGACAAGGCGCTGCTCGACCAGTCGCGCATGGATCTGCAGCGATATGAAACGCTGAAGCGCCAGGAGTCGATCGCGCGGCAGACCGCCGAGGATCAGGTCTTCCTGGTCAAGCAGTACGAGGCGGCGACGCAGTTGGACCAGGCCGCGATCGACAGCGCCAAGCTCAACCTGATCTATTGCCGCATCACCGCGCCGGTGGATGGCCGCATCGGCCTGCGCCGCGTCGATCCCGGCAACCTGGTGCAGCCATCGACCCTCACCGGCATCGCCACGGTTGTGCAAATGCAGCCGATCACGGTGATCTTCGTCCTGCCCGAGGACGCGGTGCAGCGCATCCTGCCGCGGTTCAACGCCGGCGAGAAGCTGCAGGTGGTCGCCTACGACCGGAGCGACATCAAGCCGATCGCTACCGGCGAACTCTACGCGGTCGGCAGCGAGATCAACACCACCACCGGCACGTTCCAGCTCCGCGCCCGCTTCACCAACAAGGACGAGACCCTGTTCCCGCAGCAATTCGTCAACGCCCATCTGGTGGTGGAGACGCTGCACGGTGTCGCGCTGGTGCCGGTGGCGGCGGTGCAGCATGGCCCGCCGGGCAGCTATGTCTACGTCGTCGGCAGCGATCAGCATGTGAAGCTGCGTCCGGTTTCGGTCGGCACGGCGCACGGCGACCGTGTCGCCGTTCTCAGCGGGCTCGCCGCCGGGGAGCATGTCGTCGTCGACGGTCTCGACCGGCTGCACGACGGCATGGCGGTCGCGCCAGTGATCGATGCGCCGGCAGGCAGCGCCGGCGCGACCGCGACCCACGTCAAGGCGCGAAAGGCCGCGCCGTGAGCGTGGTGGCTTGGAGCGCTGCGGGCCGCCGATGAACCCCTCACGCCTGTTCATCCTGCGCCCGGTGGCAACCTCGCTGCTGATGGCGGCGATCATGCTGGTCGGGCTCGTCGCGCTGCGGTTCCTGCCGATCTCGGCACTGCCGCAGGTGGACTACCCGACCATCCAGGTGCAGACCCTGTATCCGGGCGCGAGCCCGGAGGTGATGACCTCTGCCGTCACCGCCCCGCTCGAGCGCCAGTTCGGCCAGATGCCGGGCCTGGCGCAGATGATCTCCGCCAGCTCGGCAGGGGCCTCGATCATAACCCTGCAGTTCGACCTTGCGCTCAGCCTCGATGTCGCGGAGCAGGAAGTGCAGGCGGGGATCAACGCCGCCAGCAATCTGATGCCGACCGACCTGCCGACGCCGCCGATCTACGCCAAGGTCAATCCGGCGGACGCGCCGATCCTCACGCTGGCGCTGACCTCCGCCAGCCTGCCGCTGACGCGGGTGCAGGAGCTTGCGGACACGCGGCTCGCCCAGCGCATTTCCGAACTGCCGGGTGTCGGGCTGGTGACGATCAGCGGCGGCCACCGCCCGGCGGTGCGCGTGCGCGCCAATCTCCCCGCGCTGTCGGCCTATGGGCTCAATCTCGACGACCTTCGCACCACCCTCGCCAATCTCAACGTCAACGCGCCGAAAGGCAGTTTCGACGGACCGACGCAGTCGGTCACCGTCGTTGCCAACGATCAGCTCCAGAGCGCGGCCGCGTTCCGCGACCAGGTCATCGCCTATCGCAGCGGCGCGCCGGTGCGTCTCAGCGACGTTGCCTCCGTGATCGAGGGGGCGGAGAACGACAAGCTCGGCGCCTGGACCAACACGACGCCGGCGATCATCCTCAACATCCAGCGGCAGCCCGGCAGCAATGTGATCGCGGTGGCCGAGCGCGTGCAAAGCCTGCTGCCGCGACTGAAGGCGACGTTGCCCGCCGCCGTCAACGTCACCGTGGTCACCGACCGCACTGCCACCATCCGCGCCAGTGTGCGCGATGTCACCTTCGAACTCGGGTTTGCCGTGGCGCTGGTGATCCTAGTGATCTTCCTGTTCCTGCGCGATCTGCCGGCGACGGTGATCCCGAGCCTGTCGGTGCCGCTCTCCCTGGTCGGCACGCTGGCGGTGATGTATCTGGCCGGCTTCAGCCTGAACAATCTGTCGTTGATGGCGCTCACCATCGCCACCGGTTTCGTCGTCGACGACGCCATTGTGATGATCGAGAACATCGCCCGCTACGTGGAGGCGGGCGAGACGCCGCTCGCGGCGGCGCTCAAGGGCGCGCGGCAGATCGGCTTCACCATCATCTCGCTCACCGTCTCGCTGATCGCGGTGCTGATCCCGCTGCTGTTCATGGGCGATGTCGTCGGGCGCCTGTTTCACGAGTTCGCCATCACCCTCGCGGTGACCATCGTCATCTCCGCCGTGGTCTCGCTGACCCTGGTGCCGATGCTCTGCGCGCGGCTGCTGCGCCGTGCCGAGCCGCGGCCCGGCCGCGATCCGTTCCTTGCGCTGCGCGATGCCTACGGCGCCGCGCTCGATGTCGTGCTTCGCCACGAGCGCACGACGCTCCTCGTCGCGGTCCTGACCCTGGCGCTCACGGCGGGGCTCTACCTGGTGGTGCCGAAGGGATTTTTCCCGATCCAGGACACCGGCCTGATCCAGGGCGTGAGCCAGGCGGATCAGGGTATCAGCTACGCCGCGATGGCCGACCGCCAGCAGGCGCTCGCCGCCGTCCTGCTCAAGGACCGCGACGTCGTCAGCCTGTCCTCGCAGATCGGCGTCGACGCCACCAACGGAACGCTGAATACCGGGGCTCTCCTGATCAACCTGCGCCCGCTCGGCGAGCGCCGCCGGTCCGCCCGCGCCGTGATCCAGCATCTGCAGCGCCTCGCCGCGCAGGTGCCCGGGATCACCCTCTACATGCAGCCGGTGCAGGACCTGACCGTCGATGCGACGGTCAGCGCGACCCAGTACCGTTTCGTCGTCGAGAACCCGAATCTCGGATTGTTCGAGACCTGGATGCCGCGCCTGATCGAGCGACTGCGGGCGTTGCCACAATTGGCAGATGTCACCAGCGACCTGCAGCAGCAGGGGCTGGCGTTGGACATCACCATCGACCGTGTCACCGCCGCGCGGTTCGGCATCACCCCGGCGACGGTCGACAATGTGCTCTATGATTCCTTCGGCCAGCGCATCGTCAGCACCATCTTCACCCAGGCCAACCAGTATCGGGTGATCCTGGAGGCCGACCCGCGATTGCAGCAGAGTCTGGCGACACTCGATCTGATCTATCTGCCGTCGTCGACGGCGGTGAACGGGCAGGTGCCGCTGTCGGCGATCGCCACGGTGAGCGAGCGCAAGGCGCCGCTCCGCATCACCCATCTCGGGCAGTTCCCGGCCAGCACGATCTCCTTCAACCTGGCGCCGGGCGCCTCGCTGGGCGCGGCGGTGACGGCGATCCGCGGCGCCACCGACGCGCTTGGCCTGCCGCCGAGTTTCCTGACCAGCTTCCAGGGTGCGACGCGCGCGTTCGAGGCCTCGATCGCCAACGAACTGCTGCTCATTCTCGCCGCCGTGCTGACCATGTATATCGTGCTCGGGGTGCTCTACGAGAGCTTCATCCATCCGATCACGATCCTGTCGACGCTGCCGTCCGCCAGCGTCGGCGCCCTCGCGGCACTGTTGCTCACGGGGGGTGATCTCGATGTGATCAGCATCATCGGCATCGTGCTGCTGATCGGCATCGTCAAGAAAAACGCGATCATGATGATCGACTTCGCGCTGGCGGCCGAACGCGAGCAGGGCATGGCGCCGCGTGCGGCGATCCGCGAGGCGGCGCTGCTGCGCTTGCGGCCGATCCTGATGACGACCTTCGCGGCGCTCCTGGCCGCGCTGCCGCTGATGCTCGGTACCGGCACCGGCGCAGAGCTGCGCCGCCCGCTCGGCATCACCATCGTTGGCGGACTGATCGTGAGCCAGGTGCTGACGCTGTTCACGACGCCGGTGATCTATCTTGCGTTCGACCGGCTGGCGCAGCGCCGGCGCAGCGCGGCGCGGTTGTCGGGCGCGGCCTCGTGACTCTGTCGACGACAGCCATCCTGCGACCGGTCGCGACGACGCTGCTCAGCCTCGCCGTCGCGCTCGCCGGTGCGCTCGGCTACGTCCACCTGCCGGTGGCGCCGCTGCCGGCGGTGGACTATCCGGTGATCTATGTCCAGGCCCGCCTGCCCGGCGCCAGCGCCGAGACCATGGCCTCGACGGTGGCCGAGCCGCTCGAACGTCATCTCGCGCAGATTTCGGATCTCGACGAGATGACGTCGCAGAACTCGATGGGCAACACGGCGATCGCGCTGCAGTTCGATCTCAACCGCGACATCGACGGCGCCGCGCGCGACGTGCAGGCGGCGATCAACGCCGCGCACGCGGACATGCCGACCTCGATGCGCACCAACCCGACCTACCGCAAGGTCAACCCGGCCGACCAGCCGATCCTGATCCTGGCGCTGACCTCCGATTCCCGCTCCCCGGGCCAGCTCTACGACGACGCCTCCAACATCCTCCAGCAACGCCTGTCGCAGCTCAACGGTATCGGGCAGGTGGACGTGGTCGGCAGCGCGCTGCCGGCGGTGCGCATCGAGCTCAATCCGCAAGCGCTGGCTCAGTATGGCGTCGGGCTCGAGGACGTGCGGGCGGCCTTGGCCTCGGCCAATGCGAACAGCCCGAAGGGCACGATCGAGAATGGCGGGCGCCGGTTCCAGATCTATACCAACGACCAGGCGCTGCGCGCCGCGGACTACGCGCCGCTGGTCGTGGCCTTCCGCAATGGGGCGCCGGTACGGCTGACCGACGTCGCCGAGGTTCTCGACTCGGTGCAGGATGTGCGCAACGCGGCGTTCGCCAACGGCAAGCCGGGTGTGCTGCTCATCCTCAGCCGGCAGCCCGGCGCGAACATCATCGCGGCGGTGGACACCGTGCTCGCTTCCTTGCCGCAACTCGCGGCCGCGATGCCAGGTGACACCGAGATCAGCGTCATCGCCGACCGCAGCAAGACCATCCGCGTCTCGTTGCTCGATACCCAGCGCACGCTGCTGATCGCGGTGGCCTTGGTCGTGCTCGTCGTCTTCGTGTTCCTGCGCAATCTGCGCGCGACGCTGATCCCGAGCGTGACGGTGCCGATCTCGATCATCGGAACCTTCGCGCTGATGAACCTCGCCGGGTTCAGTCTCAACAACCTCAGCCTGATGGCGCTGACCGTCGCCACCGGGTTCGTCGTCGATGATGCCATCGTCGTACTCGAGAACGTGACCCGCCACGTCGAGGCTGGAATGTCGCGCCTCCAGGCGGCGATGCTCGGCGCACGCGAGGTCGGATTCACCGTCGTGTCGATGAGCGTCTCGCTGATCGCGGTGTTCCTGCCGATCCTGCTCATGGGAGGCATCATCGGGCGGTTCTTCCGGGAGTTCGCGCTGACCTTGTCGATGGCGATCATGGTCTCGATGGTCCTGTCGCTGACCCTGACGCCGATGATGTGCGCCTTCTTCCTCAGCACGCGCCGCGATGAACGCGCGCAGGCACTGCATCGCCTCGCCGAAGGCGGGTTCGATCGGATGGTCGCCGGATATGCGCGGACACTCGATGTCGCGCTGGACCACCCGCGGCTGGTGCTGGTGGGGCTTGCCGCGATGATCGTCCTCAACGTCCATCTCTTCACGATCATTCCGAAGGGCTTCTTCCCGCAGCAGGACACGGGGCGGTTGTTCGGGGCGATCGTCGCGGATCAGGCGATCTCGTTTCAGGCCATGCGCGGCAAGCTCGCGGAGTTCATGGCCATCGTTCAGAGCGATCCGGCCGTGGCGACGCTCTCGGGCTATACTGGGGGCGGGCGCCGGATCAATTCGGGCCGCGTGTTCGTCAATCTCAAGCCGCGCGACGAACGCGACGTCGGCGCCGACCAGGTGGTGGCGCGTCTGCGGCCGCGGCTCAACGCAGTTTCCGGCGCCCGGCTCTATCTACAGTCGGTTCAGGAGGCGCGTTTCGGCGGCCGGCTCGGCAATGCCCAGTACCAATATACGCTGCAAGCCGATTCGCTCGAGGATCTCGTGCTCTGGACACCGCGCCTGGTGGAGGCGCTGGCCGATGATCCGGTCGTCGTCGATGTCAGTTCCGACCTGCAGCAGGGCGGACTCGTCAGCGAGGTGGTGGTGGACCGCCCCGCCGCGGCGCGCTACGGGCTGCTGCCCAGCATCATCGACAACAATCTCTACGACGCCTTCGGGCAGCGGCAGGTTTCGACGATCTACAAGGCGATGAATCAGTATTTCGTGATCATGGAGGTGGCGCCGCGGTTCTGGCAGGATACGGGCACGCTGCAGAAACTCTATGTCAGCACGGCGTCGGGCGCGGTTCCCAACGGAACGGCGCGGAGCAACGCGGTGATCGGCACGGTGACGGATTCGGTCGGCGCGGTCGCCGCCAGCCCGGTGTTCGCGGCGGGCAATGCCGCCGCCGGGGCGGTCAATGCCGGAGCGGCTGGCACGGCGGCGCTCGCGGCCGTGCGCAATCTCGCCACCAATTCCATCGGCAATACCGGCAAGTCCGTCGGCTCGACCGGCGCGGCGGTGAGCACGACGGCGAATACCATGGTGCCGCTGGCCGCCGTCGCCCGGTTCGAGCCTGGCCACACGGCGCTGGAGGTCAATCACCAGGGCCAGTTCGTTGCCGGCACGGTGGCCTTCAACCTTCGGCCGGGGCACACATTGGGCGAGGTCGGGCCGACCTTCAACGCGGCGATGCGGCGCATCGGCATGCCGAGCACGATCCAAGCCGGATTCCAGGGCACGGCACGGGTCTTCCAGCAATCGGTGCAGAACGAGCCGATCCTCATCCTGGCCGCGCTGGCAGCCGTCTACATCGTGCTCGGTATGCTCTATGAGAGCTATGTTCATCCCATCACGATCCTCTCCACGCTCCCATCGGCGGGCATCGGCGCGCTGCTGGCGCTGATCGCATTCGGCCAGGAGTTCAGCATCATCGCCATGATCGGGATCATCCTGCTCATCGGCATCGTCAAGAAGAACGCCATCCTGATGATCGATTTCGCACTGCAGGCGGAGCGGGAGCAGGGAATGAGCCCCCGCGATGCGATTCGCCTGGCCTGCCTCAAGCGCTTCCGCCCGATCCTGATGACCACGTTCGCCGCGATGTTCGGTGCCCTGCCGCTCGCGATCGGCCGCGGCGAGGGAGCGGAGTTCCGCCATCCACTCGGAACCTCCATCGTCGGCGGTCTGATGGTCAGTCAGGTGCTGACGCTCTACACGACGCCGATCGTCTATCTCTATCTCGACAGGCTTCGTCTGGCGGCGCAACGCCGGTGGCGGCGGCTGTTCCCGGCGCTGCCCGATGCCGCGCCCGAGGCCGGCGAATGAGGCCGCTCGCTCTGGCCCTGATGGGCGCGCTGGCGGCTTGCACGGTTGGCCCCGACTACCAGCGGCCAGCGGCGCCGCCGGCGGCGCAGTTCAAGGAACTCGCCGGGTGGAAACCCGCCGCCCCGCTCGATGCGATCGACCGTGGCGCATGGTGGTCGATCTACCATGACGCCACCCTGGACGAGCTCGAACGGGAGGTCGATGTCTCGAACCAGAGCATCAAGTTCGCCTATGCGAACTACATGGATGCACAGGCCCTGATCACCGAGGCCGAAGCGCAACTGATGCCGTTCATGACCGTCAATCCGGTGACCCAGCGGCTCGGTGGTGGCACCGGCAGCGGCACCTCGCAGATTTCGTCCGCCGGCGTTGGTGTCAACGGCGCGTCGGCACGCAAGCTGACCTATGCGAAGTCGGTCTACAGCTTGCAGGGCCAGATGAACTGGACCCTCGATGTCTGGGGCGGCATCCGCCGCACCATCGAAAGCCGGGTCGCCGGCGCGCAGGCGAGCGCCGCGCAGATCGCTTTCGTCCGGCTCTCGGCGCAGTCGGCATTGGCCAGCGCCTATTTCAACATGCGCGCGGCGGACTCGCTGCAGAAGCTCTTGAACGATACCGTGGTGCAATATCGTGCCGCGCTCAAGATCGTGCAGAACCAGTACGATGTCGGTGTGGCGCAGCGGTTGGACGTGCTGACGGCCGAGACACAGGTCAGGACGACCGAAGCGCAGGCGATCGCGGTGGCCCAGACCCGTGCGCAGTTCGAGCATGCGATCGCGGTGCTGGCCGGCCGTCCGCCTTCGACACTCAGCATTCCGCCGGCGATGCTGACGAGCGCGGTGCCGGTGGTTCCTTCCGGACTGCCCTCGACCCTGCTCGAGCGCCGCCCCGACGTCGCCGGGGCGGAGCGGCAGATGCAGCAGGCGAATGCGCTGATCGGTGCCGCGATCGCCGCCTATTTTCCGGACGTGACGCTGAACGCCGCGGCTGGCTACACCGGCAATCCGCTCGACACGCTGATCCGCCTGGCCAACCAGGTCTGGTCGGTCGGCGCCGCGGCGGCGACGCCGGTGTTCGAAGGCGGCTTGCTCACCGCGCAGGTGGCGGCGAACCGGGCGCTCTACGAGGCCAGCGTGGCCACCTATCGGGAGACCGTGCTGACCGCCTTCCAGCAGGTGGAGGACGCGCTGGTGGCGCTGCACGTGCTGCAGGACGAGGCCGCCGCGCAGGACCTCGCGGTGGCGGACGCGCGTCAGACCGTCGCGCTGGCGCTGAACCAGTATCGCGCAGGCACGGTGATCTACACCACCGTGCTGACCGACGAGACCCTCGCTCTCTCCGACGAAATCACCGCGCTCACCATTCGCCAGAACCGGCTGCTGGCCAGCGTCGCCTTGGTGACGGCGCTCGGCGGTGGTTGGAGCAATACGGATCTGCCAGATAGCGGCCGACTGTGGCGGGAGAACTTGATCGTTCCCGCTGGCGGATAGGCTCAGCCCTCTGCGGGCCAGAAGCGCGCGGCGATCGTCGCGTGCAGGCCGATCAACTCACGCTGCACCCAGTCGAGGAATTCGTGCAGGCCGCGCGCGATGAGGGTGTCGATGCTCGTCTCGGTCAGCACGGCGCTGAGATCCTCCAGCCGCTCCAGCGCCGCGTCCGCACCGCGCAGCCGGTAGGAGGAGCGCAGTTGCGCCAGCGTCGCCTGGGTCAGGCGAACGCTGTGCACGAGCGAGCGCGGAAAGCCGTGATTGAGCAGCAGGAAGCCGGCCACCATCGCCGGGGTCATGTCGCGGGGGAAGTTGCGGCGGAAAGCGTGGTAGCCGGCGGCGGCCCGCAGCAGCGCATGCCACTGGCCGACATCGAGCGCCGAGCCCACGGCATCCGCCGAAGGCAGCAGCATGTGATATTTGATGTCCACCAGACGGGTGATCTGGTCGGCGCGCTCGATATGCCGGCCGAGCATGTAGAAGGTCCAGCCGGCATCGCGGTAGAATGTTCCCTCCGTGATGCCGGTGTGGGTCTGGCAGGCCTGCTTGATGTCGGCGCAGAGCTGCGAGAGGTGCGAGGGGGCGATGTCCGCCGCGGTCAACTGCCGCATCCGGTTGTGGAAGATGTTGATCTGGGACCACATCTCGGTCGAGATCAGCGGACGCAGCAGGCGTGCGTTCTCGCGCGCCTGGGCCAGCGTGGCGGCGATCGAGGTCGGATTGTCGCGGTCGAGCACATAGAAATGCGTCACCGCCTGCGCCGTCGGCGCCGGGTGGGTGGCGCAGAAGCGTGTTTCGTCGGCATTGATGCGCACCACTGCCAGCCAGCCTTCCTCGTCGCGGGCATGGCGGGTGAAGGTCTCGGTGACATCGAGGATGCGCGCGAGATTCTCCGTCCGCTCCATCTGGCGCGCGAGCCAGAAGATGCTGCCGGCGTAGCGCGAGAGCAGCTGGGACGAGCGCGGTGCGTCGGTGCCGTCGGCCACGGTGGCACTCATGCGAGCACCCATGTGTCTTTCGAGCCACCACCCTGCGAGGAGTTCACCACCAGCGAGCCCGGCCGCAGCGCCACCCGGGTGAGACCGCCCGGCAGCACCCATGTCTCGCGCCCGGTGATGGCGAAGGGCCGCAGATCGACGTGACGCGCGGCGATGCCCTCCGCGCACAGCGTCGGCGCCACCGATAGGTGCACCATCGGCTGGCTGATGTAGTTCGCGGGATCTGCCAGCAGCTTTTCGCGGAACGCGGCAAGTTCGTCGCGCGTGGCGTGCGGACCGATGATCAGCCCGTAACCGCCGGACTCGCCGACCGGCTTGACGACGAGCGAGTCGAGATGATCCAGCGTGTAGCGCAGCCCCTCCGCCTCGCGGCAGATATGGGTCTCGACATTGGCGAGAATCGGCTCCTGGTTTAGATAGTAGCGGATGATGCGCGGCATGTAGGCATAGACGGCCTTGTCGTCGGCGACGCCGGTGCCGACCGCGTTGGCGATGGCAACGCGGCCCTTGCGCCAGGCCTCTATCAGGCCGCGCACGCCGAGCGTGCTGTCGGCGCGGAAAACAGCGGGGTCGAGAAACTCGTCGTTGATGCGGCGATAGATCGCATGCACCGGGGCGAGGCCGGCGACAGTGCGCATCCAGACGCTGCCATCCTCGACGACGAGGTCGCGGCCTTCGACGAGCGGCACGCCCATCTCGCGCGCGAGGAACACATGCTCGAAATAGGCCGAATTGTAGATACCGGGCGATAGCAGCACGATCTGAGGCTCGCCCGCGCATGGCGCTGCGATCTCGGCCATCGCGCCGAGCAGCCGCATGCCGTACTCGCCGATCGGACGAACCGCGAGCCCGGCCATGAGGTCGGGGAAGACGCGCGCCATCATGTGCCGGTTCTCGATCACGTAGGAGACGCCCGAAGGGGTGCGGGCATTGTCTTCGAGCACGAGGAAGCGGCCGGATTCGTCGCGCACGATGTCGGTGCCGCAGACATGCACATAGGTCCCGTGCGGCACGTCGAGCCCGACCATCTCGGGACGGAAGTTGGCGTTGCCGAGCACGAGATCCGCCGGCACCACGCCGTCGCGGAGGATTGTCTGGTGGTGATAGATGTCGTGCAGGAACAAATTGAGCGCGGCGACGCGCTGGATGACGCCGTGCTCGACGGTGTCCCACTCCGCCGCCGTGAGCACCCGGGGAAGAATGTCGAACGGCAGGATGCGGTCGATCGCGTCCCGTTCCGAATAGACCGTGAAGGTGATGCCGAGATTGTAGAGCTCGGTCTCGGCGACGGCGGCGCGGCGGCGCAGCTCGGCGAGGTCCATCCCCGCCAGCCGCTGCAGGATCAGCCGGCGCGACGGATCGATCATGGCCGGATCGGCCGCCGCCGTGGCCCCGAGCATCTCGCACAAGAAGGCCCCGGGATCATAGGCGGTGAGCGGACCGGCGAGACCGCGGTCCGCGGCCGAAGACCCCTGGCGCTGTGGCATCGCGCTCATCGCCGGTGGTCACAAGCGGGAGAAATGGGCATTCTCTGCTCCCTTCCCGGGCGGGCGGTGGGCCGGGGCGCCGGCCACCGTCGCGCCCGACACATGGCAGAGTATCGTGAAAGCAAAATCCGCGCCATGCGGACGGCGCCGACCTCTCGGCCCCGGTCTCGAAACCACCTCATGTCGGGCCGCGGCCCGCGGCGGAACCTTGCACGATGATCGAACCCGTCTCGCCGGCCTCGCCCTATCCGGACGCGCCGAATCCCGACCTGCTCGAGCGCATTCCGCAGACGGCCCGGGTCGTGCTCGATGTCGGCTGCGGCACCGGGGCGCTCGGCGCGGCCTATCGGCGGCTCAATCCGCGCGCGATCCTGCTCGGCATCGAGGGCGACGCCGCCGCCGCCCGGGTCGCCGCCAGCCGGCTCGACCAGGTGATGCTCGATGACATCGAGACCGCGCCCCTGCCGGCGGCATGGCACGGGCGGGTCGATTGCCTGATCTACGGCGACGTGCTGGAGCATCTGCGCCAGCCGGAGGCCGTTCTGCGGCGGCATCTCGACGCGCTGGCCCCGGACGGGGTCGTACTTGCCTGCATTCCCAATGTCGAGCACTGGAGCTTTCTCGACCGGCTGCTGCGCGGCGGGTGGCGCTACGAGACCCAGGGTCTGTTCGACCGCACCCATCTGCGCTGGTTCACCCGTCAGGGCATGGCCGACCTGCTGGACGGCGTCGGCCTCGCGCCGCTCGATGCCGCCCCGCGCGTGTTCGAGCCGGACCGCGCCGAGCGCTTCGTCGCCGATCTCGCCCCGGCGCTCCCCGCGTTCGGCGTCGGCGGGGCGGACCTCGCCGAGCGCACGCGGGCGCTGCAATATGTCTGGCGGGCGCAGACCGCGCCGGCGGAGCCGCTGCATCTCGTGCTCACCATGCTCGCCCCGGTCGGCGGGGTGAGCGAGGTGCGCGTTCTCGAGCCGCTCCGCGCGCTCGCCTCGGTGCCTGGGGTCGTCGTCCATCTCTGGAATGGCCGCGATCAGCCGCAGATCCCGGACGGCGCGGCGCGGCTGCTGATCCTGCACCGGCCGGCGCTGGTCGGCGGCGAGGGGCTGCAGACCGTCCGGGCCGCGCTCGCCCGGGGCTTCGTCATCGTCACCGAGTTCGACGACCATCCGGATTTCATCCCGGTGCTGCAGCGGCCGGACATGTATAATTTCAGCGCCGTGCACGCGGTGCAGACGACGACCGCGACGCTCGCGGCGGTGCTGCGGACGCGCAATCCGGAGCTGGCCGCCTTCCCGAACGCGGTGCGCACCCTGGCCGAGCCGCGCAATTTCCTGCCCGGAAGCCCGCTCACCCTGTTCTTCGGCGCCCTCAACCGCGAGCGCGACTGGCCGCCCTATCTCGATGCGCTCAACGCCCTCGGCGCCGAGCTCGGGCCGGCGCTGCGCTTCGCCATCGTTCACGACCATGGCCTGTTCGAGCGCCTGGAGAGCCCGTTCAAGAGCTTCGCCCCGACGCTCGAATACACCGCCTACCGCGACATGCTCGCGCGCGCCGAGCTGTGCTTCATGCCGCTCGCGGATACCGAGTTCAATCGCTGCAAGTCGGACCTCAAGTTCCTCGAAGCGGCGGCGCACCGCGTCGCCGCCCTGGCCAGCCCGACGGTGTATGGTGAGACGATCCGCCACGGCGAGAACGGTTTCCTGGTGCCGGACGGCGCCGCATTGCAGGGCGTCGTGCGCGCCCTCGTCGCCGAGCCCGAGCGCGCGCGGCGCGCGGCGGAGACGGCGCGGCGGCAGGTGGAGGAGCGGCGGATGCTGGCCTATCAGGTCGAGGCGCGCGTCGCCTGGTATCGTTCCCTGTGGCAGCGGCGGGGGCCGCTGACCGAGGCGCTGCTGGCACGGGTGCCGGAGCTCCGACTGCCATGATTGCGGCGGCGGCCCGAGAGCGGGATGGCATCGCTTTCGCTCGGCCATCCCACTCCAGCTCTTTGTTTGATCGCGTGATTCAGACCTCCGGCGATTCCGCCTACGGTCATCACGCTCTAGCGGCGCTGTGGCGCGACGCGGGTCTGCCGGAAGCGGCGCTGGGCTACGCCGCGCTCGATGCGGGGCCGCCATTGCTGCCCTCGTCCTTCGCCGTCGATGTCGCCGCGCGCGCCACCATCGGTGCCGCGGCGCTCGCCGCGGCCGAGTTGTTCTTCCAGCGCGGCGGCGCGCGGCAACATGTCTCCGTCACTGCCGCCGCCGCTGCGGCCGCCTTCCACTCGGAGCGGCTGCTGCGCATCGCAGGCGGTCCGGCGCCGGATTTCCACGATGCCGTGGGCGGGCTCTACCGCACCGGCGACGGCGGCTGGGTCCGGCTGCACACCGCGTTCCCGCACCATCGCGCGGGCCTGCTGCGCCTGCTCGCCTGCCCGCCCGAGCGGGAAGCGGTGGCCGCGGCGCTGGCTCGGCGCGGCGCCGAGGCGTTCGAGGCGGAGGCGGCCGAGGCCGGGCTGTGCGTGGCGGCGCTGCGGCGGTTCTCGCTGTGGGACGCGCTCGCG
This sequence comes from Pseudomonadota bacterium, assembly GCA_021845595.1. Classification (GTDB taxonomy): domain Bacteria; phylum Pseudomonadota; class Alphaproteobacteria; order Acetobacterales; family Acetobacteraceae; genus JAJZVV01. Next base: position 396,359 of record JAJZVV010000001.1, on the reverse strand, counting down.
CAGGGCCAGGCGGTGGCGGCCCAACCGGTGCGGATCACCCGCATCGGCCCGGCGCCCGCCCGTCCTTTGCCGGCCGCGGAGCGCCCGCTAGCGGGCCTGCGCGTCCTCGATCTGACACGGGTGATCGCCGGCCCGGTCTGTGGACGCACCCTCGCTTCCCACGGCGCGGACGTGCTGCTGATCACCGCGCCGCATCTGCCGGCGATCGCGCCGTTGGTGGTCGATACCGGTCCGGGCAAGCGGGCGGCGTTTCTCGATCTGCGCCGGGAGGCGGATCGCGGGCGCCTGGTGGCGCTGCTGGCCGAGGCCGACATTCTGGTGCAGGGCTACCGGCCCGGCGCGTTGGCCGCGCTCGGCTTTGGCCCTGCGGAGGCGGCGCGCGTCAGCCCGGGCATCGTCACCGTCTCGCTCTCGGCCTATGGCGAGGAGGGACCGTGGCGTGACCGGCGCGGCTTCGACTCGCTGGTGCAGACCGCGAGCGGGTTCAACGCCGCGGAGGCCGAGGCGGCCGGCGAATCGAAGCCGCGTCCGTTGCCGGTGCAGGCCCTCGATCATGCCTCGGGCTATCTCATGGCGTTCGGCGCCCTGGCCGCGCTGCATCGCCGCGCCACCGAGGGCGGCTCCTGGGATGTCCGCGTCTCGCTCGCTGCCACGGCGCGCTGGCTGCGCGGGCTGGGGCGCATGCCGGATGGGCTCGCGCGGCCGGCCCCGGCGGCGGAGGCGTTCGCCGATTGCATGGTGGCGATGCAATCGCCCTTCGGCGCTCTGGAGCTGATCCGTCCGCCGGCGGCGATGGCGCTCACGCCGGCGCGCTGGGATCGGCCGCCGGTGCCGCTCGGCACCCACCCGGCGTCCTGGGCTTGAGGCTCAGGGCGGCGCGTCGGCTGTGTCCCCGTCGAGGTCGAATTCGTCGCCATCGAGCCCGAGCAGCCGCTCGGCGTCCTGCGGCGCCACCGCCTCCACCCCGCGCAGCTTGCGCCCGATGGCGCGCGTGCGGCGCCGGGCGGTCTCGATCGTGTTGCTGAACGTGCCGGCCTGCTTGGCGAGCTTGCCGAGCACCTCGTCCATCCTGCCCATCTCCTCGCGCGCCGCGCCGAGGAGGGAGCGGACCTCGTCCGCCTTCTGCTCCAGCGCCAGGGTGAGATGGCCGAGATGGATGGTGCGCAGCAGCGCCGGTGCCAGGCTCGGGCCGAGGACGAGGACGCGGTTCTGCCGGCCGATCTCGTCGATCAGCCCCGGCACGCGCGCGATCTCGGTGTAGAGCCCGTCGGTGGCGAGATACATGACTGCGAACTCCATCGTCACCGGCGGCACGATGTATTTGGCCTGGATCTTCTTCGCCTCCTCGCGCACCCGCCGCGCCAGCGCTGCGCGGGCAGCGCGCTCGGCCTCGATGTCGCCGGCCTCGGCGGCGGTCAGCAGGCGCTCATAGTCCTCGACCGGGAATTTGGCATCGATCGGCAGATAGACCTTGTCCGCGCCGCGCGCCGGCATGACCACGGCGAACTCCACGGCCTCGGCGCTGGTCTCGGTGAGGCGCTTGTTGGTCTCGTAGGCGCCGGCCGGCAGCACGTCGTCGAGCAGGGCGCGCAGCTGGGTCTCGCCCCAGCCGCCGCGCGTCTTCACATTGGCAAACAGCCGCTTGATGTCGCCGATCTGCGCCGTCACCGCCTGGACGTCGCCCATCGCCTTCTGCACCTGCGCGAACTGGTCGGCGACGCGGGTGAAGCTCGCCGTCATCTGCTGCTCGACCGCCTGATGCAGCTGCTCGTTCACGCTGCGCTGGATCTCGGCCAGCTTCTGTTCGTTGCCCTCGCGCAGTTCGCGCAGCTTGGTTTCGAGCAGGGCGTGGCTCCGCTCCTGCGCCGCGCCGAGGTCGCCGATGAGCGCCGCGTGGTTGCGGCCGAGCCGTTCGTGCAGCGCATCCAGAGGGCCGGTGAGCTCGCGCCGCAGCGCGGACTGGCTTGCCTCGATGACGCCGCGCAACGTCTCGGTCTCGCTACGCTGCCCGGCGCGCACCTGCTCGGTCGCCAGCCGCAGCTCCTGGATCGCGCGCTCCAGCGCGGCGAACCGGGCCAGCGGCAGGACGGCGGCGAGCACGGCGGCGATGGCGGCGACCAGGGCCGCGGCAGTGCCAAGCAGGGCGAGGCTCACGCATGTCTCCCATTCCGGTGAGGTGCCGCCCCGCGGCGTGTGCGGACGCTATAGGGAAGGCTCAACATCCACGCTTAGCACCCGTCATGCCCGACTTCACGCCGCCGCCTGCGGGCCTTGCCCCCGCGCCGCCGCTCACGCGCGCGCTTGTTCTCGTCATGGCCGTCAGCGTCGGCGCGACGGTGGCCAATCTCTACTACAATCAGCCGATGCTCGGCGCGATCGCCGCTGACCTCGCCGTCAGCCCCTCCGCGGTGGGTCTGATCCCGACGGCGACCCAGCTCGGCTTCGGCTTGGGCCTGCTGCTGCTGGTCCCGCTCGGCGATCAGATGGATCGGCGGCGCCTGATTCTGGCGCAATCGGCCGGCCTGGCGGTCGCGCTCGTGGCCGCGGCGCTGGCGCCAGGCGCGGCGACGCTGGTCTTGGCGTCGGTGGCCGTCGGCCTGGGCAGTGCGCTGGTGCACCAGATCGTGCCGCTCGCGGCGGAAATGGCGTCGCCGGAGCGGCGCGGGGCGACCGTGGGCACGGTGATGAGCGGGCTGTTGCTGGGGATTCTCCTGGCCCGGGTGGTCAGCGGCGCGATTGCCGCCGCGGCCGGCTGGCGCGCGGTGTTCTGGCTGGGTGCGGGTCTGGCGGTGACGGTCGCGGCGGTGCTGGCGCGCGCCTTGCCCTCCCGGTCTGCCCCGCCGGGATCCTTGCCCTACCGCCGGCTGCTGCTGTCGCTGCTCGCCCTGGTGCGCGAGGAACCGGCCCTGCGCCGCGCGGCGCTGATCCAGGCGGCCTTGTTCGGCAGCTTCAGCGCCTTCTGGTCGATCCTGGCGCTGCGTCTGCAGACCCCGCCCTTCGCGTTCGGCAGCTTCGCCGCGGGCCTCTTCGGGTTCGCCGGCGCGGTCGGCGCGCTGGCCGCGCCGCTGGCGGGGCGCACCGCCGATGGGCGCGGGCCGTACGGTGTGATCGCGCTCGGCACCATGGCTTCGCTGGCCGCATGGGCTGTTCTCGGTCTGGCCCCCGGCCTGGCCGGGCTGATCTTCGGTGTGGTGCTGCTCGATCTCGGCGTGCAGATGACGCTGATTGCCAACCAGACGGTGATTTTCGCGCTGCGCCCGCAGGCCACCGGCCGGGTCAACACCGTGTTCATGGTGACGATGTTCCTTGGCGGCGCGTTCGGCTCGCTGGTGGCGAGCATGGCCTGGGCGCGCGGCGGATGGGGTCTTGTGGCCGCCACCGGCGGGCTGCTCGCCGGCGCCGCCCTCCTGCTGGGCGGCCGACGCCGCTCCTGACGGTCGCTCAGTGCGGCGTCGCGGGTTCCGTCCCGCGGTCCTCGCCGGCGATCTCGGCCAGCAGCGACCAGACCCGCGCCGGCTGCATCGGCACGTCCGGGTCGTTCAGCAAATGGTCCAGCTCATCGAGCTTCAGCGTGTATTCGCGGTCGGTCATCGGCCTGCCCCTTCGGGTCTGGCGGCATACATCGGGAAGCCCCATGCAAGCCGCCGAACATGGCGAGGGCAGGGCGGAATCCGGGCGGATCAGGGCGAGGAGAGGATCGAGGCCGCGAGCGCGGGTGCGCGCGCCGCCGGGTGGGACGGGTTGCGGAAGCGCAGCTCGCCCTCCGGGGCGGCGTCCGGGTCGGCGGCGCCGAGCAGCTCGAAGCGGGAGCTGCAGCTCACCGCCACCACCGGGCGGGCCTCGGGATAGGTGAGGAATTGCCGCGCCTCCCCCTCCAGCTCCAGCCGCTCACGCAGGCCGCGCCATTCGGTGCGATCGACGTCCTCGACGAACATGGCCAGAATTCCTGGCCGCGATCCGGTCAGCCGCGTCGGGGCGATGGCGGCCATGCGGCGGCGGACGGCGACGGCGACCTCGTTGACCCGCCCGGCCCGCGCCGCCATGACGAACACGCCGCCGCCAGCAGCGGTGACGGCGAGATGCGCTTCCGGGCCGAATTGCCGGCGCAGACTGGAGAGCAGTCCGTTCTCGTCGGCCTGCGCGCCGGCGAGCAGCAGCGGGTCGAGCCGCAGCACCGCCGCCTCGTCATGGTCGGCGCGGCGCTGGGTTTCGAGCATCTGGCGGATGCGCCCCTGCAGGGCGGCGAGCGTCGCCGGCTCCTCGCCGGGTTCGGCGCGCAGCCCCTGGGGCAGGGTCATCTTCAGCAGATAGCGGCCGGGATGCGCGGCCAGCCAGGTCTGCAGGTCCGGGTCGATGCGATCCACCAGCCGGAACCAGGCGCCGCGATGCACGTCCCGCCCATCCTCGGCGGATACCACCTCGCAGATGATCTCCGCGGCGCTGCCGTCGCGCTCGATCATGAGGTCGAAGGGCGCGGCCTCGGCGAGGCCGGCATGGGAGACTGAAAAGCCCCGCGCGCGCTGCAGCTCGGCTGTGCGGGCGAGATGGAAGATCGGCACCAGCGAGTGGTCGTTGTCGAGCGCCGCCCGCAGCGCCGCGCGCAACCGGTCCCGTCCGGCCGGGCCGAGGCCGTCGGCGACGCTGGCCAGCGCGCCGGCGAGGGCGGTGAGCTGGCGCTCGCCGCGGGTCAGGGCGCGGTCGGCGGTTCGCCGCAGGCGGTCGATGGCGAGCTCGAGTGCGTGGCGCTGCTGCACGGCGCGGGCCAAGCGGGAACCACCGGCGATCCGCGCCTCCAGCTCGCTGATCCGTGCGGCCCATGGTCCCAGACCGACCAGCGCGACGAACCCCTCGATCGCGCCCACCGCCGGTACGGCTTCGATCGCCCGTCCCATTCCAATGCCCCTTCGCTCATCGCTCCCGGCACGCTCAGTTGCGCGGCAGCCTCGTCGTCATCGGCGCGTCCGGGTTCTGCGCCCGGTGCCGCAGCAGATGATCGGCCAGGACCAGCGCCATCATCGCCTCGCCCACCGGCACGGCGCGGATCCCCACGCAAGGATCGTGCCGGCCTTTCGTCGTCACGTCCACCTCCCGGCCCGACCGGTCGACGGACCGGCGCGGGGTGAGGATCGAGCTGGTCGGCTTGACGGCGAACCGGGCGAGGATCGGCTGGCCGGTGGCGATGCCGCCGAGGATGCCGCCGGCGTGGTTGGCGGTGAACCGGACCTGGCCGTCCGCCATGCGCATTTCGTCGGCATTCTCCTCGCCCGACAGCGCCGCGGCGGCGAATCCGTCGCCGATCTCGACGCCCTTGACGGCGTTGATGCTCATCAGCGCCTGGGCGAGATCGGCGTCCAGCTTGGCATAGATCGGCGCGCCGAGCCCGGGCGGCACGCCCTCGGCCGCGACCTCGATGACCGCGCCCACCGAGGAGCCGGCCTTGCGCACGGCGCCGAGATAGGTCTCCCACGCCGCCGCGGCGAGCGGATCGGGGCAGAAGAACGGGTTGCGCCCGGTCTCCGCCCAGTCGAACCGGGTGCGGTCGATGCGGTGCGGGCCGAGCTGGACCAGCGCGCCGCGGATCACCACGCCCTCGCCCAGCACCTTGCGCGCGATCGCCCCGGCGGCGACGCGCATCGCCGTTTCGCGAGCCGAGGCGCGCCCGCCGCCGCGCCAGTCGCGGATGCCGTATTTCAGCTCATAGGTGAGGTCGGCATGGCCCGGGCGGAAGCGCGCCGCGACCTCGTCGTAATCGCGCGAGCGCTGGTCGGTGTTCTCGATCACGAGCGCGATCGGCGTGCCCGTGGTCTGGCCGTCGAAGACGCCCGAGAGAATGCGCACCTGGTCGGCTTCCTGGCGCTGGGTCGTGAAGCGCGACTGGCCCGGGCGGCGGCGGTCGAGGAACGGCTGGATGTCGGCCTCGGTGAGCGGGATGCGCGGCGGGCAGCCATCGACGACGCAGCCGATCGCCGGCCCGTGGCTCTCGCCCCAGGTGGTGACGCGGAACAGGTGGCCGAAGCTGTTGTGCGACATCGAACCCGGCAGCCTCAGTCCGAGACGACGGCGATATCGGGCGCGTTCGGGTTCTTCATGCCGACCAGGTGATAGCCGCAATCGACGTGATGCACCTCGCCGGTGACCCCGGAGGCCAGGTCCGAAAGCAGGTAGAGCCCGGCGCCGCCGACCTCCTCGATGGTGACGTTGCGCTCGAGCGGGGCGTTGAGCTGGTTCCATCGCAGGATATACCGGAAATCCCCGATCCCGGATGCGGCGAGCGTGCGGATCGGCCCGGCGCTGATGGCGTTCACGCGAATCCGGGCGGCGCCGAGATCGGCGGCGATGTAGCGCACCGAGGCTTCGAGCGCCGCCTTGGCCACGCCCATGACGTTGTAGTGCGGCATCACCCGCTCGGCGCCGAGATAGGAGAGGGTGAGCAGGCTGCCGCCGTCCGGCATCATCGCCGCGGCGCGGCGCGCGACGGCGGCGAAGCTGTAGCAGGAGATGTCCAGCGCCTGGAGGAAGGCGGCGCGCGGGGTGTCGATGTAGCGCCCACGCAGATAGGATTTGTCCGCATAGCCGATGGCGTGGACCAGGAAGTCGATGCGCGGCCAGGTCTCGGCGAGGGCGGCGAAGGCGGCGTCGATGCCGGCGTCATCGCCGACGTCGCACGGATAGAGGGCGGTGGCGCCGACGCTGGCGGCGAGCGGGCGGACCCGGCGCTCGAGCGCCTCGCCTAGGTAGGTGAAGGCGAGCTCCGCCCCCTGGGAGGCGAGCGCGGCGGCGATTCCCCAGGCCAGCGAGCGCTCGTTCGCCACTCCCATGATCAGGCCGCGCTTGCCCTGCATCAGCGCGCCCTTGGCAGGCGAAATTGCGGCGACGGGATGTTCGGGCATGGCGCGGCGGTCCTCGATGGCAATGGGCTTGGGCACTCCTCGCCAAGTGACACGAGGCCAAGCCCCGCGGCAAGTCTCCTGCCGCCGATCGGGCCTTGGCCGGCGCCCGGCGGCGCGCGAAACTGGACCGATCCGAAGGAGCCCCGCCATGACCGCAACACCGCCGGTGCCGCTCGCCGCCGCCGACCCGCTGGCCGTCTTCACCGAGTGGTTCGCCCGCGCCGAGGCCGAGGAGCCGAACGATCCCAACGCCATGACGCTCGCCACCGCGGCCCGCAACGGGCTGCCCTCGGCGCGCATCGTGCTGCTCAAGGAGTGGGACGCGCGCGGGTTCGTGTTCTATTCCAACCGCGAGAGCCGCAAGGGCGAGGAGCTGGCGGACAATCCCGAGGTGGCGCTGCTGTTCCACTGGAAGAGCCTGCGCCGGCAGGTGCGCATCGAGGGCCGCGCCGCGCCGGTGACCGACGCCGAGGCCGACGCCTACTACGCCTCGCGGCCACGGCTATCGCGCATCGGCGCCTGGGCATCGAGCCAATCGCGCGAACTCTCGGCCCGGGGCGAGCTCGAGCGGCGCGTCGCCGAGTTCGAGGCGCGATTCCCCGGCGAGGCGATCCCCCGCCCGCCGCACTGGTCCGGCTGGCGCGTCGTCCCGGCGCGGTTCGAGTTCTGGCAGGACATGCCGTTCCGGCTGCACGACCGCACCGTCTTCACCCGGTCCGGCGAGACCAGCGCGGGGCCGATCTGGGCGACGATGAAGCTGTTCCCGTGAGCCTGCCGGAGAGCCAGGCGGAGGTCGCCGCCTTCCTCTCGCGGCTGACCGGCGCTGTGCCGGTGGAGACCCACATCTCCGCCGTCTTTCTCGGCGCCGATGTCGCCTACAAGCTGAAAAAATCCGTCCACCTCTCGTTCCTGGATTTCTCGACGCTCGCCGCACGCGAGCATTTCTGCCGGCGCGAATACGCACTGAACGCGCCGGCGGCGCCGGGGCTGTATCGCGATGTCGTCGCGGTCGTGCGCCGACCGGACGGCGGGCTGGCGCTGGGCGCGCCGGGCGAGGTGCTCGACTGGGTCGTGCGCATGGCGCGCGTGCCGGCGGAGGATTTTCTCGACCGCATCGCCGCGCGCGGCGGGCTGACCCCGGCGCTGCTCGATGCCGTCGCCGACGCGGTCGCTGACTACCATGCCGCGCTGGCGCCGCGCCGGGATCTCGACCATGCCGCCGCGCTCGGGGCCATCGTCGCCGGCAACGTCGTCGCCGCGCGCGCCGCGGCGCTGCCGGAGCCGTCGGTCGTGCACTGGGAGCATGCCATTCGCGCGCTGATCGACGCCCGCGCGCCGCGGCTGGCGGCCCGCGTCGCGGCCGGCTTCGTCCGCCGTGCCCATGGCGATCTGCATCTCGGCAATCTCTGCCTCTGGCAGGGGCGGCCGGTGCCGTTCGACGCGCTCGAATTCGACGAGCAGCTGGCGGTGATCGATCTCGGCTACGACCTCGCCTTCCTGCTGATGGATCTGGAGCATGATGACCGCAGGCGGAATCGCCGCAGGTCTGAATCATGCGATCAAACAGAGAGCTGGAGTGGGATGGCCGAGCGAAGGCGATGCCATCCCGCTCTGGAGCACAGCGCCGGCCGCGCGGCGGCGAACCGGGTGCTCAATCGCTACCTCGCCCGCACCGGCGACTGGGACCTGCCCGGCCTGCTGCCGATCTTTCTCTCGCTGCGCGCCATGGTTCGCGCCCACATCCAGGCGGTTCGCGGCATGAGTGCCGACGCGGCGGCCTATCTGGCCGCTGCCGCCGCCTATCTGGCGCCGCCGCCGCCCTGCATCCTGGCGCTGGGCGGGCTGCCCGGCGCCGGCAAGTCCACCCTGGCGCGGGCGCTGGCCCCGGGGCTCGGTGCCGCGCCGGGCGCGGTGATCGTGCGCAGCGACGAGATCCGCAAGCGCCAGCACGGCGTCCCGCCCGAGCAGCGCCTGCCCGAGTCGGCCTATGGGGCGGCGGCGCACCGGGCGGTGGCGGACGAGCTGCTCGACGCCGCCGGGCGCGTCGCCGCCGGCGGTCACGCCGTGATCGCGGACGCCACCTTCCTCGATCCCAGTCTGCGCGCCGCGCTGGCCGACCGGGCCGCCGCCCTCGGGCTGAAATTCGCCGGCGCCTGGCTGGACGCGCCGCTCGCCGTGCTGGAGGCGCGGGTCGCGGCGCGCGCGGGCGATGCTTCGGACGCCGACCTCGCCGTTCTGCGCCGGGCCGCGGCCACGGATCCCGGGCCGGGGGACTGGCGCGTCGTCGCCGCCGAGCAGGCGGACGCCGCGATCGCGGCGCTCAGGGCCATGCTGCCGGCCGGCGCCGGAACGTGATATAATTTTGACTGTGTCCCTGTCTCCCACGGAGTTCCGCATCCCATGGCGATCCGCAAGCTGCTGCTGCCGCTCTCCGGAACCGAAGCCGGCGAGGCAGCGCTCGCCACCGCTCTCGTCATCGCGCGCGTCTGGCGAGCCCATGTCAGCGCGCTGCACGTCCGCGTCGACAGCCGCGACGTCGCCCCGCTGGCCGGCGAGGGCCTGTCGGGCGCGATGATCGAGGAAATGATGGCCGCGACCGAGAAGGAGGGCGGCACGCGGGCGGCGGCGGTGCACGCCCTGTTCGCCCGGTTCGTCGCGGACCACGAGGTGATGATGGGCGAGCCCCGTGCCGGCGTCGAGGCGGCGACGGCGAGCTTTGCCTCGGTCATCGGCCGCGAGGAGGACCTCATCGCCCAGCAGGCGCGTCTCGCCGACCTCACCGTGATCGCCCATCCCGAGGCGGGGGAGGATGTCTCCTCGTCGGACGCGCTGCACGCGGTGCTGTTCGACAGCGGCCGGCCGGTGCTGCTGGCCCCGCGCGTCGCGCCGAGCGCCGTCGGGCGGCGCGTCGCGCTGGCCTGGAACGGCACGGCGGAGAGCGCCTCGGCGGTGTTCGTCGCCCTGCCGTGGCTGCGCCGCGCCGAGGCGGTGCGGGTGCTGTCGGCCGACGAGTATCAGCGGCGCGGCCCGGCGGCGCAGGATCTCGCCGGCTATCTCGCTCTGCACGGCATCGCCGCCGAGCTGGCGACGTTCCGCCCGGTCGACCGCGAGGTCGGCGCCGGTCTGCTGGCCGCGGCGGCGGAGTTCGGCGCCGATCTCCTGGTCATGGGGGCCTATTCGCACTCCCGGCTGCGTCAGTTGATCCTCGGCGGCGTCACCCGCCACGTGCTCGAGCATGCCGGGCTGCCGGTCATGCTGAAGCACTGACCCCGCAGCCCTGACGTGACGCGGGCGACGGAGCCGGCTTTGGCGATGTTCGGCGTCGACGACCCCGGCGTCGAGCAAGCGGTCCGCACCTATGTCAAGCTGCTGCGGGCGAGCAAGTCGGTGGTGGCGGCGATCGAGCCGCTGCTCGCCGCCGAGGGACTCACCGTCACCCAGCTCGGCGTGCTCGAGGCGCTGCTGCACAAGGGCAGCCTGACCCATCGCGAGCTGGGGCGGAAGGTGCTGACCAGCGCCGGCAATGTCACCGACGTGGTGGACAAGCTGGAGCGGCGCGGCCTCGTCGTCCGCCGCCGCTGCGCCGAGGATCGGCGGAGCGTGCATGTCTGCCTCACCGATCGTGGCCGCGCCCGGATCCAGGCCGTGTTCCCGCGCCACGCCGCCGATATCGCGCGCGTGCTCGGCGGGCTCGACGCCGAGGAGCAGCGCCAGCTCGGCACGCTGCTGCGCAAGCTCGGCCAAGGTGCCGAGCCCGCCGGGCTTGCGCCGGCCGAGGCGAGCGCCCATCTCTGCGGCCAATCGTTCGATATCGAACAAATCGCGGAGAGTGACACGCCATGATCGAGATTCGCCCCTTCGCCGACCTCGGTCGGTTCCGCAACGCCTGGCTCAATGCCAGGCATCATTTCAGCTTCGGCGAGTATCACGACCCCGCCCGCATGGGCTTCGGCGGGCTCAGGGTGTGGAACGACGACGAGATCGCCCCGGGCACCGGGTTCGATCCGCATCCGCACCGCGAGATGGAGATCGTCACCTATATCCGCGAGGGCGCCATCACCCATCGCGACTCGCTCGGCAACGAGGGGCGCACCGAGGCCGGGGACGTGCAGGTGATGCATGCCGGCACCGGCATCGTCCATGCCGAATATAATCGCGAGGCGGTGCCGACGCGGCTGTTCCAGATCTGGCTGATGCCGAGCACGCCGCGCGTCGCCCCGGGCTGGGGCACGCGGCAGTTTCCCAAGGCCGGCAGCGGGCTTTCGGTCCTTGCCAGCGGCCGGGCGGCGGATATCGAGGCCGGCGCGCTGCCGCTCTACACCAACGGCGCGCTCTGGGCCGGCACCATCCGCGCCGGGGAGACGGTGCGGCGCAGCCTGCCGGCGAATGGCGGCGCCTATCTGGTGCCGGCGACCGGCGCCATCACGGTCAACGGCGTCGCTGCCGCGACCCGCGACGGGGTCGCCGTGGCCGGCGAGACGGAGATCGCCATCACCGCGACCGAGGAGGCCGAGGTGGTTCTGGTGGAACTCGGCTGACGCTCAAGGCCCGCGCAGGAACAGGCCGACGGTCAGCGCGCTGCCGACGAAGACGACGAACAGCCTGAGCGCGGTCTCGTTCACCCGGCGCAGCAGCCACACGCCGAGCTGGCCGCCGGCCAGGGCGCCGGCGGCCAGCACCAGCGCGGCCCTTGCATCGAGGCCCGGGGCGAACAGGAACACCACGACGGCGGCGGCGTTCATCACCGCGCCGAGGACGTTCTTGGTCGCCATCGCCGCGCGCACCGCCACGCCGACGGCGGTGAGCACGGCCAGCATGAGGAACCCGATGCCGCCGCCGAAATAGCCGCCATAGATGGCGATGGCGAACTGCGCCGCCAGCGCCGTGCGCCGGCCGAGCCGGGGCGCGGCGGCTTCCGCCCGGCGGACGAAGCTGCCCCAGGCGAACACGGCGGTGGCGAACATCACCAGGAACGGCACCATCCGGGCGAACACGCTGGCCGGGGTGGTGAGCAGCAGCCCCGCGCCGACGGCGCCGCCGGCCAGGCTGATCCCGACCAGTTCGACGGCGCCGAGCCCCGCCGCGCCGGCCAGCAGCCCGCGCCCGGCCCAGCCGGTCAGCACCTGGCCCGGGAACAGGGCGATGGTCGAGGTGATGTTCGCCGCCCGCGCGTCGAGCCCGGCGAGAAGCAGGGCGGGAAAGGTGACGAACGAGCCGCCGCCGGCGAGCGCGTTCATCGCCCCGGCGATCAGGCCGGCGGCGAGCACCGGGGCCAGGCCGAGGTTCATCGCCGCCCGAACAAGCGCTCGATCTCGGCGCGGGAGAATTTCAGGTAGGTCGGCCGGCCGTGGCTGCAGGTCGCCGCGCGCGGCGTGGCCTCCATCTGGCGCAGCAGCGTGGCCATCTCCTCGGCGGCGAGCCGCCGCCCGGCGCGGATGCTGCCGTGGCAGGCCAGCCGGGCGAGCACGGCCTCCAGCCGCGCCTCCAGCGCCAGGGTCTCGCCGAGTTCGCCGAGTTCGTCGGCGAGATCGCGCAGCAGTGGCGCCGGCTCGGGCGCGCCGAGCGCCGCCGGCAGGGCGCGGACCAGAACGGCGCCGGCGCCGAATGCCTCGATCTCCAGGCCGAGCCGGGCCAGTTCGCCGGTGTGCTCCAGGAGTCTTGCCGCCTCGGCGGGCGCCAGCTCGACGACGGCGGGCAGCAGCAGCGGCTGCGCGCGCACCCCGCCGGCGAGGTGCTGGGCGCGCAGCGCCTCATGGGTCAGCCGTTCGTGCGCGGCGTGCTGATCGACTAGCACCAACGCACCGTCGGCGGCGACGGCGAGAATGTAGGTGTCCAGGACCTGCGCCACCGGAGCGCCGAGCGGATGCGCCGGCGTGGGCTCGGCGGCGGCGAGCACGCGCGCCGCGGGCGTGGCGGCGAGCGGCAACTGCGCCTCGGCCAGGCCCCGGCTCGCCGGCGTGGCCGGCGCACCGACGGGCAGCGGCGCCGGGGTGAAGCCAGATCCGGGGAAGCGCGGGCCGGGCGCTGGCGGGGCGAGCGGCGCCGGCGGGCGCCACGCCAGCATCGCCGCCCGGCCGGCGCCGCCGGCGAGCGCGGTGCGGAGTGCGCCGATCACCAGCCCGCGCACCCCCTCGGCGTCGCGGAAGCGCAGCTCGGTCTTGGCCGGGTGCACGTTCACGTCCACCGCCTCTGCCGGCAGGTCGAGAAACAGCGCCGCGACCGGGTGACGGCCCGGCATGATCACCTCGCGATAGGCGACGCGGAGCGCCGTCTTCAGCACCGGGTCCGTCACCGGGCGCCGGTTGACGACGAAGACCTGCGCGGCGCCGGTGGCGCGGTGCACGCTCGGCGCCGCGGCGAATCCGGTCAGAACCATGCCGTCGCGCTCGCCGGTGACCGGGAGCAGCGCGGCCGCCGCTTCCGGCCCCAGCAGCGCGGCCACCCGGGCGGCGCGGTCCTGGCCCGGCAGGTCGAACAGCGTCCGCCCGTCGATCTCCAAGCGGAAGCCGACCTCGGGGGCGGCCAGCGCCAGCCGCCGCATCGCCGCCTCGGCGTGATCGGCTTCGACCCTTGGGGATTTGAGGAATTTCCGCCGGGCCGGGGTGGCGAAGAACAGGTCCGCCACCACCGCGCGGGTGCCGGCCGGCCCGGCCGCTGGCGCCACCGCCGAGACCCGCCCGCCTTCGACACGGATCCGTTGCGCCTCCGCCGCACCGGCCGGGCGGGAGGTGATCTCCAGCCGCGCCGCGGCGCCGATCGAGGGCAGGGCCTCGCCGCGGAACCCGAGGGTGGCGATGCGCACCAGGGTCTCGTCGGCGAGCTTCGAGGTGGCGTGGCGCTGCACCGCCAGCGCCAGCTCCGCCGCGCTCATCCCGGCGCCGTCATCGGTGACCTCGATGCGGGTGATGCCGCCGTCGGTGAGCGTCACGGCGATGCGTCCGGCCCCGGCGTCGAGCGCGTTCTCGACCAGTTCCTTCAGTGCCGCCGCCGGCCGCTCGATCACCTCGCCGGCGGCGATGCGATCGACGATGGCCGAGGGCAGCAGGCGGATGCGGCAGCTGGGCGGCGAGTCGCGGGTGGCGGACATGGCGGCAGAGTAGCGCATTCCGCGCCGGCGGAGATCAGCCGACCCCGGGGACCGCGTCGGCGCGGCCGCCATAGCGGGCGCGGAGCTCGCGCTTGAGCAGCTTGCCGGACGGATTCTTGGGCAGCGATTCGGCCAGGATCACCCGCTTGGGCAGCTTGTACGGGGCCAGCCGGTCGCGCGCGTGGGCGATCAGCGTCTCCTCGGCCGCGCCGGCGTCGAGCGCGGCGCCGTCGCGCAGCACGACGATGGCGGCGATGGCCTCGATCCATTTCGGGTCCGGCAGGGCAATCACCGCCACTTCGGCCACCGCGGGATGGCTGAACAGCGCGTCCTCCACCTCGCGGCTGGCGACCAGCACGCCGCCGGTGTTGATGACGTCCTTCACCCGGTCGACGACAGCGATATAGCCCTCTTCGTCCATGGTGCCGACATCGCCGGAATGGAACCAGCCGCCGGCGAAGGCGGCGGCGGTTTCCTCCGGCTTGTCCCAGTAGCCGAGCAGGAGCTGGGGCGAGCGATGCACGATTTCGCCGCGCTCGCCGGGCGGGACGTCGCGCATATCCGCATCGACGACGCGGGTCTGCACCAGCGGCACCGGCCGACCGACCGAGCTCGGCCGCGCCGCGTGCTCCTCCGGGCGCAGCACCGTGGCGAGCGGGCCGATTTCGCTCTGGCCGTAGCAATTATAGAGCCCCGCCGAAGGCAGCCGGCGCTGCAGCTCTTCGAGCACCGGCAGCGGCATGATGGCGGCGCCGTAATAGGCCCGGCGCAGCGAGGTGAGATCGCGGCGGTCGAAGTCGGGGTGGCGCAGCAGGCCGATCCAGACCGTCGGCGGGGCGAAGAACGAGGTCAGCCGCTCCTCCTCGATCAGACGCAGCACCAGTGCCGGGTCCGGCGCCTCGATCAGCCGCGTGTAGGAGCCGACGAGGAGTTGCGGCATGCAGAAGGCGTGCATCTGCGCGGTGTGATAGAGCGGCAGCGCCGCCAGCCCGCGGTCGCCGGCGCTGAAATCGAGCGCCTGGATGCAGCTCAGATACTCGGCGAGCTGGGCGCGATGGGTCATCATCGCGCCCTTGGGCGCGGCGGTGGTGCCGGAGGTGTAGATGATCTGCACCAGGTCGTTCTCGTCCAGCCCGCCCGCCGGATCGGCGCCGTCGGTCGGAGCCCATTGCGCGTCGGTGGCGGTGGCGAGGATGTCCGCCAGCCCGCCGGTCTCGTGTCCGGCATCGATGGTGGCGGCGAAGCGGAGCCCTAGCCCGTCGCGCACCGCGGTCGCGGTGGCGGCCAGCGCCGGCTGGTAGAGGATCGCCGCGGCGCCGGACTGGCGGGCGATGTAGCCGAGTTCCTCGGCGTTCAGCGCGTAGTTGGCCGGGACATGGACCAGCCCGGCGCGCACGCAGCCGAGCCAGGCGAGCAGATAGGCGTCCGAATTGCGGCCGAAGGCGACGACGCGGTCGCCGCGCGCGAGGCCGGCGCCGAGCAGGCGGCGCGCGATGCGATCGGCCGCCTGGTCCAGTGCCGTGTAGCTCCAGCGCCGGTCGGCGAAGGCCAGCGCGATGCGGTCGCGATGGCAGGCGGCGGCGCGGCGCAGCGCATCGCCGATCGTGTCCCGCCGCGCGGCGGCGATCTCCTGCTCGGTTGTCATGCCCTGGCTCCCTCCCCCTTCGAGTATCGCGGTGGCCGTCTGATCCCTTGTCAGACATGCCACGGCGCGGTCGGGAAGTCAGGACGTCGTCAGAAGAGCCAATCGAAAATTCCGCCGAAAACGCCCCTGCGCGCCGGCGGCGGTGCCGGCTCGGGGAGGGTGGCGGGCGCGGGCACTGGCTGTTTCAGGCGCAGCGCCTCGGCGTGCGGGTCGACGACCGGCTCGTCGCGGATCTTCGGCGCGCTCCAGAAGGCGAGCCGGTCCAGGATGCTTTGTGGCGGTGCCGCCTGGAGCGCGTCGTGGTCGACGCGCACCCGGATGTCCGGCGGCGCCGGCGGGCCGGCCGCGTTGAGCAGGGCGATCTGCCCGGGCGAGAGCGCGCCGGCATCGGCGTTCAGCGCGACTTGCGGGGCCAGGACCGCCGCGGCCTGCTGCGGTGCCGGCACATGCGGGGCGCGCTGTTCCACCGGGCCGGGTGGCGGCAGGGCGTTGTAGTCGGGCGGCAGGACGAGCGGCGGACGGGTGGTGACCTCGAACTGGTCGGCCCCATCGCGGGTCAGGCCGAGACTGTAGACCGCATCCGGCCGCGGCCCTTCGCAGGCGGCGAGCAGCGCGAATGGGACCAGCAGAGACGAAGCGCGACGCATGGATGGCCTCCGGAGGCAGGGTGAGCGACCCGGTGCCGGGTGAGGGATTTGAACCCCCGGCCTTCGGTTTACAAAACCGCTGCACTACCGCTGTGCTAACCCGGCTCGGGCAGGTTCTAGTGTCCCTGATGGCGGCCACGCAAGGGTGGCGGCATGGTCAGCCGTCGCCGCGGCGGCGGCGGAAGCAGGCGAGGCTGGCGAGGCCAGCGCCGAGCAGGGTGATGGTGGCGGGTTCCGGCGCGCTGGCGGGCGGCGGGCTGCCGATGCTGCAATCGGCCCGGGTGCAGGTGAGCCGGTAGACGTTGTTCGAACCGTCGATCAGCAGCGATCCGTTGCTGGCATCGGCGAACGTATAGTCGAGCCGGGTTCCGCCGCTGCCGATCTGCGTGTAGCCGCCGGTCGCCGGATCGATCAGGCCGAGCGAGCCGTCGTTGTTGGAGACGACGATCTCGCCGTTCACCGCCGAGCCCGGGGCGTTGATGACGCCGGTGCTGTCCGGGCTCGGACCGGCATTGGCATAGGTGCGCACCACCGCCCGGGTGACGAGGTCGATGGCGAGGACGGCGCCGTTGCTGACCAGATAGGCCGTCTTGCCGTCGGCGGAGAGCGACAGCCCGTCGCCGGTGAGGCCGGGGATGATCTGGGTGAACCGGTTGGTCACCGGGTTGATGTCGATCAGGCCCTGGAACCGCGAGGTCGCCAGGATATGGCCGTCGGGCTCGCCGACCATGCCGAGATAGGCCGTCACGCCGGGGGCGAGGGTGCGGCTGACGGTGCCGTCCGGATTGAACTGCACGAACCTGGTGCCGATTCCACCGATGCTGCCGTAAGCCTGGCCGCCGGCGGTGGCGTAGCCGGACGTGTTCGAGCTGACGGAATTGGTCGAACTCAGCGCCGAGCTTACGGTCTGGCCGTTGACGTCGTTGAAGACGTAGGTGGTCTCGTTGGGCTGGTTGTGAACGAGGATGGTGCCGGCGCCGGTGGCGGCGAGGCCGAACGGCCCGAATCCGGTGTCCCCGCTGTTGATGGTGGCGAAGACCGCGAGCGCCAGCCCGTCGGCGGTCCCCGTCGCGTTGAGCATCAGGGAAGCCCGCGCGGGGACGGCCCCGAGGGCGGCCAGTGCAAGCGCCGCGCCGGCGGCCGCGAGCGGTGACAGGAGACGCAGGGTCATGGCACAACCCTAACATGCTTAAAGTTTGGTCGCCATGACCGCAGGCTGTGAGAAATCCGCCGACACGCGCGCGCCGCCAGCCGGCGCGGCGGTCAGCCTTTCGGCAGCAGGCGGGCGGCGACGGCGTCCAGCTTCGCCATCAGCCGCGCATCGCGCTTTTCCGGCGCGGTGATCAGGGCGGCGCCGAGCGCGCGGTCGCAGCCGCACGGGCAGGGGCCGCGCGCGCGGCCGAGGGCGGGCACCACCGCGCCGACCAGCGCGCGGGCCTTGTCGGCGTTGGCGAGCAGAACCTGGACCACCGCGTCCACGCTCACCGCCTCATGCTCGTCGTGCCAGCAATCATAGTCGGTGACCATGGCCACCGTGGCGTAGCAAAGCTCCGCCTCGCGGGCGAGCTTGGCCTCCGGCATGTTGGTCATGCCGATGACGCTGCAGCCCCAGGAGCGGTAGAGCTCGCTTTCGGCGCGGGTGGAGAATTGCGGCCCCTCCATGACCAGATAGGTGCCGCGGCGCGTGGCCGGCAGCGCGAGCGCGCCGGCCGCCGCCTCCAACGCATCGCCCAGCCGCGTGCAGACCGGATCCGCCATGGAGACGTGCGCGACGCAGCCGTCGCCGAAGAAGCTCTTCTCGCGCGCGAAGCTGCGATCGATGAACTGATCGACGATGACGAACTGCCCGGGCGCCAGCTCCGGCTTCAGGCTGCCGACGGCGGAGAGCGAGATCACCTCGGTGCAGCCGGCGCGCTTGAGCACGTCGATATTGGCGCGATAGTCGAGATGCGTCGGCGACAGGCGATGGCCGCGGCCGTGACGCGGCAGGAACACGCAGCGGACGCCGCCGAGCCGGCCGAACAGTAATTCGTCCGAGCTTTCCCCCCACGGCGAGAGCACCCGCCGCCAGCTGCGGTCCGCCAGCGCGTCGATCTCGTAGAGACCGGAGCCGCCGATGATGCCGATCACCGGTTCGACCGTCTCGCCCATGCCGCCCCCCTCAAAAAAACAGCGCCGCACCCCGGACGGGGGCGCGGCGCCGGGCTTAGCCAGCCGTGAACCGGCCGCTCAATGCACGTCCGACCACAGCTTGCGCTTCACGGCATAGGTCAGGCCGGTGAGCAGGAGCAGGAAGAGGATGATCTTCACCCCCATCTGCTTGCGCTCGACCATTTCCGGCTCGGCCGCCCACGCGAGGAAGGTGACGACATCCTTCGCCTCCTGCTCGAGGGAGGGTTTCGTCCCGTCGGTATACTGCACGCTGCCATCCTGCAGCGGCTGCGGCATGGCGATCTGATGGCCCGGGAAATATTTATTGTACATCATTCCGGGCTGCATTTTCATGTCAGCCGGCGGGTCCGAATAGCCGACCATCAGCGCGTAGAGATAGTCCGCCCCGCCCTCGCGCGCGAGTTCGAGCACCGACTGGTCCGGCGGCAACGCACCGCCGTTCGCTGCCCGCGCCGCCTGGTCATTGGCGAACGGGGCGCGGAAATGATCGGCCGGCCGACCGGGACGCTGGATCGGCTGGCCGTTGTCATCCACCCCGCCGGGAACCTGCACGCTCGCCGCGATCGCCTTGATCTGGTCCTCGGTGAGGCCGATGCCCTCAAGGTTGCGGTAGTAGAGCTGGTTCATCGAGTGGCAGTTCGAGCAGACCTGCTGGTAGATCAGAAACCCGCGCTGCGCCGAGGCGAGATCGTAGGTGCCGAACGGCCCGGAGAAGCTCCACTCGACCTTCGGCAGCTTGGCGTCGTCGGCCGCGCGCGCCGCGGTGGTGGCGAGGAGGCCGCCGAGCGCGGCCCCGAGGATCAGTCGGGCGAGGGGGATACGACGCATCAGGCCTTCTCCATCGGCTTGGCAGGAGCCCCGCCCGGCAGCGGTCCACCGCCGCCCAGCACCGGCTTGCTGATGCTGTCGGGCAGCTTCAGCGGCCGTTCGAGCTTGCCCACGACCGGCAGGAGCACCAGGAAGAACAGGAAATAGTAGGTCGTCGCCAGCCGGCCGACGACCACCCACCAGCCCTCTGGCCGGTGCGCGCCGACATCGCCGAGCACGATCACGTCGATCACCAGCAGCAGAACGAGCTGGCGGAAGATCGGGCGGAACCGGGCGCTGCGCACCGGGCTGGTATCGAGCCAGGGCAGCACGAACAGCACCAGGATCGACCCGAACATCATCAGCACGCCGCCGAGCTTGTTCGGCACCGAACGGAGGATGGCGTAGTACGGCAGCAGGTACCATTCGGGCACGATCTCCGCCGGCGTCACCATCGGATTGGCGGGGATGTAATTGTCCGGGTTGCCGAGGAAGTTGGGCGCGAAGAACACCAGCGCGGCATAGACGATGAGGAACACGCAGATGCCGACGCTGTCCTTCACCGTGTAGTAGGGATGGAACGGCAGCGTGTCCTGCGGCCCTTTCGGCTCGATGCCGAGCGGATTGTTCGAACCGGTGATGTGCAGCGCGGCGACGTGGAGGAAGACCACGGCGACGATCACGAACGGCAGCAGATAGTGCAGGCTGAAGAACCGGTTCAGCGTCGGGTTGTCGACCGAGAACCCGCCCCACAGCCAGGTCACGATCGACTTGCCGACGATGGGGAAGGCCGAGAACAGGTTGGTGATGACGGTCGCGCCCCAGTAGGACATCTGGCCCCACGGCAGCACGTAGCCCATGAACGCCGTCATCATCATCAGCAGCAGGATGACCACGCCGAGCATCCACAGCAGCTCGCGCGGCGTCTTGTAGGACCCGTAGTAGAGGCCGCGGAAGATATGGATGTACACCACGACGAAGAACATCGAGGCGCCGTTCATGTGGACGTAGCGGATCAGCCATCCGTAGTTCACGTCACGCATGATCCGCTCGACGCTGTCGAACGCGAGCGCGGTGTTCGGCACGTAGTTCATCGCCAGGAAGATGCCGGTGATGATCATGATCATCATCGCCACCATGGCGAGCGCGCCGAAATTCCAGAAGTAGTTGAAATTCCGAGGGGTCGGGAAGGACCCGTACTCGTTCTGCATCATCGTGAACACCGGCAGGCGCGTATCGATCCAACGCACCAGCGGGTTCTTGAACTCACTCTTGTGCAGGCCAACCATCGCGGATTCTCTCCTCGGCCAGGGGCTCGCTCAGCCGATCTTGATTTTGGTGTCGGTCTCGAACGCGTAGGGGGGGACCGGCAGGTTGGCCGGGGCGGGACCGTGGCGCACGCGCCCCGAAGTGTCGTACTGGCTGCCGTGGCAGGGGCAGAACCAGCCGCCCCACTCACCACGCGGATCGGACGGCTTGTTGCCGAGCGGCACGCAGCCGAGATGGGTGCAGATGCCGACGACGACGATCCACTGCGCGTGGCCGGCCTTGATGCGGGCGGCGTCCGTCTCCGGATCGCTGAGGGCCGAGAGGCTCACGTCCTCGGCTTCCTTGATCTCCTTCTCGGTGCGGTGGCGCACGAAGATCGGCTTGCCGCGCCACAGCACGGTGATGCCCATGCCCGCCTGGATGGGGTCGAGATTGACCTCGATCGAGCCGAGCGCCAGCACGTCCTGGGACGGGTTCATGCTGTCGATCAACGGCCACACGATCGCCCCGGTGCCGACGAGGGCGGCGGCGCCGGTGACGAGCTTGAGGAAATCGCGCTTGGATGTGCCCTCGCCGTGCGGCGAGCCGGCGCCATGGTCGGATGCGGAGAGTGATGTGGCCATCATGTCCTCGAAGCCCGGACGGGGCTGGTTGCGGCGCGTCGCGACGGACCACACATGACCGCACGCCGCGGCGGCACTTTCGGCGCCGCCGGCCAACAGCCATTCGTGCGGGAAGGGCCCGTCACCGACGCGGCGCATACTAGGCGGCGTTCTGCGCCCCTGCAACACGGCGCGGGATCCGATAGGGTCGTCCCGTCCACGGAGAGACTTGCCGATGACCGATGCGGTTCCGCCCGCCCATGCCGCGCTCCAGCCGGCCGCCCAGACCTGGTTCGCCGATCTGCGCGACCGGCTCTGCGCCGCCTTCGAGGCGATCGAGGACGATCCCGCGAGCGTCCTGGCGCCCGTGCGTCCGCCCGGGCGCTTCATCCGCAGTGCCTGGCAGCGCCCGCCCGGCGCCGACGGCAGCGATCAGGGCGGCGGCGTGATGAGCGTCATGCGCGGCCGGGTGTTCGAGAAGGTCGGGGTCAATATCTCCACCGTCTGGGGCGAGTTCAGCCCCGAGTTTCGCCGCCAGATTCCCGGCGCCGAAGAGGATCCCCGCTTCTGGGCCAGCGGCATCAGCCTGGTCGCCCACCTGCACAGCCCGAACGTGCCGGCGGCGCACATGAACACGCGCATGATCGTCACCACCAAGGGCTGGTTCGGCGGCGGCGGGGATCTCACCCCGATGCGCCTGGACACCGACGCGGCCGAAGCCGACGCCGCGGCCTTCCACGCCGCCTTCAAGGCCGCGTGCGACCGGCACGACCCGGGCTACTACCCGCGGTTCAAGGCGTGGTGCGACACGTATTTCTTCCTGCCCCACCGCAACGAGCCACGCGGTGCCGGCGGGATTTTCTTCGACCATCTCGACAGCGGCGACGTGGCCGCGGATTTCGCCTTCACCCGCGATGTCGGCGCGGCCTTCCTCGCCGCCTATCCGGAGATCGTCCGCCGCCGCATGGGTGCGGTCTGGAGCGCGGCGGAGCGCGAGCACCAGCTCGTTCGCCGCGGCCGCTACGTCGAATTCAACCTGCTGCACGATCGCGGCACGCTGTTCGGCCTCAAGACCGGCGGCAACATCGAGGCCATCCTGATGAGCCTGCCGCCGGAGGTGCGCTGGCCCTGAGCGGACCGCGCCGCTCAGCCGAGTTCGAAATGTCCGTTGTTCACGACCACGGCGTCGCGCTCCACGACGCGGGCGCGGAAGGCGCCGTCGCGCCATATCTCGGTGCGGATGGTCTCGCCGGGGAACACGGGGGCGGAAAACCGCAGCGCCATCGCCCGCAGCCGCTGCGGCTCGTAGTCGGCGGCGCCGCGCAGCAGCGCGTGGCAGACGGTGCCGAGCGTGCACAGCCCATGCAGGATCGGCCGCGGGAAACCGGCGGCGGCGGCGAATTTCGGATCGGCGTGCAGCGGATTGTCGTCGCCGTTGAGCCGGTAATACAGCGCCTGTTCGGGCCGCGTGGCGAGGTCGATGCTGAAGTCGGGCGCGCTTGTGGGCACGTCATGCACCGGCTTCACCGGCCCCGACGGCCCGCCGAACCCGCCATCGCCGCGCATGAACGTGGTCGAATCGAGCGTCGCCAGCACCTGGCCGGTGGCGGCGTCGAGCACCTGCTTCTCGGAATAGAGCAGCGCGCCCTTTCCCGGACCCTTGTCGATCACCTCGACGACGCGGGTCCGGCCGATGATCTCGCCCTCCACCGGCAGCGGCGCGTGCCAGACGATGCTCTGCTCGCCATGGACCACCTTCACCGCGTCCACCCCGGTCTCGGGCAGGCGCAGCCAGAACCCGGGATGGCCGAGCACCACCGCCATCGCCGGCATCGCGACCAGGTCCTTGTGGGAATCGACGAACCGCAGCTGCCGCTCGTCCATCGGGTCCTGACCGAGCCCGACCGAGAGGGCATAGAACACCGTGTCCCGCCGGGTCACGCGCTGGCGGACTTCGGGGATCGGGAACGACTTCAGCTTCTCATAGTTGATGGCCATCCGGCTCTCCGATCTCGAGCACCGCGTCCGCGGCGAGGGCGCCCTCGCCCTCGGGCAGGGCGAAGACAGGATTGAGGTCCACCGCGCGCAGCCGCGCACCGGCCTGCACCGCGAACACCGAAAGCCGCGACAGCATCCGCGCCAGGGCGGCGGTATCGGCAGCCGGACGGCCGCGCGCGCCGCGCAGCAGCGCAGCGGCCCGAATGCCTTGGATCATGTCGAGAGCGACATCCTCGCCGAACGGGCAGCGGCGGAACACCACGTCCTTCAGCACCTCGACGAAAATCCCGCCGAGGCCGAAGGCGGCGATCGGGCCGAAGACCGGATCGCGGTGGATGCCGAGCAGGCACTCGACGCCGCCCTGCACCTGCTTTGCCACCAGCACGCCCTCGATGCGCGCCGCGGGGCGTGCGGCGGCGGCGCGGGCGAGCAGGGTGGCGAAGCCGGCGCGCGCCGCCGCGGCATCGGCGATGCCGACGAGCACGCCGCCGATCTCGGTCTTGTGGAGAATGTCCGGGGAGACGATTTTCATCACCACCGGAAACCCCATCGCCGCCGCCGCCTCCGCCGCTGCCTCCGCCGAGCCGACGACGTGCTCGGGGACGCAGGCGATGCCGGCGGCGGCGAGGATGCGCTTGGCCTCCGATTCGCTCGGGGTCGCCGCCGGCAGCGCGATCGCGGGCAGGGCCGGGGGTGGCGGCGTCGCGGCGCGGGCGAAGGCGTCGCCGAACCGGCCCATCGCGTGGATCGCGTTCACCGCGCGCGTCGGGTCCTCGAAGACGAGGAACCCGTCCGACTCATACTCGGCGACCAGATCCGGGGCGGCGAGAACGGAGAGCGCGTAGAGCCGCTCCGGGTGGCGGGCGCGCACGGCCCCGAGTTGCGTGCGCAGCCGCGGCGCGATCGAGGCCGCGCCGCCGGTCTGGGAGAAAAAGGCCAGCACCGACGCATAGCCGCCCTCTGCCACCACGGCTTCGGCGAAGCGTCCCACCAAGCTGATCTCGTTGAAGACCTGCGCCGTACAGTCGACCGGGTTGCGCGGCGCGGCGAACGGGACCAGGCCGCGCAGCTCGGCCTGCGTCGCCTCCGGCATCGGCGGCATCGCCAGCCCGAGCTGCTCGGCGGCGTCCGAGATCAGCACGCCCGCCCCGCCGCTGACCGTGATCACGCCGAGCGTGTTACCGGCGGGATAGATGCGCCGGGTCGCGGCATAGGCGATGTCGAGCATCTCCTCGGTCGAGCGCGCACGCACGACGCCGAACTCCGCCAGCACCGCCTCGGTCACGGCATCGTCACCGGCGATGGAGGCGGTGTGCGAGCGCGCCGCCGCCTGGCCGAGCGCGCTGCGCCCGACCTTCATCATCACCACCGGCTTGCGCGCCGCCCGGGCCCGTTCGAGCGCGGCGAGAAGCCCGTCGGCGGCGCGGATGCCCTCGGCGTAGGCGGCGATGACGTCGGTCTCGGAATCCTCGGCCAGCCAGCCGATGACGTCGCCGAGCGTGACGTCGCCCTCGTTGCCGGTGGTGACGCAGACCGGCGTGCCGAGGCCGCGATTGCGCGCGACGACGAACAGGTGCGTGCCATAGGCGCCGGACTGGCTGGCGATGCCGATCCGTCCCGGCCGCGGCCAGCCGGTCTCGAACGACGAGGAGAAGATCGGGTAGAACCCGAGCCTGGCATTGAACAGGCCGAGACAGTTGGGCCCGAGCAGGCGCATGCCATGCGCGCGCGCAGCCGCGATCATCCGCGCCTGCTCGGCGGCCCCGTCCGCGTCCACCTCGGCGAAGCCGGCGGTGAAGACGATCGCGCCCTTCACCCCGCGCTGCCCCAGCGCCTCCACCATCGCAACCGCACCGGCGGCGGGCACGGCGACGATCGCCACGTCCGGGGTTTCGGGCAGGGATTCGACCGTCGGGTAGGCCGGCAGGCCCTGGATTTCCGCCCGCTTCGGGTTGACCGGCAGGATCGCGCCGCGAAACCCCTGGGCGCGCATATAGGCGATCGGCCGGCCACCGATCCGGGTCGGATCGTCCGAGGCGCCGATCACGGCCACCGAGCGCGGCGCGAGCAGCGGGGTCAGACTGGAGAAATCAGGTTTCATGCGACGTTTCGCAGGGGCTTTGCCCCCACGCCCCCACCAAGGGCCGGCGGCCCTTGGAAGCCGATACCGGGCAACACCCCGCCGGGCAAGCCCTCAGGACTGCGCGTTGGGGGCGACCAGGAGGCAATGCAGGCCCTGGCGGGCCAGTTTGTCGCAGGCCTGCGCCGCGGCGTCGCGCGACAGGCCGGCCAGGCGGGCACGGTAGAGCTTGCCATGCGGGGACAGGACGCCGCCGACCACGGGGTGGGAAACGGCCAGCAGCCCGCGCGCCTGATCGCGCGCAGCCAGCGCGGCGGCGAAGGCCTGGCCCTCCTGGGCGAAGGCGCCGACCTGGATCGCCCAGGCGCCGCGCGGGTCGCCACCGTGCGCCAGCGGCGCCTCGGCGGCCACGGCGGTGGAGATGAGGCGGAAACCGCCATCGCGATGCCCCGGCGTGACCGCGGCGAGCTGCACCGGCGGTGCCGGCGGCACCGGGAGCGCGGGCGAAACGGGGGCTGCGGGCGGGAGCGGCGGCGGCCGGAGGGCTGCCACCTGCACGCTGCGCGGCGGAGGTGCGGCTGAGCCCAATGCCGAGCCTGCCGTGGCAGCGGGGCGCCGCGAATCGAGCGGGGCCTGGTTCCACGCCATGCGGTCCGCCGCGGCCCGGTTCGCGGGCCAGCTGTCCTGGATATGCGGGGCGATCATCGCCACATATCGTCGCGTCTCGTCGGGCAGGGGACGGTGGTGCTGCAGCTGGTCATCGAGCCGGGCCGGGCCGGCGTTGTAGGCGGCGAGGAAGGCGGGCGCTCCGTAGATATCGTACATCTCGCGGATATAGGCAGTGCCGGCGAGGATGTTGTTGCGCGGGTCGTAGGGGTCGTCGCCGAGTCCATGGCGCTGGCGCATCAGATCGAAGGTAGCGGGCATGACCTGCATCAGCCCCATCGCCCCCTTGGGCGAGGTGACGAGCTGGCCGTTCACATACTCGCGCCCGCCGGATTCGGTGCGCATGACCTCCCGGATCCAGCGCTCGGGCACGTCGAATCGCTGCGCCGCCTCGCTGATATAGGGTCGCCACGGGTCCTCCGGCGGTCCCGGGGGCTGGTAGTTGCCGCTCGCCCGGGCGACGTAGTGCGCCGCTTCACCCCGCTGGTCGGCGAGCTGGGGATGCTCGCCGCCGGCGCAGGCCGCGAGCAGGGCGAGAGCGAATCCGCACAGGAAAAGCCGGCACGCCTGGCGCGCGCGGGTGCCCATGAGAGGGGAGACTTGCCGCCGGTGCGAGGATGCGGCGGAATGCGGGGCAGGCGGCATATGGGTCTCGCTCTCCCGTCGGGTCGCGGCAAACACTGACCGCCCTGCACGACGGCCGAACATCATCATGCGCACGTAGGATTAAGCATTGCATCAAGAACGCCGTCTAAGATGTTATCCGAAAGCCCATGCGCCTGCAAGATCAGACAATCCGGGTGAGCGAATCGGCGCTGCGGCGTCCGGTCGAGGAGAATCCATGCATAGACTTCGTGGCGTGATCGTGACCTGGCGGCCGGCAGCGCGGGCCGCTGCGCTGCGGGCGTGGCGGAGGGTGGCTGGCTCCGGGCTGGTGCTGGCAGCCGTCGTACTGACGGCGGCCCTCAGCGGCTGTGCCGCTCCGCCACCGAACAGCACCTATGGCGGCTATGGAGTCGGCCGCGCGGCGCAGGTTTCCTACGGCACGATCGTCTCGATGCGGGATGTCAACGTGCAGGGGCCGAGCAGCGGCATCGGCGCGCTGGGCGGCGCCGCGGCGGGTGGTGTCGCCGGCAGCTTCATCGGCGGCGATCCGCGCATGAACATCCTCGGCGCCATTGGCGGCGCCCTGATCGGCGGCATCGCCGGCAGCGCCGTCGAGGGTGGGCTGGCGAGCGGGCAGGCCGTCGAGTTCATCATCCGAGTGGACGACGGGCAGACCATCTCGGTGGTGCAGAGCAACGAGTACCGCTTCGTCCCCGGCCAGCGCATCGCCATCATCCGGGGCGACCATCTGCGACTGGCCCCAGTTGCGGGCTGAACGCCGGGTGCGGGCGGAACGGGGCAGCGCCGGCGGCCCGTCGCGGGTTGTCGGCGCCGCGGCGATCGGCTATCGCGCCGGCCAGTCATGACCGTCATAGCCCAGCACGCCCGCGAGGACGCGGTTTCCGGCGCGACCACCGCCGCCCCACCGGCCGCCGGCGACGCCGTGGTGGCGGCCAGCGGGGCCGAGCAGGTGCTGTGCTTCGCCGCTGGCCTCGACTATGCCGGCCGGCGCCGGCTGGCGCTGGCCGACCTCGGTGAGGCGTGGCGGCTGTGGCGTCTGGTCCGTGCGCTCGCCTGGCTGGACATCAAGGCGCGCTACCGCGGCTCCGTCCTCGGGCCGTTCTGGCTCACGCTCTCGACCGCGGTGATGGTGTTCGCGCTCGGCATTCTCTACTCCACGCTCTTCCGCATGGACCTGCACACCTATCTGCCGTTCCTCGGCCTCTCGCTGGTGCTGTGGAACCTGCTGCAGAGCCTAGTCACCGACGGCTGCATCGGCTTCACCGTCGAGGAAGCGACGATCCGCTCGGTGCGCATGCCGTTCTCGCTCTATGCGGCGCGCATCGTGCTGCGCAACCTGATCGTGTTTGCCCACAACATCGCCGTCGTGATCGTGGTGTTCGCCGTCTTCGGCATCTGGCCCGGGTTGGGCCTGCTTGCCGCGGTGCCCGCGCTGGCGCTGTGGCTGATCGACGCGTTCGCCCTCACCCTCACGCTCGGCGCCATCTGCGCGCGCTTCCGCGACATTCCCCCGATCGTCGCCAGCGTCATGCAGATCGCCTTCTTCGTCAGTCCGATCATCTGGAAGCCCGAGCTGATGCGCGATGAGGCAGGGTGGCTGCCGCTGAACCCGTTCTATGCGCTGTTCGAGATCGTCCGCGGTCCGCTGCTGGGCACCGGAGCTTCGGCGCTGCTGTGGGGCGCGGCGCTGGCCTATTCGGCGCTGCTGCTGGCGATTTCCTGGCGGCTGTTCGTGCGCGTGCGCGGGCGGCTGGCGTTCTGGGTCTAGTCCGATGGCCTCCGTCCTGGCCGAGAACGTGTCGGTCGATTTCCCGCTCTATCACGGCAATGCCCGCAGCCTGAAGAAGACCGCGCTGGCCGTCGCCGGCCGCAGACTCGGGCAGGATGCGCAGCACCGGGTCGTCGTCCGCGCCCTGCGCGAGGTGTCGTTCGCGCTGCGCCCCGGCGACCGGCTGGGCCTGATCGGCAGCAACGGTGCCGGCAAGACCACGCTGCTGCGCACCCTGGCCGGAATCTACGAGCCGGTCGGCGGCCGTGTGGTCATCGAGGGCAGCATGAACGTGCTGCTGGATCCCAATCTCGGCATGAACCCGGACCTCACCGGGCGCGAGAACATCATGCTGCGCGCCCAGTACAACGGCCTCGACGCGGCGCGCATCCGCCGCCTGGAAGTGGACGTGCAGGAGTTCGCCGAGCTCGGCGACTTTCTCGATCTGCCGCTGCGCATCTACAGTTCCGGCATGGTCGTGCGGCTCGGCTTCGCGCTGGCCACCGCCATCCGCCCGCAGGTGCTGCTGATGGACGAATGGTTCCTCGCCGGCGACGCCAATTTCCTCGACAAGGCCAGCGCCCGCCTGGAACAGATGGTGCGCGACGCGGAGATTCTGGTGCTGTCGAGCCATAAGCACGACACGCTGGCGACGTGGTGCACGCGCCTGCTGTGGCTGGAGCAGGGCCGGATCCGCGATGACGGCCCGCCGGCGGCGGTGCTCGAGCGCTATCTCGGGCGGCCGCTGGACCTGCCGGAGCCGAGCCCCGTCCGCGAGCGCGCTTGACTTCGCGGCGCGCAGGCACGACGTATTGCTGATCCGAGGGGAGCCCCGCGAGGGGGCTGAGAGACCGCCGGCCGCGCGCGCGGCGACGCGGTGACCCTGGCGGGATCCGGGCACGCTCGTGATGGGCGGCGCGGGTTCCACGAACCTGATCCGGGTCATGCCGGCGGAGGGACGGGATTGCAGCGCGAGACCGCTTCCTCCCCGTTTCAGCCCCGGCGCGGCTTACGAAACGCAGAGGAGTCGTCCCAATGAACGTGCAGGCCAAACCCGCCGCGGTGACGACCGGCCCGATCGCCGGTTCGCAGAAGACCTATTCGAGCCCGGAGGGTTGGCCTCAGGTGCAGGTTCCCTTCCGCGAGATCCGGCTCGGCGGCGGCGAGGCGCCGGTCCGGCTGTATGACACCTCCGGCCCCTTCACCGACCCGGCTGCTCGCATCGATCTCGAATCCGGGCTGCCGCCCGTGCGCGCCCCGTGGATCGCCTCGCGCGGGTTCGAGACCGTGGCGCCGCGCCCGCTCCGCCCCGAGGATAACGGAAACGCTCCGGCCGACCGGCTGGTGGCGCGCTGCCCGGCGCCGCACATGGTGCGTGCGGGTCGCGGCGGGCAGTACGTGACGCAGATGGAGTTCGCCCGCGCCGGCATCGTCACCGAGGAGATGGTCTACGTTGCGCACCGCGAGAATCTCGGCCGCGCCGCGATGGCGGCGGGTGCCGATGCGCGGCGCGCGGATGGCGAGGATTTCGGCGCCGCCATTCCGGCCTTCATCACGCCCGAATTCGTCCGCGCGGAACTCGCCGCCGGCCGCGCAATCATTCCGGCCAACATCAACCACCCCGAGCTCGAGCCGGTCATCATCGGCCGCAATTTCCTCGTCAAGATCAACGCCAATATCGGCAATTCCGCGGTCACCTCCTCGGCCGCCGAGGAGGTCGAGAAGCTGGTGTGGGCGATCCGCTGGGGCGCGGACACGGTGATGGACCTGTCCACGGGGCGCAACATCCACAATATCCGCGACTGGATCCTGCGCAACGCGCCGGTGCCGATCGGCACCGTGCCGATCTACCAGGCGCTGGAGAAGGTCGGCGGCGATCCGGTCAAGCTGGACTGGGAGGTGTTCAAGGACACGCTGATCGAACAGGCCGAGCAGGGCGTGGATTATTTCACCATCCACGCCGGCGTTCGCCTTGGCTATGTGCCGCTGACGGCGCGGCGCGTGACCGGCATCGTCTCGCGCGGCGGCTCGATCATGGCGCGCTGGTGCCTCTCGCACCACAAGGAGAGCTTTCTCTACGAGCGGTTCGACGAGATCTGCGACATCATGCGCCGCTACGACGTCTCGTTCTCGCTCGGTGACGGGCTGCGGCCGGGCTCGATCGCGGATGCCAACGACGCCGCGCAGTTCGCCGAACTCGAGACGCTGGGCGAGTTGACGCGGATCGCCTGGGCCAAGGGCTGCCAGGTGATGATCGAGGGCCCCGGCCATGTGCCGATGCACAAGATCAAGGTCAACATGGAGAAGCAGCTCGCGCTCTGCCACGAGGCGCCGTTCTATACCCTCGGGCCGCTCACCACCGACATCGCGCCGGGCTATGACCACATCACCTCGGCGATCGGCGCGGCGATGATCGGTTGGTTCGGCACCGCGATGCTGTGCTACGTCACGCCGAAGGAGCATCTCGGTCTGCCCAACCGCGACGACGTCAAGACCGGGGTCATCACCTACCGCATCGCCGCCCACGCCGCCGATCTCGCCAAGGGCCATCCCGCCGCCCGGCTGCGCGACGATGCGCTGTCGCGCGCCCGGTTCGATTTCCGCTGGGACGACCAGTTCAACCTGGCGCTCGATCCCGACACCGCGCGAGCCTTCCACGACGAGACGCTGCCCAAGGAGGCGCACAAGGTGGCGCATTTCTGCTCCATGTGCGGCCCGAAATTCTGCTCCATGCAGATCACGCAGGATCTGCGCCAGGAGGCCGAGCGCATGGCCGGACTGGAGGAGAAGAGCCGCGAATTCGTCGAGAAAGGGGCGGCGATCTACGTCGAGACCAAGGCCGCGGAGTGAGCCGACCGCGCCCCTGATAGGCACGGCCGGAGCGAAGGCGACCCGCTTCCCGCTCCGGCTGCGCGCAGGGGGCGGGAAGCGGTTCTGACCTGTCGGTGGCGTCCCGTACGGGATTCGAACCCGTGTTACCAACGTGAAAGGCTGGTGTCCTGGGCCTCTAGACGAACGGGACCGCGCGGAGGGGTGGGTAGCGAAGCGCGGGGTGGGGGTCAAGTGAGGGCGCGTTCTTCCGCGGGTGCTGCGGTCAGCGGGTGCGTCGCAGCAGGACGATTCTGTTCGTGTTCGTGCCGACCGCGTTGTTGCCGATGCCCCAGCAATGGGCGGTTTTCGTGAAGGGTTGCTTGTTGACGATGACGGCCAGGCGGTCGAACGGCAGTCCGGCCGCCGCCTGCCAGACGAGGCGCTCCAGCAGCACGGTCCCGCGGCGGATTTCCCCGACCTCGAAGGCGACATGGCCGCCTGGGCGCAGCAGCCGGGCCTGCTCGGTGAGCACGGCGCGGACCATCGCGGTCCAGCTCGCTTCACTCCGGTGCAGCGCCACGGTGACGGAGCCGGCCTCGATCCCGGCGAACCAGCAGCGCAGCCAGTTGTCCGACTCATATTGAACGACATCGAGAAATGGCGGTGACGTGACGACGAGCGCGACGCTGCCAGCGGCGATGTGCGGGGTGGTCGATGCCGGGCCGACGCTGAGATCCGCCGGTGGGTGCGCGCCGGGTGGTCCGTCCTTCAGCAGGCTGAGGGTCTTCTTGCGGATGATGGCGGCGATATCCCGCTGTGGCGGAACCTGGTTGCGCCGGGCGTTGATCCTGATCTGCGCCTCGACCCGCACGGCCTGGTTGGGCGGCAGGGTGTAGACCGAGAAGAACCCCGGCGAATGCCCGGTCAGGCGGGTGAGGGCGACGGCGCGGATCCAGTCATCGACCGGATCCGGCGCGCTGCACGCGAGCGGCGCGCGCCGCAGCAGCCACGCGCGCAGGGCCGCGAGCTGGCGCAGGGTCTGCGGATGATAGAAGGCGAGCAGGTCGTCGCGCGCGGCCTCGCCGTCGGCCCACGTCACTTCGTCGAGCCGCGCCGCCACCTGCGCCGGTGTCGGAGGGGTGAGCCGCGGGCGGGTCAGCAACAGCGACAGCGGGTTGATGTCGTTGCCGATGGGCCGGCGGCCCATCAGCGCGGCCTGCAGCGGCGTCGTGCCCCGGCCCATGAACGGGTCGTGCACCGCATCGCCGGGAGCGGTGAGCCGGGCGATGAAGAACTCCGGCAGTTGCGGCTTGAAGCAGGCGCGGTAGCTGATTTCGTGCAGGCTGTGGGCGCGCCGCTGCGCCGCGGTCCAGAACTCGTTCACGAAATAGGGGATGCCGCCGTCGACGAAGTGCGCCGTGCGCGGGCCGAGGGCCGAGAACGCGTGGATGTCGGCGAGCAGCGCCTCGGCGGGAGCGATTGGCGTGCCGCGTGCGGCAGAAGACGGCATGGGCTGCAACCGGGTTCGGCGATTCGGGGCCGGACGCGCGCCCCGCACGCCACGCTGCCACGTCGATCGGGCTCGGCGCCAGCGGCCCGTTCGTCCGGCGCGTCGGGCGCCACGGCGGGCCATCACGAAAAATTACTCCGACCTGGCGGAATGATCCCTATACTGATCATCAGAATAGTGATTAAACCACGGCAGGCGGTGGCGCCGGCGCGGCGGGCGCCGAACGGTAGGGGGACGAGCGATGCCAGGCAGCAGCCCGATTCTGATTGCCGGTGGCGGTATCGGTGGCCTGGCCGCCGCCGTCGGCCTGGCGGCGAAAAATCACCATGTCATCGTGCTGGAGAAGGCCGCCCGCCTCGGCGAGATCGGCGCGGGCATCCAGCTCGGCCCGAACGCGTTCCACGCCTTCGACTATCTCGGCGTCGGCGACGCCGCCCGCGCGATCGCGGTCTATATCGACCGGCTGCGGCTGATGGACGCGATGGGCGGCGAGGAGATCACCCATATCGACCTCGGCGAGGCGTTCCGCAAACATTTCGGCAACCCCTACGCCGTGATCCATCGCGGCGACCTGCACGGGGTCTTTCTCAAGGCCTGCCTCGCCAGTCCGCTTGTGGAGCTGCGCACCAGCTGCGAGGTGGTCGGCTACGCGCAGGACGGCGCCCGCGTGACCGCGCGGCTGGCCTCGGGCGGGACCGTCACGGGTGCGGCGCTGATCGGCGCCGACGGGCTCTGGTCCAACATCCGCAAGCAACTCGTCGGTGACGGGCCCCCGCGCGTGTCGGGACACACGACCTACCGCTCCGTGATCCCGACCGAGCGCATGCCCGAGGACCTGCGCTGGAACGCCGCCACGCTGTGGGCCGGCCCGAAATGCCATATCGTGCATTATCCGCTCCAGGGCTGGAAACTTTTCAACCTCGTGGTGACCTATCACAACGATGCCGCCGAACCCGTCGCGGGCAAGCCGGTTGCCTTCGACGAGGTCATGCGCGGGTTCGAGCATATCCACCCGCGCGCCCAGGCGATCATCCGTCACGGCGCGGACTGGAAGCTGTGGGTGCTGTGCGACCGCGAACCGGTGACGAACTGGGTCGACGGGCGTGTCGCCCTGCTCGGCGATGCGGCGCATCCGATGCTGCAATATTTCGCGCAAGGCGCGTGCATGGCGATGGAGGACGCGGTCTGCCTGGCGCACGAACTGGCCGCGCGGCCGGACGATATCGAACCCGCGCTGGAAGCCTACCGCGCCCGCCGCGTGCTGCGCACCGCGCGCGTGCAGCTGCAGTCGCGCGCGATCGGCGAGCACATCTATCACCCCGCCGGCGCGCATGCGCTGCTGCGCAACGCCATCATGTCGGCGAAGAGTTCCGAGCAATGGTATGACATTCTCGGTTGGCTCTATGGCGGCAACGGGCTCGGTGAAGCCGGGTTCGGCGCGTCCGCGCAGGGTCACGGCGCCACCGGCTGAGCCACACACAGGGAACACGGACCCATGGGAGAGATCCAAACGTCTGCGGCGCCGGCACTCGGCACGCTCGAAGAGCTGCCGGCGGATTATCGCGCCGCCATGACCGGCGCGAATCTCGTGCCGCTGTGGCCGAGCATGCGCAACTTCCTGCCGCACGGCGCGCCGCGGCCACGCACGCAGCCGACGCTCTGGCGCTATCGCGACGTGCGGCCGCTGCTGCTGCGCGCCGGCGAACTCACCCCGATCGAGAAAGCCGAACGCCGTGTGCTCGTCTATGCCAATCCCGGCCACGGGCTCGACGGGCTGCATGCCACCGGCACGATCTATGTCGGCATGCAGCTGATCCTGCCCGGCGAGACGGCGCCGAGCCATCGCCATACGCCGGTCGCCGTGCGTCTCGTCGTCGAGGGCGAGGGCGGGTGCACGATCGTCAACGGCGAACGGCTGCCGATGCAGCGCGGCGACCTGATCCTGACGCCGGCGCTGCAATGGCACGAACATACCCACGCCGGAACCGGGCCGGTGGTGTGGATGGATGCGCTCGACCTGCCGCTGATCGTGTCCATGGAAGCGTCCTACGCGCTGGAGGGCGCGCCACAGCCGGTGCGCAACGCGCCGGACGCCTCGGCGACGCGCTATCGGCGCGCGGGGTTGGTGCCGTATCCCGTTCTCGCCGCGCCGCGCGCGCCCTATCCGCTGCTGCGCTGGCCGTGGGCCGAGGTGCGCGCGGCGCTGGAAGCGCTGGCGGGCGACACCGCCGCCGGCGTTCCGGTGCAGCTCGGCTACGTCAACCCCGAGACCGGCGAGGAATGCCTGCCGACGCTCGGCTTCTCGGCGCTGATGCTGCGCCCGGGCGAAGCGGTGACGCTGCCGCGCGACAGCGCTTCGGCGGTGTTCCACGTCGTCACCGGTAGCGTGCAGGCGGAGGTCGGCGGCGTCACGCTCGACGCCGAGGAGGCGGACGTGTTCGCAGCACCCGTCCACGCCCGCGTGCATCTCGCCAACAGCTCCGTGAGCAGGCCGGCCTTCCTGTTCCAGGTCGACGATGCGCCGCTGCAGCGCCGGATCGGCATCTACGAACGGTTCGCCGGTTGATGTCTCCCGCGCGCCGGACCGTCGTTGCCGATGTCCGGCGCCGCCGGAGCCGTCGCGGTTGAGGAGTGCGCCGTGCAGATCGCCAATGTCCACGACAAACCCGGCTATCTGATCCGCCGCTGTCAGCAGATCGCCGTGGCGCTGTTCCTGGAGCGCTGCGCCGATTTCGGGCTGACGCCGCTGCAATACGCCGTGCTGCGGGCGGCCGAGGCGCAGCCGGGCCTGGACCAGATCTCGCTCGCCGGGGCGACGGCGCTGGACCGCTCCTCGATCGCGCGGCTCTGTCTCGCACTGGAACAGCGGGGGCTGCTGCACCGGGCGACGGACCCGCAGGACCGGCGGGTGCGGCGCCTGTCGCTGACCCGCGAGGGCCATGCGCTGCTGCAGCGCGCCGAGCCGGCGGTGCAGCGGATGCAGGAGGATTTGCTGGCGCCGCTGCGCCCACCCGAGCGGGCGGCCTTCCTGGCCGCGCTGCGCACACTGGCCGCCGCCCACAACGACGCCTCGCGCGCGCCACTGCGCCCACCCGCCGGCGACGAAGCCGCCTGACGGTCCATGCTCCGGTCGTCACTGGACTCTGCTGGTCACCGACCCGGCCGCGTCCGCATCGCGCGCGGCGATATGGTAGCGGCGGGCGGATTTGAACCACCGACCAAGGGATTATGATTCCCCTGCTCTACCGCTGAGCTACGCCGCCAGCCGGAGGCGCGGAAATAGCGCCGCCGACGGGCCCCCGTCAACCAGGGGGAGGGTCGCCGCGCGCGCCCCGGGCGAGTGCCGCGCGCACGGCGGCCGGGCGGGGGATCGGCGCGACCGCGCCATAGGCCTCGGTGGAGAGCGCGGCGGCGGCGGCGGCGTAGTGGGCGGCGGCCTCGGGCGTGTCGCCGGCCAGCAGGCGGGCGAGGAAGCTGCCGCAGAACGCGTCGCCCGCGCCGGTCGCGTCCACCGGCGTGCAGGCGCGGGGCGGAATCCGCACATCCCCCTCGGGCAGCGCCAGCCAGGCCCCCGCCGCACCCATCTTGAGCACCACGATGCGCGGACCGAGCCGGCGATAGAACGCCAGGATCGCCTCCGGCTCGGTGAGGCCGGTGAGCGCGCGGGCGTCGTCGAGCCCGGGCAGGGCGATCTCGGCCTGCGCCACCGCGGCGTGGATCACCGCCGCCGCCCGCGCCGGCGGCCACAACCGGGGACGGTAGTTGGTGTCGTAGGCGACCGTCACGCCGTGGCGGCGGGCCAGCGCAAAGGCGTGGTACACGGCATCCGCGGCGCTGTCGGAAATGCCCTGGCTGATGCCGCTGGCGAACAGCATCCGCGCGCCCGCGATCGCCGCCTCCGGCACGTCGGCCGGGGCGTAGGCGCTGGCCGCCGAGCCGGCGCGGAAGAACAGGAACTCGTGGCCCGCCGCGCCATGGACGACGAGATAAAGGCCGGTGGGCCGGTGCGGCACGCGCAGCACGGTGCTGGCGTCCACGCCCTCATCCGCCCACAGGCGGAGAAAACTCTCCCCCGCGGCATCCGTCCCGACGGCGCTGACGTAGCCGACCCGCGCCCCTTGCCGCGCGGCGGCGATGGCGACGTTCGAGGTATCGCCGCCGTGGCCTTCGAGATAGAGGCGGCGCCCGTCCGGTTGCGGCGGCAGCTGGTTCAGCTCCAGCATCGGCTCGCCCATGCACAGCAGCTCGGCGGCCATGGCGGTTCACCCCACCGCCAGCACGGCGCGCGCCGCCGCGGTGATCGCCGCCTGGTCGCCGGCGGCGATCCGGGCTTCGTCCACCAGCGCCCCGCCGATGCCGACGAAGGCGGCGCCGGCGGCGAGATAGGCGGCGGCGTTGGCGGGGTCGACCCCGCCCGTCGGGCAGAACGCCACCTCCGGAAAGACGCTGCGCAGCGCCTTGATGTGCGCCGGTCCGCCGGCGCTGGAAGCGGGGAAGATCTTCACCGCGTCCGCCCCAGCCGCGACCGCGGCCCGCACCTCCGAAGGGGTCATCGCGCCCAGCATCAAGGCCGCGTCCGCCTCGGCGCAGGGCGCGGCGAGCGAGGCGTCGATCCACGGCGCGACGATGAACCGCGCGCCGGCGGCGAGGCAGGCGCGCGCGGTCGCCGCGTCGGCGACGGTGCCGGCGCCCACCAGCAGCCGGGGATCCGCAGCGAGCTCGCGGATCAGTGCCGGCGCCTCCGGGATGGTCATGGTGATTTCGAAAATGCCGATACCGGCGTCGCGCAGCCAGCCGACGGCGGTCGCGGCCAGCCCGCGGTCCCGTGTGCGGACCACGGGGACGACACGCGCGCGCCGCAGCGCGGCGAGCAGTTCGGTCCTGGTCATTGGCGCCTCCCCCGCGTCATGCGCGCAGCCTCGCACGCGGGCGGCGGCGGCGGAAGCGTCTGGACGATCGGCGGGCGGCGAGCCGTGCTCAGTCCGAGCCGGTTCAGGCCGGCCCGGGCTGACTGCCGAGCACCTGGTCCGCCCATTCCTCCAGCCACACCGCCTGGTGGTGCACGCCGGCGACCTGGACGGCGAGTGCATCGAGCCGCGCGCGGTAGGTTTGCACGCTGCTGCCGAGATTGGTCATGCTGGTCTGCAGGCCGCCGATCGCGTTCCGCCACGAGGCGACGGCCTCGCGCTGTTCGGCCAGCGCCGCATCGAGGGCGGCCAGGGCGCGGCGCAGGCGCGCCTGGGCTTCGGCTTCGGCGTCGCGGTCGATCGCCGGCGGGGCCGGGGCGCGGACGGGGAAGCGGATGACCACCGCGCCGGCGGCGCCGAGATCGGGCTGGCCCAGGCTGGATCGGTCGTGCATGCCCGTCATGGTCCCGCTCCTTGCGTTCCGTCGTTCGCTTAACCTTTCGTTAACCGCTTAGAGCAGATGCTGAGACAAAAATCTAGACCAAAAATCAGAAAATGATCCGCGCCCCGATCAGGCGCAGCACCAGGACCGTGGTCAGAAGCGCCACCACGACCACCGACAGCGCCCAGCGCAGGCCCATATAGCCGCCCGGCACGAGGCCCCGGCGATGGCCTTGCTCCTCGACCACGACCACGGCGATGAACCCGCCGATCAGCAGCGCCAGCCCGAGTTCGGCGGCCAGCAGCCGATCCGTCACCAGCGCCGCCCACGCGATCAGCGCGGGCAGAACACCGAGCAGAAGCCGCGCCCGCTGCCCCGGGGCGGCATCCGCGCCGTCCGCGGCGGCGAGGGCCAGCCCCCAATGGACGGCGCCGAGAAAGGACAGAATGACGGCGGCGTAGAACACCAGCGCCGCGAGCCAGGGGTTGGACCCGGCCGCCGGATCGACGCGCGCGGCGGCGATGGCGCAGACGAGGAACGGCACCAGGCCCGCGGCGCCGGCCAGAGCGGCGAGGCGGGGGAGCTTCGGGCGGACGGGATCGGACATCGGCGTGCCTCCATCATGCGTCGGGGACGGAAGAGCCTACCCGGATTCGCCGCCGGCGGCGCGGCCCGCGGCAGCTGCTATGATCCCCGTGGCAGAACGAGTCGGACCACGCCATGAGTGCCGCCCCATGAGCATCGTCGTCGAGATCCTGGTCATCGTGCTTCTGATCGGCCTGAACGCGCTGTTCGCGCTCGGCGAACTGGCGCTGATCTCGTCGCGCCGCGCCCGGCTCGCCGTCATGGCGCGCCAGGGGGTGCGGGGCGCCGAGCTGGCCCGGCGTCTGGCCGAGGACCCGCAGCGCTTTCTGCCGACGGTGCAGGTCGGCATCACCCTGATCGGGATTCTCGCCGGCGTGTTCGGCGGCGCGCGCATTTCCGAACACGTCGCCGCGTGGCTGACCAGCCTGGCGATGCCCCACCGGCTCGCCGACGAGCTGGCGCTGGCCATGATCGTGGTCGTCATCACCTATCTCAGCATGGTCTTCGGCGAGCTGGTCCCGAAGCAGCTCGCCTTGCGCCGGCCGGAGGCGACCGCGGCGGCGATGGCCCGCCCGATCGCGGCGCTGGCGCGCCTCGCCGGCCCGGTGGTGTGGCTGCTCGGGCGATCGTCCGCGCTGGTCCTGCGCATTCTCGGCCAGCCCGGCGCGCCGCTGCCCTCGGTGACGGAGGAGGAGCTCAAGGCGCTGCTCGCCGAGGGTACGCAGAGCGGCGCGCTGGAGGCGGAGGAGCGGGACATCATCGAGCGTGTGCTGCGTCTCGCCGACAAGAAGGTGCGCGCGATCATGACGCCGCGGACCGACATCGTCTGGATCGACCGCACCGATCCGCCGGCGGCCGTGGCCGCGACCATCCGCGACTCCCAGCATTCGCGCTTCATCGTCTGCGACGGCTCGGTGGACAACGTCGTCGGCGTGGTGCAAGCCAAGGACGTGCTCGATCGCATCCTCGAGGGCGGGCCGCTCGCCATCGCCTCGGCCCTGCGCCAGCCGGCGGTCGTGCCGGACACGATCTCGGCGCTCGACGTGCTGGGGCGGCTGAAGACGGACCCGATGGGTCTCGCCCTGGTGATGGACGAGTATGGCAGTTTCGAGGGCGTCGTCACCGCCGCCGACGTGCTCGCCGCGATCGTCGGCGAGGCGGCCGACGGCGGCAGCGAAACCGGCGAGGCGCACCCGACGGTCGGCGCCGTGGTGCTGGACGGCATGATGCCCGCCGATGAGGCCAAGGCGCAGCTCGGCTTGCCGGACCTGCCGGCGCCCGGCAGCTACCATACCGTCGCAGGGCTGCTGCTGGCGCTGCTGCGGCGCGTGCCGCAGACCGGCGATCGCATCGTGTTCGGCGGCTGGCGGTTCGAGGTGCTGGAAATGGACGGACGGCGCGTGGCCCGTGTGCGTGCCAGCCGCGAGCCGCGCGCCGAGGGCTGAGACGCGCGATGGACAGTCTCTTCCACGGCGATCTGACCAGCCGGTCGGGCCGGTGGCTCGCCTGGATCGACAGTCTGCTGGTCGATCATGCCGTGCTGCGCCTGGTCTGGGGCAACGAAGGCGTCGTCATCCCCGGACGGCTCTACCGCGCCAACCACCCGACGCCCGGCCGCCTCGCCCGGCTGGCGCGACGTTGGCGGCTGCGCAGCGTGATCAATCTGCGCGGCGCCACCACCAGCGGGTCGGACGCGCTGGCGCGCGAGGCCGCCGCGCGGCTCGGTCTCGTGTTCATCGACGCGCCGGTGGCCAGCCGGACACCGCGGCGGGAGGACGTGCTTTTCCTGTGCGAGGCGCTGCGCACCATGCCCGAACCGGCGCTGGTCCACTGCAAGTCCGGCGCCGATCGGGCCGGGTTCGCGGCCGCGGTGTTCCTGCTGCTGCAGGGCGCGCCGAGCGCCGTCGCGCTGACCCAGCTTTCGTGGCGCCACGGCCATCTGCGTGGCTCGCGCACCGGCATTCTGGACGCGCTGATCCGCCGCTATGGCGCGGAGGCCGAAGGGCGCCTGTCCTTCCCCGACTGGGTGCGCGCGGAGTACGACGAAGCGGCGCTGCGGCGGGACTTCGCCCCGCGCGGTCTGGCGAGCTTCATCGCCGACCGCCTGCTGGGGCGCGAATAGACGCGGTCTTTCCCGCGCCGCCGGCGGCAATAAATGCTATCTCGAAATGCCCTCCCGAGGGGCAGGCAGACACGGGCGAGGTGTCCGATGAATGCAACCGATGTCGTGGAAACCCTGACGATCGCGCGCTGGGACGGGCCGGTCCCGGTGGCGACCCAGCGCCGGGCGCTGGCCGCGCTCGAGGCCGGGCGCGTGCTGTTCTTCCCGGCGCTCGCCTTTCACCCCGCTCCGGACGAGCGGGCGCTGCTTTCGCCGGCCATGCTCGACAACACGCGCAAGAACATCAGCCTCGATCCCGCGACCGGCCGGCTCGGCGGCACCGCGCTCACCGGGGCCGAGCGCCACCGGCTGGCGGCGATGATGACCCGGTTCGCCGCCGCGGCGACGGGCTTCGTGCGCGCGCTGGCCCCGGCCTACGCGCCCGACCTCGAGCCGGCGCGCACGTCCTTCCGTCCGGCCGAGATCGACGACCGGCCGGCATCGCCGCGGCACGACGATCGCCGCCTGCATGTCGATGCGTTCCCGACACGACCGTTGCACGGGCGGCGGATCCTGCGGCTGTTTTCCAACATCGCCCCCGATGGCGCGGCACGGCACTGGCGCGTCGGCGAACCGTTCGCCGATTTCGCCGGCGCGTTCGTGCCGCGCCTGCGTCCGGCGCTGCCGGGCTCCGCCGCGCTGCTGGCCGCGCTCGGCCTCACCAAGGGGCAGCGCAGCGCCTATGACGAGATCATGCTGCGGCTGCACGACGCCGCCAAGCGGGACGGGCACTACCAGCGCTACGCGCCGCAGGTCGCGCTCGAACTGCCAGCGGGGAGTTCGTGGCTCGTTTTCACCGATCTCGTGCTGCACGCCGCGGTCAAGGGGCACACCGCGCTCGAACAGACGTTCCATCTGCCGCTGTCGGCGATGGCCGAACCGGAGCGCGCGCCCTTGCGGGTGCTCGAGCGCCTCACCGGGCGCGCGCTGGCATGAGCTCGGCCGTCGGCGCCCTCAGGCGAGCGCGGACGCGAGGTCTACGATGGTCTTGGCGGTGGAGACGATGCCGGCGAGCATGATCACGCCCTCCGTGCCCTTGGCGGCGTGACCGAGCGCCTTGCCTTCGAGCGTGCGATAGGTGTCGTAGCGATTCTTATAGGCGGCGTAGAACCCGTCATAGTCCGAGCTCTTGGCGTTGAGGTCCGTGATCTGGTCCAGCAGCGCCGTGACCTTGCTGCCGAGTGGCTTGATCGCCTTCTGGAGCTGCGGATTGTTGTCCTTGTCGGTCTTGTCGATGACGTCCATCAGATTCTTGGCTTTTTTCCAGAGATCTTCGGTGCTCTTGTCCTTGACGGCGATCTTGGCGTTGTATTCGGTCAGAAGCTTGCCCATGCCGGCGATGCTCTTGACGAAAGGCACGCCGAGCGCGCCTGCCAGTTCGCGCCCGACCTGCTTGGCGCCCACGGCCTTTTCGTTCCAGACCTTGGCCAGGACGATGTCGGTGTCGATGATGTCGGTCTCGGCCTTCGAGATGTCGCGGACTTGGTTGTAAATGTCGGTGCCGACGCTGACGACGGTCTTGGCGATGCCGAGAATGGCCACCGCGGAGGAGGCGCCGAACGTCATCACCGTGTGGCCGACGTTGGCGGCGACGGAAATCACGCTGAGGCCGAGTCGCATGGCGAACAGCGCACGAAATTTGGTGAGGTCCTTGTTCTTCTTGACGTAGACCGCCCATTCGGCCTCGACCGCCTTGGTCGCCTTGCCGCCCTGCGCCTCGGCGATCTGGCGGCACATGACGTTGAGCGTCTTGACCCGATCCTCCGCCTCCTTCTCGTCCTTCGGCGGCTTTTTTTCGAAAATCTCATCGGTTGCCTTCGCCGCTTCCTGGAAGCTCTTCTTGGCCTCGTTGAGGGCCTCGAAGGCCGTTTTCAGCAGCTTCTGGCCGATCAGCTTGTCCTTGGTGAAGGCAGCCTGGATCTCCTTTGGTGCATTGCTGAGCACCACCTCGGCCATCATTGTCGGCACGACGAGATTCTTGACACTCAGCCCTTGCGCAAGATCGATACTCGCGATCTGGATGTCGGCCATATCTACTCCCAAAAAACAACACGGTTACGCGGTGCAGGCGACGTGCGCGCCCGAAGCGAGCACACGAAGCCGGGCGGTGGCGTTCTGGCTGCCACGCCGCTTGACTCGCCTCCAATCTGTATTTTTCCGCTACAGATACCTATGAGGATAGGCAAATCCGTCGACGCCATGCAACCGTCGCGTGTTCCGTCGCCGGAGTGGATGAGGAGCGACACCCTTGCGCCGATTGATCGCCGGAAACTGGAAGATGAACCTGCTGCGCGCGGAGGCGGAGCCGCTGCTCGCCAGCCTCTGCGCCGGTGCCGCCGGACTGGAGTGCGACCTGCTGGTGTGCCCGCCGGCGACGCTGCTGAGCCTGGCCGCCATGGCGCTCTCGGGATCGCCCATCGCGCTCGGCGGGCAGGATTGCCACGCCGCGGCCAGGGGCGCGCATACCGGGGACATCGCCGCGCCGATGCTGCGCGATGCTGGCGCGCGCTACGTGATCGTCGGCCATTCCGAGCGCCGCGCCGATCATCGCGAGACCGACGCCGACGTGCGGGCCAAGGCCGAAGCGGCGGTCGCGGCCGGGCTCGTGCCGATCGTCTGCGTCGGGGAGAGCGAGTCCGAGCGGATGGCGGGCCGCGCGGAGAGCGTCGTGGGCAGGCAGCTGGACCTCAGCCTGCCCGACGGATTCGCCGGCGCCATCGCCTACGAGCCGGTCTGGGCCATCGGCACCGGGCGTATCCCCAGCGCCGAGGAGATCGCGTCCATGCATCTCCATATCCGCTCACGCCTGACAGGACGCTTCGGCGCTGCCGGCGCGGCGGTGCGCATTCTCTACGGCGGTTCGGTGAAACCGGACAACGCTGGGTCGCTCCTGCGCCTCCCCGAGGTCGGCGGCGCCCTCGTCGGCGGGGCGAGCCTGGATGCGGTCTCGTTCCTGGCGATCGCGCGCGCGGGCTGAGGGCTACCCGATCACCGCGCCCGCGGCGCAAGCACGACCCGCAATCCGTCGCGCGGCTTGGGAATCGGCCACATCTGCCATTCGGGTGTGTAGCCCTCGGGCAGGCTGACCCGCGCGCGGCGCAGCAGGTGCCAAGCGAAGCACTTCGCCTGCATGTAGGCGAAATGCAGCCCCAGACACATATGCGCGCCGCCGCCGAAAGGCACATAAGCGAAGCGATGCCGCGCGCGGCTTGCCGCCTCGGTGAAGCGCAGCGGATCGAAACGCTCCGGATCCGGCCAGATCTCGGGCATGTGATGGGTGAACAGCGCGTTGACCGTGACCCGCGTGCCGGCGGGGAGGCGAAAGCCGCGGAACGTCACTTCGCGCACGGTGCGGCGCGGCGTCGAGGTCACCGGCGGGTGGATGCGCATGGTCTCCTTGAAGGCCATCTCGGTCTCAGGCAGGGCATCGAGCCGGGCATAGGCCAGCCCATCCTCGTCCGGGACCGCCTCCACCTCCGCGCGCAGCCGCTCCTGCCAGTCGGGATCGGTCGCGATGAACTGCACGAAGGAGGACAGCGAGGAGGTCAGCGTGTCGTGCGCTGCCATCATGAAAAAGCTCATGTGATCGACGATGTCCGGGACCGACAGCAGGCTGCCGTCCTCGTAGGTGGCGCGGCATAGCTGCGAGAACAGATCCTCGCCGCCGCGCTCGCGACGCTGCGGCACGCGGGCCGAGAAATAGTCGACGATCTCGGCGCGGCCGCGCACCCCGCGC
This sequence comes from Pseudomonadota bacterium, assembly GCA_021845595.1. Classification (GTDB taxonomy): domain Bacteria; phylum Pseudomonadota; class Alphaproteobacteria; order Acetobacterales; family Acetobacteraceae; genus JAJZVV01. The sequence goes on along the minus strand of JAJZVV010000001.1, from coordinate 351,949 downwards.
GCCATGCGCGTGCCGGGCAGCGGTGTGCGAACGACGCCGATCGAGGCTGCGACCATGTCGATGAAGGCGCGCTGCACCTGCGCCGACTCGCCGCCGATCTCCTCGCCGAGAAAGGCGGTGGCGGCGAGATCGAGCGTGAGCTGCTTGATCGCCGGGTAGAAGCGCATCTCCCCGCCCGCCGCCGTCCATTCGCCGATGCGCGCCCCGATGCCGCGGTTGAGCAGCGCGAGATAGGACTGCATCGGTCCGGCCTTGAACGCCACCGAGAGCGCGCGGCGGTGCAGGCGGTGTTCGTCGAAATCGAGCAGCATCAGTCCGCGCGGGAACACCCGATCGAGCAGCGGCCCCCAGCCCATTGCGGAGGAGAAATTCCGCCCCTGATCGAGCAACACCAGCTCGTTCGCCTCGGGGCCGAGCAGGGCGACGTTGTGCATGCCGAAGACGCGGGCGCGATAGACCGGGCCGAATCGCTGCGCCATCTCGCGGGTGAAGCGTTTGGGATCCGCCAGGATCTGCAGCGTATGGCCGAGCACCGGCCAGCCCGACTCGCCGGGGATGTGCGCGAGGGAGCGCGCGTCCGGATCGGGAATGCGCGCCGGCGTCTCATTCAGGACCGCTTCCATCGCTGCCTCCGTTGGGGACACTGCTAATAGGCGAGGCGCAGGCCCGGCTCCGGCCACTCCATCGCCACCAGCTGCCCGCCGCCGGAGAGCGTGATGAACGCGGTGCGCAGGTCCGGACCACCGAAGCAGATATTGGTCGTATAGATATCGTCGAAAGGCACTTCGCGGACGATATGACCGTCCGGGGCGATCTCGGTGATCTGCCCGGTCACCAGCGTGGCGACCGCGATGTTGCCGCTCGCCATCACCGCCAGACTGTCGAAGCGGCGATAGCCCCCCATGCCGTGCACCAGGCGCCCGCCGTGCGGCGAGGGGAATGTCTGTTTCCGCGCCACGCCCGGCGCCTCGAGATCGAAGGCCCAGAGCCGCGCCGTTTCGCTCTCGGCGACATACACGGTGCGCTCGTCGGGCGAGAGCCCGATGCCGTTCGGCGTCAGTACCGGAAAGGCCAGCTCGACGATGCGCGAGCCGTCGGCCAGCGCGTAATAGACCCCGCCCCAGTCGCGGTCGCGGGCGCGCACCTTGCCGAGGTCGGTGAAGTAGAACCCGCCCCGGCTGTCGAAGACGATGTCGTTGGGCCCGCGCAGGGCATGGCCGTCGCATGCGGTGTAGAGCACGCGCACCGCGCCGGTGGCGGGATCGATGCGTTCGATCCGTCCGCCGGAATAATCCGCCGGCTGGCGCGTCGGGCGCAGCAGGCCCGGCTCCTCGACCCAGGCGAAGCCGCCGTTGTTGCAGACATAGAACGCCCCGTCCGGCCCGACGGCGAGCCCGTTCGGCCCGCCGCCCGGGGTGGCGATGACGCTGATCGTCCCGTCCGGGGCAACCCGGCTGACGGTGCCGCGCTCGATCTCGACCAGTGCCACGGACCCGTCCGGCATCGCCACCGGCCCCTCCGGAAAGCGCAGCCCGCTGGTGATCACGCGCATCTCTGGCCGCATCTGTGGCATCCTCTTGGTTCCCCCGTTGCGGCGCGTATGGCCGGCATTGACGAGGGGGAGAGTATCCGATTTCCTGCCCGGCGAAAGGGCGAAGCCGCGCCCGCGGGGAGGACCGAGAGCATGATCGAGCGCCGTATGCTGTTGCGCGCCGGGCTGGGAGCCGCCGCCGGTGGCCTCGCCCTCGGTCGCGCGCGGGCCGAGGCGGAGCCGTATGTGCTCGGCACGCTGTTCCCCATGGCCGGGCCCAACGCCGAATATGGCACGATCTTCACCGAAGGCGCGCAGCTCGCGCTCACCCATATCACCGCCGACAAGCTGCTGTCCCGCCCGGTGGTGCTGAAGGCCGAGGACAGCCAGGGCACGCCGCAGGGCGGCGCCGTGGGGATGAGCAAGCTCGTCAATGTCGACCACGCGCTCTACGTGCTCATCGGCTTCACCGGTGTCTCCAAGGCGGCAGCACCGATCGGCACGCGCGCCAAGGTGGTGATGGTCAATGGCGGCGGCGTCGGGCCGGACCTGGCCGGGCTTTCGCCCTATTATTGGAACGTGATCCCGCTCGCCTCCGCCGAGGTCTCGCGCATCGCGCCGTTCCTCGTCGCCAAGGGCTGGAAGCGGGTGGCGCTGATCTACATGGACGATCCGTTCGGCAACGGGCTGCGCAAATCGATGCAGTCCGACCTGCCGAAGGCCGGCGGCGAGATCGCTGGGCTGTTCGCCATCACGCCGGCGGAGCAGCAATTCTCCGCGCTGGCCGCCAAGGTCCGCGATGCGCGGCCGGACGCCGTCTATTTCGCCAGCTACGGCGCGCAGCAGGCGCAGATCATCAAGCAATTGCGCGACAACGGCATCGATCAGCAGCTCGTCACCTATTCCGGAGCCTTGATCCCCTCGGTGCGCAGCCTGCCGCAGGCCGAGGGCCTCATCTTCACGGTGCAGACGGCGCCCTGGTCGGCGACCGATCCGGTGACCAAACGCTTCCTGGCCGACTGGCAGGCGACCCACAAGGACCTGCCCTCCGTCTATCATCAGAACTACTACAACGCGGTGCGCCTGTTCGGGCTGCTCGCGCATGGGCTGGAGCAGCAAGGCAAGCCGGTGGATGGGGATTCGCTGCGCGCCGAACTGATGCGCGTGCGCCGCTTCGCCCTCGTCGGCGGCGAGGGCACGTTCGACGATCTCGGCGATCTGTCGGTGCCGATCGATATCGAGACGCTGAAGGGCGGCCAGCCAGTGAAGCTCGACTGAGCCGGCGATGCTGCTGGCGCAACTGCTGGTCTCCGGCATCCAGACCGGGCTGCTCTACGCGCTCACGGCCGCGGGATTCGCACTGATCTTCGGTGCGACGCGAATTTTCCATTTCGCGCATGGCGCCGCCTATGCGCTGGCCGGTTACGGGTTCGTCTTCGCGGTCCGCGCCGGCTGGTCCTGGCCGCTCGCCGCGCTCCTGGCCACGGTGTTGGCGGTCGGGTTCGGTCTGTTCATGGATGCTTTCGTCTATCGGCCGATCCAGCGCCATACCGGCTCGTTCTTCACCGTCTTCGTCGCGGCCTTCGGCGTCGTCATCGTGGTTCAGAGCGGGATCGAGATCGGATTCGGCCGCGCCTTCGTCGCCGTCACCTCCTCGCTCACGCGCGCCAGCGCGGTGCTGCCGGGGCTCTATCTCGCCCGCGCCTTCTGGATCGCGCTCGGCGCCGCGGCGGTCTTGTTCGGCGCGCTGGGCCTGTTCCTCGCCCGCACCCGCACCGGCATCGCGCTGCGCGCCCTGGCCGAGAACCCGGACCTGCTGCGCGCCTATGGGCTTTCCGCCCGCCGGCTGTCGGCGCTCGCCTTCGCCCTGGGCTCCGCTCTGGCCGTGCCAGGGGCGGTGCTCGGGGCGGCAACCACCGGGTTGAGCCCTTCGGTCGCTTCCCATGTCATGCTGGTGAGCCTCGCCGCCTCGGTGGTCGGCGGCATCGGCAGTCTGCGCGGGGCGGCGGCGGGCGGGCTGGTGCTCGGCGTCGCGGAGAACCTGGTCGTCTCGGTGCTGGACACGCAGTGGAGCGAGGCGGCCGGCTTCGTCGTGCTGTTTGCCTTCATCCTGTTCCGCCCGCGCGGCATCTTCGGTGCTGCCCTGGCCCGATGACCGCCTATCTCCTCAACCTCGCCCAGCTCGCGGCGATTTTCGGCCTGCTCGCCGCGAGCCTCAACGTGCTCGTCGGCTATGGCGGCATCTTCTCGGTCGCGCACGCGGTGTTTTTCGGCTTCGGCGCCTATGCCGGGGCGCAGATCGCCCTCAACGTGGCCCCCGACGTGCTGCTCGTCAGCGCTGCCGGAGGTCTCGTCGCCGGCGTGCTGTCGCTGGCCCTGGCGCTGCCGGCGCTGCGCGTGCGCGGCGAGTATTTCGTCGTCGCGAGCCTCGGCCTGCAGATGGTGGCGACGACCGCCTTCACCGAGGCCGAGCCGGTGACCGGAGGGCTCGGCGGTCTGGTCGGCATTCCGCCGCCGCAGCTGCTCGGACTTTCACTGGCCTCCCCCTGGGCCTTCCTCGCCGTCTGCCTCGCGGCACTGTTCGGCGGGTTGGCGGTGATGCGGCTGCTGATGCGCGGCAGCTTCGGCCGCTCGCTGATGGCCTTGCGCGATTCCGAGAGCGCGGCCGAGGCGTTCGGCAAGAACGTGGCGCTGCTCAAGACCCTGGCCGTCGCCCTCGGCTGCGCCATCGCCGGCGTCGCCGGCGGCCTGTTCGCGCTGCAGATGGCCTTCGTCAACGTCGAAAGCTTCACCCTCGACCAGTCGGTGCTGGTGCTGGCGATGGTGATCGTCGGCGGGGCCGGCACGCTCGCCGGGCCGCTGGTGGGGACCTTGCTGCTGCTGCTGCTGCCGGCGGCGCTCTCGTTCCTGCCCGGCATTCCGCCGACGGAGATCGGCGCGGTGCAGCAGGCGATCTACGGGCTGGCGATGACGCTGCTGATGATTTTCCGCCCCGCCGGCCTCGCCGGGCGGGCCCAAGGGAAGCGATGACACCGCAAGCGATGACGCCGCCGCTCGCCGTGCGCGGCCTGGCCAAGCATTTCGGCGGCCTCGCCGCGGTGCAGGGGGTGGATCTCGACCTGCCCGCCGGGCTCATCACCGCACTGGTGGGGCCGAACGGGGCCGGCAAAACGACTTTGTTCAACCTCATCACCGGCGCGTTGGCGCCCGATGCCGGCGATGTGCTGCTGGATGGAGCGCGGCTCGGCCCGACCACGCCGCGGCAGATCGCGCGCCGCGGCGTCGCGCGCAGCTTCCAGGATCTGCGCCTGTTCGACCATATGAGCGCGGGGGAGAACGTGCTCGCGGCGATCGAGCCGGCGGCCTGGTTCTGGCAGCCGGGCGATGCGGCGGCGCGGCGCGCGGCGGCGGCGGCGGCGCTGGCGGATACCGGGCTCACCGCCGCCGCCGGCGCGCTGGCCGCGGATCTGGCCTACGCCGAGCGGAAATTCCTCTCGCTCGCGCGCATCCTCGCGACCGGGGCGCGCATCTGGCTGCTCGACGAACCGGCCTCCGGGCTCGACCCGGCTTCCCGCGCGCGCTTCGTCGCCTTGCTGCGCGCGGCGGCGGGGCGCGGTATCACCGTCTGCCTGATCGAACACAATCTCGATATCGTCACCGAACTCGCGGACCGCATCGTTTTTCTCGATCAAGGCCGCAAGCTCGCCGAGGGGGCGCCCGAGGCGATTCTGCGCGACCCGGCGCTGGCGGCGATCTATTTCGGGGACCGGGCATGACCGGCGAGGTTCTCGGCTGTTCCGGTCTTGCCGCGGGCTATGGCGGGCGGACCGTGCTGGACGGGGTCGATCTCAGCCTGGCCGCCGGCGAAGTGCTGTGCCTGGTCGGGCATAATGGGGCGGGCAAATCGACGCTGCTGCGCACGCTGTTCGGCCTGCACCGGCCGGGCGCGGGCAGCATCCGGCTCGACGGCACGGCCCTGCGGCCGACGCCTTCGGCGATGGCGCGCGCCGGCATCGGCTATGTGCCGGAAGGGCGGGGCGTGTTTCCCGGCCTTGCCGTGCGCGAGATTTTCACCCTCGCGCTGCATGCCGCCTCGCTTCACGGCGGCGCGGCGCGAGCGCGCGTCGACGCCGTGATGGAGCTTCTGCCCGCGGTTCGCGGCTTCTGGGACCGGCGCGCCGCGACGCTCTCCGGCGGCCAGCAGCAGATGGTCGCGATCGGCCGCGCGCTGCTCGCCGAGCCGCGCATTCTGCTGATGGACGAGCCTTCGATCGGGCTCGCGCCGAAACTGTTCCAGGACCTGCTGGCGCCTGTCCGCCGCCTGCAGCAGGCGCGCGGCATGTCGATCCTGCTCGTCGAGCAGAATGTGCGGGCCGCCTTCGCCATGTCCGACCGGGTGGCGGTGATGCGCTCGGGGCGCGTCATTTTCGAGGGGCTGCCGAGCGAGCTCGACGATCACGCCCGCCTGATCGAGCTGTTCTGACCGGCGCGGCGCCCGTGCCGGGGTAGTCGAAACGGCGGCGCACCCATATACTAGCCCTATCGGATCCGCCTCGGCGCGGGGCGCTCCGGAACCGCTCAGTCCGCCCGCTACAACGCAAGGGAAACCCGCTATGAGCACGCTGAAGGGCAGCAAGACCGAGGAAAACCTGAAATACGCCTTCTCCGGCGAGTCGCAGGCCAACCGGCGCTATCTCTATTTTGCGCAAAAGGCCGACGTGGAGGGCTACAACGACGTCGCGGCCGTGTTCCGTTCCACCGCCGAAGGCGAGACCGGGCACGCGCACGGGCATCTCGAATATCTCGAAGCGGTCGGCGATCCGGCGACCGGCAAGCCGATCGGCAAGACCGATGATAATCTGCGCGCCGCCATCGCCGGCGAGACGCATGAATATACCGACATGTATCCCGGCATGGCGCGCACCGCGCGCGAGGAAGGGTTCGAGGAGATCGCTGACTGGTTCGAGACGCTGGCCAAGGCGGAGCGCTCGCACGCTGGCCGCTTCCAGCGCGCCCTCGACGATCTGAAATAACTCTGCCGTCCTGCGCGTGAACGGGCCGGGGCCGCGGCTCCGGCCCGAACGCGCCACCGCGCGGTTTTGTCTGGAGAACGCATGAGGGAAGGCAGCCTGGAAGCCCCGACGCGCCACCCGATCGCCTGGCGCGACGCGGATTTCTATGATCCGCAGAAGATCGAAGCCGAGATGCGGCGGGTGTTCGACATCTGCCACGGCTGCCGGCGGTGCTTCAATCTGTGCGACTCCTTCCCCCGCCTGTTCGACCTCATCGACGCTTCCACGACTGGCGAACTCGATGCAGTGGACAGCAAGGCGTTCGGCCATGTCGCGGATGGCTGCACGCTCTGCGACCTGTGCTTCATGACCAAGTGCCCCTATGTTCCGCCGCACGCTTTCAACCTCGATTTTCCGCACCTGATCCTGCGCTACCGCGCGATGGAGGCGCGAGCCGGACAGGTTCCGTTCGCCGACCGCGAACTGGCCAGGACGGATCGCAACGGTGCGGTCGCGACCAAGCTCGCGGGTTTGGCGAATTGGGCGAGCGATACCGCCAACACGCGCGTGCGGGCGCTGATGGCCGCCCGCGCCGGGCTCGACCCGGCGGCCGAACTGCCGCGCTACGCGGCGACGACGCTGGTGGCGAGGAAAGCGGAGGCCCCGCCGGTCAATCGCGATGCACCCGCGTTCGGCCGCAAGGCGGTGCTGTACGCCACCTGTTATGGCAACTACAACGACCCCGAGATCGGCCTGGCGACGCGGGCGGTGCTGGCGAAGAACGGTGTCGAGACCGAAATCGTCTATCCCGGCTGTTGCGGCATGCCGCTGCTCGAACAGGGGCGCATCGACAAGGTCGCCGAGAGCGCGGCGAAAGTCGCAGACGAACTCGGCGCGTGGATCGCGCGCGGCTATGACGTCATCGCGCTGGTGCCATCCTGCGCGTTGATGCTGAAATTCGAGTGGCCACTGATCCTGCCGGAGTCCGATCCGGTGCGCACGCTCGCCCGGGCGACGTTCGACATCAGCGAGTATGTCGTCGACATCGCGCGCAAAGAGGGGCTGGCGGCGGGGCTGGCGCCGGTCGCGGGCGGCGTCGCGGTGCATATCGCCTGCCATGCGCGGGCGCAGAACATGGGCCAGAAAGCGGCGGAGATGCTGCGCCTGCTGCCGGACACCGAGGTGCAGGTGATCGAGCGCTGCTCCGGCCATGGCGGTGCCTGGGGCTTCAAGACCGGGCATTTCGAGACCGCGATGAAGGTCGGCCGGCCGGTTGCGCGCGCGGCGAAGGAGGCGGGCAAGCGGTTCATCACCTCGGAATGCCCGCTCGCCGGCGTGCACATCCGCCAGGGCATCGGCAAGCTCGGGACCGAGGCGGCGCCGGAGTTGATTGCGCACCCGATCCAGCTGCTCGCCCGCGCCTATTCGACGTGAAAGGACCGCTCATGGCCGCAAAATTTGCCATCGGGCCCGAAGACATCCTGCCGCTGGATGAATATGTCCGCGTCCGCCCCGAGCAGCGGCGGCGCGTGTTTGCGCTCAAGCGCCACCGGCGCGTGGAGGTCGGCCCGTTCGTGACCTTCTTCTTCGAGAATTTCGAAACCATGCGCTACCAGGTCCATGAGATGCTGTTCATCGAGAAGGGTGGCGCGGACCAGTTGCCGGACGAGCTGGCCGCCTACAACCCGCTCATCCCACAGGGCAATGAGCTCATCGCCACCTTCATGATCGAGATCGATGATCCCGAGCGGCGGCACCAGGAGCTGAGCCAGCTCGGCGGCATCGAGGACACGGCGTTCCTTCGGTTCGCCGGCGAGACGGTCGCTGCCGAACCGGAGCGGGACCAGGACCGCACCACCGAGGAGGGCAAGGCCTCGTCGGTGCAGTTCGTGCATTTCCGCCTCACGCCGGCGCAGATCGCACGCTTCCGCACGCCGGGCACGGAGGTCGTGCTCGGGCTGCGGCATCCGCGCTATGGCCATATGGCGGTGCTGCCCGAGCCGGTGCGCGCCGAGCTGGCACGCGATTTCGCCTGAGGGTGGGCCGGGGCGCGGCTATCCCGTCCTGCGTTCGGCCTCGTGGCGCGCAAACATCGCGCGCGCCGCTTCGGCCTGAAGCCGGGATAGCTCGGCGTTGTTCTCGCTGACCCAGGCGAGGGATGCGGCGCGGTGGGCATTGGCGCCGCGGAAATGCGGCACCACGGTGCGGGCGTAGAGCTCGTAGGATTTCTGCGTCGCCTGCCAGTCCGCCCAGTTATGGGCCAGTTGCAGGAACACGCCGAACCCGCCCTGCTTGGCCTGCAGCCGCTCGATCATGGCGATGGCGTCGTCGGGCGTGCCGATGACCCCGCGCCCGCTGCCGACGATGACATCGAACGGATCGACCCCGGTGATGTCGCCGAAGCGGGCCGGATTGAGGCGCTGGAAATAATCGATCCACCGGGTGAGGCCGAAGCGCACATTGGCGCGCGCCTCTTCGCGCGTCTCGGCGATGTGCATCGGGCCGACCAGCCGCAGCCGCGCCGGATCCATCCGCCGCCCGTGCTTCGCCGCGATCTCCTGTGCCACCGCCCAGTTGGTGCCGAGCGCGTCGAACCCGCTGATGTCGGTGGCGGCGACGCAGAGCATGCCGAGATCGTAGCGCCCCGCCGCGCGTCCGCCCGATGGGGTGATCGAGCTGGCGACCGCGACCTCCGGGTAGGGGCGTGTGTAGGGCAGCAGGTGCAGCCTGGCGTCGACGAGCGTGTACCAGTCGGTCGTCTCGGTGACGCTCTCGCCGTGGAACAGCCGCAGGATGACGTCGAGGGCCTGCATCATGCGGTCGCGCTGGGTGTTGGGGTCGATGCCGAGCATCATCGCGTCCGAGGTGAGCAGGCCCGGGCCGGCGCCGAACATCACCCGTCCGCGCGTCATGTGGTCGAGCTGGATGATGCGGTTCGCCACCATCAGCGGGTTATGGTACGGCAGGGAAACGACGCCGGTGCCGAGGCGGATGCGCCGCGTGCGCTCCGCGGCGGCGGCGATGAACAGCTCCGGCGAGGAAATGATCTCGAAGCCCGCCGAATGATGCTCGCCGATCCACGCTTCCTCGTAGCCGAGCCGGTCGAGCCACTCGATCAGCTCCAGGTCGCGCTGGATGGCGCAGGTGGGATCGTCTGTGACCGGATGGAACGGGGCGAGGAAGATGCCGCTCTTCAGCATCGGATCGTTCATGGTCCGGTCCCTCCCTGGATGACGCGACGGTGATACAGCATGTCAGCCGATATGTCGCGCCGCGTTGCGCGGGGGCGAGGTGCGTGCCAAGGTCCGGCCGCGGGAAATGGAGCGGCCGGGAGGAGCGCCAGATACAATGTTCATCGTCGCCGACGGTCTCGACGTGCATGTGCAGATCGAGGGTCCGGAAGACGCGCCGGCGCTGCTGCTGCTGCACTCGCTCGGCACCTCGCTGCATGTCTGGGACGCTCAAGCGGCGGCGCTGGCCGGGCATTTCCGCGTCATCCGCCCGGATCTGCGCGGGCACGGCCTGACGGCCGTCACCGCCGGTCCGTACAGCATCGCGCACATGGCGCGCGATGTGCTGGCGGTGCTGGATGCGCTCGGCATCCGGCGCGCGCATGTCGGCGGACTGTCGATCGGCGGGCTGATCGCCCAGTCGCTCGCCGCGCAGGCGCCGGACCGCGTGCTGAGCCTCATTCTGTGCGACACCGCGCTCGCCATCCCGCCGGCGGCGAACTGGCACGAGCGCGCCGCCCTGGTGCGCGCGCAGGGCATCGGCGCCATCGCCGAGGCGGTGATGGCGCGGTGGGTGACGCCGGGCTTCCGCGCCGCGCCCGCCGCCGTCGGCCTGCGCGCGATGCTGCTGCGCACCGATCCCGAAGGCTACGCCGCGGCTGCCGAGGCGATCGCCGCCGCCGATCTGACCGAGAGTACCGGGCGGTTGCGGCTGCCGGCGCTGGTCATGGTCGGCGACGCGGACGCGGCGACGCCGCCGGAGGCCGCCCGGGCTCTTGCGCAGGCGATCGGCGGGCAGCTCGCCATCGTCGCGAACGCGGCCCACATCCCGACCGTCGAGCAGCCGGAGGCGGTGAGCGCGGCGCTGCGTGATTTCCTCGTCGCGCACGACGCCGACCGCTACGCGGCCGGGCTGGCGGTGCGACGGCGCACGCTGGGCGAGGCGCATGTCGCGCGGGCGACCGCCGCGGTCACCGATCTCGATCGCGACTTCCAGCGCTACATCACCGAGGCGGCCTGGGGCAGCGTCTGGACGCGCCCGCATTTCTCCCCGCGCGAGCGTTCGATCGTCACGCTCGCGCTGCTCGCCGCGCTCGGGCACGCGGAGGAGTTCCGCCTGCATCTGCGGGCCACGCGCAACACCGGGGCGAGCCCGGCCGACCTCACCGAGGCGCTGCTGCACGTTGCCGTCTATGCCGGCATTCCCGCTGCCAACGCGGCCATGCGCATCGCCAAGGAGACGCTGAAGACGATGGAGGCTGAGCCATGAACGAGTGGAACCCATTCCGGTCCCTTGCCGCCGGCACCAATCCGGCGAACGATACGCCGGCCTATCGCAGCACCGCGTTCCGCCACCCGACCGCACCGCTGGTGAAAATCCCGCAGACCGTCACCGAGATCAGCGGTCCGCGCTTCAGCCCGGCGCATTTCCCGCCGATGAGCGATCTCTCGACGGTCAACGGCCGCGCCGCGCTCGGTGAACGCATCATCGTCGCCGGCACGGTGACCGACGAGGACGGCAGGCCGGTGCCGAACACCATGATCGAAATCTGGCAGGCCAATGCGGCAGGCCGCTACGACCACGAACGCGACCAGCACGACGCGCCCCTGGACCCGAACTTCCACGGCGAAGGCCGCGTATTCACCGACGCCGACGGCCATTACCGCTTCATTTCGGTCAAGCCCGGCTCCTACCCCTGGCGCAATCACCCGAACGCCTGGCGGCCGAACCATATCCATTTCTCCCTGTTCGGCCCCGGTTTCGCCACCCGCCTGATCACGCAGATGTATTTCCCGGGCGACCCGCTGCTCGCTCTCGACCCGATCTATCTCGCCGTGCCGGCGGGGGCACGCGAGCGGCTGATCTCGCGCTTCGATCTGGCGCTGACGGCGCCGGAATGGGCGCTCGGCTACCGGTTCGATTTCGTTCTCCGTGGCCGCAGCGCCACGCCGATGGAGGCGGGCTGACATGGCGGGAGTGACGCCGAGCCAGACGATCGGGCCCTACTGGCACCTGATCGGGCACGACGAATGGGCGGATCTCACCCGCTTCGGCGCCGGCGGCGAACGGATCACGCTGAGCGGGCGGATCGTCGATGGCGAAGGCCTGCCGGTGAGCGATGCGGCGGTGGAGATCTGGCAGGCGGATCCGCCCGCCGATGACCGTTTCCCCGGGTATGGCCGCGCGGCCACCGACGCCGAGGGCCGTTTCCGCTTCACCACGATCAAGCCAGGCCCGGTGCCGGGACGCGGCAACAGCCTGCAGGCGCCGCATCTGGCGCTGACGCTGATGGCGCGCGGGCTGCTGGTCGGGCTCGTCACCCGGGTCTATTTCGCCGGCGAGGCGCTGAACGACACGGACCCCGTACTCGCCGCCATCGAGCCGGCGCCGCGCCGGGCGACGCTGATCGCCGCGCCGGACGGACCCGGCGCGTGGCGGCTCGACATCCGGCTGCAAGGCCCCGACGAGACGGTCTTCCTGGAGGTTTGATGCCGGTCAATCCCGCCGACAGCACCGTCTTCGGCACGCTCTACGGCTCCGATGCGATGCGCGCGGTGTTCGACGAGCGCGCCTTCCTGCAGCGTATGCTGGATGTCGAGGCGGCGCTGGCCCGCGTCGAGGCGGCGCTGGGGCTGATCCCGGAAGCCGCCGCGGCGGCGATCGAGGCCGGCGCGCGGGTCGAACATCTCGATACCGCCGAACTCGCCGCCAGCGTGCGCACGGTGGGCTATCCCGTCGTCGGGCTGGTGCATGGGCTGTCGCGCGCGGCCGAGGCGCACCTCGCCGGCGCCGGCGGCTACACCCATTGGGGCGCGACCACCCAGGACATCATGGATACCGCCGTGGTGCTCCAGGTCCGCGACGGGCTCCGGCTGGTGCGCGCCGACCTTCTCGCCACGATCGCCGCGCTGGCGGCGCAGGCGGAGGCCCATCGCGGCACGGTGATGGCCGGGCGGACCCATCTGCAGCACGCTTTGCCGGTGACTTTCGGGCTGAAGTGCGCGGTCTGGCTGATGCCGCTGGCGACCCATCTGGAGCGGCTCGACCAGATGCGCCCGCGCGTCGAACAGGTGCAGTTCGGCGGTGCCGCCGGCACGCTCGCCTCGCTCGGCGAGCACGGGCTCGCGGTGATGACGGGCCTGGCCGAGACGCTCGGCCTCGCGGCCCCGCCGGCACCCTGGCACGTGGCCCGGGATGCTCTGGCCGAGACGGTGGGGTTCCTCGGCCTGCTCACCGGCAGCCTCGCCAAATTCGCCACCGATATCATCCTGCTCGCCCAGACCGAGGTGGCCGAGGTCGCCGAACCCTATGTCGCCGGCCGCGGCTCGTCCTCGACGATGCCGCAGAAGCGCAACCCGATCGCCTCGGAATACATCCTCGCCGCCGCGCGTGGCGTGCAGGCGCTGGTGCCGCTGATGCAGGGCGCCATGGCGCAGGACCATGAGCGCGCCACCGGCCCCTGGCAGGCGGAGATGCTGGCGCTGCCACAGGCCTTCGTGCTCGCCCACGGCGCGCTGCTGCACGCGCGCAGCATCGCCGAGGGCATGGTGCTCGACCCGGCGCGCATGGGCGCCAATCTCGACGCCACCGGCGGGGCGATCGTCGCCGAGGCGGTGATGATGGGGCTGGCGCCGGCGCTCGGGCGGGAGCGCGCGCATCACGTCGTCAAAGCGGCCTGCGACGTCGCCCTCGCCGAACGCATTCCGCTCGCCGCCGCGCTGGCGCGCGAGCCGGCGGTGACGGCGCGGCTGGACGGCGCTTCGATCGCCCGCCTCACCGACCCGGCACGCTATCTCGGCAGCAGCGACGCCTTCATCGACCGCGTGCTGGTGCGGGCGCGGCGGGGCTGAGCGCCGGACACAGACGCCGGGCGCAAACGAAAGCAGGGAGGACCACTCATGGCTGATGCGACCGCGACGATTCCGGTGCCCGCGCTGCGGGCGTTCGTGGCTGCCATTTTTGCCGCTGCCGGTTGCGAGGCGGCGGAGGCCGAGCGGATCGGGCAGTATCTCGTCTCCGCCAATCTCGCCGGCCATGACAGCCACGGCGTCATCCGCGTGCCGCGCTACATCCAGTGGCTCAAGCAGGGCCATGTCCGGGCCGGACAGGGTTTGACCGTGGTCAGCGACGCGCCGACGCATGCGCTGGTCGACGGCAATGGCGGCTTCGGCCAGACCATCGGCCCGCTGGCGGTCGATCTCGGCATCGCCAAGGCGAAGCAGCACGGGCTCGCCGCCGTGGCGCTGCGCAACTCCGGCCATCTCGGCCGCATCGGCGATTGGGGCGAGCGGGCGGCGGCGGCCGGGCTGGTGTCGCTGCATTTCGTCAACGTCTATGGCGGCGAACTGGTGGCCCCGTTCGGTGGCGTGGACCGGCGGTTTTCCACCGACCCGATCTGCATCGCCGCGCCTTCGGACGGCGGCGTGCCGATGGTGCTCGATTTCGCCACCTCGATGGTGGCCGAGGGCAAGGTGCTGGTCGCCGCCGATGGTGGCAAGCCGGTGCCGCACGGTGCGCTGATCGGCCCGGACGGGGCGCTCTCCGCCGATCCGGCCCAGCTCTACGGCCCGGTGGTGCCGGGCGGTCCGCGCGATGCCTCCAAGGGCCTCGGCGCGCTGCGCACCTTCGGCGAGCACAAGGGCTCGGGTCTGGCCTTCATGTGCGAGATTCTCGCCGGCTGCCTCGGCGCCGGCGGCACGTCGGGGCCGATCCCCGGCGGACAGCGCGGGCGCATCGCCAACGGCATGTTCTCCGTCTATGTCGATCCGAACGGCTTCGGCACCGCGGACTTCGTCCAGCGCGCGCAGGACTACGCGGCCTATATGAAAGCCTCGCGCCCCGCGAGCGCGGGTGGCGAGGTGCTGGTGCCGGGCGAGCCGGAGGCGCGCACCCGCGCGGCGCGCGAGCGCGACGGCATTCCGCTCGCCGCCGGCACGTGGGCGGCGATTCGTGCCACCGCCACCGAGCTCGGCGTCGCCTCGCCCGGGTAGGCCGCGTGTCGGGCCCCACGCGCACCGAGACGGACAGTCTCGGCAGCATCGAAATCCCCGCCGAGCGCTCCTGGGGGCCGCAGACCGAGCGGGCGCGGCGCCTGTTCCGCATCGGCGAGGAGCGTTTCCCGCCGGGGCTGATCCGCGCCGTCGGGCTGCAGAAGCTGGCGGCGGCCGAGGCCAATCTCGCGCTCGGGGCGCTGCCGGCCGAGCTGGCCTTGCCGATCGCCGCGGCGGCGCGGGACATCGCCGACGGCATGATGGATGCCGAGTTCCCGCTGCCGGTCTGGCAGACCGGGTCGGGCACGCAGACCAACATGAACGCCAACGAGGTCATCGCCAACCGCGCCAATGAGCGGCTCGGCGCGCCGCGCGGTGCCCGCAGCCCGATCCATCCCAACGATCACGTCAACCGCAGCCAATCTTCCAACGACAGCTTCCCGACCGCGATGCACGTCGCCGCCGCCGAGGGGGTGCAGCATCGGCTGGTCCCGGCCCTCGGCCTGCTTCGCGCCGGGCTCGCCGCCCGCGCCGCCGAATGGGACGGCATCGTCAAGCTCGGCCGCACCCACATGATGGATGCGGTGCCGGTGACGCTGGGCCAGGAGTTCGGTGCCTGGGCGCGACAGGTCGAGCTCGGGCTCGATCGCCTCGCCGCGGCCATGCCCCGCCTGCTCGCCCTGCCCCAGGGCGGCACCGCGGTCGGCACCGGCCTCAACCGCCCTCTGGATTTCGACCGCGTCTTCTGCGAGCGCATGGCCGTTCTCACCGGCCTCGCCTTCACGCCCAACCCGAACAAGTTCGAAGGCATGGGCGCGCACGATGCGTTCGTCGAACTCTCCGGCGCCTTCAACGTCATCGCCGTCTCGCTGACCAAGCTCGGGAACGACATCCGTCTGCTCGGCTCGGGCCCGCGCGGCGGCCTCGGCGAGCTGGTGATCCCCGCGGATGGGCTCGCCTCCTCGATCATGCCGGGCAAGACCAACCCGACCCAGTGCGAGGCCCTGACCATGGTCGCCGCCCAGGTGATGGGCAACCATGTCGCGGTCACCATCGCCGGCGCGCAGAGCTTTCTGGAGCTCAATGTCTTCAAGCCGGTGATCATCCATAACGTTCTGCAATCGGCCCGCCTGCTGGCCGACGCGGCGAGCAGCTTCGCCGAGAACATGGTCGGCAAGCTGGTGCCGGACCGTGCCCGCATCGCCGAAAGCCTGGCCCGCTCGCCGATGCTCGTCACCGCGCTGGCCCCGCGCCTCGGCTACGATGCGGCGGTGCGCGTCGCGCGCACGGCGCTGGCCGAGGACCTCACCCTGAAGGCTGCGGCGGCCAAGCTGGGCCTGCTCTCCGAAGCGGAGTTCGATCGCCTGGTCGTGCCCGCGCGCATGGTTCGCCCGCACGCGGCGGAAGGCTGAGCCGTGCCTGGCCTGGTCAAGCGCAGCGTCTCGCTCGCCGGGCACCGCACGTCCATCGCGCTCGAAGCCGAATTCTGGTCCGGGCTGGCAGCCCTGGCCACGTCGCGCGGGCAGCCATTGGCGGCGCTGCTGGAAGAGATCGACGCCCAGCGCCCACCCGGCCGGCCGCTCGCTTCCGCACTGCGCGTCGCGTTACTCGAATCGCTGCGGCGTTAACGATTGCGCAAGGCGGGCATGCCGAGACTGGGTTCCGTCGGGAAACACCCGATGGCACTCAGGGGAAAACTCCCATGTACGAGATTGCTGAGATCGAGGCTTCCGCCCGCGTCACCAGCCCGCTGATGCTCGCGGACCGCATTCTGTCACTCGCCCAGGACGCCGACCGCGCCGGCTATCAGAGCGCGGCCGACCGGCTGCTCTCGCTCGCTTTCCATGTGCTGGACCGTCCCGGCCGGGCCAGCCTGAAACGGAACTGATCCGCTCCGCCGGCGCCCGGCTTCAGCGCGGAAAGACGGGCAGGCTGGCGGCGAGACGCGCCGGTGCTTGCGGATCATGGCTGGGCAGATAGATCATCGGCTCGGCCTCGGCCCAGCCTCGTATGCGCGCCAGTGTGGCGAGCTCCAGTGCCGGGGTGGGCGTCACCCCGTCGGCCAGGCCTTCGCGCAGGCCCTGCTCGGCGTAGCTTGTGTCGCCGGCGATGAGGATGTTGAACCCGTCGCACCGAACCACGACCGAGACGTGCCCCGGCGTGTGACCGGGCGTTGGCACGACGACGACATCGCCTGCCCGGGTGAGCACCAAGCCCTCCTGGAACGGCCCGAGCGCCATCGGCGTGAAACCGATCGGCTGCGGCGAGAAATCCGCTGGCCAGCGATGCGGCAGGTAGCCGCGCAGCCGCCCGGCGGCCCCGCTCGCCACCGCCAGCTCCGCGGGCGAGACGAGCGTCGGGCACCCCGCGACATGTGCCAGCCCGCCGGCATGATCCGTGTGCAGATGGGTCAGCACCACACAGCGGAGGTCGCCCTTTGTGCAGCCGAGGGCGCGCAATTGCGGCCCGATCTCCTGCTCCGGTGTGATGTCGAAGCGGACCGCGAGACGGAAGAACGGGTGCCAGCGGCGCAGGTAGCCCGGGCGCATCACCGAGGCCGTCTCCCCGGTATCGACCAGGATCGGGCCTTCCGGGTGATCGATGAGCCAGGCCAGGATCGGCCGCCAGTCCGTCCAATCACGGTCGAGCAGCACTCCCAGCGGCCCGAGCGGACCGCGGCGTTCCTGGCTCGGGCGCAGGGCGACGCGGCCGGTGTTGATCGGGTGGATGCGGATGGTCATGGCGTCGGACGATGCTAGCCTGCTGACCACGATGACTCACGCTGAATCCCCCCCTCCGCCGACTCTGCGCGCCCTTTTCGCGGGCTTTCTGACCATCGGCCTCTCCGGCTTCGGCGGTGTGCTTCCCTGGGCGCGGCGGGTCGTGGTGGAGCGGCGCCGCTGGCTCAGCGAAGCCGAATTCACCGACCTGCTCGGCCTCTGCCAGTTCCTGCCAGGGCCCAACGTGATCAATCTCTCGGTCGCGCTCGGCGCGCGCTTCCGCGGTGTGGCGGGCGCGGCGGCCTGCTTTGCCGGGCTGATGGCGGCGCCGATGGTGATCGTCCTGGTCCTCGGCGCCCTGCAGACCCGCTATGGCGCGCTGCCGGTGGTGCAGCACCTGTTCCGCGGCCTCGCCGCCGGCGCCTCGGGCCTGGTGCTCGCCACCGCCATTCGGATCGGCGCGCCGCTGCGCCACCACCCGGTGGGCCTCGTCATCGGTCTCGGCGCCGCTGCGGCGCTGGCGTTCGCCCGCCTGCCGCTGCTGCCCGTGCTGCTCGCCGCCGCGCTGCTCGGCATCGTGCTCGCGAGGCTGCCCGGACGATGACCGCAACGCTGCTCGATCTGGCGCGCATTTTCGCCACGCTGTCGCTCCTCGCGGTCGGCGGCGGCAACACGATCCTGCCGGAGATGCAGCGCCAGGTGGTCGTGGTGCATGCCTATATGTCGGCCGATCAGTTCGCGGCGCTCTATGCGCTGGCCCAGGCGGCGCCGGGGCCGAACATGCTGGTCGCGACGCTGATCGGCTGGCGCGTCGCCGGACTGGCCGGCGCCCTCGTCGCGACGCTGGCACTGTGCCTGCCTTCCTCGCTGCTCACGCTGGCCGTCGGCGGTCTGTGGTGGCGCTTTCGCGAGGCGGCCTGGCGGCGGCGGGTTCAGGTGGGGCTGGTGCCCGCGACGTCCGGCCTGATCCTTGGCGGCGCGCTGGTGCTGTGCCTGTCCACCAGCCGCGACTGGCGTCTTGCCGCCATCACCGCCCTGGCCGCGGGCGGCGCGCTGGTGACGCGGGTCAACCCGCTCTGGTTCCTGGCCGCGGCGGCGGGGATCGGAATCGTCCTGGGGTAAGGTTCGGAGCGCCGTCGATCCGTGGCCGCGACGGCGGTGCCGCGGTCACGCCTCGCTCGGCGGCGCCATCGCGCTGAGGATGGCGGCCAGCGTCAGCACCAGAGCGGCGAGCATGAGTGCCGTCCGGATACTGCCGCCGAGCCCTGGCACCGCGTCCGCGCCGCGCCGCAAGCGCCACTGGTTGCGCAGCGCCAGGGCGACGAGCAGCCCGAGCAGGACAAGCTTTGCCAGGCACATCCGTCCATAAGCCGTGGCCGCCAAGCTCAGCGGGTCGCCGGCGAGGGAAATCGCCTGGAACGCGGCGGTGGCGCCGACGGTCAGCACGGCGCCGCTGCCGATGAATGCGAAACGCCGCACCGCCGCCATCGCCGATCCGGGCGGCACGGTGATGACGACGACCAGAAGCGCCGGCAGGCTGCCGAGCCAGGTTGCCGCCGCGAGCACGTGCAGCACCTCGCTCGCGAGCAGGAGGCTGGGCCCATGCCAGATCGCCAGGGCGTGCAGATGCCCCGCCTGCACCACCGCGGCGAGGCCGGCGAACAATGCTGCCGAGCGGGGCCGGCCAGCGGCCAGCGCCAGGCCGATCGCCGCCAGCAGCGCCAGGCGCAGCAGCATGAGACGGCCGAAATCGGTGTGGAAGACGACCGTGGGCACGCGTGCCAGCGTGTCGCCGGCGCCGACCGTTTGCGCCAACGCCGCCGTCTGCAGCCCGGTCCACAGCCCGATGCCGAGGATCGCGGCCAGGAATGCGCCACGGATCAGGGTCGCGAAGCCCCGGTGCAGGTTGGCCACGCCATCGCCGATCGTCGGCCCGGCGATGGCGGTGGCGACCATCAATGTGCCGAAGATGACGAACAGGGCGCCGACCGCGACCGCGCGGCTCGCGACCAGCCCTGCCGCCAGCGCGTCGACCGCCGGCATGGCTGCGCTATTTCGAGACCTGGAAGCGGAAACTCCCCTGGGTTCGGTGCGTATCGGTCGAGGTCGCATACCAGGTGACGAGGTATTCGCCGGGCGGGATCGGCTTGAGGCGGATCATCAATCGCCGCCGGTCGGCAGGGTCGGACACGAGGCTGCCGTCGTCGACCTGCTTGCCCGTGGCGTCGGTCACCTTGATTTTGCAGAAGAGCGGCTCGACGGCTTCCGAAAACGTCAGCCGTACCCAGGCCGGTGCGGCTGGCAAGAGACTGCCGGGGACGGGCAGGGCGGCGCGCAGCAGGGCATGAGCGAATCCGGGCGCCGTGCCGGGCCCGGCGAGTATGCCAAGGACGAGCGCGGCGATGACGAAGCGGGGGCGAGCGATCATGGGCGTCTCCTGGGTGGGGTCGACGGCGAACGTCAAGGGGGGACGTGAACGATCACCGATACACCCGCCGGCTGGCCCCGATCAGACGCGGAAAGGCGCCCCCGGGTCGGGTGCAGCGTGCGAATCGCTCGGAGGGGCTGGTGCGGGGCGGGGCAGACCACGACCGGGCGTGCGAACCGGTCCTGCGCCTGCGCCAGGGTCTGGCAGACCGGGCAGAGCGCGTTGTCGGGGCGGTGACGATGCGCCGGCCGCCGATGGCCGGTTCAGCCGGCAGGAACCGCTCAGCGCAGGCGTCGGTCCGGCGCCTCGGCGGTGCGATCCTCGGCGGACGGCGCCTCGGCGACCTCGTCCTCGCTGCGTCCGGCAGCGAGCGTCGTCTGGTTGCCGGCCGGACGATTGTAAATGAAGCCGTAGGTCGCATAGGTGCTGCCGAGCGTCGCGCCGCGCCCGAGGGCGACGCGAACCGCAGTCCAGTCATTGCCGGGGGACACGTCGGCGACGAGGATGTTGCGCGAGACACCGGACCCGGCCCAATGAGCATGGTCGATTTCAATCTCGCGGGCGTTGACCACCCGCGTGACGACGGCGACATGGCCCAGCCGCATGGTCGAGTTGGCCCGGAAATTCAGGATACTGCCGGGCTCGGGCGCGTGGCCGCGGGCATAGACGCCCTCCGCCTCGTCCCACCAGATGGCGGCATTGCCCTTGAGCGCGATGCCGGATTCGGCGCGGGCGAAGGGCACGCATTGCAGCACCGGGCGGCTGGAGGCGAGATGCACCATGCCATGGCGGCCGTGGTGCCCGGCGAGCCGCGTGCCGTGCCGGCCCGACGGCGCATCCGCGGCCAGCGCCGAACTCATGCCATCCGCCCGGCGATGGGCACGCGTGGACGCGGCATGCGCCGGCGCCGTGTGCGCGGCCCGGGGCGCCTGGCGCGCCGGAGATGCGGGATCGGCCTGCGCCGGATTGGCGAGCGCGGCAGCCGCATGCATCGACAGAGTTGCGCTCAGCAGTGACCCGATCAGCACGAGTTTCCGCTTATCCGCCCTCCGATCCTGCATGCCGCGCCCTTTTTTCCCACCGGTGTATGTTCGATTCAGGTAGCAGCAGGGTTGCAGGAATGACAACCCTCGCCCGGCTCCCACGGTTGCGGACGACCCGCTTTTGCCGCCGAGCCCCTGTGGACGAAGCACGAAATGCCGACACTAGTCCTAACAGGGCGTAAATCGGCCCGATTCGGCCCGGATGTGGCCCGGCTCTTGCGGGCGGCCGAATCCGCCTTCAGGCTCGGAGCGGCAGCAACAGGGGACGCAGAGATGGACGGATTTCTCCCGTACGGAGGCGCGGTCTATGCCGACGGCCGCATGCTGGCCGCCAGCGAGGGGGCGGTCGGGCTGATCCGGATCAATCAGCCGGAGAAACACAACGCCATGTCGGTGGCGATGTGGCAGGGACTGGCCGAGATTCTCGACGCGTTCGAGCAGGATCCGGCGATCCGCGCCGTGCTTCTGGCCGGGGCAGGGGGGCGGGCCTTCTGCTCGGGCGCCGACATCAGCCAGTTCGATGCGGAGCGGTCCGACGCCAACGCGCAGCAGGACTACGAGCGGCGAACCCGCGCCGGCCGTCTCCGTCTCGGCGGCTTCACCAAACCGGTGATCGCCGCGATCTCCGGCTATTGCCTCGGGGGCGGGCTGGCGCTGGCGATGCACACGGACCTGCGGCTCGCCGACGCCACCGCAACCTTCGGCATCCCCGCCGCGCGCCTTGGCATCGCTTACGCGTTTCCCCTGGTGCAGAAGCTGATCGGGCTGGTCGGGCCGGGGCAGGCGCGGCGGCTGCTCTATGGTGGCGAGCGTATCGACGCAGCCGAGGCGCTGCGGATCGGGCTGGTCGAGCAGGTCGTCGCCGACGGAGCGCTGGATGCGACCGCCCGCGACCTCGCCCGCCGCATCGCCGGCAATGCGCCGCTGTCCGTTCGCGCCGCTAAACTGGCCGTCGACGCTGCCGAGCAGGACGCGGCGCGGCGCGACGAGGCCGCCGTCGAGCGCGCCATCGCGGCCTGTTTCGATAGCGAGGATTATCGTGAGGGCCGCGCCGCCTTCGCCGCCAAACGACTGCCCCGCTTCGCCGGGCGCTGAGCCGACAGCGCCGCATCCTTACCTCTCCGGAGCCCGACCTCTCCGGAGCCCGGCCGGGTCTGACGATTCCGACCGGTCGGGCCGTGCTCCGGCACAGGCCGGCGGGCCGTTTCCGCGCTTTGAGCGGCGAGCGGCGGGCCCGCCGAGCCTGTGGCCGCCGGGACAAATCACCGAGACTCATCCAATTGTAGGCATTCCGCCACCGCGCGGCCGCTTGGCCGCCGGTACGGTCCGGCTGGACTCGAGACAATCCATGGCTGTATCTGCGGGCTGATCCCCCCAAAATTTGCGATAGAGTCACGGCGGTGCGTATTGAAATTTTAACGCACTCTTTATTTTGCCTAAATTTGGGGAAAATGATAATCATTCCTCAACCCAAACGCGAGGTTGTGCCATGCCATTGCACGTCCCTGCTCTCCGTTCGTGCATCCTCTCGGCGCTCGTTGCGGCCCTGCCGGCTGCTGCCTGGGCGTCTCCAATGATGAATTTCGTCTCCGCACAGGAGGGTGCGCTCGCGCCGCCGCAAGGCGTTGCGCTCGCGACTCTGGTCCCGACGACGCTGGGTTCCGGCCCCCTCAGTTTCGCCAACGGTGTCACGGTCAATTTCGCCGGTGGCGCCCAGGTGGTGAACGGCGACAAGGGCGGGCAGTACGCGATGCCGATCCAGGCCAATGGGCAGGCCTACACGGCCAACTACTATTCCACCGAACTCGGCACGATCAGCTTCCAGTTCGCCACCACCCAGACCTATATCGGCCTGCTCTGGGGCTCGCTGGACAGCGGGGCCAACGGCAACGTGCTCACCTTCTACAAGAGCGGCGTCGAGGTCGGCCGCGTCACTGGCGCCGATATGCTCGCGCTCGCCGGCAGCGCGGTGCACGGCTTTACCAGCGGCTATCAGGGCTTCGGCGGCAGCTTTTTTCTGAATGCCTACGGCATCAACGGCGGCGGGTTCGACAGCATGGTCGCGACCAGCCTGATGCCGTCCTTCGAGTTCGCCGCCGTCACCGTCGACCCGCCAAGCCCGGTGCCCGAACCTGCCGCCGTCGCCCCGCTGGCGGTGGGGCTGCTCGCCCTCGCCGGGCTGCTGGTTTGGCGGCGGGCGCCGCGCAGGATGCCGCCGTTCGCGTGACGCGCGTCTCGCCGGGCGGTCCCGGGCCTGCCGTCAGATCCGCGCGGTGCGCCGGCTTCGGCGGAGCCGGGCCGCCGGCGCCGGTGCGCCAAGCTGCCGGCGCAGGGTTCGGAGATAGGCGGCCTGCCGCTGACGCAGCTGCGCATCCGCGCCAAGCCGGGCCGCGGCGAGCGCCTGCAGCCGTGCGACTTCCTCGACATGGCGTTGCGCCGACAGCTGGCCGGTCACGCTGCCGGCGTGGCGCCGGTGGATATTCAGCGCCGCGGCGACATAGGCGACCTGGCACGGCGCCCCGCCGGTCAGGGCCTCCAGGTAAAGCCGCCAGTCTCCGGCGAGCCGGTACTCCGCTAATTCCCCACCGCATCGATCCAGCGCGGCGCAGAGCGCCTCGCGGCGCCAGAGCACGGCGGAGACATTGAGGATCAGGTTCCGCTCGGCCAGGAACCGGCGGGCGAAGTCGGCGCCGTCGAACATGGCGTCGGCGCTGAGCGTCCCCGGTCCGGCGCTCTCGGCATAGTAGGCCTGGTAGCTGGGCCAGAGGGCGCGGCCTTCTTCGTCCACGGCGCGGCTATCGGCGAAGGCGAATGCCGCGGACGGTGCGGAGGCGAGCGACGCGGCGAGATGGGAGAGGAAATCCGGCGCCGCGGCGTCATCGGATTCGGCGATCCACACATAATCTCCCCGCGCGCGCTCCGCAGCCCGGTGCCACTGGCCGAAGGCGGAGCCGGAATTGCGCGCGGCCACCTCGATCACGAGTTCCCGCTCCGCCGCCGCCGCGCTCGCGCGCGCCTGCGCGACGCTCGCGTCCTCCGATGCGTCATCGAACAGGATCACCTCGCGCACCGGATGCGTCTGCCCCCATATCGAGGCAAGCCGCGCCGGCAGATGCGCCGCGTGGTTGTAGCTCGGGATCACCACCGAGACGTGGGTCCAATCGGGACGGGCGAGGCCGAGCAGCGTTTCCGCGTAGGTGCCGAAATCGTGCTCGGCACGGGCCACGGCGGCGAGCCGGCCGCGTTCGCGCATCGAGGTCGCGCGCCCCCGGCGGCGGCGCACCGCCTCGGCCATCGCCTCGACATCGGCCATGCCGACCACTCGGCCGGCGCGATGGCGGCGGATCAGCTCCGGAATGCCGCCGCTGCCTTCGAACGCGACCACCGGCGTGCCGACGGCGAGCGCTTCCAGCGCGACCGAGGGTAGCGGGTCCTCGCGCGAGGTCAGCAGCAACAGGTCCGCGGCCGACAGCCAGCCGCCGACGTCATCGCTCCATCCCGGCAGGATCAGCCGCCCGGCCGCGCGCAGCGCCTCGATCTCGGGCGCGAGATAGGCGTTCACCGTCGGGTCGATCGCGCCGATCCAGGCAAAGCGCAGCCCCGGCTCGGCCTGAAGCCGCCGCGCGACCTGGAGGAAAAGGTCGAACCCCTTGCGCAGGTCGGCGTAGCCAACGCCGACGGCGAGCACGCCCTCGGTGCCGAGCCCGAGTTCGAGCCGACGGCGCGTTCGCGACCCGGCATCGAACCGGATCATGCCGGCCACCCCTTGCGGCAGGATACAGGTCCGGGTCGGGTCCAACGGCACCAGGCCGAGGAAGCGATCGCGCACGATCTCGGCCGGGAACACCACCGCGCGCGCCGCCGGCGCGCCGGCGCGCGCCCCGGTCAGCAGCGCCTTTTCGGCAATCAGCCCCGGCATTTCATGCACGAGCAGTGTCGTCGCGATGCCGGCAGCGGTGAGCAGCGGCACGGCGCGGGCCGCCGCGCAGGTGTTGACCAGGGCCGCGGCGATCCCGCCGCCGCGCACGACGCGCGCGATCAGGCGGGCGAGCGCCGGTTCATCCTCGGCCAGATGCACGGGACCCAGCTCGCCATAGGCGGCTTGGAGCGCGCCGCCGCCGAGCAGCAGAATCTCCAGCCGGACGCCATGCGCGCGGCGCAGCCGGCGGCCGAGATGGAGCAGCAGGTGCTGGGCGCCGGCGGGAAACGCATCGTGGCCGACCAGCAAGAGCCGCGGCGCGCCGGCGCGCGCGCCGCCATATCCGGCGATCGCGCGCGCGGTGGCATTGAGGAAGGCGGCGCCGAAATGGAGGTCCGGCTCCAGATAGGCACCCTCCGCCCATTCGTTCCAGGCGTTCACGCAGACCAGGCTCTCACCCATGAATGGCCGCTCCTGGGCGCGCGCGATCAGGGCATCGAGCCAGGACTGGTAGGCATCCGGCGTGGCGCCATGCACGACGAGGCCGGCGCCCTGGCGGCGGGCGTCGTTGTCCCAGCCGGGGATCGCCGTCTTGATCAGCGGAAATCCCGCCTCGTCCGGGGCGAGCGAGCGTTCCACGGTCGCCGCATAGTCGTAGACCTGGCCGGAGAATTCCGCGTCCAGATAGCGCAGCCGGTCATTCGCGGTGGGCAGATCCTGCACCAGCTTGTGCGGCGGGAACTCGACGGCGCCATCCAGTCCGTACGGGCGCGGGTCCCGCTCGGTGAAGCTCTGTGCCATGACGAGGACGGGCGCGGCGCCGCAGAGCGCGTGCAGCCGCGCTCGCCAGCGCGCCAGAGTCGCGGCCGCATCCGGGATCAGCGCGGGTCGGTAGATCATCAGCAACGGCCGCCCGTCCAGCCGGATATAGCGCGGGTCGGCAAAATGGCGGGCAAACCCGGCCATCAGCGCATCCTCGTCGGCGGCGCGATAATCTTGCGAGATCAACACCTCGTCGTCCGACCCGTCCCACCGGCGCGTCCAGTTCTCGTTGGCCCACATGAGGCAGAACGGGAAATCGAGGGCGCGATCGGCGAGGAACGTCTCCAGAGGGCGGTCGAGGAGGCGGCGGCCGTTGAACCAATAGTAATAGAAGACGAACCCGCCGAGACCGGCGCCGCTCGCCAGCGCGATCTGGCGGCGCAGCGTTTCCGCCTGGTCGAGACTGTAGAAGCCGAGGTCGCGCGGGATGCGTGGCTGGTAATGCCCGGCGAAGCGGGGCAGGCCACGGGCGATGTTGGTCCATTCGGTGAAGCCGCGGCCCCAGGCGGCGTCGTTTTCGGGGATGGCGTGAAACTGCGGCAGATAGAACGCGAGCACACGAGCCCTCGGCGCCAGGCCGGCCGGCAGCGGCGCAACCTCCTCGAAGGCCTCGCCCGGCGCGGTGAAGCGGCGAACCTCGCGCGGGATGGAGGGCTCACCGTCCGGCATGCAGGGGTGAACGCCGGGTTCGTGGCGATGGCGGAGATAGTGCAGCAGCGGGTTGGTTTCCGGCGCATGCGCGAGATAGCGCAGCCGGTAGAACCGCGAGTCGAACCGGGCCGACGGGTTGCGGTTCTCCTTGTAGCCCTGCTGCATGTAGTGCTCGACCGGATCCGCCCGGGCCGCGGCGACGTCAGCATAGGTGCGGAGGTACCAGGCGGCGTCGAACTCCGGGCCCGGGCTGGTCTCGCCACTGAAGCGCCGCTCGAGGTAATGTGCCAATGCTGGCATGCCGTCCGGCACGGCGTAGGTGGCGCGGTACCAGCCAGGGTCGAAATAGGCCACGGCGCGGAGCAGGGCGCGCTCGCCGTGGCGGATGTAGTGCAGCAGCGGGTCGCCGGCCGCGCCGATGTCCGGATGCTGGCCGACATAGAAGCCGGGGTCGAAATGCGCGTTCGGCGCCCGCCCTTCACGCCAGCCCAGCTGGTGATAATGGGTCGCCGGATCGAGGCCGGAGACGGCGACGTCTGGGTGGCGGGCGCAGTACCAGGCCGCATCGAGCAGCCCGGACCTTCGGATCTCCTCGACCGCGCGGACCTCCGCGGCGGCGGATTGGTGGTGACTGAGATAGGTCCAGAGATCAATCGCCGGCGCGATCGGCGGCGCGCTGGAGCCTTGCTCGTCGGCGCTGATCGGGCGCATCGGCGACGACGTCAGCGGCCCCGGCGCGAGGCGGGGGCAGCGACAGGCCACGTCATGGGAGCCTCTCACGAAAACGTGTTGATACCACCATAGCGTGTAGATCTGTCAAGCTTCAAGCGGATTGGGACAGGGCGCTCGATTTCCGCCATCTTCGGCGATCGCGCTCCTATCCGAGTGCGCTGCGCAGAAATGCCCACGACCGCCGGCAGGCTGCGGCAAGGCGGGCTTCCGCCGTAAGCCACCGGCCCGGAACGACGCCCGGGCCGTGCTCAAGGACCATATGACTCTAGAGCAACTTATCTCCGATCGGCCTGAGCCGGAACGGCTCAGTCAGATCGGCGGTTGCTCTAGCGCCCCAAACCGGAAATCCGCAGGCGAATTTCCGCCACACCAGCCCTCAATTTCCAGCAACCCGCCGATCCCTGAATTGCAACCGCATTTCAGGGGCAGGAAACGAGCGGGCGAACTCAACCGCGTGCGGGCACGACGGTCCGGTCGTCGAACTGTATCAGGAGACCACGCGCAGATTGGTCGCGGCTGCCTTGCCGCGCTCCATGGCCACCTCGTAGCTGATCTTCTGGCCCTCGGTGAGACCGCGCAGGCCGGCTGCCTGGACCGCGGTGATGTGGACGAAAACATCCTTGCCGCCATCCTGCGGCATGATGAAGCCGAAGCCCTTGGTCGTGTTGAACCACTTCACGGTGCCGATAGCCATTACTGTCGTGTGCTCCATTACATAGCCGCAAACCCTCGGCGGCCACGGGACAACCGAGCCTATTGGACGTCCTGGAGGCACCCCATCCAACGGAAGCGCAGCAAGGCAAACCAACGTACGATTGCGGGGACGAGTGGGACAGAAATCGCCGGCGCTGTCAATTGCATGTTGACCGCGATCGCGCATCGGACGCGATCCGGGGGCGGACCGGAATCGAAACGGGGCGGACCTCACGGTCCGCCCCGCTCGTCACTGTCCGGTCGCGGGCGATCAGAAGTCCATGTCGCCCATGCCGCCGCCGCCCGGCGGCATCGCCGGCGCGGCCTTCTTCTCCGGCCGCTCGGCAACCATCGCTTCGGTCGTCACCAGCAGCGAGGCGACCGAGGCGGCGTCCTGCAGCGCCGTCCGGACCACCTTGGTCGGGTCGATGATGCCGGCCTTCACCAGGTCCTTGAACTCGCCGGTCTGCGCGTCGAAGCCCCAGTTGTACTCGTCCTTCTCCAGCAGCTTGCCGGAGATCACGGCACCGTCCTCGCCGGCGTTCTCGGCGATCTGGCGCAGCGGCGTCTGCAGCGCCTTGCGCACGATCTCGATGCCGAAGCGCTGGTCGTCGTTGTCGCTCTTGACCTTGGCGAGGATCAGCGAGGCGCGCGCGAGCGCCACGCCACCACCGGGGACGATGCCTTCCTCGACCGCGGCGCGGGTCGCGTGCAGCGCGTCGTCGACGCGATCCTTGCGCTCCTTCACCTCGACCTCGGTGGCCCCGCCGACGCGGATGACGGCCACGCCGCCGGCCAGCTTCGCCAGCCGCTCCTGCAGCTTCTCGCGGTCATAGTCCGAGGTGGTCTCCTCGACCTGCGCGCGGATCTGGTTGCAGCGGCCCTTGATGTCGTCCTTCTTGCCCGAGCCCTCGACGATCGTGGTGTTCTCCTTCTCGATGAGCACCTTCTTCGCCTTGCCGAGCATGTTCAGCGTCACGGTCTCGAGCTTGATGCCGAGATCTTCGCTGATCACCTGGCCACCGGTGAGGATCGCGATGTCCTCGAGCATCGCCTTGCGGCGATCACCGAAGCCGGGCGCCTTCACCGCCGCCACCTTCAGACCGCCGCGCAGCTTGTTGACGACCAGGGTCGCCAGCGCCTCGCCCTCGACGTCCTCGGCGATGATCAGCAGCGGACGGCCGGACTGCACCACGCTCTCGAGCAGCGGCAGCATCGGCTGCAGGCCGGAGAGCTTCTTCTCGTGGATGAGGATGTACGGGCTGTCCAGCTCGGCGATCATCTTCTCCGCGTTGGTGATGAAATACGGAGAGACATAGCCGCGGTCGAACTGCATGCCCTCGACCACTTCGAGTTCGGTCTGGATGCCCTTGGCTTCCTCGACCGTGATCACGCCCTCGTTGCCGACCTTCTGCATCGCTTCCGAGATCATCTTGCCGATCTCGACCTCGCCATTGGCCGAAATGGTGCCGACCTGCGCCGTCTCCGACGGGGTGGTGATCTTGCGGCTGCGCTTCTTCAGCTCCTCGACGACGGACTCGACCGCCTTGTCGATGCCGCGCTTGAGGTCCATCGGGTTCATGCCGGCGGCGACCGCCTTCACGCCCTCGCGCACGATCGACTGCGCCAGCACCGTCGCCGTGGTCGTGCCGTCACCAGCGATGTCGTTGGTCTTGCTGGCGACCTCGCGCACCATCTGCGCGCCCATGTTCTCGAACTTGTCGGCAAGCTCGATCTCCTTCGCCACCGTCACACCGTCCTTGGTGATGCGCGGCGCGCCGAAGCTCTTGTCGAGCACGACATTGCGGCCCTTGGGGCCGAGCGTGACCTTCACGGCGTCGGCGAGAATGTCCACGCCGCGCAGCATGCGCGCGCGCGCGTCGGCGGAAAAACGAACGTCCTTGGCTGCCATTGTATCTCGATCCTTCGTTCAGTCGGAAATTCGGTGGAGGCGGTTCAGGCGGCCTTCTTCTTCGCGGCGGTGCCCTCGATCACGCCCATGATGTCGGACTCCTTCATGATCAGGAGTTCCTCACCATCCAGCTTCACCTCGGTGCCCGACCACTTGCCGAACAGAACCCGGTCGCCGGCCTTCACGTCGAGCGCCACCAGCTCGCCCTTCTCGTTGCGCGCGCCCGGGCCGACGGCGACGATCTCGCCTTCCATCGGCTTCTCCTTGGCGGTGTCGGGGATGATGATGCCGCCCGACGTCTTCTCCTCGGCGTTCAGCCGGCGAACCACCACCCGGTCATGCAGGGGACGGAACTTCATGCGACTCGCTCCTGTTTGGTTGTCATTCCACCGTCGGTGGGGTGCGGTGTTGGCACTCCCATCCGGCGAGTGCCAGCGATCTAGGCCCGGCCGGGCCGGACGTCAAGGGATCAGCAGCACTCTCGCGGGCCGAGTGACAAGTTACTGTTTTAAGGCAGTTTTTTGTTGAGCCCGTTGGGGCTTCTTTCGCACACTGTGGCGGCGCGGCGATGGCCGCGCCGACCGAACGCAACGCCCGCAGGAGCCGACATGCGCCTGTCCCGCCAACTGCAGTCCTACCGACTGACCACCGCCGAGATTCTCTACCACCTGCCGGACCACCCGGCCGTCCTGCAGACCTATGTCTGGCAGGACCTCGACCTGGCCCCGCAATTCCCGGTGCTGCGCCGCTTTCTCGATTTCTGGCGCCGCGAACTCGACGGGCGCCTCCATTCGGTGCGCGTCGGCTCGGCCGCGCTGATCACGCCGGGCGAGGTGCGCCATGTCGGCACGGTGCTGAACCTGCACTGAGCGCCGCCTCGCCGCCGTTGCCGCAGGGCTGGGCTTGGCATGGTCCGCGCCGCCCGTGTATCGACCGCCGCGGCAGGCGCGCTTCGGCGGCGATCGGGCCAGGCGGGTGGGTGAGCGATGGAACGACCGACGGCGGGCCGATGCGGAATCTCGCGGGCGGGCGCGGCGGCCCGGGCACGGCGCTGGCGGACCTGGGTCGGATCGGCTGTCGTCATGGTCGCGCTGATCGGGCCGGGCGCGGCGGGCGCGATGGCCGACGGTGTCCCACCCTCGTTCACGCAGGATCAGGCCGAGCGCGGCCAGTCCGCCTACCGGCGCTATTGCCAGAACTGCCACGGGTCGCGGCTCGACAATGGCGAGTTCGGCGGCGCGCCGCTCAATGGGCAGTATTTCGCCCAGCACTGGGGCACAGGCAGCGTTGCCGGCCTCTACGACTACATGCGCGCGCGAATGCCCGCGGATCGGCCCGGGCGGCTCAGCCCGCAGACCTACGCCGACCTCACGGCCTTCCTGCTGTCGCGCAACGGCTACAAGCCGACCGAGACCGAGCTGACGCCGGACGCGGACGAGCACCAGCGGATGAGCCTGCGCCGGGAGTGATCCCGACCGGCCGAAGGCCGACGGCGGCCGGGTCGGCCGTCACCCGCCGGCCGCGCCGAGCAGCGCCGGCAGCTCGGCCAGACTGCGCACCTCGTGGTCGGGCGACCCCGGCAGACGCTCCCGGCGCTGGCCGTAGCGGTTGCACCAGACGACGCGCATGCCGAAGTCCGAAGCGGCGAACGCGTCCCAGGCATTGGAGGACTGAAAGGAAATCTGGTCCGCCCGCACGCCCAGTTGGGCGAGGGCGTATTCATAGACGCGCGGGTGGGTCTTGTAGACCCCGACGGCGTCGGCGGAGAGCACCGCGTCGAGCAGGTCTTCCAGGCCGGCGCCGCGCACCGCGGCGTTCAGCATCGCCGGCGCGCCGTTCGAGAGGATCGCGGTGACGAAACCCGCCTGGCGCAGCGCCCGCAGCACGCCGGGAACTTCGGGAAATGCATTGAGTGTGAGGTAGAGATCCATCAGACGCTCGCGCAGCGCCGGCGTGGCGATGCCCAGGCTGTCGAGGGTGAAGTCGAGCGCATCGCCGGTGACCTGCCAGAAATCCACGTATCGGCTCTGCAGCGAGCGCAGCCACGTGTATTGCAGCTGCTTGTCGCGCCACAGATTGGTCAGCGCGGCACGCTTGTCTTCGGGAATGTCCTCGCAACGCGCCGCGGCGGAGGCGAAGTCGAAGATCGTGCCATAGGCGTCGAAGACGCAGGCGCGGATGGCCGTGAGTTGGTTCATTTCACGGTACCTCGGATCGGATAGGCTTTCTCGATGATGAAGCCGAGCCCGCGCACGATGCGGTCGAGATCGGGGCGCAGGAACGGCGCGTTGGCGATGTCGACGAGATGCAGCATGCCCTGGGGGTTGACGACGAACAGCGCCGGCTCGGGGAAGCGGTGGTCGGTCTCCTGCGCGGAGCGCGGCTCGGACACGTAGAGGCCGAGCCGGTCCATGGTCGCCTCGTCCATCCCGTAGAGCAGCGGGAAGTTCACCTTCGCCGCCTCCGCGGTGATGCGGGTCTGCGCTTCGCTGTCGGCGGAGACGGCGGCGACGGAGACGCCGAGAGCCGCCAGAGCCTCGCGTCGCTGTTCGATTTCCGAAAGATAGGATTTGCAGATCGGGCAATGCTGCCCGCGAATGACGAACAGCGCCTGCCACGCGCCCGCGGCGCCGAAGGAGAAGTCGCCGCCGCCGAGTTGCTTGAAGGAGACCGGGGCGAAGGGCTGACCGGGATGAAGTTTGCTGGTCGTGTCCATAAGGGTTGTTCCTGGGATGGCGGGGAATATGGCTAGGCGTTCGCCGCTCGCTTCGCGGCTCCCGCAATCCCGCCGTAAGCATCGAGCATCCGCGCAACCCACGCCGAGACCGGATCGTCCGCCGCCGTCAGCGCGATGGGGCTGATGACGCGCGCCCATTGGAAGGCGCCGAAGACGGCGTGGTCGGCGTAGGCCGGTGCGGCGCCGGCGACGAAGGGCTGATTGGCGAGCGTGCTGCGCAGCGGCGCGAGTGTGCGGTTCAGCACCGCCAGCGCCTCATCGCGCTCGGCGGCGATCGCCGCGAATGTCCGTCCGAACGCGGCTTCGCGCGTGGTGCGAAAATATTCCTTGTCCTTCTCGTGCAGGGCTGCCGGGATATCGGGCACGACCACGCGCGCGACCGACGGATGCAGGACTTCGCTGGCCCACTGGTTGACGAAGCGCGCCGTCGCGCGGCCCTGCGGGCAGCCGAACAGGGAAGGCCGGTCGGCATAGGTGTCCTCGAGATACTCGGCGATATCCCAGCTCTCGTAGAGCCATTTGTCGCCGGCCACGAGAACGGGCACTTTGCCCTGGCCGGATTTGGCGATGGCGTCCTTCTCGGTGAAGCGCCAGGCGACGGTCTCCACGGGCAGGCCCTTGTGCGCCAGCGCGAGCCGCGTGCGCCAGCAATTGGGGCTGAAGCGCAGATCGTCGTCGGCGCCGGCGAGATCGAAGAGGCGAAGTTCGGCGCTCATGCGTTCGCTCCCGTCGGATTGGCGGCGGACTGGCCGAAGAGCAGCGCGCGGGCCTGGTCGCTGACAACGGGCGCGGTGTTGATCTTTTCCGCCAGAGCATAGGCACGCTCGACCGCGGGTCGGGCACGGATGGTCTCGAACCAGCGCTTCAGATGCGGGAAATCGTCGAGGTTCTGCTGCTGGCGCGTATGCGGCACGATCCAGGGGTAGCTCGCCATGTCGGCGATTGAGTAGTCTCCCGCGACGTACTCGCGATCGGCGAGCCGCTTGTTCAGCACGCCGTAGAGGCGATTCGTCTCGTTGACATAACGGTTGATGGCGTAGGGCAGTTTTTCCGGAGCGTATTGCACGAAGTGGTGGTTCTGCCCGGCCATCGGGCCGAGGCCGCCCATCTGCCAGAACAGCCACTGCATGGCGTCGGTGCGGCCGCGAATATCGGCGGGCAGGAATTTTCCCGTCTTCTCCGCCAGATATTGCAGGATGGCGCCCGACTCGAAGACGCTGATCGGGGCGCCGCCGTCCGCCGGCGCGGTATCGACGATCGCCGGAATCCGGTTGTTCGGCGCAATCGCCAGGAACTCGGGCTTGAACTGGTCGCCCACGCTGATGTTCACGGGAATGACGCGATAGGGCAGAGACGTCTCTTCGAGAAAGATCGTGATCTTGTGACCGTTGGGCGTCGTCCAGTAGTGCAGGTCGATCATCGGCGAAATCCCTTGCTCGTGGTTTTCGGCGGCCGGGGAAGACCGGCAATGGCGTGGTCGGCCAGCGCCCGCAGCCGCGTGGGGTTGGGGTCAAGACGGGCCATCACGCGGATGGCGAAAACCGTGCCGAGCAGCGCCGTCGCGGTCGCGGCGATGTCGGTCTCCGGATCAAGCGCGCCGTCGGCCACGGCCTGCTTCAGCCGTCCGGCAAGAAACTGCTCGACCTCGCCGAGCCGGGTGCGCACCAGCGCGCGCGCCTCATCGGACATCGCGGCGCCGTCGAGCGCCGTGTTGACCAGCAGGCAGCCCCGATGGTGCGGATCGGCCAGCGAAAGGGCGATCAGTTCGTCGAGGAACGCGCTGATCGCACGGAGAGGATCGCTTGCCGCGGAAAGGCGGGCGAGACGCTCCACCAGCCCCTCGTCCGCGTAGCGCCGAAGCGCCTCGACGAACAGGCCGTCCTTGTCGGTGAAGCGGTGATAGAGCGCGGAGGAACTCAGCCCTGTCGCCTGGGTGAGGTCGCGCAGCGAGGTTCCGGCATAGCCGTTCTGCCAGAACACGCCGATGGCGCGTTCGAGAACGGTGTCGTCGGGAAGCGTGCGGATTCGCGGCATCGGCCTTGCTCGACAGCGACGTGTGTGGCAGAAATAATGGAACGATCCATTCAAATCAAGCCCCGGCCCAGCCCGCGCGAAGGAGACCGACCTTGCACAAGCCCCACCTCGTCTATTTCGCCGACCCGATGTGCTCCTGGTGCTGGGGCTTCTCGCCGGTGATCGAGGCGATCGCAGAGCGGTTCGCGCCGTCGCTCCCGATCCGCCTGATCCTCGGTGGGCTCCGCCCGGGAACCACCGACCCGATGGACGAGGCCTCCCGCGCCTCGGTCCGTGAGCATTGGGAGCACGTGCATGCCGCTTCCGGACAGCCGTTCGACATGGGGTTTTTCGCGCGCACCCGGTTCGTCTACGATACCGAGCCGGCCTGCCGCACCGTCGTGGTGCTGCGCCGGCGCGGGATGGCGGACGCGTTGGCCGCATTGCGCCGCATCCACGCCGCCTTCTATGCCGAGAATCGGGATGTCACCGACCGCGACACCCTCACTGAGATCGCCGCGGAACTCGGCGTGGATCCGGCTGAGTTCCGCGACGAGTTTGATAGCGAGGCAGCGACGCGGGAGACCTGGGCGGATTTCGCCATCACCCAGCGCGCCGGCATCAACGGCTTTCCGACGCTGATCGCCGGTGGCGGCGGCGATGCTGGCTACGCGATGGTGACGCACGGCTTCCAGCCGGCGGAGCGCGTGGTTCCGGCACTGGAGAGCTGGTTCGCGAGCCAGCGCGCCGCTTGAGCGCGCGGGTGCGGGCGGCCGCCGGCCCCGATCACTTGGTGCCGAACAGCCGGTCGCCGGCATCGCCCAGGCCCGGGCGGATATAGCCGTTCTCGTCGAGTTCACGGTCGATCGCGGCGGTGAACACGGTCACGTCGGGGTGCTCGGACTGCATGGTGCGCAGCCCTTCGGGCACGGTGAGCAGGCAGACGAAGCTGATCTGTCGCGCTCCGGCCTCCTTCAGGCGGCGCACCGCGGCGGAGGCGGAGTGGCCGGTCGCCAGCATGGGATCGACGACGATCACGATGCGGTGGGCGATGTCGTCGGGCAGCTTGCGGAAATATTCCACCGCCTCGAGCGTGACATGGTCGCGATAGACGCCGATATGGCCGACGCGCGCCGCAGGCACCAGGTCCAGCATGCCGTCCAGAATGCCGTTGCCGGCGCGCAGGATGGAGACGAAGCAGAGCTTCTTGCCCGACAGGGTCTCCGCTTCCATCGACTCCAATGGCGTTTCGATGGCAACCGGCTCCAGCGGCAGGTGCCGGGTCGCCTCGTAGGCGAGCAGCAGGCTGATCTCGCGCGTCAGGCGGCGAAATCCGGCAGTGGAGGTTTCCTTGCGGCGGAGCTGGGTGAGCTTGTGGCGCACCAGCGGATGATCGACGACGATGGCGTTGGGGTGGGGCGGCATGGGTCAGCTCCCGCGGGGATGGCTCTGCCGCCACACCGCCATCAGCCGCTCGGTATCCACTGCGGTGTAGCGCTGCGTGGTCGACAGGCTGGCATGGCCGAGCAGGTCCTGGATCGCGCGCAGATCCGCCCCTCCGGCCAGCAGGTGGGTGGCGAAGGAATGGCGCAGCGCGTGCGGCGTGGCGTGTTCGGGCAGCATGGCCAGGCGGCGGAAGCTGCGCATCGTGCGCTGCGCCACGCCCGCCGAGAGCCGCTTGCCGCGCGCGCCGAGGAACAGCGGCGCGTCCTTGTCCGGGCGCGGGTGCAGGTCGAGCCAGCTGGCGATGGCGTCGCGCACGGCCGGCAGCACCGGCACCAGCCGCGTCCGTCCGCCCTTTCCCAGCACCCGCAGCGGCGCATCCGAGCCGGGCAGCGGCGCGTCGCGCACCGCCAGCGCCAGCGCCTCGGCGATGCGCAGGCCGCTTCCATAGAGCAAGGTGAACAGCGCGACATCGCGCGCGGCGATCGCGGATGTTTCGGCGAGGCTGCCGATCTCGCCGCTCGCGGCGCGGGCTTCGTCCACCGCCAGCGCCTTCGGCAGCGGCCGCTTGACCCGCGGCGCGCCGAGCAAGCCCAGTCGCGCATTGGCAATGCCGTGGCGGCGTTCGAGGAAGCGGAAGAAGCTGCGCACGGCGGCGAGGTGCCGCGCCCGGGTCGGCGCTTGCGCCCCCTGTGTCGCGGCGCGGGCGAGCCAGGCGCGGAAATCGGCCAGGCTCAGCGCCGCCAGGTCGGCCGCGTCCGGCGTCTTGCCCAGATGCAGCGTGAGGAAGCCGAGGAACCCGGCGACGTCGCGGCCATACGCACTCACCGTCAGCGCCGCCGCCCGACGTTCCTGGGCCAGCCAGTCGAGCCAGCCGGCGCGCAGGGCCTCCGCCGTCAGCGTCGCTTGCATGCGTCGCCGCCTTCGCTATCGACGGCTGGCGCCACGGCGCGTGGCGGCTGTGCGACTCCTGAGGT
The DNA here is from genome assembly GCA_021845595.1 of Pseudomonadota bacterium. Classification (GTDB taxonomy): domain Bacteria; phylum Pseudomonadota; class Alphaproteobacteria; order Acetobacterales; family Acetobacteraceae; genus JAJZVV01. The sequence continues at coordinate 315,094 of JAJZVV010000001.1, read as the reverse complement.
CATGGTTGTGAAGGCTACAAGATGACGGGCGAGGGCCGAAAGGGGCGCGTGCGGGTGCTGCTGCCCTACCCGTTCGCCGGCCCGTTCGACTATCGTGCGCCGGACCCCGCGCCGGCGCCGGGGGCGCTCGTCCTGGTGCCGCTCAATGGCCGCCGCGAGATCGGGGTGGTCTGGGATGGCGCGCCCGACACCGCGATCGCCGAGCGGCGGCTGAAAGCGGTTCTGGCGGTGCTCGATGCGCCGCCCTTGGCGGCGCCGATGCGCCGCTTCATCGACTGGGTCGCCGCCTACACGCTGGCCGCCCCGGGCGAGGTGCTGGCGATGGCGCTGCGGGTGAATGCTCTGCAGGCACCACCGCCGGCGATGGGCTGGCTCGCCGCGGCCGGTGAACCGAAACTGCGGCCGACGCCGCAGCGCGCGCGGGTTCTGGCCGCGCTGGCGCCCGGCACGCCGCTGTCCACCGCCGACCTCGCCCGCGCCGCCGGTGTCAGCGCCGGCGTGGTGCGCGGCATGGCCGATGGCGGATGGCTGACCCCGGCGCCGGTTCCGGGCGGCCCGCGCTTCGTCTCGCCCGACCCTGCCCATGCGCCGCCGCTGCTTTCGCCCGGGCAGGCGGCGGCGGCGGCGGCCTTGCGCGCTGCGGTGGCCGCGCGCGCCTTCACGGTGACGCTGCTCGAGGGCGTCACCGGGTCGGGCAAGACCGAGGTCTATTTCGAGGCCATCGCCGCCTGCCTCACGGCCGGTCGCCAAGCGCTGGTGCTGCTGCCGGAGATCGCGCTTTCCGCCCAATGGCTGGACCGGTTCCTCGCGCGCTTCGGCACCGCGCCGGCGGTCTGGCATTCGGAGGTCGGTCCGCGGCAGCGCCGCGAGACCTGGCGCGCTGTGGCCGACGGCAGCGCGCGCGTCGTCGTCGGTGCCCGCTCGGCGCTGTTCCTGCCCTTCGCCGATCTCGGCCTCGTCGTCGTGGACGAAGAGCACGAGACCGCGTTCAAGCAGGAGGAGGGGGTGATCTACCACGCGCGCGACATGGCCGTGGTGCGCGCCCGCCTGGCCGAGGCGCCTTCGGTGCTGGTTTCGGCGACCCCGAGCCTGGAAACGGTGGCGAATGTCGAGGCCGGGCGCTACGGCCATCTCGTGCTCGCGGCCCGCCACGGCGGCGCCGTTCTGCCGGCGGTGGCGGCGATCGACCTGCGCGCCGATGCGCCCGAACGCGGCCGGTTCCTCGCGCCGGCCCTTGTCGACGCGGTGCGCGCGACGCTGGCGCGCGGCGAGCAGGCGATGCTGTTCCTCAACCGGCGCGGCTATGCGCCGCTGACGCTGTGCCGCACCTGCGGGCATCGGCTGGGCTGTCCGAACTGCACCGCATGGCTGGTGGAGCACCGGCTGCGCCGCAGCCTCGTCTGCCATCATTGCGGCCATACGGCGCCGATTCCGCCCGCCTGTCCCGCCTGCGGCGCGGCGGGGAGCCTGGCCGCCATCGGCCCCGGGGTCGAACGCATCACCGAGGAGGCGGCTTCGGCCTTCCCAGCCGCCCGGATCACCGTCATGACCTCCGACACGCTCATCGGCCCGGGTGCGGCGGCGGCGGCGGCGCGCGCCATCGCGGTGGGCGACGTCGATCTCATCATCGGCACGCAGATCATCGCCAAAGGCTGGCATTTCCCCGCGCTCACCCTCGTCGGCGTCGTCGATGCCGATCTCGGGCTCGCCGGCGGCGACCTGCGCGCGGCGGAGCGCACGGTGCAGTTGCTGCACCAGGTCGCCGGCCGCGCCGGTCGGGCGGCAGCGCCGGGGCGCGTTTTGCTGCAGACCTACGCGCCCGAGCATCCGGTGATGCAGGCGCTGGTCTCCGGCGATCTCGCCCGCTTCCTCAGCCAGGAGGCAGCCGCCCGCCGACCCGGACACTGGCCGCCGTTCGGCCGGCTGGCGGCGCTCATCGTCAGTGCGGAGGAGCCGGCGGCGGCCGATGCGCTCGCCGCCGCCCTCGGCCGGGCGGCGCCGCACGGGCCCGGGATCACCGTGCTCGGCCCGGCGCCGGCGCCGCTCGCGGTGCTGCGCGGCTGGCACCGCCGCCGGCTTCTGCTCAAGACCGACCGAACCGTGGCCGTGCAGCCGCTGCTGCGCGCCTGGCTCGCCGCCGTGCCGGTGCCGCGCGCGGTGCGGCTGGCGGTGGACGTGGACCCGGTGTCCTTCCTGTAGGATTCGCGCCGATCGGGCCTCGCGTCGCCGGCCGAGCCGACTGTTGCACCACGGAAACCTGCGTGCTAGACGCGCCGCGCCGGCCGAAAGGCGGGTTTCGACCATCGGCCGCCACGGAAGCGGCCTCCTCAGCATGGGAAGCGAACGCGTGGCCCAGCACGGCGCGAGCGAATTTGGCACCGTCCCGACCTCCGGCATGGCCGCGCGGTACGCCGCCGCGCTGTATGCGGAAGCGAGCGAACAGAACGCCCTGGACGAGGCTGCCGCGCAGATGCGCGCCCTCGGCGAGCTCATCGCGCAGAGCGAGGATGTACGCCGGCTGCTGGCCAGCCCGCTGGTCGACGTCAACGAGGCCAGCCGGGCGATCCTGGCCGTCATCGACAATGCCGGGGTCGGGCGGCTGGTGCGCAACCTGGTCGGCGTCGTCGCCGCCAACCGCCGTCTGGCAGCGCTGCCGCGCGTGGTCGATGCCTTTGCCGCGCTGATCGCCGAGAAGCGCGGCATCGTCACGGCCCGCGTCGCCTCGGCGCATCCGCTGACCGAGGTCCAGGAACAGCAATTGCGGGCGCGCCTGATCGAGGCCGGCTACGGCAATGTCGAGATCATCCGCGAGGTCGATCCCAGCCTGCTCGGCGGGCTGGTGGTGAAGATCGGCGCCCGCCTCTACGACACCAGTTTGAAATCCCGCCTGCAGCGCCTGCAGAACGCCATGAAGGGAGCCGCGTGATGGAGATCCGCCCCGCCGAGATCTCGGAGATCCTGCGCAAGCAGATCGCCGCCTTCGACACCGAGATGAATGTCGCCGAGACCGGTCAGGTGCTCAGCGTCGGCGACGGCATCGCGCGCGTCTTCGGGCTGCAGAACGTGATGTCCGGCGAGCTCGTGGAGTTCCCCGGCGCCGGCATCAAGGGCATGGCGCTGAACCTCGAGACCGACAATGTCGGCGTGGTGATCTTCGGCGACGACCGGCGCATCCGCGAGGGCGACACCGTCACCCGCACCTCCGACATCGTGGACGTTCCCGTCGGCAAGGGCCTGCTCGGCCGCGTCGTCGATGCGCTGGGCAACCCGATCGATGGCAAGGGTCCGATCGCCGGCGGCGAGCGGCGTCGCGCCGAGGTGAAGGCGCCGGGCATCATTCCGCGCAAGTCCGTGCACGAGCCGATGCAGACCGGGCTGAAGGCGATCGACGCGCTGATCCCGATCGGGCGCGGCCAGCGCGAGCTGATCATCGGTGACCGCCAGACCGGCAAGACCGCGGTGATCCTCGACACGATCATCAACCAGAAGGGCATCAACGCCGGCACCGACGAGAGCAAGAAGCTCTACTGCATCTATGTCGCGGTCGGCCAGAAGCGCTCGACGGTGGCACAGATCGTGCGCACGCTCGAGGAGAACGGTGCGATGGAGTATTCCATCGTCATCGCGGCGACCGCTTCCGATCCGGCGCCGATGCAGTTCCTCGCGCCCTACACCGGCTGCACGATGGGCGAGTATTTCCGCGACAACGGCATGCATGCGGTGATCTTCTACGACGATCTCTCCAAGCAGGCGGTGTCGTATCGCCAGATGTCGCTGCTGCTGCGCCGCCCGCCGGGACGCGAGGCCTATCCGGGCGACGTGTTCTATCTGCATTCGCGCCTGCTCGAGCGCGCGGCGAAAATGTCGGACACGCACGGCGCCGGGTCGCTGACCGCGCTGCCGGTGATCGAGACCCAGGCGGGCGACGTCTCGGCCTATATTCCGACCAACGTGATCTCGATCACCGATGGCCAGATCTTCCTGGAGACCGAGCTGTTCTTCAAGGGCATCCGCCCGGCGGTGAATGTCGGCCTCTCGGTCTCGCGCGTCGGCTCGGCGGCGCAGATCAAGGCGATGAAGCAGGTCGCCGGGCGCATCAAGCTCGAACTGGCGCAGTATCGCGAAATGGCGTCGTTCGCCCAGTTCGCCTCGGACCTCGATGCCTCGACGCAGAAGCTGCTGGCCCGCGGCGCGCGGCTGACCGAGCTGCTGAAGCAGGCGCAGTACCGGCCGATGCCGGTCGAAGAGCAGGTGGTGGTGATTTTCGCCGGCGTGCGCGGCTATCTCGACGGGCTTTCACTCGACAAGGTGGTGGCCTTCGAGCGGCAGGCGCTCGCCGACCTGCGTTCGACCCAGGCCGATCTGCTCGCCACCATTCGCGCCGATCGCGAGCTGAAGCCGGAAACCGAGAAGAAGCTCGTCGCGTTCTACGACGGCTTCGTGAAGACTTTCGCCTGATCTAGAGCGAGCGGAACGGCGCCATGGCAAGCCTGAAAGCGCTGCGAACACGCATCAACAGCGTGAAGTCGACGCAGAAGATCACCTCGGCCATGAAGATGGTCGCGGCCTCTAAGCTGCGCCGGGCGCAGAACCAGGTGGAGTCCGCGCGCCCCTATGCGCAGCGGATGGCGCGCATGCTGTCGGAGCTGGCCGCGAATGTCGCGCCGACGCCGGGCGCACCGCGGCTGCTCGTCGGCACCGGCCGCGATCAGGTGCATCTCGTGGTGCCGATCACCGCCGACCGTGGCCTTGCCGGGGCGTTCAACGCCAATGTCGGCCGCGCTTCGCGGGCATTGCTCCAGCGGCTGGAGGCGGAAGGCAAGACCGTCAAGCTGCTGCCGATCGGGCGCAAGGGCAGGGACTATCTGCGTCGCGACTATGGCAGCCGTATCGTGCACGACATCTCGCTCGCCGGCCGCAAGCGACTCGAGTTCGCCGACGCGCTGCCGGTGGCGGAGCGCATCGTCGGCATGCTCGAGGCGGGCGAGTTCGATGTCTGCACGCTGGTGTATAACCGCTTCATCTCCGTGATCTCGCAGCAGACGACGACGCAGCAGATCGTGCCGGTGCCTGCCGCTGGCAGCGCCGAGGGCGGCGCGCGCGCCTTCTACGACGCCGAGCCGGAGGAGGAGACGGTGCTGGCCAGCCTGCTGCCGCAGAATCTGGCGACGCAGATTTTCACCGCGCTGCTCGAGAGCGCGGCCGGCGAACACGGGGCGCGCATGTCGGCCATGGACAGCGCTACGCGCAACGCCGGGGACATGATCAATCGCCTGTCGCTGAACTACAACCGCACGCGGCAGGCGAACATCACCAAGGAATTGATCGAGATCATCTCGGGCGCCGAGGCGGTCTGAGGCGCGCGGAGAGCAGAAGGGAGCCCGTGATGGCGAAGAACAATGTCGGACGCGTCAGCCAGGTGCTCGGCGCGGTGGTGGACGTTCAGTTCGACGGCGAGTTGCCGTTCATCCAGAACGCGCTGCGCACCAGCATCGATGGCCGTTCGCTGGTGCTCGAAGTGGCGCAGGAACTGGGCGAGCGGACGGTGCGCACGATCGCGATGGACAGCACCGACGGCATGGTGCGGGGCCAGGAGGTAGTCGACACCGGGGCGCCGATCTCCGTGCCGGTGGGGCCCGAGACGCTCGGGCGCATCGTCAACGTCATCGGCGAGCCGGTCGACGAGCGCGGTCCGGTGGCGACGGCGAAGACCTACCCGATCCATCGCGAGGCGCCGATGTTCGACGAACAGGCGACCTCGGCGGAGATTCTGGTCACCGGCATCAAGGTCGTGGATATGCTCGCGCCCTACATGCGCGGCGGCAAGACCGGATTGTTCGGCGGCGCCGGCGTCGGCAAGACGGTGCTGATCCAGGAGCTGATCAACAACATCGCCAAGGCGCATGGTGGCGTCTCGGTGTTCGCCGGCGTCGGCGAGCGCACCCGCGAGGGCAACGACCTCTATCACGAGATGATTGACGCCGGCGTCATCAAGCTCGATGGCCCGGGCTCGAAAGTGGCGCTGGTCTATGGCCAGATGAACGAGCCGCCGGGCGCCCGCGCCCGCGTCGCGCTGTCCGGCCTCTCGATGGCGGAGTATTTCCGCGACGAGGAAGGCCAGGACGTGCTGTTCTTTATCGACAACATCTTCCGCTTCACCCAGGCCGGCGCCGAGGTCTCCGCGCTGCTCGGACGCATTCCCTCGGCGGTGGGCTACCAGCCGACGCTGGCCACCGACATGGGCGCGCTGCAGGAGCGCATCACCTCGACCAAGAAGGGCTCGATCACCTCGGTGCAGGCGATCTACGTGCCCGCCGACGACCTGACCGATCCGGCGCCGGCGACCTCGTTCGCCCATCTCGACGCCACCACGGTGCTGTCGCGCCAGATCGCCGAACTCGGCATCTATCCCGCCGTGGACCCGCTCGACTCGACCTCGCGCGCGCTCGATCCGCGCATCGTCGGCGAGGAGCACTACAACACCGCACGCGAAGTGCAGCGCATCCTCCAGACGTACAAGAGCCTGCAGGACATCATCGCCATTCTCGGCATGGATGAACTGTCCGAGGAGGACAAGCTGGTGGTGGCGCGCGCGCGCAAGATCCAGCGCTTCCTGTCGCAGCCGTTCCATGTCGCCGAAGTCTTCACCGGCTTCCCCGGCGTGTTCGTGCCCGTGGCCGACACCATCCGCAGCTTCAAGGCGATCGTCTCGGGTGAATACGACCATCTGCCGGAAGCGGCGTTCTACATGGTCGGGACCATCGAGGACGCGGTGAAGAAGGCCGAGACGCTGAAGGCGGCGGCCTGAGGCGATGACCACGGCGCTCGAGATCGTCAGCCCCGAGAAGCTGCTGCTCTCGCGGCCGGTGGAAATGGTCGTCATCCCCGCCTTCGAGGGCGAGATGGGCGTGCTGCCCGGACATGCGCCGATGATCGTGCTGCTGCGTGGCGGCACGATCCGGCTCTACGAGAACGGGCAGGTGACCGGGGAATTCTTCGTCGGCGGCGGATTTGCCGAGGTCACGCCTGAGCGTTGCACGGTGCTCGCCACCGAGGCCATCCCGCTCGCCGAGGTCTCCCGCGGCGAGGGTGAGCGAAGGCTGGCCGCGGCGGAGCACGCGTGGGAGCATGTCGACAAGGACGATGTTGCCGCGCGCGACGCCGCGCTCGCACGCCTGCAATCCGCCCACGCCATGATCGAGGTCGCTGGCGTCGCCTGACGGCGCGGCTTGCGTTTCCGGACGGAATGCCGATAACAGAGCCTGGTGGTCGGACACGGGGGTGCGCCTGGCCGGGGCCGGCGGTAGCCCGGCCGACCGGGTGCCGCACGCGGGATGACGCATGAAGCACTGGCGAATCGAGGATGTGGCCTGGGGCCGGTTCGAGGCCTCCCGGGTTGATCCAGCCATTGTGGCCCTGGTCAAGGCCGCTGCCATGGTCGAGCGCAACGGCGAGGATTACGCCCGCTACCTGAACGGGGTGTTCGCGGACGACCCGGATTTCCGCGCCGCGGCGGATCGCTGGGCAGTGGAGGAAGTGCAGCACGGCGAGGCGCTCGGGCGCTGGGCGATGCTGGCCGACCCGTCCTGGGATTTCGCCGCCGCCTTCGCACGCTACCGCGAGGGCTTTCGCATCGATGTCGAGGCCACGCGCTCGCGGCGCGGCTCGCGCGCCGGCGAGCTGGTGGCGCGCTGCATGGTCGAGACCGGCACGTCAAGCTACTACAGCGCACTCGGCGAGGCGACGCAGGAGCCGGTATTGCGCCAAGTCTGCCAGCTTATCGCGGCCGACGAATTCCGTCATTTCAAGCTGTTCTACGATCATATGCGGCGCTATCTCGGGCGCGAACGGATCAACCTGGCGCGCCGGCTCGCCATCGCGCTCGGACGCATCGGCGAGAGTGAGGATGACGAATTGGCCTACGCCTTCCACTGCGGCAATGAGCCGACAGAGCTGGCCTACGACCATCAACGCTGCCTCAGCCTCTATATGAGCGGTGCGATTGGCTTCTATCGCTTTCGCCACGTCGAGCGGGCGACCGGGATGATCCTCAAGGCGGTCGGGCTCAAGCCGCGCGGCGTTTTTTCCGATGTCGCGGCGTGGCTTGCCTGGCGGCTGCTGCACGCGCGCCAGCGCCGCTTGGCGCGGTGGGCGCCGGCGACGGCCTGACCCGGGACGTTCCGGAGACCGGACCCATGGACCAACTCGTCGCCGGCTACCGGCGCTTTCGCGCGATCGCCTGGCCGCAGCGGCGTGAGCTGTTCGAGGGCCTCGCCCGCCACGGCCAGCAGCCGCGCGCGATGGTGCTCGCCTGCTCGGACAGCCGGGTCGATCCGACGATGATTTTCGATGCCCGCCCCGGCGAGATGTTCATCATCCGCAATGTCGCCAACCTCGTGCCACCCTTCGCGCCGGATGGCGCCTGCCACGGCACCAGCGCGGCGCTCGAGTTCGGCGTCCGCGCGCTCGAGGTGCGGGATTTGATCGTGCTCGGGCACGGTCTCTGCGGCGGTGTCCAGGCCCTGCTCGACGGCGTGCCGCCGCCGCTCGGGGAGTTCGTCGGGCCGTGGATCCGCCTCGCCGAACGGGCGCGGCCGGGGCTGCTGCGCTGCGACCCGGCCGAGCGGCAGCGGGAAGGCGAGCACGCGACGGTGCGCGTCTCGCTGGAGAATCTGATGACCTTCCCTTGGATCGCCGAGCGCGTCGCCGACGGCCGGCTGACGCTGCACGGCGCCCATTTCGACATCCGCACCGGCGTGCTGGCGCTGCTGGGCGAGGGCGGGCAGTTCGCTCCGGTGCAAGCCGAGCCCCGAAGCCCGTAACCTTCACGGCAGGCGGACGACGACGCGGATGCGGACGGTCTGTCCCGCCATCCACGGGCGTCCCGCCACACCCCAGGCTCCGCGGCGCAGCACCGCCTCGGCCACGAAGCTGTCGGCGTCCTGGTGGACCGAAAGGGCGAGCGGCCCCGCCGTGCCGTGGAGTTGCAGATTGCCGTCGATGCGGGTGATCTCCCCGCCGCCACGCGCCGGCCGGCACGCGCCCTGGTAAGCGAGCACCGGGTAGTCCGCCGCGTCGAGAAAGTCCGGCCCGGTGACCATGCGGTCATAGGCGGATTCCTGCATGACCAGGCTGGCGGTCTCGACGCGGATCTCGACGCGGCATTGCCCGGGCGTCGTCCCGTCGACGGTGAGGCGGCCGGTGAAGCGGGTGAAGTGTCCTTCCACCGGCAGCAGCCCGAAGACGTAGGCCCGGAAGAAGATGCCCGTGTTCGCCGGCACCAGCCGCTCGCTCCGGGTCTGCGCGATGGCGGCCGGGCCGGACAGGCCCACGGCGAGAAGCGCCAGCGCCGCCGCCGCCAACCAGCGTTGCAGTGCAGTGCGTTCACTGTTGCGCGGTAGCCACACTCGCCGCCCCTTCGCTTCGCAACACATTCGACACATATGGACGCGACCCCACCAAGCGTAGCACAAACATGGCCGGGCGGGCCGCGGTGGCCCCGCTGAACGCCATCCGTCGTTCCGACACTCTCGGGAGGGGAAGCTTAGGATGAGAACTTCTTTTGCAAGCACGCTGAGGAGCGCGACGATCCTGTCGGCGGCCGTGCTCGGTGCGGGCCTGATCGTCAGCACGAGCGCGCAGGCGCAGTCGACGACGCCGCCCGGCTATTTCTTCACGCTCGGTGATCCGCTGAAGTCCTTCGGCGACCAGATGGCCAACTACGGCATCTACTTCAACGCCGCCAACGTGAACGTGGTCTATGACAACGTCAGCGGCGGCCGCAAGACCGGCGTGTCCGATACCAACGACGCCTCCGCCGGCATGGACTTCGACATGACCAAGCTGGCCGGCATCCCCGGCGCCCGGGCGCACATCCAGTTCGATGATCGTGCGGCGGGGTTCAACGGCAACTACACCGGTTCGGTGTGGGGCTCGAGCCCTGAGTATGGCCCGGTCGAAGTCTTCCAGCTCTCGGAACTGTCGTGGGAGCAGTCGCTGTTCGACGATCACCTGCGTCTGTATGCTGGCCGCATCTCGCCGCTGGGTGACTTCTCGACCTTCGACGTCTACTGCAACTTCTACAGCATCGGCGTCTGCGGCAACGGTCCGGCCGGCTACTACTTCGACAACAGCGCCACCTACGCGCCGGTCTCCACCTGGGGCTTCCGCGCCACGGTGAAGCCGACGCTGAGCACCTATATCCGCGCCGGCGTCTATGCCAACGATGATGCCGCCTACTACACCACCCACAGCCACGGCTTCACCGATTGGGGTCTGGCCAAGGCCGACGGCGTGTTCATCCCGTTCCAGATCGGCTACGACAGCACCACGCAGAACTACCCGACGCACGTGATGTTGGGCGGCTACTATGACAGCTCGCCGTATGGCGTGGGCGCGACCGGCACGCCGGCGGCGATCGTCGCCGGCTCGGCGAACGCGGCGCTGACCAACCAGCGCGGCCGCACGTCGGTCTATATGGGCCTCGAGCAGACCGTGTGGAAGCCGGATCCGAAGAGCGATCGTCAGCTGATCGCGTTCGGCGAGGCCCAGTGGTCGGTCGAGGGTGCGGCGCCGATCGAGAATGCGCAGGTGTTCGGCCTCGTGCTGCAGGGCCCGTTCGCCTCGCGTCCGCATGACACCGTGAACTTCGCCTGGGACTTCGCGAAGTACAACCACCGCTTCGCCCAGGCCGCTGCGTTCGGAGCCGGCTATGCTTCGGGCGGGATCGGCGTGATGCAGGCGACGCCGGCGGAGAACTGGATGGAATTCAGCTACAGCGCGGCCGTTATGCCGGGCTTCTCGATCCAGCCGTTCCTGCAGTATTTCACCAACCCGGAAATGGCGGTCTCGAACTCGGCCATCAAGCACGACTCCTTCACGATCGGGGTCGCGACCGTGGTGGTCCTCAACGGCCTGCTCGGCCTGCCGGGCCTCGGCCACTCGAACTGAGCCTCGTCTGATGGTCTGACGCCAGCGTCCGCAAGCGGGCGCTGGTCCCGTCAGACTTCAGGGGCTGTCTGATGTCTTGACGAAAAGGGGCCCGGTCCGGCGACGGATCGGGCCTTTTCCGTCACTCCTCGCTCGTGGCGAGCAGGGCGGCGTCACCGCCGAAGGCAGCGCTGTTGATGCTCACCGCACGCTCCTCGGCGAAGGCATGGAGGGTCAAAGGGCCGCCCGCTTTCGGCCCGGTGCCGGAGAGCCCCCGCCCACCGAACGGCTGCACGCCGATCACGGCGCCGATCTGGCTGCGGTTGACATAGGCGTTGCCCACCGGGAGCTGGCGCAGAATCCGCGCCGGCAGCGATTCGATGCGCGACTGGATGCCGAGCGTGAGGCCATGCCCGCCTGCGGCCAGCGTCGCCACCAGCGCATCCAGCCGGTCGGCGGCAAACCGCACCACCTGCAGGACCGGGCCGAAAATCTCCTCCGCCAGCATCGGCGTCGGCCGCTCGATGATGCGCGGGGCGAAGAAGCTGCCATGCGCCGCCGCTGCCGGGAGTGCCGCGAGGAACCGGGGCGGTCCCAGCGCCGCCGCCTGGGTCTCCAGCCGGAGGCAGGATTCGGCGTCGATGATCGGGCCGATGTCGGTGGCCGGGTCGAGCGGATCGCCGATCACCAATGTTGCCGCCGCGCCCTCCAGCATGCTCAGGATGCGGTCGGCGATCTCCTCCTGCAGGCACAGCACGCGCAATGCCGAGCATCGCTGGCCGGCGGAGCCGAAGGCACTGGCGAGCGCGTCGGTCACGGTCTGCTCGGGCAGTGCGGTGCTGTCCACGATCATCGCATTGACCCCGCCGGTTTCGGCGATGAGGGGGATCAGCGGCCCATCGCGCGCCGCCAGCACGCCGGCGATCGCCCGCGCGGTGGCCAGGCTGCCGGTGAAGGCGACGCCGGCCACCCGCGTATCCCTTGCCAGCGCGGCGCCGACCGCGCCGTTCCCGACGAGCAGGCCGAGCGCCGATTCCGGCACGCCGGCGGCGTGCAGCAGCGCCACCGCGTGGGTGCCGATCAGCGGCGTCTGCTCCGCCGGCTTGGCGGCGACGGCATTGCCGGCGGCGAGCGCGGCGGCAATCTGGCCGGTGAAGATCGCCAGCGGGAAGTTCCACGGCGCGATGGCGGCGAACACGCCGCGCCCGGCCAGCGACCAGAGATTGCGCTCCCCGGTCGGGCCGGCGAGCACGCGCGGGGAGGCGAACGCCTCGCGGGCGCGGGCGGCATAGTAGCGGCAGGAATCGGCCGCCTCGCGGAGTTCGGCGATGGCGTCGGGCAGGGTCTTGCCGGCCTCGCGCACGAGCAGGGCAAGGAGGTCGGCCCGATCCGCCTCGATCGCGTCCGCGGCGCGCTCGAGCACCGCGGCGCGCGCCGCCCCGCCGGCCTGGTCCCAGGCGGCGAAACCGTGCGCGAGCCGGCCGAGGGTGGCGTCGATCTCGGCCGCGGTGGCGTCGTGGGCGCGGCCGACCAGCCGGCGCCGGTCCGCCGGGTCGCGGATCTCGCGCCCCGGCCCGCCGCCGGGCACCGTGCGCACGCCGGCGGCCTTGGCGGCGACGGCGGCGAGCAGGGCAGGGGCTGTGGCGCGGTCGCCGAGGTCGATGCCCGCCGAGTTGGCGCGGTCGGGATAGAGGTCGCGCGGCAGGGGAATGGGCCGGGGCCGGTCCGCCCGGTCCTGCAGCCGCGCCAGCGGGTCAGCGAGGATCGCCGCCTCCGGCACCGAAGGATCGACCAGCCGGTGAACGAAGCTGGTATTCGCCCCGTTCTCCAGCAGCCGGCGCACCAGATAGGCGAGCAGATCCTGATGCGCGCCGACCGGGGCATAGACCCGCACCGGGCAGTCGGGTCCGACGAGGCCGCCATAGAGCGCCTCGCCCATGCCGTGCAGCCGCTGCATCTCGAACCCGCCCGGCGGCGCCAGCGCCAGGATGGCGGCGAGGCTGAGGGCGTTATGGGTGGCGAAGGCGGGGATGATCGCCGGCCCGTGCGCGAGCATCCGCCGCGCGCAGGCGAGCCAGGCGGCGTCCGTCGCCGCCTTGCGGGTGAAGACCGGGTAGTCCGCCAGCCCCAGCACCTGCGCGGTCTTGATCTCGCTGTCCCAGTAGGCGCCCTTGACGAGGCGGACCGGGATGCGGCTGGCGCTGGCGTGGGCGAGGCCGGCGATCCAGTCGATCAGCGGCGCGGCGCGCTTCTGATAGGCCTGCACGGCGAGTCCGAGCCCATTCCAGCCGCCGAGCGCCGGGTCGGCGCGGACGGCGGCGAACACGTCGAGGCTGAGTTCCAGCCGCGCTGCCTCCTCGGCATCGACCGTGAGGCCGATCCCCGCCGCCCGTGCCGCCAGGGCGAGGCCGCGCAGGGTCCCAACCAGCGCCGGGACGCTGTGTCTTTCCTGCAACGGTTCATAGCGCGGGTGCAGCGCCGAGAGCTTGACCGAAAGCCCCGGACCCTCGATCGGGCCGCGCCCGGCGGCGTGGCGTCCGATCTGTCCGATCGCCTCGGCATAGGCGCGCCGGTAGCGTTCGGCGTCGGCGGCGGTTTTCGCCGCCTCGCCCAGCATGTCGAAGCTCATGCGCCAGCGCCGCATGGCCGGGCCGGCGGCGCGGGCCAGCGCTTCCCCGATGCTGCGGCCGAGCACGAACTGGCGCGCCAGCAGCCGCATGCCCTGGCGCAGCGCGGTGCGGATCACCGGCTCGCCGAGCCGGCGCATCAGGCGGCGCAGCGCCCCGGGCACGCTCCCTGCGTCCTCGCGCGAGAGCACGCGCCCGCCGAGCAGGAAGGCCCAGGTCGAGGCGTTCACGGCCAGGCTGTCGGCGTGGCCGAGATGGCGTTCCCAGGCGGCATCGCCGAGCCGATCCTCGATCAGCGCATCGGCGGTGGCCGGGTCCGGGATGCGCAGCAGCGCCTCGGCGAGGCAGAGCAGCGCGACGCCTTCGCGGGTCCCGAGCCCGAATTCGCGCAGGAAGTCGCTGACATCGCTACCCGGGACATGCGCGGCACGGGCGGCGCGCACGAGGTCCCGGCCCCGTTCGACCGCGCCGCCCGGCAACACTGCCGCGGGCAGCAAGGGCGCGAGCGCGTCGTCCTCGGGCGCCAGATGCAGCGCCCGCAACGCCGATCGGTCGTCCCGCCATGGCTCGGTCGGGGGCATGGATCACCGTACGCCAGCGCCGCGGCGCGCGAAGACGCCGCGGCGGGGGTCAGGCGGCCTCGGCGCGGATCGCCTCGCCGAGCGTGGTGAAGATGCGGTCGATGTGCCGCTGTTCGATGATCAGCGGCGGCGACAGCGCGATGATGTCGGCCGTGGTCCGGATCAGCACCCCGGCATCGAAGCAGCGCTGCAGCACGCGCCCGGCACGCTCGGCCGGCTTGCCCGGCCGCGGCGCCAGCTCGATCCCGGCGACGAGGCCGAAATTGCGCACGTCGATGACGTTGGGCAGCTCTCGCAGGCTGTGCGCGCCGGCCTCGAACGCGCCCTCGATGGCGCGCGCGCGGGCGGGGAGATCGTCGGCGCGATAGACGTCCATCGCCGCGATCGCGGCGGCGGCGGCGAGCGGGTGGCCGGAATAGGTGTAGCCGTGGAACAGCTCGATTCCGGCCGGCGCGTTGTCCACCACCGTGTGGTAGATGTCCGAACTCACCGCCACCGCCCCCATCGGCACCGCGGCGTTGGTCAGGCCCTTGGCCATGGTCATGATGTCCGGCACCACGCCGAGCCGCTCGGCGCCGAACATCGTGCCGAGACGGCCGAAGCCGGTGATCACCTCGTCGAAGATCAGCAGGATGCCGTGCTTGTCGCACAGTTCTCGCAGGCGCTGGAGATAGCCCACGGGCGGGATCAGCACGCCGGCGGACCCCGCCAGGGGCTCGACGATGACGGCGGCGATGGTGTCGCCGTGCAGCGTCACCAGGCTCTCCAGCGTGTCGGCGAGATGCGCGCCCCAGGCGGGCAGGCCGCGCGTGAATGCGTTGTGTTCGAGGGCGTGGGTGTGCGGCAGATGGTCCACGTACGGCAGCAGCGCGCCGAACTGCTTGCGGTTGTTGCCGATCCCGCCCACCGACATGCCGCCGAAGCCGACCCCGTGATAGCCCCGCTCGCGCCCGATCAGCCGCACGCGCTGGCTCTCGCCGCGCGCCCGCTGGTAGGCGAGGGCGATCTTCAGCGCCGTATCCGCGCTCTCCGAGCCCGAATTGGTGAAGAAAATGCGGTCGAGCCCGGCCGGAGTGATCTCGGCCAGCCGAGCGGCGGCCTGGAAGACGATCGGGTGGCCCATCATGAAAGTCGGGGCGAAATCCATCACCTCGGCCTGGCGCTGGATCGCCTCGGTGATCTCGCGCCGCCCGTGCCCGGCATTGCAGCACCAGAGCCCGGCGGTACCGTCGACGATCTCGCGCCCGTCGGGCGTGTAGTAATACATGCCCTCGGCCCGGGCGAGCAGCCGCGGCGCGCCCTTGAAGGCGCGGTTGGCGGTGAACGGCATCCAGAAAGCATCGAGGTTGTTCGGGCGTGGCGCCGCGATCTCGTTCATGGCATCAACTCCTCCGCACGCGGCAGCGTCGCCCATCGCACCCGGCCGCGCAAGGAGGTCGCGCTCATGGCTGACGGCACGCTCTATCTCGGCACGCGCCGCTATTCCTCCTGGTCGATGCGCGGGTGGCTGGTGGTGCGCCAGGCCGGGCTCGACGTCGAGGAGGTGGTGATCCCGATCGACGGGCAGGGGACCACGGCGGCGGTGAAGGCGATCTCGCCGAGCGGGCTGGTTCCGTGCCTCGAGCATCGCGGCACCAGCGTGTGGGAAACCCTGGCCATCGCCGAATACTGCGCCGAACGCGCGCCCGCGCTGTGGCCGGCGGCGAATCCGGCGCGGGCTTGGGCACGGGCGATCGCGGCGGAAATGCACGCGGGGTTCCGCGAGCTGCGCCTGGCGATGCCGATGGTGCTGGGCCGCCACGCGCCGGGGGCCGGCCACACGCCCGGCGCGCTCGCCGATATCGCGCGCATCGAGCGCCTGTGGGCGGACACGCGCGCCCGCTTCGGCGCCGGCGGGCCCTATCTGTTCGGCGCCGCGTTCGGCGCCGCGGACGCGATGTATGCGCCCGTGGTGGCGCGATTCCTCGCCTACGAGCCCGAACTCACCGCCGGGGGCCGAGCCTATTGCGCCGCGGTGCGCGCCCACCCGCTGGTGGCGACCTGGTACGAGCAGGCCGCCGCCGAGCCGCTCGCCTGGCGCGTCGCCCGATACGAAACGCTGGCATAGGAACGCACGATGAGCGCCACCATCGAGGATTTCGACCGGCTGGAGATTCGCGTCGGCACCGTGGTCGATGCCAAGCCCTTTCCGGAGGCGCGCAAGCCCTCGGTCAAATTATGGATCGATTTCGGTGCCACCATCGGCACCCGCCAATCCTCCGCCCAGCTCGCGGTGCATTACCCGCCGGACCGGCTGATCGGGCGGCAGGTGCTGGCGGTGGTGAATTTCCCGCCCCGGCGTATCGCCGGCTTCGCCAGCGAGGTGCTGACCCTCGGCATCCCCGACGAGGACGGCGCGGTGGTGCTGGTCCGCCCGGACTTCGCCGTGCCGGACGGCGGACGGCTGTTCTGATGGCGGCGCATTACTACACCGTCACCTGGGACCAGCTCCACCGCGACGCCCGCGCCCTGGCTTGGCGGCTGATGGGGCAGGGGCCGTTCCGCGGCATTGTCGCGGTCAGCCGCGGCGGGTTGATCCCGGCGGCGATCGTGGCCCGGGAGCTGGAGTGCCGGTTCGTCGAAAGCGTCTCGGTCGAAACCTACGACGAGGAAACGCGCGGCGAGCCGGTGATCACCAAGCCGCCGACCGCCGCCGGGGACGGCACCGGGTTCCTCGTCGTCGATGATCTGGTCGACAGCGGCGCGACGCTGCGCGCGGTGCGCGGCGTGCTGCCACGGGCGCATTATGCCTGCATCTACGCCAAGCCGGCCGGGCGGGGCGCGGTGGAGACCTTCGTCACCGAGGTCTCCCAGGACACCTGGATCCTGTTCCCATGGGATACCGAGCCGCAGTTCGTCGCCCCGCTCGCGCGCCGCGGCGCATGAGTCTTCGCGGCGGGGCGAACGACGCCCTACTGGCCCGCCACCATCGGGCAATGGCCGTCCGCCATCGGCCGGAACGCCTTGTCGGGCGGGATGGTGGCGACCAGCTGATACATGTCCCACGGCCCTTTGCTCTGCGCGGGTGACTTGATCCGGAACAAATGGCTCGGGTGCACGGCGCGGCCGTCGGCGCGGATGATGGTCGGGCCGAACAGCGGGTCGTCGATCGGCTTGTCTTTCATCGCCGCGACCACCTTGGCGCCGTCGAGGCTGCGCACGCTGCGCTGGGCACGGAGATAGGCCATGGTGGCCGAATAGACCCCGGCCTGCATCATCGTCGGCATGCGCCCGTCCATGCGCGCGGCGAAGCGCTGGCTCCAGGCGCGGGTGCGGTCGGTGAGATCCCAGTAGAACGGCGCCGGCAGCAACAACCCCTGCGCGGTCGCCAGCCCGACGGAGTGGACGTCCGAGATCTGCAGGAACAGCGCCGCCAGGGTGGCGCCCTTGCTGGTCAGGCCGAACTCGGCCGCCTGCTTGATGGCGTTGATCGCGTCCGCGCCGGTATTGGCGAGTGCGACCGCCTGCGCGCCGGAACTCTGCGCCTCGATCAGCGGCGAGGAGAAATCCGTCGTGCCGAGCGGCGAGCGGACGACGCCGAGAACCTTGCCGCCGCCGGCGACGATCGCCTCGGTCGCGTCGCGCTCCAGCGTCTTGCCGAGCGCGTAGTCGACATCGAGGAAGAACCAGGTCTTCAGGTTCTGCGCCAGCATGGCGTGGACCAGGGTGTGGGACTGCGACCAGGTGTCGCTGACCCATTGCACCGTGGTCGGCGCGCAGGCCTTGCCGGTGAGATCGGAGGTGGCGGCCGAGGAGGCCAGCGCGACGCGGTTCTTCTGGTGCATGAGGTTGGCCACCGCCAGGGCGACGCCGGAGTTGGGCAGATCGACCACGGCGGCCACCTGGTCCTCGTCCACCCAATGCCGTGCGATGCCGACGCCGATGTCGGGCTTGTTCTGATGGTCGGCGGCGAGAATCTCGACCTTCAGCCCCTGGGCTTCGGCGGCGAAATCCTCGGCCGCGAGGTGCGCGGCCACGACCGAACCCTTGCCGACCTGGTCGGCGAAGGGGCCGGACATGTCGGTGAGCACGCCGATGCGGACGGTGTCGTTGACGAGCGCGTCGCTTTCGGCGCGGCCCGAGGACGGCGCCAGGGCGAGAAGCGCGCCCGCAAGCAGCAGCGTGGTGACGCGGATCATGGCGGCGTTTCCCCCGGGTTCTGGATCTTCGGCGGATCCTGGATCGTTCAACGTCGGACCATCATATCGGCCAGCCCGCCGGAAGTCACGTCGCCGCCCATGGGCGGCCCATGGGCGGCCCATGGATTGCCCTTCCCCCTCCGGGCGAGTTCCGCTAGTTGCTGGCGCCATGGAAAACCCTGCGAATGTCCGCGCCGCCGCCGTGACGCGCACGACGTCGGAGACCGAGATCACCCTTCGCCTCGATCTGGACGGCACCGGCCGCGCCTCGGTCGAGACCGGCATCGGGTTTCTCGACCATATGCTGACCGCCTTCGCCCGCCACGCACTGTTCGATCTCGCGGTGCAGGCGAAGGGCGATCTGCATATCGACGCCCATCACACCACCGAGGATGTCGGGATCGTGCTCGGCCAGGCGATCGCGCAGGCGCTGGGCGAAAAGCGCGGCATCCGCCGCTTCGGCCAGGCGCTGGTGCCGATGGACGAGGCGCTGGTGGAGGCGGCGGTCGATCTCTCCGGGCGGGCGCATCTGGCCTGGTCGGTGGCGTTCGCCGCGCCCAAGGTCGGCACGATGGACACCGAACTGTTCGAGGAATTCTTCCGCGCCCTGGCCGGCAACGCCCGCATCACCCTGCACCTGGTGCAGCGGGCCGGGCAGAACACGCACCATGTCGCCGAGGCGTGCTTCAAGGCCGCCGCCCGGGCGCTGCGCATGGCCGTCGAGCCCGACCCGCGCGTCGGCGGCGCCGTGCCGTCCACCAAGGGGACGCTGTGAACATCTTCACCGCCCATCTGCGCCCCGGCCACGAGCCGGTGCTGGTGGCGGAGGGGTTCAGCCTGGCGGCGGCCGTGTTCGGCCCGCTCTGGCTGTTCGCCCGTGGCGGCTGGATCGCCGGGGCGCTGGCGCTGGCGGCGAGCGTGGTGCTCGCCGCGCTCGGCCTGCGGCTGGGATGGCCGGGAGAGCTCGTCTGGGTGGGGCTCGCGTGGCTGCACGGTCTGTTCGCGCGGGATCTGCTGCGCTGGGATCTGGCCCGGCGCGGCTACGCGTTGGTGCATGTGCTCGCCGCGCGCGGCGCCGAGGCGGCCTATGCCCGCCTGCTCGCCGCCCGGCCGGACCTGCTCGCCGAGGCCCGCGCATGAAGGTCGCCGTCGTCGATTACGGCAGCGGCAATCTCGCCTCGGCCTCGCGCGCGCTGGCGGTGGCGGCCGAGCGCGCCGGGCTGCCCGCCGAGGTGCGGGTGACGGCGGATCCGGACATGGTCGCCGCTGCCGACCGCATCGTCCTGCCGGGCCAGGGCGCCTTCGCCGATTGCGCGCACGGGCTGGCGGCGATCCCCGGGCTGCGGGCGGCGATCGACTACCGCACCGGCCAGGGCGCGCCGTTCCTCGGCATCTGCGTCGGCATGCAGCTGATGGCCGAACGCGGCCTCGAACACGCCGTGACGCCGGGGTTCGGCTGGGTGGCGGGCGAAATCGCCGAACTGGACGTGCCGGGGCTGCGCCTGCCGCAGATGGGCTGGAACGAGCTGCGCTTCCCCCAGGGCGGCGACCACCCGCTGCTGGCCGGACTCGTGCCCGGCGACCACGCCTATTTCGTCCACAGCTACGCCCTGCGCGGCGCCCGCCCCGACCAGGTCATCGCTACCACGGACTATGGCGGCGATGTCGTCGCCATGGTGGTTGCCGGCAACCGCGCCGGTACCCAGTTCCATGTGGAGAAGAGCCAGGAGGTCGGGTTGCGCATTCTGGCGAATTTTCTGCGCTGGAGCCCGCAGGTGGCGCGGTGAGCGAGGAAGCGGCGGCGGCGGTCGCCTCGGTCGAGCGGGCTGGCGAATTGTCGGACCCGGATCTCGCCGCTTTGTGCGAGGCCGCCGACGCCGCGATCATCGATGGCGGCGGGTTCGGCTGGGTCAATCCGCCGGGGCGCGCGGCGCTGGAACGCTATTTCCGCGGCGTGCTGCTGGTGCCGGAGCGCGAGCTTTATATCGCCCGGCTCGACGGGGTCGTGGTCGGCTCGGCGCAGTTGGTCCGTCCGCCGCGCAACAACGAGGCGCAGGCCTTCGCGGCGACGCTGATGCACAGTTTCGTCGCCCCCTATGCGCGTGGCCAGGGTCTTGCGCACATGCTCACCGTGCGCGTCGAGGAGGCGGCCCGGGCCCTCGGCTATCACGTGCTCAATCTCGACGTGCGCGAGACGCAGGAGGCGGCGATCCACATCTACGAGGCGCTGGGCTTCATCCGCTGGGGCATCCATCCGCAATATGCCCGCGTCGGCGGCAAGACCCAGCGTGGCTTCTACTACTACAAGCTGCTCCAGCCGGGCGGGCGGATCGGGTCGTGAGCGGGCTGACCCTCTACCCGGCGATCGACCTCAAGGGCGGCGCCTGCGTGCGGCTGAAGCGCGGCGCCATGGACGAGGCGACGGTCTATTCCGACGATCCGGCCGCGCAGGCGCGCATTTGGCAGGACGGTGGCTGCCGCTGGCTGCACGTGGTCGATCTCGACGGCGCCTTCGCCGGCCGCGCGGTGAACGCGGCGCCGGTTCGCGCCATCCTGGCCGCCGCCCGCGTGCCGGTGCAGCTCGGCGGCGGCATCCGCGACATGGCGATGGTGCGCACCTGGCTCGAGGCCGGCGTGCGGCGCGTCGTGCTCGGCAGCGCTGCGGTCAAGACCCCGGACCTGGTGCGCGAGGCCTGCCGTGCCTTTCCCGGCCGCATCGCCGTCGGCATCGACGCCCGCGACGGCTTCGTTGCCACCGAGGGCTGGGCCGAAGCCTCCTCGGTGTCGGCGCTGGACCTGGCGCGGCGGTTCGAGGATGCGGGCGTGGCCGCGCTGATCTATACCGACATCGGCCGCGACGGTATGCTGACCGGCCTCAATCTCGATCAGACCGCGGCGCTGGCCGAACACGTGACGACGCCGGTGATCGCCAGCGGCGGCGTCGGCTCGGTGGCGGATCTGGCGGCGCTGCGCGAGGCGGCGCGGCGGGCCAGCGGCATCGAGGGGGTCATCGTCGGCCGCGCGCTCTATGATGGCCGGCTGACACTGCCGGAGGCCCTGACCGCGCTCGCCGGCTGAAGCCGGCGCGGCGCAGATGGAATTTTTGCGCTGCTTCTGAAGTCTGGTGATACAACCTGAACGTGTCTAGCCAAGACACGATTCGCCACTGGTTGCCGAGGAGAGGTCGGACCCTGTGTTGAAGTTGCGGATCATTCCCTGTCTCGACGTGAAGGACGGGCGGGTCGTGAAGGGCGTCAACTTCGTCGCGCTGCGCGATGCCGGGGATCCGGTCGAGCAGGCCGCGATCTATGACGCCGCGGGGGCGGATGAGCTCACCTTCCTCGATATCACCGCCAGCCACGAGAACCGCGACACGATACTGGACGTCGTGGCGCGCACCGCGGCGCGGGTGTTCCTGCCGCTGACCGTCGGCGGGGGCATCCGCAGCGTCGCCGACATGCGCCGGCTGCTGCTGGCCGGTGCCGACAAATGCAGCATCAACTCCGCCGCCATTGCCCGGCCCGAACTGGTCGGCGAGGCGGCGCAGAAATTCGGCAGCCAGTGCGTCGTCGTCGCGGTCGATGCCAAATCGATCGTCCCCGGGCGGTGGGAGGTGTTCACCCATGGCGGCCGGCGCGCGACCGGGATCGACGTGGTGGCCTGGTGCCGGCAGGTGGCCGAAGCTGGGGCGGGCGAAATTCTGCTCACCTCCATGGATCGCGACGGCACCGGTCAAGGTTTCGATCTCGACCTGCTGCGCGCGGTGTGCGGCGCGGTGCGGGTGCCGGTGATCGCCTCCGGCGGCGTCGGGCGGATCGAGCATTTCATCGCCGGCGCCCGGGCCGGCGCTACCGGACTCCTCGCCGCAAGCGTGTTCCATTTCGGCACCTTCGGCATCCAGGACGTGAAGCAGGAACTGGCGCGTGCCGGCTTGCCAGTGCGCCTGCCGCGTCTGGCGGCGTGAAAGGACGGCTATGGCCAAGGTGCAAAAAGAGGCGGTGAAGAAGAAGGCGGCGAAGAAGCCGGCCAAGAATCCTGCCAAGGGGACCGACAAGCGTTCGCCGAAACGGTCGGGAAAGGGCGGCGCGACCGGGCTGGCGCCTTCGATTCTCGCGCCGGCCGATGCAGTGCCGCACCCGCTGGCCGACGCGGCCGTGCTCGACCGGCTGTGGGACGTGGTGACCAGCCGGCGCAGCGCTGATCCGTCCGTCAGCCACTCCGCCCGCCTGCTCGCCCGCGGCACGGCGAAGGTGGCGCAGAAATTCGGCGAGGAGGCGGTGGAGTGCGTGATCGAGGCGATCGCCGGCGATCGCGACAAGCTGATCGCTGAAAGTGCCGACGTGCTCTATCACCTGATCGTGATCTGGGTGAACGCCGGGGTCCGGTCCGAGGAAGTCTGGGCGGAACTGATGCGGCGCGAGGGCGTCAGCGGCATCGCCGAGAAGGCGGCGCGCGCGGTGCCGCTTGCGTTTCGCGCCGAGACCCGGAAAATCCCCTGAGCGCGGGAGGCAGCGATGGCGGTGAGCGGGATCGGACCCTACGACGACGGGAATATCTTCGCGCGTATCCTGCGCGGCGAAATCCCGTGCCGGAAGCTGTTCGAGGATGAACACGCGCTGGCCTTCCACGACATCAACCCGCAGGCACCGGTGCATGTGCTGGTGATCCCGAAGGGGCGCTACGTCTCACTCGCCGATTTCACCGCCCGAGCGCCGGCGGGGGAGATCGCCGGCTTTTTCCGTGCCGTCGGCGCGGTGGCCCGGGAATTGGGGCTGGAGGAGAGCGGCTATCGCGCGCTCGCCAACGCCGGTCCGGATTCGCACCAGGAAGTGCCGCACCTGCATGTCCATATCTTCGGCGGCCGGCCCCTCGGCCCCATGCTCGTCCGTCGCGCCGAGGGCTGAACCCCGCCGGCCCAAGGCGCCTACGAAGGGTCGACGCAGATTGCGTAGTGGATCGGGCCGGTGACGAATCCAGGCTGGAATTGGCCCTCGCTGTGCGCCGGGTTCATCACCAGTGCCTGGGCCGGTTCGGCCTGGCCTTGCGGGCAGCGCGGCCCCTTCCGTCCGCCAAGCGTTGCCTGAACCTGGTTGCCCTGCACCGTGAAGTCGCTGACGCCATTGACCACGATGCCGTAGCCGATGCCCTTGCCCGAGATGACATTGCCGCTGACCGTGCCGCCGCGATTGATCAGCCCCTTGTCCTCGCCCCAGGCCGCCGGACCAATGGCGATGGCGACCTTGATGAAGCCACCGTCGGCCTCGATGCGATTGCCGCTGACGATGGTGCCGGAGTAGTCGCCGGCGAAGGGCTTGTAGTCCACCAGATTGATGCCGCCGAGCAGGGTGTTGCTGCGGGTTCGGACGAGGTTGTTCTGCACCAGCGTGCCCGGCGCACCGAAAATCACGATGCCGCCGTCGGATGCGTCGGTGACGATGTTGCCGGCGATGAGTCCGTTACGGCACCCGAACGAAATCCCGTCCGCCCAATGCCCGTCCGGCGTCCCGGCCGGGCCGATATCGCTGTTGGTGATGGTGGCGCCGTCGCATTTGCCGCTGCCCTCGAAGACATGCAGCGACGACCAGCCGCGCGGATCCTGCGCATGCACCGCATCGACGCGGATGCCCGAGACATCGCCCCCGATCTCGATCAGTGCCGCCCCTTGCGGGATCGGCCCGAGCGCCGGGCGGGCACCGTCCACGGCGATGGCGCGGATGGAGATCCGGTTGGCGCGCGAGGTGATCGCGGATGCCTGCGTCGGGCCGGCGACGCGCAGCACCGCGCGGGTCGCGTCGGTCGGATAGGCTTCGGTCGCGAGTTCCTGCCCATCGGCCGACAGCACGACCGGCGCGTTCAGCACGAACACCGCGCCCGGACACAGCGCGACCTTGGTACCCGGCCCTTGCAGCGCGGCATTGATGGTCCGCTCATCGCCGCCCGACAGGCACGCGGCTGCGGCCAGGCGCGGCGCGACAAGCAGCATCGCCGGTACCGTGGCCAGCGCCAGGATCCAGCGCAATCGCCGTATCACGGTTGGGCCTGTCCGGTTCATCGCGTCCCCTTCGCCTCCCGCAGCCCGTAGGCGCCGAACTTCTCCGCCGTTGCGGCGATCTCGTCATCGGACAGCAGCACGGGCCCGCCGATGAGCAGGCTGTGGTGATATTGCCGGGCGATGGTCTCCAGTTCAACCGCGCGCCACAGCGCCTTGTCCAGTGATTCCCCGCAGGCGATCATGCCGTGATTGGCGAGCAGACAGGCGCTGCGTCCCTCGAGCGCGGCGAGCGCATGCGCAGACAGCGCTTCGGTGCCGAAGGTCGCATACGGGGCACAGCGCACATCGGTGCCGCCGAAGGCTGCGATCATGTAGTGGCAGGCCGGGATCGGCCGCCGCGCGATGGCCAGCGCGGTGCAGAAGCTGGGGTGGGCGTGGACGACGGCGTTGAATTCCGGCCGCGCGCGCAGAATGTCGCGATGGAAGCGCCATTCGGTAGAGGGTTTGAGCGGACCTTTCCAGGCGCCGTCGTCGTCCCCGAGCGGCATCTCGGCGATGTCACCGGCCCGCATCCGCTCGTACGGCGTCGCCGAGGGGGTGATCAGCATCGCCTTGCCATGGCGAGCGCTGACATTGCCCGATGTGCCCTGGTTGAGGCCGAGCGCATTCAGCGCCCGCGCCGCCTCGACGATCGCCTGGCGCAGCGTTTTTTTCGTCATTGCGGCGCGTCTCCTCTCGTGGCCGGTCAGCGGCAGGACAGCGCGGCGATCAGATCCGAACGGTCGGCCAGACAGGCGATATAGTTCGGGCCTACGAAGTCCTCGTCTGCCAGGGCATAGGGCTTGAAGGCGACGCCGTCGGGATAGAGTTTGCCGAGGACGAACCCGCGCGCCGCGAAGAAATCGTAGAAGTCGGCAAGGAAACTGCGCGTGCGCAGGTTGATCTCGCCGTATTCGAACTGCACCAGGCTGATCGCCCGGCGCGCGAAGGCGTCGGCGAAGCCGTTCAGGACCGCGAACTCGGCGCCCTCCACGTCGATCTTGAGCATGTCCACGTGGGCGATGGTCTGCGCTTGCAGATAGGCATCGCCCGTGGTGATGCGCGCCGACATTTCGGTGACCGTGTGAATGTCGTGGTTGGGAGCGGAGACCTCGATCGCCGCGCGGAGCGTGCTGGTGGCGGTGTCGCTCTCGGGGGCATGGAAGATGGTGATCGCGCCGTCGCGGTCGCCAAGGCCGCAGGCGTTGACGACGATACGTCCGCCCCACGACGAGGTCCGCTCGCGCAGCCGGACTGAAGTCGGGGCGGCGATCTCGAACGCATGCACGGTGGCCGTCGGCAGGTGTCGCAAGGCGGCGAGCGACCATTCTCCGACATTGGCCCCGACATCGAACAATACGCGCGGTGCGAAGGGAGCCAGTCGGGCGAGCAGCGCCGCCTCGCCATTCAGGCTGACGACGTACTGCTTGTTTTTCCAAGCCATCAATGCCTGCGTGCAGAAATCGGCCAGGGCGACGGTGGCCGGGGCGCGGCGATCGCGCATCACCTGCCGCGCCAGCGAGCTGCGGCTTCCCGGCGGGAGGTGCGCCATCAGCGGACGCAGCAGCGCGAGTTGGGCCGAGACAGTCAGACGCAAGAAACTGGGCATCGCGATTCCGTACCCCGGGGAAGCAGGGACAGCGTCACGCCTCTGGCCGAGGGCCAGGGCGTCGGACGACGGACATCTGCAATCCAAACGTAATGAGTGGACAAGCTATTGTAGGTCATGCTCAGGGGATGGCAAATCGGGCGCATCGACGGCGCCCGGCCGATGGACGGGGGATGGGAAGAGGCGGTGACGGACTCCGGAGTGCACCAAGCCGGTCTGCGGCAATGCGCGATCCTCGCCGGCGGTCTCGGCTCGCGTCTCGGCGCCCTCGCCGCGGCGGCCCCGAAGCCGATCCTGCCGATCGGCGATCGTCCATTCCTCGCCTGGCTGATGCGCGAATGGCAGCGCTTCGGCGTCGAGGAGTTCGTCCTGCTCGCCGGGCATCTCGCCGAGACCCTCCGCGCCGCACTGCCCGAGATCGAAGCGCGCCTGCCGAAACCGGCCCGCATCGTCGTGTCGGAGGAGCCGGAGCGGGCCGGCACCGCCGGGGCGCTGTTCCATGCGCGCCACCTGCTCGATGAGCGTTTCCTGCTGTGCAACGGCGACTCGCTGCTCGACACGAATCTGTCTGCGCTGCTCGGCGCGGCCGATCCGCCGGGCACGCTCGGGCGGATGGTGCTGCGTCGGCTGGCCGCGACGGGGCGCTATGGCGTCGTCACCCTCGAGGGCGAGGCCGTTCGCGCCTTTCGCGAACGGCCCGAGCGCGATGGGCCCGGGCTCATCAACGCCGGCATCTACCGCTTCGAACGCGCATTGCTCGACCGTCTCGCGCCGCGCGGCTCGCTCGAGCGCGACGTGCTGCCGCTGCTGGCCGAGCGCGGCGAATTGCGGGCGACCGTGGGCGAGGGCTACTTCCGGGACATCGGCATTCCCGACGATCTGGCCAAGGCCGTGGCCGAAATTCCGCGCCAGTTGCGCCGGCCGGCGCTGTTCCTCGATCGCGACGGCGTCATCAATGTCGACCACGGCTATGTCGGCTCCCGGGACCGTTTCGAGTGGATGCCGGGCGCGCTGGCCGCGATCCGTGCCGCCACCGAGGCCGGTTGGCATGTCTTCGTCGTCACCAACCAGTCCGGCGTTGCGCGCGGCTTCTACGACGAGGCGGCGGTGGCGGCGCTTCACGGCTGGATGAGCGCGACGGTGCGCGCCGCCGGCGGCACCATCGACGATATCCGCTATTGTCCGTTCCATCCGGAGGCGAAACTGGACGCCTACCGGCGCGACAGCGACTGGCGCAAGCCGGAACCCGGCATGCTCCTCGACCTGATCCGGGCCTGGGAACTCGAACCGGCACGCTGCCTACTGGTCGGCGACCAGGAAAGCGATCTCGCCGCCGCGGCCAGGGCCGGCGTCGCGGGCCACCGGTTTCGCGGCGGCGATCTTGCGGACTTCATCAAACCCCTGCTCGCCGCGCGCGGCAGGCCCATGGATGGGAACTGACGATGCCCGAGGTGACCTCGACGATCCGCGCCCGCGTTCCACTGCGCCTGGGTCTCGCCGGCGGCGGCACGGATCTGAGCCCGTTCTGCGACGAGCATGGCGGCGCCGTGCTCAACACCACCATCGACCGCTATGCCTATGCCTTCATTGAGCCATCCGTGGACGAGCGCGTTCATTTCGTCGCCCCCGATCTCGATGCCGAGGAATCCTTCCCCGCCGGCGCGCCGGATTTCGCCGGCGCCCGGCTCGCGCTGCACGCCGGCGTCGCGCGGCGGATGGCGCGGGATCATGGCGGCGGACGGATCGCGCCGATGCGGGTCACCTCGTTCGTCGATGCGCCGCCTGGGTCCGGTCTCGGCTCCTCCTCCGCCCTCGTCGTCGCCCTGGTCGAA
Source organism: Pseudomonadota bacterium (assembly GCA_021845595.1). Taxonomy (GTDB): domain Bacteria; phylum Pseudomonadota; class Alphaproteobacteria; order Acetobacterales; family Acetobacteraceae; genus JAJZVV01. The sequence continues at coordinate 287,307 of JAJZVV010000001.1, read as the reverse complement.
GCCTTCGCCACGCATCTCGGCGCGCCGCTCGGCCCCTACGACATTGCCCATCTGGCGTATGAGATCGAGCGGGTCGATCTCGGTCTGGCCGGCGGCAAGCAGGACCAGTACGCGGCGACCTTCGGCGGCACCAACTTCATCGAGTTCCTGCCCGGCGATCGCGTCATCGTGAACCCGCTCCGCGTGCCCGCGGCCGTGCTGAACGAGCTCGAAACCTCGCTGGTGGTCTGCTTCACCGGGGTTTCGCGCCGTTCGGAGACGATCATCGCCGAGCAGCAGCGCAACATGACCGATCCCGACGGCGCGGCCCTCGCCAGCCTGCACCGCCTCAAGGCCGACGCTGTCGACATGAAGCTGGCCCTGCTGCGTGGGGACATCGCGCGGCTGGCGGAAATCCTCAACCGCTCCTGGCTGGCCAAGAAGCGCACGGCGGCGGGGATCAGCACCGAGCTGATCGACCGGCTCTACGCCAGCGCGCTGGCCGCCGGTGCCATCGGCGGCAAGGTCTCGGGCGCCGGCGGCGGCGGCTTCATGATGTTCATCACCCCGCCCGCGCGGCGCATCGCCGTCCTACGCGCGCTCGATGCGGAGGGTGCCCAGGCCGGCGGCGTGCACCTGACCGGGCGCGGTGCCGAATCGTGGATCAGCTGATCGCGGCCCCGTTGGCGAGTTCCGAGTTGCGGCGCGAGGGCTCCGGCGCGAGCAGGCCGGGGAACCCGCGTGCCACCAGCGCGGCGTAGTCGGCGGCGAGCCGGTCCGGGGTGCGGCTCGCCCGCGCCGCGGCGAGGGCCGCTCGCTGGCGTGCGTAGCGCGCGGGATCGGGCTCGACGATCAACGCCTCCACCGCCGCTTCCATCGCCGCGTGATCCTCGCACAGCGTGCCGAGATCGCCGAAGCGCGCGAACAGGTCGGCGACGATGGGCATGGGCGTCGCGATCATCGGCTTGAGCCAGGTCACGGCGTCGATCACCGCGCCGCTCGCCGACAGGCGATAATAGCCGGGGTCGAGCGGCAGCAGCACGTAGTGCAGCCGCGCGAGCCGATCCGTGAAGCTGGCCCGGTCGAGCGCGCCATGGTCGACCGGGTGGGCGAGCGGGGCGAAGCGTGCCGGGTCGTCGCCGGGGCGCATCGCGCCGACGAGATAGAACTCCACCGCGCTCCCATGGCGCGCCGTCATGCGCTTCGCGATGTCGAGGAAGGCGTCGATGCCCTTGTCCTTCGTCGCCTGGCCGATCAGTCCGAAGCGCACCGGCCTGGAGAGGCCCATCTCGGCCTGGTTCGCGAGTTCGCCGACGTTGGCCGGCAGCGCCAGCACGTCGGTGCGGCGCTCGGTGGCCGGCAAAAGCCGCGCCAGTTCGTTGCGGATCGCCGGCTCCAGCACCAGGAAGCGCAGCGCCGGCGGGTGCGCGGCGGACAGCGCCGCGCGCAGGTCGAATCGGCGCCAGAGCGGGTTGCGCGAGCGCCAGCCCTCGATTTCGTTGAGGTTGCCGTGCATCCCGATATGCACGCCGAGCCGCCGTCGCGTCATCCGGGCCAGGAGCGAGGCGGCGAAGACGGCGGTCGAGGTGGCGGAGAGGAGCACCAGCAGCACCGGTTCGTCCTTGGGCACCGAAGCGAGGGCGCGGCGCAGGGTCGCGAACTCCCGCAGGAACCGCCGCGCCGAGACGACGTGCGTCCGGCCCTGCAGATGCATCGGCACGTCGATCTCGCGAAACTCGGCCTGCGCCACGCCCGTTGCGCCGAGCCGCCGGCGCAGCTCGCCGAGATGCTCAGCCTCGGCGAGAACCCGGACCGGCTCGCCGGGAAACGCCCGGGCGACGGTCTCGATCGTCGCGGCGTTGCCGGGGGTGTGGGTGAACCACCGCCACGTCATTTCGACGCAAATGATCACAGTGCATCCGCTCCCGCGCGCTCGAACCGTGGGTGCATCGTCGTCGACGCGGTTTGAGGAAGCGTGAACCCGCGCATCGTCTGCCACGGACACTAGCATCGCGGACGCGCGGCGGCCATGGCGGTTGCCCGCGCGGGATGCTAACCGAGGCCGATGCCTCCGAACGATCCCGAAGCGCCGCTGCGCCGGACGCTGGCCCGGCACCGTGCGTTCGCCACCGCGCTGCTGGTGCTGATGGCCGTGCTCACGCTGGCGAGCTATGCGCTGCCCCCCGGCTGGACCGCGGATCTGCTGGAGGCGGCGGCGAAGGCCGGATTCGTCGGCGGCATCGCCGACTGGTTCGCGGTCACCGCCCTGTTCCGTCACCCGCTCGGCCTGCCGATTCCCCACACCGCCATCATCCCCGCCCAGCGCGAACGGCTCGGCCGCGCGCTCGGCAGCTTCGTGGCCAACCATGTCTTCACCCAGGAGGAGGTCGCCCGCAGTCTGGTCCGGCTCGATCTGCCGGCGATCGTGCAGCGCTTCCTCTCCGACCCCGAGGCGGCGCGCCCGGCGGCGCTGGCCATCGCCGGCGTGCTGCCGCGTCTGCTCGCCAGCATCGAGGATGGGCGGGCGCGACGGGTGCTGGCCCGGCTGCTTCCCCGTCTGGTCGGCGGCGCCGGCGCCGGGGTGGTGGTGGCGCGGGCCCTGCACGGGATGGTGGATGGCGGGCGCCACCAGGAAGTGTTCAGCTTTCTCCTCGTCCAGATCAAGCTCCTGCTCGCCGCCAAGGAGGAGCAGCTGCGCCTCGCCGTCGAGGAGCGGGTCAGCGAGTATGGCGGGCGGCTGGTCGGCTGGGCGATCGGTGCCTCGGTGGCGCGGCGGGTGCTCAGCGCCCTCAACCAGGAGCTGGACAAGATCGACCCCGAGGGCTCCGAGCTGCGGCTGGCCTTCGATGCCTGGGTGCGCCATGAGATCACCCGCATCGAGACCGAGCCGGCGCGGGCGGCGGAGATCGGTGCCGCGGTCCGGCGCGTGCTGGCCCACGACACGGTGCAGGCCTGGGGCTGGGACGTCTGGGCCAGGTTGCGCCTGGCGCTGGAAACCGACGCGACGCGGCCCGGCGGACGGACCGTGGCGCTGATCGAGAGTCTGCTTGCCGGGCTCGGCGACCGGCTCGCCGAGGATGGGGCGGCGCGGGCACGGCTGCAGGTCCTCGTCGAGAGCGCGCTGCTGCGCCTGCTGCCCTCGGCGCGCGAGCAGCTTGCCGGCTTCATCGCCGCCGTGCTGGCCAACTGGGACACGGCGACGCTGGTCGAGCGGCTGGAGCTGCGGGTCGGGCGGGATCTCCAATATGTCCGCATGAACGGCACGCTCGTCGGTTTCCTCATCGGCGGGCTGGCCTATGCCTTGCTGCGCCTGGCGTTTGGCCATGCCAGCTACTGAAGGGGCACCCATGATCCGTCTGTCCGTGCTCGACCAATCGACCACCGTCGCCGGCCGCCCGCCCGCGGACTCGATCCGCGAGAGCCTGGCGCTCGCCCGCCAGTGCGAGGCGCTCGGCTACCATCGCTACTGGTGCGCCGAGCATCATGCCTCGCCCGCCCAGGCCGGCACCGCGCCGGAAATCCTTATCGCCGCCATCGCCGCGACGACCCAGCGCATCCGCGTCGGCAGCGCGGGGGTGATGCTGCCGCATTATTCCTCGCTGAAGGTCGCCGAACAGTTCCGCGTGCTCGAAGCGATCGCGCCGGGGCGGATCGATCTCGGCCTCGGCCGGGCGCCGGGCTCGGATGGGCGCACCGCGCTGGCGCTGAACCCCCTCGCTGAACACGCGGCCGAGCATTTCCCGGCGCAGGTGCGCGACCTCATCGCCTGGGTGGAGGGTGCCGATCTGGTCGAGGGCCATCCGTTCCGCGGCATCGCGGCCGAGCCGCATGGCGCCGGATCGCCGGAGGTGTGGGTTCTCGGCAGCTCCGACTACGGCGCCCAGGTCGCGGCCTGGTTCGGCCTGCCCTTCTGCTTCGCCCACTTCATCACCGACGGCCAAGGGCTGGACCAGGCGCTCGCCGCCTATCGTGGCGGCTACCGGCCAAGCCCGCGCCACCCCGCGCCGCACGCGGCGATCTGCGTCTGGGCCCTGGCGGCGCCGGACGAGGCCGAGGCCGAACGGCTCTTCGCCCCGCGCGCGCTGTGGCGGCTGGGTCGCGACCGCGGCGTCTATACCGCCCTGCCGACGGCCGAGGAGGCCGCCGCCTACCCGTATTCGGAGGCCGACCGCGTCCGCATCGAGCGCATCCGCGCCCGCGCCTTGTTCGGTGAGACATCCCGGGTGGCCGATGCGCTGCGCGCGCTGGCCGCGGCGCACGATGTCGGCGAGATCGCGATCCTCACCACCGTCCCCGAGCCCGAGGCGCGGCTGCGCTCCTATGCGCTCCTGGCCGAGGCGTTCCGCTGACGGCGGCGGGACGGCCGACCTCAGAAGCCGGGCAGGCCCGGCTCGTCGATGGCACCGATGCCGATGCCCTCGACCTCCACGAGCCAGCCCGGGCGGCACACCGCGCCCTGGACGACGACGATCGGCAGGTCGGCGAAGCGCTCGCGCAGATACGAATCCACCACCGCGAAGTCGGCCGGATCGCGGAGATAGACGATGAGATGCATCATGTCGTCGAGGGTTCCGCCGCCCGAGCGCAGCAGCGCGTCGACATTGGCCAGCGCACGGTCGAGCTGGCGCATCACGTCGCCCGGATGCACGATCCGGCCGGCGGCATCGATGCTGGCGGTGCCGGAAATGAAGAACTGCGCGCGATCGGCGTAGGCGACGCGGGTGCCGCGTTCGAAGGTGACGTTGTAGTCCTTGGTCAGGCACAGCCGGTCGAGATCATTGAGATACGAGACCTGGGCGCCCGCGAGGTCCAGGCCCGAATAGGCGTCCATGGACACCAGATCGTAGCGGTCGGCGCAGGCACCCTCGATGCCGGTGCTGGCGATGTAATGCGTCTCGCCCGTGAGCCCGTGCTCGGCGAACAGCTCCCGCCGGCTGTCGACCATGTCCTGGTAGAACACGTCCACATCCTTGATGTACAGCCAGGTGCGCACGCAGTGCTCGCGCAGGGTGGCGTTCTGTGCCGCCAGGGTGCCGATCAGTTCGCCGAAGACGGCGCGCGTCTGCGTCGTCGTCGCGGAGGGCGTGTGGCTGGCGCCGGCGCAGAGCCGCGTGCTCCAGAGATGCCGGAGGCCGTTCCGCTCGATCAGCAGATGCCGGCGCGACAGGCGCCGCTTCACCATCGGCGCGCCGCCGGCGACGTGGTAGGCGAGCAGGGCGATCTTCGAACCGGGCAGCGGCGGCTGCTGCACGATCGAGAGCGCGACCGGGCTGGCGGCATTGGCGAGGGCGCTGGCGGTGACCGCTTCGGTCTGGTTCTGCGCGTCGGTGAGAAAGACGCGGCGGAACACGCCGGTCTCGGGGCCGAGGCCGAGGGCGGCGCAGGCCGCGGCGTAGCGCTGCTCGACGGCGCCGATCTGTTCGTCCAGCGACAGGCCCGCCGGCGCCTGAACGGCGAGATAATGCTCGCTGCCGCCTCGCGTGCCTTCGAAACGCCGCGCCGTAACACCTTCAACGATGGGCATGAAATGGCCTCCCCCAATGCGCCCCAACGGATGGGCCAAGCCGGGGTGGCCTGTCCTTGATCTGGATCAAGCAGACGCGATCTGGCCCGAGGCGCCGCGCGTCGGACGCGTAGATCGGCGGGTCAGCTCAATTTCGTCAGCTTCTGCAGCGAGCGCAATTCGTGGTCCGGCTTCCGGCCGAACAGGATCGGCCAATAGGTGTTCGATACCTCGGCGACGTAGATGTCGCCGCGCGAATCGGTGGCGATGCCGTGCGGGGCGATGAACTGGCCCGGCTCTTCGCCGACCGGCTGCGTGCCGAGATGTGCCAGCACCTCGCCTTTGGCCGACAGGATCGAGACTCGCGGCCCGAGATTCCCCACCCCCTTGGTCAGCGTCGCCGCCGTCTCGGGGCCAAGCTCGCCGACGATCGCCAGCGGCGCCTTCCCGCGGGTGACGAACAGCCCGCACGGACGCATCAGATTATGCCACTGTGTCTGGTATTTGCCGTTGCCGTCGAAGACCTGGATGCGGTGATTCTCCCGGTCCGCGACATAGACCCAGCCCTCGTCGTCGCAGGCGATGTTATGGACGAGGTTGAACTGGCCCGGGTCGGTCCCCGGCTCACCCCAGGACAGCAGCAGCTTGCCGTCGGGCGAGAATTTATGCACCCGCGCGTTCTGGTAGCCGTCGGAGACGTAGATGTCGCCCTGCGGCGACAGCGCCGTATGGGTGCAGCGGTTGAACGGGTCGCCGCTGAACCGCGGCGCCGGCTTGCCCGGCGTGCCGATGGTGAGCAGCAGCTTGCCCTCGGGGGTGAATTTGCGCACCGCGGCGCCGAAATCGTCGGTGAGATAGAGCATGTCGTCGGGCCCGACCGCCGCGCCGTGCGCGTTCACGAAGCCGACATCCTCGCCCCACGAGCGCAGGAATTTGCCGTCGCGGTCGAAGACGATGACCGGATGCTTGCCGCGATTGAAGACGTAGACATGGTCCCGGCTGTCGACGCAGACGGCGGCGCCGTCGCGGTAGGTATAGTCCGGCGGCAGCGTCCCCCAGCCGGCTTCGACGCGATAGCGGTAGGCGCCCTGGCCGAGGATCACCGGCTCGGCCGCAGTGGCCGGGGCCAGACCGGCGGCCAGAACGGCGAAGCCGGTCGTCGCCGTGCGCCGGGGCGCGAGCGCCCCCGCCGCGCCGCCGGCCGCGAGGGCGGCGAGGCTGCGAAACGCGGCCCTGCGGGTCATCGAACAGAACTGGCACATGGTTTCCTCCCTGCCGAACCGGCGGGACGCGCCGATCCCCGCCGCCTTTATCGTCCAGCCGGGCGGGGTTGGAAATGAGCATCCGCGCCGGCGGTGCATGCCCCACCGGCGGCCCGGCTCAGAAATCCAGGTCGGCGTAGTGGGCCGGCGGGGTGAAGCCGGGCATGCGGTCGGCGAGGATGGCGCGGAAGCTCGGCCGGCTCTTCATGCGCGCATACCATTCGCGCACCGAGGGCGTTGCGCTCCAATCGACGTCGCCGGTGAAGTCGAGCACCGAGAGATGCGCGGCGGCGGCGAAATCGGCCAGCGATATGCTCGCCCCGGCGAGCCATTTCCGCGTTTCGGCGAGCCAGCCGATATATTCCAGGTGGTGGCGCAGATTGGCGTAGCCGGCGCGCAGCGCGCCGGCCTCCGGCTGGCCGCGGCCGGCGAGGCGCTTGAGATGTTTTTCGCCGAGCAGGTTGCGCGTTACTTCCTGATCGAACTTGCCGTCGAACCACGCCGCCAGCCGGCGCACTTCCACCCGTTCGGCCAGCGTGCGCCCGAGCAGCGGCAGGTCGGGATAGGCTTCGTCGAGATACTCGCAGATCGCCCAGGAATCGGCGATGACCAGGCCGTTGTCCTCGATCAGCGTCGGCACCGTGCCGGCCGGGTTGAGGTCGAGATACTCGGCCTTCCGGTCCCACGGGCGCTCGAGGCGGAGCTCGAAGGGCAGGCGCTTCTCGGTCAGCACGAGTCGCACCTTGCGCGAGAACGGGCAGATCGGGAGATGGTGGAGAATACGCATACCGGGCGGTTACTGCACCGGCACCCTCCGGGGCAAGCCATGCGTGCCATGCGCGCGCCGGCGCGCCCGGTCTTCCTCGGCCATGGCGACGACGCGCTCGGCATTGCCGCGCCACGTGTAGGTTCGGGCCGCGATTTCCGCCCGCGCTGCGGCGCCGAGACGGGCGCGCAGCGATGCGTCCGCCGCGAGCCGGCCGATCGCGTGCGCCATAGCCGCAGGGTCGCCAGGGTCGAACAGCAGGGCGGTGCGCTCGTGCTCGAGGATTTCCCGCAGATTCGGCTGATCAGGGGCGACGATGGCGCAGCCGGCGGCCATGTATTCGAACAATTTCAACGGCGAGGCGTAGGCCACCGCGCTCGGCTGCAAGGCGATGTCGAAGCCGGCGAGCAGCCCGGGCACATCCTCGCGCGGCGCCAGTCCGGCGAAGCGCACCCGCGCGCCGAGCCCCAGCGCCGCCGCCTGTGCCTCCAGCTCCGCCCGCGCCGGCCCATCGCCGACGACGACGAGGTCGAGCGCCGCCGAGGCCGGCTCGGCCAGGCTGGCAATCACCCGGTCGAGCCCGTGCCAGGGGCGGACGAAGCCGATGAAGCCGAGCACCACGCGCCCGCGCGGATCGGGTGCCGCGCGCGGCCCGAAGCGTGCCGGAACGATCGCGTTCGGAATGACGGCGATGCGCTCCCTGGCCACGCCTTCGCGCGCGATCATGTCGCGCAGCACGCCGGTGACGGCGTAGACGCGGTCCGCGGCGCGCCAGACGAAGCGCTCGGCCCAGCGGGCGAGGGGCTTCAGCCTGAGGCCGCCGAACCGGCTGCGCTCCTCGGCCAGCGGCGCGTTCACTTCGAGGTGAAAGGGCAAGCCGAGCCGGCGCGCCAGCACCGCGCCGGCGAGGTAGTAGAGATTGTAGCGCTCGTAGATCAGCTCCGGGCGGAACGTGCGCGCCGCGGCGGCGAGGCGGCGATAGGCCGGGCCGTTGTAGGCCAGTTCGGCCAGCTCGCCGAGCCAGCCGGGGAGCACGCGGCGGAGCAGCGGCACCAGCCGGCTCTCGCCGCCGAATCCGGCGGCGGCGTAGAAGCTCGGGCCGACCACGAGCACGTCGTGCCCCGCCTCGCGCAGCGCGGCGACGAGTTCCTCGACATGCACGCTCTGCCCGTCGCGCGACTGGATGCGGTGACTGTAGAGGATGCGCATCACTGCGGCTCCGCAATGGTGTCGCGGCGGCGCACGGCGTGGCGCAGCCGGCCGAGCGCGTGGCGGGCGAGGGTGGCGAGCCCGGCCGGGCGGCGCGGGTTGATCAGCAGCACGCCGACGCGCTGGCGCCGCGCGCCGACCCAGAGCTTCTTGTAGTCGTCGTCGCCGCGGCCGAAATCCAGCTCGCGCGCGCCGTCGGCCTCGATCAGGTGTCGGATCATCATCGCCGTCAGCACCGTGCCCGGCGAGAGTGCCTGCTGCGCCTCGTCATGGGCGAGCTTGAGCACGCTCGCTCGCCCGCCCGGCTCGCTCAGCCAAAACTGCGCCGCGATCGGCGTGGCGCCGAGATGCAGCACGCCGAGCCGCAGCACGCCGGCCGCGGCCGCCTCGCGCATCAGCGCGGCATTGAAGTCCGGAAATGGCTCGGGCTCCTTCCAGCTCCGCGCATAGACCTGCTCGAAGGCGGCGATCCCCGCCTCCAGCGCCTCGCCACCGTCGACCAGCGTGAAGCCGGCCTCCGGCAGCCGTTCCCAGCGGCGCAGTTTGCGCTGGATCGTCGCGCGCAGCATGGACGGGCGAGCGTTGAGATAGTCTTGCCAGGACCCGACCGCCTCGTGCCAGTTGCCGAAATGACGAAACCGGACGCGGACGACGCCGGCGGCGGCGGCGCCGGCGAGCAGGTCGGCGAGGTCGGCGCGGTCGTCGTCGAGCGCGTCGAGCCGCACCACCGGCCAGCGCCGCGCGAACCGGCCGAAGGCGAAGCCGACCGCGCGCCGCGCCGCGGGGGAGAGGTCGGCGGCAAGCGCGGGGGCGTAGAGGCAGGTATAGGGGCTGGTCAGGCTCGCCAGCCGTCCGCCCGTGATCTGCAGCGCCAGCACGCCCACCGGCCGGGCGCCTTCCCAGGCGAGGGCGCAGCAGGCGCGCGCGCCCGGCTCCAGCGCGTGGGTGGCGACGGTGGCGAGAAAGGCGCGGCCGAAGAAGAAATTCGCGCGTCCGGCCGCGTCCAGCAGTGCGGAGGCGGCCGGGGGCAGCGCGGCGAGATCGGGCAGCGTCTCGATCCGGACCGTGTCGGCCATCGCCTCAGCGGCTGAGCAGCAGGTAGTAGAGGCAGCCGATCGCCTCGTGCAGCGCGAAGTAGCTCATCTCCCAGCCGCTGATCCGCGGCACGTAGTCGGCGACCGCGCCGCCGGGGGCGCGGTCGAGGCGGACGGGCGCGGCCGTCACCGTGATGCCGGCATGGGCGAAGGCGATCAGCGCCCGCCGCTCGTGCCAGGCATGGGTGACCACATAGACCGAGCTGATGCCGGCCTGGCGCAGAATGGCGGCGGACTCCTCGGCATTCTGCCAGGTATCGACCGAGCGGGTCTCGACCCAGCGCGGCTTGATGGCGAAATCGGTGGCGAGGCTCTGGGCCATCAGCGTCGCCACCGGCGTCGGCACGTCCTCCGGCGCGCCGCCGCTGACCAGCACCGGCAGTCCGGTGCGTCGGGCCAGAATGGCGGCGGCGCGGACCCGTTCGAGCGTCAGCGAGCCGACATCGATCGCGGGCAGGGCCCCGTCCGCCGCCCGGGTCTCCTCCGCGCCGAGCACGACGATCGCCGCCGGTGGTGCGCCCGGTGGCGGCGTCAGCTTCAGGCCGTGCTCCAGCGCCACCAGCATGCCGCCGCCGACGATCGGGAGGGACAGGACGAATAAGGCGATCAGCGCGAAACTGCTGATTGCGCGCCCCAGCCCGCGCCATTTCCGCGCGATGACCAGGCCGGCGAGCCCAAGCGGCAGCAGGTTGAGAGGCGGCACAACGACGGCGGTGGAAACGACGCTGAGCGACACAGTTCCTCCGACGGTCGGCCCCCGACAGCCGCGCACTCTGCCCGAAGCGGGCCGCCGGCGCCAGTTCCGGCCCGCCGAGCGCGCGGATCAGGCGCCCAGCGCGGCGTCGAGCCAGAGCTGGCGCGCGGTGGCCAGGCGCGCCGCGGCGAGAATGGCGCGCAGCTCGGCCGTCGCGCGGGCGAGATCGTCATTGACCACGACATGATCGAATTCGCGGCAATGGGACATTTCGGCGCGCGCCTCGCGCATCCGGCGGGCGATCTCCGCCGGGTCGTCGCCCCGCCCGGACAGCCGCTCCGCCAGCGCCTCGACCGAGGGCGGCAGGATGAACACCCCGACCACGTCGTCCGTCAGCCCGGCCCGGAGCTGGCGGTGGCCTTGCCAGTCGATGTCGAACAGCAGGTCCCGCCCCGCCGCCAGCGCCGCCGCGACTGGCGCGCGGGGGGTGCCGTAGCTGCGGCCGAAGACCTGCGCCCATTCGAGCAGCGCGCCCTCGGCGGCCATGGCGTCGAACTCGGCCTGGTCGCGGAAGAAATAATGCTCGCCCTCGCGCTCGCCGGCGCGCGGGGCGCGGGTGGTGACGCTGATGGACAGGGCGAGATCGGGCTCCTCCGCGAGCAGACGCCGCGACAGTGTCGTCTTGCCGGCGCCCGAAGGCGCGGCCAGCACCAGGCAGACGCCGCGTCGTGGCCGGGGCGGCGTCATTCGATGTTCTGCACCTGCTCGCGCAGCTGCTCGATCGCTGCCTTCAGCGCCAGCCCGGTGGCGGTGAGCGCCGGGGACGCCGATTTGCTGCACAGCGTGTTGGCCTCGCGATTGAATTCCTGCAGCAGGAAGTCGAATCGCCGGCCGATCGCGACGCCCTCGGCCAGCAGCGCGGCGGCCGCGTCGAGATGGCTGCCGAGCCGATCCAGCTCCTCGCGCACATCGGCGCGGGTGGCGAGCAGGGCCACTTCCTGCGTCAGGCGTTCCTCCGCCAGTGCCGGCGTGCCGGCCTCGCGCAGCAGCGCCTGCAGCGCGGCGGCGAGGCGGGCGCGCTGCAGCGCCGGCTGCGCCGCCGCCTCATCGCGCGCGGTCCCGACCAGGGCGGCGATTTCGCCGAGCTGGGTGGCGAGCACGGCGCCGATGCGCGCGCCCTCGCCGTGGCGGGCCGCGAGCAGCGCGTCCAGCGCGGTCTCGAACCCGGACTCGAGCAGGCGCAGCTCATCCTCGCTGGCGGCCTCGGTACTGCTGGCCGGGCGGAGCACGCCGGGCAGGGCGAGCAGCGCCTCCGCGCGCGGCGGCGGCGCGCCCGCAATGCGGTCGGCGAGCGCCAAGGCAGCGGCCAGCGCCTGTTCCAGCGCCGCCGTGTCGACGACGAGCCGTGTCGCGGCCTCACGCTGGAGGGTGAGCGTGGCGCTGACATTGCCGCGCCGCAACCGCTTCCCCGCCGCCCCCCGCAGCCGCGGTTCGAGCGCGTCGAGCCCCGGCGGCAGGCGGAAATGCAGATCGAGCCCGCGGCTGTTGACGCTGCGCAGCTCCCATCCCCAGGCCAGCCCCGCGATCGCGCCGGAGGTGCGGGCGAAGCCGGTCATGGAGGCGAGCGGCGTGGGCATCGTCGTCCCTGGCTTTCCCTCTTGCGTGGCGGCCCCTCTTGCGCGACGGCGGGCGGCGCCGTTCTGGGTGACAAATGCACCCGCTGTCAAACGCCGCGTCGGCCGTGGCGGCGGCATCGCGCCCGATCCCGCGCGCGAGGCTTCCCCGAGTGGCGCGAGCCGGCCTATGGTCCGCGCGAAACGGCGCTTTTTGCTGCGGTGCCCCCAAGGGGTGCCCCCAATTGGCGCCCCCAGGGTCTGAACCATGTTCGCAACGACGCCCCGCCTGCCCGATCCCTGCCCGACCCGCGCCGGCGGATCGGGCGCGGGTGGCGCGCCGGGCCTGGGCGCGCGGAGGGCGGATGCTCGATGACGGAGGGCGAGGGGCCAACCGGGCCGCCGCCAGGCTCCGGCGGCGAGGCAGCCGATCTGCTCGATCTGGCGCGGGACTGGATCACCCTGTGGCAAAGCGAGCTCAGCGCGCTGGCCACCGACCGCGAAGCCCAGGAGGTATGGCAGACGCTGCTCGGGCTGTGGGCCGGTGCCGCGGGCGCGATGCTGCGCGGCGCTCCGCGCGGCGTCGATCAGGGTCTCGGCGCATTCGGCTTCGGCACCGCGCACGGCCAGGCCCACAATGACCGGCGACCGACCCGAGGCACCGAGCCCGCTGCGCCGGCGTGGGCCGCGCCCGCTGGTGCTGCATCTGACCCTCGCGATGCTGAGATCGAGCGCCTCCATAGCCGCATCCTCCGGCTGGAGGAGCGCCTGGCCGAACTCGAGGGCAAACCCGGAGCGGGAGGCCGAGGCACTCGCCGCGGCGCTCGCCACCGGTAGCGCCGAGTCCTTTTCCGCGACCGTGATGCAGGAGGCGCTGCGCCAGGACCGCGCCCTGCTCGCCGGCATCGCCGCCTATCGCCGCCATCCCTACCAGCGCACACTCGCCGATCCGCCGACGCGCTGGCAGGAGGGCGGCACACGCCTGCTCGATTTCGGCGGCGAGGGTCCCCTCGTTCTGGTCGTGCCGAGCCTGGTCAACCGCGCCTACGTGCTCGACCTCGCGCCGGGCCATTCGCTGCTGCGCGATCTCGCCGCCAACGGGCTGCATCCGCTGCTGCTCGACTGGGGCTGGCCGGGCGAGATCGAGCGCGATTTCACCCTCACCGACTACATCGCCGGGCGGCTCGAGCGCGCGCTCGCCGCCGTCGAGGGCAAGGTCAGCGTGATCGGCTACTGCATGGGCGGGCTGCTCGCCCTTGCGGCGGCCGAGCGCCGGCCGGATCGCGTCCAGGCGCTGGCGCTGCTGGCGACGCCATGGGATTTCCACGCGGCCGACCCGGCCCAGGCGGCGGCGCTCGGCCGGCTGCTGCCGCTGTTCGAACCGGCGCTGGCCTTCGGGGGGGCGCTGCCGATCGACCTGCTGCAAATGCTGTTCGCGCTGCTCGATCCGTTCGGCGTCACCGACAAATATCGCGCCTTCGCGCGTCTGAACCCCGACACGCCGCGGGCGCGGCTGTTCGTGGCGCTCGAGGACTGGCTCAACGACGGTGTGCCGCTGGCCGCGCCGGTTGCGCGCGAGACGCTTCAAGGCTGGTACGGCGCCAACACGCCCGCGCGCGGCGCCTGGCGTATCGCCGGGCTGCCGGTGCGGCCGGAGGGCCTGCGGCTGCCTTCCTTCGTTGCCGTGCCGGCGCGCGACCGCATCGTGCCCCCGGAGAGCGCCCGACCACTCGCCGCGGCGCTGCCCGGCGCGGTCCTGCATCAGCCGCCGGCCGGCCATGTCGGCATGGTCGCCGGCCACACCGCCGCTTCGGTGCTGTGGCGGCCGCTGGCCGAGTGGCTGCGCCAGGTCGGCGCGGCGCCAGCGAAGCCGCGAGCGCGCCGGCGCCGTTAAGGCTTTGTTGGCGGCTCGCCTGGATGATCTGTGGTCGAAGCGTGTTCCTCGCCGGATTGATCGACCCCATGGATATTCAAGTCGAGACGGCTCCTCGCGCGGCCAAGCAGGCGCAGACTCGTCGCCCCCCGGCACGCCAGCATGCCCGCAGCCTTGCCAGCGCGGCGCTCGACGTCGCCGCCGAGGGCGTGATCGTCTGCGATGACGCATTGCGCGTCTGGCTGTGCAATGCCGCCGCCTTCCGCTTCCTCGGCCTGGAGGAGCCGCTGCAGCTGCGCGCCCGCCCTGCATTGAGCCAGGTGCTGGCGGCCAGCCCCTGCCTCGACGAGACCGGTCGGCGCACGGTGCTGGCCCACTGCGCCGAGGCGGTCGCGAACGGCGATCGGGCCGGGGGCGAGATCGAACTGCCGGCCGACAGCCGCGCCGGGACGGGCCTCGCGCTCCACCTGCGCCGGGTTGCGCCGCGCCGCTGGGCGCTGATGTTCTCCGCCGCCCGCGCCACCGCCGCGTCGGACAAGCTGGCGCATGACCCGCTGACCGGTCTGGCCAATCAGCGCCGGTTCGAAGCCGCGCTCACGGACCGCCTGGCGATGGCGGGGCCGGGTGGGCAGCAGGACTGGCCCGGACTGCTCCTGATCGACGTCGAGGGGCACGGCAGCCTCACCGAGGCTTCGGGCCGGCCCGCCGGGGATGCGCTGCTGCGTCTGGTCGGCCAGCGCCTGCGCGCGGCGCTGCGCGAGTCCGACCTGCCGGCGCGCCTGGATGACGGCATCTTCGCCGCGCTGGTTCCCGCCTCCGCCGGCGTGGAGACGCTGGCGCGCCGCCTCGTCGAGCGGCTGGCGCGGCCCTACGTGGTCCAGGGTCAGGTCGCGCATGTGCAGGCCAGCGTCGGCCTCGCCGTTGCGCCGCGCGATGGCCACGAGGCCGGGCAGCTGCTGCACAGCGCCGATCTCGCCCTGCGTCAGGCCAAGGCCGAGGGCGCCGGCATCTATCGCTCCTTCAACGTGCTGATGCGCGAACAGGCGGAAGCGCGCCGTTCGCTCGAGGCCGACCTGCGCAAGGCGCTCGTGCTGGGGCAGTTCGAATTGTTCTATCAACCGCAGTTCAACGTTGCCACGCGGCGGGTGCTGGCGTGTGAGGCCCTGCTGCGCTGGCGGCATCCGATCCGCGGCTTGGTGGCGCCGGGCGACTTCATCTCGGTTACCGAGGAGATCGGGCTGATCAACGCGATCGGCGAATGGGTGCTGCGCACCGCCTGCCAGGAGGCGATGGACTGGCCGGGCAGTATCGGCGTCGCGGTCAATGTCTCGCCGCTGCAACTCGCGGATCCGGACCGGCTGCTGCGCGCCGTCGCCGGCGCCCTCGCCGCCAGCGGGCTGCGCGCCGAGCGGCTTGAGATCGAAATCACCGAGAGCGCCCTGTTCGGCCAGGAGGCGGCGACGCTGGATTGCCTGCGCACGCTGCAGGCGCGCGGCGTGCAGATATCGCTGGACGATTTCGGCACCGGCTATTCGTCGCTGAGCCGGCTCCGCTCCTTCCGGTTCGACCGCATCAAGATCGACCGCTCCTTCGTCAAGGACATAACCGAGGATGCGCACGCGCGCGGTCTGGTGCGCGCGATCGCGGCGCTGGGCACCGGCCTCGCGCTGGCCACCGTCGCCGAGGGCGTGGAGACCGACGAGCAGGCGCGCCAGGTGGAATATGAGGGGTGCACCGATCTCCAGGGTTATCTGATCTCCCGCCCGCTACCGGCCAGCGACGTGCGTGCCATGCTGCTCCGGCTCAACGAGCGCGCCTTGCTCGCCGGCGCCGCGGACTGAAGAGGGTCGCGCCATGCTCACCTCCCTCCATCGCATCATCTATGTCAGCCGCAGCCTGCTGCGCGGCGACGAGGACCAGGTTGCGGTCGAGTTGCGGCGCATCCTGGCCGTGTCGCGCCGCAACAACGCCAGCGAGGGCCTGACCGGAGCGCTACTGCTCGGCCACGGCAGCTTCGCGCAGGTGCTGGAGGGGCCGATGGGTGCGGTGGAGCACGCGTTCGAGCGCATCCAGGACGACCCGCGCCATGCCGACCTCGTCGTCGTCGAGGTCGGTGCCGTCGCGGCGCGGGCCTTCCCCGACTGGTCGATGGCGTTTGCCGGCGCCGCGGCAGCGGGCGTCGCGCCGCGCGTGCGGGCGGTGCTGGATCAGGTCGCGGCCTCGTCCCATGCGACCGCCGCCGAGAGTGTCCTCGGCCTGCTCGACGGGCTGATCCGCCGCGAGGCCGAGTGGGCCATGGCGCACTGAGGCGGGCTGCGCGGCCCCGCGGCGCGGGGCTGCTGCATCGCGCAAGATTGCGCCGGCCAGCCCTTCGCGTACATGCTCCCGCGTAGCGCTGCCGCGACCGGTCGCGCCATGGCCGCCGGCCCGATGCCGGCGCGAGGGGGATGTCGTGCCGAAGTCCCGCGTTCCTGCGCTGCTCGGGCTTGCGCTTGCGGTGTTCGCCGCCTCGATGGGCCGCGGTTCGGCCGAGCCGGGCCCCGGTGAGGGGCTGATCTGGGTCACGAGCTGGGCGGGGTCGGCGCAGGGGCCGTATCCGGTCGGCTACCCGGTGGCGCAGCCGGATCTCGGCTACGCCTTTCCCGATGCAGAGAAGGGCGCCCGCGACCAGAGCTTCCGACTGGAAATCCGCCCCTCGCTGTGGGGGCGCGCGACGCGGCTGCGGTTCTCGAATGTCTTCGGCACGCAACCGCTGAGCATCGATGGCGTGTTCGTCGCCGTTCAGGCGAGCGGCGCGGTCCTCGTCCCCGGAACGACCCGCAGGGTGACGTTCGCGCAGGGCGCCGAGCGGATCAGCATCGCGCCCGGACAGGCGGCGTGGAGCGAGGCCGTGGCGCTGCCCTACAGCACCGACCCGCTGCTCGCCGGCCGCCGCATGGCGGTGAGTTTCCACGTCGTCGGGCAAAGCGGGCCGATGACCTGGCACGCCAAGGCGATGACGACGAGCTACCTCTCCCCGCCGCGCGCCGGCGCCCATGGCGGGGAGGATAGCGCGGCGGCGTTCCCGTTCTCCACGACCTCCTGGTATTTTCTCGATGCCGTCGACATGGCCGCGCCCGAGGGCACCGAAGCCATCGTCGCGCTCGGCGACTCGCTGACCGATGGCACCAATTCGACGCTGAACGGGGACGATCGCTGGCCCGATGTGCTCGGCAACCGGCTGCACGCCGCCTGCGGCAACCGCTTCGCCGTCGTGAACGCGGGCATCGGCGGCAATGAACTGCTGGATCCCGACAGCTATTCGGCCGAGAAGCCCTATCCGGGCGGCCCTTCGGCGCTCACCCGGCTGCAGCGCGACGTGCTCGATCTCTCGGGCGTTGCCAGCGTCATCTGGCTCGAAGGCATCAACGACTACGCCGTCAATGCGGACGCCACGCCGGAGGCGATGCGTCTCGGCATGGAGGACCTCGTTCGGCAGTTGCACGCGAAGCGCGTGCGGGTGATCGCGGCGACGCTGCCCTCCGCCCTGCACAGCCCCATCACCGGGCACGGCACGACCACGGTCGACGCCGCGCGCAAGGCGCAGAACGCCTTCATCCTCCACAATGGCGGACTGTTCGACGGGGTGATCGATTTCGACAAGGCGACGCTCGATGCCACGACGGGTGAGTTGAGGTCGGCCTTTCTGCCGGGCTCGACCATCGGGGGGCCGGGGGACAAGCTGCATCCCAACCGGGCCGGTTACCAGGCCATGGGCTACGCCGTGGACCTGCGGCTGTTCTGCAATCCGAAATGACGGGCGCGAGTTCGGCGCACCGTCATGGAGTGTCGGTGGCGACGAGGTCCGCGCGCAGCACCAGGGCATCGTCGCCGCCGGGGTAATAGCGCCGTCGGCGGCCGACCTCGGCGAACCCGGCGCGCTCGTAGAGGATCCGTGCCGGCGCATTCAGGCTGGCGACTTCGAGAAACATCTTCCGCGCGCCGCGGCCCCGGGCGGTGACCATCGCGGCGGCGAGCAGCGCGCGGCCGAGCCCGCACCGGCGCGCATCGGGCGCGACCGCGAGGGTGAGGATCTCGGCCTCGTCCGCGGCGACACGCGCCAGAACCATGCCCCCGCGTGGGTCGATCCAGCCGAAGGCGCCGGGCAGTTCGAGCTGAAGCGCCATCACTTGCGGACCCCAGGCCGCGTCGGGGGGGAAGGCGGCCCGGTGGATCGCGGCGAGCGCCTCGGCGTGGGCGGATCCGGCGGCGATCATGCCGGCGAGGTTCCCCGCGAGGGTCACGGCGGTGGGCGCGGCGCGCTGGCCGGAGCGTGGGTTTGCGGCGGGTCGATATAGAGCGGCTGGGGCGCGAGCGGCGGCAGGGCGCCGGCGATGCGCTGGCGGGCAGCGGCGGCGATCGCCGCTGGAGCGGGCAGGCGGGCGTCGGTGAGCAGGGTGTTGGTTCCGCGCGCCGCCAGCCGCGCGGCGACCGCGATCGCGGCGTCGCCGGCGATGGCGAGCGGCCCGGCCGAGGCGGGCAGTGCCTCCAGGGCGAAGCTCGCAATGTCCCCGTCCCGGTCGAGAAACACCGTGCCGCGCCGCGAATCGATGGCGACCCAGACGGCGCGGCTGGGGTCATCGGGGAGCGCGGCACGCAGCGCCTCGCCGACGCTGACGGCGACCAGCGGGCACGGCGCGGCGGCGGCATAGCCGTGGGCGAGCGCGAGGGCGGCGCGCAGGCCGGTGAAGCTGCCCGGGCCGACCGTGACCGCGACCAGATCGATCGTGCCGCCGGCCGCTTCGAGCGCGGCGCCGGCGAGCGCGGCCAGACCGGCGGCGGCGCCGCGCGGCGCGTCGCGGAAGCGCTCGGCCAGCACGCCGCGCTCGTCCACCACCGCGGCCCCGCACCGTGCCAACGCTGCGTCCAGTGTCAGGATCCGCATCAACCGTCCGTTCCTATGGCAGGCCCATCGGTCTGCCGCGCGCCGGCACGCGACGCAAGTCGGGCCGTCCCGGGTTCAGGATTTGCGCAGCGCCTCGCGCGCCTTGCGCCGTGTCATCGGGGTCGGCGGCCGGTCGCCCTGGTCGCTGGTGCGGCCGGGGAATTCGCCGAGATTCTCCTGCAGCTCGGCTTCCTCGACGCCCACCGGCACGGTCGGATCCGGATGGCGGATCATCGGGTTGGGCAACTGGCCGGCGGTCGGGTTGTCGGTGATGGCCTGCAATTCCCGCGCGCGTTCGAGATATTCGTCCTCGCGGCCCGGCGGGCTGCCGTCGGCCTGCCAGAGCTTGCGGGCCCGCTCGCGGATCTGCTCCTGATGCTTTCCAGCGCCCGTGTTTGCCACACTACCCTCCGTGCCGGCGTGGTCCGCCGCTTGTTCCGCCCTTGGCGCAAGGGCAGCGCGGGATCGGCGGACGGCGCCATGATCCAGGTCAAGCCCGGAACGTGTAGCATGATCCGGAGCGCCCCGTGGGAAGGAAACGGGGGGAAGGAAACGGGGGGAAGGAAACGGGGGGCAGAATCGGGGGCAGGGATGCTGACACTGACCGGGCTGACCTGCCGCTTCGGAGCGGTAACCGCCGTCGACGGCGTGACGTTCTCCGTGCCCACGGGGCAGGTGCTGGGCATCATCGGGCCGTCGGGGGCGGGAAAGTCCACGCTCCTGCGCATGATCAACCGGCTCCAGGCGCCGAGCGCCGGGCGGATCGATTGCGACGGGCTCGATGTCACCGCCCTGCGCGGCCGGGCGCTGCGGCGCTGGCGCGGCGAGGCGGCGATGATTTTCCAGAACTTCAATCTCATCCCGCGTCTGGACGTGGTCACCAACGTGCTGGTCGGCCGGCTCGGGCATCTCGGCGCGCTGCGCGGGCTCGCCGGGCTGTTCTCTGCCGCGGAGCGCGCCATGGCGCTGGGCCTGCTCGATCGCTACGGGCTCGCCGATCGGGCGCTGGAGCGCGCGGGGCTTCTGTCCGGCGGCGAGCAGCAGCGCGTCGCCATCTGCCGCGCGTTGATGCAGTCGCCGCGCTTCGTGCTCGCCGACGAGCCGGTGGCCAGTCTCGATCCGCGGAACAGCCGGATGGTGATGGACGCGCTGGCGGCGATCGCGCGGGAGGCTGGGCTGACGGTGCTCGTCAATCTGCATGACCTCGCCCTCGCGCGCGCCTATTGCGATCGGCTCGTGGCCCTCGCCGCCGGCCGGGTGGTGTTCGACGGCGCGCCCGCGGCGCTGTCGGCGGCGCGCATCGTCGAGATCTATGGCATGGACGAGATCGCGCTGGCCGAGGCAGGCTTGGCGCCCGCGCATGCCTGATCGAGAGAAGGGACCACCGCCATGCTGGCTCGCCGCGCGCTGATCGCTGCCCTGCCGCTGTTCGCCGCGATCCCTGCCCGCGCCGCGCCGGACGCGGTTGCGATGCCGGCCCCGGGGCGGCGGGCGTGGGCGAGCGACGTGCCGCTGATCCGCGTCGGCCTGCTCGGCGGCGAGAACGATGCCGACCGGCTCGCGCGCTGGGACGGCTACATCAAGCTGCTGCAGGCGACGTTCGACGTGCCGGTGAAGCCGCTGATGGCCGCCGACTATGCCGGGGTGATCCAGGCCTTCGCCGCCCGCCAGGTCGAACTCGCCTATATGAGCCCGGCCGCCTATGCCGCCGCCTGGCTCGAAAGCAGCGGCGACATCGAGCCACTGGTGACGGCCGAAGAGGCGGACGGCTCCACGTCCTACGTCTCGGTGATGTATGTGCGGGCCGATGCCACCATCGCCGATCTCGCCGGGATGCGCGGGCATTCGCTGGCCTGGGCGGATCCCAACAGCGCTTCCGGCTATCTCATCCCGCGCGCCGAATTCCGCGGTCTCGGCATCGACCCGGAGACTTATTTCAGCCGCACCGGCTTCGCCGGCGGGCACGAGCAGGCGGTGATCGCGGTGCTCAACCGCCAGTACGATGCCGGCGTCACCTGGACATCCGGCATCGGCGACCCTGCGCGCGGCTACACGCGCGGGGCTCTGCGCAGCATGGTCGACAAGAAAATGATCGACATGAAGGACCTTCGCATCATCTGGCGCTCCCGCCCGATCAAGAACGGCCCGCTCGCCGTGCGCGCCTCGACGCCGGCTTCGTTCCGCGCCGACATGCTGGCCTTCCACCTCGCGCTGCCGGTGGCCCATCCGGACATCTACCACGCGGTGGACATGGGCACGAGCAAGGGCTGGGTGCCGGTGCGCCAGGAGGATTACGCCGTGTTCATCGACATGCTGAAGCAGGAGGCGGTGGACCGACGGCGGCGGCGATGAGTGCGAGCCTGGAGGCGCGCTGGCGGGCGCGCCGGCGCCGGCGCCGCATCGCGGCACTGGCCTGGGGTGGGGCGCTGGCCGCGGCGGTGCTGGCTTGCGCCTGGTTCGTCGAGCTTTCGCCCGCGGTCCTGATCGCCGGCCTGCCCCGCATCGGCGTCTATTTCGCCAAACTGGTCCCGACCCTGCATGCCGCCACGCTGTTCGCCGGCCCGGCCACGGAAGGGTCGCTGGCCTATTGGTACTATCGGCTCGATCTCTGGCTGTTCCTGCTGCTGCAGACGAGCCAGATGGCGGCGCTGGCGACGCTGCTGGGCGGCATCGCCGGTTTCGCGCTGTGCTTTCCGGCGAGCGCCAACCTGGCACCGCGCCGTGGCGTGTTCCTCGCCGCCAGGCGCTTGCTGGACCTGCTGCGCTCGGTGCCCGACCTCGTCTACGCGCTCATCCTGGTCTGGGCTTTCGGCGTCGGCCCGCTCGCCGGGGTGGCCGCGATCACGTTGCACAGCGCCGGGGCGCTGGGAAAATTGTTTGCCGAGGTGGTGGAGAACGCCGACATGCGCCCGTTCGAGGCGGTGCGCGCAACCGGCGGCGGCGTGGCAACAGCGATCCGCTACGCCATTCTGCCGCAGGTGATGCCGAATTTCCTCAGCTACGCGCTGCTGCGGTTCGAAATCAACGTGCGCGGGGCGAGCGTCATCGGCTTCGTCGGCGCCGGCGGCATCGGTCAGGAACTCTATACCGTCATCAGCTTCAACTATTACCAGGAGATCAGCGCCATCCTGGTGCTGATCATGATCACCGTGAGCGCCATCGACCTGGTCTCGGAGCGGCTGCGCAGCCGCGCGATGGCGGCATGATGCCGGGGCTCGCCCCGCCGGATGCCGCCTCAATCGCGCGGGCGCGGGCGCGCTGGCCGGGCGCGTTCGGGTCCTCACCAGCGCGGCGGCTGGCGCGGGCCGGCGCGGCGCTGGCGGTTCTGCTCTGGCTCGGCGCGCTGGTGTGGTGGTTCGGCATCACGCCGGCGCGGCTGGCGCACGGGATCGCCGGCGTCGCGGTGATCCTGCGGCTGATGGTTCCGCCCGCGCCCGGCGCGCAACTCGCGGACATTCTGCGCGGGCTCGGAGAGAGCCTGGCGATGGCGCTGCTGGGCACCCTGGCCGCGGCGCTGCTGGCGCTGCCGCTCGGCCTGCTCGGCGCCCGCTCGATCCTCCCGAGCCGGCTCGCCCATTTCGGCCTGCGCCGGGTGTTCGACGGACTGCGCGGCATGGACCAGCTGATCTGGGCGCTGGCGTTCGTGCGCGCGGTCGGGCTCGGCCCGCTCGCCGGCGTGCTGGCGATCGCCGCGGCCGAGGTCGCGGTGCTGGCCAAGCTCTACGCCGAGGCGATCGAGAACGCCGATCCGCGCCAGTCCGAAGCGGTGCGCGCCACCGGCGCCGGCCGGCTGGCGGTGATCCGGTTCGGGCTGCTGCCGCAGGTTCTGCCAGTCATGCTGGCGCAGACGCTCTATGCGTTCGAGAGCAACACGCGCAGCGCCGCCATCCTCGGTGTCGTCGGCGCCGGCGGCATCGGGCTGCAGATCGCCGAGCGGATCAAGGTGCGCTATTGGAACGAGGTCGCGTTCATCATCCTGCTGATCCTGGCGACCGTCGCGGTGATCGATACGCTGTCGGGCCGGCTGCGGCGGCGGCTCGCTTAGAGCGTGGGGACCGAAGGTGGAATCGCCGTAGGTCTGAATCACGCGGTCGAACAGAGAGCTAGAGTGGGATGGCGGAGCGAAGGCGATGTCATCCCGCGCGAGCGCCGCGCGGCGGCGCTTCCTTTCGGGCGCGGCCGGCGATGCGGCCGCGCCCGCCTGGGTCAGGTGCGGATCGTGCTGATCTGGATCACCGGCTGGATGTTCGTGTAGTTCGGGACGTCGGCCATGATCTCCTTGGCGTGCGGACCGAAGGCGCCCTGGAAGGCTTCGACATTGTCGAAATAGAGATGGCCCATCGCGGCGTAGGTTGCCGGCGCCCCCGGTGCGCCGCCGGCCAGCCCCTGATCGACTTCGCTCTTCTTCAGCGCCGCGCCGAGTTTGCTCGCCACCATCGGCATGTGGCTCTTGCAGTAATAATCGATGTCGAAGCGAGTGCCCTCGCCGTTCGGGTAGAACACGCTGACCTTGATCATCCTGGTTTCCTCTCCCGTCTCGTTGCTGCCTCACCCGGGTGCGTCACCTGGGTGCGCCGCCGAGCGCACCCTGCATAGCCGGGTTCGCCTTCGGTTTCTATCGCGCGATGCGGCCGGCGCGCTCAGGTGAGCAGACGAGGGAGCTGCTCCGGCACGTCGGCGGCGGACCAGTCCACCGGGCCCTCCCAACGCGCGCGCACCAGGCCCTTGGCGTCGAGCAGGAAGGTGGTCGGGATGCCGCTCAGCTTGAACGCGGTGAGCGCCTCGGCCTCGGAATCGAGCCACACGGGCAGATGGCCAAGCCGATGGCTGTCGTAGAAGGCCCGCACCGCCGTCGCGCCGCCGCGATCCATCGCCACCGGCAGCACGGCGATGGGTGCGGTGGCACCGGCAAGGCGCGCGGCCAGCGCATCGAGGGCCGGCATTTCCGCCACGCAGGGGGCGCACCAGGTGGCCCAGAGATTGAGCAGCACGCCGCGCCCGGCAAACTCGCCCAGCCGGTGCTCGGTGCCATCGGCGGCGCGGAACGCGAAGGCGGCCATTGGCTGCGGCGGTGCCAGCAGCGTCATGCTGTCGATGCCGTGCAGTTCGCCGGCGCGTGCCCACGGCGCGGTCATCGCGCTGGCGGCGGTGGCGAGACGGATCAACGTCCGGCGGGACAGGGTGCGCATGCGCGAATGTCGCGCCCCGGCCGGCCGCGCGCAAGCCGGGCTCAGCGCTCCCACGCCTCCGCGCTGGCGCCGGCGAGAGAGCGGATGCGGTCCTCATCGGCCGCGAGGTCCGCCGCCGGGCCGGCATGGGTGATGACGCCGTGGTCGAGCACATAGGCGAAATCCGCGATCTCCAGGCTCTGGCGGACATTCTGCTCCACCAGCAGCACCGTGATCCCTTCCGCGCGCATCTCGGCGATGATGCGGAAAACCTCGCGCACCACCAGCGGCGCCAGGCCCTGCGAGGGTTCGTCGAGGATGAGCACGCGCGGGTTGAGCAGCAGCGCGCGCGCGATCGCGAGCATTTCCTGCTCCCCGCCGGAAAGCTGCCGGCCGCGATTGTCTCGCCGTTCGGCGAGGCGGGGAAACACGCTGTAGACGCGCGCCAGCGTCCACGGGCCCTTGCGTTCCAGCGGCACGCGCAGATTCTCGGCCACCGTGAGATTGGGAAAGATGCGCCGCCCCTCGGGCACGAACCCGACCCCCTGGGCCGCGATACGGTAGCTCGGCCAGCGCGTCGTCTCGACCCCGAACACGCGCACATGGCCGGCGCGCGGCGCGACGAGATGCATCAGCGTGCGCAGCGTCGTCGATTTTCCGGCGCCGTTGCGCCCGAGCAAGGTGGTGACGTGGCCTTCGGCGACCGCGAGGTCGACGCCATGCAGGATGTGGCTCTTGCCGTAATATGTGTGCAGCCCCTCGGCCTCGATCGCGTTCATGCCGTCTGCCCGAGATAGGCCGCCTGCACCGCCTCGTTGGCGGCGATCTCCGCCGGCGTGCCCTCGGCCAGCAGGCAGCCCTGCTCGAGGACGGTGATGCGGTCTGCGAGATGGAAGACGACGCGCATGTCGTGCTCGATGAGCACGATGGTATAGCGGCTGTCGCGGTGCAGGCGGCGGATCAGTGCGGCGATCTCGAAGGTTTCCTGCTCGCCCATGCCCGCCGTCGGCTCGTCGAGCAGCAGCAGGCGCGGGCGCAGCGCCAGTGCCATGGCGATTTCGGCGGCGCGCTGGTCGCCGTGGGCGAGCTCGCCGACCTTGCGGTCTGCCCGGTCGGTGAGCCCGGTGAGCGCGATCGCGGCGCTGATCTCGTGCGCGATCGCCGCCTGCCGCGCGCGGCCGAGGATGATGCCGAGCGTCAGGCCGGCCGCCGCTTCCGCCGCGATGCGCACATTCTCGCGCACGCTGAGCTCGGGGAAAATCTCGGTGATCTGGAACGTGCGCGCCATGCCGAGCCGCACCCGCCCGGAGGCCGGAACGCGCGTGATGTCGGCGCCGCCGAAGCGGATCTCGCCCGCGCTCGGCGGGAAGAAGCCGGTGATGAGATTGAAGAACGTCGTCTTGCCGGCCCCGTTCGGCCCGATGATCGCCCGCAGCTCACCTGGCGCGACCATGAGCGAGACATCCTGCACCGCATGCAGACTGCCGAAATTCTTGCTGACATGGTGAACTTCCAGCAGATTCATCGCGGCGTCTCGCGCTGCAGCGCGCCGAGCAGGCCGCGCGGAGCGAACAGCACGACGAGCACGAAGAGCAGACCGATGAAGCTCATCCAGTTCACCGTCATCGACGAAACATAATCCTGCAGCACCACGAACACCGCGGCGCCGAGCAGCGGGCCCCAGAAGCTGCGCATGCCGCCCATCACCGCCATGATCACGATCTCGCCGGAGAGCGTGTAGTGCAGCGTCATCGGGTCGGCGAAATTGTTGAGCAGGGCATAGAGCGCGCCGGCGGCGGAACAGAAGAAGCACGACAGCGAGAAGGAGAGCCAGATCTGGCGCTCGACATCGATGCCGAGGAAGCGCGCGCGGCGCTCGTTCTCGCGAATGGCGATGAGGGTGCGGCCGAACGGGGAGCCGAGCAGCAGGCCCATCAGCCCGACGCAGATCGCGAACACGAACAGGAGATAGTAGTAGAGGGCGACGTCGTTGCCCTGAATATCGAGCAGGAAGCGGCCGAAACCGATCGGCTGGCGCTGGAAGCCGCGCAGCCCGTCATCGCCGCCGGTGAGGCTGTTCCAGCGATAGGCGATGTAGAAGAAAATCTGTCCGAAGGCGATGGTGATCATGGCGAAATAGACGCCGCGCCGGCGCACCAGCAGGCGTCCGAGCACGGTGCCGAGAACGCCGCCGAGCAGCACGCCGGCGAGCGTCGCGAGCAGCGAACTGGAGGTGACGTAGCGCAGCATCAGCCCGGTACCGTATGCCCCGAGGCCGAACCAAGCGGCGTGGCCGAAGCTCATCACGCCGGTGAAGCCGAGCAGGAAATTCAGCGCCATCGCCGCCAGGCCGAGCACCAGCGCGCGCCCGGCGAGCTGGGTGTAGCCGCCGACGAGCGGGACCCAGAACGGCACCAGGATCAGCACCGCCCACAGCGCCGCCAGCCCCAGCCGCTGGCGCGACAGAAAAGGGGTCGCAGCGGCGCGCAGCACCGTCGCTTCGCTCACGACATCATTCCTTCCTCGCCGAGCAGCCCGCGTGGCCGCGCCAGCAGCACCAGCGCCATGATGACGTAGATCACCGCGTCGGCGGCGGTCGGATAGAACACCGTCGTGATGGCGGCGGCGACGCCGATGAGCAGGCCGCCGAACAGCGTGCCGGCGAGACTGCCGACGCCGCCGACGATGATGGCGATGAAGCTCGGCATCAGCAGCGTATCGCCCATGTTCGGGTTGAGCCCGATCTGCCCCGCGGCGAGCACCCCGGCGAGTCCGGCGAGGAAGATGCCGACGGCGAAGTTCAGCGAGCGCAGCAGCTGTACATTGACCCCGAGCGCGGCGACAGTCTCGAGATCGAGGATGCCGGCGCGGATGCGGACACCTATCCGCGAATAGCGCAGGAAGGCGAACAGACCGGTCACCGCGACCAGCACGATCGCGACCATGAAGACGCGGTATCCGGTGATGAAGAACAGATCCGCGCTGAGCGGCTGGGCGATACTCGCCGGCACCGCGAGCGGCAGCCCCTGCGTGCCCCAGACATAGCGGCACACGTCCTGGAGGATGAAGGCGAGGCCGAAAGTCAGCAGCAGGCTGTAGACCGGATCCCGGCCATAGACGCGGCGGATCATCAGCCGTTCGACGATGATGCCGACGATGGCGGTGAGCAGCGGCGCGACGAACAGAGCCGCCCAGAATCCGATGAAGGGGATCAGAACGTAGGCGAAATAACCGCCGAGCGTCAGGAAGTTCGCATGGGCGAAATTGATCACGTTGCTCAGATTGAGGATCAGCGACAGGCCGAGGGCCATGAGCACGTAGAAGGCGCCGACGATGAGGCCGTTGGTGATGTTGAAAAGAACCAGCTGGGTCATCGCACCGCCCGTCCGGTTGCCGCGCGCGGCGCGATCACGCGGGATAGGCCATGTGGCACCCGGTGTCGGCAACGGTGCCGGCGGCCGTCGGGCCAGACACCATTTCATGCACGGTGAAGACGTTGGCCGGATCGGCCTCCGGCGGGTGCGCCTCGCCGACGAAGACGTTGCTCATCAGCTGGTGGTCACCGGCGCGGAAATAGATCTCGCCGGGCTGCAACGCCACTTCCGGCGGCAGGCGCAGATCCTCGAGCGCGTGGGCCATCGCCGGGCCGGCGAGGGACTTAGCCCGCTCGGCGGCGAGTTTCACCGCGTGGACCGAGAGATAGCCGAACCAGTGCCGGGCCGCGGCAGGCTTGCCGGTCGCGGCCCGGATGGCGGCGACGAAGCGCGCCACCTCCGGCAGGTTGGGCTGGTTCCACCACCATTCCATGGTCCACCAGCCGATCTGCGCCTCCTTCGGCACGGCCTGGATGATCTGCAACTCGTAGAGCGAGCCGCCGACCGCCATGTCCTTCTGCAAGCCGAACTGGACGAACTGCTTCAGGCTGTTGATCTGGTCGAGCCCGCCCATGGTGTTGATCAGCACCTGCGGCCCGAAAGCCTTGGCCTTGATGAGGGAAGCGGAATAGTCCGCGGTGCCGAGCGGCAGCAGGTCTCCGGTGTAGGTGCCGCCGTGCGCGGTGAGCCGCTTGACGAAGGCGGCCTGGACCGAATGGCCATAGGCATAGTCCGGCGTGATGAAGAACCATTTCTTGCCGTAGGTCTTCACCAGCGTGTCGGTGATGGCAGCCGCATCCATGGTGGTGGTGTTGCAGACGCGGAACACGTTCCACTTGCAGTCCTTGCCCGTGATCGGGTCGGTATGGCCGCCGCAGACGATGTGAAAGACCTTCTTCTCGTTCGTCACCTGCGAGATGGCGTAGGCGATGGCCGAGTTCACATCGGCGAAAATGACGTCCACCCGGTCGCGGTCGATGAGTTTGCGCGCCTTCTGCACGCCGGTGCCGACATCGTTGGCCGAATCCTCGACCAGAAGTTGCAGCTCGCGCCCGAGCACACCGCCGGACTTGTTGATCTCGGCGACTGCGAGTTTGGCGCCCTCGACCTCGCTGACCGCGAGTGTGGCATAGACACCGGTGAGCGGATCGATCATGCCGATGCGCACCGGCTGCTCGCCACGCGCGCTGAGCAGATAGGGCGCGGTCACCTGCAGCGCACCCACCGCGGCGCCGGCACCGACCAAGCCGCGGCGCGACAATCCCCGCGCGGAGCCGTCCTGTCTCATGGCTCGTCCCCCCTGTATGTACGTCGGCCCGCGGGAGAGAAACGATCCCCTGTGGGACGCTCATTCTGCTTGACGGGAACCCTACACGAAGCCGGAGCCGGCGTGCGAGACCATTCTTTCGGCCAATGACGGGTTTCGCCCGGCGCTTCGGCATGGTTTGCGCCCCGGGCGCTGCACCGCTAGCGTGCGCCGCGTCCGGGGCGCCCGCCGGCGCCCGCCCATGGCCGGAACTTCAGACGTGACCGATCCCGCTCCCGCCGAGACCCCGCCCGAACCGGCCGCCAACGTGCAATGGGGCGGGCGCTTTGCCGCCGGCCCGGCCGCGGTGATGCAGCGCATCAACGCCTCCATCGGCTTCGACCGCCGGCTCTGGCGCCAGGACATCGCCGCCTCGCGCGCGCACGCGGCGATGCTGGCCGCGCGCGGCATCATCAGCGCCGAGGATGGCGCCGCCATCGCCGAGGGGCTCGGCGCGATCGGCGCCGAGATCGAGGCCGGGAAGTTCGTCTTCAGCGAGGCGCTCGAGGACATCCACATGAATATCGAGGCGCGGCTGGCCGAGCGCATCGGCGAGGCCGGCAAGCGCCTGCACACCGCGCGCAGCCGCAACGACCAGGTGGCGACCGATTTCCGCCTCTGGGTGCGCGAGGCCATCGACGGGCTCGATGCCCAGCTCGCCGGGCTGATGCGCGCGCTCGCGACCCGCGCCGCCGCGCACGCGGCCGACCCGATGCCCGGCTTCACCCATCTGCAGACCGCGCAGCCGGTGACCTTCGGCCACCATCTGCTCGCCTATGTCGAGATGCTGTCGCGCGACCGCGGCCGGCTCGCCGATGCGCGCGCCCGGCTCAATGAATGTCCGCTCGGCGCCGCGGCGCTGGCGGGAACCTCGTTCCCGATCGACCGCGAGGCCACCGCCGCCGCGCTGGGCTTCGCCCGGCCGATGGCCAATTCGATCGACGCGGTCTCGGACCGCGACTTCGCCCTCGAATTCCTCGCCGCCGGCGCCATCTCGGCGATGCATCTCTCCCGGTTCGCCGAGGAGATCATCATCTGGTGCAGCGCGCCCTACCGCTTCGTCACGCTGTCGGACGCCTTCACTACCGGCTCCTCGATCATGCCGCAGAAGCGCAATCCGGACGCGGCCGAGCTGGTGCGGGCCAAGACCGGGCGCATGCTCGGGGCGCTGGTCGGGCTGCTGACGGTGATGAAAGGCCTGCCGCTGGCCTATGCCAAGGACATGCAGGAGGACAAGGAGCCGGTGTTCGACGCCGCCGATGCCTGGTCCCTCGCGCTCGCCGCGATGACGGGAATGGTGCAGGACCTGCGCCCCGATGCCGCGCGCCTCGCCGCGTTCGCCGGCGCCGGCTTCGCCACCGCGACGGACCTTGCCGATTTCCTGGTGCGCGGGCTGAAACTGCCGTTCCGCACCGCGCACCACGTCACCGGCCGGCTGGTGGCGCGAGCGGAGGCGAAAGGGGTCGATCTCGCCGGGCTGAGCCTGGCGGAGATGCAGGCCGAGGAGCCGCGCCTGACCGAGGCGGTCTATTCCGTGCTGTCGGTGGCGGCCTCGATCGCCTCGCGTAGCAGCTTCGGCGGCACCGCGCCGGCGAATGTCGCCGCCCAGGCCGCGCGCTGGCTGGCGGCGCTGGCATGACGCGTCTGGCCACCGCCCTCGCGCTGGCGGTGCTGGCGCTCACCGCCTGCGGCAAGATCGGCAGCCCCCAGCCACCCGGGCCGGCCGACAAGATCACCTACCCGAAGGCTTACCCGTCGCAGTAGTCCGGCCGAAAAACCGCGGCGGGAATAGGCAGATCCGATGCGCGCACCTACCTTCACGTCATGACCGCCACCGCACCGCGCCCCGCCGACGCCGGGGACCCCAGTTTCACGGAGCTCGTCGCCGCGCGGCCGCATCTGGCGCTGCACGCGCAGGACGGGCTGACGATGGACGAGGTGCCGCTCGCCGCCATCGCCGATGCCGTTGGAACCCCCTGCTTCGTCTATTCCGCCGCCACCATCCGCCGCCGCTACGCGGCGCTCGCCGGCGCGCTCGAACGCGCCGGGCTGGACGCGCGCATCCACTACGCGGTGAAGGCCAACGACCATCTTGCCGTGCTCGCCCTCATCGCGCGCGAAGGCGGCGGCGCCGACGTGGTCAGCGTCGGGGAGCTCGCCCGCGCCGTGGAAGGCGGCATTCCCCCCGCGCGCATCGTCTATTCCGGCGTCGGCAAGACGGAGGCCGAACTCGGCGAGGCGCTCGCCCGCGGCGTCGGCCAGATCAATGTCGAAAGCGCCGAGGAGCTCGACATGATCGCCGCGCTCGCCGCCGCGGGAGGCTGGCGGGCGCGGGTGGCGCTGCGCGTCAACCCGGACGTCGATGCCGGCACCCATCCCAAGATCACCACCGGGCTGGCCGAGAACAAATTCGGCATCCCCTACGCCGAAGCCGGCGCGCTCTATGCCCATGCGGCGCGCCTGCCTGGCATCGAGCCGGTCGGGGTCGCGGTGCATATCGGCAGCCAGATCACCGCCATGGCGCCGTTCCGCGCCGCTTATGGACGCATCGCCGAGCTGGTGCGCGGGCTGCGCGGCGCCGGCCTGCCGGTCGAGCGGGTGGATTGCGGCGGCGGGCTCGGCATTACCTATCGCGACGAGATCGCGCCAGCGCCCGAGGCGCTCGCCGGCGTGCTGGAGAGGACGCTGGGCGGGCTGGGCCTGCGCCTGATCGTCGAGCCGGGGCGCTGGCTGGTGGCGCCGGCGGGGGTACTGCTCGCCTCCGTGGTGCTGGTGAAAGCCGCCGCGCCGCGCCGGTTCGTGGTGCTGGATGCGGGCATGAACGACCTGCTTCGCCCCGCCCTCTACGATGCCTGGCACGGCATCGTTCCGCTTGCCGCCGCCGACGCGGTGGCGCCGGTTTCGCCCGCCGAGGTCGTCGGGCCGGTCTGCGAGAGCGCCGATGTCTTCGCCCGTGCCCGGGGCCTGCCGGTGTTGGCGCCGGGGGCGCGGGTGGCGATCCTCGATGCGGGCGCGTATGGTGCGGTGATGAGCTCCACCTACAACGCCCGTCCGCCGGCGGCGCAGGTGATGGTCGAGGGCACGCGCTGGCACGTGATCCGCCCGCGCCCGCCGCTCGCGGCACTCTGGCGCGACGAGATCGTGCCGCCGTTTCTCACCGGCGGGACCGGCCGGGGATGAAGCAGGCCTCGCCGCCCCCGGCGTCCCTGCCGATGCCGCCCGGTTTGGGGCGTCGGCGGGCGATGACGCGGGCGGTGCTGATCTTCGAGCGGCTCTGGGTGTTGCTCTGGCCAGCGCTCGGCGCCGCGGGGCTTTATCTCTGCCTCGCCCTGCTCGCCGTGCCGCAGCGCCTGCCCGCTGCGTGGCATGCGGGGTTGCTGGCGGCCTTCACGCTCGCCGTCGTGGTGGCCCTGGCGCGTGCCGCGTGGCGGCTGCGCCTGCCCAGCCAGGACGAAGCGGACCGCCGCCTCGAGCGGACCTCCGGCCTTGCCCACCGGCCGCTCGCCGCGCTCGCCGACCGGCCGGCGCTGCCTGGCAGCGAGGCGCTGTGGCAGGCGCATTTGGCGCGTGTCGTGGCCGGGCTCGGTCGGCTGCGGGTCGGTGCGCCGCACCCCGGCCTGGCCGCACGGGATCGGCGCGGGCTGCGCGGGGCATTGGTCGTCGGCCTCGCCGCGGCGCTGGTCATCGCCGGCGGCGAGGCACCGCGCCGCGTCGCCGCCGCGCTATGGCCGCATTTCCCGCCCGGGCCGCCGGCGCCGGCGCCGCTGGTCCAGGCCTGGATCACGCCGCCGGCCTACACCCATCTGCCGCCGGTTCTGCTCACGCCCGAGCAGTCGGCGGTGACGGTGCCGGCCGGGTCGCATCTCGCGGTCAGCGTCAGCGGCGGCTCGGGGCTGGCGGGCTCGGGGCTTCCGGTTCTGGCGCTGGACCACGAGACCGCCGCTTTCCGCGCCCTGGATGCCGCCAGCTTCATCGCCGAGCGCGACCTCGTCAGCGGCGGACGATTGGTGGTTCGCCGCCATGGCTGGCAGATCGCCGCCTGGGATCTCACCGTCCTGCCGCCGCGTCCGCCCGTGGCCGCGTGGAGCGGGACGCCGGGCAAGGCGGCGCGGGGCAACACCCTGCGTCTGCCCTGGCAGGTCAGCGACGTCTATGGCGTCACCGCGCTCGCTGCCGAGATGCGCCTCGTCGAGCGGCCCGACGCACCGCCGCTGCGGCTTCCGGTCCCGCTGCCCGGGCTGGAGCCGAAAGCCGCCCACGGCATCGCGGCGCAGGACCTGACCGCGCACCCCTGGGCCGGCCTCGCGGTCACCGCGCGCCTGGCGGCCCAGAACGGCGCCGGCCTCACCGGCAAGAGCGACCCTGTGCGCATCGTCCTGCCGGCGCGGACGTTCCGCAATGCCATGGCGCAGGCGCTGGTGCATGTGCGCCAGATGCTGGCGCTGCAGCCAAACGACCATCCCCCGGTGCTGGCGGAGCTGGACCGGCTCTCGTTCCGCCCGGAGTCGATCGCGCCGAGCGGGCCGTTCGCCACGGACATCGGCGCTTTCCTCAACCTGCGTGCCGTCGCCGCCCTGCTGCAGCGCGATCCGGGCGACGCCTCCGTCGGCGAGGTGCAGGCGCGGCTGTGGGAACTGGCGCTGCATTTCGAGGAAGGGTCCGCGACGCGAACCGCCAAGGCGCTTGACGCCGCCCTGCGCGCCGCCCGCGAGGCCCTCGATGCCGCCCAGAAGGTGCGCCCGCCCACGCCGCCCGAGCCGGACAAGGCCCAAGCGGCGCCGAAGCCGCCGCAAGGCCAGCAGCCTGACCAGGCGGAGCTCGACCGCAAGCTCGGGGAGCTGGAGCGCACGCTGGCGCAGCATCTGCAGGCGCTCACCGAGCAGGCGCGGCGCGACGCGGCCGATCCCAAGGCACTGCAGCAGGACGCGCGCGCGCTCGAGCGCATGGCGCAGGCGCTGCGCCAGGCGGCACGGGAAAATCAAACGCAGTCGGCGCGCGAGCAGCTCAAGGCGCTCGAAAAACGCCTGGCCCAGCTGCGCAAGCCTCAATCGGACCGGCAGCGACAAGCGGCGGAGCAGCGCCAGCGCGCCGGCCAGCAGACGAGCGCGCTGCAGGACCTGGTTCAGCGCGAGGGCGGGCTGCTCGACCATGCCCAGAAGCGCGATCGGCCCGCCGAGGCGGATTCGCCGGACCCGGAGCGTCGCGAGCCCGACGCGGCCGATCTCGGGATGCCGGGCGAGCCCAGGCCCCCGGACGGTGCCATGGCCGGAGGCGGGCAGCCCGGCGGACCCCCGTCATCGGCCAATGACGGTCGCCGCTCCGACGCCCGCACGGAGCAGGCCCTGCGCCACGCCCTCGGTGAACTGGTTCAGCAGCTCGGCGACCTCAATGGCGAGGTGCCGAAGAGCTTCGGCGAGGCCGATCAGGACATGGAACAGGCGACGCAGGCGCTCGGCGAGGGGCGTGACGCCGCGGCGCGGTCCGCCGAGCAGCGCGCCATTGCTGCGCTGCAGCAGGGCGGGCGCGAAATGGCCCAGGCGATGCAGCGCCGAGGCGGCCGGGAGCAGCAGGGCGAGGAGGAGAACGACCAATCGGACAGCGAGTCGGGTCTCGGCCAGAACGGCGCGCAATCGCAGGACGATGGCGGCTCGTCGGCCAGCGGCGAAGGTCGCGAGGGGCGCGAGCGCGCGCATCTGGATCCGCTCGGCCGGCGCGTCGAGGAAGGCACGTCCGGCGATGCCGAAAGCAGCGACGTCAAGGTGCCCGACCAGATGGAGCAGGTGCGCAGCCGCAGCATCGAGGAGGAGCTGCGCCGGCGCGCGGCCGAGCGGGCGCGTCCGGTCGAGGAGCTGGACTATATCGAGCGGCTGCTGCGCCAGTTCTGACCGATCCGGCGGGGGCCTAGAGCAACCTCCGATCTGATTGAGCCGTTCCGGCTCGATCAGATCGGAGATAAGTTGCTCTAGACTCATAGGTTTCTAGAGCACGACCGTCCGACCAGATGATTCCATCAGGTCGGACCGTGCTCTAGTGGCGTGCCCCTGACAAGCGAACGCATGTCAGGGATAAGCAGGCCACTGAAAACAAACGGCGAGTGTCCCCGAAATTCGCTCGCGAGTTTCGGGGACACTATGGCGAGGCGGCGCCGCCGGCGAGGCCGAACAGGGCGTAGACGCGCTCGGTCGGCGGCCAGGCCTGCATCACCTGCGCGCGGTAGGTCAGTCCGGCCCAGCCGAGCCCGGCGAGGACCAGCAGACTCGCCACCCACCCCCCCCACACCGCCATGCCGGCACGCGCCCGTGGCTCATCCCCGCCGGGATCGAGCAGACCGGCCGTGCGGGTGAAAATGTCGAACGAGGGCGGCCGGTCGCCGTCCGGGGCAGGCGGCGCGGCGATCTCGTCCACGTCCGACGGCCCAGTTGCTTCGGGGGGCGGCGGCATCCCCGGCTCGGCCGGGGCCGGCAGCCAGCGCCCGCCGCAGCGCGCGCAGCGCACCTCGCGGTCCGGGCGCAGCAGCTTCTCCGGCACATCGTAGGTCGCCTCACAGGTCGGGCAGGTGATGCGCATGCGCGAATCCTCGTTCTCGGCGCCGATCCTGTGGGAAATCGGACACCAAAGGCAATGGGTTGGCGCAACCGCTGATATATAGCGTCTGTCCGCCGCAGGCGGAATCGGCGGAGGCGGATAAACAGAGGCATAAACAACGATCTAGAGTCTGTCAGCGCGTCAATGAAGTGCTGACAGACTCTAGGCGGCGGGCGCGCCCGGAAGCCGTGAGGGTTCCGCCGCTCGCCGCGGGGTGGCAGAAGAGCATCGTGGGGCGCGGCTGGCTGCGGAGGAGACGAGCGGGTTTTGACCAACGGGCTGCAACGAACGGACGGGCGATGATTCGCATGCAGGCGGTGGGTCTGCGCTACCCGGGCCGTGATGGGCCGGAGGTGCTGCGCGATCTCGACGCGTTCGTGCCGGCCGGCGGGTTCCGCTGGCTGCTCGGACCATCCGGAGCAGGCAAGACGAGCCTGTTGCGGCTGCTCTACCTCGCGGTGCGGCCGAGCCGTGGCCGGCTCGACCTCCTCGGCACCGAGATCGGCGCGGCGGACCGCGCTGCGCTGGCGCTGCTGCGCCGGCGAATTGGCGTTGTCTTCCAGGATTTCCGGTTGCTCGACCATCTCACCGCGTTCGACAACGTCGCCTTGCCGCTGCGCATCGCCGGACGGCCCGAGGGTCAGATTCGCGCCGACGTGACCGAGATGCTCCGCTGGGTCGGGCTGCACTCGCGCCGCAACGTCCATCCGCCGGCGCTCTCCGGGGGCGAGCAGCAGCGGGTGGCGATCGCGCGTGCGGTGATCAACCGTCCGTCGCTGTTGCTTGCTGACGAACCCACCGGCAATCTCGACGACGCGCAGGCCGAGCGGCTGATGCAACTCCTCAAGGAATTGAACCGGCTGGGAACGACGGTGGTGGTGGCAACGCACAACGCGGCGCTGGTGGCGCGCCACCCGGCGCCGGCTCTGGAGCTCGAGGCCGGGCAACTGGTCGCAGGCGGCGGAGCGGCCGACGGCGGCCGCCGGGCCGATCGTGGCCAACGGGTCGATGGCTGAGCCGCGCCGCCGCTGGCTGCGCCCGCGTGGGGCGGACGACCTCGGCCTGCGCCGCGCGCTGGCCGACCGTGCGCTGCCGCTGCTCGTCGCCTCCATGACCTTTCTCGCCGCGCTCTCCGCGGCCGGCTTCGTCGCCGCTTCGGCGATCGCGCGTCATTGGCAGGAGGGGGCGGCCGCGTCGCTCACCGTGCTGGTGCCGCGCCCGGGCGAGCCGGCCGCCGAACCAGGCCGGACCCGGCGAGACGCCGCGCTCGCGGTGCTGGGCGGCAGCCCTGCCTTGGCCGAATTCCGCGCCCTCGCGGACACGGAACTCGCCGATCTTCTGCGTCCCTGGCTCGGCGCGGACGCCGAGCGCATGAGCCTGCCCCTGCCCGCGGTGATCGCGGTGCGGCTGGCGCACGGAGCCGGCGAACGCGGCGCCGATCTCGACGCGCTCGCCGCGCGGCTCGAAGCGGCAGCGCCGGGAGCGCTGCTGGAGCGGCAGGATGTCTGGGCCCGGCGGCTGGCGGTGCTGGCGCGCAGCCTGCAGGCCTGCGCCGGGGTGGTTCTGCTCCTGGTCGGCGCGGTCGCCGCGGCGCTGGTTGCGGTGGCGACCCGGGCCGGGCTGGCCGCCCGCCGAGAGGCGATCGAGATCGTCCACCTGCTCGGTGCGACAGACGCCTATATTGCCGCCGGCTTTGCCCGCCGGGTCACTTGGCTGGCCGGGCTCGGCGGCACCGCGGGCGCGATCACGGCGCTGCCGATCCTGCTGGCCCTCGGCCTTCTCGCGCTGCCGTTCCTGCGCCGCGACATCGCTGCGGCGTCGGACCCGGCGGCGCTCGCGGGCGCGGTGCCACCGCTGCTGTGGCTGGTCCTGCCGGCGCTCGCCGCCGCGGCGGCAGCGATCGGCTGGCTTACCGCGCAGGCGACCGTGCGCGCGTGGCTGCGCGGGCTGCCATGATCGGGTGGCCCCATGTGAAGCTGCTGCGGGGCGCGGCGCTGGCCGGGCTCGTGGCCGGCCTGGTCTGGACCGGCGGTTTCGCGTGGTTCGTCCGCAGTGCTGCCGAACTGCCGCGTGAGACCGGCAGCGCGGACGGCATCGTGGTGCTGACGGGCGGCGCCGAGCGGGTGGAGACGGGCCTGCGCCTGCTGGCGGCCGGCCGGGCGCGGCTGCTGCTCGTATCCGGGGTCGATCGCGCCGTGGATCTCGGGCATCTGGCGCGCCGCGGCGGGCTCGATCCGGCGCCGCTGGCGCCCTTGGTGACGCTCGGCCGCAGCGCCGCCTCGACTCGCGGCAACGCCCGCGAGATCGCCGACTGGGCGCGCGCCCACGGGTTGCGCTCGCTGATCGTGGTCACGGCCTTCTATCACATGCCGCGTGCGCTCGCCGAAATCGCCCATTCCGCGCCGGACCTGGTGCTGCATCCGGCGCCGGTCATGCCGTCCTCGCTCGGCGGACCGGAGAGCTGGCCGGCGCTGCGGCTGCTCGCGGGGGAATATAGCAAGTGGCTGGTGGTCGAGACCGGCCTGAGCCATCTTCTGCCCCTCCGCGAGCACGGTTCCGGCCCCCGGGTCGAGAGCGAGCGGCTTGACGGCGGCCGGACCCGGGGTGCGAGGGCATGACGACGCTGCGCTCGGCGGTTTTCAACGTGTATTTCTTCGTTCTTACCTTCGTCCTCGGGCTCGGCGGGGTCGTGTTGCGCCTGTTCGCGCCGCAACACGCGCTGGCACTGGCGCAGCTCTGGGCCCGGCTGGCGCTGGCCGGGCTGGCGCGGATCTGCCATGTCACCCTGAGGCTCGAGGGTGCCGCGACGCTGCCCCGCGCCGGCCCGGCGCTGATCGCGTCCCAGCACCAGTCGGCCTATGACACGCTCGTCTGGCTCACACTGCTGCCGCGTCCGGCCTATGTGATGAAGCAGGAGCTCACCCGCATTCCCCTGTTTGGCCCCCTCACGGTGCGGGCCGGGATGATCGTGGTCGACCGCGCTGGCGGAGCCACGGCGCTGCGCGACCTCATCCGCCGGACCCGGCGCGCGGTCGCCGAAGGCCGCCAGATGGTGATTTTCCCCGAGGGCACCCGCACGGCGCCGGGCCAGCGTGTGGCGCTGCAACCCGGAATCGCCGCGATGGCGGCAGCGACCGGCCTGCCGGTGTTCCCGGTGCTCACCAATTCCGGCCAGCACTGGGGCCGGCGCGCGTTCCGCAAGCGTCCCGGCGTCATCCGCGTGAGCATCCAGTCCCCGATCCCGGCGGGGTTGCCGCGGACCGAACTGATGCGCCGGCTCCAGGACATCTTTCACGGCGATGCCGCCGCGGTTGTGGACAACCCTGTGGGGGGCGCGTCCGCCGGGCTACGAAGCAGCGCCAAGCTGGCCTCGTAGTGTATTGAAAAATATATGTTTATACCATGGAGTGCGCAGCCGGAGCGCGGTCCGGCGGGGCTGGGGATGAGGACGTGCGGGCGCGTGCGGGCGGGACGATGCCGCGCGGGCTAGGGGCGATCCTGCGCTGGCTTCTGGGCGTCGCCGCGCTGGTCGTGGCGCTCGACGGTCTCGCCTGGTGGCTGGTGACCGGACAGATCGAGGGCGCGACGGCCCGGTTCGTCGCCGAGAGCGCGAAAAGCGGGTGGACGATCCAGACCGGGGCCTCGCACCGGGCCGGCTGGCCGCTGGCGGCGCGGCTGGAGCTCGACGATGTCACCGCTGCGGGCGCGGCGCGCGAGATTCCCGGCGGCATTGCGTGGCGGGCGCGGCGGCTGCAGATCGGGCTGGATGTTCGCCATCCCACCAAACTGGTGGTCCGCGCCGACGGTGAGCAGGCGTTGCGTCTCGGTGGACTGCCCGAACTCGCCTATACGAGCGAAACCCTGACACTGGAGGTGGCCCTCGCGCTCGGCCAGCCACCGCAAGCGGCGTCGCTGCACGCGGCCGGGCTGCGCGGGACCGGTGCTGCGGCGCAAGGGCTGGCGATCGGGACGCTGGACGCCCACGTCACCTGGCCGCCAACGGCCCCGGATGCCGCGGCGGCGGCAGGCGGCATCGCGGCGCGGATCGAGGCCCGGGCCGTTACCCTGCCGGCGAGCGGCCACTGGCCTTTCGGCGGGCGGATCGACCGGCTGGAGGCGGACGCGGAAGCCGAGCGGGCGGGGACGTCAGCGGCGCTGCCGGGCAGCGCGGTGCTGCTGCTGCGCCATCTCGCGCTCACGGCCGGGGCGCTGGATCTGACCGGGCATTTCACTCTGGGCTTCGATGCGGCACGGCAACCGGGGGGCGCCGGCGAGATCCGCGTGGTCGATCCCGCGCACGCCGTCGAGGAACTCGTCCGGAACGGTACCATCGACCGGCGCGCCGGTTTCGCCGTGGATGCGATGCTGCTGCTGCTCGCCCGCACACCGGCCGGCGGCGGCAAGCCGGTGCTGGAGGCGCCCTTCAGCCTGCGCGACCGCGTCGTCTCGGTCGGCCAGGTGCCGCTGTTCCGGCTGCCGGCGCCCGGCCAGCATTGAGCGGCCAGTGCGGATTGCCTTGAATTCGGGCGCTGCCGGCGCTAGGCTGACAGAATGACGGTCTGGACACTTCACACGCGAATTACCGCCACGGCTGCCTGAGGCAGCCGTCCTTCGCGCCGTGCGTGCTTCCTTTCGGAGCCCCCCGTCATGTCCGTCGACTCCACCGTCTTCGTCCATTTTTCACTGCTTGCCGACGCTGAGCCCGGTCTGCTCGGCCGCGTCCTCGCGCCGTTCGCCCGCCGCGACCTCGTCGTGGACCGAGTGACGGCCGAGCGGATCGGGGACGCCATGCGCATCGAGATCGAGATGGTGGCGATGCCCTCCGAGATGGCGACGTATGTCGAAGGCAATCTGCGTCAGATCGTCGGTCTGCGCCGCCTCGAGCGGGACCGGCCGCTGCGGAGCCGCGCCGCCTGATCCAGCCGGCTCCGATCGGGCCGGCGGTTCAGCCGCCGAGCGGGCCGGGCCAGAAGCGCTGCGCCGCCCACAGAACGGCCGCGGCGAGCAGCCCGGCCGCGATGTCGTCGCCGATCACGCCGAGCGCGCCGGCGCGGCGATCGAACCACCCGACGGGCCCCGGCTTGGCGATGTCGAACAAGCGGAACAGCGCGAAACCGGCGAGCAGCCCGAGCGGAGCCGGCCGCGCCAGCACCGAAAGCGCCAGCCATTGGCCGGCGATCTCGTCGATCACCACCCAGCCCGGATCGCCAATCGCGCCCAGCGCGCCGAGCGCCCCCGCACCAACGAGCGCGGCCAGCGCCGTCGCCAGCCAAAGTGCCGGCGGGCCGATCATGAGCAGCGCCGCCGCCAGCACCGCCGCGGCGAGACTGGCCACCGTTCCCGGCGCCACCGGCGCGTAGCCGAGCCCGGCGCCGCTCGCCACGCCCCGTGCGAGCCGATCCGTGGCAGTGCGCGCGGAGGTCAGTTCGGCCGCCAGGCGGGGAGAGGATAGGCCAGTGCCTCGCCGCGCCGGGCGCGGTAGATGGCGATGTTCTCGATCACACGCTCGACGTAATTGCGTGTCTCGGCGAGCGGAATGCGCTCGATCCAGTCGATCGGGTCGATGGCGCCGGTGCGCGGATCACCGTTGGCGTCGAGCCAGCGATGGACGTTGGTCGGGCCCGCGTTGTAGGCCGCCAGCGCGAGCGGCAGCGCGCCGTTGAACCGGTCGATGAGTTCGGCCAGGTAGGCGCCGCCGAGACGAAGATTGTAGCCGCTATCCGCGGTCAGCGCGACCGTGGAGACCGGAGCGCCGAGCTTGCGTGCCTGCTCGGCGGCCGTCGCGGGCAGGAGCTGCATCAGGCCGCGTGCCCCGGCCGGGCTCAGCGCCTCGGGATCGAAGCCGCTCTCCTGGCGGATGACACCAAGCGCGACCGCAGGCGCCACCAGCCCCGGCGGCGGATCGGCGGCGAGCGGCCAGCCGCTCTCGGCCAGCACCAGCCCGGACCGGCCGGCGCGGCGGGCGATCATCACCGCCTGATCGGGCATGCCGAACGCCAGGGAGAGTTGCGCCGTCAGCGCGCGCTCCGCCGGATCGGCGACCACGGCGGCGAGCGTGGTCAGGAACGGGCGGGCCCGCCGCGGCTCGCCCCAGGCGACCAGAAGCGCCGCCGCGCGCGCCACCTCGTGCCCGGCGAACGCCAAACCCTGCGCATGCGTCGCCACCGGGTCCCGCAGCGCGCGGATGCGCGCATTGAGCGCCGCAGGGTCCGCGCCCTGGCCGAGGATCGCGAGCTGGCCATAGAACGTCGTCGGCCAGGCTGCGGCCTGCGCCAGTTCCGCCGCCGCCCGCGCGGGGTCGCCGGTGGCGGCGCGGGCGAGCCAATAGTGCCCGCGCGCCTGGGTGATCGCGGCGCGCGACTCGGCGGCAAGGATGGCGAAGCGCGCGGCGGCGCGCGGCGGGTCGTGCAGCGCGGTCAGGGCGATGTAGCCGGCGAGAAAGGCCGCATCGAGCCGCGCCTCCTCGCCCGCCGGCCGGGCCGCGTCGACCAGGTCCGCCGCCGCTGCGGCGTCGCCGCGCTGGAGCAGGGTGCGGGCCAGCCGTTCGCGTTCGGACCAGAGCGCGGAGGCGTGCTGGCCCGCGTCCGCATCGGCGCCCCCGGCGCGGAACAGCGCGAGTTCGGCGTCGATCTGCCCGGCGCGGCGGAGGAAGCGCGCGGCGTCGAGCACCAGCCCGGGCTCCGCCCGTTCGGCCGGGCCGAGCGCGGCGAGCAGCGCTCCGGCTTCCGGCGCATCGCGTTCGAGCGCCAGGCGGGCAATGGCAACCCGGCGCGCGGACGCGTCGAGACGCGCGATTTGGCGGCTCGCCGCCTCCGGGCTGTTCGGCAGCAGGCGATCGAACCGCCGGGATTGGTCCTGCGGCGTCAGGACCCGCGCCCAATGGGCCAGGAAATCCGCCTCGGCGGGCGCATCAGCATGTCCGGAGGCAATCCCGGCGCGCCAGGCGGCTCGTGCCGCCGTGGCGGCAGCGTCCGGCGCGCTCGCCGCCTCGCTGCCGGCGCAGCGCAGTAATGCCCCGGGGAGCGCGGGGGTGGTGCGCGCGCACAGCCGCGCGGCCTCGGCATCGTCCGCCGTCGCCGCCAGCGCCTCGTCGCGGCGCCGCGCCAGCAGGTCCTGTTGTGGCCAGTCCGGGTTGGCGGCGATGAAATCCGCGATCTCCTCGGCACTGGCGGCGGCCGGGGTCAGGTCGCGGTAGAACACCACCAGCTTCGCGGCGACGGGGTCGGCAAACCGCGCCGCGGCGGCGGCGGCCTCGTCCCAACGCTCGGCGCGGACCGCGGCCATGACCGGGCTCGCCGGCGGTGCGGGCGCTTCGCTCGCCGGCGCCGGGGCGGCCCAGAGGAGGGGGCCGAGCAGCAGGGCCGCGACGGAAATTGGTCGATTCATGAGCGATGATCTAGCGCCGCGCGGGACGGCTCGGCAAGCAGGCGATGCGCCCGCGAAGGCCCAACAGCGGGGCTGACGGTGGCGCGCGATTCCCTTATGACAGGTTGCCGATGGCTTGGCCGTCCCCGTAGCTCAGCCGGATAGAGCACAGGATTCCTAATCCTGGGGCCGTGGGTTCGAATCCCGCCGGGGACACCAGCTCGGCGCCCCTGGGCGAAGCCGGGCGGCGGCTTGCAGCCGGCGCGCTTCCTTCTATACTCCCGTGCCGCGGTCCCGTTCGTCTAGAGGCCCAGGACGCCGCCCTCTCACGGCGGCAACAGGGGTTCGAATCCCCTACGGGACGCCATTCCGGCTCGAAATTGCGAACCCCCGAGCGCCGCTGCTTTGCTGCCGCCCCGGGGCAGAGGGTCTTCCTCTAGCGGCTCGCGGAAAGCGGTCTTTGCGGCCGGCGCCGCCCCTGGCAACATGCGGGCGGAGAACGGCCCGCCTCCCGTCCGCCTCTGCCGGAGGCCGGGGCGCCGGAGCGCCGGAGCCCCGGAGCGAGAGGAAACGAAAAGCATGCACACCGCCAGTTCCGCCAAGGGCATTTTCGTCAATAATCGCTGGTCGCCCGCCGCGTCCGGCCGCACCATCCCGGTCATTGCGCCGGCCGAGGGCAAGGTCTTCACCGAAATCGCCGCCGGTGGTCCGGCGGACGTGGATCTCGCCGTCGCCGCGGCGCGCGAGGCGGTGGAGGAGGGCGCCTGGAGCCGTCTGTCCGCGACCGAACGCGGCCGGCTGCTCACCCGTCTGGCGCAGAAGATTGCGGACCACGCCGAGGAACTCGCCAAGACCGAGGCGCGCGACACCGGCAAGCCGATGAAGCAGGCGCGCAACGACATGATCGCCGCCGCCCGGTATTTCGAGTATTTCGGCGGCGCGGCGGACAAGGTTCACGGCGAAACGATCCCGTTCCTCAACGGTTTCTTCGCCGTCACCGAACGCGTGCCGCATGGGGTGACGGGGCATGTCATTCCCTGGAACTATCCGGCGCAGATGTTCGCGCGGACCGCGGCGCCGGCGCTGGCCATGGGCAACGCCGTCGTCGTCAAGCCGGCGGAGGATGCGTGCCTGACACCGCTGCGGATGGCCGAGCTCGCCGCCGAGGCCGGGTTCCCCGAAGGCGCCATCAATGTCGTTCCTGGGCTCGGCGAGGAAGCCGGCGCCGCGCTGTCGGCGCATCCCGGCATCGATTTCATCTCCTTCACCGGCTCGCCCGAGGTCGGCACGCTGATCCAGAGCGCCGCGGCGAGGAACCATATCGGCTGCACGCTGGAACTCGGCGGCAAATCGCCCCATGTCGTGTTCGCCGACGCCGATCTCGAGGCGGCGATCCCGGTCATCGCCAACACCATGGTGCAGAATGCCGGCCAGACCTGCTCGGCCGGGTCGCGCGTGATCATCGAGAAGCGCGCCTTCGACAAGGTCGTCGCCGCGCTCGCCGAGCGTTTCGCCCAGCTCACGGCGGGAACGCCGGAAATGGATCGTGACCTCGGGCCGGTGATCAACGCCGTGCAGAAGCGCCGCATCGAGAGTTTCTTCGAGCGCGCCGAGCGCGACCGGATACCGGTGCT
This sequence comes from Pseudomonadota bacterium, assembly GCA_021845595.1. Taxonomy (GTDB): domain Bacteria; phylum Pseudomonadota; class Alphaproteobacteria; order Acetobacterales; family Acetobacteraceae; genus JAJZVV01. Next base: position 242,958 of record JAJZVV010000001.1, on the reverse strand, counting down.
GGGCGAGGGCCGAATTGCCGCCGGCGTGCCGGCGGAGGCGTTCTTCGTCGCGCCGCGCGTCTACGGTCCCGTGCCGCGCGGTCATGAGCTGGCGTGCAAGGAAGTGTTCGGCCCGGTGCTCTCGGTGCTCGTGTTCGAGGACGAGGCGGACGCGGTCGCGCTGGCCAACGGCACGGACTACGGGCTGATGGCGGCGGTGTGGTCGCAGGACGGGTCGCGCGCGCTCCGCGTGGCGCGGCGCATCAAGGCGGGGCAGGTCTATGTCAACGCCTTCGGCGCCGGTGGCGGCATCGAGCTGCCGTTCGGCGGCATGAAGAAGTCCGGCCACGGGCGCGAGAAGGGTTTCGCCGCGCTGCACGACATGTCTGCGCTGCGCACCATGATCATCAAGCACGACTGAGTTGGACGAGCGAGACCGGCGATGAGGATTCTCGTCAACACCACGTCGCCCTACGCCCGCATCGCGCGCATCGCGCTGGGGGAAAAAGGGTTCGATCTTTCCGGCTCCGAGATCGTCAATCCCTGGGGCGATACGCCGATCCTGCTCGAGCACAACCCCGCCGGGCGCGTGCCGACGCTCGTCACCGACGAGGGGCTGCCGATCACCGAGAGCCTGCTGATTCTGCTCTGGCTGGAGAAGAAGAAGCCGGATCCGACGCTGCTCGACGGGCCGCTCGATCTCGTCATTTCGCAGGCGGGACGGGCGATGGGGGTCATCGATGCGATGATCCACATCCTCATCGGCGTGCTCCAGATGGACCCGAACTTCGGCGAGACCAAGGTCGGGCTGCGGCGGCGGCGGACCATCGTCAACGGATTTCGCGCCCTGAACGCGGCCCCGCCCGTCGTCACCGGCGCGGTGCCGCATATCGGCGTGCTGACCACCGTCGTTGCGCTCGACTATCTCCGGCTCCGTTTCAAGGACGCGCCCTGGGTCGAGCCGATGCCGAACCTCGATGCGCTGCGCGCGCAGGTCGCCGATCGTCCGGTCTACAAATCGACCGAACCGTATCTTTGAACCGGCGGGCACGCTAGAGTCTGTCAGCGCTTCATTGAAGCGCTGACAGACTCTAGCTCCTTGTTTACGCGTCTGTTTATCCGCCTCCGGCGATTCTGCCTGCGGCGGACAGACGCTAATCTGCAGCTGAGCCCAGGGGGGCTTTCGGGGGAGGTGCGTCCATGGAGAAGCTGACCGGCGGGTGCCAGTGCGGGGCCGTGCGCTACGAGGCGGACGGCCCGCCCGTGTTTGCCGCACACTGCCAATGTGTCGATTGCAAGCGTTCGAGCGGGGCCGGCCATGTCACGGCGGCGGGCTTTCCCGAGAGCGCCGTCACGTTCGTCGGCATGACGAAGTCCTACGTGTCCCGTGCGGATTCGGGGGCGAACGTGTCGCGGGCATTCTGCCCGGAGTGCGGCGGGCGATTGGCGCTCCGCTCCGAGACGATCCCCGGGATGGTGCTGCTCATGGCGGGATCGCTCGACGATCCCACGCGGATCACGCCCGAGGCGGCGATCTTCGACACGCGTCACGTCGCGTGGGACTATTTCGATCCCGCGCTGCCGCGCGTGCCGGGGATGCCACCGCGCGGCTGACGGAAGGCGGCCGCGGTTCAGCCGCGGCTTTCCTTCAGCGCCTTGAGCTGGTCCCGCCGCGCCTGCGCCTCGCGCAGCCGCGTGAGCCGCCGCGACAGGCCGACGCCGCCGGCGAGCGCGATGCCATAGACGATGTTCTCGGCCCAGAAAGGCACGCCAAGCTGCTGCAGGCCGGCGACGATGACCGCGACGGTGTAGACGGCGACGGCGGTGCCGAGCGCGTTGAACCGGCCGGGGCGGATCGTCGTCGCGCCGAGGAAGGCGGAGGCGAAGGCCGGCATGAGGAAGGACGGGCCGAGTTCCGGCTGCGCCGAGCCGAGGCGCGAGGCGATGATGATGCCGCCGAGGCCGCAGAGCAGCGCCGAGGCGCCGAACGCGGCCATGATGATGCCGGTTACCGGAATGCCGGTCAGCAACGCCGCCCGGCGGTTGCCGCCGATCGCGTACATGCGCCGCCCGACGGGCAGGAACTGCAGCACGACCTCGACGACGGCGACCAGCGCGGCGCCGTACCAGATCGGCAGCGGCACGCCGAGCAAGGCGCCGCCGGAAATGGCCAGGAAGGCGTGCGGCACGTTCTGGAACAGGATGGTGCCGCCGGTGAACCAGAGCACGATACCGTAGAGCACGTTGCCGAGGGCGAGCGTGGCGATCAGCGAGTTGATCTCGAACTTCAGCACGAGCAGGGCGTTGACGAACCCGAGTGCGAGGCAGGCGGCGAGCGTCAGCATGATCGCGACGACGACGGGGAGGCCCGCGAGCGTCATCAGTGCCACGCACAGCGCTTGGCCGAAGCCGACGAGATAGCCGACGGAGAGATCCAGCTCGCCCACGATCAGCGGCGCGATGAGGCCGACGGCGGCGTAGACGACGACGATCTGGTTGACGAAAAGGCCCGAGAAATTGTTGGTCGTCAGGAACGAGTCCGGCTTCAGGAACGAGAACAGCGCGATCAGCGCGAAGAAGGCGATGACCAGGAAATAGCGGCCGACGAAGCCGAAAAGGCTTTGCGCCGGGCGCGCGCCGGCGAAGCGATTGTCTGCTTGCATGGGTGTTGCGCTCATGGGATTGCGCCTGTTTCGCGGGTTACGTTCGTTCCGCCTTGCGTGCCGGCTAGGCCGCCGGCGCTGGGGTGGGCGGAGTCCGCGGCGAGGGCCGAGGCGATGCCGGCGATGGTGAGAGCCTCGCCCTTCAGCTCGGCGCGCAGCACGCCGCGGGCGAGAACGTAGGCGCGGGCGCAGAGATTGGCGATTTCCTCGAAATCGGAGGTGACGATCATCACCGCCGCGCCGGCCTCGGCGGCCTGGCGGATCGCGGCGTAGATTTCCTCGCGCGCGCCGATATCGACGCCGACGCTGACGTCGTTGATGATGAGCAGCCGCGCCGGTGTCGAAAGCCATCGTGCCAGCAGCACTTTCTGCGCATTGCCGCCGCTGAGCGTGCCGATCAGCGCCTGCGGCACCGGCGGACGCACGGCGAAGCGGCGCAGCAGCGCCTCGGCGGCCCGCTCCTCGCGCGCCGCGCTGAGCCAGACCGCGCCCGCCATCGCCGGCGAGCGTCGGTCCGGATTGAGGAACAGGTTTTCGGCCAGGGTCATTTCGCGCCCGAGCCCATCGCTGCTGCGGTCGGGCGGCACGTAGGCGACACCGCGCGCCATCGACGCGGCGGGCGAGCGCGGCGCGAGCGCGGCGCCGTCGAGCGTCACCGTGCCGGCGAGGTGCGGGGCGAGGCCGAACAGCGCCGCGCCGATCTCGTAGTGGCCGGCATCGGATAGCCCGGTGAAGCCGACGATCTCGCCCGCGCCGATGGCGAAATCGATCGGCGCGACGGATTCGCCTTCGAAGCCGCGGGCCACCAGCGCCGGCGGCGTCGCTCGTTCGTCGGTGCTCTTGCGCACGAAGCTGACATCGTGGCCGCAGATCATCCGCACGAGTTCGCGGCGCGAGAGATCGCGCGGGGCGGCCGTGCCGACATTGGCGCCGTCGCGCAGAACGGTGATGCGGTCGCAGAGATCATAGACCTCATCGAGCCGGTGGCTGACGAAGACGATCGATTCGCCGCGCGCGCTGATGCGCCGCAGCGCGGCGAACAGGGCCGCGACGTCTCTGGCACCGAGGCTGGCGGTCGGCTCGTCGAGCACCAGGAGTTTCGCCGAGAGGGCGAGCGCGCGCGCGATCGCGACCGTGGTGCGCGCCGCGATCGGCAGTTCCGCCACCCGCGCGCCGGCGTCGATGCCGATGCCGAGGGCGTCGAGCGCACCCTCGGCGCGGCGGCGCACCGCGCGCCAGTCGATCAGCCCGAACCGGCGCGGATAGCCTTCGACGATCGCGATGTTCTCCTCGACCGTCAGTTCCTCGATGAGGGTGCTTTCCTGGTGGATGAAGGCGAGCCCGGCGGCGGCGGCCTCGGCCGGTCCGTGCCCGGCCGAGAGCGGCCTGCCGTCCAGGACGATGGTTCCGGAATCGGGCGGGGGCGTGCCGGCGATGCTCTTGATCAGCGTCGATTTGCCGGCGCCGTTCTCGCCGAGCAGCGCGTGGATCTCGCCGCGCGCCACGCCGAGCGAGGCCCCCCGCAAGGCCACGGCGCCGCCGAAGGCCTTGCGGATGTCACGCGCGTCGAGCAGGGGCGTGAGCGCCTCGTTCATCGCGGCTGCCTCATTATCCGAGGCCGTCGCCCGGTTGGGGCGTCGGCCGGATCGGCCCATACGATCAGGCGAGTGCTCTGACGCATGGTGATTCATCCGAGAGTGTCACGGCACTAGAGCACGGTCCGACCTGATGGAATCATCCGGTCGGACGGTCGTGCTCTAGAAACCTATGAGTCTAGAGCAACTTATCTCCGATCTGATCGAGCCGGAACGGCTCAATCAGATCGGAGGTTGCTCTAGCCGTTCGCGGGCTTGTGGCCCCAGAGCTGCAGATACTTGGTCTTGTAGTCGTAGAGCTTGGTCCAGTCGAGCTCGCCGTTCGCCGGCGCGTTCGCCTTCACGAACACGTGTTCCGGCTGGTTCTCCTCGGTCGCTTCCAGCGGCTTCTCGCCGGCGAGCACCCGCACCGTCTGGTCCATCGCCGCCCAGCCGCCCCAGTTCGAGGAGGCGCCCATCTCGGCGTAGAGCTGGCCCTGCGCGACGAAGGCGACATTGTTCGGGTCGTTGTTCTTGGACACGACCTTGACCTGGCGCCCGGCACTCTGCGCGGCGATGAACAGCGAGTGCGAGTTGAGCCCGTAGGCGGTGAGGATGTAGTCGGCGGTCGGGTTGCGCGAGAGCAGGCCGGCGCCGAGCTGCTGCATGCGCACGGGATTGGCGGCGGCGTCGAGCTCGCGCAGCCCCACCTCGCCCTGCTTGCAGCCGGGGCATTCGGCGGCGAACAGCTTCTTCTGCTGCTGCAGTTCGGCGGTGAGGAACGGATAGCCCGGGTCCCACATCCAGGTGAGATTCGCCTTGCCGGCGGAATCGGCGATCACGAACCAGGCCTGCAGCAGGGCGTTGGTGTCCTCGCGCACCGAGACATAGGCGTCGTAATGCCCGTTCTCGACCGAGATCTGCTGCGGGATCGAGGAGGCCGCGATCACCTTGATGCCAGCCGCGTGTGCCTTGGCGATATAGGTGGCGACGAGGCTCTCGGGAATCGCCATGGCGATGATTGCGTCCGGCTTGCCGTTGATCGCGGTCTCGAACGCCTGCACGAACCCCTGCACGGACCCCTTGCCGTCGAGATAGGTCGCATCCCAGCCGAGTGCCTTGGCGGCCTCGACCGAGCCCTTGCTGACATCGGCGCAGAACGGCGCGACGGTGGCGCAGGAAATGGCGACGATCTTCTTGTGCGCGGGCGCCGTGGCCGAGGTCTTCGGGCCGGGCCAGTCGGTCACCGGGGCGAAATCCTCGATCGTCAGCGACAGCTCGGGCTTTTTCGCATCCTTCGGCGCGACGAGGCCGGCCTCGGCCTGCTCGATCAGCGTCTTGGCGGCGGCAACGGAGTCCGCGCGCGCCGGTGCCGGGGTCAGCGCCGGGGTCAGCGCGAGGACCGCGCCGAGTGCGACGAGGCTGGGTGCGAGCGCGTGATGACCGAAGGCGGTATCGCGGCAGGTCTGAATCACGCGATCAAACAGAGAGCTGGAGTGGGATGGCTGAGCGAAAGCGATGTCATCCCGCTCTGGCGCGCGTCTGCGGGTCGAAAATGCCATGGTGTCGTCCTCCCTCGGCGGCTGGTGATGTGCCGCCTGTCGCCGGCAGGATTAGGCGGGCGCGGGGAGGCGCGCAAAATAGGTTTCGCGTATCGGCGCGATAAGGAAATGCGATAGCCGGGCGGTGCGGTCAGCGCCCCTCCGGCTTCGGCGTCGCCTTCCAGATGCCGCGCCCGACCAGCTCGTTGATGACATCGAGCGTGATGCGCTCGACCTCGCGGCTGACATAGGTCTGCGGGCGGGCGAGCTTGCGCACGAGATAGATGGTGCGGGTGATGGTCGGCTCGATGATCGGCGAGGAAACGAGGTCGCCGCGTTCCACCCGGTCGTGCGCCGCGGCGGCGGCGAGGATGGTGAAGCCGCTGCCGCGCGCGACGAGTTCCTTGATCTGCGCGAGCGCGTCCATCTCGACGCAGACATTCAGCGTGAGCCCGCGCATGCCGGCGTATTTCTCGATGGTGCGGCGCATGCCGTGGTGCTGGGAGGGCAGGACGAGCTCGAGGGCGGCGATCTCGGCCAGCGTGACCGGCTCGCCGACCGGCCGGGCGATCGGCCAGTTGTCGGCGGCGGCGAAGAAATAAAGGTCCTCCTGCATCAGCTCATGCGCCTCGAACAGCCGCGCGTCGTCGAAATCGTAGAGGAAGCCGAGGTCGATGGTCTCGTCCAGCAGCCATTCGCGGATGAACCCGCTCATCGCCTCCACGGCGCGGAACTTCACCTTCGGCAGCACATGGCGGATGGTCTCGGCAAGCGGCACCGACAGCACCATCGAGATCGAGCTCGGCAGACCGAAGGCGACCAAACCTTCCAGCACGCTGCCGGACTTCTTCACCATCTCCTGGCAGACGCTCATGCTCTGGCAGATCTCGCGCGCGTGGTGCAGCAGGATCTCGCCCGACGGCGTCAGCGCCACGCCGCGCGGGGAACGGGTGATGAGCGTGACACCGAGTTCCTGCTCGATCTTGATGACGTGCTGCGAGAGCGAGGGCTGGGCGACGCGCAGCCGGTGGGAGGCGGCGGACAGCGAGCCCTCCTCGGCGATGGCGATGAAATAGCGCAGCTGCCTGATGTCCATCCCGCGGCGTTCCCTCGTCCCTGGCTAGAGTCTGTCAGCGCTTCATTGAAGCGCTGACAGACTCTAGCTTCTTGTTTACGCGTCTGTTTAACCGCCTCCGGCGACTCCGCCTGCGGCGGACAGACGCTAGAGCAACGTCCGATCAGACTGAACCGCTTCGCGGTCAGTCTGATCGGGCAAAGTTGCTCTAATCATGTGGTTTCTAGAGCACGGTCCGATCGGATGATTCCATCCGATCGGACCGTGCTCTAGAAGTCGGCGGTCTAGCGAATGGAACAAGCTCATATTACGGCCGGCGCCGGGGTCTGGCTATTATCGCGCACCGGCGCGAGGGGGAGCAGGCATGGCGGATCTCGATGGCATTCTGGTCGTGACGCTCGAACAGGCGGTCGCCGCGCCGTTCGCCTCCAGCCGCCTCGCCGATGCCGGCGCGCGGGTGATCAAGATCGAGCGGCCGGAGGGCGATTTCGCCCGCGACTACGACCACCTCGTCAAAGGCGAGAGCGCGTATTTCGTCTGGCTGAACCGCGGCAAGGAGTCGGTCCGGCTCGACCTCAAGCGCAAGGAGGACCGCGCGCTCGTCGAGGCGATGATCGGGGAGGCGGATGTTTTCATCCAGAACCTCGCCCCCGGGGCAGCCGCCCGCCTCGGGCTCGGGGCCGAGGCGCTGACCCGGCAATTCCCGCGGCTGGTCTATTGCTCGATCTCCGGCTACGGCGAGGACGGGCCCTATCGCGACCACAAGGCCTACGACCTTCTGATCCAGGGCGAGAGCGGGCTGCTCGCGATCAACGGCACGCCGGCGGAGCCCGCCCGCGTCGGCATTTCCGTCTGCGACATCGCCGCCGGCGACACCGCCTTTGGCGCCATCCTGCAGGCCCTCTATGCGCGCGAGCGGACCGGCAAAGGCCGCGCCATCGAGGTTTCGCTGTTCCACACGCTCGCGGACTGGATGAACGTGCCCTATCTCCAGGCGCGCTACGGCGGCAAGCCGCCCGAGCGCGTCGGTGTGAAGCATCCCACCATCGCACCCTACGGCGCCTTCGCCTGCGCCGACGGCAAGGCGGTGATCCTGTCGATCCAGAACGAGCGCGAATGGGTGCGGCTGTGCGCCGACGTGCTCGGCGACGCGGCGATCGCCACGGATCCGCGCTTCGTCTCCAACCGCGCCCGCGTCGCCAACCGCCCGGCGCTGGATGCGATCGTCGCCGCGGCGCTCGCCCGCTGGACGCGCGCCGAGGCGATGGCAAAGCTGGAGGAGGCCGGCATCGCTTATGGCGCGCTGAACGAACTCTCCGACCTCATCGACCATCCGCAGCGCCGCACCGTCACGGTGGCGACGCCGCACGGCGAGGTCGAACTGCTCGCCCCCGGCGCGCGCGTCGCCGGCGAGACGGTGCCGACGCTGCGCGCGGTGCCGGCGCTCGGCGAGCACGACGCGGCACTGCGGCGCGAATTCGCACCGAAGGCCGGCCGCGCCGCCGAGTGAGCCGCGCGAGGAACCAGGCGCGCGCGACTCAGGCCGTCTGCTTCATCCACTCCACGCCGGACTCGAACGCGGCGGCGGCGCGATAGATCGTCTCCTCGTCATAGGCCTTGCCGATGAGCATCATCCCTACCGGCAGCCCGTCGGCGAGGCCGCAGGGCAGGCTCATCGCCGGATGGTGCGTGCAGTCGAACGGCGAGGTGTTCGGCAGCATCTCGAAGCCGCGATCCAGAATTTCGCCCACCGGTGCGTCCGGTGCCGGCAGTTTCGTCGCCACCATCGGCAGGGTCGGCATCAGCAGCAGGTCGAACCGGCTCAGGGCCTCGTCGTAGGCGCGCCGCAGCCGCCGCACCAGATTCTGCGCCTTGGCGTAGTAGTGGCCGCGATAGCGCGTGGCCATGAAATGGCCGATCAGCATCGTGCTTTTCAGCGTATCGGAGAGCTCGTCGGCGCGGTCGCGCCAGCCGGCGTGCTTGTCCATCAGCGAGGTCAGATAGAGGCCCTGCCAGTTGAAGCCGAACCCGTTGCCTTGCATCATCTGCACCATCGCGCCTTCGGCCGCGATCGGGAACCAGATGGCGTTGCCCATGCGGTGCATCGGGATGGACACCGTCTCGATGCTGGCGCCGAGGCCCTTGAAGCGCTCCGCGGCAGCGCGCACCAGCGCGTCCACCTTCGCTTGCGACTGGGGCAGGCCGAACCCTTCCTCGACGATGCCGATGCGCAGCCCCGTCGCGCCCTTGCCGAGCGCCTCGCGATACGGCTTCGCGGCGCCGCCATACTGGCGCGGATCGAGCCCGTCCGGCCCGGCCAGCACTTCGAGCAGCAGCGCGTTGTCCTCGACATTGGCCGACATCGGGCCGGTATGGTCGAGCGTGAGCTCGATCGGCATGATGCCGGTGTAGGGCACCAGCCCGTGCGTCGGCTTCATGCCGTAGATGCCGCAATAGGACGACGGCATGCGGATGGAGCCGCCCTGGTCGCCGCCCAGCGCCAGCGGCACCTCGCCGGCCGCGATCACCGCTGCCGAGCCGGAGGAGGAACCGCCCGCCGAGTAGCCCATGCGGCGCGGGTTGTGCACCGGCCCGGTCGCCGAGGTATGGCTGCCGCCAGAGAAGCAGAAATATTCGCACACCGTCTTGCCGACGACGGTCGCGCCCGCGTCGAGCACGCGCTGGACGACGGTGGCGTCCACATCCGGCACGTAGCCCTCCAGCGTCGCGGCGCCGTTCATCATCGGCACGCCGGCGAGGCAGATATTGTCCTTCAGCGCGATCTTCTTGCCCTTGAGCTTGCCCGAGGCCGCGCCCTGCACCTCGGTCTTGATGTACCAGGCACCGTAGGGATTGTCCTCCGGCGCGGGACGGGCGCCCGGCGTGCGCGGATAGGTCACGCGCGGCAGTTCGTCCGGCATCTGGTCGATGAGGTTGTAGGCCGCCACGCCGCCGGCAAACGCGGCGTGATGCGCGGCGAGATCCGCGTCGCTGAAATTCATCCCGAGTTCGGCCGCGACGTCGCGCACCTGCTCGAGGGTCGGCATTTTCACCGTCGGTAGCGTCATGACTGTTCTCCCTGTTCGGTTGATCGTCGTCCTCAGGCCGTGGTGCCGATGAATTCCTCCACCAGGGCCGGGTCATCCAGCTGCTCGCGCGGAAACTCGCGGAGGATGCGGCCGCGATGGATCAGTGCCACGCGATCGGCGAGACCGCGGATGAAGTCGAGATTCTGTTCGACCAGCAGCACGCTCAGCCCGTGCGCGCGGCGCAGTGCGCCGATGCGTTCCACCATCGCCTGCACGATGGAGGGCTGGATGCCCTCGGTCGGCTCGTCGAGCAGCAGCAGTCGCGGCGCGCCGACGAGCGCGCGGGCGAGCGCGAGCAGTTGCTGCTCGCCGCCCGAAAGCGCCCCGCCGGCCCGGTCCAGCAGCCGCGTGAGTTCGGGAAAATCCGCCAGCACGGTCTCGATGCGTGCGGGGTCGCCGCCGGGCTTGGCAACGAGCGCGAAGCGCAGGTTCTCGCGCACCGAAAGCGACGGAAAAATCATCCGCCCCTGCGGCACGTAGCCGAGCCCGGCCCGCACGCGCGCATGCGGCGCCAGGCGCTCGATCGCCTTGCCATCGAAGCGGATCTGCCCGCCTTCGCACGGCAGCAGCCCGAGGATCGCCTTCAGCAGCGTGCTCTTGCCCATGCCATTATGGCCGAGAATGCCGACGCACGCGCCTTCCGGAACGGTGAGCGAGACGCCGCCGAGAACGCGGATGCGGCCGTAACCGGCGACGAGATCGTTGATTTCCAGCATCACGCCGCCACCTGCCGGCCGAGATACACGTCGCGCACGCGCGGGTCCGACAGCACCCGCGAGACCTCGTCCTCCACCAGCACGCGGCCCTGGTGCAGCACCGTGACGGTGCGCGCGATCGAGCGGATGAACTGCATGTCGTGCTCGACCACGACGATGGTATGGCGGCGGTTGAGATCGCGGATCACCTCGGCGGCGCGGCGGGTTTCCTCCAGGCTCATGCCAGCGGTCGGCTCGTCGAGCAGGATCAGGTCCGGTTCCGGCGCGACCACCATGGCGAGCTCCACGAGCTGGCGCTGCCCGTGCGCGAGCAATCCGACCGTGCGATCAGCCAGATCCGCGATGCCGAGCCGCTCCAGCGCGGCTCCGGCCAGCCCGCGGGCGGCGCGTTCCCCATGCTGGCGCCGCAGCGCGATCATGAGCCCTTCCTGCACGCTCAGCCCATCGAACAAGGAGGGCACCTGCGTCTTGATGCCGACGCCAAGCCGCGCGACAGCGAAGCTCGGAAGACCGGTGATGTCCTTGCCGCGCAGCAGGATGCGCCCGGCGGTGGGCCGCAACTGCCCCGTGAGACACTTGAACAGCGTGCTCTTGCCGGCACCGTTCGGCCCGATCAGGCCACGCAGCTCGCCCTGCTCCACGGCGATGCGGACGCCGTCCACCGCGGCGACGCCACCGAAGCGCATAACGACGTCGCGTGCCTCGAGCAGCGCGCTCATGGCGCGATCCCGCGGCGCAGCCTGCCGAGGACAGCCGTCGCGCCCGGCAGCAGGCCCGTCGGCATCAGCAGCACCGCCAGCATCAGGATGACGCCGAGAATGGCGTTCGGGTTGATCCCCGGCAGCGTACCCGCCCAGGTCGTCAGCCCCTGCAGCAGCATGGCGCCGACGATGGGCCCGAACAGGGTGCCGACGCCGCCCACCATCACCCAGATGATCACCTGCCCGGAGTAGAACAGCGAGAACATGGTCGGGCTGACGAAGACGCAATTCGCGAACAGGATGCCCGCCAGTCCGCCGATGAGGCCGCCGACGGTGAAGATGCCGAGCTTGTAGCGGCGTGCATCATAGCCGAGCAGTTCGGCACGCGCCTCGTTCTCGCGGATGGCGACGACGATGCGCCCGAACCGGCTCGCCAGCACGAGTTTCGACAGAATGTAGCACGAGGCGAGGCATATTACCGCCACGACGAAGATCGCCTGCGGGCTGAGCGTCGCATCCGGGTCGCCGGGAATGTTGAGCTGCGGCGTGGACGGGATGCCGTTGAAGCCGCCGAGTGGCGCCTCGCCGATATGCCACTGATCGCCGGCGGTGGAGTTGGCAAAGTTGAACAAGATCAGCGATACGGTCAGCGTGATCGCGCCGATATAAACATCGCTGATGCGGCCGTAGAACATGAAATAGCCGAGCGCGAGTGCGGCCAGCGCCGGCACCGCGAGTGCGATCGGCACGGCGTAGGTGGATTCGCCGAGGTTGAGCGCGGTGACCGCGTAGGCGTAGCCGCCGAGGCCGAAGAACGCCGTCTGACCGAAGCACAGGATGCCGCCGAACCCCCAGATCAGTGCCAGACTCAGGGCCAGGATGGCCATCGAGACGAACACGGTCGCATTGATCAGCACGAACAGCTCGGCCACGCGCGGCAGCACGAGCGCGACGACTGCCGCCAGCAGCGCCGCCGTCACGATCTCGATGGCATTCCGCCGGCTCATAGCGCCCGCCGGAAGAAGCGCCCGGTGATGCCGTGTGGCAGCAGGCGCACCAGAATGATCGCCACCGCCAGCAAAACGACTTCGCCCAGCACCGGCGTGGTCAGGAAGGTGGCGAGCACGCCGACGGCGCCGAGCAGCACCGAGGCGGAGAGCGTCCCCGCGAGCATCGCCGCGCCGCCAGTGATCACGGTGATGAAGGCCTTGGCGATGTAGGCCGTGCCCATGGTCGGCACCACGCCCGAAAGTGGTGCGATCAGCCCGCCGGCGAGGCCGCTGAGCGCGGCGCCGGCGGCGAAGGTGACCGCATACACACGCTCGGTGGCGACGCCGAGCGCGCTCGCCATCTCGGGGTTCTGCATCGTGCCGCGTGCCAGCAGGCCGAACTTCGTGCGGCGGAGCACCAGCCATACCGCGCCGACCATCACCGAAGCGGCGGGAACGAGGAACAGCGAGTAGGCGGAGGTGTAGAACCCACCGACATCGACGCTGCCGAGCGGCGCGGAAAAGCCGCCGACGGTGTTGCCGAAGATCATGCTGACGACGCCGATCAGCGCCAGGGACAGGCCCCACGTCGCCAGCATCGTGTCGACCATCCGCCCGTAGAGCCGGCGGATGACCAGGCGCTCGACGAGGGCGCCGAGCAGCCCGACGATGAGCGGCGCCACCACAAGCATCGCCACCCAGATGTTCACGCCGTGCCGCACCGCGAGGATCGCGCTGTAGCCGCCGAGCATCAGGAACTCGCCGTGCGCGAGGTTGATGACGCGCATCATGCCGAAGATCACGGCGAGACCGAGGCTGATGATCAGCAGCATGGCCACGCCGGTCAGCGCCTGCAGCCCGACCGCCAGGGCAAGGCTCATGACCGAGCCGTCAGATCTTCACATCGACGACGAATTGCTTGTCGGTGTTCGGATGAGCGGCGAGGTCGCAGACGGAGGCGGTGTCGGCTGGTGGACGGTTGGCGAAGTGCTCCAGGATCTTGAAGCCGTGATTCTGGACTTCGGCGAAATAGACATCGAGCGAGACGTGATTGGTCTTGCCGTCGAGCACGGTTCGCCCGGGCGGCCCGTCGACGCCGATTCCCGTTTCCAGGGCCTCGATCACCTTCATGCGATCGATGGAGCCGGCCTTGCGCACGCCCGCGGCCCAGAGATTGAAGCCGGTATAGGTGCGCATCGCCAGCTCGCCGCCAAGATAGGGCGCTTTGGCGCCGAGCTTGGCGTGGAACTTTTCGAGAAACGCCTTGTTGGCCGGGTTGTCGACTTCCTGGAAGTAGCTGAACGCGACGACGATGCCGTCACCTTCTTCCGGTGACAGCAGAAGACTTTCGTTGCCGCCGCCGAACGTGGTCGAGGCCATCGGAATGCGGCTTTTCATGCCGGCCGCGGCCCACTGGCGGTAGAAGGAAACGTGCGCACCGCCGACCAAGGCCGAAATGACCATATCCGGCTTGGCCTGCTGGATCTTCTGGATGGTCGGGCCGAAATCGGTGACGTTGAGCGGGAAGAAGTCGACCGCCACGACGTCGCCTCCGCCATCACGAGTGTATTTGGTCAGCCATTTGCTCGTAATCTGGCCATAATTGTAGTCGGCAGCGACGATGTAAACCTTCTTGCCCCATTTCTTCATGATATAGGGGACCAGGGATTCCACATTCTGCGCTGGCGTCGAGCCGGTGCAGAAGCAGTTGCGGTCGCAGACACCGCCCTCATACTGGGTGTTGTAGAAATACAGCGTCTTGTAGCGGCGCAGGATCGGGCGAATCGCCTCGCGTGAGGCCGATGTGATGCCACCGTGCACCACCGCCGCGTGATCGCTGGTCGCTGCCTGCGTCGCGAACTGGGTGTAGAGCTGAATGTTGGATTGCGGGTCGTAGTTGATCAACTTGATCTCGCGCCCGAGCAATCCGCCGCCGGCATTCACCTCATCGACCGCAAAATCCAGACAGGCGATCATCGGCTGGCCATAAATATCGAGCCCGCCTGATGCATCATGGATACCAACGACCGTGATCGGGTCCGCGCCGAGCGCGGCATGGCGGAAGATGGCGGGCGCGGCCAGCGTCGCGGACGCAGCAGCGACGCTCCGCAAAGCATTGCGGCGGCTGAGTGACATTGTAGGCTCCCTGTTCTTTTTTGCAGAGCGCAACCGAGCGAGCAATGGCACGCATTAAGCAACGCGCCACCGGCGTCCTGTCTCCGAGACCTGGAATTTGTACGCGGTCCCTGGATGCGCTGGCAAGCGCAAAGCGGCCGGAAACCGCGGATACGGCCGGTTTCTGGGCCATGCTCGTTGCGCCCAGGATCTGAGCGGTGATCTGAGCAGCGATCTGATCAGCGGCAGGAAATCTTAACCCGGCGCAGGGCAGCATCACGACGAATTGCGGGTTGCCCTGGCGGAGTGAGGCATGAGCAGAGCGCGGCGGCTGAGTGCCCTGAAGACCCTGCATCGGGTTCAGCACCTTGACGTCGAGCGGGCGGGGCGCGAGCTCGCCGAGCGTTCGGAGCGCCACGACATCGCGCGCGCCGCCCACGCCGCGGCGGCGGCTCGGATCGAAATCGAGGCCGGGGTCGCGGCCGACGCGCTGACCCTGGAGCCGGCGCCGCGACAGGAGCTCCCCGATTTCGCCGCCTGGTTGCCCGCCGGGCGCAGCGCGGTGGTGGCGACCCAAGCGGCGGCGGAGGCAGCGGAGGTGGAGGCGGCAGAGGCGCGCGCGGCCTTGCTGGCCGCCCGCACCGCCGCCCGTGCCACCGAGCTGCTGCTCGATCGCCACCACGCCGAGACCCTCACCGAACAGGAGCGGCGCGCCCAGGCGGTGATCGACGAGCTTGCGCTCCGGGCGCGGCGGTAGCGTCGTCAGGGACCGATCACGTCGCCGAACAGCACCCAGGATTTGCCGTCGAAGCGGGCCATCTGCAGCTGGTGGATCGGCGTCACGTCGGTCGGGCTCGTGTCGATGCGGATGCCGGGCAGCAGCATCGGCAGCGTGACCCCGGCGAGCGTACTCGCCTGCCGCATCACGTTGGCGCGGCTGAGATCGCCGCCACAGCGCGTCAGCACCAGCGCCATCAGCTGCGCAGCGGTGTAGCCATTGACGTTGAGCACATCGGCGGGATCGCCATCGGCGTAATAGCGGCGCATCCAGGCACGCCATTCGGCCATGCCGGCGTCGTCGGCCCAGCGCGGATCGTTGGGGTCCTTGAGATAGGCGCCGGTGACGATGCCAACCGAATGCGTCAACCCGGCCGGCTTCAGCACCGCCGCCACCGAGTTCGAGACCGTCGGCAGGATGATGAGCGGCGCCCAGCCGAGCGCGGCGGCCTTGCGGATCGCCTGGGCGGCGAATTTCGGCGTCGCCTCGTTGAAAAACACATCGGCGCCGGCGCTCTGGAAAGCGACGATCTGCTGATCGACGGTGGCGTCCGTCGTCTCGTAGGTTGCCTCGGCGACGATCTGGCCGCGATGCTCGCCGAGCCCTTCCTTGAAGCCACGCAGATAGTCGCGTCCGGCATCCTCGTTCGGCGTCAGCACGGCGATGCGCGCGTCCGGCTTGGTGCGCAGGATGAACTGGGCGTAGACGCGCCCTTCCATGGCGTAGGTCGGCAGATAGCCGATGGTCCAGGGAAAATGCGCCGCGTCGTTCCAGCGGCTGGCGCCGGAATTGACGAAGAGCTGGGGCACTTTGTGCAGGTTCAGGTATTTGTGGATGGCGATGTTGGGCGCCGTGCCCACCGGGCTGAAATCGGCGAAAATCTGCTCCTGCTCGATGAGTTTCCGGGTCTGCTCGACCGTCTTGGAGGGCACGTAGCCGTCATCGAGCGAGAGGAATTCGATGCGCCGGCCGTTGATCCCGCCCTGTTCGTTGATCATGCGGAAATACGCCGCCTCGGCGCGCACGAGCGTGCCGTAGGCCGAGGCCGGGCCGCTATAGGGCGCGGTATTGCCGAGCTTGATGGCATCGGCGGTAATGCCGGGGTCCTGCGCCCGCACCGGCGCCGCGAACAGCAGCGCCGCCACGGCGGCCAGGGCCGTGGCGGCCCGGCGCCTGGCGCTACGCACCGGAGAAGTCCGGCAGCCGCCGCTCCCGCATCGCCTTCACGCCCTCGGCGAAATCGCCTGTTCGCCGCTGCCAGTCCTGTTCGACCAACTCGCGTTCCGTTGCCGCCTCGATGGCATCGACGAGGCCCCGGCGCAGCGTCTCGCGCATCGACACCACGGCGAGCGGCGCCGACTGCGCGATCTCGACGGCGAGTTCGTGCGCCGCCTCGCGAATGCCGGCGAGCGGGGCGAGCATGTCCGCCAGGCCCATCGCCACCGCCTCGTCGCCCTTGATGCGCCGGCCGGTATAGAACATCAGCGCGGCGCGCTGCGGGCCGACCAGGCGCGGCAGGGTTGCGGTGAGCCCGAACCCGGGATGGAAGCCGAGGCGGGCGAAATTGGCCGAGAAACGGGCTTCCGTGCAGGTGACGCGAAAATCGGCGACGAGCGCGAGGCCGAGCCCGCCGCCCACCGCCGCGCCCTGGACCGCCGCGATGACCGGCTTGCGGGTGCGGAACAGGCGGATCGCCTCCTTGTAGAGATGTTTTTGCGCGCCGCCGCCTTCCTCCACCGTGCCGGTCGCTGGCCGGCGCGAGAAATCGGCCCCGGCGCAGAAATTCTTTCCCTGCGCGGCCAGCACGATGGCGCGGCATTCCGGGTCCGCATCGAATGCCTCGAATGCGGCGCCGATCTGGGCGATCAGCGCGTTGTCGAAGAAATTGTCGGGCGGCCGCCGCATCTCGACGGTACCGACCCGGTCGGCGAGATCGACCGCGATGTCGGTGTAGCGGGCGGGTCCGGTCATGCGGGGCTCTCCTTTGCAGTCGTCACGATCAGGGCATCGGCGATGGTGCAGCCCTTGCCGTCGGCATGCACGATGACCGGGTTCAATTCGATTTCGGCGATCGCTGGCAGCGCGGCGGCGAGTGCTGAGATGCGCGCGGCGAGGGCGGCGAGGGCGCCGATGTCGGAGCCCGGGGCGCCGCGAAAGCCGCCGAGCAGGGCAGCGGATTTCAAATCCGCGACCATGGCGCGCGCGGTGGCGGCATCGACGGGCGCGAGCCGCCGGGTAACGTCGCGGAACAGTTCGGCGGCCACGCCGCCGGCGCCGAGTGTCAGCACCGGACCGAAGACGGCATCGCGCACCACGCCGAGGATCATCTCCACGCCGGGCGCCGCCATCGGTTCGATCAGCACGCCGTCCACCGCACCGGGCGCGACACGCTCGCCGATCGCCATGAGTTCGGCAAACGCCGCCTGCAGCGCGGCGATATCGGGCAGCCCGAGACGGACGCCGCCGATCTCGGTCTTGTGGGCGATCGCGCGCGATTGCAGCTTTGCGGCCAGGGGAAAGCCGAGCGCGCCCGCCGCTTCGGCGAGGTCGGCCGCGCCACGCGCCAGCCGCGACGGCGCGAGCGTGATGCCCGCCGCGCCGAGCACGGACTTCGCCTCATGCTCGGCCAGCGCCCCCGCTGGCGTCGCCAGCCGTGCCGCCAGACCCTCCGGCAGCGGCATCGGGTGCGGCGGCGCGAGCCGCTGGCGGCCGAGCAACGCCCGCGCGGCCGCGGCGAGCGGCGCCAGCCCGGTATGGATCGCCGCTCCGGCCTCCGCCATCGCCTTGCGTGCGAAGGGCGAGGCGAGGGTGTAGCTGTGGAACAGGATCGGCATGCGTCGCGCGGCGAGGAGGGGGGCGAGCGCATCGGGCTGGATCGCCACGCGCGTCTCGCTGGCGAGCGACGCGACGACGACGAGCAGGTCCACGTCCTCGCCCGCGCTCAGCAGTTCGATGCTGCGGTTGACGCCGCCCGTGGTCACGCCCTGGGCGGTGATGTCGACCGGGTTGGCGGGTGACCCGTAGCTCGGGATGAACGTCCGGATCGCCGCCTGGGTGGCGGGCGCGAGTTCGGGCAGGGCGAACCCGGCGCCGGTGAGCGCGTCGGCCACCCAGGCGCCGGCGCCGCCCGAGACGGTGATGACGGCGGCGCGGCGCCCGCGCGCCGGGGGGCAGGTCGTCAAAGCGGCGAGCATGGCGACCGCCTCGTCCGGGTCGGCGGCGACGTGCATTCCCTCGCTGGCGAAGGCGGCGTCGTAGGCGGCGTCCCAGCCCGCCAGGCTGGCCGTGTGGGAGGCGGCGGCGCGCACGCCGGCCGCCGAGCGGCCTACTTTGACGGCGACGACCGGCTTGCCGCGCCGGGCGGCGGCGGCGGCGGCGGCGCGGAAACCCTCGGCATCGCGCACCGCCTCGAGAAACAGCATGATCGCGTCGGTTTCGCCATCCTCGGCCATATGGCGGAAGAAATCCGCGGCCGTGAGGTCGGCCTCGTTGCCGGTGGTGACGATGATGCTGAAGGCGAGGCCGAGCGCACGGCCGCGGTTGTAGAAGGAGAACCCGACGCCACCGGACTGCGCGACGACGCCGATGCGCCCGGCGCCGGCGACGGCGAACGGCTCGGCCCCGGGGCGGAGATCGACGGCGGGGCTGAACGTGGCCGAAACGCGCGCGATCTCGTTGTGGAAACCCTCGCCGTTCGGCCCCGAAATGCGCATGCCCGAGGCGCGCGCGATGGCCGTCAGGCGCGCCTGCAGCGCCGCGGTCGCCGCGCCTTCCTCGGCGAAGCCCGAGGAGATGACCACGGCATAGCGCACCCCCGCGGCAGCGCACTCCTCCAGCACCGCCGGAACCCGCGCCGCGGGAATGACGACGAGCGCGAGATCGACCGGGGCGCGGATGGCGCCGACCGAGGGATAGCAGGGGAGCCCGTCGATCGCGGCGGTGCTCGGGTTGACCGGGTAGAGCCGTCCGGCGAAGCCGTTCTTGCGCAGCAGATGCAGCACCAGGCCGCGGATCCGCGTGCGATCGGCCGACGCGCCGATCACGGCGATGGAGGCGGGGGCGAGGAAGCGGTCGAGCACGGATGGCGGACTTCGGGTTGTGGACGTTTCCGGTTGGCGGCCTTGCGCCGAGCTTGCCCGACCGGCCGCGTTCCGCCAAGGGGCGCCTGTTGCGGATCTGTTCCCTATTGTGGCAGGGTGATCAGACAATCGCAGGGCGAAAACGGACGAGTCGCCAGCCCTGTGGGGTTGCGCCTTCGCCCGGCTCGCGGGACAAAAAGGACTGGACCGGATGGAAAAGAACAAGGCGCTGGACGCGGCGCTGGCGCAGATCGAGCGGGCCTTCGGCAAGGGCTCGATCATGCGCATGGGCGCGAAGGGCACCGACGAGCAGATCGAGGTGATTCCCTCCGGCTCGCTCGGGCTCGATCTGGCGCTCGGCATCGGCGGTCTGCCGCGCGGGCGCATCATCGAAATCTACGGTCCGGAGAGCTCCGGCAAGACCACGCTGGCCCTGCACGCCATCGCCGAGGCGCAGAAGCGTGGCGGCACCTGCGCCTTCATCGATGCCGAGCACGCGCTCGACCCGATCTACGCGCGCAAGCTCGGCGTCGATGTCGACGGCCTGCTGATCAGCCAGCCGGATGCCGGCGAGCAGGCGCTGGAGATCGCTGATACGCTGGTGCGCTCGGGCGCGGTCGATGTGCTGGTGGTGGACAGCGTCGCCGCGCTGGTGCCACGCGCCGAACTCGAAGGCGAGATGGGCGATTCCCATGTCGGTCTGCACGCGCGGCTGATGAGCCAGGCGCTGCGCAAGCTCACCGGTTCGGTGTCGCGCAGCAAGACCCTGCTGATCTTCCTCAATCAGATCCGCCTCAAGATCGGCGTCATGTTCGGCAACCCGGAGACGACGACGGGCGGCAACGCGCTCAAGTTCTACGCCTCGCTGCGCATGGAGATCCGCCGCATCGGGCAGATCAAGGAGCGCGAGGAGATGGTCGGCAACCAGACCCGGGTGAAGGTGGTCAAGAACAAGCTCGCGCCTCCGTTCCGCCAGGTCGAGTTCGACATCATGTATGGCGAGGGCATCAGCAAGGTCGGCGAGCTGATCGATCTCGGTGTGAAGGCGGGCGTGGTCGAGAAGTCCGGGGCGTGGTTCAGCTACGACAGCCAGCGCATCGGCCAGGGGCGCGAAAACGCCAAGCAGTTCCTGCGCGACCACCCGGCGATCGCGGAGGCGATCGAGCGCCGCGTGCGCGAGCAGTCCGGCGTCGTCGCCAATGCCATGCTGGCCGCGCCGGACGAGGAGGACGCGGCTGACTGACGTCCCTGCACCGCCGGCGTTCTCCGTATGGGAGGCAGGTGAGGCGCTCGGTGAGCTGGATCAGCAGTTGATCGAGGCCGCGCGCGCGACGCTGCGGCGCCATCAGCGTCCGGTCTGGCACATGGTCGCGGCCGCGCTGCGCGGCGCCGATGGGCGCATCTGGACCGGCCTGCATCTCGGCGCGACGGTCGGCCGGCTGTCGGTCTGCGCCGAGGCGGTGGCGCTCGGCCGCGTCGTGATCGAGGGCGGGGGCATCGTCGATACCGTCGTCGCGGTGCGCCAGCCGAAGCCGGAGGAGCAGACGGAGGAACTGGCCGTGGTCGCGCCGTGCGGTGCCTGCCGGGAGATGTTTCTCGATTTCAGTCCCGAGGCGCGGGTGATCCTGCCCAACGGGGCCGGTCTGCTGAAGCTGCCGGTGCGCGCCTTGCTTCCGGCACCCTATCGGCGCTGACCACGATGCCGCCGATCCCACGCTATCGGACCTATGCCGGCCCGGCCCTGTTCGCCGCCGGGTTCCGGCCGTTCTTTCTCGGCGGC
Source organism: Pseudomonadota bacterium (assembly GCA_021845595.1). Lineage (GTDB taxonomy): Bacteria > Pseudomonadota > Alphaproteobacteria > Acetobacterales > Acetobacteraceae > JAJZVV01. The sequence goes on along the minus strand of JAJZVV010000001.1, from coordinate 221,879 downwards.
GCGATGTGGGCGGCGGTCGCCGTGCCGCTCTGGCTGGCGATGCTGCGGGGCCTGCCGGCGCCGGGCGGTTGGCCGGCCGCTGTCTGGCACGCGCACGAGATGCTGTTCGGCTACGGCGCGGCGATCGTCGCCGGGTTCCTGCTCACCGCGATTCCGAACTGGACCGGCCGGATGCCGCTGCAGGGCGCGCCGCTCGCCGGGCTGGCGGCGCTGTGGCTGGCGGGGCGGGTGAGCGTGCTGCTCTGCGGCTGGCTCGGGCCGGCGGTGACGGCGGCGGCGGATCTCGCCTTTCCGCTCGCGTTCCTCGCCGTGGTCGGGCGCGAGATCATCGCCGGGCAGAACTGGCGCAACGCCCCGATGCTGGTAGCGATCGCCGCGCTGCTTGCGGGCAATGCGCTGGTGCATCTCGAGGCGCTCGGCCTGCTCGCCAGCGCCGCGGCGGGCGAGCGGCTCGGGGTGGCGACGCTGTCCATGCTGATCGGCCTGATCGGCGGGCGCGTGGTGCCGAGCTTCACCCGCAACTGGCTCGTCAAGACCGCACCGGGGACGGCGCTGCCGGCCGGGTTCGGCCGCCTCGATCGGGCCGCGCTCGGGGGCATGCTGCTCGCCCTCGCCGCGTTCGTGATCGCGCCCGAAAGCCGCCTCGCGGCGCTGCTCGAACTCACCGCCGGCCTTCTGGTGCTGCTGCGCCTGGCGCGCTGGCGCGGCGCGGCAACGGTGCCGGAGCCGCTGCTCGGCGTGCTGCATCTCGGCTATCTCTGGCTGGGCGGCGGCCTGACGCTACTCGGCGTCAACGGGTGGGTGGCGCTGCTGCCGGCGAGCACGGCGCTCCACGCACTCACCGTCGGTGCCATCGGCACCATGACGCTGGCGATGATGACGCGGGCCACGCTCGGCCATAGCGGGCGCGCCCTGACCGCGACGCGGCCGACGAGCGCGATGTTCGCCCTGGTATCGCTGGCCGCGCTGCTTCGCCTCGCCGCGCCGTTCGCCGGGGATCTCTATCCGCGCGGGCTCGACCTCGCCGGGCTGGCCTGGAGCGCTGCTTTCATCCTGTTCGTGGCGCTGCACGCCGGTGCGCTGACGCGGCGGCGGCCCGTCACCGGTCCCGACTGAGCCCCTGGGCCGCCAGGGCCTGCAGGTACTCCCGCCAGCGCCGCTCCTGTTCGCGGGCGAGCTGGCGCAGATATGCCCAGGAGTAGATGCCGCTGTCGTGGCCGTCGTCGAACAGGATGCGCACGGCGTAATTGCCGACCGGTTCGACCGCGGCGATCCCCACCCCTCGGGCGCCCGCCACCCAGCGCCGTTCGCCCGGACCATGCCCCTGCACCTCGGCGCTCGGGCTCTCGACGCGCAGATATTCGGCCGGCAGGCTGAACCGCTCCTCGGCGAAGGCGATCTCCAGCCGGCGCTCGGCGCGGTGGAGGCGGATCTCGGTCGGCGGGTGCATCGGCGTCAGTCGAGCTTGCGCGCTTCGTCGGGGAGCATGATGGGGATGCCGTCGCGGATCGGGTAGGCGAGCCCGGCCTCGCGGCTGATCAGCTCGCCGGCCGCACGATCATACTCGAGCGGCGCCTTGGTCAGCGGGCAAACCAGGATTTCGAGCAGGCGCGGATCGACCGGTGGCGTCGTGGGGGCGGGAGCGGGTTCGGTCATGATGGATCTCCTCAGCTCGGGCGGGGTGCGGGCGCGGTTCCCGCCGCATGGGTGTCGATCTCGAGCAGGGCGAGCAGGGCGGCGGCGCGCTCGGTCTCGGTCGGCGCTTCCAGCAGCGCCTGCTTCTCGGCGGGCGTGAACGGGCAGGCCATGGCCAGGGTCGCGACCAGCGCGGCATCGGCCATGGTTTCGATCGCTTCCCAATTGGCGCTGTAGCCATGGGCGTGGAAATACCCGCGCAGCGCTTGCAGCAGTGCCGCCCGCGGCAGCGGCGGGGGCTCGGCCGTGTCGAGGTCGGCGGCGTAGGGGGCAAGCTCCGCCCGCACCCGCCGGTAGCCGCGCCGCATCTCGAGCTCCTCGGCGATGCGGAAGCGCGAGATGCCGCTGAGCGTGATCAGGTAGCGGCCATCGTCGGTCTCGCTGAACGACGAGATGCGGCCGAGGCAGCCGACCCGATGCAGCCCCGGCCCATGGGCGAGGCGCGGCGACGCCGGATCCGGCTGGATCATGCCGAACAGCCGCCCTGCCGCCAGCGCGTCCTCCGTCATCGCCAGATAGCGAGGCTCGAAGATATTCAGCGGCAGCTTGCCCTTCGGCAGCAGCAGCGCGCCGCTCAGGGGAAACACGGCGAACGTGTCCGGCAAGGGCTCCGGTCCCGGCGGAACGTCCGGCATCCCGCTCAGCTGAACAGAAGCGTGGACAGCTTGCGCCTGGCGGCCACCGTCGCCGCATCCTCGACGCCCCAGGCCTCGAAGAATTTCAGCAGTTGCAGCCGGGCGGCTTCCTCGTTCCAGCGCCGGTCGCGGCGCACGATCTCGAGCAGGGCCGCCGCCGCCTCGTCGCGCCGGCCGAGCGCGTTCAGCGCCGTCGCCAGCTCGTAGCGGGCGGCATGGTCGGCCGGGTCGGCGGCGACCTTCGCCTCCAGGGCGGAGAGCTTGCCGGTCGCGCGGCGGCCCTCCTCGGCCAGCGCCAGCGCGCTGCGCGCACCGGCGATTTCCGCATGCTCGGCCAGCTTCGCCGGCACCCGCGCCAGCGCCTGTTTGGCCTGCTCCTCGCGCCCCAGGGCCAGCAGGGCCCGGATCAGCCCGCCCCAGGCGTCCGCGTTTTCCGGCTCCTGCTGCAGCAGGGCGCTGAAAATCTCGCCCGCCTGCTCGGCGTCGCCCGCCTCCAGCGCGGCGCGCGCCTCGGCCAGGAGATCGGCCGCCGGCATGCTGCCGCCGGTGAGCTTGAGCAGGCCCTCGACGAAGCGCTTGACCTCCGATTCCGGCAGCGCGCCCTGGAACAGGTCGGCGATCTGGCCCTGCCAGAATGCCGCGACCGTCGGCACCGATTGCAGCGGCAGGCCGAGCTGGGTGAGCTGCTGGACCAGGCCGCGATTCTTGTCGATGTCGATCTTCACCAGCTTCACCCGCCCGCCGGCGGCACGCACGACCTTCTCCAGCGCCGGGGTGAGCTGCTTGCACGGGCCGCACCAGGTGGCCCAGAAATCGACCAGCACCGGCACCTGGCGCGAGGCGTCCACCACCTCGGCCATGAAGGTCTTCTGATCGCCGTCGACGATCATTGCCCCGCCGCTTGGCGTCCCACTCATGGGCGCCCCCCCCGCTGGCGTTCCAGCCTTTGGCGCGGCACCCGGCTGCTGGGGCTGCCCGATCATGAACTCCATGCGCGAAAACTCCCTGGCCCGAGGACGGGCGTCACTGTCGGATGCTTAGATGTTGCCTGGATGCGGAGAGACAAGCGCCAGGTCAAGCGCCCGCCGCCGTGCCGCCCGGCTCTGGCAATCCGAGGCCATGTGCTACAGAGTCGTGTCAGGTGCGGCAATCGGAATGCCGCGGAGGAGGCAGCATGTCCGTCAGCACGGGACCAGCGGTTGGAGACAAGGCGGCCGAGGCGGCCGAGGCCCGGCCGGCAGCGGCGAGCGCCGCGCCTTCGGGCATGGCGGCGCGGGCGCTGCGGCGCATCTACGCGCTCGACGATTTCGAGGCCGCCGGGCGGGCGCTGCTGCCGCGCAGCCTGTTCGGCTTCGTCTCTGGCGCCACCGAGACCAACACCTCCCTGCGCGAGAACCGCGCTGCCTTCGCCGATTATGCCTTTCTCCCGCGCGTGCTCGTGGATGCCTCCGTGCGCCACCAGACGCGCACCCTGTTCGGCCGCGCCTACGCCGCGCCCTTCGGCATTGCGCCGATGGGGGCGACGGCGCTCATGGCCTATGACGGCGACGCCGCCTTGGCCCGCGCGGCGGCGGCGGCGAACATCCCGTTCATCCTCTCCGGCGCCTCGCTCACGCCGCTCGAGCGCGTCGCGCGCGAGGGCCGCACCGCCTGGTTCCAGGCCTATATTCCGTCCGACCGGCCGCTGATCGGCACGCTGATCGAGCGCGTCGCGCGCGCCGGCTACGAGGTGCTGGTGGTGACGGTGGACGTGCAGGTCGCCGGCAACCGCGAGAACAACCAGCGCAACGGCTTCTCCCTGCCGCTGCGGCCGACGCCGCGGCTGCTCGCCGACATCCTCTCCCATCCGCGCTGGCTGCTCGGCATCGCCGCGCGGACGTTCCTCGCGCGCGGTCTGCTGCATTTCGAGAATGCCGGTGCCGGGCGCGGCGTGCCGGCCTTCTCGGCGCGTGCCATGGACCGGTTTTCCGGGCGCGAGGCGCTGAACTGGAGCGACCTCGAATGGATCCGTCGGCAATGGTCCGGCAAGCTGGTGCTGAAGGGCGTGCTCGCGGCCGAGGATGCGCGACGGGCGCGCGAGGTCGGCGTCGATGGTGTCATCGTCTCCAACCATGGCGGGCGGCAGCTCGATGGCGCCGTCGCCTCGCTGCGCGCGCTGCCCGCGGTGGCCGCCGCGGCCGGCGGCATGACGGTGATGCTCGACGGCGGCATCCGCCGTGGCACCGATGTGCTCAAGGCGCTGGCGCTCGGCGCCCATTTCGTGTTCGTCGCCCGCCCGTTCCTCTACGCCGCCGCGCTCGCCGGCGAAGCCGGGGCGGCGCATGGCATCCGCGTGCTGATGAGCGAGATCGACCGCAACCTCGCTTTGCTCGGCTGCCCGGACATCGAGGGACTCAATCCCGGTTGGCTGATGGCGGCCAAAGGCTAAGACCAGCCCCCGCGAACGAGCGCTTCAGGCAGCCGCGGTCGGGGCGAACTCGGCAAGGTCGGGGGAGCCGAAGGGAAACCGGTAGTCGTGCGGCGCCGGCAGCGGGGTCGCGATCGCCTTGCGTTCCTCGCACCCGAGCAGAATCGCGAAGACCTGCTCGCAGGTCAGTTCGCCGGCGTCCAGCGCTTCGCTGTAGCGTGACAATCCGCCATCGTCGGCCCAGCGATTGAGGATGTAGCGGAACACGATATCGACGAAGCGCACCGTGCCCATGCGCTGGCGATGGCGTTCCAGCTCGAACTGGCCGAGATGGGCAAGCACTTCCTCGTCGCGCCAGGCGGGGCGGGCGCTGGGGCGGACATAGACCGAAGGCGCCGCGCCCGGACGCCGAACCGGCACGTCCACCAGGATTTCCCGGCCTATGGGCCGGTCCAGCCGCGGCTCGATCAGGCGCAGCGCGCGCGGGCCGGGCGGCAGCGGGCGTCGGACACTGGCGAAGAACCCGCAATGGCCCAGCCCCATGCCGGCGCGCAGCAAATCCGAGCGAAAGACATCGGCCAGCGCCTCGCCGAGGACCGAGCCATCGGAGTCGAGAATGCGCACATGGCATCGCTGCGTGCAGCCCGGCAGCCACGCCCAGCCGGCGATGGTGCCGTCGGCCGCGATGCCGTCGATGCTGCCTCTCGGCATGAGGTCCGGGTTGGGGCGCATAACGGCCTTGCCTCCTTTCTACGGAATGAAGAGAATGCCATGATCATCGTGGAACGGAAATCCGTGAGTGAAACCCGTCTTGCGTCATGGCGTCGCAGTCCCGCGCATTGAAGCCGCTGCCGGATGGCGCGGGTGGGGCCGGCGCGCGCCGGCGTGAGCGCGGTGGGGCGCGCGGCGCACCCTATTCGCAGCGTGTCGACTCGGAGTTCTGGGGCAGCGACGCCATTGTTGCCAGCGTGCCCCTGGTCGAACCCGGCGCGCGCGCTGCGGTCATCGCCGCGGCGCGCCATCCCTGCGCGCAGATTTTGTTCGGGTTCGAAGCGCAGTTGCGCGCGCTGGTGCGGCTCGCCGCGGGGCGGGGCACGACCCTGCTGCTTGCACCCGCGCCGGAGCTGTTCTCCGCCACCGACAGCTTCAGCGCCTTTCGCCGTCTCGGCATAGCCGTCGGTGCCGCGGAGAAGCTCCTGCACGTCCGCCTCGGCATGGCGCGGCATGCCCGCCTGCTCAAGCAGGCCAGCAACGTCATCCTCACCGGTGAGAGCCACACGCTGCTGCCAACGAGCCCGCCGCAGCACCCGTTCGGCAGCGGTGATCGCGTGCCGGCGGGGTTCAGCCGTCAGTTGATCTATTTCCCTGAGCAATCGCCGCTCTCGGGCCTGGATGGCCACCCGATGCCGACCGCTCTGCTCGACGACAGTGCCGTGGCCGCGGATCTGTTGGCCGCAGGGGCAGGGCCGGGCGCCCTGCCGGGGGGGGCGTCGGCCTGGGTCGGCGCGGACGACGCCGCCTTCTGCGCCGAACTCGGCCTGGAGATCGCCTCCTTCGCGGAATTCAATGCGGCCTCGTGGCGTGAGGCTTGGAGGGGAGCGGGCGGGAGCGGCGCGCCACCCTCACTCGACTGGCGACGCGCGGTGACCTTTGCCAGCGCGTCGAACGACGGGTCGGACCGGCTGACGCCGCTGCTGTTGCCGTGGAACGTGGCCAATCCCGCTAGCATCGTTCCGCCCCTGATCGAGCGCCTTTGCCGTGCCGGGCGATGGCAGGATCGGTCCCTGCGGCTGGTCGTATTTCCCTTCAACGAAAGCTGGGAGACGGCCGGGGCGGTGGCCGGGCTGATCCAGCGGGTGCGCGCGGCCAGTGCCGAGCCGGCGACGCTGCGAACGATGTTCCTCGCCCGGCTGCGGGCGGACAGGGCGACGGCGCTGATGCGCCATCTCTTCGCCCTCGCCTGGGTCGAGGGCGGCGATCCGGAGTGTGCCCTGACGCTGGCGCGGCTGGCGGCGCTCGGTGTGCCGGCGGTGCTCGTCGCACCGCCTCCGAATCTGACGCTGCCGCAGGCGCTCATGCCGCGCTTCAGCGTCCTGGCGGACGAAGAAACGCGCCAGGAAGTGCTCGATGCGTTCGGCGCGCGGTTGTTCATGGTGCCGTCGCTGTCCGCTCGGGCCGTCGCCGGCCTGATCGGACGCACCCGCGACGAGATCACGCGTGCCGGCCCGCCTCCGGTGCCGCGGCTTGGCGGAGGTGCGCGGGATGCAGCTCATGCGTGAGCGTCTGCCGGCGATCGCGCGTGGCGAAGCCCTGGCCGCGCTGGCACGCACCATCGCCGGCAGTGGCTGGCGCATCTACTACGACGTCTCGCCGCTGTTCGAGGAGCATTGGACCGGCATCCCCGTGGTGGCCGCCGGTCTGGCGCAGGTGCTGCTGCGGGTGCTGCCGGAGACGACCCAGTTCTTCTACGAGCACCACCTCGTCACCCGCGCCGCCGTCGAGGATGCGCTGGCGCGCGGCAGCGGCCTCTTCCTGCACCGGGACTTCTTCAAGGGACCGGCGCAGGACGGTGTGGTGCCGCTGTTCGACTGGGGCGCGCACGCGCTCGGCATCTATCCGTCGGTCAAACGCGTCCGCCAACTCTTCCCGCTCGAGTGCAGCATCGTCCACGACCTCTCGACCCTGGTGACGCCGCAGTTCCACGAGATCGCCAATATCCGCTACCACGCCGAGAGCATGATGAGCGATCTGCGCAGCAACGCCGTCACCTTCGGCGTCTCGCGCGCCACCGTGGAAGATCTGGCGGCCTATCTCGGCATCGATGAACGGCGGCTGGCGGTGGCTTATAACGGTGTCTCCTGGCCGTGGTGGTTCCCGATCCAGGTCGAGAACGAGCGGGAGCCGGCGGATGCCGATCCCTATTTCCTCGTGCTCGGCACCCGCGAACCGCGCAAGAACATCGTGCGCATCTTCGAGGTGCTGGCGCTGTTCCCCGAATTGCTGGACAGCGTGCGCGTCGTCATCGCCGGGCGGATGGGCTGGCTGCGCGAGCAGCAGATCATCCCGCCGGAACTGGAGAAGGCGATCGAGACGGGCCGGCTGGTGCTGCCGGGGTTCGTCTCCGAATTCGAGAAATACTGCCTGCTCTCCGGTGCCGCCGCGACGATCTATCCCTCGTTCTTCGAAGGCTTCGGTCTGCCGGTGCTGGAGAGCCTGTCCGTCGGCACGCCGTGCATCGCCTCGTTCAGCTCGGCGATCCCCGAGGTCGGCGGCCAATTATGCACGTATTTCGATCCGTTCTCGGCCGAAAGCCTCTACCACGCCATCCGGGCCGTGCTGGCCGACCCGCCCAAGCAGCGCGCGGACTTCCGCGACGCCTGCCGAGCTGCCGCCCAGCGCTTCACCTGGGACCAGATGCTGTTCCAGATTCTCACCCGCATGATGCAGGAAATGGAGCGTCACGACGCGATCGCGATCGGTCAGCGCAAGCTGCTGGAGCACACGCCGTCGCCTCCCGTGCCGGAACGCCGCCGCCGAGGCCGCCCGGCGCCGGTGTGACCCCGTCGTCGCTTGGTCCCCGGGCTTGGTCCCCGGGCTTGATCCCCGGCCACGCGCGTGCTTGGACAGGGCCATGCCAATTCTGACAGGGAAGGCGCGTGTGGCCGGCGTGCTGGGCTGGCCGGTCGGGCACTCCCGCTCGCCCCGGCTGCACGGTTTCTGGCTGGAACGCTACCGCATCGATGGCGCCTATGTGCCGCTGCCGGTAGCGCCGGAGCATTTCGCCACCGCGGTGCGGGGGCTCGCGGCGGCGGGCTTCGCCGGGGCGAACGTCACCCTGCCGCACAAGCTCGCCGCCGCTTCCCTGTGCGACGAGCGCGACGTCTCGGCGGAGCGTGCCGGCGCGGTGAACACGCTGGTGTTTCGCGACGGACGCATCCTCGGCAGCAACACCGATGGGTTCGGCTTTCTCGCCAATCTGCGCGACCACGGCGTCGATCCCGGTGCCGGTCCGGCGCTGGTGCTGGGCGCGGGGGGCGCGGCGCGGGCCGTCGCCGCGTCGCTGGCCGAGGCCGGCGCTCCGGTGTTCGTCACCGCGCGCCGCACCGAGGAGGCGGACCGGCTCGCGGCTGCGCTCCCCGGGCTGCGTACCCTGCCTTGGGTGGCGCGGGAGGCGGCACTGGCGGAGATGGCGCTGGTGGTCAACACCACCGCAGCGGGCATGACGGGCCGGGAACCGTTGGCGCTGGCGCTCGACCGGGCCGCCACCGGGCTGGCCGTTGCGGATGTGATCTATGTGCCGCGCGAGACCGAGTTGCTGGCAGCGGCGCGCGCACGGGGGCTCGTCGCCGTGGGCGGTCTGGGCATGCTCCTCCACCAGGCGCGTCCTGGCTTCGCCGCCTGGTTCGGCGTCGATCCCGAGGTCGATGAGGCGCTGCGCCGCTTCGTCGGCGACGATCTGCCGGCGGGCTGAGCCGGGATGCGCGTGATCGGGCTCACCGGCGGCATCGGCATGGGCAAATCCACCGCCGCCGCCTGTTTCCGCCGCGCCCGGATCCCGGTGTTCGATGCCGACGCCGCGGTGCATGCGCTGCAGCGCCGCGGCGGGCGCGCGGTGCGGCCGATTGCGGCATCGTTTCCCGGCACGGTCCGCGACGGCGTCATCGACCGCGCCGCCCTGCGCGCGGCGGTGATGCGCGAGCCGGGGGCCCTCCAGCGTCTGGAGCGCATCGTGCATCCGCTGGTGCGCGCCGCCGAGCGCGCCTTTCTCGGCCGCGCCCGGCGCGCCGGCGCCCGCGCCGTGGTGCTCGACGTCCCGCTGCTGTTCGAAACTGGCGGCGAGCGGCGGGCCGACTTCACCATCGTCGTCTCGGCACCGCGCGCGGTGCAGGCGGCACGGCTGCGGCTGCGGCGGCAGTGGAACCAGGCCGAGATCGATGCCGCCATTGCACGGCAGATGTCCGACGCCGAAAAGCGCCGGCGCGCGAATCTCGTGGTGCGCACGGGACTGTCCCGCTACCATGCCTTGCGCGCGCTGCGCCGATTAATTCTGGAGTTGCAGACATGTCCCGCGCCGTGCTGTTCGATACTGAAACGACGGGGCTTGATCCCGCCGCGGGTGACCGGGTCATCGAGATCGCCGCGCTCGAACTGATCAACGACCTCCCGACGGGGCGGCATTTCCATACGCTGGTCGATCCGGAGCGCGAGGTGCCGGAGGATGCGGTGCGGGTGCACGGCATCAGCACGGAGCACCTTCGCGGCCAGCCCCGCTTCGGCGCCATCGCCGAGCGGCTGCTGGACTTCCTCGGCGAGGATCCGCTGATCGCGCACAACGCGCCATTCGATTTCGGCTTTCTCGATGCCGAGTTCGCCCGCGTCGGCCGCCCCGGCCTGGACCGTGCCCGCATGGTGGACACGCTGGGCCTGGCCAAGGCCCGGTTCCCGGGCATGCCCAACAGCCTGGACGCGCTGTGCCGGCGCTTCGGCATCGATCTCTCCGAGCGCTCCACGCACAATGCGCTGCTGGATTGCCGGCTGCTGGCCGAGGTCTATGTCGAACTCACCGGCGGACGCCAGCGCGGTCTGGCGCTGGCCACACCCGCCGCCGGCCTGCCGGTGGTGACGTACGCGGCCCCGGCGGCACGAACGCCGCGGCCGATCCGCCCGGGCGCGGATGAGCTTGCCGCCCACGCCGCGTTCCTCGCGCGGCTGAAAGATCCGCTCTGGCTGTCCGCCTGAGGCTCGGGCCGCCATGCCGCGACCTGCGCCGCGCCCGTCCGCGATCGGCCGGCATGGTCTGGTCGCGCTGGTGCTCCTCGCCATTGCCGGCCTCATGGTCGGGGTCGGGCTGTTCACCGGCGACCTGCTCGGCCGGTCGATGCGGCTGCAAAACCGCCTCGACCAGGCGCGGGAGCGCGCTTTCAGCATCGGGCGGCTGCGCCTGGACCTCGACGAGGCGGAGACCGGCCAGCGCGGCTACCTGCTGACCGGATCGGCCGCCTATCTCGCGCCGTACGAGCGCGCCGCGCGCCGCGTGGGCGATGACGTCACGCGATTGGCGGAGCTGGTGCGGGACCAGGCCTGGGCCCAGGCCGGAGCGGCGCAACTGCAGGCATTGGCCGACGAGAAGCTGGCCGAGCTCCGCAAGACCCTCGATCTGGCGCAGCGCGGCGAGACCAAGGCGGCGATGGCCATCGTCCTGGGTGGTCAGGGCGAGCGCACCCAGGAGACGCTGCGCGCGCGGACGGGTGCGCTGCTCGAGGCCGCGCGCGCCGAGCGGACGCAGTACCAAAGCGAGCTGGCGGCGACACGGTCGGACCTCTTGACGCTGCTTATGCTGGCTACCGGCGCGGGCTTCGCGCTCGCCGGGCTCACCGTCCTCGGCCTGCTGGTATCGCGCGCGCGGCTGAAGGCGAGCCAGGCGCGCCTGCGCGAGGAGACCGCGCGGCTCGGCGCGGCGGCCGCGATCGTGCGGCCGGGCATCGGCATCTTCGACTGTGCGGGACGGCTGCGCACCAAGAACGAGCGCCTGGCGCTGCGGCTGGGGATCGACGGAGCCAAGGTCTATCAGGACATGAGCTTCGCGGAGCTGGTGGAATTGACGGAGGGTTGGCAGCCGGCCGTTCTCGCCCGGCCGCCCCCCACGACCGAAACCGGTGCCGTGGCCGCCGAGATGCGCAAGGACGGGCGGGTCTTGGAGGTCTGGCGCGGCCCGATGCCGGATGGCGGGCAGATGCTGGTAGTCGCCGACATCACCCAGCGGCTGGAGATGGAGCGCCTCGCCCGCGATGCACAGAAGCTCGACGCGCTAGGGCGGCTCACCGGCGGTGTCGCGCATGACTTCAATAACCTGCTGCAGGCGGTGCAGGCCAATCTTGAGCTTCTCGAGCGCCAGCTGGACCCGGTATCGCCGCTCCGCGCGCGTCTGGCCGCGGCGCTCGCCGGGGTGCAGCGGGGCGCGCGCCTGACGCGCTCGCTATTGGCCTTCGCGCGCCGTCAGCGTCTGACCCCGGTTCCGGTGGACGTGCAGACCCTGGTCGGGCAGCTGATGCAGATGCTACGCGACACGCTGCCGGCGACGATCGAACTCGTGTTCCTGAAGGCGCCGGAGCTTTGGCCGGTGCAGGCCGACCCCGAACAGCTCGAAAGCGCGCTGCTCAATCTGGTGCTGAATGCGCGCGATGCGATGCCGTCCGGGGGCCAGATCGTCGTCGAGGCGACCAATCTCGCCGTGCTCGCGCCCCGGCAGATCGGCGCCGACACGCTGTCCCGCGGTGAATATGTCGGCATCACCATCCGCGATTCGGGGATCGGTATGACCGAGGAGCAGCTGGCGCGCGCCGTCGAGCCCTTCTTTTCTACCAAGGGCGTCCGCGGCAGCGGCCTGGGCCTCTCCATGGTGCACGGGTTTGCCCGCCAATCGCGGGGCGGGCTCGATCTGGAGAGCGCGCCGGGGGTGGGGACGACCGTACGGCTCTATCTGCCGCGCGCACGGGGCACGCCGGCGGCGACGATTGGCGAGCCGGCAGCGGACCTGCCGCTCGGGCAGGGCGAGACCGTGCTCGTCGTCGAGGACGATCCCGCCGTGCTCGGCGCCGTTGTCGCCGCGCTGCACGATCTCGGCTACCGTACCATCACGGCGGAGAACGGCGCCGCCGCGCTGGCGATCCTGCAATCCGGAGCACGGCCGGCGCTGTTGTTCTCGGACGTGGTGATGCCTGGACCGGTCGGCGCCGTCGAGATGGCCGAACGCGCCCGCCGGATCGTCGGGCCTAGTCTGCCGGTCGTGTTCACGTCCGGCTACGCCGAGGACGCACTGGTGGCCGCCGGCGGCTTGCCACCCGGGGCGCGGCTGCTGGCGAAGCCGTGGCGGACGGACGAGCTGGCGCGAAGGCTGCGCCAAGCCTTGTCTGCCAACCCCGCGCGGCGTCTGCGCGTGGTGCTGGCCGAGGATGATTCGCTGCTTCGGGGCGTGGTGGCCGAGATTCTGGCCGCGGATGGTCACGAGGTCCGCGCGGCCGGCAGCGCGGGGGAGGCGCTGCACCTGCTGGACGGGGGCGCCGATGTCCTGATCGCCGATCTGAGCCTGCCGGACATGGACGGGACGCACCTCGCGGCACAGGCACGACAGGCGTCGCCCGGGCTGCGGGTGATCATCGCCACGGGCCATGGCCGCGAGCTGGGCGGGCCAGCACTTCCGCATGTGCGGCTGGACAAGCCATTCACCGCCGTGCGGCTGCGCGATGCGCTGGTGGAAGCGATGGCCTGAGCGCCTTGCCATCCCCGGCACCGGCCGCGATGATCGCCGCCCCTCGCGGAGGCTGGGTCATGACCATGCTCGAACCGATCGCCTATTCGGACGCGAAGCTGCGCCGCATCCTTGCCGGTGTCCGGACCATTGCGCTGGTGGGTGCCTCGGCGAACTGGAACCGGCCGAGCTACTTCGTGAACAAATACCTCCAGGGCAAGGGCTATCGCGTGATCCCGGTGAACCCGGGCCTGGCCGGGCAGACGCTGCTCGGTGAGACCGTCCGCGCCTCGCTGCGCGACATCCCCGAACCGGTCGACATGGTGGAGATTTTCCGCGCTTCCGACCGGGTCGGCCCGGTGGTCGACGAGGCGATCGCCATCGGCGCCAAGGTGGTGTGGATGCAGCTCGGCGTGCGCAACGACGAGGCGGCCGCGCGGGCCGAGGCGGCGGGGCTCGAAGTGGTGATGAACCGCTGTCCGAAAATCGAGTATGGCCGGCTCGGCGGGGAGCTGTCCTGGAGCGGGGTCAATTCCGGGCTGATCCGCAACCGCCCGCCCGAAGCGCCGACGGAGCGGCATGCGAAACCGCACCCGCCGCCGCCGCGCAACCTCGGCTACGGGTTCGAGACCCGCGCGATCCATGCCGGGGCGGCGCCGGACCCGACCACGGGTGCGCGCTCGACGCCAATCTACCAGACGACGTCCTACGTGTTCGAGGATGTCGATCACGCCGCATCGCTCTTCAACCTGCACAATTTCGGTTATATCTACTCGCGGTTGACCAATCCCACCGTCTCGGTTCTGGAGGAGCGCGTCGCCAATCTCGAAGGTGGGCGGGCGGCGGTGGCCGCATCTTCGGGCCACGCGGCGCAGTTCATTACCTTCTTCACGCTCCTCGAACCGGGCGACGAATTTCTTGCCTCGCGCAATCTCTATGGCGGCTCGCTGACGCAGTTCGGCCGCTCGTTTCCGCGCCTCGGCTGGACCTGCCATTTCGTCGATCCGCGCGATCCGGAGAATTTCGCGCGCGCCCTGACGCCGCGCTGCAAGGCGATCTTCGTCGAGAGCCTGGCCAATCCCGGCGGCATCGTCGTCGATCTCGAAGCCATCGCCCGCATCGCGCACGGGGCCGGAATCCCGCTGATCGTCGATAACACCATGGCCTCGCCCTATCTCTGCCGTCCGATCGAGTGGGGCGCGGACATCGTCGTGCACTCGACGACGAAATTTCTCGCCGGCCATGGCAATGCGCTCGGCGGGATGGTGGTCGAATCGGGCAAGTTCGACTGGGCGGACAGCGGCAAGTTCCCCTCGATGACCGAGCCGGAGCCGGCCTATCACGGGTTGCGCTTCTACGAGAATTTCGGCGACTTCGCCTTCACCACCAAGGCGCGCGCGGTGGCGCTGCGCGATTTCGGGCCGACGTTGGCGCCGATGAACGCGTTCCTCACCATCACCGGCATCGAAACCCTGCATCTGCGCATGGAGCGCCACGTCGCCAACGCCCAGCAGGTGGCGGCGTTCCTCGCGACGCATCCGAACGTCGCCTGGGTTTCCTACGCCGGGCTGGACGCCAGCCCGTATCGCGCGCTGGCACAGAAATACCTGCCGCGGGGCGCCGGCGCGGTGTTCACGTTCGGCGTGCGCGGCGGCTACGCGGCCGGCATCAAGCTCGTCGAGTCCGTCCGGCTGTTCTCCCATCTCGCCAATATCGGCGACACCCGCAGCCTGATCCTGCATCCTGCCTCGACCACGCATCGCCAGCTGACCGAGGAGCAGCGCTCCGCGGCCGGCGCTGGCGACGACGTGATCCGCCTGTCGGTCGGGTTGGAGAGTGCCGAGGATCTGATCCGCGACCTCGACACGGCGCTCACCGCCACGGCGTAGGGCTGGCGCGCACTTGACGTAGATTACGGCGACGTCATACGCTGGGCGGCAGGGTAGGAGGTCCAATGACGGAAAGTGACGATACGTGCCGTTGGTCCGCTGAACGGCGGGCCGTGCTTGGTGCTGGCGTGGCGCTGGTACCGTTCCTGGCCGGCATGGCCAGGGCTGATGAGGCGGGACCTGCTTCCCTGCCGCCGCAACCGGGGGACCGGTTTGCGTTTCTGACCGGCGACAAGAAGGGTCAGATCGTCAAGACCGAAGACATTCCTCTCGGCGGCCCGCAAATCCAGGTCTACCCGATCGACCCGAAGAGCGGCGTGGTGCGCGACGGGTCGCGTCTCAATCTCGTTCTGCTCGCGCGTTTCGAACCGGCGGTCTTCGACGATGCGACGCGCGCCCGTTCGGCCGATGGCGTCGTCGCCTATTCGGCGGTGTGCACCCACCAGGGCTGCGCCGTGAACATGTGGGCGAGCGAGGCCGGGCTTTTGTTTTGTTCCTGCCACGGTTCGATCTATGATCCGAGGCACGGAGCGGAGGTGATCGGCGGCCCGGCGCCGCGGGCGCTTCCCAGTCTTGCCCTGAAGGTGGCCGACGGCGCGCCCGTGGTTGCCGAGGGGTTCAATGGCAGCATCGGGCCGTCGAAACATTGATGCGGATTCGGTCCGATGCCGTGAGTGCCTGAAATGTCCGCGTCGCCGTACAAACGTCGTATCGAGGGAGGCTTAAGCGTGAAAAAGTTATTCGCCTGCACGAGCCTGTTGGCCTTGCTGGTGGCAGGGGCGGCCGGAACCGCTCAGAGTGCCGACTATAGCCCGGTCACGGACGCGCGCCTGACCAACCCGGAGCCCGCCAACTGGCTGATGACCCGCGGTCGCTACCAGGGCTGGAGCTACAGCGCGCTGGATCAGATCAACACCAGCAACGTGAAGAATCTGCAGCCGGTCTGGACGTTCTCGACCGGCGTGGATTCGGGCCATGAATCGCCGCCGATCGTCAACAACGGCATGATGTTCGTCGCCACGCCGTATAATCAGGTGCTGGCGCTGAACGCGGCCACCGGCGAGCTGATCTGGCGCTTCAAGCGGCCGATCCCCGAGGGCTTCAGCGCGCTGCACAACACCAGCCGCGGCGTCGCGCTCTATGGCGACAAGGTCTATTTCGCCGGGCTGGATGCGGTGCTGGTGGCGATCGACGCCAAGACCGGCAAGGTCGACTGGGAATCCAAGGTCGAGGACTGGCACACCGGCTACTACATGACGACCGCGCCGGTCGTCGTGAAGGGCAAGGTGATGGTCGGCGTCTCCGGCGGCGAGTTCGGCATTCGTGGCTTCATCGCGGCGTTCGACAGCGAGACCGGCCAGCCGGCGTGGAAGACCTACTCGATCCCGGCGCCCGGCGAGCCCGGCAGCGATACCTGGCAGAAGCCGGATACCTGGAAGCGCGGCGGCGGCTCGGCGTGGATGCCCGGCACCTACGACCCGAAGACGGACACGGTCTACTGGGGCACCGGCAACGGCTCGCCGTGGTTCGGCGACCAGCGCCCGGGCGACAATCTGTTCACCTCCTCGACCCTGGCGCTCGATCCGGCGACCGGCAAGATGAAGGGCCACTTCCAGTACCACCAGAACGAGTCGTGGGACTGGGACGCGATGAACGCGCCGATGGTCGTGGACTACAGCCATGGCGGCAAGTCGGTTTCTGGCCTGCTGACCCCGCAGCGCAATGGCTATCTCTACTGGCTGGAGCGCAAGTCCTCGGGCGACATCGGCTATGTCTCGTCCGTGGCTTACGTGAAGCAGAACGTCTTCAAGAGCATCGATCCGGAAACCGGCCGTCCGGTGGTCGACATGGACCACAAGCCGGGGACCGGCAAGGAAGCGAGCTTCTGCCCCAGCCTGTGGGGCGGCAAGGACTGGCCGTTCGAAGCCTATAACCCGAACACCGGCATGGTCTACATCCCGTCGAACGACAATCATTGCGGCCATCTCAAGGGCGCGGTGCAGGAATACGTCGCGGGCCAGTGGTGGACGGGTGTGAGCATTCCGGACATCGGCTTCACCGTCGACAAGAATGCCGGCTTCTACGGCGAGATCCAGGCCTATGACGTGAACTCGGGCAAGCGCGCCTGGCGTGCGCTCTATCCGAGCTCGATGATGTGGGGCTCGCTGCTCACCACCGGCGGCAATCTCGTCTTCGGCGGCGGCACCAACGACCGTGCGTTCCGCGCCTACGACGCCCGCACCGGCGAGCAGCTGTGGCAGTTCGGCACCAACTCGGGCATCATCGCCCCGCCCTCGTCCTACTCGGTCGATGGCGTGCAGTACGTTGCCGTTCAGTCCGGCTACGGCGTCGATCCGGCCTTCCAGGAAGGCCTGATCAGCAACCTCATCGGCTGGCAGAAGGACATCCCGCAGGGTGGCGTGATCTGGGTGTTCGCCGTCACCAAGTGAGGATGGCCGACGCGGCTCGGTTTCGCGGTCCGATGCCAACGCCCGGCTCCGGGCGTTGGCAGGATCGGGCCACGGGATCAACCTGGTGCTCTGGCTGATGCCGAACGCTGCAATCGGCCAGAGCGCACGCTGAGCTTCCGGAGCCGGCCGCCGTCATGGCGGCCGGTTTTCGGCTTTTCCACCGTCGAACGATGCGGGATCAGACGATGCCATCCGATCAACCATCCATCATCCGCCTGCCCGGGCGCCGCGCCGCGCGCGCCGCTCTGTTGGTGATCTGGGCGGCGCTCGCAGCATCTGCCACCGCGGGATTCTGCGCCCCGGCCCGGGCCGAGGAGGTCGGCTACAAGCTCACCGAGCCCTATAGCGTCGAGGTGAGCGATGTCACCGCGCGCGTCGGCGAACGCGCCGTCATGCGCATCACGCTGCACCTGCGCGACGGGTTCCGCGTGCTCGAAGCCTACACCAACCGGGTCAGCCGCTTCTCCTCGCTCGATGGCGGCGTGGCCTTCGCCGACAAGATCGTCAACGGCACCGCCGACAACAACACGCTGGTCTTTGCCGTTCCGGTGACGCCCACGGCGCCCGGCCGGCACCCGATCAACGGCGTCTTCCGCGTCGGTTATATCGAGGGCGGGGACCAGATGGTGATGGTCTCGGTGCCGCTGGTCGCCGCGGTGATCGGCCAGGAATAGCCACCGATCGCGTCGACCGGCGACCGGGTCTTCCGCCACACCGAACCTATCGCGGCCGCCCGGGATGGGGGGCGCATATCAAGGGGCGCATATCAAGATCGACGGCACCTGCTCCGGATCGTGCAGCCGGAGCAGAGCGTGGCCGATGCCGGCGAGGCCGAGCATCAGCCCCGGCGTCTCGCCGGCGCCGGGCAGACCGCAGGGCCAAGGCAGCGCGGCCTCCTCGTAGCGCGCCACCGCGGCAGCGCCGGCGTTGCGGGCCTGGGTGAGCAGGGATGGCCGGTCCAGCGCCGCGGACGCCTCGATCAGCAGGTCGGCATTGCCGCCGTCGCCGTGGCACAGGCAGAAGCTGCCGGTCGCCGCCATCGTCCCGCCGAGGCTGGCCGCCGTGGTCCGGATCGCGGTCTCGGCCTCGACGAGGATCGAAGGCTCGTCGGGCAGGAGCCGATGCAGGTAGAGGCGGGCCAGCCCGATGCCGGGCGCGCCGTGGCACCAGGCGAGCATGCAGACCGGCCGCCCATCCGCCCCCCGCGGCACGAAGTCGCGGAGATCGGGCCAGTTGCCCTGGTCGGGCTGGAAATGGCCGCGCTCATACGCCAGTGCCGCCAGCGCCGCGTCGGTGAACGCCGCCCGCCCGCTCGCCGCCCCGAGCGCGGCGAGCGCGCAGGCGATGCCCGAGCCGCCATGCGCGAGGCCGAGCAGATGCGCCGCCCCCGGCGCTGCCCCCGAGCCGAGCGTGTTCCATGACCAGCCGGATGCCGTGCGCGTGGCCAGCGCCAACAAATGCTCGCCATGGGCCAGCGCCGCGCGCAGCAATTCCTCGCCCCGTTCCCCGTGGGAGGCGGCGATGAGCAGCGGGATCAGCCCGGCGCTGCCGTTGATGACATCGATCCGGTCGGCGTCGGGGGCGATCCGCGCGGCGCGGCGCAGCACCGCATCGCCCTGCGCTGCCAGCCCCTCGTGGTCGAGCAGCCGGCCGGCGGTGCCGCAGGCGAGCGCGATGCCGCCCAGCCCGGAGTGCAACCCATACTCGCCGCCGGAGGCCAGCGCGTCGGTGCCGGAGAGTGCGTGCGCCAGCGCCGCCAGTGCCGTATCGCGGGTGATCGGCTCGCCGGTGAAGTGGAACAGGAGGGTGAGGAACAGGCCAATGCCGGCGCTACCCTCGTAGAGCACGCCGCTCGCCGGCCGGTACGCGGTGCGCCACGCCCCGCCATGGGCTTCCATCGCCCAGCCGAGCCAGGTGCAGCGCCCATCGCTCCACAGCGCGTCGCGGCACAGACGATGGCCGATCCGGTCCGCCGCCTGGAGGAAGCCGAGGCGGTCCGTGTTCATGGCAGACGGGGCTCCTCGGGGTGATGGAAGCGCTCGATGCCGCCCGGGCCGAGCCAGGGCCGCGCGAGGTCGAGCCCGGCGGCGGCGAAGCGCGCCGCCACCGCCGCGCGCCGGGCCGGCACGCCGGCTGATCCGTCACGCCAGGCGTCAACGATGCCTTCGGCCGTGAGCCGGCAGCGATGGGCGCCGAAACTCTCGCCATTGCCCGGTTCCACCGCGGCCGCGATGCCGGGCCAGAGCGGCCGGGCAAACAGCGGCGTCGCCGCCTCCAGCCGCCAGCCGGCGCGCAGCGCGGCGATGATGCGGCCGGCGATCGGGAAATGGCGCCCGCCGAGATAGAGCACGGCGGCATCGGTGCGGCCGAACAGGGCCGGCGCGGCGGGAAGCTTCATCTGGAACGGCACCTGGAACCGGTTCAGCGCCGCGGACAGGGTCCCGAGCAGCGCCGGCCCCTCGTCGGCCGGGCAGTTGAAATAGAGCCGCACCATGTCGAGCGCGTCGGCGAGTTCGTCGAGCGTCTCGCCGAACACGACGCAATAGCCGGGCTGTGCGCCTGGCGCGGCGCGCGGTGCGCGCAGACGCACCGGCGCACCCAGCGCCGGCGCCATGCCGGGCGGCTGGCCCGGAACCGGGTCGGTGATGAACGCGCCGGGCATGGCGATGCGCTCGCATTCGCCCTTGCGCACAAAGACCTGGCCGTTGGGGCCGAACTGGTGCACGACCCAGCCGGCGTCCCAGCGCTCGCGCGAGCCGTTCGCGGCATCGAGCCGGGCGAGGAAGCCTGCATCCTCGAGCGCGGCCCCGTTCGCCGCCGCGCGCGTCGCCGCATCGCGCCGGGTATAGGCGCGGTCATAGAGCAGGCCTTGCACGGCGCGCGCCAGCGCATCCTCCGGGCCGATGCCGGGTGTCGCCGTGACGGCGACCGGCGCCGCCTCGCCATAGGCGATCGTGCCGGCGGACAGGATCTGGACCGCGCTGAGCGCCTCGTCCAGCCCCGGCGGCGCGGCGGTGGGGTCAGGCATCGAGCAGCTCCCGCACCGCGCGCGGCGGATCGAGCAGGATGTTGAGCGCGACCTGGAGCAGCGCCGTGCCGTGCGCGTCGAGCTCGGCCTGGTAGAGGCGCTGCTCGAGCGCCGTCCAGACCAGCCGCGCCGCGCCGTAGCGCATGCAGCGTTCGAGCGCGGGGCGGCGCTGATCCTCGGCGATGCCGCGCGTCGCCGCGTAGCGGTCCCAGAAGGCGTGCAGCACCGGGCGCATCGTCTCGAGCTTCTGTCCGGCCATGCCGACATAGTGCTGCGGCGCCAGGCCCGAGCCGATCGGCATCGACAGGATCCAGGTCGCCAGGAAGCTCTGCAGCACGGCGCCGACATCCCAGTCCGCATCGCCGAGATCGGCCAGCTCCCAATCGACGATGCGGAAATCCCGCCCGCCCGCCGCGCCGGAGAAGACGAGGACATTGTCCCACTTCATGTCGCCGTGGATCAGGCTGTCGAAGCGCCACTCGGCGCCGAGCGCGTCGAGCGCGGCCTGGAACTCGGGGTGGCGGGCGATCAGCCCGGAGAGGGCTGGGCCGATGCGGCCGAACTGGCCAAGCAGGGCGTGCCCGCCATGGCCGAGGGTGAGGATCACCGGGACCTGGCGCGCGAACAGCCCGGCCAGCGCCGGGTCGGCGCCGATATCGCCGCCATGGGCGTGATAGAGGCCGAGCCCCTCGCCGAGCAGGGCGCCGATCTCGGTCGGAAAGGATTTCTCGCGCGCGTGATAGTCGGCGAGGCTCTCGGCGCCGGCGACGAGTTCGAGGATCAGCACATGGCGCGCCGCGTCGTAGGCGATCAGCCGCGGCATCAGCCGGGCCAGCGCGGGCACGCCGCGCGCATAGTCGTAGCAGGCGGCCTCGCGCTTCAATGTCAGCATCGCGTCGGTCTGCATCTCGCGCATCTGCTTGACGAACAGGCCCGGCGCGGCCTGGCGGACGACCTGGAAATTGCGGTTGCGCCGGCTGGCATCGCGGATCAGCAGATCGCCGCCGACCACGGCCCGGGTGTCGAGCAGGCCGCGGGCGAGCAGGTAGTGGGTGAGGTTGGCGACGGTCAGGTGCATGGCATGTCGCGGCCCATGGCATGTGCGGCCACGTGCCCCGTGCGGCGCGCCCCACAAGGCCGGGGCGCGCCGCGTCGGGGCCGTGCGCTACATCACGCCGCCGGGGCCGACGCCGCCAGCACCACAGGCGATGCTACCGCAGGCGATGCTCTGGGGTGGCGGGCAGGCCGGCACCGTGGCCGCCGGACAGGCGACGGTCGGGTGGCAGGCGATGACGGCGCTATGCACGCAAACCTCCGGCAGGGTGTGATAGCAGACGGCCGCCAGCGTCTGGTGGCAGGCCGGCGGCAGCGTCGGATGGCATACTGCCGGCAGTGTCTGGTGGCAGACGACCGGCAGCGTCTGGTGGCAGACCAGCGGCAAGGTCGGGTGGCATGCCGGTGGCAGCGTCGGGTGGCAGGCCGGTGGATGGGTGCAGATCACCGAACACAGGATCGGCGCGCACGTCGCGTGGCCCAGGCAGGTGTGGACGGTGCAGGCCGGCGCGCAGGTGGCCTGGCCGGCGCAGGTGTGCACGGTGCAAACCGGCGCGCAGGTGGCGTGGCCCAGGCAGGTGTGGACGGTGCAGGCCGGCACGCAACTCACCTGGCCGACATGAGTATGCTGGCAGGCGGGCAGGTGCGTGCAAGCCGGCAGGCAGGTCGGATGATGGGTCGGGCAGGCCGGTGTCGGCGGCGGGCAGGCCGCGGGCAGGGCGGTGCAGACGACGCCGATCGAGACCGGCAGCGGCGCGCCGCCCGCCGCGACCGCGCCGCCGGCGGCGCCCGCCCCGGCGGCTCCCCCGGCGGCGACGGCGCCGGCGAAATAATGCGCCAGCGCGGTCGGGCCCGGCGCCATCTTGTATTGCAGGGCGGCGTCTTTCTTCACCCACAGCACGACGGCGCCGTGCGGGTCCTGCGCCGCCGGCACATCCATCTGATGCAGCACCGCGGCGCGCGGAATCTCGACATAGCTGCTGAGGTCGGCGCTGAGATAGAGCCGCTCGTGGCCCTCCTCCGACGACGCGCCGAGATAGCCCTGCAGCCGGATGACGTCGGGAACCGATTTGGGATCGCTGACGATGCGCCGGACGAACTCGGCGCCGCCTCCGGTTGGACCCTGGGCCATGGTTTTCTCCCCCTGTTTGAGTTCGCCGCGCCTGGCGGAGGCCAGGCGGACCTCGACCGACACACCGCGCCAGCGCGGCGAGTTCATTCGGTCGCCGTAGTCGGTTCGTTAAAGCAATAATATGCTAATCGGATAAATTGGTCCAACGGAAACATGCTCGGGCGTGCAGTGACCCCAACCGCCGGGCGTAGAGGGGTAAAGTGATGAAACGATTATGCAATTCGGCTGCGCTGCGCCTGCGCGACGAGGCCGCGCCGCCGCGCGTCACGGTCTCTCATGCACAAAATTGCGTGAGGCCGCGCGGCCGGAGCGCCGCTGCGCCGGCTACTATGGCGGCTTCAGCGCAAGAACGGGTTGCTGCGACGTTCTTCGCCGAAGGTCGAGCCCGGCCCGTGGCCGCAGAGAAAGGCGACATCGTCACCCAGCGGCAGCAGTTCGTGGGTGATGGCGCCGATCAGCGCCGCATGGTCGCCGTAGGGGAAGTCGGTGCGGCCGATCGAGCCGCGGAACAGCACGTCGCCGACCACGGCGAAGCGGGCCTCGGCACTGAAGAACACGACATGGCCCGGCGTATGGCCCGGACAGTGGATCACCGCGAACGCGTGCCCGCCGATCGTGACGGTCTCGCCGGCGGAGAGGAAGCGGTCCGGCGTCGCGTTCTCCATCCCGTCCAGCCCGTAGGCCGCGGCCTGACGGGCAATGCCCTCGAGCAGGAACGCGTCGCGCCGATCGGGGCCGACGATCGGCGCCGCGGTTTCGTCGCCGCTCTGCCGGCGCAACGCCCGCTGCAGCGCCGCCGCGCCGCCGGCGTGGTCGAGATGGCCATGGGTGAGCAGGATGGTCTCGACGCTGAGACCAACGCGCGCGATCGCCGCGAGGATGCGCTCGACCTCGCCGCCGGGATCGATCACCGCCCCACGCTGCGTCGCGCTGTCCCAGATCAGGGCACAATTCTGCTGGAACGGCGTGACCGGGACGGTGGCGACCTGAAGCTCCGGCACGGCGCGTTCCTCTTCCGTGGGGCGCATGGAGGTCCGGGCGGGAATCGAACCCACATTCGCGGATTTGCAGTCCGCTGCATCACCACTCTGCCACCGGACCCTGCGCGGGCGGAGGGACTTATCGGGCGTGCCCGGGCGCGCGGTCAAGCCTGCCGCGGCGTCGATGCCGCCGGTGCGCTTGGCGGGCGGGGGGGTTGGCCCCTATAACGGGCCGAGGTCGGCCCTCCCCGTTTTCCTGGACCCTGCACGCATGGATATTTCCGCCCCCGATTTCGCCACCGCCCGCCAGCTCATGGTGGATGGCCAGCTGCGGCCGAGCAAGGTGACCGACCCGCGTATCCTCGAGGCGATGCGGCGCCTGCCGCGCGAGCGCTTCCTGCCGCCATCCGTGGCAGCGCTGGCCTATATCGACGAGGATGTGCCGCTGCCGGGCGGCCGGGTGCTGATGGAGCCGCTGGTCCTGGCGCGGCTCATCCAGCTCGCGGCGCCGCGGGCCGGCGAGCGGGCGCTGGTGATCGGCGCCGGGTCCGGCTATGGCGCGGCGGTTCTGGCCGCAACCGGAGCTTCGGTTGTCGCGTTGGAAGAAGACAGCGCCCTTCTGGCGCTGGCGCGTGGCGCGCTGGCCTCATTGGCGCCCGCAGTGGTCGTCGCCGAGGGGCCGCTCGGCGCCGGATGGCGGTCCGGTGCGCCGTGGGATCTCATTTTCATCGAAGGCGCGGTGCCGGCGGTGCCCGCTTCGATCGCCGAGCAGCTGCGGCCCGAAGCCGGCCGGCTCGTGACGGTTCTGGCCGCGTCCGGGCCGGCGGGCGCGGGACATGGGCGCGCGGTGCTGGCGGAGCGGACGCCGGCCGGGCTCGCGATGCGCCCGGACTTCGACTGCGCGACGCCGTTGCTGCCAGCCTTTCGCCCCGCGCCGAGTTTCGTGTTCTGACGACGCGGCGACCTTGCGGGAGGCGACAGATCGCATCGGTCTGTGGCAGATGGGTGAAGGCCCCGGCTACGGCGCCGGGGGCATGAAGGAGGGGGTCGAACGGATGCGCACGTCTCTCGGATCAGTCCTGGGCAGCACGGCCCTTGCGGCCGCGGCTCTTCTCGGGCTCGCCCCGGCGTCGCGGGCGAACACCATCCAGCAGGCGCTCGCCGCCAGCTACTCGAACAACCCCACCCTGCTCGCCGAGCGTGCGCATCTGCGCTCGGTGGATGAAAACGTCCCGACGGCCCTGGCCGGCTGGCGGCCGACCATCGTCGGCAACGGCTCGGCGGGTTACGCGAGCGGTGTGAATGTCCTCTATTTTCCGCCCGGCCCGGCGCTCAACATCAACAGCGCCCGGTCCCCGAGCACGGGTCAGCTGACGATCACCCAGCAGATCTACACCGGCGGCAAGGTGCACGCGCAGACGGCGCAGGCGAAAAGCCAGGTGATGGCCGAGCGGGCCCAGCTCATCGCCACCGAGCAGCAGGTCTTTTCGCAGACGGTCAGCGCCTATGTCGGCGTCATCCAGGCGCAGCAGATCTATGCGCTCAACGTCAACAACGAGCAGGTGCTGACCAAGCAGCTGGAAGCGACCAACGACCGTTTCCGGGTCGGCGAGATCACCCGCACGGACGTTGCCCAGGCCGAGGCCGCGCTGGCCCAGGCGCGCTCGCAGCGCGAGACGGCGGAGGGCAACCTCCAGACGGCGCGCGCGACCTATCGGCAGGTGGTGGGCGAGGATGCGGTCGATCTGATCGAGCCGCAGCCGTTGCGCCTGCCGACGAAGAATGAGGAGGCGGCCAACCGGCTCGCCGCCGCCAACAACCCCGCCGTCGTCTCCGCGCAGTTCAACCAGGCTGCGGCGAAAGATGCGATCGACCTCGCCTATTCGGCGCTGATGCCGCAGGTGAACGTGCAGGCGCAGGGCTTCACCCAGAACAACACCGGCCTGCCCAAGAACTACAACAATGGCGGCCAGCTACTCGCCAACCTGACGCTGCCGATCTACCAGGGCGGCTCCGAATACGCCGCGATCCGTCAGGCGCGGCAGAACGAGCAGCAGGCGCGGCGAAACCTCGACGCCGCCCGCCGCCAGGCGGTGCAGCAGGCGACGCAGGCCTGGGAGACGCTGTCGGCCGCGCGCGCCGCCGTGCAGAGCGACCGTTCGGCCGTCCGCGCCAACGAGATCGCGCTCGAAGGCGTGCAGCGCGAGGCGATCGTCGGCAGCCGCACCACGCTCGACGTCCTCACCGCGACCCAGACCCTGCTCGGCTCGCAGGTGACGCTGGTCCAGGATCTCTCCAGCCTGGTGAACGCGTCCTACAACCTGGCCGCGGCGGTCGGCCGCCTGACGGCCCGCGATCTCGCCCTGCCGGTGCCGCTCTACGATGAAAATGCCTATTATCAGGCGGTCAGTAACCGTTGGTTCGGCGCCGGGGATTATGCCACTGACCAGCCGGCGCGCTAGAGCCGGCGTGCGATGAGGAAGGCGAGGACATGAGCAGCCCAACCACCCCCGGCTCCCCGACCCCGAACCCGGCCGAGGGCCAGGATCCGTCGATGGAGGACATCCTCGCCTCGATCCGGCGCATCCTCAGCGAGGAGGAACCGGCACCGGAGCCCGCCTCCTCGGCCGTGCCGGCCGCGGCCAGCCCCGCCGCTCCGGCCGAGCCTCCCGCGGACGATGTCCTGGACCTCGACGCCTCCATGATGATCCCGGACCCGGCTGCGGCGCACCCCGAGATGGCGGAAGCTCCACCCATCCGCACTGCCCCGCCGCCGCCGGTCGTCGCGGCGCCCGCGCCGTCGGTCTCCCCTTTGCCCTCTCCGGTCGCGCCGGCCGTCGTACATCAGCCCGAGGACGGGCTGATGGAGCGGGCTACGACCGAGGTCGCCGCCTCCTCCATCGTCAATCTGGTCCGCACCATCGCCTCCGAACGGGCGACGCAGGTCCATCGCGGCGGACCGACCATCGAGGATCTGGTGCGCGAGGAAATCCGCCCGGCGCTCAAGCTGTGGCTGGATACCAACCTGCCGCCGCTCGTCGAGCGGCTGGTGCAGGCGGAGATCCAACGCGTGGTCGGCCGCGCCCTGTCCTGAGCCACTGCCCTCCGACCCTAGCGCCGTGCGGCCGGCGTCGACTCCACGCGCCCGCCCCGAGCGGCGCGCCTTCGAGCGTGAGCCATGCTGAACAAGAGTTTCTCTCCGGCCGAGACTGAACAGGCGCTCTATCAGGGCTGGGAGGACGCCGGCGCCTTCGCCGCCCGGCCGGACTCGGGCAAGCCGCCCTTCACCATCATGATCCCGCCGCCGAACGTCACCGGCAGCCTGCACATGGGCCACGCGCTCACCTTCACGCTGCAGGACGCGCTGACCCGCTTTCGCCGCATGCAGGGGCGCGACGCGCTGTGGCAGCCGGGCACCGACCATGCCGGCATTGCCACGCAGATGGTGGTCGAGCGGCTGCTGGCAGGGGAGGGGACGGAGCGGCGCGCGCTCGGGCGCGAGGCGTTCCTCGAGCGGGTCTGGCGGTGGAAGGCGGAATCGGGCGGCGCCATCACCCGCCAGCTGCGCCGCCTCGGCGCCTCGCTGGACTGGCAGCGCGAGCGCTTCACCATGGACGAGGGGCTTTCCGCCGCCGTCCGCAAAGTGTTCGTCACGCTCTACCGCCAGGGCCTGATCTACCGCGATCGCAGGCTGGTGAACTGGGACCCGAAGTTCCAGTCGGCGATTTCCGACCTCGAAGTGGAAAGCCGCGAGGTCGCCGGCCATCTCTGGCATATCCGCTACCCGATCGACGGCGCGCCGGACCGGTTCATCATCGTGGCGACGACGCGGCCCGAGACGATGCTGGGCGACACCGCCGTGGCCGTGCATCCGGAGGATGCGCGCTACGCCGATCTGCGCGGCCGGCACGCGATTCTGCCTCTCGTCGGCCGGCGTATCCCGATCGTCGCCGATGAATACTCCGATCCCGAGAAGGGCACCGGCGCCGTCAAGATCACCCCTGCGCACGACTTCAACGATTTCGAGGTCGGCAGGCGCCACGCGCTGGCGATGCCCTCGGTGATCGACCGCGAGGGGCGGATCGAACTCGCCGAGATCGCCGCCGATCTCGTGCCCGTGCCCGGCGTCGCCGCGCCGGATCTGGTTCACGCGCTGGCCGGACTCGACCGGTTCGAGGCGCGCAGGCGCATCGTCGCCGAGCTGGAGCGGCTGGGGCTGATCGAGACCATCGCGCCGCACACGCACCAGGTGCCGCACGGCGACCGTTCCGGCGTGCCGATCGAGCCACTGCTCACCGTGCAATGGTACTGCAACGCCGCCGAACTGGCCAAACCCGCGATCGCGGCGGTGGAGCGCGGCGAGACCGTGTTCGTGCCGAAGCAGTGGGAGAACACGTTCTTCGCCTGGCTGCGCGACATCCAGCCCTGGTGCATCTCGCGCCAGCTCTGGTGGGGGCATCGCATCCCGGCCTGGTACGGGCCGGACGGGGCGGTGTTCGTCGCCGAGACCGAGGCGGAAGCGGCGGCGCAGGCGCGCGCGCATTATGGCCGCGATGCCACGCTCACCCGCGACGAGGACGTGCTCGACACCTGGTTCTCCTCCGGCCTCTGGCCGTTCTCCACGCTCGGCTGGCCGGAGACGACGCCCGAGCTGCAGCGTTACTACCCAACCGACGTGCTGGTGACCGGGTTCGACATCATCTTCTTCTGGGTTGCGCGGATGATGATGCTCGGCATCCACATGATGGGCGCGGTGCCATTCCGGGCCGTCTACATCCACGGTCTGGTGCGCGACGAGCGCGGCCAGAAAATGTCCAAATCCAAGGGCAACGTCATCGACCCGCTGGCGTTGATCGACGAATATGGCGCCGACGCGCTGCGCTTCGCGATCTGCTCGCTGACCGGGCCGGGACGCGACATCAAGCTCGGCCCGGCGATCGTGCAGAGCCATCGCAGCTTCGTCACCAAGCTGTGGAACGCGGCGCGCTTCTGCGAAATGAACGGGGTCGCGCCGGCGCCGGATTTCGATCCGGCCACCGCGCGGCACGTGCTGTCGCGTTGGATTCTCGATGCCGCCAACGGCGCGATCGAGGAGGCGACGGCGGCGCTGGAGGCCTATCGGTTCGACGAGTATGCGCAGGCCGGCTACCGCTTCACCTGGAACGTGTTCTGCGACTGGTTCCTCGAACTCGCCAAGCCGGCGCTGGCCGACGAAGCGACGGCGCCGGAGATGCGCGCGGTCGCCGCCCATGTCCTCGGCGTCATTCTCCGCCTGCTCCACCCGGCGATGCCGTTCGTGACCGAGGCGCTGTGGGACCATTTCGGCTACGGCCCGCGCTGCAGCCTGATCGGCGCCGCCTGGCCGCGCCCTGCCGCCGTCGCGGGGGCCGAGGCGGCGCGGGGGGAACTCTCCTGGCTGGTGCGCTTCATCGCCGAGATCCGCACCGTGCGCAGCGAGATGAACGTGCCGCCGGCAACCCTCGCCCCGGTGCTGCTGCGCGAGGCGCGAGCGGAGACGCTGGCGCGCGCCGGGCGCTGGGCCGAGCAGATCCGTCGCCTCGCCCGGGTCGAGCCCGTCCAGCCGCTCGAAGGTCCGCTGCCCGCCGGTTCGGCGCAGGCGGTGGTGGACGAGGCGACGCTGGTGCTGCCGCTGGCCGGGCTGATCGACCTCGCCGCCGAGCGTGCGCGCCTGGCGCGCGAGCGCGACAAGGCGGCCGGCGAGGCGGAGAAGATCCGGCGCAAGCTGGACAATGCCGATTTCGTCCGCCGCGCGCCCGAAGAGGTGGTGGCCGAGAACCGCGACCGCCTGGCCGCGACCGAGCACGAGATCGCCCGTCTCGGCGCGGCGCTGGCGCGCATCGCCTGATGCTGCGCGGGACGCTGCTCGCCGCGGCCTTGGTGCCGCTTCTGGGCGGTGGGCTCGCGCCCTGGACGGGCACCTACGCCTATCAGGGCCGGGCCGGGTTCGACGGCGGCGGCACCGGCGCGACGGGCAGCCCGATCACGCTCGCCTTCACCCTCACCATCGGTCGCGGCTGCGAGATGGCGGCGCAGGGCTATCAGACCGACGCCAGGCTGGTGTGCACGCTGACGGCACGGGCGGATGCGGGCGTCGATGTCCGCTACGCCGGCGTTGCCGCGGGCAACGAGGCGATCGGGCTGCCGCCGCTGGAGCCCGGCGCGGTGCTGTTCTCGCTGGTCAAGGAGCCGGGCGGGCTCGTCACCATCTGGGGCCGGCTGAAGCCGAGCTTCGTGCCCTCCGCCCAGGGCCACTATTTCGCCCGCGTGCTGCCGACCGACTGACGCTGTTCGGCGGCAACGGGGACGCCGCGGTTGCCGCCGGCGGGCGCCGCCGGCAAAATGCCCGGGATGTCCGCGATTCTGCCCACGCTCCGCCGCACCCTGCCCGATCTGGCGGCCACCGAGGCGCTCGCCGGCCGCGTCGCCGGCCTGCTGCGCGCGGGCGATGCGGTGCTGCTCGAAGGGCCGCTCGGCGCCGGCAAGACCGAATTCGCCCGCGCCGTGCTGCGCGCGCTCACCGCTGATCCCGAACTGGAGGTGCCGAGCCCGAGCTTCGCCCTGGTGCAGAGCTACGACACGCCGATCGGCCCGGTGCATCACTTCGATCTCTGGCGGCTGGAAGGGCCCGCCGGGCTGGCCGAACTCGGCTGGCAGGAAGCGCGGGGCGACACGGTGCTGGTCGAATGGCCGGACCGGCTCGGGACGCTGCGCCCGGCCGAGGCGCTCGTCGTGGCGCTGGCGCCGCGCGGGGAGGAGGGGCGCGAGGCCGACCTCACCGGCTGGCCCGGGCGGCTGGAGCGCCTGGCGTGACCCGGCTGGAGCCCGCGCGCGATGCCGCCATCGCCGCCTTCCTCGCCGCCGCCGGCTTGGCCGCCGCGCGCGCCGCGCCACTCGCGGAGGATGCGAGCTTCCGGCGCTATCTCCGCCTGAGCGGCGGTCCGCGCCCGGCGGTGCTGATGGACGCGCCGCCCGAACGCGAGGACGTGCGCCCGTTTCTCGGCATCGCCGGGCATCTCGCCCGGCTCGGCCTGTCTGCCCCGGCGGTGCTCGCCGCCGATGCCGAGGCCGGGCTGGTGCTGATCGAGGATTTTGGCGACGGGCTGTACGCGGCTGTGCTGGACGAGGCGAACGCGACCGAACTCTATGATGCCGCCATCGACGCCCTCGCCGTCCTGCATGAAGCCGCCCCTCCGTCCGGCCTGCCGCGGTGGGACGGGGCGGCGATGAGCGTTGCGGCCGCGGCGACCTTCCTCGACTGGTGGTGGCCGGAAGCCCTTGGCGGCGCGCCGTCGACCGAGATTCGCGCCGGCTTCGACGCCGCGCTGGCTTCCATGCTCGCGCCGCTGGCCGCGGGACCGGCCGGCTTCGTGCACCGCGACTTCTTCGCCGGCAACCTGTTCTGGCTGCCGGAGCGCGAGGGCGTGGGCCGCGTCGGGCTGATCGACTTCCAGGACGCCGCGCTGGGCCATCCCGCCTACGACCTGGTCTCGCTGGTCGAGGACGCGCGGCGCGACCAGCCGGAAGGGCTCGTCGAGCGCGCCATCGCCCGCTATCTGGCGCGGCGCCCGGGGCTCGATGCGGCGGCCTTCCGGGCCGCATGCGGGATCTGCGCCGCGCAGCGCCACCTCCGGGTCGCCGGGCTCTGGGTGCGGCTGGCGCGGCGCGATGGCAAGCCGGCCTATCTCGCCCACGGTCCGCGCACGTGGCGGCGGCTGGAACGCGCGCTCGCCCGGCCGGAGGCGGCGCCGCTGGCCGATTTTCTCGACCGCTTCGTGCCGCCGGCGCAGCGCGGCAACCCCGCGGTGCTGGCGGCATGACGGTGCGCACCGCGATGCTGCTCGCCGCCGGGCTCGGCACCCGCATGCGCCCGCTCACCGCCGCGCTGCCGAAGCCGCTGCTGCCGCTCGGCGGCCGCACCCTGCTCGACCACGCGATCGACCGGCTGGAAGCGGTCGGGGTGGAGCGCATCGTCGTCAACACCCACTGGCAGGCGCCGCGCATGGAGGCTCACCTCGCCGCGCGCCAGGGTGGGCCCGCGGTGGTGGTGCAGCACGAGCCGGACCTGCTCGACACCGGCGGCGCGGTGCGGGCGGCCCTCGAAGCCGGCCATCTCGGCACCGCGCCGTTCTTCGTCGTCAACGGCGACGCCTTCTGGCTCGACGGCCCGCGCCCCGCCCTGGCGCGGCTGGCGGCTTCGTTCGACGCTGCCCGGCACGACGCCCTGCTGCTCGTCCACCGCACCGCCCATGTCCATGCCGATGTCGGGTTCGGCGATTTCGCCATCGATCCCGAGGGCAGGGTGCGGCGGCGGCGCGAGCGGGAGGTCGCGCCCTATGTCTTTGCCGGCGTGCAGCTGCTGGCGCCGGCCCTGTTCGACGCCGCGCCCGGGCGCGCGTTCAGCATGAACCGGGTCTGGGACCGCGCCATCGCCACCGCGCGCCTGGCCGCCCTGGTCCATGACGGGCTGTGGTTCCATCTCTCGACGCCCGCCGACCTCACCGAGGCCGAGACACGGCTGCACTGGGGCGAGACCGGAGAAAGCCGCTGAGCCTCCTCGCCATCCCGCCGCACGCGTCGTTCCTCGAGACGCTGGCGGCGGGCTGGCTCGGCACTGTCGGCGCCGGCGATCCCGGCCAGGGGCTGATCCTGCTGCCGACGCGGCGTGCCGCGCGCGCTCTGGCCGAACAGTTCCTGCGCCTCGGCGGCGGGCGGGCGATGATCCTGCCGCGCATCACCGCCATCGGCGCGATCGACGAGGCGGGGCTGATCCTGCCGCAACTCGCGTCGGCCGTGGCGCTCGATCTCCCGCCGGCGGTGCCCCCGGCGCGGCGCCATGCGGTTCTCGCCCGGCTGATCCTCGGTCTGCCGCCGCATTTCGGCGGCCCGCGCCGGGCCGACGGCGCGTGGCGGCTGGCGGTCGAGCTCGCGGCGCTGATGGACGAGGCCGAGCATGCCGGCGTCGATCTCGCTGCCGCGCTGCCGCGCGCCGTTGCCGGCGAGCACGCCGTGCACTGGCAGCTGACGCTCGACTTCCTGCGCATCGTCACCGAGGCCTGGCCGCGGTGGCTGGCCGAAGCGGGGCTGGCCAACCCGGTGGCGCGCCAGACCGCGCTGATCGACGCCGAGGCCGAGACCTGGCGCGTCGCGCCGCCGGCGATGGCGGTCTGGGCCGCCGGCTTCGCCGCCGCCGAGCCGGCGCTGGCCCGGCTGCTCGCCGCCATTGCCGCCATGCCGCACGGGCGCGTGATCATCCCCGAGCCGGATGCGGAGCTGCCGGCCGAGGTGGCGCTGCCCGAATCCCATCCCGAGGCGGCGACGCGCCGGCTGCTCCACCGGCTCGACGCCGGGCCGCCGCTGCCCTGGCCCGACCCCGTGATCGCCGCCGCACCGCAGGGCCGCGCGGCGACGCTGCGCCGGGCGCTGCTCCCGGCCGGCGCGCTCTCCGCCTGGCAACGGGCAGCGAGCGAGGAACTGGCCGGGCTGAGCCGCCTGACCCCGGCCGACGAGCAGGAGGAGGCGGTCGCGATCGCGCTCATCCTGCGCGACGCGCTGGAGCACCCGGGGACGGGGCTGGCGGCGCTGGTCACGCCGGACCGCGCTCTGGCTCGGCGCGTCTCGGCCGAACTGCTGCGCTTCGGCGTGATTGCCGACGACAGCGCCGGCGAGGCGCTGGGCGAGACCCCGCCCGGCGTCTTCCTGCGCCTGCTGGCCGAGGCGGTGGCGGCCGATCTCGCGCCGCTGCCGCTGCTGGCCCTGCTCAAGCATCCGCTGCTGGCCGCGGGCCTCGCCCCGGCCCGGGCACGCGAGGCGGCGCGGGCGCTGGAGCGCGCCTGCCTGCGCGGCCCCGCCCCGCCGCCGGGCCTCACCGGGCTGCGCGTGCGGCTGGCGGAGGCGCCGGAGGCAGCGGCGGCGGTTGATCTGCTCGATCGGCTCGAACGCGGCCTGGCGCCGCTGCTGCGCGTCGCCGCCGGCGTCAGCGTCGCCGTTCCCGATCTGCTGACCGCGGCGATCGAGAGCGCCGAGACGCTCGCTGCCAGCGATGCGGACCCCGGCGTCGCGCGGCTCTGGGCGCTGGAGGAGGGCGAGGCGCTGGCGACCCATCTCGGCGAGATGCTGGAGGCGGCGGCCTCGCTTCCGGACCAGCCGCCCGCGGTGCTGCCCGGGCTGGTGCGGGCCATGCTGGAGGGCGCTGTCGTGCGCTCGCGGCGCGCCTTGCGCGGGCGCGGCGGCGCCGAGCATCCGCGGGTGGTGATCTGGGGCCTGCTCGAGGCGCGGCTGCAAACGGCCGGGCGGGTCGTGCTGGGCGGCCTCGCCGAGGGCGTCTGGCCGCCGGCCAGCGACCCCGGCCCGTGGCTGAGCCGGCCGATGCGCGAAGCGGTCGGGCTGCCGAGCCCGGAGGCGGCGATCGGCCAGGGCGCGCGCGACTTCCTCGCTGCCGCCAGTGCCGCGCGCGAGGTGGTGCTCTCCTGCCCGCGCCGGCGCGAGGGCGCGCCCGCGGTGCCGGCCCGCTGGCTGGTGCGGCTGGAAGCCCTGCTGCGCGGGCGCGGGCTGCACCTGGCCGAGCATCCGGCCGCGTCCTGGGCGCGCGCGCTCGATCAGCCCGATGGTCCGGCACGGCCCGCCGCGCCGCCGCATCCGTGCCCACCGCTCACGCTGCGGCCGCGCCGGCTGCGGGTCACCGAGATCGAGACCTGGCTGCGGGATCCCTACGCGATCTATGCCCGCCACGTGCTGCGGCTGGAGCCGTTGGCGCCGATCGAGGAGGCGATCGACGATGTCGACTACGGCATCCTGGTGCATGAAGGGCTGCATCGCTGCCTGGAGGCCGTCGGCACCGGATGGCCGGCGGACGCGGCGGCGCGGCTCGGCGAAGCGTTGGAGGTGGCACTGGCGAACGCCCGGCTGCGTCCCGCGCTCACGGCCTGGCTGCGCCCGCGGCTGACGCGCATCGCCGCCTGGGTGGCCGCGCGCGAGCAGACGCGGCGGGCGGAGCATGGTGCGCCGGTGGCGCTCGCCGGGGAGCGTGGCGGGTCCTGGGAGCTGCCGGGTCTGACCGTGCGCGGGCGCGCCGACCGCATCGAGCGCCACGCCGACGGCCGGATCGTCGTCATCGACTACAAGACCGGCACCGCGCCGGACCCGAAGCTGGTCCGGCACGGGCTGGCGCCGCAACTGCCGCTGCTCGCGGCCATGGCGCAGGACGGCGCCTTCGGTCCCGAGTTCGCCGCCGACCCGCGCGGCCTGCTCTATTGGCGCCTGACCGGCGGCTTCGAGCCCGGTGAGGAGCTCGCGCCGCTCGGCGCCGATGAGCCGGAGCTGGCGCGCGAGGTCGCCGCGGCCCGCCACGGGTTGCTGGACCTGATCGCGCGCTTCGCCCGCGCCGAACAGGCCTATCTGGCCCAGCCGGTGCCCGGCCGCGTGCCGTTCCGCTCCGACTACGCCCAGCTCGCCCGGGTCGCGGAGTGGGCGGGCGCCGAGGAGGAGGACTGAATGGGCGGGGTTCCGGCATGACGGGGCTTTCCGCCCGCGCCCGCGCCGAGGCCGAGCAGCTTCAGGCCTCCGATCCGGCGGTCTCGGCGTTCGTGGCCGCCTCGGCCGGGTCGGGGAAGACCAAGCTGCTGACCGACCGCGTGCTGCGCCTGCTGCTCGCCGGCGCGGCGCCCGAGCGGATCCTCTGCCTCACCTTCACCAAGGCGGCGGCGGCCGAGATGGCGCTGCGCCTGCAGCGCCGGCTCGGCGACTGGGCGACGGCGGCGGACGCGGCGCTCGATGCCGAGCTTCGCCGGCTCGGCATTGCGCCGGCGGCGGAGCAGCGCGTGGCGGCGCGGGCGCTGTTCGCGCGCGTGCTGGATCTGCCGGGCGGCATGCGCATCGGCACCATCCATGCCTTCTGCCAGTCCTTGTTGCGCCGCTTTCCGCTGGAGGCGCAGCTCACGCCGCATTTCGAAACGCTGGAAGCGGCCGACGCGGCACCGCGCCTGCGTGCTGCGTGGGAGAACGCGCTCGCCGCGGCCGGGCCGGCGGCGGGTGCGGTCGCCTGCCTCGCCGGTCTGGTCAAGGCGAAGGAGTTCGGCGCGCTGGTGGCGATGCTGCGCAACGGCCCGGACGGGCTCGCCGGGCTGCAGGCGCTCACCCCGGCGGCGCGCGAGGCGGCCATCGCCCGCGCCCTCGGCGTGGCGACGACGGATGCCGAGGCGGTTCTTGCCGACGCGATGCGCTGGCCGGAGGAAGCGACGCTGCGCCCCGTCGCCGCCCGCCTGGTCGCCGCCGGCAGTGCCTCGGTCGCCGAGCGCGGGCGATCGATGCTGGCCTGGCTGGCGCGCTCACCGGGCGAACGCGCGCGATGCTGGGCGGAGTGGGCCGGGCTGTTTCTGACCGTCGCCGGCGAGCCGCGTTCCGCCAGCAAGCTGATCAACTCGGCGCTGAACGCCGCCGAACCGCACCTGCTGGATGCGCTGCTGGCCGAGCAGGACCGCGTCCGCGCCGTGCGCGACAGGTTGCAGGCCGCCCGCGCCGCCGCCGCGACCATCGCGCTCCTCACCCTGGCATTGCCGGCGATCAGCGCCTACGAGCGCCAGAAGTCCGACGACGGGCTGCTCGATTTCGACGACCTCATCGGCCGCAGCTCGCGTCTCCTGGTCGATCCCGGCGCGGCCTGGGTCCTGTTCAAGCTCGATGGCGGACTGGACCATCTGCTGATCGACGAAATGCAGGACACCGCCCCGGCGCAGTGGCGCATCGCCGACGCGCTGAGCGGCGAATTCTTCGCCGGCGAGGGCGCGCGGGCCGGACGGCGCACGGTCTTCGCCGTCGGCGACCGCAAACAGTCGATCTATTCGTTTCAGGGCGCCGATCCGGCCGGCTTCGACGATTGGGCCGCCCGGCTCCGCGCCCGGGTGCAGGATGCCGGCGAGACCTGGCGGGAGGTGACGCTGGATGTCTCCTTCCGCTCCACCGCCCCGGTCCTGGCGCTGGTCGATGCCGTCTTTGCCGCCGCGAACGCCGCGGACGGCGTGCTCGTCCCCGGCCGGAGCCTGCGCCACTACGCCGACCGCGCCGCGCACGCCGGCAGCGTCGAGCTCTGGCCGCTCGCCCCGCCAGAGCAGGCCGCCGATCCGGGTCCCTGGACCCTGCCCGAGACCTATGCCCGCGAGGTCAGCGCGCCGCAGCGGCTGGCCGACGCGCTCGCCGGCTGGATCGGCGACCAGGTGGGCGGCGGTGTCGTGCTGGAAAGCCGTGGCCGGGCGCTGGCCCCGGGCGACGTGCTGGTACTGGTGCGCCGCCGCGGCGCCTTTGCCAACGCGCTGGTGCGGGCGCTGAAGGCGCGCGGCGTGCCGGTCGCCGGGCTCGACCGGCTGGTGCTGACCGACCAGCCGGCCGCGGCCGACCTGCTCGCGCTGTGCGACGCGTTGCTGCTGCCCGAGGACGACCTCGCCTTCGCCTGCCTGCTCACCAGCCCGCTCGGCGGCCTCGACGATGCGAGCCTGATGGATCTGGCCGTCGGGCGCACCGGGCCGCTGTGGCAGAGCCTGCGCGGGCGCGCTGCCGAGCGGGCGGAGTGGGGTGCGGCGTGGGACTTCTTCGCTGCCCTGCTGGCGCGGGTGGACTACGCCGCCCCGCACGAGCTGCTGGCCGAGGCGCTCGGCCGGCTCGGCGGTCGGGCGCGGCTGCTCGGCCGGCTCGGGCCGGAAGCAGCCGAGCCGATCGACGAGCTGATCAACGCCGCGCTCACCTACGCCCGGTTGCACACGCCATCGCTGCAGGGGTTCGTCCACTGGCTGCGCGCCTCGGGGGCGGAGGTGAAACGGGAATCCGAGGGCGCCGGGCACGCGGTGCGGGTGATGACGGTGCACGGCGCCAAGGGGTTGCAGGCACCGCTGGTGATCCTGCCCGATACCACCGCGCTGCCGCCGCCGCCGTCGCCGCTGGTCTGGGCCGAGGATGCCGGCGGGCCGGGTGTGACGCTGCCGCTGTGGGCGCCGCGCAAGGAGTTCCGCAGCGAGGGCTTCGACCGCCGGCTCCAGAGCGTGCGCGAGGCGCAGCGCCAGGAGCATAACCGCCTGCTCTATGTCGCGCTGACCCGCGCCGAGGACCGGCTGGTGGTCTGCGGCTGGCAGCCTCGCCGCGCCGTGTCGCAGGGATGCTGGTACGAGCTCGTCAGCGCGGGGTTCGCCCGGCTCGGCGCCGTCTCGCAGCCGGCGCCGCTGCCCTGGGGTGGCACGATGCTGCGCCATAGCAGCCCGCAGACCGCCGCGCCCGGTGCCGCGCCGCCGCCGGCAGCGGTGCCGCAGCACGCGTTGCCGGGCTGGGCCGGCGCCGCGCCCCGGTGGCGAGCCGTTTCGCCGCCGGCCGAGCTCGCGCTGCCGGCGGCGCTGGCGCCGAGCCGGGGTGAATTGGCGGTGCCCGGCGCGGCGCCGCCGGCGCTGTCCCCGCTGGCGCCGCCGCGCGGCGCGGCGCGGCGGCGCGGCGAGCTGATCCATGCCCTGCTGCAGCACCTGCCGGACCTGCCGGCCGAGCGCCGCGCCCTTGCCGCCGAAGGCTTTCTCCGCCGCCAGGGGCTCGACGAAGCGGCGGCAGCCGGGCTCGCCGGCGAGACGCTGGCGGTTCTCGATCACCCCGCGCTGGCCCCCTTGTTCGGCCCCGGCAGCCGCGCGGAAGTGCCGCTGACGGGCGTCATCGCCGGCCGGGCGGTGGGCGGGCTGGTCGACCGGCTCGCCGTGCTGCCCGGCCGGGTGCTGGTCGCCGACTACAAGACCAATCGCCGCCCGCCCGACCGGGCCGAGGACACGCCGGTGCTCTATCTGCGCCAGATGGCGGCCTATCGCGCCGTGCTCGCGGAGGTGTTCGCCGACCGCGCCATCGACTGCGTGCTGGTCTGGACGCAGTCGGCGCGCGTCGTCACACTTCCGCCCGCATTGCTTGCGCGTCATGCGCCTGGCGCATGGGCCGATTCGGCTTGATCCCGAGGGCCCGGCCGACCAAGTGCTGTGCTGATCCGTTTATTGTGCTGACACTGACATCAAGAGGCTCCGATGAGCGAGAATACGAAGAAGGTCACCGACGCCAGCTTCGCCAACGACGTGCTGGGCGCGCCGGGCGCGGTGCTGGTCGATTTCTGGGCGGAGTGGTGCGGCCCGTGCCGGATGATCGCACCCGCGCTCGAGGAGCTGGGCCGTGAATTCGCCGGCAAGCTGACGATCGCCAAGGTGAACGTGGACGAGAACCCGGTGACGCCGAACCACTACGCCGTGCGCGGCATCCCGACGCTGATCCTGTTCAAGGACGGCAAGCCGGCCTCGACCCAGGTTGGCGCGCTGCCCAAGAGCGCGCTGAAGCAGTGGGTGCAGGGCCAGATCTGACCGCGTCCGCCGGGCTTACCGCACCGCGTCGCGGATCGCCTCGGCGGCGAGCGCGACTTCGGTGCGGCCGATGTCGAGATGCAGGCAGGCGCGCGCCCGGTGGCGGCCCATGGCGCTGATCAGAACGCCGCGCCGGCGGACACGGGCGGCGAGTTCGGCCGCCTCCATCCCGGTCTCCGTGGTATCGAAGAACACCAGGTTGGTCTCCGGCAGTTCCACCGCGAGGCCCGCCGTCTGCGCCAGCATCCGCGCCAGCGCGAGCGCATTCTCATGGTCGTCGGCCAGGCGCTCGACATGGTGGTCGAGGGCGTAGAGGCAGGCGGCGGCGCAGATGCCGGCCTGGCGGAGCGATCCGCCGAGGCGCTGCTTCCAGCGCCAGGCGGCATCGATGAAGGCGTGCGAGCCGGCCAGCACGGCGCCGAGCGGGGCGCCGAGGCCTTTGGTGAAGTCCAGCCAGACGCTGTCGTAGCCCTTGGCCATCTCCTGCGCCGGCACGCCGGCGGCGACGCAGGCGTTGAGCAGCCGGGCGCCATCCATGTGCGTCGCCAGCCCATGCGCGCGCGCGGCGACGGCCACCGCGCGCAGCGTCTCCAGCGGCCAGACCGAGCCGCCGCCGAGAT
Organism: Pseudomonadota bacterium; assembly: GCA_021845595.1. GTDB lineage: Bacteria > Pseudomonadota > Alphaproteobacteria > Acetobacterales > Acetobacteraceae > JAJZVV01. The sequence continues at coordinate 182,341 of JAJZVV010000001.1, read as the reverse complement.
TGGACGTCTGTTCGACGACGACGAGGGACTGCGGCGGGCTGTAGCGGCTCGGCGGGCGCAGGGCGGCGATCAGCGTCGCCGGATCGAATTGCCCGCGCGGGCCGTCGAGCGGCGTGACCTGCACCCCGGCCAGTGCCGCCGGCGCGCCGCCCTCCGCGGCGAGGATATGCGCGCTCGGGTGGGCCAGCACCTCATCGCCCGGGCGGCAATGCACCAGCAGGGCGATTTCGTTGCACATCGTCCCCGAAGGCAGGAAGAGCGCTGCCTCCTTGCCGAGCAGGGCGGCCATGCGGGTGCACAGCGCGTTCACGGTCGGGTCCTCGCCGCGCTGCTCGTCGCCGACCTCGGCCTCGATCATCGCCGCCCGCATCGCCCGTGTCGGCTTGGTCTGGGTGTCGGAGTAGAGATTGGCGCGCACCGGTGGCAGGGCCGGGTCCGGCGGGGCGGGGGTAAACGTCATCGCGTTCAGCTCTCGGCCTTGGCAGGGGAAATTCCTGGGGCGGCGGGGCGCACCGCGAGGGTCGCCGCCGGCGGGCCATAAACGTCCCGCGCGCGTTTCTGGAAGGCGTTGACCATGCGCCGCACCGCCTCATTGAAGACGACCCCGATGGCGGCCTGAAGCATGCGGCTGCGGAACTCGAAATCGACGAAGAAATCGAGCGAGCAGCCGCGCGGGTCGGGATCGAACACCCAGTGGTTGTTGAGATAGCGGAACGGGCCGTTCTCGTAGCGGACATTGATCCGCTGCGGCCGTTCCAGCACCACGCGCGAGCGGAAGCTTTCGCGGAACGGGCCGAAGCCGATGGTGAGATCGGCGAACAGCTTTTCCTCATCGCGGGTCAGCACCCGCGCGCCGACGCACCACGGCAGAAACTGCGGATAGCGCCCGACATCGGCGACGAGATCGAACAGCTGCTCTGGCCGATAGGGAACCAGGCGGCGCTCGGCATGCGTCGGCATGCGCTTAGGCCGGAACCGCGGTGGCGCGGGCGGCGCGCAGAGCAGCGAAATCGGCGTCGGCATGGTAGGAGCTGCGCGTCAGCGGCGAGGCGGCGACCATGGCGAAGCCGCGCGCGCGGGCCAGCGCGGCGAGTTCGGCGAATTCCTCGGGCGGGACGAAGCGATCGACCGCGGCGTGTTTCACCGTCGGCTGCAGATACTGGCCGATGGTGAGAAAATCGACGTCGGCGACGCGGAGATCGTCCATAACCTGAAGAATCTCCGGCCGCGTTTCGCCGAGGCCGACCATGAGGCCGGATTTGGTGAAGATGCGCGGCTCCAGCGCCTTCACCCGATCGAGCAGGCGCAGCGACTGGTAGTAGCGCGCGCCGGGGCGGATGGAGGGGTAGAGCCGCGGGACGGTTTCCAGATTATGGTTGAACACGTCCGGCCGCGCCTGCGCCAGCGTCTCGGCGCCGCCCGGCTTGCGCAGGAAATCGGGGGTCAGCACCTCGACGGTGGTGGCCGGGGCGGCGGCGCGCAGCGCGGCGATGACGGCGGCGAAATGGGCGGCGCCGCCATCGGGCAGGTCGTCGCGATCGACCGAGGTGATGACGACGTGGCGCAGCCCGAGCCGGGCGACGGCATCGGCCACCCGGGCGGGTTCATCGGCTTCCAGCGGCGCCGGCTGGCCGGTGCGGACATTGCAGAAGGCGCAGGCGCGGGTGCAGGTCTCGCCCATGATCATCATGGTGGCGTGGCGCTGGGACCAGCATTCGCCGATGTTCGGGCAGGCCGCTTCCTCGCACACCGTCGTCAGCCGGTTGCCGCGCATAAGGTCGCGGGTCTCGAAATAGACCGGATGGTTGGGCGCCTTGACGCGGATCCAGCCCGGCTTGCGCTGGATCGGGTTGTCCGGCCGGTTCGCCTTCTCGGGGTGGCGCTCGGCGGCGGTACCGGTGCGGTGGTCGATGAGGATGCGGGTGGGCATGGTGTGCTCGCGCGACGCGGCGCGGCTTGGGCGCCGCGCCGGCGCGCTAGAAGTGGATCGCCCGTCCATAGGCGTCAAGCACGGCCTCGTGCATCGCCTCGCTCACCGTGGGGTGCGGGAAGACGGTGTGCATCAGTTCGGCCTCGGTGCTCTCCAGCGTGCGCGCGATGGTGTAGCCCTGGATCATTTCCGTCACCTCGGCGCCGATCATATGCGCGCCGAGCAGTTCGCCGGTCTTGGCGTCGAACACCGTCTTGATCATGCCCTCGGGTTCGCCGAGCGCGATCGCCTTGCCGTTGCCGATGAAGGGGAAGCGGCCGACGCGCACCTCGCGCCCATCCGCCTTCGCCTGCGCCTCGGTGAGGCCGACGGAGGCGACCTGCGGGCGGCAATAGGTGCAACCCGGAATGTTCTTCGGATCCAGCGGCTGCACGTGCGCCAGACCGGCGATCTTCTCGACGCAGATCACGCCCTCGTGGCTCGCCTTGTGCGCGAGCCACGGCGGGCCGACGAGGTCGCCGATGGCATAGACCCCAGGCTCGCCGGTGCGGCAGAAGGCGTCGATCACGACATGGGTGCGATCGACCTTCACGCCGGTGCCTTCGAGCCCGATGCCCTCGACATTGCCGACGATACCGACCGCCGAGATCACCCGCTCGACGGTGATCTCCTGGCTCTTGCCGCCGGTCTCGACGGTGAGCGTGACTGCGTTCGCCGCCTTGCGCGCCGCCTTCACGCTGGCGCTGGTGAGGATTTTGATGCCCTGTTTCTCGAACGCCTTGCGCGCGAAGGCGCTGATCTCGGCATCCTCGACCGGCAGCACGCGGTCGAGCACCTCGACCACCGTCACCTCGGCACCCATGCTGCGGTAGAACGAGGCGAACTCGATGCCGATGGCGCCCGACCCGATCACCAGCAGTGATTTCGGCATCGCCGTCGGCACCATGGCGTGCTTGTAGGTCCAGATCAGCTTGCCATCGGCCTCGATGCCCGGCAGTTCACGCGCGCGCGCGCCGGTGGCGAGGATGATGTGCGGCGCCGTGAGCGTGCCGATCTCCTTGCCATCCTTGCTGACGGCGAGGCGATGTTTGCCGGCGAGCCGGCCGGCGCCGTCGATGACGGTGATCTTGTTCTTCTTCAGGAGATGCGCCACGCCGGCGGAGAGCTGCTTGGCGACGGACCGCGAGCGCTTGACGACTTTGTCGAGATCGAAGCGGACATTGTCGGCGGCGAAGCCGAACTCCGGCAGATGCTGCAGCAGGTGGTTGATCTCGGAGGACCGCAGCAGCGCCTTGGTCGGAATGCAGCCCCAGTTGAGGCAGATGCCGCCGAGATGCTCGCGCTCGACGACCGCGGTTTTCATGCCGAGCTGAGCGGCGCGGATGGCGGCGACGTAGCCGCCGGGGCCGCCACCCACCACGATCAGATCGAAGGATTGCTCCGCCATCTTCCGTTCCTTTCGCCGCGCGTCACAGCATCAGGCTGAGCGGTGCTTCGATGATCGCCTTGAACGCGGCGAGCCATTCCGCTCCCAGCGCGCCGTCGACGACGCGATGATCGACGCTCATGGTGCAGGTCATCTGCGTCGCGATGGCGAGCGCGCCGTCCTTGACGACCGGGCGCTGTTCGCCGGCGCCGACGGCGAGGATGGCGCCTTGCGGCGGGTTGATGACGGCGGAGAAATCGCGGATGCCGAACATGCCGAGGTTGGAAATCGAGAACCCGCCGCCCTGGAATTCCTCCGGCTTGAGCTTGCCAGCGCGTGCGCGCGCGGACAGTTCCTTCATTTCGCTGCTGATGGCGGCGAGCCCTTTCTGGTCCGCCTTGCGGATGATCGGCGTGATCAGTCCGTCCGGAATTGCGACGGCGACGCTGATGTCGACATCGTCATAGAGCACGACGCCCTCTTCGGTGAAGCTCGCGTTCACCTTCGGCACGCGGCGCAGCGCCAGGGCGGCGGCCTTGATGACGAAGTCGTTGACCGAGAGCTTGAAGGCGCCCGGACCATCCTTTGGTGCGCTGGCGTTGAGCTCGCCGCGCAGCTTCAGCAGCGCATCGAGGCCGATATCCATGCTGAGATAGAAATGCGGGATCTGCTGCTTGGCCTCGGTGAGGCGGCGGGCGATCACGCGGCGCATGGTGCTGTGCGGCACCAGCGTGTGCGGTGCGGTGATGGAGGCGGCTTTCGGCGCTGCGGCGGGCGCGATGGCGGGCGCGGCGGATGCGGCCGGCGCCGCGCTGGGCGCCGCGGGCCGATTGAGCGCGGCCTCGACATCGACGCGGATGATGCGCCCGTTCGGGCCGCTGCCGGTGATGCTGCCGAGATCGAGCCCGGCCTGCAGCGCCATGCGCCGGGCCAGCGGGGAGGCGACCGTGCGCGGTGCGGCATCGTGCCCGTTCGCTCCCCCGGCGGGCCCGTGGGATGCAGGTGCGTGGGATGCGGGTGCGTGGGATGCAGGTGTGGGGGCCGCGGGCGCGTGGGGAGCGGGCGGCGGCGGACTCGCCGGTACGGCGGCGGACGGCGCTGCAGCGGCGGGCGCGGGCGCCGCCTGGGGCGACGCCGGCACCGCCTCGCCACTGGCGACGAGCACGGCGATCGGGTCGTTGACCTTCACCCCCTGGGTGCCGTCGGCCACGAGAATTTTGCCGAGCACGCCTTCATCGACCGCTTCGACCTCCATCGTCGCCTTGTCGGTCTCGATCTCGGCGATGACGTCGCCGGCGCGGATGGTCTCGCCTTCCTTCTTGAGCCAGCGCGCGAGCGTGCCCTCGGTCATGGTCGGGCTGAGTGCCGGCATGAGAATGTTCGTCGCCATCGGTGCGTCTCCCCTTTACCGCGCGCCTTGCATCAGCTTGCGCGCCGCGTCCGCCACCCAGTCCGGCTGTGGCAGCGCGAGCTTTTCGAGATTGGCTGCGTAGGGCAGCGGGACATCGAGGCCGTGCACGCGCGCCGGTGGTGCGTCCAGCCAGTCGAAGCAGTGCTCGACGATCTGCATGCACAGCTCCGCGCCGATGCCGGCGAAGGGCCAGCCTTCCTCGACGGTGACGAGGCGTGACGTTTTCTTCACGCTGGCGACGATGGTCTCGGTATCGAGCGGGCGCAGCGTGCGCAGATTGATCACCTCGGCGGAAATCCCTTCCGCGGCCAGCGCTTCCGCCGCCTGCAGCGCGACGCCGACCATGATGCTGAAGGCGACGATGGTGACGTCGCTGCCCGCCCGCTCGATCTTGGCGCGCCCGATCGGCAGGACGAACTCCTCGTCGGTCGGGCAATCGAAGGTCTGGCCGTAGAGGATTTCGTTTTCGAGGAAGATCACCGGGTTCGGATCGCGGATGGCGGCGCGCAGCAGCCCCTTGGCGTCGGCCGAAGACCAGGGCGCGATCACTTTCAGGCCGGGTACGTGCGCATACCAGCTCGCGTAGCACTGGCTGTGCTGGGCGGCGACGCGCGAGGCCGCGCCGTTGGGGCCGCGGAACACGATCGGGCAGTGCATCTGCCCGCCGGACATGTAGCGCGTCTTGGCCGCCGAATTGATGATGTGGTCGATCGCCTGCATGGCGAAATTGAAGGTCATGAACTCGAGAATCGGCTTCAGCCCGGTCATCGCCGCGCCGACGGCCATGCCGGTGAAGCCGTGCTCGGCGATCGGCGTGTCGATCACCCGCTTGGGGCCGAACTCATCGAGCAGACCCTGGCTGATCTTGTAGGCGCCCTGGTACTGGGCGACCTCCTCGCCGAGCAGGAACACATCGCCGTCGCGGCGCATTTCCGCCGCCATGGCGTCGCGCAGCGCCTCGCGCACGGTGATCGGCGCCTGCGCGCCCCAATCCTTCTCCGCCGCCGCGTGCGCCGGGGCGTGTACGGCCGGGGCGGGGCTCGCCGTTGGTTTTGCCGCGGGCGCGGCCGGCGCCGGTTTCGCCGCTGGCGCCGCGCTCTCGCCCTCGCCGGCGAGCACCGCGATCGGCGTGTTCACCGCCACGCCCTCGGTGCCTTCCTCGACGAGGATCTGGGCGATCTTGCCCTCATCCACGGCCTCGACCTCCATCGTCGCCTTGTCAGTCTCGATTTCGGCGATGACGTCGCCGGCGCGCACCGCATCGCCGACTTTCTTGAGCCAGCGCGCGAGCTTGCCCTCGGTCATGGTCGGCGAGAGGGCGGGCATCAGGATCTGAGTGGACATCGCTCTCACGCCTCCGCCAGCACGTCGGTCCAAAGTTCGGACGGGTCCGGCTCGGGGCTCGCCTGCGCGAACTCGGCCGCTTCCTGGATGACGGCCTTGACCTCGTCCTCGATCGTCTTGAGCTTGGCCTCCTCGACGCCGGCCTCGACCAGCTGCGCGCGCAGGTGATCGATCGGATCGTGCTCGGCGCGCATCTTCTGCACCTCCTCGCGGGTGCGGTATTTCGCCGGATCGGACATCGAGTGGCCGCGATAGCGATAGGTCTGCATTTCCAGCAGGAACGGACCATTGCCGGCACGGCAATGCGCCACCGCCTCGACCGCGGCCTCATGCACCGCGACGACGTTCATTCCATCCACCTGCCGGCCCGGAATGCCCCACGGGGCGCCGTTGAGGGACAGATTCTTCGAGGCGCTCGATCGCTCGACGCTGGTGCCCATGCCGTAGCGGTTGTTCTCGATGACGAACACCACCGGCAGCTTCAACAGCGCCGCGAGATTGAAGCTCTCGTAGACCTGGCCCTGGTTGGAGGCGCCTTCGCCGAAATAGGTCACGGAGACATTGTCGTTGCCGCGATAGGCATTGGCGAATGCGAGGCCGGCGCCGAGGCTGACCTGCGCGCCGACGATGCCGTGTCCGCCGAAGAAGTTCTTCTCGCGCGAGAACATGTGCATCGAGCCGCCCTTGCCGTGCGAATACCCGCCCGAACGGCCGGTGAGTTCCGCCATCACGCCACGCGCCGCCATGCCGGTGGCGAGCATGTGGCCGTGGTCGCGGTAGGAGGTGATCACCTGGTCCCCCTCCTTCAGCGCCATCTGCACCCCGACGACCACCGCCTCCTGGCCGATATAGAGGTGGCAGAACCCGCCGATCAGCCCCATGCCGTAGAGTTGGCCCGCGCGCTCCTCGAAGCGGCGGATCAACAGCATGTCGTGATACGCCCTCACCAGATGCTCGGTCGCGGGCCCGCTCGCCCGTGTCTTGCCGCGCTTCCTGTTCTCGGCTGCCTGCGCCATCGCCATCCTCGCCCCACCGCCTGAAACCGGGTGCAGAGGTAGCCGCTGGCGCGCGTCGCGGCAAGCGCCGCTGTCGTAATCCGCTGATTGTGCAACGCAAAAGCTGCCCTTCGCAGAAACTGCGTGCGGTCGGCGGAAAATGGTCGATCCTGTCTGCAGCCGGGGCTGAGAAGGTTCGTTCGTGTCGTATCCCCGCCCGGGACCGCGGTTTCGCGGCTAATCGCCGTGCTGGGCCGGCGGCAGCGGCACGACGATTTCATTCGGATCGGCCAGATTGAGCATGGCCCGCGCCCGCTCATCGAGCAGGTCGCGGTCCAGATGGGCCGCGCGCAATGCCAGCACGCGGGCTTCCCAGGCCCCGAGCTCCTGCTGCGTGCGCGTTAGGCCGGCCTCGGCGGTGTGCAGGTCGCGCTGGCGTGTCGCGTAGGCCTTGAGGCCGAACTCGCCGCTGGTCGCGTTCCAGCCGAAATAGCCGACCAGGCCGAGGAACAGCAGCGGCAGCAGCGCGGCCCGCAGCCGGCGTCGTGTCTTGCGCATCAGCGCCATGCCCTCTTCTCCGAACCGCCCGGCGAATCGCTATCCGGGGCCAGTGTATCCGAACGTTGCAGCCGATGACCAAGATGTAAGACCGGGGCCGCAGTCATGTCATCAACGAAACCTTATCTCTGCCTCCACCGGCGGCCGTGCCACCGTCTGACGTGCTCCTAGCGGGGCGGTGCGAGGTGCGGGGCCGTTCCGGGTCGATGGAGGAGGTTGTATCATGCGTTTTCTGGGGCTCACTGTTGCGGTTGCCGGGTCCCTGGCGGTGCTGTCCTCGGCGCTGCCGGCAAAGGCCGATCCTCCCTGGCGGGGTGATGGCTGGCGGGGTGATGGCTGGCGGGGCCACGAATGGCGCGAGCATGAGTGGCGTGAGCATCACGGCTGGTGGCGCGGCGGCTGGGCTGGCGGGCCGGGCGTCTATGGCTATGTCGCGGCGCCGCCGCCGGTGGTCTATGCGCCCCCGGCCTATTACCCCCCGCCGGCCTACTACGCCCCGCCGCCGGTGGTGATGACCCCTGGGATCGGCTTCGGGTTCCATATCCCGTAGCGGCGCCACGGCCTTGGGGCCGGCCGTGAGGTCACGGTTCAGCCGCGCAGCGCGCTCCGCCCGGCGAAGCGCGCCGTCGGGCCGAGCATCGCCTCGATGCGGATGAGCTGGTTGTATTTCGCGGTGCGGTCGCTGCGGGCCAAGCTGCCGGTCTTGATCTGCCCCGCATTGGTCGCCACCGCGAGATCGGCGATGGTGGCGTCCTCGGTCTCGCCGGAGCGGTGGCTGATGATCGCGCGATACCCGGCGCGATGGGCGATCTCCACGGCTTCCAGCGTCTCCGAGAGGGTGCCGATCTGGTTGAGCTTGACCAGGATCGCGTTGGCGACGCCGTCGGTGATGCCGCGCCGCAGCCGGTCCGGATTGGTCACGAACAGATCATCGCCGACCAGCTGCATCTTGGCGCCGAGCCGCGCCGTGAGCAGCGCCCAGCCCGCCCAGTCATCCTCGGCGCAGCCATCCTCGATCGAGAGGATCGGATAGCGGCTGGCGAGATCGGCGAGGTAGTCGACAATCCCGGCGGCATCGAGCGTCCGCCCCTCGCCCGCGAGATTATACTTGCCTGCCTCGTAAAACTCGGTGGCGGCGCAGTCCAGCGCGAAGCCGACATCCTCGCCGGGCCGGTAGCCGGCGCGCTCGGCGGCGCGGGTGATGAAGGCGAGCGCTTCGTCGGCGGATTTCAGCCCCGGCGCGAAGCCACCCTCATCGCCGACATTGGTGTTGTGGCCCGCGGCGGCGAGGCCCTTCTTCAACGCGGCGAAAATCTCCGCGCCCATGCGCACCGCCTCGGCAACGGACGGCGCGCCGTGCGGCACGATCATGAATTCCTGGATGTCGATCGGGTTATCGGCGTGCTTGCCGCCGTTGATGATGTTCATCATCGGCGTCGGCAGGGTGCGCGCGTGCACGCCGCCGATGTAGCGATAGAGCTCCATGCCGAAATCCGCCGCTGCCGCCTTGGCCACGGCGAGCGACACGCCGAGGATGGCGTTGGCGCCGAGGCGGGATTTATTCGGCGTGCCATCGAGATCGATCAGGATGTCGTCGATGCGCTCCTGCTCGGTCGGGTCCATGCCCGAGATGGCATCGAAAATCTCGCCCTCGACATTGGCCACGGCGCTCCGCACGCCCTTGCCGCCATAGCGGGCCGGGTCGCCGTCTCGCAGCTCCACGGCTTCGTGCGCGCCCGTCGAGGCCCCGGACGGCACGGCAGCGCGGCCGCTTGCGCCGGTGTCGAGGACGACATCGACCTCGATGGTCGGATTCCCGCGGCTGTCGAGAATCTCGCGGGCGAGAATATCGGCGATCGCAGCCATGGTCCGAACCTCCGTTGGCACTGTCCGCTGCTTAGCCGCCGCCCGCCGTCGCGGCAAGCATGGCGGCGAGGGACCGCGGCGGCGGATCCTGGTTGCTCGCCCTGGGGCTTGCGGTTAACGTGCTCGTCCCTGGATCCGATATCGCGGGCGCGTGGCCGCAGGCCGACCCCGTCGAGCCCGCAAACGGGGTTCAGGATCTGGTCAGGCCAGCGCGGATCTGTCCGGGCTGGCCGGGCGGGGAGGGAAACAAGAATGGGTTCGGTTCGGCGCATCACGCGGCGCAAGGCGCTGCGGCTGGCGGCGGCGACGGGGGCGTTGCCGCTGGTGCATATTCGCACCAGCCACGCGGCGGGACGGCTCTCGGTCGGGTTCTGGGACCATTGGGTGCCGCAGGGCAACGAAGTGATGGCGAAGCAGATCGCCACCTGGGCCGAGAAGAACAAGGTCGAGGTCGATTTCGACCGCATCACCTCCTCGGGCAACAAGCTGCTGGTCACCATCGCCGCCGAGGACCAGGCGCGCACAGGCCATGACGTTCTCAGCTTCCCGACGTGGGAGGTGCAGAACCACCATGCCAAGCTGGAGCCGGTGGACGACGTGGTCGGCCGCCTCGAGGCGAAATATGGCGCGCTCGATCCATTCTATCAGTATCTCGGCAAGGTCGACGGGCATTGGATGGCGGTGCCGGCGAGTTCCGGCAGCCAGTACAAAGGGCCCTGCGCGCGTCTCGACCTGTTTCGCGAGCATTGCGGCATCGACCTGCCGGCGATGTATCCGGCGCGCGCCGAGCATACCGCACTCTCCGACACCTGGACCTTCGAAACCTTCCTCAAGGCCGCGGCGGCGAGCAAGAAGATCGGCAAGCCATTCGGCATCGGGCTCGGCACGACCGCGGATTCGGTCGATACCTCGGGCTCGATCTTCGCTTCGTTCGGGGCGCAGCTCGTCGATGCCAAGGGCGCCATCACGGTGAAGTCCGACGCGACCCGTGCGGTGCTCGAATACATGAAGCGCCTGGTGCCGGAATTGCCCCAGGACGTCTACAGTTTTGACGATGCGATCGACAACCGCATGCTCATCGGCGATCAGACCACGCTGATCTACAACCCGCCGTCCGCCTGGGCGGTGGCGCTGCGCGATGCGCCGAAAGTTGCAGCGCAATGCTGGTCCTTCCCGACCCCGGCCGGGCCGGCCGGGCGGTTCGTCCCGATGAACATCTTCCAGTTCGGCGTCTGGTCGTTCAGCCGCAACAAGACCGCGGGCAAGGAGCTGATCGAATATCTGATGCAGCGCGAGCAGGTGCAGCAGCGTTGCGATGTCGTCTATGGCTTCGACATTCCCCCCTTCGATTCGATGCTCGATTTCGACATCTGGGACAAGGCGGGTCCACCTCCGGGGACGCTCTACAACTATCCGCTCCGCCCCTTCCATAAGGCGAACCGCTGGATCACCGGCCTGCCGGCGCCACCGCAGATCGCCGTGCAGATCTACAACCAGGCGCTGACCTGCAATCTCATCGCCAAAGTCACGCAGGGCGGACTCCCGATCGAGAAGGCGATCGCCTGGGCGGAGAACGAGCTCGAGGGGTATCTCGGCTGAGATCCGCGGCGGGAGGAAAAGCGATGGTGCAGGCTGGCAGCATCCCGATCGTCGAGACCGTCGCCGCGCCGGCGCCGGCGGCGCGGGGGCGCCTGCACAGCGCCATGCGCCGGCGTTCGATGGTGGGCTTCATCATGGCGCTGCCGCTGATCGCGCTGATCGCCGGCCTCGTCGTCTATCCTGCCGTCTACGCCATCTATCTGAGCCTGCTCGACAAATCGATGACACGGTTCGTCGGCTGGCACAATTTCGTCTTCCTGCTCAACCGCGCCACGTTCCAGATGGTGGTGTTCCAGAGCGTGCTGTTCGCGATCAGCGCGGTGGTGGCGAAGGCCTTCATCGGGTTCGTGCTGGCACACCTGATGCACGCGATTCCCTCGCGGCGGCAGCGCTTCTATCGCGGCCTGCTGCTGATTCCGTGGGTTATACCGCTGGCGCTGTCGACACTCGGCTGGTGGTGGCTGTTCGATCCGACCTATTCGGCGCTCAACTGGCTGCTCAATCGGCTCGGCCTGCCCTCCGTGTCCTGGCTCGGCGAGCCCGGCTGGGCGCGGTTCTGCATGATCCTGGTGAATACCTGGTGGGGCGAGCCGTTCTTCATGATCATGTATCTCGCAGCGCTGAAGTCGGTGCCGGAGCAGCTGTTCGAGGCGGCGGCGATCGACGGGGCGACCGGGCTGCAGAAGCTGCGCTACGTCACGCTGCCGATGATGCGCAACGTCATCAGCCTCACCGTGCTGTTCAGCCTCATCGTCACCTTCGCCAATTTCGACATCGTGCGCATCCTCACCAACGGAGGGCCGCTCAACACCACGCACATCTTCGCCACCTACGCGTTCCAGGTCGGCATCCAGTCCGGCAACATTCCGCTCGGCGCTGCGGTCAGTCTTTTCATGCTGCCGGTGCTGGCCATCGCCGCGGTCTTCGTGCTGCGCGGCGTCACCCGCCGCTCGCAGGAGGCGATGTGACGGCGGCCTCGGCAGCGCTGGCGCAGCAGCCGGCGCGCCGGCGCCACGCCAGCATCGCGCGCCAGCGGCGCTGGGCGCTCTATGGCAGCTACGCCGCACTCGGCGTGTTCGTGGTGATGTTCCTCGTGCCGCCATTCTACATGCTGGTGACGAGCCTGAAATCGTCGGGCGAGATCTCCGCCCAGCACGGCAGCCCATGGCTCGTGCATCATCCGACGCTGGAGAATTTCGTTTACCTGGTGACCTACGCGCCGTTCCGCCGCTATTTCTTCAACACCGTCTGGGTCACTGTCTGTGTGGTCGCAGTATCGATGGTGATTTCCGTGCTCGCCGCCTTCGCGCTGGCGCGGATCCGGTTCTGGGGCAGTTCGGCGCTGGCGACGGGCGTGTTTCTGACCTACCTGATCCCGGAATCGCTGCTGTTCATTCCGCTGTTCCAGATTCTCGGCGGGCTCGGGCTGGTCAACAGCACCTGGTGCCTGGTGCTGATCTACCCGACTCTGGCGGTGCCGTTCTGCACCTGGATCATGATCGGCTATTTCTCCTCGATCCCGAAGGAACTCGATGAGGCGGCGCTGATCGACGGGGCGAGCTGGCTGCAATTGCTGCTGCGCATTTTCATCCCCGTCGCCATGCCCGGGATCATCGCCGCCACGATTTTCGCCTTCACGGTGAGCTGGGGCGATTTTCTCTATCCGCTGGCCTATCTCTACACCAGCGACCAGATGGTGCTGAATGTCGGCATCATCGGGGATCTGGTGCGTGGTGACGTGTTCGAGTGGGGCAAGATCATGGCTGCAGCGCTGATGGCAGCGGCGCCGCCGGTGGTGATTTACGTGTTTCTGATGGATTACTACGTCGCCGGCCTGACGGCCGGGGCCACGAAAGGATGAGGGTGCATGGCGCAGGTGTCGGTCCGCGAAGTCGTCAAGTCCTACGAAGGCGAGGTGCAAGCGGTAAAAGGCATAAACCTCGAGATCGCGGACGAGGAGTTCGTCGTGCTGGTCGGGCCGTCGGGCTGCGGGAAGTCGACGACGCTGCGCATGATCGCCGGTCTCGAGGAGATCACCCGTGGCGAGATCTGGATCGGCGGCGACCTTGTCAACGACGTTCCGCCGCGGGATCGCGACATCGCCATGGTGTTCCAGAACTACGCGCTGTATCCGCACATGAGCGTGTTCGACAACATGGCATTCGGGCTGAAATTGCGGAAATTCCCGACCAGCGAGATCCGCCGCCGCGTCGATGAGGCGGCGCGCATCCTGGATCTCCACACGCTGCTCGAACGCAAGCCGCGTGCCCTGTCGGGCGGACAGCGCCAGCGCGTGGCCATGGGCCGCGCCATCGTGCGCAACCCGAAAGTGTTCCTGTTCGACGAGCCGCTGTCCAACCTCGATGCCAAGCTGCGTGTGCAGATGCGGACCGAGATCAAGAAGGTCCACCAGACGGTGCGCACGACGACGGTCTATGTCACCCATGATCAGGTCGAGGCGATGACGCTCGCGGATCGGGTCGTGGTCATGAACCAGGGCGAGATCGAACAGGTCGGGCCGCCGCAGGAGCTCTACCATCGCCCGCGCACCCGTTTCGTGGCGGCCTTCATCGGCAGCCCGGCGATGAATTTCCTGCCCTGCCAGGTGCGGGGCAACGGCAACGGCCTGACGCTGCATCTGGCCGAGGACATCACGCTGCCGGTGCCGCCGGATCGGGTCGAACGCTATGGCCGCTACCGGGATCGGCCGATGACGCTCGGCATCCGCCCGGAGCATGTCACCGAGTTCAAGGCGGACGCACGCGCCGGGAGCGTGCGGCTGGATGCGGGGCTGGAGGTGACCGAGCCGATGGGAATGGAAACGCTCGTGCATTTCCATCTCGGCGGGGTTCCCGTCTGCGGCCGGGTGGATCCGCTGGCGCCGGCGCGGGCAGGGGAGGCGATGGCCCTTTCGGTGGACCTCAACCACATGCATCTGATCGACCCGGACAGCGCGCTGGTCGTCTGACCGACCCGGCCGTGGCCCTGAAACGGCCGGGCGCGATCGTGGAATGGGCGGTATTGCGAAGCGTTTGACGCAGATCAAGGCAGGTGGCTCGGGGTGGGCCATTGTCCATTCGGGCCGCGTGCTCGAGGAGTAGGTGAGCATAGCTGGCCGCTTGTGGCAGGAGGGTGCCATGGTGAACGCCGGCGGGCTGGGCGACAGCGAACTGCGGAGCCTCGTGCTCGAGGAGTTGGAGTGGGAGCCGAGCGTCGATGCCGCGCATATCGGCGTCGTCGCGCAGGACGGGGTCGTTACCCTGAGTGGCTTCGTCGAGAGCTTCGCCGAAAAGATGGCCGCCGAGCGCGCGGCGCGCCGGGTGAAGGGCGTGCGCGCGATCGCCGAGGAAATCGAGGTTCGCGTCCCCTCGCATCGCAAGGGTGCCGACGACGAGATCGCGCACCGCGCGGTGAGCCTGTTGAACTGGGACATCGAGGTTCCCGGCGAACGGCTCGGCGTGAAAGTCGAGCATGGCGTGGTGACGCTCACCGGCGACGTGGACTGGCAGTTCCAGAAGCACGCGGCGGAGCGCGATATCCGGCGCCTCTCCGGGGTCACGGGCGTCATCAATGCGATCGTGGTGCGGCCGAGCGTGGCGCCCGGCGTGGTGCGGGAACGCATCGAGGCGGCGCTGCGCCGCCATGCGGAACTCGAGGCCACGGGCCTGGAGGTGGCGGTGAGCGGCGGGATGGTGACGCTGCGCGGGACGGTGAACACCGCCTGGGAGCGCAGCGCCGCGGAGGATGCGGCCTGGGCCGCGCCCGGCGTCTCGCAGGTCGTCAACCAGATCTCCGTCCGGCGCTAAGCGCTGATGCCGCAATCGGGGCCGCGTGGGTCGGTGCACGTACACAATGTCGATCACGGATTTGACCCGCGCGCCAGCATCGGCGCTCTAGAGCACGGTCCGACCTGATGGAATCATCCGGTCGGACGGTCGTGCTCTAGAAACCTATGAGTCTAGAGCAACTTATCTCCGATCTGATCGAGCCGGAACGGCTCAATCAGATCGGAGGTTGCTCTAGGCCGCCATTGAAGAAGATAGGGGAAAGCCCATGTCGCTCAAGGATATCCTGGTGCAACTCGACACCACCGAACAATCCGCCAGCCGTCTCGAGCTGGCAGCGGATCTGGCGCGCCGGTTCGGGGCGCACCTCACCGGTCTGCATGTCATCGATTTCGCCCGCCCCGCGGCGCTTGCGCTGGAGACCGCCGCCTTCGTCGATGCGCAGCAGATGGACGATCTGATGGAACGGCTGCGCACCGCCAGCAGCGATCGCGCCGCCAAGGTGGAGGCGGAGTTCCGCGCCCGCATCGAGCGCGACGGCATTGCGGGCGAATGGCGGCTGGTCGATGGCGAAGTCGCGCCGACGATCGCGCTTCACGCGCGCTACGCCGATCTCGCCGTGGTCGGCCAGGTGGATCCCGATCATCCGGATCGTGGCGGCGGCCGGCACGTTGTCGACCAGGCGCTGCTGGCCTCCGGCCGCCCGGTGCTGGTGGTTCCTTATGCCGGCAAGTTCGCATCCGTCGGCCGCAACGTACTCGTCGGCTGGAACGCGAGCCGGGAGTCGGCCCGCGCGCTCAATGACGCGCTGCCGATTCTGCAAAAGGCCGAGACAGTGACGGTGCTGGCGGTCAATGCGCGCGGCGGCATCGCCGGGGAAGGGGCGCTGCCGGCGGCGGACATCGCGCTGCATCTGGCTCGCCATGGCATCAAGGTCAGCGCCGCGCACTCGAGCGTGACGGAGATCGGCGAGGGCGATGAACTGCTCAACCGCGCCTTCGAATCCGGGGCCGACCTGCTGGTGGTCGGCGGCTATGGGCATTCCCGGGCGCGCGAACTCGTGCTCGGCGGGGTGACGCGTTCGCTGCTGATGCACATGACGGTTCCGGTGCTGATGTCGCACTGACGGGCCGTGACGCGGAGGGCGCTCTCTTGCGCGGCGGGGCGCGGGTGCGCAAACTCGTGCGCCGCCCATCCGACTGACCGCCGCAGGAGACTACGCCCATGCCGCTGCTGAAATCGCTGCCTCGCTGGTTCGGGACCGCGGCGGTCGGCGCGCTTCTCCTCCTGGCCGGGCCGGTTCGGGCCGAGGAGGCGAAGCCGGTCCGCATCGCCGTGGTCGAGGATCGTACCGGTCCGCTCGAAGCCTATGCCAAGCAGATGGAGACCGGGTTCCGGCTCGGCCTCGAATACGCCACCAAAGGCACGATGACCGTCGCCGGGCGGAAGATCGAGGTGATCGAGAAGGACAGCCAGGGCAAGCCGGACGTCGGGCGCAACCTGCTCGCCGAGGCCTATGGTGATGACGGCGCCGATCTCGCCATCGGCGGCACCTCCTCGGCGGTGGCTCTGGCCATGCTGCCGGTGGCGCAGGACAACAAGAAGCTCCTGATCGTCGAGCCGGCGGTGGCCGATTCCATCACCGGGGCCAAGTGGAACCGCTATATTTTCCGCACCGCGCGCAACTCCTCGCAGGATGCGATCGCCAACGCGCTGGCCATCGGCAAGCCCGATACCGTGATTGCCACCCTGGCGCAGGATTACGCGTTCGGCCGCGATGGCGTGGCCGCGTTCCGCGCCGCGCTGCCCGCGACCGGGGCCAGGCTGGTCCACGAGGAATACGCGCCGCCGGCGACGACCGATTTCACCGCCCCGGCGCAGCGCCTGTTCGACGCGCTGGCGAAGGAGAAGGGGCGCAAGATCATCTTCGTGATCTGGGCCGGCGGCGGCAATCCGCTGGCGGCGCTGAAGGCGCTCGCGCCCGAGCGGCTCGGCATCGAGATTTCGACCGGCGGCAACATCCTGCCCGCGCTCGCCGCCTACAAGGCGTTCCCGGGCCTCGAAGGCGCCACCTATTACTACTACGCGATCCCGAAGAACCCGGCGAATGACTGGCTGGTCGCCGAGCACGAGAAGCGCTTCCACGCTCCGCCCGACTTTTTCACCTGCGGCGGCATGAGCGCGGCGATGGCGGTGGTGACGGCGCTGGAAAAGACGCACGGCAGCACCGACACGGAGGCCCTGATCGCGGCGATGGAAGGCATGGCGTTCCCGACGCCGAAGGGGGAGATGGTCTTCCGCGCCCAGGACCATCAGGCGCTGCAGGCGATGTATGCGTTCCGCATCAAGGTCGATCCCGCGCTGGCCTGGGCGGTGCCGGAACTGACCCGCGAGATTTCCCTCCACGACATGGCCGTGCCGATCCAGAACGGGCGATGAACCCGGCCGCGCCGGCGCTGGAGAGCGAGGGGCTCGGCATTCGCTTCGGTGGCCAGGTCGCCGTGGACGACGTCTCCTGCGCGTTCCATCCGGGCACGCTCACCGCCATCGTCGGGCCGAACGGGGCCGGCAAGACCACCTATTTCAATCTGCTCTCCGGCCAGTTGCGGGCCAGCACCGGCGCGGTACGGCTGAACGGTGCGACCATCACCCGCCTGCCCCCGTCGCGTCGCAGCCGCCTCGGCCTCGGCCGGGCCTTCCAGCTCACCAACCTGTTCCCGACCTTGTCGGTGCTGGAGAATGTCCGCCTCGCCGTGCAGGCGCGCGCCGGCATCGGGCTCGACGTGTTCAGCCGCGCCGCGCGCCACCGTGCCCTGATCGAGCGCGCCCACGCCGTGCTCGCGCAGGTGCGCCTGCAGGCGCGCGCCGCGGTCCCGGCGGTGGCGCTCAGCCATGGCGACCAGCGCAAGCTCGACGTCGCCATCCTGCTCGCCCTCGAACCGAGCGTGTTCCTGTTCGACGAGCCGACGGCCGGAATGAGCGTGGACGAGGCGCCGGTGGTGCTCGACCTCATCGAGCAGATCAAGGCGGCGCGCCGGGCGACGGTCCTGCTCGTGGAGCACAAGATGGACGTGGTGCGCCGCCTCGCCGACCGGGTGATCGTGCTGCACCAGGGCCGCCTGGTCGCCGATGGCGCGCCCGAGGAGGTGGTCGCCTCGCCCCTGGTGCAGGAGGCCTATCTCGGCCGGCGGCCCGGCCGTGGCTGACCCGGCGCTGCTGCGGCTGGCCGGCGTGCACACGCATATCGGCCGCTACCATATCCTGCACGGGGTCGATCTCGCCCTCGGCGAGGGGCGGCTGATGATGCTGCTGGGGCGGAACGGGGCCGGCAAGACGACGACGCTGCGCACCGTGATGGGGCTGTGGCGGGCGAGCGCGGGCGAGATTCTATTCGCCGGCAGCGCGCTCACCGCCCTCGATCCGCCGGCCATCGCCCGCCGCGGCATCGCCTATGTGCCGGAAACGATGGGCCTGTTCGCCGGGCTTTCGGTGCGGGAGAATCTGCTGCTCGGCACCGGGCCGGGCGGCCTCGCCGCCTCGCGCATCGACGAGGTGCTGGCGCTGTTTCCGGTGCTGCGCGAGAAATGGGAGCTGCCGGCCGGGGCGCTCTCGGGCGGTCAGAAGCAGATGCTGGCGATCGGGCGCGCGATGGTCGAGACGCGGCGGATGCTGGTGGTGGACGAGCCGAGCAAGGGGCTCGCGCCCGGCGTCATCGACCAGCTCATCGCCGCCTTTGCGCGGCTGAAGGCGGCGGGGACGACGATTCTCCTGGTCGAGCAGAATTTCGCCATGGCCGCCGCCCTCGGCGACGATGTCGCGGTGATGGATGACGGGCGCATCGTCCATGTCGGGACCATGGCCGCGCTCGCCGCCGACACGGCGCTGCAGGTGCGTCTGCTCGGCCTGCATCTGGGCAGCCACCAATGAGGCTGCCAGGCGTGCGGGCGGGCGATGCCGCGCCGATGCTGGCCGTGCCGCTGCTGCTCCTGGCCGCGCTGCCGGCGATGGGCTTCGCCGACTGGCTGACGCTCTCCGCCTCCGGTCTGGCGATGGGCATGCTGCTGTTTCTCATGGCCTCCGGCCTGACGCTGATCTTCGGCCTGATGGATGTGCTGAACTTCGCCCATGGCGCCTTCGTCGGCTTCGGCGCCTTCATCGCCGCCAGCGTCTGGGCCAGGCTGTCGGGGCTCGTCGCCGCGCCCGGGCTGGGTCCGAACCTGCTCGTGCTGGCCGCGGCCGGTAGTGCCGCGGCGCTGGTGTGCGGCGGGCTCGGCCTCGTCTTCGAGCGCGTCATCATCCGCCGCGTCTACGGCGCGCATCTGCGCCAGATCCTCATCACCGTCGGCGCCATGATCGTCGCCGAACAGGTGAGCGTGGTGATCTGGGGGCCGGATGCGCTGACGCTGGCCAAGCCGGCCTCGCTGGCCAGCAGCTTCATCCTCGCCGGCGGCGCGGTGGAGAAATTCCGCCTCGTCGCCGCCGCGTCGGGGCTGGCGGCGTTCGTCGTGCTCCGGCTGGTGCTGGCGCGCACGCGAATCGGGCTCGTCGTGCGCGCCGGCGTCGAGGATCGCGAGATGGTCGAGGCGCTCGGCTACCGGGTGCGCCGGCTGTTCATCCTCGTCTTCGCCGTCGGCACGGCGCTCGCCGGCCTCGGCGGGGCGATGTGGGCGGTCTATGCCGGCACCGTCACCGCCGGGCTCGGCGGGGAGCTGACCGTGCTGCTGTTCACCGTCGTCGTCATCGGCGGGCTCGGCTCGGTGAGCGGCAGTTTCCTCGGCGCCCTGCTGGTCGGGCTGATCACCAATTACGTCGGCTTCCTCGCGCCGAAGCTCGCGCTGCTGTCCAATGTCGCGCTGATGGCCGGGGTGCTGCTGTGGCGCCCGCGCGGGCTGCTGCCGCTGGTGCGGACGTGAGCGCCGCGGCCCCGGCGCGCGGCGGGCGGTTGCTGCTCGGTCTGCTGCTCGCCGCTCTGCTCGGCGCGCTGGCCTTCGCGCCGTTCCTGTTTCCCGGCACGCGGGCGATGGCGACGGCCTCGCGCATCGCCATTTTCATCGTGCTGGCGGCGAGCTACGACGTGCTGCTGGGCTACGCCGGTATCGTCTCGTTCGCGCACACGATGTTCTTCGGCATCGGCGCCTATGGCGTGGCGATCGCGCTCGCGCGGTTCACGCCCGGCTGGGGCGCGCTCGCTCTCGGGGCCGCGGCCGGCATCGGCCTGTCGATGCTGCTCGCGGGCTCGATCGCGCTGCTCAGCCTGCGCGTGCGCGCAATCTTCTTCTCCATGCTGAGCCTGGCGGTGGCCAGCGTGGCGCTGACCCTGGCGAGCCAGCTGCGCGACCTGACGGGCGGGGAGGACGGGCTCACATTCTCGGTCCCGGCCGCGCTGAGCCCGGGGTTCCGCCTGCTCGCCCACCCCGTACTCGGCGTCCGCTTCGATGGCCGCCTGCTCACGTACTATCTCATCTTCGCAGTGGCGCTGGCGCTGTTCCTGTTTCTGCTCCGGGTGGTGAACGCGCCGTTCGGGCGCGTGCTGCAGGCGATCCGCGAGAACGAGTTCCGCGCCGAGGCGCTGGGCTACCGGGTGGTGCTCTATCGCAGCCTGGCCAGCGCCATCGCCGCCGGGGTCGCGGCCTGCGCCGGCGCGCTGATGGCGCTGCTGCTGCGCTATAACGGGCCGGCGACGACGATGTCCTTCGCCATCATGGTGGATCTGCTGCTGATGGTGGTGATCGGCGGCATGGGGACGCTCTACGGGGCAGCGCTGGGGGCGGCGCTCATGGTGCTGGCACAATATTATCTGGAAACGCTGCTGCAGGCGCTGGCCGGAGCCGCCGCCGGCCTGCCGATCCTGCCGGCGCTGTTCGACCCGGATCGGTGGCTGCTCTGGCTCGGGCTGATCTTCGTGCTGATCGTCTACTTCTTCCCCGCCGGCATCGCCGGCAGCCTCCGCCTGCGCGCAGGCGAAGAATGATGCGCGCGCTCGACGACACCCAGGGGTCGCGCCACTGGCTGCGCGCGCTGCTCTTCACGCTGATCCTGGTCGGGCTCGTCGCGGTGGCCGCGGGCGGGGAGTGGGAGTTCGATCTCGCCGCGCTGGGAACCTGCGCGGTGGGCTTCGGCTTCTTCTACGTGGTCTTTCCCGGCGGGCTGCATTTCGCCATCACGCTGGCGAATTTCCTCGCCGTCTACGCCTGCATCTTCGTCTTTTTCCGCGACGCCAATTTCCACGATGCGCCGCGGGCGCCGTCGATCGCCGCTCTCGCCCTGCCGCTGCTCGCCTTCCTCGGCAGCAGCTTTGCCCGCCGCGGCCGCATCGCGGCGATGATCCGCGCGCGGCGGCGGCGGGAGTTGACGCATCTGCCGCGCCTCGCCCGCTGGGTCCCCGGCACCGCGCTGGTCGGCGGCGCCTCCTTCCTGCTGCCGCTGGCCGGATTGGGCCCGGCCGGGCAGGGCGTGGCGCTGCTGGTGGCGATGGCGGCGATCGCCGCGCAGGTCGCCTTCGCGGTCGGCGACGTCGTGCTGCTGCTGATCGACATCGCCCTGATTTTCGAAGGCGTCGCGCGGCGGCTGGACCGGCTGGTGCTGCCGATGACGGCATTCTTCACGCTCTACTCGCTGCTCGTGGTCGTCTTCGCCTGTCTCTATCGCATCGCGGACATGCTCTCGGCGGTGCCGCAATTCGCCAACCACGCGGGCGCGTTTCCGCTTGGCTTCGGCGATGCGATCTATTTCAGCATCGTCACCCTGAGCACGGTCGGGTATGGCGACATCGTGCCGCATGGCGCCTTGGCCCGGATTCTCGCCGGTGCGGAGGTGGTGGCCGGATTGTTCCTGCTGCTGTTCGGCGTGAGCGAAATCCTGCGCGGCACCGGCGGCGAAGGCCCGCGCGGCCGGCTGCCGGAGTGAGTTGGCGCCGAAAAAGGGAGCGACCATGATGACCGATCGCAATGCGTCCGCCGCACCGGTGCGGCTCGCCGACTACCGTCCGCCGGCGTTCCTCGTCGATCACGTGGCCCTGACCTTCGAGCTCGATCCGGCCGAGACGGTGGTGCGCACGCGTCTCGTGCTGCGGCGCAATCCTGCCGCCGAGGCCGACGCACCGCTGCGGCTGGATGGCGAGGCGCTGACGCTGCGCGATCTCCACCTCGATGGTGCGCCCTGCGCGCATCGGCTGGAGCCCGGCGCGCTGGTGATCGAGGCCGCTCCGGCCGCCTGCACGCTCGACATCGTCACGCACATCTCCCCCGAGCGGAACACGGAACTCTCCGGTCTCTACGTCTCCGGCGGCAGCTTCTTCACCCAGTGCGAAGCGGAGGGATTCCGCCGCATCACCTATTTCCCCGACCGGCCGGACGTGATGGCGCGCTATTCGGTGACGCTGATCGCCGATCGCGCGCGCTGCCCGGTTCTGCTGTCCAACGGCAATCCGGTGGCGAGTGGGACGCACGAGGATGGGCGGCACTTCGCCACCTGGGACGACCCCCACCCGAAGCCCTGCTATCTGTTCGCGCTCGTTGCCGGCGATCTCGTTGCCGTCCGCGATGAATTCGTCACCGCTTCCGGGCGCACGGTGGCGCTCGCCATCTGGGTGCGGCGCGGCGACGAGGATCGCTGCGGCCACGCGATGCATTGTCTGAAACAGGCGATGCGCTGGGACGAGGAGGCGTTCGGGCGCGAATATGATCTGGATGTGTTCAACATCGCCGCCGTCTCGGACTTCAACATGGGCGCGATGGAGAACAAAGGCCTCAACATCTTCAACACCCGCTACGTGCTGGCCCGCCCCGAGACGGCGACGGACATCGACTATCAGGGCATCGAGACCGTCGTCTCGCACGAGTATTTCCACAACTGGACCGGCAACCGCATCACCTGTCGCGACTGGTTCCAGCTTTCGCTGAAAGAGGGGCTGACGGTCTATCGCGATCAGGAATTCTCCGCCGCGATGGGCAGCGCCGCGGTCAAGCGCATCGCCGACATCCGCCGGCTGCGCGCCGCGCAGTTCCCCGAGGATGCAGGCCCGCTCGCGCACCCGGTGCGTCCGGCGAGCTATCTCAAGATCGACAATTTCTATACCGCGACGGTCTATCAGAAGGGCGCCGAGGTCGTGCGCATGATCGCGACCCTGCTCGGGCGCGAGCGGTTCCGGCGCGGCATGGATCTATATTTCGCGCGCCACGACAACCAGGCGGTGACGATCGAGGCGTTCGTCGCCGCGATGCAGGACGCATCGGGCGTCGACCTCCGCCAGTTCATGCTCTGGTATTCGCAAGCCGGCACGCCGGAGATCAGCGCCGATGAGCGGTATGACGCCATCGCCCGGCGCTATTCGCTCACGCTGCGCCAGGCGACGCCACCGACTCCGGGGCAGGAGGAGAAGGCACCGTTCATGATCCCGGTTGCCATGGCACTGCTCGGCCCGGACGGAACCGAACTGCCATTGCGTCTGGCCGGCGAGAACGCGGCGACCCGTGGCGAGCGCGTGCTCGTGCTCGACAAGGCCGAGCAGGTCTTCGTCTTCGAGGATGTCGCGGTGGCGCCGACGGCCTCGCTGCTGCGCGGCTTTTCCGCCCCCGTGAAGCTGGCCGGGCGCGGGCGCGATCAGCTGCGCCGCCTCGCCGCGCAGGAGACGGATCCGTTCCAGCGCTGGGATGCGGTGCAGACTTACGCCATGGCGGTGCTGCTGGACCTCGTGGCGGACCATCGCGCCGGCCGCGTGCTGGCACTCGATGATGGGTTGGTGGAGGCGTTCGCCGCCACCCTCGCTGGCGCCGAGCGCGACCCCGCCTTCGCCGCCGAGGCGCTGGCGCTGCCGGGCGAGTCGTTGCTCGCCGACCAGATGGCGGTGGTCGATGTCGACGGCATCCACGCCGCGCGCGAGTTCGTCCGCGCCGGACTGGGCCGCGCGCTGGCCCCCCGGTTGCGCGCCGCCTACGCCGGCTTCGCCGAGACCGGCCCCTACCGCAACGACGGCGCGGCGATCGGGCGGCGGGCGCTGAAGAATACCGCACTGGCGTACCTCGTCGCGGCCGGCGAAGGCGAAGATGGCGAAGGGGAAGCCCTGGCGCGCGCGCAGTTCGAGGCCGGACGCAACATGACCGACGTGCTCGCCGCCCTCGCGCTGCTCGCCGGCCGCGCTGGCGCGGCGCGGACCGCCGCGCTCGACGCCTTCCATCGCGCATGGCGCGGCGACGACCTGGTGCTGGACAAATGGTTTGCGATCCAGGCGATGGCCTGCCGCGCCGGCGTGCCGGTCGACGACCAGGTGGCGGAGATCCGCGCCCTCGCCGCGCACCCGGATTTCGACCTGCACAACCCGAACCGGGTGCGCGCGGTGATCGGCAGCTTCGCGATGGGGAACCCGGCCTGCTTCCATGCCCCCTCGGGCGCGGGCTACCGCTTCGTCACCGACCGACTCCGCGCGCTCGACGCGATCAATCCGCAGGTCGCGGCGCGGCTGGTGCCGGCGTTCGGCGCCTGGCGCCGCTATGATCCGCCGCGCGCCGCTGCCATGCGCGCGGCTTTGGCCGATCTCCGCGCCACCGCCGGGCTCAGCCGCAACAGCTTCGAAATGGCCGATCGCAGCCTCGGGGCCGAATCCTGAACCGCCTTTCAGGTCGTTCTGCACCGCCGTTCAGATCGCGTTAACCACACCACGGCATGAATCGCATGCGGGGGCCATCGCACGAAGGGCCGCTGGATGGGGGATGCCGTGGGATACCGTCGAGCCTGGCGGACGCTGGCTGCAAGCCTCGGCGTCGCGGTCGTGGTCGGTGCCTCAGCCTGGGCGTCGTTGGCGGTGATCGGCCCGGACAGCCGCGTCGCCGTGATCTGGCCGGGCAACGGATTGTTGCTGGCCTTGGTACTGCGCGCGCCGCTCGCGCGTGCCCCCGCCTATCTCCTCGCCGGTCTGCTCGGCACGCTGGCGGCCGATCTGCTGCGGGGCGATTCCGGCGGCATGGCGCTGGCGCTCGCCGGCTGCGATAGCGTGGAGGTGCTGGTCGCGGCGTCGTTGCTGCACCCGCGCGGCAGCGGCGTCGCCGGGCTGGCCAGCGGCGCGGGGCTGGTCCGCTTTGCCGTCGCCGCCGTTGGCGTTGCCCCGCTGCTCGGCGCTGCCTTCGCCGCGGAGGTCCTGTCCGGATTCGCCGGCTTCGATGAAGGGCGTGTGCTGCGGAGCTGGTTCGCCGCCGACGCGCTCGGCACCGCGTTCGCGACGCCGCTGGTGCTGGGCCTTGCCGGGTCGGAGTTGCGCACGCTGTTCGCCCGCACGCGCTGGCCGTGGACGCTGGCGCTGATCGTGGCGTTCCTTGCCTGCGCCGTGCCGATCTTCGCCCAGAGCCGACTCGCCCTGTCGGCACTCGCCTTCCTGCCCATGGTCGCGCTCGTCGAGGCGCTCGGGTTTGCCGGCGCGATGCTCTCGGTGGTGCTGCTCACCCCGGTCGCGCTCGGCTTCACCCTGGCCGGGCGGGGTCCGCTCGCCTTCGGCGCCGCGCCCGGGCTGGCGGTGGTTTCGGTACAGCTCTATCTGCTGGCAAGCTTGGTGATGGCCTACGCGCTCGGTGCCATCGCCGCCGCGCGGAGCGGTGCGATCGCGGCGCTGGCTGAGCGCGAGCGCTCGCTGGCGCGCAGCGAAGCGCGGTTCCGGCTGCTCGCCGAAAACGCGGATGACGGCATGCTGCGCTGCCGGCC
Source organism: Pseudomonadota bacterium (assembly GCA_021845595.1). Classification (GTDB taxonomy): domain Bacteria; phylum Pseudomonadota; class Alphaproteobacteria; order Acetobacterales; family Acetobacteraceae; genus JAJZVV01. Next base: position 156,738 of record JAJZVV010000001.1, on the reverse strand, counting down.
GGACGGCGTCTGCCACGCCGTCTCGCCGGCGATGGCCGGATTGCTGGGGCTGGCGGCCGAGCAGGCGGTCGGACGGACGATTCTCGATCTGGTCCGCCCCGCGGACCGCGCGGCGCTGGAGCAGGCGCTGGGCGAAGCCCGCGGCGGATCGCTGCCAGCGCCGCTGACCCTGTCCTGCACAAGGGCAGACGGCGACGCGGTCTGGGTCGAGGCCCGGATCTGCCCGCTGACCGATCCGCTGACCGGGGTGGTGGAGGAAATCGTCCTGCGTGCCCGCGACATTTCCGCGCGCAAGGCCGAGGAGGCGCGGCAGATGGCGGCCAACGCGGCGCTGGAGGCGCTGGCGGCGACCGACGCGCTGACGGGTCTCGGCAACCGCCGCCAGTTCGACGCGCTGCTGCAGCGCGAGTGGCGGCGCGCCGCCCGGGACGGCTCGGCGCTCGGCCTGCTCATGATCGATGTGGATTTCTTCAAGCGCTACAATGATCGCTACGGCCATCCGCAGGGCGACGCGTGCCTCAGGGCGGTCGCCGAGGCGATCGGCGCGGCCTTCCGCCGCCCGGGCGACATGGCGGCCCGCTATGGCGGCGAGGAATTCGCCGTGCTCCTCGCCGGCAGCGAGATCGGCGCCGCGGCGCTGGCGGCGGAGCGGCTGCGCGGCGTTCTGGCCGGGCTCAGCCTGCCGCACGAGGGAAATCCGCGCGGCATCGTCACCGTCAGCATCGGCGTCGCCGATGCCTGGCCCGGGCAGGGCGCGCCGGAGGAACTCCTCGCCGCGGCCGACAATGCGCTCTACGAGGCCAAACGTCAGGGCCGCAATCGTGTGGTGCGTGCCCGCCCGGCGCGACGCAGCCCCGGCCCGCTGCGCAGCCGAGTCGCCGCCGCGTGAGCGGGGCTGGCGTCGGCGGTCGGACGGCAAAAGGGCCTTGATCTAGATCAAGGGGGAGATTCGGACGGCGAGCTACTATATATAGGTAGCCGAGGGAAACGCCATGCCGAACGAACTCGCTGTCCCCGTTCCATCCGAGATCGTCCGTCGCGACGGCTCGCGCGCCCGTTTCGAGATCCGTCGGATCGCGGCGGCGGTTGCCCGGGCCGGGCGAGCGAGTGGCGAATTCGATGACGCCGTGGCCGCGGACCTCGCGGCCGAGGTGACGGCGGGCTTTGCCGCCCGCACGATCTGGCAGCCGCCGTCGGTGGAGGAGATCCAGGACGCGGTGGAACTGGCGCTGATGCGCGGCGGCTGGCACGAGACGGCGCGCGCCTATATCCGCTATCGGGCGCAGCATGCGCGCCTGCGTTCGGACCGCAGCGTCGCGGTCGATGCCATCGCCTCGGTCAGCGAGTATCTCGACCGATCGGACTGGCGCGTGCAGGCGAATGCCAACCAGGGCTATTCGCTCGGCGGCCTCATCCTCAATTCGGCCGGCAAGCTCACGGCCAACTACTGGCTCAGCCATGTCTATTCGCCCGAGGTCGGCGCGGCGCATCGCGACGGCTCGCTGCACATCCACGACCTCGACATGCTTGCCGGCTACTGCGCCGGCTGGTCGCTGCGCATGCTGCTCGAGGAGGGGCTGAACGGCGTTCCCGGCAAGGTGGACGCGGCGCCGCCGCGCCATCTCTCCAGCGCGGTCGGGCAGATGGTCAATTTCCTCGGGGCGCTGCAGAACGAATGGGCCGGCGCGCAGGCCTTCAGCTCGTTCGACACCTACCTGGCGCCGTTCGTGCGCAAGGATCGGCTCTCCTACGCCGAGATCCGTCAGAACATCCAGGAATTCGTCTTCAACCTCAACGTGCCCTCGCGCTGGGGCAGCCAGCCGCCATTCACCAACGTCACCCTGGACTGGACCTGCCCGGAGGATCTGCGCGCCACCGTGCCGGTGATCGCCGGCGAGGAGATGCCGTTCCGCTATGGTGATCTGCAGCCGGAAATGGATGCCATCAACCGTGCCTACATCGAGGTGATGAGCGCGGGCGATGCGCGCGGGCGCGTGTTCACCTTCCCGATCCCGACCTACAACATCACCCCGGACTTCCCTTGGGAGTCGGAGAATGCGGAGCGCCTGTTCGCGATGACGGCGCGCTACGGGCTGCCCTATTTCCAGAACTTCATCAATTCGGATCTCAAGCCCAACCAGATCCGTTCGATGTGCTGCCGGCTGCAGCTCGATCTTCGCGAGCTGCTCAAGCGCGGCAACGGCCTGTTCGGCTCGGCCGAGCAGACCGGCTCGATCGGCGTCGTCACCATCAACTGCGCGCGCCTGGGCTATGAGTTCGCCGGCGATGCGGCGGCACTCTACGCCAGGCTCGACGGCCTGCTCGAGCTGGCGCGCGAGAGCCTGGAGGTGAAGCGCAAGGTGGTCCAGCGCCACATGGATGACGGGCTCTATCCCTTCACACGGCGCTATCTGCGCAGTCTGCGCAACCATTTCTCGACCATCGGCGTCAACGGCATCAATGAGATGATCCGCAACTTCACCGCCGGCGCCGAGGACATCACCAGCCCCGCCGGCCACCGCTTCGCCTGCGATCTGCTCGACCATGTCCGTGCCCGCATCGTCGCCTTCCAGGAGGAGACCGGGCATCTCTACAATCTGGAGGCATCGCCGGCCGAGGGCGCGACGCACCGGTTCGCGCGCGAGGACCGCAAGCGCTATCCGGGGATTCTGCACGCCGGCACGGCGACGAAGCCGTACTACACGAACTCCTCCCAGCTGCCGGTCGGCTTCACCGACGATCCGTTCGAGGCGCTGCTGCGCCAGGACGAGCTGCAGACGAAATATACCGGCGGCACGGTGCTGCATCTCTATCTCGGCGAGCCCATCGGCTCCGCCGCGACCTGCCGCGACCTGGTGCGCCGCGCGCTCACCCGCTTCCGGCTGCCCTACATCACCGTGACGCCAACCTTTTCGATCTGCCCGGACCATGGCTACCTCGCCGGCGAGCACCGGTTCTGCCCGACCTGCGCGGCCGAGGGAAACGCGGAGCGGGTTTGCGAGGTGTGGACGCGCGTGATGGGCTATCATCGGCCGGTGGCATCGTTCAATCTGGGCAAGCAAGGCGAGTTCGAGGAGCGGCGCTTCTTCGTGGCGGCAGATGCATGAGACCCTGCGCATCGGCGGGCTGACGCGCTTCACCACCCAGGATTTCCCGGGACGGCTGGCCTGCGTCGTCCACCTCCAGGGCTGCCCGCTCGCCTGCCGCTACTGCCACGCGCCGCATCTGCGCCCGAAGAAGCCGGGTCAGCTCACGTGGCCCGACTGCCTGAGCTGGCTGGAGGGGCGGCGCGGACTGCTCGACGGCGTCGTCTTCAGCGGCGGTGAGCCGTGCTCGCAGGAGGGGCTCGATGCGGCGCTGGCGGAGTGCGCGGAGCGCGGCTTCGCCACCGGGCTGCACAGCTCCGGCGTGCTCCCCGATCCGCTCGCGCGCATCCTGCCGCTCCTTGACTGGATCGGGCTGGATTGGAAGGCGCCGCCCGAACTGGCCGGGCTGGTGACCGGGCGGGCCCGCGTCGGCCAGCGCTTCCTGCTGGCGCTCGACGTCGTGCTGGCCGGCGGCGTTCCCTATGAAATCCGCACCACCTACCACCCGTCGCTGCTGCCCTGGCGCACGATGGTCGAGATGGCCGAAACCTTGGCGGCGCGCGGCGTCGCCGAGTGGGTGATCCAGGAGTTCAGCTGCGCCGGTTGCCCCGATGCCCGGCTCGTCGCCGAGGCGGCGCCCTTGCCCGATCCGCTGCTCGCCGAGATGGGCTCCATTCTGCCCGTGAAGGTCCGCCGTGCACCGGTCCCAGCGGGCGCGTCCGCGGCCGGTGGCGGCGTTTGATCCAGGTCAACGACGCCGGCGCCGGCCCGCTCTACGCGGTGTTCGGTCGCCTCGCCCCGGGCTGATGTTGGCTGGCCCGATCCGGATGGGGCGGACTTGATTCAGATCAAGGACAGACTCGACACGGCTGCTGCCCGATGGCGGCCGGTCCGCAATGCCGGTCAGACCGGCTCTCCAAGGAGCAGCCTCATGGCGCAGTCCGAGCCGCCGTTTCAACTCCTCGACGAGGCCGCCATTGCCGCCGCGGAACTGCGGCGGGATCCGTACGACTTCAGCTTCGTCGAGCAGGCGATCCCGCTGCAATACAAGCAGCCGGTGCTGGCGGACGCGCCGCGGATCCCCGATCGGGGCAGCTACGCGCTGCCCGCGCTGCGGTACGGGCCGCAATTCGGCCGCGTGGTGCAGGATCTGCTGAGCACGCGCTTCCGCCATCTCGTCGAAGCGAAGTTCGACATGGATCTGAGCGACTGCCCGCCGGTCGTGGTGATGATGGGCAACACCACGGGGCACTATAACGAGGGCTACGCACACCCCGACTCGAAGCACAAGATCGTCACCGTTCTCGTCGGCTTCAGCCCCGAGTGGCCGTATGAGCGCGGCCGGCTGCGCGTGCTGCGCAGCGCCGATCGCGAGGACGTCGCCTTCGAGTTCGCGCCAGAATTCGGCCGGATGCTGATGTTCCGCGTCTGCGATCATTCCTGGCACGGATTCCTGCCTCAGAAGGGCCAGCGCATGAGTCTGCAGCTCTGCTACGTCGATTCCGAGTGGTATGTGCGGCGGGAATATTGGCGTCACACGCTGAGCGCGGTGGCGAAATCGATCCCCGGCCTGCGCCAGGTGATCGACTGGGCGCCGCGAAAGATCGGTTAGGCACGGCAGCAGATCGGGAGACGCTCGCATGGAATTTCCGATTCTTCCCGAACCGGGGTCGGTCGCGGCGCATTTCGCCGCCGCGCTGCGTGCCGCGCAGCGCGAGGAAACGCCGTACCGGCACTGGCGGCTGAAGGACGTGCTGCCGGAGAGCGCCTGTGTCGGCATCCTCAGCCTGCCGATCGCGCCGCCCGCGGTCATGCATCATGACGGAACCCGCGCATCCTTCAACGACAAGCGGACGTTCTTCAATGCCGAGCGGATCGCGCGCCATCGCCCGTGCGCGCTGCTCGCCGAGTCGCTGCAGCGAAGCGAGGTCGCGAAAGCCTTCGCCGAGACCTGCGGCATCTCCGTCGACGGCGGGTTCCTGCGTATCGAGTACATCCAGGACATCGACGGGGCCTGGCTGGAGCCGCACTGCGATATCCCGGAAAAATGGTTCTCGATGGTGATCTATCTCTGCACCGGGCCGGACGCGAACGAGTGGGGCACGGACATCTACGACGCCGATCGCCGCTGGGTCGGGCGGTCGTCGGCCGAGTTCGACAGCGCGGTGATTTTCATTCCCGGTGCCAATACCTGGCACGGGTTCGAGCCGCGGCCGATCGACGGGATCCGGCGGCTGATGGAAATCAATTATGTCAGCCCGCGCTGGCGGGATCGCGAGCAGCTCTGCTTTCCGGACCGCCCGATCGCGATCTGATCGTCCGTGCCTGCTCAGGCATTCCCGCGCGGCGCACGCCTGATCGATGAGGCGGGACAACCGGCGCGTGATTGACGCCCCGGAGTCCGTGCGCGATCCTCTTCGCATGACGTCCGCAACGAGGCAGTAAAACGTCGAGGGGAAACGCACCGTGTCCGATACCGTGAAGTATGTTCTGGACGAGAGCCGCATTCCGAAGGCCTGGTACAATCTCGTCGCCGACCTGCCGCGCCCGCCGGAACCGGTGCTGCATCCAGGCACGCACCAGCCGATCGGCCCGGGCGACCTCGCGCCGCTCTTTCCCATGGCGCTGATCCAGCAGGAGGTCTCGGCCGAGCGCTATATCGAGATTCCCGGGCCGGTGCGCGATGTCTACCGCCAGTGGCGGCCCTCGCCGCTCTACCGCGCCCGGCGGCTGGAGCGTGCGCTCGATACGCCGGCGCGCATCTACTATAAGTACGAGGGCGTGAGCCCGGCCGGCAGCCACAAGCCGAATACTGCCGTGCCGCAGGCCTTCTACAACAAGGAGGAGGGCGTCCGGCGCCTCGCCACCGAGACCGGGGCCGGGCAATGGGGATCCGCGCTGGCCTACGCGGGGGCCGTGTTCGGCCTTCAGGTCGACGTGTTCATGGTCAAGGTCAGCTTCCACCAGAAGCCCTACCGCAAGGCGCTGATGGAGACCTGGGGCGCGCGCTGCGTCGCCAGCCCGAGCACCGAGACCAATGCCGGGCGGCAGATCCTGGCCCAGTTTCCCGAGTCCAACGGCAGTCTCGGCATCGCCATCAGCGAGGCGGTGGAGGTCGCGGCCCAGCGCGAGGACACGAAATACGCCCTCGGCAGCGTGCTCAACCACGTCCTGCTGCACCAGACCATCATCGGCGAGGAGGCGATCGCACAGCTCGAAATGGCGGGCGACTACCCCGACATCGTCGTCGGCTGCACCGGCGGGGGCAGCAACTTTGCCGGCATCGCCTTTCCCTTCATCGGCGCCGAACTGCGCGGCGGGCGGAAGGTCAGCATCGTCGCCTGCGAGCCGGCGGCCTGCCCGTCGCTCACGCGCGGCAAATACGCGTATGATTTCGGCGATACCGGGCATCTCACCCCGCTGGTGAAGATGCACACGCTGGGCTCGACCTTCATGCCGCCGGGGTTCCATGCCGGCGGGCTGCGCTACCACGGCATGGCGCCGCTGGTCAGCCTGACGCAGGAACTGGGCCTGATCCAGTCCCGCGCCTACACGCAGACGAAGTGCTTCGAGGCTGGGGTGCAGTTCGCCCGCACCGAGGGCATCCTGCCGGCACCGGAGGCCAATCACGCCGTGCGCGGGGCCATCGACGAGGCGCTGCGCTGCAAGCAGGAAGGCGTCTCCCGCGCCATCCTGTTCAATCTCTGCGGCCACGGCCATTTCGACATGCAGGCCTACATGGATTACTTCGCCGGCAAGCTGGAGGACCGTGCCTACGACGAGGCGGCCTTGGCCGAGTCCCTGGCCGGCCTGCCGGACCTCGCGGCGTAGGGCAGCGCGGCGCTGACCGCCTGGACCTGGACCGCCCGTCCGGCGCCCAGGCCGGCGGCGGCCAGTGCCACGCCCATCGCCAGCCCGAGCACGCCAACCGCGTTCCAGTTGCCGGTTGCCCCGCGCAGCAGCCCGGCGGCCAATGGCCCCAGCGACGCCAGGCTGTAGCCGATCGTCTGGGCCATCGCCGAAAGCTCCGAGGCGACCGGTGCATCGGCGGCGCGCAGCACGATCATGGTCAGCCCGACGGCGAAGAGCGAGCCCTGCGCCAGGCCGAAGGCCGTCGAGGCGAGCCAGGCGAGGGAGAGCGGGCCGAAAATGCAGGCCTCGAAGCCCAGCGTGCAGACCAGCACCGAGACCAGATTGATCGCGCGCTGGTCGCGCCGCCGTGTCGCCAGGGTCGGCGCCACCAGGGATGAGACCGCCTGGGCGAGCACGTTCGCCGCCAGCACGAAGCCGGCCTGCCGCGCCGAAAGCCCCCGGTCGCGCAGCATCGGCGCGAGCCAGCCGAAGCTGATATAGGCGAAGGCGGATTGCAGGCCCATGAACAGCGTCAGTTGCCAGGCCAGGGCATCGCGCCACAGTCCGCGCACGACGGTGCGGTGCGCGCCGGTGGCGTCGACCCCGGTGCGCAGGTTCGGCACCCACAGCGCCGCCGCGATCACCGCCGGGATCGCCCAGACCGCCAGCGCCCCCGCCCATGAGCCGCCAAGCGTCAGCCGAAGCGGCACCGTGAACGCGGCGGCGACGGCCGCCCCGCCGCAGAGCGCGGTGACATAGAGGCCGGTCATCAGCGCCGCCTGGTCGGGAAAATCCTGCTTCACCAGGCCGGGCAGCAGCACGTTGACGATGGCGATGCCGAGGCAGGCGAGAATCTGGCCGCCGAACAGGAATGGCGCCTCGGGGATGCCGCGCAGCGCGGTGCCGGCGGCGATGGCGAGGAGGGCGATCAGGATGCCGCGCTCGATGCCGATCCTACGCCGCAGCACCGCGGCGAGCGGGCTGAACAGGCCGAAGCAGAGCGAGGGCAGCGTGGTCAGCACGCTGCTCGCGGCGGCGGAGAGCGCGATCGCACGGGCCGCCTCCGGCAGCACCGGGCCGACGCTGGCGACGGGAACGCGCAGGACGAACGCCATCAGAACAAGGCTGGTGGCGAGCAGGAGCCGCCGCCATGGCGGGGCAGCGGCGCGCGCGGTGCCACCGCCCGGTTGGTCTGGCATGCCGATCTCCCCCCGCCGCGTGATGATCGGACGGAGTGTCGCGTACCCGCGCCGCCGCGGCGACCCTCGATCCCGGCGGGTCACGGTGCCGCGGCGCGCACGGCTGAGGCCGATCAGGCGCGGGTGGCGATCAGTTGCGGCGCGTCGGCGACCGGCGGGGCCGCGATCTGCACCAGCGGCGGCGATGCCGGGGCGACCATCACGCGGTCCCGTCCGGCGGATTTGGCGGCGTAGAGCGCCGCATCCGCCGCGGCGATCAGGGCCTCCGCCGTGGCATAATGATCGGTGTCCTCGGTCGCGACCCCGATGCTGACGGTGACGATGCCGTTGGGGCTGCCCGGATGGGGCATCGCCCGCCCGCGCACCGCCCGGCGCATGGCCTCGGCGATGTGCAACGCACCCGCTGCGTCGGTGGCCGGAAGCAGGACGGCGAATTCCTCGCCGCCGAAGCGCGCCACGGTGTCCCACGCGCGATGCACGGCGCCGCGGATGGCATCGGCGACCGCGCGCAGGCAGTCGTCGCCGGCGAGATGGCCGAAATGGTCGTTGAACTTCTTGAAGCAATCGACGTCGATCATCAGCAGCGAGACGGGGATCAATTCCCGGCGCGCGCGGTGCCATTCGCTGTCCAGCGCGCTGTCGAAACTGCGGCGGTTGGGCAGGTTGGTGAGCCCGTCGGTGGTCGCCAGCTGAGCCAGCCGCGCGTGGGCCTCCGCGAGCGCCTCCTCGGCCGCCTTTTGCGCCGTGACGTCCCGAATGTTGGCGATGTATTCGATCACGGCACCGGTCGTGGGGTCCTTGCGCGCGCGCGTGCGCGTCTCCACCCAGACATAGGACCCGTTCTTGTGCCGCCGCCGGTAGCGAAAGCCGACCGAGGCAGCTTCCCGGGCGGCCTGTCCGAGCATCCGACGCACCTCGCGCTGATCGTCCGGGTGAATGAGCGCGCGCCAGTCGCTGCCGAGCACCTCGGCGACGGTCCAGCCCAGCATTTCGGTGACGGCGGGCGAGATATACCGGGGCAGGCCATCGGCGCCGATGCGCAGGATGATATCGGAGGAGCTTTCGGCCAGAACGCGGGTCCGAATTTCGCTGTCGCGCAGCCGGGCGGCGCGGGCGGCAACGGCGCGGCGAAGCCGGTTGATCTGCTGGCGGCCGGCGGTGGCGGCGAAACCGCTTGCCGCGATGCAGGCCAGATAGAGCTGAGCAAACTGCGGCGGGCTGATCCAGGCGAAGGCGGCGGGATCGTGTGCGGCCTCGACGACGAACGAGCCGGTGCCGGCGGCGGCCGTGCCGACCGTGATGACGGCGATCAAGATCAGGGCCAGCGCGGTGCCGGCGGCCGGCAGGCGCCAGGCGGCCAGCATCAGGGGCGGGAAGACGAGAAACGCAAGGCCGTCGTTCTCCCCGGCGCAGGCGGCGAGCGCAACCACCGCAGGCAGCAGGATCAGCAGCACCGTCGCCATCGGCCGTGGCCCGGCGGCGAGCGCGCGGATCCCCGCTCGGTCGAGCGCCAGCATGATCGGGGTGACGATGATCAGCCCCAGCGCGTCGGCACCGAACCAGGCGGCCAGGACCGGCAGGAAGGGGCGGTCCTCCAAGAAGAACAGCGAATCCGCAGCGACGAGGGCGGCAAAGGCTGCGACCACGGCGGCGCCGCCGATCAGAAAGCCCAGCGCGCCGGGCCGCGTCGGGTCCGGCCGACGCTGGAGCCGCGCGTGCAACAGCCCGACCATCGCCGCGATCTCACCGGCATTGGTGCCGGCGATGGCCATCGCCGCTGGCCAGGGGTCCTCGCCCCAGGCCAGATTCACGGCAACATCGGTGGCGAACAGCGCCAGCAGCCGCGCCGGCAGCTCCCGCACCGGCGCGGCCAGGAGGAGGGCGACGGCCACGCCGTTGGCCGGCCAGATGAGCGCGACCCGGCCCACGGCGCGACTCAGGCCGAGCCCCAGCCCAGCGGCGGCCGCGAAGGCCACCACGAGCGCGAGCAGTGACCATGGCTGCGGCAACCAGCGGTTCAGGCGAACCATGCCCTGAAGTCCCCCCAAGGCTCCAATATCGCGCAATCTAGCCGGATACGTCTTAAGAACTATTTCCGCACCCGCATGGACGCATTCCGGACGGTATCCAGCTTAGGGGTTGCATTGCATGGTTGCAAATATATTAAGAACCACAGTTCTCGCGTGTGCCGGAACCGGAGCGCCGGTCAGACCCGCTCGGACTCGGCGGCGAGGCGGCGGGCAATGAGCCAGCCGGCGAGGCCGGACAGCGGCACGCCGGCCAATGCGAGCGCGATTCCGAGCATCGCGCCGCGAAGCGCCAGGGCGATGCCGAGGCCAAGCGCGATGCCCCCGACGAGCCCGCCGGCGAAACCGGCGATGGTGCCGAGCCAGGCAATGTCGCGGCGTGAGATCATCGCCCAAGCCTAGTGTCGAATTTCGGAACTCCGCAAGCGCATTTCAGGGGCAGGACACGGTTCCGGCGGACCGGTTGACAGGCCGGCCACCGGTGCCTATAGCGCCGACCCACTGCCGGGAACGTGGACGGCGCCAGGGCATCGTACCCGGGGCGCCGCGCCCGCCGTTGCGTTTTGCGTGACGGCCTACCGGTGCAACACGCCACGCGCGGCCCCTGCGCCCGCGCGGCAGGATGAAGAAAGGGCATCGCGCATGACCAAGCGCGCCGAAAGCAAGTACAAAATCAACCGCCGCCTGGGCGTTAACCTCTGGGGGCGCGCCAAGTCCCCGCTCGCCAAGCGCGAATATGGTCCGGGCCAGCACGGTCAGCGGCGGAAAAAGCCGTCCGACTTTGGCGTGCAGCTCATGGCGAAGCAGAAGCTGAAGGGCTATTACGGCAATATCGGCGAGAAGCAGTTCCGGAAATATTATGAGGAGGCGGTGCGTCGCAAGGGCGACACGTCGGAGAACCTCATCGAGCTGCTGGAGCGCCGGCTGGATGCCGTCGTTTACCGCATGAAGTTCGCCATCACGCCCTTCGCCGCGCGCCAGTTCGTCTCCCACGGCCATGTCATGGTCAACGGCAAGCGGGTGAACATCGCCTCCTATCTCGTGCGCGACAACGACGTGGTCGAAGTGCGCGAGAAGTCCAAGCAGCTCGCCATGGTGCTGGACGCGGCGCAGAGCGGCGAGCGCGACACGCCGGAGTATCTCGAGGTCGATCACCGCGCCATGCGCGGACGCTTCCTGCGCAGCCCGAAGCTCTCGGACGTGCCCTATCCGGTGCAGATGGAGCCGAATCTGGTGGTCGAGTTCTATTCGCGCTGATCCGTCGGCCCCAACGGCCGGCACAGGGAGGGAACAATGAGCGAAAAGCGCATGGTGATCGTCACCGGCGGCGGCCGCGGCATCGGCGCGGCCACATGCCGGCGGCTGGCCGCCGAGGGCCACCCGGTTGCGGTCAATTTTGCCAGCAACGAGGCCGCCGCGCACCAGGTCGTCGCCGCGATCGCCGCGGCCGGCGGCAAGGCGGTGGCGATCCAGGGCGATACCGGCCGGGAGGCCGACATCGTTCGCCTGTTCGAGGAGGCCGAGCGCGCGCTCGGCCCGCTCGGCGGGCTGGTCGCCAATGCCGGCGTCACCGGCCCGGTCGGGCGGGTGGAGTCGATCACGCCGGCGGTGCTGGAGCGGGTGCTGGCGGTGAACGTCACCGGCCTGTTCCTGTGTGCCCGCGAGGCGATCCGGCGGATGTCGACGAAGCACGGCGGCAAGGGCGGGGCGATCGTCAATGTCGGCTCGCGCGCGGCCGAACTCGGCGGCGGTGGCGAGTGGGTCCATTACGCGGCGAGCAAGGGTGCGGTGGACAGTTTCACCATCGGCCTCGCGCGCGAGGTTGCCGCCGAGGGCATCCGGGTCAACGCCGTCGCACCCGGCCTGATCGAGACCGAACTGCACGCCGCCGCTGGCGGTGGCGACCGTCTGGCGCGGCTGGTCGGCTTCGTGCCGATGCAGCGCGTCGGCTCGCCCGAGGAGACGGCGGAGGCGATCGCCTGGCTGCTCTCGCCGGCCTCGTCCTACGTCACCGGCGCGATCCTGCCCGTTTCCGGCGGGCGCTGAACCGGCGCCACGGCCGCGGCCGATGGCGTCGGCCGCGTTTCGTGAAAGCGGTTGAAGTCGATGTGCGGCGTGCCGTCCGCGGCCAGCGAGACGACATCGACGAAGGCGTGATCGAAGCGGATATCGCCGGCCGTGTACTGGTAGGTGGCGTGCACGGTCGAAGACGTGGTGCCGTCGATGCCGGTCATCACGACGATGATGCGGACGTCATCCGCGTGCAGCGTCGCCGCGTCCGCGCTGGCCAGCGGGCTCGTCGCGTCGATCCGGTGCATCACCGACCAGCTGAGCGCGAAGATCGGGCTGGTCTCGCGCAGCAGCGGCAGATCGATGATCCGGCGCAACTGATAGCCTTCCTCCGTGGTCTGCCGGCGGAGCAGCGAAACCTGCGCGCGGCCCTCGATGATCTGGTTGCTGCGCAGATTGGCGGCGCGAAAGATCAGCGTCGGACGGCCTTCGAACGCGGTGATCACGGCGTGGCGGCTGAACAGGATGCGCGCCGTCGGGCGGGTGAATTTGGCGATCACCAGCCCGGTCGCCAGCGGCACCACCATGACGCCGAAGATGATTTCCGCCGTGGCGACGATATGGCCATAGAGCGTGCCCGGGTGCAGCACGCCGTAGCCGACGGTGGCCATGGTCTCGACGCTGAAGAAGAACGCCTCCAGCCAGGTGCCGGTTTCGGCACCGGCGATGGCGCCGCGCTGGAGCAGGAACAAGGTCGCGAAGCCGGTGTTCGCGACCAGGTAGAAGCTGACCAGGATGGCGAAGAAGCCGCTCCACGGCAGCACCAGCAGCGAATGATAGAGGTCGCGCCAGCGATCCTTCGGCAGCCCGATGCGCACGACCTTCGGCAGCGCGTTCGCACGGCCTTGGCGTCGGCGCGCCGAGCGCGCGGGCTGGTCCATCGCGCGTTCAGGCCGCCGGGCGTGACCCGCGCTCGCCCGTGGCCAGGCCGAGTTCGGCGACCATCTGCTCGCGGATGATGAATTTCTGGATCTTGCCAGTCACCGTCATCGGGAAATCATCGACGAAGCGGATGTAGCGGGGAATTTTCTGATGCGCGATCTGGCCGCGGCAGAAATCGCGAATCTCTTCGTCGGTGGCGCTGACGCCCTCGGCAAGACGGATCCAGGCGCACAGTTCCTCGCCATATTTCGCGTCGGGAATGCCGACGACCTGCACCGCCTGCACTTTCGGGTGACGGTATAGGAATTCCTCGACCTCGCGCGGGTAGATGTTCTCGCCGCCACGGATGACGAGATCCTTGATCCGTCCGACGATGGCGCAATAGCCCTGCTCGTCGATGGTGGCGAGATCGCCGGTGTGCATCCACCCGGCGCGGTCGATCGCCTCGACCGTGCGTGCCTCGTCGTCCCAGTAGCCGAGCATCACCGAATAGCCGCGCGTGCAGAGTTCGCCCGGCACGCCGTGCGGCACGATATGCCCCTCGGCATCGATGATCTTGACCTCCAGATGCGGCTGGATCCGGCCGACGGTGGAAACCCGCTTCTCGATCGGATCGTCGACCGCGCTCTGGAAACTCACCGGGCTGGTCTCGGTCATGCCATAGGCGATGGTGATCTCGCGCATGTTCATGCGCTCCATCACTTTGCGCATCACCTCGATCGGGCAGGGCGCGCCGGCCATGATGCCGGTGCGCAGGCAGGAGAGATCGAAGCGCGCGAACTCGGGGTGGTCGAGCTCGGCGATGAACATGGTCGGCACACCGTAGAGCGCGTTGCAGCGCTCGGCGTGGACCGCTTCGAGCGTGGCCAGCGGATCGAACCCTTCAGCGGGATAGACCACCGTCGCGCCATGGGTGAGGCAGGCGAGGTTGGCCATGACCATACCGAAACAATGATACAGCGGCACCGGCGCACAGACTTTTTCGCCTGGCTGGAGCCGGATCGCCTCGCCGACGAAGAAGCCGTTGTTCAGGATGTTGTGGTGCGAGAGCGTCGCGCCCTTGGGAAAGCCGGTCGTGCCCGAGGTGAACTGGACATTGATCGGGTCATCGAACTGCAGCGAGGCGGTGAGCGCGCCGACCCGTGCGGCGGTGGCCGACGTCGCCGCCGCGGCGACGTCGGCGAAGCGAAGGAAGCCGGGTTCCGGCTGATCCGAGATCAGGATGGGCAGTTTCAGATGCGGCAGACGCGCGGCGGACAAGAGGCTGGCGCCGGCATCGAGCTCCGGTGCGAGCTGGCGCATCATGCCGATATAGTCGCTGCTCTTGAACGCGCGTGCCATCACCAGCGCCTTGCAGCCGGCGAGGTTGAGTGCGTATTCCAGCTCGGCCACGCGATAGGCGGGGTTGACGGTGACCAGGATCAGCCCGGCCTTGGCGGCGGCGTACTGCGTCAGCAGCCACTCCGCACAGTTCTGCGCCCAGATGCCGATGCGGTCTCCCGGTTCGAGGCCGAGTCCGAGCAGCCCGGCGGCGACCTCGTCCACCCGCCGCTTCAGTTCCGCGTAGCGCCAGCGTATCCCCTGGTGGCGGACGATCAGCGCGTCGTTCGCTGCCCAGCGCGCCGCGGCGTGGTCGAAAAACGCGCCGATGGTGGCACCGATCAGGGGCGTCGTGCTGACGCCGTGAACATAGGACAGCGCGTGTTGCTGGCCTTCTTCTGACATCGCCGCACTGCCTCCTCAGGGTGGAATTTTCGGGAACAATAGGCCGCGCGGGCGGCCCGAGCAAACGGCCCGTTGCGTGCTGCGCCGCACAACGCGCAACAAAATTTCGCCGTAGGCGGGCGGGCACAATCCCGCGCCGCCGGGTGCCGGTGCGGGAGCGTCGAAACCTTGCGATTTTCTCTGGCGCCGGCCGGCCATTGGCGCCCGTCGCGCCGATCCCCTATCTTCACCCTCAGGGCGGCCGCCGTCGCGGGCGGCCGACGCCAACGGGAGTGTCCGGAATGAAGCACGGTGCCATCACGCTCGACGACAAATACGCCGTCGACATCGACCGGGTCTATCTCACCGGCACCCAGGCGCTGGTGCGTCTGCCGCTGCTGCAGCGCGCGCTCGATATGCGGGCGGGGCTGAACACGGCCTGCTTCATCAGCGGCTATCGCGGCTCGCCGCTCGGCCAGGTGGATATCCAGCTCTGGCAGGCCCGTGAGCATCTGGCCGCTCAGCACGTGCATTTCCAGCCCGGCTTGAACGAGGAGATCGCCGTCACCGCGATCGGCGGCTCGCAGCAGGTGCCGCTGTATCCGGGCGCCCGCTACGACGGCGTCTTCGCGTTCTGGTACGGCAAGGGGCCGGGCGTGGACCGCGCCGGCGATGCGATCAAGCATGCCAATTTCGCCGGCACCTCGCCCTATGGCGGCGTGCTGCTGGCGGCCGGCGACGACCACGGCTGCAAATCCTCCACCGTGCCCCACCAGAGCGAGCCGGCGCTGATCGCGAGTTTGGTGCCCGTGCTGGTGCCGGCCTCGGTGCACGACCTGATCGAACTCGGCCTGCATGGCTGGGCGGCGTCGCGCTATTCCGGGCTCTATGTCGGCTTCAAGACGGTGGCCGATGTCGTGGACAGTTCCGCGTCCGTCAGTTTCGCGCTGGATGATTTCCGCTTTGCCTATCCGGACGGCGAGCGCCGCGCGCCGGGCGGGGCGGGCATCCGCATCGGTGATCAGCCGATGGATCAGGAGGCCCGCGTGCACGCGATCGGGCTGCCGGCGATCCAGGCCTATGTGCGCGAGAACCGGCTCGACCGCGTGCTGCGCGACGATGCCGGGGCGCGGTTCGGCATCATCACCGCCGGCAAGTCGCTGCTCGACCTGCGCCAGGCCATTGCCGACCTCGATCTCGAGGGGCGCGGCGCGGGCTTGCGCATCCTGAAGCTCGCCCTGACCTGGCCGATCGACCCGCAGACCATCCGCGCCTTCGCCGCCGGCCTCGAGGAGATCGTCGTCGTCGAGGAGAAGGCTCCGGTGATCGAGAGCCAGGTGAAGGACATCCTCTACGGCCTCGCCGAGCGCCCGCGCGTCGTCGGCAAGCATGACGAGACCGGCGCGACGCTGCTCACCGCGGCGGGCGAGTTGTCGGCGGCGGACATCGCCCTGGTGCTGGCGCGGCGGCTGGCGCCCCGGCACGGCGAAAGCTCCGCGATGCACAATCGCCTGGCGTTTCTGGAAACGCAGGCGGCCTCCGTGCAGCGCCTCGACGCCGGCGTGCTGCGCCGGCCGTATTTCTGTTCCGGCTGCCCGCACAACACCTCCACCAAGGTGATCGACGGCAGCCGCGCCATGGCCGGCATCGGCTGCCACTTCATGGCGAAATGGATGGACCGCAGCACCGAGCCCTACGCCCAGATGGGCGGCGAGGGCGCGGCCTGGATCGGCCAGGCGCCGTTCACCGAGGAGAAGCACGTCTTCGCCAACATCGGAGATGGCACCTACGTCCATTCCGGCATCCTCGCCATCCGCGCCGCCGTCGCCGCGGGCGTGAACATGACCTACAAGCTGCTCTACAACGACGCGGTGGCGATGACCGGCGGCCAGCCGGTGGATGGTCACCCCACGCCGGCGCAGATCACGCGCCAGCTCGCGGCCGAGGGCGTGCGGCAGGTCCATGTCGTCACCGACGAGCCGGAGAAATACGCCGCCGTCACGGATCTCGCCGCTGGTGCCACGGTGCGGCATCGGCGGGATCTTCCGGCGCTGGAGCGCGAACTCCGCGACATCGAAGGCGTGACCGCGATCGTCTACGACCAGACCTGTGCCTCCGAGAAGCGGCGGCGGCGCAAGCGCGGCACCATGGTCGATCCGGCCAAGCGCGCCGTGATCAACGCGCGCGTGTGCGAGGGCTGCGGCGATTGCTCGGTACAGTCGAACTGTCTTTCGGTGGCGCCGCTGCCGACCGAGTTCGGGCTCAAGCGCGCCATCGATCAATCCTCGTGCAACAAGGATTTCTCCTGCGTCGAAGGGTTCTGCCCGAGTTTCGTCACCGTGCATGGCGGCAAGCTGCGCCGCGGCAAGCGGGTGGAGGCGGCGATCTTCGAAAATCTGCCGGAGCCCAGCCTGCCATCGCTGGACCGGCCGTTCGGCCTGCTCGTCGCCGGCATCGGCGGCACCGGCGTGGTGACGATCGGCGCCCTGCTCGGGGTTGCCGCGCATGCCGAGGGCAAGCACGTCACCGTGCTCGACCAGATGGGTCTGGCGCAGAAGGGCGGCAGCGTCTGGAGCCATATCAAGATCGCCGCCAGCGACGCGGATCTGCGCAGTCTGCGCGTCGGCATGGGCGGCGCGGATCTGCTGCTGGCCTGCGATCTCGTCGTCGGCGCCGGGCGGGAGGCGCTGGCGGCGCTGGAGCCCGGGCGCTCCCGCGCCGTGGTCAACACGCACGAGACGATCACCGCCGATTTCGTCATGCATCCTGGAATGCGCCTGCCGATCGGCAAGCTCGAACACGCGATCGAGGGTGCGGTGGGAGCGGGGCGGATGGACATGGTCGATGCCACCGCGCTCGCCACCGCGCTCGTCGGTGACGCCATCGGCACGAATCTCTTCGTGCTCGGCTACGCCTGGCAGCGCGGACTGGTGCCGATCGGGCGCGAGGCCCTGATGACGGCGATCGAGCTGAACGGCACCGCGGTGGAGATGAACAAGGCCGCCTTCGAATGGGGCCGCGCCGCGGCGCAGGACCCAGCGCGGGTCGCCGCCATCGTCGGCGAGCGCAACGGCGCGGCGAAAGCGCCGGAGACGCTTGACGGGCGCATCGACCGCTTCGCAGAAGAGCTGCGGCGCTACCAGAACCGCTCCTACGCGCGGCGCTACCGCGAGCTCGTCGCCCGCGTGGGCGCGCGTGAGGCGGAGATCGCACCGACCTCCTCGGCGCTGACCGAGTCGGTCGCGCGCAATCTCTTCAAGCTGATGGCCTACAAGGACGAGTACGAAGTGGCCCGGCTCTACAGCGACGGCGCCTTCCGCGCCCGGCTGGAGGCGCAGTTCGAGGGCGATTACACGCTGCAATTCCATCTCGCCCCGCCGCTGCTGGCCAAGCGCGATCCGAGCACCGGCCATCTCGTCAAGCGCGCCTATGGGCCGTGGGTGCTGCAGGCGTTCGGCGTGCTGCGGCGGCTGAAGTTCCTGCGCGGCACGGCGCTCGATCCGTTCGGCCGCACCGAGGAGCGCCAGGCGGAGCGGCGTCTCATCGAGGAATATGAGGCGCTGATGGGGGAGATCGCGCGCACGGTGACGCGCGAGACGCTGGAGACGGCGATCTCGCTCGCCGAGATCCCGGCCCAGATCGCCGGCTACGGCCACGTCAAGGAGCGCGCGATGCGCGAGGCGGCGGCGGCGCGGACGAAACTGATCGAGCGCTATCGCGCGCCGGCGACCGCGTTGGCCGCGGAGTAGCCCCCGGCGGGCGGCCACTACGCGGCGCTGCGGTACTGCTCCTTGAGCAGCCGGCGCAGCAGCTTGCCGGCTTCCGATCGTGGCAGGGCGTCGGTGAAGAAGATGCGGCGGGGGCATTTCGGCCCGGCGAGATGCTCGTGGCAGAAGGCGATCAGTGCCGCCGCCGTGGCCGGATCGGCCGCCGCCGGGTTGTGCGGCTGCACGATCGCGGCGACCTGCTCGCCGAACTCGGCGTCCGGCAGCCCGATCACCGCGGCGTCGGCGACCAGCGGGTGCTGGATCAGCGTGTCCTCCACCTCGGCGGGGTAGATATTGACCCCGCCGGAAATGATCAGGTCCGCGCGCCGGTCGCTGAGATAGAGGAATCCCTCGGCGTCGAGCCAGCCGAGATCGCCATAGCTCGCCCGCCCGGCAGCGTCATAGGCGGCCGCGGTCTTCTCCGGCGCGTTGAGATATTCGAAGGGTGGCCCGCCAGAAAAGCTGATCGTGCCGACCTCGGTGGGCGGCAGCTCGCGTCCGTCCTCGCCCAGGATGTGCACCGCGCCCGACAGCGGCTTGCCGACCGAGCCGGGATGGGCGAGCCAGGTCGGACTGTCGATGACGGTGATGCCGAAGGCCTCCGAGCCGGCATAGTACTCGTAGAGGATCGGTCCCCACCAGGCGATCATCGCCCGCTTCAGCGCGACCGGGCATGGGGCCGCGGCGTGGATGGCGACGCGGTGGCTGGCGAGGTCGTAGCGGTGGCGTTCCGCTTCCGGCAAGGCCAGCAGCCGGTGGAACATGGTCGGCACCCATTGGCTGTGCGTCACCCGGTAGCGCTCGATCGCGGCGAGCGCGGCGACGGCGGCGAACTTGCGCGGGATGATGCAGCTTCCCCCTTCCTGCACCACGCGCAGCACGTAGCGGTGCGGCGCGGCGTGGTAGAGGGGGCCGGGGGAGAAATAGACAGTATCGGCCGAGAATCCATAGAAGTGCCAGCTCGGATGCACTGGCGGGTTCGACCGCATCTCCGGCGGCAGCAGCGGCATTTTCACGCCCTTGGGCCGGCCGGTGGTGCCGGAGGAATAGAGCAGGTCGCGCCCGACCGGCCGCTCCGGCAGGGGCGGCACGGGGTCCTGGCTGTTGCGTACCGCCTCGTAGGAGGCGAAGCCCGGCACGTCGCCGCCGGCGATGAAGCGGGGGAGGTCCGGCCGATCGGCCAGCGCGGCGGCGGCCGCGGCTGCGGTCTCGGGCGTGGCGACGAGCAGCCGCGCGCCGGCATCGGCGAGGATGTAGGCGATCTCCGCGGGGCGGAGATGGTTCGAGATCGGCGTGTAATAGAGGCCGGCGCGCTGGGCGGCGAAGGCGAGCTCGATCAGCTCGGCCCGGTTCTCCATCAGCAGCGCGATGCGCTCGCCCGCCTGCAGGCCACGACCGACAAGCCAGCGCGCCGCGCGCGCCGCGCGGGTATCGAGTGTGCGGAAATCCATCGCCTCGCCGCTGTCGGGCAGGTGCAGCGCGATCTTCGTCGGCGTCGCGTCGGCGCGGGCGGCAAGCAAGTCCATCCGGTGTCCTCCTTGGGCGTACCGCCGGGCGCCCGATTGACAGCGGCGCGCTCCGGACGGCTCAATGTTGGCAACGAGCATAGGAGGAGACCGATGCGCCGCGAACCCGTCATCATCGATGCCGTGCGCACGCCGATGGGCCGTGGCAAGGAAGGCGGCAGCCTCAGCGCGGTGCATCCGTGCGACCTGCTGGCGGTGGCGCTGAAGGCGCTGGTCGAGCGCAACGGCATCGATGCTGGCCAGGTGGATGACGTCATCATCGGCTGCGTCAGCCAGGTCGGCGAGCAGGCCGGCAGTCCCGGGCGCATCGCCTGGCTCGCCGCCGGTTTCCCCGAGCACGTTCCCTCCACCACCATCGACCGGCGCTGCGGCTCCTCGCAGCAATCGGTGCATTTCGCCGCCCAGGGCATCATGGCCGGCGCGTATGACATCGTCATCGCCGGCGGCGTCGAATCCATGAGCCGGGTGCCGATGGGCAGCTCGCGGGTCGGCAAGGATCCTTTCGGCGAGGGGTTTGCGCGCCGGTATGCGCCCGGGCTGGTGAACCAGGGGGTCTCGGCCGAGATCGTCGCCGCGCGCTGGGGCATCGACCGCGCCGCGCTCGACGCCTACGCCGCCCGCTCGCACCAGCGCGCCGCCGCCGCCCGGGCGGCGCGGCATTTCGACGCCGAGATCGTGCCCGTGCCGTCGGGCAACGGCGTCGTTTGCGAGGATGAGACCATCCGCCCGACGACCACGCCGGAGGGGCTGGCGGCGCTCAAGCCTTCGTTCGAGCATCCCGCGCTGGCCGAGCGCTTTCCCGAGATCCGCTGGTCGGTCACCGCCGGCAATTCCTCCCAGATCACCGATGGCGCCGCCGCCGTGCTGCTGATGAGCGAGGAGGCGGCGGCGCGCCTCGGCTGCCGGCCGCGCGCGCGGTTCGTCGGTTTCGACGTCATCGGCGACGATCCGCTGCTGATGCTCACCGCGCCGATCCCGGCCACGCGGCGCGTGCTGCAGAAGAGCGGCCTGTCGCTGGACCGCATCGACCATTTCGAGGTCAACGAGGCCTTCGCCTCGGTCCCGCTCGCCTGGCACAAGGAGATCGGCGCCGACGATGGGCGGCTGAACCCGTGCGGCGGCGCCATTTCGCTCGGCCATCCGCTCGGCGCCTCGGGCGCGCGGCTGATGACAACGATGCTGCACGCGCTGGAACGCAGCGGCGGCCGCTACGGGCTGCAGACCATGTGCGAGGCCGGCGGCATGGCCAACGCGACCATCATCGAACGCATCTGAACGGAGAGACATCCATGGATCCGAAAGGCAAGGTCGCCATCGTCACCGGCGGCGCCTCCGGGCTCGGGCTGGCCAGCGCCGAGGCGCTGATCGCGCGTGGCGCCAAAGTGTTGATCTGCGATCTGCCAGGCTCGCCCGGCGAGGATGTCGGCAAGCGCATCGGGGCGCGGTTCGTCGCCGCGGACGTCACCAGCGAGGCGGCGATGCGCACGGTGGTGGAGACGGCCGAGGCGATGGGCCCGCTGCGCATCCTGATCCACTGCGCCGGGCGCGGCGGCGCGCAGCGGCTGGTCGACCGCGACGGCAATCCCGCTCCGCTCGAGCAGTTCGAGGCGGTGATCCGGGTCAACCTGATCGGCACCTTCAACACCCTGCGCCTGGCGGCAGCGTCGATGGCGCGCACCGAGCCTGAGGACGGCGAACGGGGCGTCGCCGTGCTGACCGCCTCGGTCGCCGCGTACGAGGGCCAGATCGGCCAGATTCCCTATTCCGCCTCCAAGGCCGGGGTCGTCGGCATGACCATCGTGGCCGCGCGCGATCTCGCCTCGCGGCTGATCCGCGTCTGCACCATCGCGCCGGGGATTTTCGACACACCCCTGCTCGGCAAGCTGCCGGAGCCCGCGCGCGCCTCGCTCTCGGCCTCGGTGCCGCACCCGGCGCGGCTCGGCCAGCCGCGCGAGTTCGCCCAGCTCGCGGTGCAGATCGTCGAGAACCAGATGCTGAACGGGGAGACGATCCGCCTCGACGGGGCGATCCGCATGACGCCGCGCTGATCCCCCCGCGCCGGCGCGGGCGGCAGCCATGCCGCGAGTGGGCTTTGACGCTGCCCCTCCCTGTGCCTAGCATTCCTGACTTGCCACGGGAGGGAGCACGGTCATGACGAAGAACACGCTCAAGCAGCGCTGGCGCGAGGGCAAGCCCACCATCAATGGCTGGCTCGCGATCCCCGCCGGGTTCTCGGCCGAAGTGATGGCGCAGGGCGGCTGGGACAGCGTCACCGTCGATCTCCAGCACGGCGTGCAGGACTATCTCTCCATGGTCGCCTGCTTCCAGGCGATGCAGGTCCATCCGGTGCTGCCGATGGTCCGCGTGCCGTGGAACGAGCCCGGCATCATCGGCAAAGTGCTCGACGCCGGCGCCTATGGCGTCATCTGCCCGATGGTGAACACGCGCGACCAGGCCGAGGCGTTCATCACCGCATGCAAATATCCCCCGCGCGGCAGCCGCTCCAACGGGCCGATCCGCGCCGGCATCTATGGCGAGTCGGTCGGCTATCAGGCCACCGCGAATGACGAGATTCTCTGCATCCCGATGATCGAGACGCAGCAGGCGCTCGATAATCTCGATGCCATCCTCGACGTGAAAGGCATCGACGCGATCTATGTCGGTCCTTCGGACCTCGGTTTCTCCCTCGGCCTGGCGCCGCGCATGGACCGCGAGGAGCCGCAGATTCTCGCGATCTACGAGCGCCTGATCGCCGAGACCGGCAAGCGCGGCATTGCCGCCGGCATCCATTGCGGTTCGCCCTCCTATGCCGTGCGCGCCATCGGCATGGGCTTTCGCTTCTGCACCATCCTCAATGACAGCGGTCTGCTGCTGCAGGCTGCGCGCGCCGCCGTTGGCGCCTTCCGCGAGGGGCTCGAGAAAAAATCATGACCGCCATGACCGCACCCGTCATTCGCCTCCATGCCGAGGACGGCGTCGTCATCGCCCGCGCCGCGCTCCTGCCTGGCGCGCCGGTGGCCGAGGGCGTCGTCGCGGCCGAGCGCATTCCCGCCGGGCACAAGGTTGCCGTCCGCGCCCACGCAGAGGGCGAGCCGGTGCGCCGCTACGGTCAGATCATCGGCTTCGCCACCCAGCCGATCGCGCCCGGCCAGCACGTGCACACGCAGAATTGCGGCATGGGTGATTTCTCGCGCGACTACGCCTACGGCGTCGACGCCCGACCGACGGCGTATATCGATCCGCCGGCCAGCTTCATGGGCATCCGCCGGGCCGACGGCCGCGTCGCGACGCGGAACTATATCGGCATCCTCACCAGCGTGAACTGCAGCGCCCATGTCGCCGAGCTCGTCGCCGGCGCGTTCCGGCGCAATCCGTTCTCCGGCCACGATCCGCTCGCCGACTACCCGAACGTCGATGGCGTCGTCGCGCTCACCCACAAGACCGGCTGCGGCATGACGCAGAAGGAGCCGCTGGCGCTGCTGCGCCGCACCCTCGGCGGCTATGCGCGGCACGTGAACTTCTCCCACGTCATCGTCCTCGGGCTCGGCTGCGAGGTGAACCAGATCGGCGGGCTGATGGAGGAGCAGCGCCTCGCCGGCCGGCTCCGGGCGATGGACATCCAGTCCATGGGCGGCACGCGCAAGACGGTCGAGGCCGGGATCGCGTTCGTGCGCGAGGTGCTGGCCGAGGCCAACCAGGTGCATCGCGAGCCGGTACCGGCGCGTGAGCTCACCCTGGCGCTGCAGTGCGGCGGCTCGGACGGGTATTCGGGCGTCTCCGCCAATCCCGCACTGGGCATGGCCTCGGACCTGCTGGTCCGTCACGGCGGCACGGTGATCCTGTCGGAGACGCCGGAGACCTACGGCGCCGAGCATCTGCTCACCCGCCGCGCGGTCTCGCGCGAGGTCGGCGAGAAGCTCGTCGGGCTGATGAAATGGTGGGAGGACTACACCGCCCGCGAGGGCGCCGAGATGGACGCCAACCCGTCGCCCGGCAACAAGGCCGGCGGGCTGACCACCATCCTGGAGAAATCGCTCGGCGCCATGGCCAAGGCCGGCAGCACCAACCTCGTCGATGTCGTGCGCTACGCCGAGGCGGTGACGGCGAAAGGGTTCGTGTTCATGGACACGCCCGGCTACGACCCGGTGGCGGCCACCGGGCAGGTCGCCGGCGGGGCGAATCTGGTCTGCTTCACCACCGGGCGGGGCAGCGTCTTCGGCTGCAAGCCGGCGCCCTCGATCAAGCTCGCCACCAACGCGCCGATGTACCGCCGCATGGAAGACGACATGGACGTGAATTGCGGCACCATCCTCGATGGCGAGGAGAGCGTGGCGCAGTGCGGCGAGCGGATTTTCGATCTCATCCTCCGCGTCGCCTCGGGCGAGCCGACCAAGAGCGAGCGGTTCGATTTCGGCGCCGCCGAGTTCGCCCCCTGGCAGATCGGCGCGACGATGTAGCGACATGGCCGCGCCCGAGATCATCGCCGGCGCGGCCATCGCCTATCGGCTGTTCGACATCGCCGATACGATCGACCTGACGCAGGTCGAAACCCTCTGGTCCCGGCGAGCGCAGGGGCAGGCGGCGCGCGGCCGTTTTACCGTCACGCCGGCCAAGGCCGTCGCCTTCGGCGTGCCGCCCGTGGTGCTGGGGCTCGGGGAGCTCGCACTGACCCTCGGCGAGAGGGAGGTCCGCGCCGGCCTCACTGCGCGGGTGTTCGATTTCGGTGTCGTCAGCCTGGCGCTGCGCGTCGGGCTGGAGCGGCTGGACTGGTCCGAATTCTGTCGCCAGCTCAACCTGCTGGATCGCAGCGTCGGGCCCGACGGCACCGCGCCGCCGTGGCACGCGCTGCTCGAACGGCTGCGCGGCGTGATCGGCCCGGCGCTCACGCGCCCGAGCGTGCGCACCCTGGAGGAGGACTACCTCATCGGCGTGCTGCGCGTGGTCGAGGGCCGGCCGAGCGCGGCCGAGCTCGTCGAGCGCATCGACCTGGTGCCGCTGCTCGCCGGCGAGGCGCGGCCGCTGTCCGAGCCGGCGCGGGCCGAGCTGCTGCGCCAGCGTTTCTCCTACTACACCGACGATCTCGCCGTGCTGACCTGGGACCGGGCCTTCGTCTACGAGCCGCGCGGCGAGTCCGACGTGATCGACGTCATCGAGGTCGCCAACGCGCAGCTGCTCGAAATGCGCTACTACGACGAGCTTCTCGATGACGAACTGCCGCGCATGAACGATCTCGTCGATTCCACACGGCGCGGCACCGCCCTGTTCAGCGCGCGCCGCTATGCCGGCCTGGCGCGGCGGCTCTACATGCTGGTGGCCGAGGTGACGGAGCTCACCGAGAAAGTGGACAACGCCCTGCAGGTGACGGAGGACGTCTATCTCGCCCGCATCTACAGCGCCGCCCTGGACCTGTTCCGCGTGCCTTCGGTGAACGCGGCGGTGGCGCGCAAGCTCGCCATCATCCGCGACACCTACGAGGCGCTCTACGCCGAGGCGGCGAGCAGCCGAGCCGAACTGCTCGAGGTGCTCATCATCATCCTGATCGCCGCCGAGATCGTGCTGGCGCTGATCCGGCATTGAGCGCGGACACCATCGGCGGCATGACCGACGCGGTGCTTCGCGTCATCGGCGCCAACGGGCACTTCGCGCCGGCGGTGGTGTTTGCGCTGGCCTTCGGCGAGTCGCTCGCCTTCGTCTCCCTGCTGCTGCCGGCGACCGCGATCCTGCTCGGCGCCGGCGGGTTGCTGGGCGCGGCGGGGGTCGGGTTCTGGCCGGTCTGGGCGGCCGCCGCGCTCGGCGCCGTGCTCGGCGACTGGGTCTCCTACCGGCTCGGCTATCACTTCAAGTCGGCGATCGCCGGATACTGGCCGCTGTCGCGCCGGCCGGATCTGCTGGTGCGCGGACAGGCCTTCTTCGCCCGCTGGGGCGTGCTGGGCGTGTTCCTCGGCCGCTTCTTCGGCCCGCTGCGCTCGGCCGTGCCGCTCGTCGCCGGCATCTGCGCCATGCCGGCGCTGCCGTTCCAGCTGGCCAATATCGCCTCCGCCCTGATCTGGGCGCTCGGCGTGCTGGCGCCGGGGCGGCTGGCGATCCGCTGGTTCTGGTAGAGCTCAGCGCGTCGCGGCCAGCGCCTGCCCGGCGCCCTCCCAGCCCTCCACGCCCTCCGGATACCAGAGCACGTGGTGCCAGCCGGCGTCGATCAGCCGTCGCGCTGCGTTCCAGCTCAGCCAGCAGCGCTCGTGGCAATAGACGACGATGGTGCGGTCGTGATCGCCGTTGGCCAGGGCGGCGACGCGGGCCTGGAACGCGCTCGCCTCCTCGGCCGCCAGCGCGCCGCGGCCGAAGCCGGGCAGCCAGACGCTGCCGGTGATGTCGCGGTGCGGTGGCGGTATCCACACGTTGCCCGGCGCGAGGCCCTCGGGGCGCTCGGCGCGGGCGGCGACATCGAGCAGCAGCGGCGCGCCGGAGGCGATGAGGGCGCGCAGGGCGTCCGTGTGGACGACGCCGCCGCCGGCGATGCTCGCCGGCAGCGGCGCGTGCGGGTCGCCGGTCCACGGCGCCGTCGGCTCGTCGCTGGCCGGCCCGGCGCCGATCAGGAACGCCGCGAGGGCGAGCGCGGCAAGCTCAGGACAGCGGCGCGACATCGAACGCCTCGTGCCACGCCGCGCCGGAGCTGTCGCGCACGGCGACGGTGAGCTTGCCGGCCTTGGGCGGGGTGAAGCCGAAGCCGATCGCCGGATCGCTGGCGAGCGAAATGTCGCTGTCCAGGCGCAGCACCGGCTGGCCCTCGAAGCCGATATCGACGGTCTGGATGAAGCGCGCCGGCGTGTAGTTGCGCGTCACCGGGTCCATCTGCATGCCGTTGAAATTGGGATGCCGCACCATCAGCAGCGCCTGCACCGGCTGGCCCGGCGCCACCGGGCCGATCAGCCGCAGCCGCATGAACCCGGCATCGGCCAGCGAGGCATCGAGCTGCGAGCCCATCGGCGTCGAGCAGCCGCCGGCAGCCTTGATGAAGTGGCTGACCGCGAGCAGCGCGCCGTCGCGCGTTTCGGCGACCGCGTGCATGTCGGTATATTGATCGACGCGCACGCGCAGCGTCAGTCGCCGCGGGTCGGCCAGCGCGCCGAAATGGACATGTGCGGCGAGGGGGCCCGGATTGCCGTCGATGACGAGGTAGACGCCGCTGACCCGGGCCGGATCCTTGACGAGGAGGGCGACCGGCACGAGTGCCGCGTCCTCCGCGCGCGGCGGCGCGTCGAGCCCGACCACGCTGGTCCCGTCGCCGATGGCGCGGTCGCCGAAAATCGCCTCGCGCACCTCTTTCCAGCGCGCGGCCCGCTTGTCCTCGTCGTCATCGGCCCAGGCCGGGCGGGCGGCGACGAGTGCGCCCCCGAGCAGCAGCAGCGGAAGGTCACGGCGCGGGATCATGTCGTGCGCTCCTCTATTCCCATTCGAGCTGGTGGTAGGCGGTGAGAACATTGCGTGGGTTGTAGTCGTCGAACAGCGCCCAGCGTCCGCGCTCGCTCGCCGCGACGCGGGTGGCGGCCTGTTCGATCGGCACGCCGGCGGCGATCGCGGCGCGGGTTTCGGTGAGCAGAAGGCTCAGGTAGCGGCGAAGGTCCGCCGCCGCCGCCGGCCAGTCCGTCGTCACCGGCCCGTGGCCGGGGACCACGCGCGCCGCCCGGATCGCGGCGAGCGCGTCGAGCTCGGCGAGCCAGCCCTTGAGGTCGCCGTCGAACGAGGGCACGCGGCCGATGAACAGCAGATCGGCGGCGATCAGCGTGCCGGTGCGCTCGTCGAACAGGGTGAGGTCGGTGTCCGTATGCGCCGGGCGATGGGCGCGGAGAGTGAGGCGCCGGTCGCCGAGATCGAGCGTATGGGTGTCCGCGACCAGCAGGTTGGGTGTGACGACCGGCCCGGCTGCCTCGGCGCCGAGAAGTTCGGCGAGGTGGCGCCGGTAATACTCGCCCCGCGTCGCCAGCGCGGCGGGCAGGCGGGCGTGGCCGACGATCTTCGGCGCCCCCTCGGTGAAGGCGGCGGCGCCGAAGATGTGGTCGGGATGGACATGGGAGAGCACGACGAAGCGCACCGGCCGCGTGGTGCGGGCGGCGATGGCGGCGCGCAGCGCCTGGCCGTCCGCGAGGCTGCCGCCGGGATCGATCACGGCGACGGACTCGGCGCCGACGATGAACCCGGTGTTGGCGATGGCGTCCGCGTTCGCCACGCTCGCCTGCTCGTCCACGCCGCGGCGGAAAACCATGCCCGGAGCGATTTCGACGAAATCCGACGCCGCCACCGCGCGACGCGTGGCCAGCGCGCAGCAGGCGCAGGCGCCGAACAGCGCGGCACGGCGGGTCAATGGGCTCATCATCTGGTCCTGCGTCCGCTGCCGCCCACGGATTACAGCGTGCGCGCGATGATTTCCTTCATGATCTCGTTGCTGCCGCCGTAGATGCGCCCGACCCGTGCATCGGCCCAGGCGCGGCCGATGGCGTATTCGCTCATATAGCCGTAGCCGCCGTGCATCTGCAGGAAATCATCGAGCAGGCGGCAGAGCATGTCGGTACCGTTGAGTTTGGCGGCAGCGGCGAGGTCCGGCGTGAGCCGGCGCTCCAGGTGCAGCGCCAGGCAGTGATCGACGAAGATGCGGTACATCGACGCCTGCGCCTTGGCCTCGGCGAGTTTGAAGCGGGTGTTCTGGAAATCGAACACCTTGGTGCCGAAGGCGGTGCGCTCGCGCGTGTAGGCGATGGTCTGCGCCAGCATCGTCTCCATCGTCGCGGCGGCGCCGAGGGCGATGATCAGCCGCTCCTGCGCCAGCTCCTGCATCAGGTAGCGGAAGCCCTGGCCCTCCTCGCCGAGCCGGTTGGCGACGGGGACGCGGACATCCTCGAAGAACAGCTCCGAGGTGTCGGCGGCGTGGCGGCCGATCTTTTCCAGCTTGCGGCCTTTGACGAAGCCCCTGGTGCCCTCCTCGACGCAGATCAGGCTGGTGCCTTTGGCGCCCTTGGATGGGTCGGTCTTGGCGACGACGATGACCAGGCCGCAATTCTGGCCGCTGCTGATGAAGGTCTTCTGGCCGTTGATGACGTATTCGTCGCCGTCGCGCCGCGCGGTGGTGCGGATCGACTGCAGATCGCTGCCGGTGCCGGGCTCGGTCATGGCGATGGCGGTGATGATGTCGCCCGCCGCCATCTTCGGCAGCCAGCGCCGCTTCTGCGTCTCGTCGCCGTAGCGGGCGATGTAGGGCACGACGATGTCCGAATGCAGCGGGAAGGCGACGCCGGAGGCCGAAGCCCGCGCCAGCTCCTCGACGACGACGGCGGAATAGCCGAAATCCGCGCCCGCGCCGCCAAACTCCTCCGCCAGCGTGCAGCACAGCAGCCCCTGCGCCCCGGCGGCCTGCCACAGCGCCCGCGGCACGATGCCGTCGTGCTCCCATTGGCGGTGATGGGGCACGATCTCACGCTCCACGAAGCGCCGCACCTGCTCGCGAAACTGCTCATGGCCCGCCGTCATCACCGGGCGGGCAGGGGTGGCGGCGCGGTCGGCGTGCGTGTCCATCGGGTCGGTCCCTTGCCTGGCGTTTCCTTTGCCCCGAGTGTAGCGCCCTGCCGCATCGTTAGACAGTGGCGCGCGCGGCGGCGCGGGGAGGGCGCGATGGGGCCATTGGCCGGGGTGCGGATCATCGAGCTGGCCGGCATCGGGCCCGGACCGCTGGCGGGGATGCTGCTCGGCGATCTCGGCGCCGAGGTGATCCGCGTCGATCGCACCGAGACCGAACCCGGCGCGCTGGCGCTGGCGCCGCAGCAGGACGTGGTGCTGCGCAACCGCCGCCGGATCGCGATCGACCTCAAGCAGCCGCAGGGACTGGCCGTTCTGCTCCGCTTGATGGATGGGGCCGACGTGCTGATCGAAGGGTTTCGCCCCGGCGTCGCCGAGCGGCTCGGCTTCGGGCCGGAGACCTGCCACGTGCGCAACCCGCGCCTGGTGTTCGCGCGCATGACCGGGTTCGGCCAGACCGGACCGCTGGCGCCGGCGGCGGGGCACGATCTGAACTACATCTCCCTCGCCGGCGCCCTGCACGGCATCGGCCGGGCCGGGGATCGGCCGGTGCCGCCGCTCAACCTCGTCGGCGACTATGGCGGCGGGACCATGTTCCTGGTCGTCGGCATCCTCGCCGCCCTGCTCGAACGCGGCCGTTCGGGGCGGGGGCAGGTGGTGGACGCGGCGATGGTGGACGGCGCGGCCGTGCTGATGGCGCCGTTCTTCGCCTGGCTGGCGGCCGGGCGCTGGCGCGAGACGCGCGGGGAGAACCTGCTCGACGGCGGCGCGCCGTTCTACGACACCTACGCCACCGCCGATGGCCGGTTCGTCTCCGTCGCCGCGCTGGAGCCGAAATTCTTCGCCGAACTGGCCACCCGCGTCGGACTGGAGCCGGAGTTCGTGGCGCGCCAGTACGATCGCGCCACGTGGCCCGCGATGCGCGCCCGGCTGACGGCGATTTTCGCCACCCGCAGCCGCGCCGAATGGAGCGCGGCGCTGGAGGGCACCGACGCCTGTGTCGCCGGCGTGCGGTCGCTGTCGGAGGCCGCGTCGCATCCGCATGCGCGCGCGCGGGAGGCGTTCGTCGAACTCGGCGGCGTCACCCAACCGGCACCGGCGCCGCGCTTCTCGCGCAGCGCCACGGAGCGCCCCGCCCCGCCCACGCCGCCCGGCGCGGCCACCGATCAGGTGCTCGAAGCAGCCGGGTTCGCACCGGCCGAGATCGCCGCCCTGCGCGAGGCCGGGGCGGTGCGCTAGTGTCTGTCCGCCGCAGGCGGAATCGCCGGAGGCGGATAAACAGACGCGTAAACAAGGAGCTAGTGTCTGTCCGCCGCAGGCGGAATCGCCGGAGGCGGATAAACAGACGCGTAAACAAGGAGCTAGTGTCTGTCCGCCGCAGGCGGAATCGCCGGAGGCGGATAAACAGACGCGTAAACAAAGAGCTAGTGTCTGTCCGCGCTTCAATGAAGTGCTGACAGACTCTCGTGGAGCGAGTCAGCCTGCCCGGCTCTCCATGACGAATTCGCCCTCCGGAAGCCCGGCGCGCCGCAGGCCTTCGGCGATGGGCTCCGCGTCCGCGGCGCGCAATGGCGTGGACCGCAGATAGGTTTGCACCGAGAGCGCCGGATCGAGGCCGAGCAGGCGCCGGCGCAGCGTCGCGGCCTCCTGCGTCTGGCCGAGATGGCCGAGTGCGGCGAGGCAGGGCAGGCCGGAGGAAACCAGGGGCGGGTTGATGCCGCAGACACCGCGCCCGGCCGCCGCCGCCGCCGGATAATCGCGCTTGAGCAGCGCCAGCATCACGAAGCCGGTATCGAGCATGAAGGCCAGCGGATGGAGGGGGGCCAGCGCCTTGTAGCGGGCCAGCCGTCGCTCCGCCTCGGCGAGGTCGCCCTGGTAGAGACAGCCGATGCCGGAGAGATTCCACGCCATGGCATGGTTCGGGTTGCGCGCCAGGGCCCGCTCGTGCAGCGCCATCGCCTCCGGCAGCCGCCGCTCCACCAGGGCGCGGACATGGCCTGCGATGGTGAGGCAGGTGGGCTCGTTGGGCGCCAGCATCACGGTGCGTTCGGCGAGCGCGAGGGCATGGCGCGCGGCGCCGGCCCGATCCCTGGCCCAGCCCTGGCTGACCATCATCACCTGCCAGAGCGCGTACCAGGCGTGCGCGGGCGCACTGTCGGGGGCGCTGGCGATGGCGGCGGCGAGCAGGTCACCGGCGCGGGTCAGCCCGTCCTGGTCCGGCCGCATGATCAGCGCCACGGCGCGCAGCATCAGGGCCCGGCCCGAGCTGGCGCGCCCTTCGTCCTCGCTGGCATCGCGGGCTTCGGCCATCAGGATTTCGGGCTCGATTTCGGCGGCCGTCCGGGCGGCGATCTCCTCGCCGGCGGCGAGCGGGTCGGCCAAGGCGTAATCGAACCGCCGCGCCCAGATCAGCCGGCCGCCGCCGGCGAGATCGGCGAGGCGCAAGGTGACGCGGATCTGGTCCCCGGCCGGCTGCAGCATGCCATCGAGCAGGAAGTCGAGGGCGGGGCCGGAATGCGGTACCGCCGTATCGCTGGGCACGAGGTTGAACAGGTCGCAGCGCGCGAGGGACGTGGTCAGTTCGGTTAGCAGGCCGGCGGCGAACGAGTCGTCGTCACGGCCACTGGCGAGACGGAGCGGCAGCACGCCGAGGCGTGGCATTCCGTGCGGTTCGGCGATGGCGGTACGGCTCGGGGCCAGGGGCGCGACGGCGAGCGGCGTCGCCGGCTCCAGCCGCAGGGCGCGCACGAGACGTTGGGTTTCCTCTGCCGGCGATGCGCCGAGCCGCTCCGACAAGGCGGCCTGGCACTGCTCGAACGCCTCGATGGCAAGGCCGCGCTCGCCGCGTTCGGCGTGGCTGCGGATGAGCGCCTGCCATGCCCCCTCGTGCAGCGGATCGATGGTGATGAGCTGGCGGGCCGCGACCGCGACGTGTTCGGGCGCGTTCTGCGCCAGCAGCACGGCCTCGCCGACCCGTCGTGCGGCGCTACGCAACCGCGTCCGCTCCGTCGCGAGCCAGGAATCGAACGTGGGATCGAGCCCGTCCAGCTCGTCCAGCAGGCGGTCGTGCAGAAGGGCGAGGCGTTCGGGGGCCTCCGGGCTGGCGTTCAGGACGTCCGCCGCGTCGACCCAGACGCGATCGGCGCGCAGGCTGACATGTTCGCGCGAGATCGTCAGCGCCTGCTCGGCCGTGTCGCCGAGCGCGTTGATCAGGCGATGAATTTCCTGGCGCAGCGAGGCGCGGGACTGTTCCTCGGGCCGGCGGCTCCAGAGTGTCTCGGCCAGACGTGTGCGGGAGCAGGCGCGCGGCGCCGCGAGGGCGAGCATGGCCAGCAGCGCGCGCGTCTTGCGGCCGGGGGGCAGACGGCTTTGACCGTCCGCATCGAGCACCCGCATGCTCCCGATGAGCCAGAGGCGCAGCACGGGCGCCGTCGCGGTGGCCGTCATTGCGGTGTCGGGATCGGCGCGTGGCCGAGTCGGCGCTTCCACCTGATGCAGCATACGGCAGTAAAGGCTGAATTCGATTGTTTTCGCAAGAGCCGATGCAACATCCGGTAGCGGTGCCTTAGGTTTCTGCCTCCAGGAAAATCTTGGACGCCTGGCCGCCCCACACGTCATGGTAGCGTTCGAGCCACCGCTCGGCCTGCGTTGGTCCGCCCGCCGCGATCTCCTCCAGTGGCGCGAGAAACATAGCCTCATCCTCTCCGCGCGGCGAGAGCCGTGCGCGCGCACGCAGGCCGCCGGCGGCGATGGCGACGACATCGCGCGCGAGGTCGCGCAGCGTGCCGTTCCGCCATGGGGTGTCGAGCCCCTGGTGCGGCACCAGCGGGCGGAGCGCGGCGAACTCGGTCCATGGCCGCTCGGCCACCAGCGCCGCCGCCGCGGCCAGTGCCGCGTCATCGTAGAGCAGCCCGGTCCAGAGCGCCGACTGCGCCAGCATCATCGGCGCCGAACCGGCGTCGGCGCCGCGCATTTCGAGAAAGCGCTTGAGCCGGACATCGGGGAAAACGGTGGTGATGTGGTCGGCGAAATCGCCCATCGTCGCGGTCTCGCCCGGGTGCCCGGGGAGGCGGCCGTCGAGGAAGGCACGGAACGATGCGCCGGCGACATCGACGAAAGCGCCGCCGCGCTGGATGAAATACATCGGCACGTCGAGCAGCCATTCGACATAGCGCTCGAACCCGAAGCCGGGCTCGAACATCACCGCCGGAATGCCGGTGCGGTCCGGATCCGTATCGGTCCAGACCCGTGCGCGATTGGAGAGCAGGCCGGTGGGGCGGCCCTCGACGAACGGCGAGTTGGCGAACAGCGCGGTCGCCAGCGGCTGCAGCGCGAGGCCGACGCGCAGCTTGCGCACCATGTCGGCCTCCGAGGCGAAATCCAGATTCACCTGCACGGTGCAGGTGCGCAGCATCATGTCGAGGCCGAGACCGCCCTTGATCGGCATGTAGCGGCGCATGATCGCGTAGCGGCTCTTCGGCATCCACGGCATCGCGTCGCGGGTCGCGACGGGATGGAAGCCGAGCGGGGCGAAACCGAGGCCGAGCGGCGCGGCGACGGCGCGGGTCTCGGCGAAGAAAGCGTCGAACTCCTGCGCGGTGTCGTGCAGCGTCGGCATCAGCCCGCCGGAGAGCTCGAGCTGACCGCCCGGCTCGAGCGAGACCGCCGCGCCGCCGCGCGCCGCGCCGCCCTTGAGGCCGATCAGCCGGCCCTGGTCGAGAATCGGCGCCCAGCCGTTCGCTGCCAGCCCCTCGAGCATGGCGCGGATCCCGTCCGGCTCGTAGGGCGGCGGCGTGAGGTCGGCGCGACGGAAGCCGAAACGTTCGTGCTCGGTACCGATGCGCCAGGCCTCCGGCGGCTTGCAGCCGGCGGCCAGGTACTCGGCGAGTTGGCGGCGGCTGGTGATTTCGGTCTCGTCGGCGTCGCCGGGATTGGACATCTGGCCCTGGATCTCGCGCTCAATGGGAAGGGGATGGCGCCGCAAGCAGCGCCAACCCCGCGATGGCAGCGGTCTCCGCCCGCAAGATGCGGGGACCGAACGAGGCCCATTCAACAAAGGGGTGCGCGCGCAGCGCGTCAAGCTCTGCCGGTGTGAAACCGCCCTCCGGTCCGACCAGGAGCCCGGCCGGAGCGGTGCCGGCCGGGCTTGGCGCCGGTGCCGCCGCGCGCTCCACCGCCGCGGTCAGGCGCCGCCCGGCCGGCCAAGCGCCGAGCAGCGCCGCCAGCGTCTGCGGCGGCGCGATCTCGGGCACGGTCAGCCGTTCGCTCTGCTCCGCCGCCTCGATGGCGATGGCGCGTAGACGGGCCTGGTTCACCCGCTCGGCACCGGTGCGCGCGGTGAGGAGCGGCAGCAGGCGGGCGGCGCCGAGTTCGGTTGCCTTCTGCACCACGAGTTCCACCGCGTGGCGCTTGAGCAGCGCGAAGGCGAGCCACAGGTCCGGCTCCGCCGCCTGCGCCCGCAGCTGGCGCCGGATCTTCAGCCGCCCAGCGCCGCGGACGAGCGCGACGATCTCGGCCGCCCACTCGCCGTCGCGCCCGTTGAACAGATGAACCTCGTCCCCGGCGCCGCGCCGTATCACCGTGCCGAGATAATGCGCCTGCGCCTCCTCGAGCGGCAGTTCGGCGCCGGCGGCGAGCGGTGCCGGGGTGAACAGGCGGACAGAGCTGGCCATGGCGTCGGCGGGGTCGGGCTTTCAGCGTGCTGCGGTCGGTGCGTCCTGGGGTTCAGGGCCTCGGCTCGAATAGCACTCGCCGGGCCGGCTCGACAAAGCGGGTGACGGTGCCGGCGCCGCGGGCCGGGCCGGCGATATTGCCGGCCGGCGTCGCGGCGGGCAGAACAGGGCGATGCGCGCGCACACCG
Organism: Pseudomonadota bacterium; assembly: GCA_021845595.1. Lineage (GTDB taxonomy): Bacteria > Pseudomonadota > Alphaproteobacteria > Acetobacterales > Acetobacteraceae > JAJZVV01. Next base: position 121,204 of record JAJZVV010000001.1, on the reverse strand, counting down.
ACATCGTCGCCGGCGGATGGATCGCCCGGCTGCCGCGGGCCTGGGCTCCCTATGCGCTGCTCGCCCGGCTCGACCGGCCGATCGGCGCGTGGCTGTTGTTCCTGCCGGGCCTGTGGAGCATCGTGCTGGCCAGCCCCGGAGGGACCATTGGTCTGGCCGCCGCCGTCCGGCTTGTCGCGCTGTTCGCCGTGGGCTCGGGGCTGATGCGCGCCGCCGGCTGCGTGGTGAATGACATGTGGGACCGGGACATGGACCGGCAGGTGACCCGCACCGCCGGCCGTCCGCTCGCCTCCGGCGCGGTGCGCATGCGCGGTGCGGCGGCGTTCCTCGCCGTGCTGCTCGCGATCTCGCTGGTGATCCTGCTGCAACTGAACCGTCTGGCGCAGGAACTCGGCGTCGCCTCCCTGTTGCTGGTTGCGGTCTATCCGCTGGCCAAGCGCGTCACCTGGTGGCCGCAGGCGATGCTCGGCCTCACCTTCGGCTGGGGCGCGCCGATGGGCTACGCCGCCGCCGCCGGCCGCATCGATGCGCCGGCGCTGCTGCTCTATGCCGCTGCGATCGCCTGGATTCTCGGCTACGACACGATCTACGCCCATCAGGACCGCGAGGACGACGCGCTGATCGGGGTGCGCTCCACGGCGCGGCTGTTCGGCGCGCGGACGCGGCCGTTCCTCGCCGCGTGCTACGGCGCGACGGTGGCGCTGCTGGCCGCCGCCGGCTGGCGGGCCGGGCTCCCGGCGGCGTTCTTCGCCGCGCTGCTTCTGCCCGCGGCGCTGCTGGCGCGGCAGATCTGGCGCCTGGACATCGACGACCCGGCGCGCTGCCTCGCGCTGTTCAAGGCCAATCGCGAGGTCGGGCTGGCGATCGGCGCGGCGATCCTGATCGGCCGGCTGTGAGCGATCCCGCCGGGTTCATCGCCGCGAACACCCGGCTCACGCGGACGGCGCTGGTGCCGGAGATCGCGCTGCACCTGGCCGATGCGATCACACCGATCTGGCAGGCGAGCGAGGCGTGGCTGGCCGCGCGCAACGTCGAGCCGCCGTTCTGGGCTTTCGCCTGGCCGGGCGGGCAGGCACTGGCGCGCCATGTGCTCGATCATCCCGGCCTCGTCGCCGGCCGGCGCGTGCTGGATTTCGCCGCCGGATGCGGCATCGCCGCCATCGCCTGCGCTCAGGCCGGCGCCGCGCGCGTCGAGGCGGCCGAGATCGACCCGCTCGCCGCCGCGGCGATCGCGCTCAATGCGGCGGCCAACGGCGCCGCCGTCGAGGTGATCGCCGCCGATCTGGTCGACGCGCCGTGCCGCTGGGACATCGTCCTCTGCGGCGATGTCTGTTACGAGGCGCCGATGACGCGCCATATCCTGCCCTGGCTGCGCCGCCTGGCGGCAACGGCCGAGGTGTGGATCGCCGATCCGGGCCGCGCCTACCTGCCGGCGGAGGGGCTGGAGGCGGTGGCGCGCATCGCGGTGGCGACGACGACCGAGCTCGAGGACCGCACCGAGCGGACGGTGACATTGTTTCGCCTCCGGCCCACTGCTTGACGCGCGCCGCCGCTTGCGCCCAGAAGCAGGCCGGTCCGACGCGGCTGGAAGGCGGCGGGCCGGCATCAGGGAGGAACCATGGAACGCTGCGTAACATCCCGTCGTCGCGTGCTATCCCATGGTAGCCTGGGCGCCGCGGCGCTGGCGCTGCCGTTCATTCGCCCGGCACGCGCGGCCGAGCCGGTGCACATCCGCTGCTCGCTCGACACCGCGCCCTCGCACCTGCGCAACGTCACCGTCGCCGCCTATCTGAAGACGCTGGAGGCACGGTCGGGCGGGCGCATCACCACCGAGCTGTTCTCCTCCGGGCAGCTGTTCCCCGATCTCGACGTCGCCAAGGCGCTGGTGCAGGGGCAGGTGGAAATGGCCTGTCCCGGCGCCTGGACGCTGACCGGCTTCATCCCGGACGCCGATCTGTTCCAGCTCCCGGCGATGTACGGCCAGCCGATCGAGGTGGTGAACCGCGTCATCGACGGCGCCGTGGGCACCCTCGTCGCCGGCAAGATCGAGCAGCGGCTGAAGGCCCACGTGCTCGGCAAATGGCTGGATCTCGGCTACCAGAACTGGTACAGCGCGACCAGGCCGCTGCATTCCCTCGCCGACCTCAAGGGCATGAAGATCCGCAACCCCGGCGGCGCCGGGCTGGCGTGGCGGACGCGGTTCTGGGGCGGCATTCCCAACACCACCGCCTGGCCGAACGTGCCGCTCGCGCTCTCCCAGGGCACGTTCGACGGGCTGATCAGCACCGATGAGAGCCTGGCCAGCGCCAAGCTGTGGGAGGCGGGGGTGAAATCCTCGCTCGCCGACCACCAGTTCGTCGGCGTCTATATCCCGATGCTGAGCGGCAGCTTCTGGGGCGGGCTGGCACCGGAGCTGCAGGCGCTGATGAGCGGGGTGTGGGCGGAGAACATCGCCACCTATCGCGCCAACATGCAGGCCGCGCAGGTGCACGCGCGCGATATCCTGATCAGCCATGGCGTGGCGATCGCCGACCCGAGCCCGGCGGAAATCCTGGACGCGCGCAAACGCATGCTCGTCGAGCAGGATGCGGTGGCGAAGCTGTTGAAAATCTCCCCCGACGTGGTGCGCCAGGTGACGCAGGATGCGCTCGGTTGAGCCTGGGTTGGGCTGAGATCGGCCGCGCCGTCACCTGGGTCGAGCGCACCATCGTCGGGCTGCTCGGGCTGGCGGCGCTGCTGGCCGGCACCGTGCAGGTGCTGGGGCGGTACGTCGATCCGGCGCACGCGATCTCCTGGGCGGAGGAGGCGATCGTCTATCTGCTCGTCTGGGCGGTGCTGCTGACCGGCAGCGACCTGGTGCGCACGGACGGTCACGTGCGCCCGGACCTGGTGCTGCGGCTGCTGCCGCCGGCCGGGCAGCGCGCGGCCGAGATCGTCAACTGCCTCGTCGCCATCGGCTTCTGCGGCGCGCTCGCCTGGTATGGCGCCAGCATCGTCGCCGGTTCGTATGCGCTCGACGAGCGCAGCTCGACGGATCTGCAGTTCCCGATGTGGCTCTATTATCTGGCGCTGCCGGTGGGCGGCGGGCTGATGGCGCTGCGCTACGGGATCCGTCTCGGGCGCTATCTCTTCGCCTTCGATCCGGCGCGCATGACCGTCGGCCACCCGGGCGCGCACGAACTCGAGGGGCTGCACGACGCGCCGCCCGCGTCGTGATCGCGGCCTGACCGCCCTCCGCCGCGATGGGAGCCGTGTTCTTCCTGCTGCTGTTCTTCGGCCTGCTGGCGCTGGGAATGCCGATTTTCCTGGTGCTCGGCGTCTGCGCCGGGGTGCTTTACTGGGTCTCCGGCCAGCCGCTGATCGGCGAGGCGCAGGTCATCATCGACCATCTGAACTCGCCGACCCTGATGGCGCTGCCGCTGTTCGTCATGGCCGCCTCGTTCATGCGCCGCGGCGGCGTGGCGCGGGCGCTGGTGGATGTCGCCAGCGCCTGGCTCGGCGGCGTGCGCGGCTCGCTCGGGCTGGTGACGGTGGTCGCCTGCACGCTGTTCGCGGCGATCTGCGGCTCGTCGGTGGCGACGGCGCTGGCGATGGGCACGATTCTGCTGCCGGCGATGCTGGAGCGCGGCTATCCGCGGTCGTTCGCGCTCGGCGTCATCGGCGCATCGGGCACCATCGGCATCGTCATTCCGCCTTCCCTGGCGCTGATCCTCTACGGCATCGTCGCCGAGCAGTCGGTGCCGCGGCTGTTCCTTGCCGGCATCCTGCCCGGGCTGCTGCAGGCGGCGGCGTTCTTCCTCTGGGTCTGGTACGACGCGCGGCGGCGGAATTTCCCGCGCGAGCCGAGCCTGCCGCTGGCCGCGCGGCTGCGCACGACCTGGCGCGCCGCGCCGGCGCTGTCCGTGCCGGCGGTGGTGCTGGTCGGGATCTATGGCGGGCTGGTCACGGTGACGGAGGCGGCGGCGATTGCGGCGGTCGTTGCGCTACTGGTCAGCCTGGCCGTCTATCGCGGCTTCCGGCTGCGCGAGACGCTTTCGGTGATCGCGGAAGGGCTGCGCAGCGCCGCGGTGATCATGCTCATCGTCGCCTGCGCGCTGGCGTTCGGCCATTGGATGACGGAGTCGGGCGTGCCGGCGGCGCTGGTGCGGTTCACCGTCGCGCACGGGTTCTCCACCTGGCAGTTCCTGCTCGCCATCAACGTGCTGCTGCTGGTGCTGGGCTGCTTCCTGGAGGTGACGGCGACGCTATTGTTGGTGCTGCCGATCCTGGCGCCGGTGCTCGCCCCGCTCGGCGTGGACCCGGTGCATTTCGCCATCATCTTCACCCACAACATGGAAATCGGCTTGGTGCACCCGCCGGTGGGGCTGAACCTGTTCGTGCTGTCGACGATTTCCGCCGCCCCGGTGGGCGAGGTGATCCGCGGCATCCTGCCGTTCCTGCTGCTGCTGCTGATCGTGCTCGGCATCATCACCTATGTGCCGGTGCTGACGCTGTGGCTGCCGCGGCTGGTGTTCGGGTAGGCGCCGAGGCGCGCTGTCGGGGGCATACGGTCTACGCTATCGGCGGAACGCTTAAAGCGGGGACAAATGGCTCAAATTGCGGTAGCGTCGTAATCGGAAAGAACATAGGAGGCGGCTGTGGCCAGGGTGCTCTTCGTTCAAACCGCTGACGCGGTGAAATATAGATCTATGATCGAGGTGACATCGCAAACGATACGGGAATTCTGTACGAAATCCGGATGTGATTATATGAGTTTTATTGGAATAAAAAGAGGATTTCATCCTTGGCAGGCGGCATATAATAGAATTGTAATTTTGATGGAGATTCTGAATTCTGGATTCGACGGTTGGGTCGGTTATGTCGATGCAGATGCTTTTATTGTTAATTTGAATTTTGATATATTTAGCTACCTCAACCCTAAATCCGATAAATCCATAATTATTCCGAGGAGTCGCGTAAACGATGACCTATATTGGGAAATAAACGATGGTATATTCTTCATAAATTTTAGCAACCAAACATCAGCGAAAATCGTCAAAAACTGGTATGAAGAATTTATGGCTATAAGTGATCGTGATCTGGAAAGATGCGAAGATTGGGTCGGTATAGAAAACGATCAAGATTTGCTTCAAAAAGTATTGATGAATAATCCAGAATTTGCGGCATACGTCGAGCACGATAATGTCAATATTTATGGTGCCGATTCAAAATTTATTCGTCAAATACTGCGTGTAGATGCCCCGACCTATCAGCAGAGGCTGCGAATCATTGAGAGCCTGGCGTTTGCCGTTCTCGAACGGGATGGCCAAGGAGAATCCGTCATCACCCATGGAGGACTTGCCCGGCAGGCCTTTGACCAGGCATGCATCACAGCTCTCTACGAAGTTTTGCTCCTCCGAAAAGCTGACGACTTTGGTCTTGCCGAAAATCTCAAAAGTTTTATAAATAGTGGTAGAGATCTTCCTAGAATAATGAAGAGCTTCATAAAAAGCGATGAATTCAAAGCAAATTTTTCCAATTTCTGCGAGGTATATAACATTGATAATCCCCATAGTCTGACGGAACGGGGTTGATTCTCCGCACCAAGAACGCATGGCCGTGCGAAATCGATCGCTGTGCTCGAATTTTTGTCGCCTTTCGGTTCAATTGGCTGTATGTACTATAAGCAGGCGTCTTTTCGTTTTCTGTGACGGAGCCATGCGCGGTAGCGGCAGCGGAAACTGCGGTCGCTCAGCCTCGAAGTTCCGGTGCACCGTAGGGATGCTCATGGTCGGGCGCCTCGATGAGTTCGATCATCAGCCGCGTGCGCGAGAGGAAGAACTGGATCGGCTTGCCGCCATAGGCCACCGCCGGCTTCGGCGGTCCGAGCACGAGGAAGCCGGCGTCTTCCAGCCGGTCCGCCTCCGTGGCCAGCGCGGCGACGCGGTAGGCGACATGGTTCAGCAGGTTCACCCCGCGCGCCAGCGCCGCCGTGACCGGGCTCGCCGCCGAGAGCGGCATGATGAGTTCGTAACAGATGGCGACCGGGTCGGCCGGCGTATGGGAATGACCAACCGAGGCGCGACCGAACTGCACGATGACGTCGTTCACCGGATCCCGGAACGCCTCTGTCCACTCCGCGACGCCGAGCCCGTCGCGCAGCGTCTCGCGGCCGGCCACGAGATCGCGGACGACGAAGCCGATATGGTCGAACAGCATTGGGCCAGCCCCCGGGTTCCGCGCATTCCTTGGCCACGCCGCGCGCGCGGGCAAGAGGAAAATGTGCGACACGCGCTTTCCGACCTGGGGTTGCAGAACCGGATGGACGATTCAACCGATTGTGGTTACGGTTCGTTGGTCAGTTGCGGCGATGATCGGATCGGTTCGGTGACGGGCACCTATGCGCCGGCCTGCCGGGCGCGGGCGGTTGCGCCGCGCGGCCGGACGTGCTGAGAGAGCGTCGCAGCGAATGGGTTGAAGGCACGCAGGAATCGCATGCGGGGTGGTTTCGCACGGGAGACCCGGGGACGGATGGACCGGGCGCTGAACGGCCGGGCCGCGGTCGTTCGGGGGCTCGTTGTTGCAGCCCTCGCTGCCCTGGCCGCGTTCGTCGCCCCGGCCTCGCTCCGGGCGCAGCCGGTCCAGGGCGTCTATGTCAGCCTCGGTGCCGGCTACAATTTCCTCGACGATGAGGGCACGCGCCCGGCCCCCGGGATCGGGCTTGGTGGATCGAACCTCACCTTCAATGGCGGCGCGGCCATGGTCGGCAGCGTCGGCTACGCCTTCGGCAACGGCTTCCGCCTCGAACTCGAAGGCGACGACCTGTTCGGCAATGCCCTGCACGCGCGCACCGGCACGCCGGTGGCGAGTGCAGCCAGCGGCAACCAGTCCACCGCCGGGACGATGCTCAACGCGCTGTTCGATTTCGATATCGGCTCGCGCTACGTCTTCCCCTATGTCGGCGTCGGCGGCGGCTATCAGTGGTCGACATGGAACGGCATGCGCACCGTCACGCCCGGCACCGGGGAAACGCTGAACCTCGGCGGCACCGCCGGAAACCTCGCCTTCCAGGGCATCGTCGGCATTTCCTTCCCGGTGCCGCATACGCCCGGACTCTCGGTCACCGCGGAATATCGTTACATGGGCATGCTCGGGCCCGAGGGCTTCCACGCCACCGTGGACCGGCCGGGCGCGGCGCCGGTGGCCGGCAATTTCGCCGTCATGGAGAACCTCAACCAGTCGGTGCTGCTCGGCATCCGCTACGCGTTCTCGGTGCCGCCGCCGCCCGTCGCGTCCGCGCCGGCCACGGCCGCCGCGGCAGTGCCGGCGCCTGTGCCGGTGCGGACCTATCTCGTCTTCTTCGACTGGGACAGCGCCGACCTCACGGATCGCGCCCGCCAGGTGATCGCGGAGGCGGCACAGGGCTCGACCCGTGTCCGCACCACCCGGATCGAGGTCAGCGGCTATGCCGACCGGTCCGGCACGGCGCAGTACAACCGTAAGCTCTCGCTGCGGCGCGCCGACGCGGTGACGGCCGAACTCGTCCGGGACGGGGTGGCGCGCGAGCAGATCGGCGTCGCCGGCTACGGTGACAGCAATCCCCTGGTGCCGACCGCGGCGGGCGTGCGCGAAGCGCAGAACCGCCGCGTCGAGATCGTCCTCAAGTAGGGTCTTTCATCCCGGCCCCGTCCGCGTGATAGGGTTCCCCGCCGTCACAGGGGGAAACGCGATGAAGGGGCTGATTTTCGCCGGCGATCGAACCGTCGAGCTGCTGGATTTTCCGGACCCCACGCCCGGCGCGGGCGAGGTCGTGCTGGAAATGAAAGCCTCCGGCATGTGCGGGAGCGATCTGAAATTCTATCGCACGCCCAAGGGCGCCAATGCCGGCCTCGGCTTCGCCAGCAATGCCGGTCCGGTGATCGCGGGACACGAGCCGTGCGGCGTCGTCGTCGCCATCGGCCCCGAGGTCGGCCCGCGCGAGGCGCGGATCGGCCAGCGCGTCATGGTCCATCACTACCACGGCTGCGGCGTCTGCGAGCATTGCCGCGGCGGCTGGACGCAGATGTGCGCCGAGACGCCGGATGCGATCTACGGCATCACCGCCCATGGCGGCCACGCGCCCTACATGAAGGTGCCAGCGAGCACGCTCGTCACGCTGCCGGACGCGCTCTCGTTCGAGACCGGCGCGGCGATCGCCTGCGGCACCGGCACGGCCTACGGCGCGCTGAGGCGCATGGCGCTGTCGGGCAACGACACGATCGCGATTTTCGGCCAGGGCCCGGTGGGGCTCTCGGCGACGCAGTTCGCCGCTGCCATGGGGGCGCGGGTGATCGCCTTCGACATCAGCCCCGAGCGCCTCGCCCGCGCGCGCGAACTCGGCGCCGCCGAGGTGTTCGACCCGCGCGGCATCGACGCGGTGGCGGCGATCCGCGAGCTCACCGGCGGGCGCGGAGCGGAGAAGACGCTGGACACGTCGAGCGCGCCCGAGGCGCGGGCCGCGGCGGTGAAGGCGACGCGGGCCTGGGGGACATGCTGCCTGGTCGGCGAGGGCGGCGGCATCAGCCTCGATGTCAGCACCGACATCCTGCGCCGGCAGGTGACCATCATCGGCTCCTGGACCTTCTCGACCGTCGGCCTCGCGGAGTGCGCCCGCTTCGTCGCCGAACGCAAGATCGACGTCGATCACCTGTTCACCCACCGCTGGTCGCTCGCCGAGGGCGAGGCCGCGTACCGGCTGTTCGATACCCAGGCGACCGGCAAAGGGGTGTTCCTGATGTGAGCGCGATGCTGGCCATTCCCTCGCTGCGCGAGCGGGTCTCGCCGGCGGAGTGGGCGGCGCGCGTCGATCTCGCGGCGTGCTATCGGCTGGTCGATCTCTACGGCATGACCGACATGATCGCCAACCACATCTCCGCCCGCGTGCCCGGCGAGGAGGGCGCGTTCCTGATCAACGCCTATGGCCTGTTCTACGAGGAGATCACCGCCTCCTCGCTGATCAAGCTCGATCTCGACGGCAATGTCCTGCTCGCACCGGACATCGGCCTTGGCGTCAACCGCGCCGGCTTCGTCATCCACTCCGCCATTCACCGCGCCCGCCCGGACGTCGGCTGCGTCATCCACACCCACACCTGGCCGGGCATGGCGCTGTCGGCGCTGCCCTGCGGGCTGCTGCCGCTGACCCAGACGGCGCTGCGCTTCGCCCGCGTGCCGCGCCATGCCTATGAGAGCGTGGCCATCGACCTCGACGAGCAGGCCCGGCTGGTCGCCGATCTCGGCGACGCCGAGGTGATGATCCTGGACAATCACGGCCTGCTCGCGGTCGGGCCGAGCATTCCCGAGGCATTCAGCAACATCTACCGGCTCGAACTCGCCGCCCGCACCCAACTCGCGGCGATGGCCTGCCAGGCCGGCCTGATCACGCCGGCACCGGAGGTGATCGCGCGCACCAACCATCTCTATCGCCCGGAGGTCCGCCGCCCATGGGGCGTGCTGGAATGGCCCGGCCTGCTGCGCCGGCTGGACCGGCGGGACGGGTCGTTCCGGACGTAGCGGGTGGTGCCAGCGGTCGGACTATGTAAGCCTGTCGTCATGGCAGGCATGATAATATCGCCCATGGACCGATTCGAGCCTCGGGGGACTTGGCCCAAGGGCGTGGTGCGGCAGGCCGCCGCGGCGCCGAGGTGACGGCGCGCTTCATTCTGTCGCTGGACTGCGAGGGCAAGTGGGGGGTGGCGGACCGGCTCACGCCAGCCTTCGACCGTGCCCTCTCCGAGGCCAATCTGCGCGCCGCCTACGCCGCCATCGCCCGCCTGCTCGCCGAGCTCGACATCGCCGCCACCTACAGCTTCGTCGGCTGCTTCGTCCTGCCCGCCTATGAGTTGCGGCGTCTGCCGCTGCGTGCGATCGCCGCCGAGCTGCCGTACCTGGCCACTGCCGTCGAGGGCATCGCGGCCCGCGCGGAGGGATGGACCGGGGATTGGGCGCTCGATGCTATCGCCCCGCCCCACGAGATCGGCCTGCATGGCGTGACGCACGTGCCATGGACGAGCATGACCGCGGCGCAGGCGCTGCGGGAGATGGCGCTGGTGCCGCTGCATCCCGGCATGACCTTCACTTTCCCCCGCAACCAGGTGGCCCATCCGCAGATTCTCGAGGAGTTCGATATCCTCGGCTATCGCGCCGCCCCCCGGCCGCGGTCGCGGCTGCGCTCGCTCGCCTCGGAGTTCGATCTCGGTGTGCCCCCGGACGCCGATGCGCCGATGCGGACGCCGCAGATCATTCCGGCGGGCCACTTCGTCAACTGGCCGAGCGGGCCGCGACGGCTGGTTCCGCTCGACCTGACCCGCGTCCGCGCCCGGCTGATGCTCGAGCGCGCCGCCGATACGTCAAGGGTGGTGCATTACTGGAGCCATCCCGAAAACATCGCCACGGCGCCGCAGACGCTGGCGGTGCTGCGCGCGATCCTGCGCGAGGTGGCGCGGCTGCGCGACCGGGGACGGCTCGTGGTCGTGACCCAGTCCGAATACTGCCTCGAGCGCGCCCGTGAAGACGCCCGGACCGCCGGCGCCGGCGCCCTGTCGCGCGGCGATGCCATGGCCGCCGCCGCGCCGTAGGTCCGGATCGCGAGCCTGGCTCTGGGTTCGCCGGCACCGGGAGCGATGCCAGGCGACCTGGACGGCGCCCGGCGCCTGGGTCACTCTGCGGTCCGACAGCCACACAGCAAAGCGCCGCGCGCCGGCAGGACACGGAAGGGAGTTCGCAGGACATGTCGCAGACGAGGCCGAATCCCAGCACGGCGCCCGCAGCGAACGGTCCGGCGGACGACGCCCTCGACGCGCTCATCATCGGCGCCGGATTCTCAGGTCTCTATCAGCTCTACAGCCTGCGCGATCGTCTCGGCCTCTCGGTGGAATTGCTGGAGGCGGCGGACGGCGTCGGCGGTACCTGGTACTGGAACCGCTATCCCGGCGCGCGCTGCGATTCCGAAAGCCATTCCTACTGCTATTCCTTTTCCGAGGCGCTGCATCAGGAATGGACCTGGAGCGAGCGCTACCCGGAGCAGCCGGAAATCCTGCGCTACCTCAACCACGTCGCCGATCGGTTCGATCTCCGGCGGAATATCCGCTTCGGGACCCGCGTCGTCGCGGCGCGCTACGATGCGGCGGATAATCGCTGGCACGTGACGACGGAGCGTGGCGAGCAGGTCTCCGCTCGATTCCTCATCACCGCCGTCGGCTGCCTCTCCTCGGCGAATGTGCCGGACATTCCGGGGCGGGACGATTTCGCCGGCAGATGGTACCACACCGGCACCTGGCCGCAGGACGGCGTGGATTTTTCCGGCAAGCGGGTCGGGCTGATCGGCACCGGCTCGACCGGCATCCAGGCCGCGCCGGTGATCGCGGAGACCGCCGGGCATCTGACCGTGTTCCAGCGCACGGCGAACTACAGCATCCCCGCCCGCAACGCCCCGCTCACGCCGGCGTTCCAGGATTATGTGCGCGAGCATTTCGCCGAGATCCGGGCGCTGATGCACCGCACCGCCAATGGTCATCCGTTTCCCGTCGCCGAGCGGTCCGCGCTCGCCACCGCGCCGGCGGAGCGCGAGGCGATCTACGAGGCGGCCTGGCAGAAGGGCGGGCTGCAGTTCCGCGCCACGTTCCAGGATCTGCTGGTGGACAAGGCAGCCAACGACACCGCTGCGGACTTCATCCGCGGCAAGATCCGCGCCGTGGTGAAGGATCCGGTGAAGGCGGCGATCCTCACCGACATCGACCACCCGTTCGCCGCCAAGCGTCCGCCGATCGACAGTTTCTACTTCGAGACTTTCAACCGCGACAATGTCGATCTGGTCGATCTCCGCGCCGCGCCGATCGAGCGCATCACCGCCCGCGGCGTGCGCACGCGGGAGGCGGAATATCCGCTCGACATCATCGTCTTCGCCACCGGGTTCGACGCCATGACGGGCGCCCTGCTGGGCCTCGGCCTCACCGGGCGCGACGGGGTGAGCCTGCGCGAGCACTGGAGCGCCGGGCCGCGCAGCTATCTCGGCCTGCAGACCGACGGATTTCCCAACCTGTTCACCGTCACCGGGCCGGGCAGCCCGTCGGTGCTGTGCAACATGCCGGTGCCGATCGAGCAGCACGTGGACTGGATCACCGCCTGCATCGCCCATCTGCGCGCCAACGGTCTGTCCCGCATCGAGCCGACGGCAGACGCGGTGGCCGGCTGGGTGGAGCATGTGAACGCGGCAGCGGACGCCACGCTGCTGCCGCAGGTGAGCCATTCCTGGTATCTCGGCGCCAACGTGCCGGGCAAGCCGCGCGTGTTCATGCCCTACGCCGGCGGCATGGCGCAGTACCGCGCGATCTGCGACGACGTCGCGGCGCGCGGCTATGCGGGGTTCGTCCTGAGCTGAGACCTGGTCAGCCGGCCCGCGCCGGCGCCTCGGCGCGTTGGCGCGCGAGCCACGCCTCGATCCGCCCCATCGCCTCGCGCAGCGCATCGAGGCTGGCGGCGTAGGAGATCCGGATATTGCCGTCGCCGAAGGCGCCGAAGCTGGTGCCGGAGACGGTGGCGACGCCGGCCTCGTTCAGCAGCCGCGTCTGCAGGGTGCGCGAATCGAACCCGGTGCCGGTGATGTTGGGGAAGGCGTAGAACGCCCCCCCAGGCGTGGCGCAGCGGACCCCGGGCAGCGCGTTCAGCGCCGGCACGATATAGGACCGACGCTCGGCGAAGGCGGCCATCATCTGCTCCACCGGCGCGCGCGGCCCGGTCAGCGCCGCGATGCCGGCGAACTGCGCCGCGGCGTTGACGCAGGAATGCGAGTTGATCGCCAGCCGCTCGGCGTAGGGAAACAGCGCCGCCGGCCAGACGCCGAAGCCCAGCCGCCAGCCGGTCATGGCGTAGGTCTTGCTCCAGCCATCGAGCAGGATCAGCCGGTCCTCGAGCTCGGGATAGGTCGTGAGGCTGACATGCGCGCCCTCGTAGACCATCTCGCCGTAGATCTCGTCGGAGAGGATGGCGACGTCCGGGTGGCGTGCGAGGCCGGCGACGAGCCGGTCCAGCTCGTGCTTCGGCACCACCCCGCCGGTCGGGTTGGCCGGGCTGTTGAGGATGATGAGCCGGGTGCGCGGCGTGATCAGCCCCAGCACCTCGTCGGCGTCGAACGAGAACCCCTTGCTCTCGTGCAGCCGGATCGGCACCGGCGTGGCGCCGGAATAGCGGATCACGCTCTCGTAGATCGGGAAGCCGGGGTTGGGGTAGAGAATCTCCGCGCCCGGCTCGCCGAACATCGAGATGGCGAAGAACATCGTCACCTTGCCGCCGGGGACGATCAGCACCCGGTCCGGCGAGATCGCCACGCCGTGGCGCCGATGCAGGTCGGCCACCACCGCCTCGCGCAGCGGCAGGATGCCGTTGGCCGGCGTGTAGCCGTGATGGCCGTCGGCCAGCGCCTTGCGCCCGGCCTCGACGATGTGCGCCGGCGTGGCGAAATCCGGCTGGCCGATGCCGAGATTGATGATGCTCCTCCCCTCCCGCTGCAGCGCCTGCGCGCGCGCGAGAACCTCGAACGCGGACTCGGTGCCGAGCTGGCTCATGCGTGCGGCGAGGATCGGCATGGGCGTGTTCCTTCCCTTCAGGAGAGCGGCGTCGCGCGGCGGACGTTGCTCTAGGAACCATAATGGCTAGAGCAACTTTGCCCGACCAAACCGACCGCGAAGCGGTTCAGTCTGGTCGGACGTTGCTCTAGAGCATTCCCGCGAGGATGGGAATCGCGCCGCGTCCTACTCGAAGGCGAGGCGCGCCGTGCGGCTGCGCGCCCGCTGCCAGGCGACCAGCGCCAGCGCCACGGCGACGCCGGGCATCACCCCGGCATTCAGCGTCAGCCAGCCGGCGTAGCGGTGCAGCACGCCCGAGAGCAGCGCGGTGCAGGTGACGGTGCCGAAGACGAGGAAATCGTTCGCCGCCTGGGCGCGAACCCGTTCCTCCGGCGCGTGGGCGAGGGAGAGCAGGGCCGTGGCGCCGACGAACATGAAGTTCCACCCGACGCCGAGCAGCACCAGCTCGACCACGAATACGTCGTAGCCGTTGCCGGCCCACGCCGTCATCGCGCAGAGCAGGATCAGCACCCCGCCCGCGGTCACCACCGGGCGCGCGCCATAGCGGGCGATGAGCGGGCCGGTGATGAAGCCCGGCGCATACATCGCGATCGAGTGCCAGCGGATCACGTTCACGGCGTCGTTCACGCCATAGCCGCACGCCATCATCTGCAGCGGCGTCGAGGTCATGATCAGGTTCATCGAGCCGTAGGCGACGAGCCCGGCGATGGCCGCGACGAGGAAGTCCGGCCGCGCGATGATCGCGGCGAGCGGTGTCGGCGCCGCGACGCGCGGCGGCGGCGGTGGCAGGCGGGCCACGCTCAGCAGCAGCATCGTCACCAGCGGCGGGATCGCCAGCACGAGATAGGTGCCGAGGAACAGCAGCGGAGCGGCCAGCGCCTTGGTGTCCTTGACCAGCTCCGGGCCGACGATGGCCGCGAGGATGCCGCCGGCCATCACCAGAGCGATGGCGCGCGGACGCGCGTGGGGGGCGGCGACCTCGGCAGCGGCGAACCGGTAATGCTGGGCGATGCCGAAGGCCAGTCCCGCCGGCACCGAGCCGACGCAGTAGAGGACGAAATCACCCCGCCAGACGGCGACGGCGAAAACCAGGCTGGCGGCCAGCGCCGACCCCGCCCCGAGCAGGAACCCCGGCCTGCGCCCGAGCCGCGCGAACACCGCCCCAGCCGGGATCGAAGCCGACATCATCGCGGCCATCTGCACCGCATAGGGCACGGTGGCGAGCGCCTTGTCCGGCGCCAGGCTGTAGCCGATCAGCGCGCTCATCGCCGCCTGGCCGATGATGGCGAGGTTGGTCAGCGCCTGACAGAAGAACAGCAGCCAGACGGACGGAGTCATCAGAAGTGGCTCCAGCCGCCATGGTCGAGCGGCATCGCAGCGCCGGTCTCGTCGCGCACGCGCACCGTCGCGGGGCCGGCGACGAAGCGGCCGATGCGGGTCAGCGGCACGGTCGTGGAGGCGCCGGCCAAGGCCGGTTCGTGTTCGGGCGCCACAGCCATCAGCACTTCGTAGTCATCTCCTCCGGTCAGGCACGTTGCCAGCCACGCTGGCCCGGCCGCCCGCGCCGCCGGCGAGCGCGGCACCAGCGCCGCCTCGATCTCGGCGCCGACCAGGCCGGCCCGGCACAGGTGCCCGAGATCCTGCACCAGCCCGTCCGAGACGTCGAGACAGGCGGCGACGAGATCCGCGCGCACCAGCCCGAGCCGTGGTTCGGGCAGTCGATAGCGTGCGGCGAGCGTCCCGTCCGGGTCGTCGAGCCGCCCTTGCAGCGCCGCCAGCCCCAGCGCGGCATCGCCGATCGTGCCGCTGACCCAGATGCCGTATCCCGCCCGCGCCCCGGTCCGGTGCACCGCCTTGCCCGCTTCGATGGTGCCGAGGATGGTCAGCGACAAGGTGATCGGGCCGGGTGTCGACGTGGTGTCGCCGCCGTAGAGGCCGATCCGGTAGCGCGCCTGATCGGCCGCCAGCCCGGTGGCGAAGGCGGCGAACCAGCCATCCGGCGTCGCCCGCGGCGCGGCGACGGTGAGCAGGTAGCCGAGCGGCGCGGCTCCCTTGGCGGCGAGGTCGGAAAGGTTCACCCGCAGCAGCTTGCGCGCGACCAGGTCCGGCGGGTCGGCAGGGAGGAAATGCACGCCTTCGACCATGGCATCCGCCGAGAGCACGAGCTCGCGCCCCGGCGGCGGGGCGAGGAAGGCGGCGTCGTCGCCGAGACCGAGCGCTTCTGGAGCGGCGAGAGGGCGGAAATGCCGCGCGATCAGCGCAAATTCGCCCGGCAGATCGCTCACCGCGCAGCCTCGGGCGGGCGCGGCGAGCAGGACGCGGCGCCGAAGACGCAGAACCGGGCGCAATAAGGGTGGTTCAGCGTCACCGCGCCCGCCGCCTCGGCTAGGCTGCCGCCGAGGTCGAAGCCGGGCGCGTACGGCAGCAGCGTGCAGGCGGCAACCCGCGGCGCCGCCTCGCCCTTGCGATGGACCACCATGCGCGCGGTCGCGCACATCACCTCCCGGCCCCGGCTGCGCAGCGCCTGCCAGCTCGCCGCGCTGATCTCCGGCGGGTCGGACGGGTCGTCGAGCTCGGGGAACAGCACGAGCCGCGCCGGATCCCATGCGTCGATGGCGAGCGATCGGGCCTGGAACAGGGCGGCGAAACCGGCGCGGAATTCCGCCTCCGGCACGCCCGCATCGAAGCGCGCGGCGATGCTTGTCTGGATGCCGGTCTCCATCAGCCAGCCGATGCCGGCAAGCGCAGGGCCGAAGGTGCCGGCGCCGCGGATGTGCTCGTGCGCTTCCGGCGTATGGTGATCAAGCGACACGCGCAGCGCGAGCCGGCCGGGGTGGGCTTGGTGCAGACGTGCCAGCGTGGCCCGGTGGCGCTGCATCGGGCGTAGCGCGTTGGTCAGCACCAGGACACGATAGCCCTGCTCCAGCGCCGCCTCGATCATGCCCGGCAGCGCCGCGTTCATGAACGGCTCACCGCCGGTGAAGCCGATTTCGCGCAGTTCGGGATGCGCGCCGGCAGCCTCCGCCAGGAAACGGTCGAAATCCGCGCGCGCGAGATAGACCAGCCGGTCGTTGCGCGGCGTGCTTTCGATGTAGCAGCCGGTGCAGGCGATGTTGCACAGCGTGCCGGTGTTGAACCAGAGCGTCTTCAGCCCGTCGAGCGCGACGCGCGCGCGTGGCTCGCCCAATGTGGTCGCGGTCGGATGCGCGAAGCGCGGCGGCCTCGGCGCGGGTGCGGCCGGTGCGTCCGGGCTCCAGATTTCCGTCGTGGCCGCGAGCGCCCGGCCGGTCGCGGCCTGTTCCTCGGCGGGCAGCACGTCGAAGCTCGGCCAGATGCCGCTTGCCATCGTCCCCGCATAGTCCGCCGGCAGGCCCGCCGCGCGCATCGCCGCTGCCGCGGCGCGGTGGTCGTAGTCGAGCGCGCAGTGGCGGATTTCAATCTCCGCTCCGCGCGGCGTCAGCAGGCTGAACCAGACGCGCGGCGTGCCATCATTGGCGGGCAGACCGATCGCCCCGGTGTTGTGCCACAGGCGCGCGTCGACCCGCCGGGTGAAGGGCACGCCGCAATGCCCGCCGATCACGCCATCGGCGCCGGCCAGCGCCAGCTCGGCGGCGAGCGCCGCCTCCGGCATCGAGGCGAAGACGAACCGGTTGATCAGGCTCGGGGCGCCGTGGACCACGGCGAAGCGGTGCCCGGCCAGCACGAGATCGATGCGCCGCGGCAGCGTCGCCATCCAAGCTCGGTCGTCGCGATCGATCTGGCTGGAGGCATAGGTGAACCAGGCGGCCGAGAGCCGCTCGCAGGCCGAGCCGGGCGCGAAGCCGCAGCCGCAATCCCCGGCGTCCTGCGCCAGGGATTCCTCGCAATTGCCCATCACCGTGGCGATCCCGGCGGCGCGGATCATCGCCACCGTCGGGCGCGGATCGGCGCCGTAGGCGACGACGTCGCCGGTGCAGATCATGCGCTCGGGCGGGATCCCGAGCCGCGCTGCCTCGGCCAGCAGCGCCTCCGTCGCTTGCAGATTGCTGTAGCAGCCGCCGAACACCAGAACCGGCCCGTCGGCATGGATGACGGGCGGGGCCGGGGTCTCGATGCGTGCGCCGTCAGGCATGGGAGACGGCCTCGTCCGGGGCGATGCGCTCGAGCGACAGGCCGCTGGCCTCGACCCCGCCCATCCAGCGCCAGACCAGCATCGCCGCGCCGCCGAGCACCCAGAACCCGGCCAGCAGCACCAGCGCGGCCTGCATGCTCCGGGCACCGACATAGCCGACCAGGAACGGCGACATCATCGCGCCGATCCGCCCCACGGCCACGCTGGCGCCGATGCCGGTGGCGCGCAGCGCGGTCGGAAACAGCTCCGAGAAGGTCGGGTAGGCGGCGATCCAGCTGCCGGTGGCGAGCAGATTGACCAGAGCGAACCCGAGCATCAGCACGCCGCTGCCGAGGTCGGTGACGAGGGCCATGGCGACGGTGCCCAGCGCGGCGGCGAAGTAGAACAGCGAGACGGTCGCCGCGCGGCCCCAGCGGTCCAGCAGCAGCGAGGCGGCGAGACCACCGAGCAGGGCGCCGGCGCTGCCGCCGAGATAGAACAGCGGCAACTGCGCCGGTGCCAGCTTCAGCGCCGGCAGCACCACCAGGGGCAGGAAGGCGAACAGCCCGTAATATCCGGACGCTTCCGCGAAATCGAGCACGGCGCCGAGCAGCAGCCGGGCCGGATAGTGCCGCAGCAGGGTCAGCAGATGTCCGCCCGTCGGGCGCACATCGCGGCGGACGGGCGCCGCGCCCGGTGCCGGCGGGCTGGTCACGCCGGCGGCGATGCGCTCGACGATGGCCAGCGCCTCGCCAGTGCGGCCGGATGCCTCGAGCCAGCGCGGGCTCTCAGGCAGGTGGCGGCGGAACCAGGCGGAGGACAGCGCGATCACGCCGCCGAAGCCGAACACCACGCGCCAGCCGAGATCGGCGGGCAGCGCCGAGAGCACCAGCCAGGAGAGGAGTGCGGCGGCGAGGCTGCCGATCGGCCAGAAATTCAGCACCAGCGCGCTGGCGCGGCCCCTGGCGCGGCTCGGGACGAGCTCGGCGATGGCGGCATTGATCGCCGAATATTCGGCGCCGACGCCGATGCCCGCGAGCAGGCGCAGGACCAGCAGGGCCGCCAGCCCGGGCGCGAAGGCGGCGGCGAGGGTGGCGGCGCCATAGAGCACGAGGCTGGCGAGAAAAATGCGCCGCCGGCCGAACCGGTCGGCGAGATAGCCGAAGCCCAGCGCCCCCAGCATCAGCCCGGCGAACCAGGCGCCGAGGATGAGCGACATGGCGTCTGCCGCGAGATGGAAGCGTTCGCGCAGGGCGCCGAGAACATTGCCGATCAGCGTGACCTCGAAGGCATCCATCGCCCAGCCGACGCCGAAGAGCAGGACGATGACGGTGTGGAACCGGTTCCACTCCATGGTCGACAGGCGTTCGACGATCGGGCTCGGGGGCGTCGCGGTCTGCGTTGCTGCGGTCATGAGGGCGGCATTCCTGCTGGCCTTGCGGCGGCGGTGGACGGAGGGATGGAAGGCACGGCCGCCCCGGGCCGCCGATCAACGCCTACATCAGCCGGTGGGACCGTGCCAATGCCCGGCGTGCGCGTGCCTGGCGCGCCGATGGTCGGCGGTGATCGGGTGGCGTGACGGCGGCGCGTGGAGAGTGGGATCTGTGAGACTGGCATCGGAGAGACTGGCATCTGTGCCGATGCGCGCCGGGCGGCGGGAAGGTTACACGGCGACCGCCCGCCGCCGTCGGCGGTCGGTCAGACCGCGAGGAGACGGACCCCGCCGCCGCTGTGCGGCTCCTCGGCGAGGCAGGCTTTGAGCGCATCGAGGCAGGTGCCGTCGATCGCGGTCCCGCGGTCCCGTTCCATGATCGCCAGCGCCTCGGCGACCGGCATCGGTGCGCGGTAGGGGCGTTGGGCGCTGAGCGCGTCGAAAATGTCGGCGGTGGTGAGGATGCGCGTTTCCAGCGCGATGGCCGCGCCGGCCAGGCGCTTCGGGTAGCCGTTCCCGTCCAGACGCTCGTGGTGCGCTGCGGCGATCGCGGCCATGTCGCGGAACACACTGAGGCGGCTGAGGATTTCCTCGGTCAGCGCGGCATGCCGGCGCATCGCGGCCCATTCGTCCTCGTCCAGGCGTCCGGGCTTGTCGAGAACGGAATTGCTCACCCCGAGTTTGCCGATGTCGTGCAGCAGGCCGGCCCGGCGCAGCCAGCGGCGGCGCGCGCGCGGGAATTGCAGCATCGCCGCGATCGCCTCGGCATAGCCGGCGACGCGGCGGCTATGGCCGCTGGTGAAGGAGCTCTTGGCATCGATCACGTCGGCGAAGGCCTCGGTGATGGCGTCGAGCTGATCCTCGTCGATGGTGATGACGCGGGCCAGCGGCTCGAGGCCGGCGATGCGCACGTCCAGACCGTGTTCGTCGAGCCCGGCCCAGAACCAGTCCTCGCCGGCGAGGTCGCGCAGCACGGCCACCAGGCGCGGGTCGAACCAGGTGCCGGCGCGCCGCCGCGCCTCCCGAACGGCGGCGCTGCGACCGCCGACGGCGTGGAACACGTCCACCACCTGCGCCAGCAGCGCGATGCGCGCGGCGAGCGGGATCGCGTCCCCGGTCAGGCCTTCCGGACGGCCCTTGCCGTTCCAGTGCTCATCGAGCGAGTGGACGCCGGCGGCCACCGCCGGCGGGAAGCCGAGACGGCGAACGATATCGGCGCCGCGCTCGCATCGCGTGCGGATCAGCTCTCCGGCATAGTCGCCGCCATGGCGGGCGATGTCGAGAAACCGCTTGGCGCGCGCCGTCAGCGCCTCGCCGGGGCCGGCATGGCGCAGCACGAAGCGGGCGAGCTGGCCGTAGCTTTGGGTATCGATGCGCTTGAAGCGCTGCTTCACCACCAGCTCATCGCCACCATACAGTTCGAACAGGCGGCTGGCGTTGCTGCTGCAGCCGGAATCCTTGAGCAGCAGCGCGTAATAGAGGTCGGACAGGGCTTGCGGACCCAGCCCCAGCCGACGGCCGATATGCGTGCCGATCCAGGCGCAGCGCAGGCAATGGCCGCGCGGCTGGCCCTCGGTCAGGTCCAGCGCATAGCTCAGCGTCGCGATCACCTCCGACAGCCGCAGCCTGCCGAGCGCGGCATCGGGCGGGTCGGGGGCGGAGATGGTGGCGGCCATGGCGCTTCAGCCTGGCGCCGGACGGGATAACAGGCGGTTTACGCCTGGTCGTCGATCTCCCGCTCCAGACGCTCGATGTCGGCGTCGCTGAAGCCGAAATGATGAGCGATCTCGTGCACCAGCACGTTGCGCACCAGGCGGAAGAGATCCTCGCCGGCCTCGATCCATTCGAGCAGGATCGGCTGGCGGTAGAGCAGGATGACGTCGGGCGCGCGGGCGATGTCGTCGATGCTGCGCCGGATCAGCGGCGTGCCGCGATAGAGCCCGGTCAGGTCCCACGCGCTCTCGATGCCGAGGTCGTCCAGCGTCGCATCGTCGGGCATTTCCTCGACCATGATGCCGACATCCTTCACGTGGCGGGCGAGGCGTGCGGGGATGGCGCCGAGCGCCCGCTCGGCCAGTTCGGCGAGGTCGTCGGCGCTGGGTGGGACGGTGTAGGATGGGCCGGGCATCGGCCCATTCGCCGCCGCCGCGCCGCCGCGGTCAAGCCATCTCTCATGCGCGAGGAGACAGCCATGCCGAAACTGACCGAAGACGCCCGCGCGCAGCTCGCCGCGTCCTTGCCCGGCTGGGCGATGGCCGAGGGGCGCGACGCCATCCGCCGCGCCTTCCGCTTCGCCGATTTCAGCGCCGCCTGGGGCTTCATGAGCCGCGTCGCGCTGCTCGCCGAGCGCATGGACCATCACCCGGAATGGTCCAACGTCTACAACCGGGTCGAGATATTGCTCACCACCCACGACGCCGGCGGATTGTCGGAGAAGGACGTCGCGCTCGCCCGGGCGATCGACCGGCTGGTGCCGTGAGCGCGGCGGAGGTCGCGGCTCAGGTCCGCCGCGCCACCGCCCGGCTGTGCGGCCGGCTCGGCTGGGCGGCGCTGCACGAGGTGCGGCTGCCCAATGGCCGGCGCGCCGACCTGCTGGCGCTGCGCGGCGATGGCGGCTTCGTCGTCATCGAGGTGAAGTCCGGCGAGCGGGATTTCCGCACCGACCAGAAATGGCCCGACTATCGGGAGTTCTGCGACGGATTCTGCTTCGCCGTGGCGCCGGACTTCCCGCTCGCGCTGCTGCCCGATGATGCCGGGCTGATCCTGGCCGAGGGCGGCGAAGCGGAGCTGGTGCGCCCGCCGCCGCCGCACGCGCTGGCCCCCGCGCGCCGGCGGGCACTGCTGCACCGCTTCGCCATCCTCGCCGCCGGCCGTCTCGCCGCGCGCGAGGACCCGGCGGGCGCGGCCGAACTCGCTGCGGCGCTGCGCGCGGAATAGGGCGCGCTGCTTGCGCGCCTCCTGGCCGCGGCGCATCATTTCCGCGTGTGATCGGATCGGGGAGGACGCCATGGCGAACACGCTGGCTCTGCGCGTGAACGGGCGGGACGTCGAGGTCCATTTCGATGATCCCGACATGCCGCTGCTCTATGCGCTGCGCGACGAACTCGGCCTGCACGGCCCGCGCTTCGGCTGCGGACTGGGCCAGTGCGGCGCCTGCACCGTGCATGTCGATGGCAAGCCGGCCCGCGCCTGCATCACGCCGGTTTCGGCGCTCGCCGCCGGGCAGAGCGTGCTCACGCTGGAAGGGCTCGGCACGCCGGAGCGGCCGCACAAGATCCAGCAGGCCTTCATCGACGAACAGGCGGTGCAGTGCGGCTACTGCATCAACGGCATGATCATGCAGTCCGCGGCGCTGCTCGAAACCCAGCCATCGCCGAGCGAGAGCGACATCCGCGCCGCGCTGGCGCAGAATCTCTGCCGTTGCGGCACGCATCAGCGCATCGTCCGCGCGGTCGCGCGCGCGGCGCGGGCGTGAGGAGGGCGCGATGAACCAGATGCTGTCCCGCCGCACGTTGCTGCAGGCCGCCGGCGCGCTCGTCGTCTCCTTCACCCTTGTCCCGCGCGGCGCCGATGCGAAGACCGTCGCCGCCGACGAGGTCGATGCCTTCCTCGCCATCGATACCCAGGGGCTGGTGACGGTCTATTCCGGCAAGGTCGATCTCGGCACCGGGGTGCGCACGGCGCTGACCCAGATCGCCGCCGAGGAGCTCGACGTGCCGCTGGCGCGCGTCAATGTCATCGAGGGTGACACGGCGCTGACGCCCGATCAGGGGCCGACCTATGGCAGCCTGTCGATCCAGAATGGCGGCATGCAGATCCGCCGCGCCGCCGCCACCGCGCGTGCGGCGCTGCTGCGGCTCGCGGCGGCGCGCCTCGGCGTGTCGGAGGCGGACCTGCTCACCGCGGATGGCGCGGTGCGCCCGCGCGCCGGCGGCGAGGGGATCGGCTATGGCGCGCTGATCGGCGCCGGTGGGTTCGCGCTGAAGCTGGACAAGGATGCCCCGGCCAAGAGCCCCGACAGCTATCGCGTCGTCGGCACGTCGGTGGCGCGCCTCGATATTCCCGACAAGGTGACCGGCCGTTTCACCTTCATGCAGGACGTGCGCGTGGATGGCATGGTCCATGCGCGCGTCGTCCGCCCGCCCGCGCTCGGCGCGACGCTGCTCGAGGTCGACGAGACCTCGGTGCAGGCCATTCCCGGCATGATCAAGGTCGTGCGCGTCGGCAGTTTCCTCGCCATCGTCGCCGAGAGCGAATGGGGTGCCATCCGGGGCGCACGGGCCTTGAAGGCGCGCTGGTCGGACTGGCAGGGGCTGCCCGAGCAGGCCCGGCTGTGGGAGCATGTGCGCGCGACGAAGGTGGTGAAGGACGACGTCACCAGCGATGTCGGCAATGCCCCCGCCGCGCTCGCCGCGGGCGCGAAGCGTCTCGCCGCCACCTACGATTTCCCGATCCACACGCACGGCTCCATCGGCCCCTCCTGCGCCGTCGCCGAGCTGCGCGACGGACGGCTCACGGTGTGGACGGCGTCGCAGATGACGCATGCGCTGCGCAAGCAGATCGCCGCCATGCTCGGCATGAAACCCGATGATGTGCGCTGCATCTATGTCGAGGGGGCCGGCTGCTACGGGCGCAATGGCCACGAGGACGCCGCCGGCGACGCGGCGCTGCTGGCGCGCGAGACCGGCCGGCCGGTGCGCGTGCAATGGTCGCGTGCCGACGAACATGGCTGGGATCCGAAGGGGCCGCCGACGCTGATCGATCTCGAGGCCGCGCTCGACGCCGACGGCAACGTGACCGCCTGGCACTCCAATTTCTTCGTCCCCCAGGGCGCGGCCGGCAACGTGCCGCTGGTGGCGGCGGATCTCGCCGGGCTGACGCACGAGACGGCGATGGCGCCGGGCAACATCATCCAGAACTCGGCGCTGCCCTATGCGTTCCCGGCCATTCGCACCGTCTGCCACCGGCTGGAGACGACGCCGTTCCGGCCTTCGTGGATCCGCACGCCGGGGCGGATGCAGAACACCTACGCCAACGAGTGTTTCCTCGACGAACTCGCGGCTGCGGCCGGCGCCGACGCGATCGCGCTGCGGCGGCGCTATCTCAAGGATCCGCGCGGCCTCGAGCTGATCGAACGGCTGGTGGCGCTGTCCAAATGGCAGCCACGGCCCTCGCCGGCGCGCGGCCAGGCCGGTGCGATCCAGCGCGGACGCGGCGTCTCCTACGTGAAGTATGAGCTCGTCCGCACCTATATCGGCGCCGTCGCGGAGGTCGAAGTCGATCGCGCCAGCGGCAGGATCCATGTCGCGCGCGTCTTCGTCGCCCATGATTGCGGCCAGATCATCAATCCCGACGGGCTGCGCAACCAGATCGAGGGCAACGTCATCCAGACCGTGAGCCGCGTGCTGAAGGAGGAGCTGACGTTCGACCGTGGCGCCGTGACCAGCCTCGACTGGGCGAGCTACCCGATCCTCACTTTCCCCGAAGCGCCGGAGGTGGTGATCGACCTCATCGACCGGCCGGCGGAGAAGCCGTGGGGCGCGGGCGAACCCTCCGCGGCGGTGATCCCCGCGGCGATTTCCAACGCGGTGTTCGACGCCACCGGGGTGCGCCTGCGCTCGGTGCCGTTCACGCCGGCGCGGGTGAAGTCGGCGCTCGGAACGATTTGAGTTTTCCGCCGCGCGCCTCGATACTCGTTCCACCGGGCGCGGTGCCGGGCAGGGCGGAGGGGGAATGCATGACCGGTGACGCGCTGGCGCATCCGGATGGGCAGCGTCACCGGATCATGGTGGTGGGGGGCGGCGCGGCGGGGCTTGAGCTGGTCACGCGCCTGGGTGATCGTGTCGGGCGCGGCAGCGCCGAGGTGACGCTGATCGAGAAGTCGCGCACCCATCTCTGGAAGCCGCTGCTGCACGCGGTCGCCGCCGGCAGCATGGATCCCGGCGAGCACGAGCTCAATTATCTGGCCCAGGCGCACTGGCATCATTTCCGCTATCGGCTCGGCGAGCTCGCCGGCATCGATCGGGAGCGCAAGGAAGTTCTCGTCGCTTCGGCCTATGACGAGGAGGGGCGCCAGATCACCTCCGAACGGGCCTTCGGCTACGACACGCTCGTCATCGCCATCGGCAGCGTCACCAATGATTTCGGCACCCCGGGCGTGGCCGAGCACGCGGTGCCGCTGGAGACGCCGGAGCAGGCGGTGCGCTTCAACCGCCGGCTGGTGAATGCCTGCATCCGCGCCCACGCCCAGGAGGCGCCGGTGCGGCCGGGCCAGCTGCATGTCGTCGTCATCGGTGCCGGCGCCACCGGCACCGAGCTGGCCGCCGAACTCCATCGCACCATTCGCGAGGTGGTGGGCTACGGGCTCGATCGCGTCGATCCGCAGCGCGACATCCGCATCATTCTGCTCGAAGCCGCCGACCGGATCCTGCCGGCGCTGCCCGAGCGCATCTCGCTCGCCACCATGCGCCTCCTGGTGGAACTCGGCGTCGAGGTGCGCACGGGGGCGAAAGTGAGCGCGGTGCGCGCCGATGGCGTCAGCCTCGCCGATGGCAGCTTCATTGCCTCGGAACTCGTCGTCTGGGCCGCGGGCGTGCGCGCGCCGGCGGTCCTGCGCGAGATCGGCGGGCTGGAGACCAACCGGCTCAACCAGCTCGTCGTCACCGAGACACTGCAGACGACTCGCGATCCGGACATTTTCGCCATCGGCGATTGCGCCGCCTGCCCCCGCCCGGGCTTCCCGACGCCGATCCCGCCGCGCGCGCAGGCGGCGCACCAGCAGGCGGCGCACATGCTGCGCCAGATCCGCCGGCGCCTCGCCGGGCGGGAGGTGGTGCCGTTCGTCTATCGCGACTTCGGCTCGCTCGTCTCGCTCGGGCGCTACAGCACCGTCGGCAGCCTGATGGGGTTCCTGGTCGGGCGCAGCATGTTCATCGAAGGGCTGTTCGCGCGCCTCGTCTATCGCTCGCTCTACATCATGCATGAGCTGGCGCTGTATGGCGCCTGGCGGACGCTGCTCGGGGTGATGGCGCGCGGCCTCTCGCGCCGCGCCGAGCCGGAGGTGAAGCTGCACTGACGGCGCTTGCCGCCGCTGGCGTTCCTGGTCCAACGTTACGCCGAGGACGAGGAGGGCCAGCCCGGAAGGGCGCCGAGGAGAGGACGATCACCATGGACGCCACCGCTTTGCGCGCGATGCAAGCGCCGCTGAAGCAGCGCTACCGCGAGGATCCCGACAGTGCCCGCATCCCGGCCCGCGCCGAGGGCCGGATCGAGGCCGGGGAAATCGCCTGTGTGGTGCATTCCTGGGCCGGCGAGACCCGGGCCGGACTGCACCAGGCCACCGGCGGCGACGGCAGCCTGGCCTGTTCGGGCGACATGCTGCTCGAGGCGCTGATCGCGTGTGCCGGGGTCACGCTCAAGGCCGTCGCGACCGCGATGGGGATCGGCATCCGCGGCGGACGCATCATCGCCGAGGGGCTGTGGGACGCGCGCGGCACGCTGGCGATCGACCGTGCCGCGCCGGTCGGCGTGATCGAGATCGCGCTGCGCTTCGAACTGGACACGGACGCCGCTCCTGAGCAGGTGCGCCGTATGATCGAAACGACCGAGCGCTACTGCGTGATCTACCAGACGCTTCGCAACCCGCCGCAGATGAGCGTGACGCACCACGTGCTTGCCGCCGGCGCCTGAACGCCGGACGTTTCACCGTTGCTTAATCCTGCGCGTGCTGGACTGCCCGTGGCGGCGCCCGGCGCGCTTCGTTCCGGGTCGCGACGGCAAAATGCCTCGATGCGCTGAGAAATGAGTCCCATCGTCCGGACCCGTCCGGCAGCAACCGAGGATATCGACATGACCGCTGCAACCCTTCGCATTCTTGCCCTGGCCCAGCGTCTGCGCCGCGACGAGCGGGGTGTCACCGCGCTCGAATACGCGCTGATCGCGGCCCTGATCGCCGTCGCCATCGTCGGTGCGCTGTCGACACTGGGCTCGGATCTCAACACCACGTTCTCGACCATCGGGACGAACCTCTGACCCGGCACGCCGCCAGCTCCAGACGCAGGGCTGGCCGTCCCACCCGGCGGCTTGCTATGGTCCGGCTCCAGCATTTCCTGCGGCGGAGCCTGCCATGGCCGGACTCTATTTCGAGGACCTTCCCGAAGGTCGCCACTTCGTCCACGACATCACGCGCACCGTCACCGAGACCGACAATCTGCTGTTCAGCGCGCTGACGCATAATCCGCAGCCGCTGCATCTCGACGCCGAGTTCTGCAAAGGCACCGAGTTCGGGCAGATTCTGGTGAATTCGATGTTCACCTTCGGCCTGATGGTGGGTGTTTCGGTCGGCGATACCACGCTCGGCACCACCATCGCCAACCTCGGCATGGAGACGGTGCGCTTTCCCTCGCCGGTGTTCATCGGCGATACGCTGCGCACGGAAACCCGCGTCGTCGAGCGGCGCGAGAGCCGTTCGCGCCCCGACGCCGGCATCGTCATCTTCGAACATCGCTGCATCAACCAGCGTGGCCAGGAGGTTGCCTCCTGCCGGCGTTCGGCGCTGATGAAGAAGCGTCCGGCCTGAGGGGCTGGCCTGAGGGGGATAAGATGCCGCTGCGCTCCATGCTGTTCGTTCCCGGGGATGCCGAGCGCAAGCTCGCCAAAGGGCGATCCTCTCCCGCGGACGCGCTGATCCTGGATCTCGAGGACGCGGTGGCGCAGGAGCGGCTGCCGACAGCGCGGGGGATGGTGCGCGAATTCCTGCTCGCCCATCGGGAGCGCTCGGCCCAGCAGCTCTGGGTGCGCATCAATCCGCTCGGAACGGCGCTGGCGTTGGCGGATCTCGCCGCGGTGGTCCCCGGGGTGCCCGACGGGATCGTGCTGCCCAAGCCCGATGGGGGCGAGGAGATCGTCCGTCTCGGCCATTATCTCGACGCGCTGGAGGCGAGCCTCGGTCTGCCGTCGGGCCATATCCGCATCGTCCCGGTCGCCACCGAGACGGCGCGGGCGCTGTTCCGCCTCGATACCTATGGCGCCTGCGGGCCGCGCCTCGCCGGCATGACCTGGGGGGCGGAGGACCTCGCCGCCGCGCTCGGCGCCAGCACCAACCGCACCGAGGCCGGCGTCTACGACGACGCGTTTCGCCTCGCGCGCACGCTCTGCCTCGCCGCCGCCGTCACCGCTGGCGTCGAGCCGCTGGATACGGTCTTCACCGATTTTCGCGACCCGGCCGGCCTGGCCCGGGAGGCGCGCGCGGCGCGGCGCAGCGGCTTCACCGGCAAGCTCGCCATCCACCCTGATCAGGTGCCGGTGATCAACGACGCCTTCACGCCGAGCGCGGCCGAGCTCGCGCACGCCGAGCAGGTGGTCGCTGCCTTCGCCGCGGCCCCGGGCGCCGGTGTCGTCGGGCTGGCGGGCAAGATGCTCGACATGCCGCATTTGAAGCAGGCGCAGCGCCTGCTCGCCATCGCCCGCCAGGCCGGGCTGGCGACGTAGGCCGGCGCCTTGATCCAGATCAAGGCGCCGCCGTAACGCGGGTTCTCAATTTCCGTCAGCCGGCGCTGGAATTCGGCCGGCGGACGGGAGGAACGATGCTGAGAAATTCGCCAGCGCATCCTGCGCCACGCCGCCACGCGCGCCTTGCCGCGCTCGTCCTGGGCGCAGTCCTCGCGGCGCTGGTCGCATTCGGCGAACGGGCACGCGCCGACACGTCGGAAGTCAATCTCGGCCAGGTCGGTCCCGGCTCCTTCTATATCACCGGCGCCGCGCTCGGGATGACGCCCTACGAGCAATGGTTCACGCCGACGCCCTCGCACGGGCAGACCTATCAGAACGAGTATGGGTTCGCGGAGGATTTCGTCCGTTTCGGGCTCGGCTACCATTTCAACAATGGCGTCACCGCCTACGCCGAGGCGCTGAGCCCGAGCTTGTTCAACCTGCCGACGAACGCCAAGGCACCCTATCCGCAGGGCGAATCCGGCATCGGCTCCACCTATTACGCGGCCAATGGAACGCGTGACGCGATCGATATCTTTCTCAAGCAGGCTTACATCGCCCTCGACCCGAAGGCGTTCAACGGCTTCGGCCTGGTCGCCGGGCGCTACGAATTCAATGACGGGACCGAAATCATCCCCGACGATCCCGGGTTGCGGTGGCTGGTGCTCAACCGCATCCAGCAGCGCCTGATCGGCTCGCGCTTCGTGCTGGTCGGCGGCCGTTCGCTGGACGGCGCCAAGGTCACCTACGGCGAAGCCAACCGCAACGTCACCATGCTCTACGGCATGCCCACCGAGGGCGCGTATCTCATCAATGGCAACAACGAAATCAACGGCGTGGACGTTGCCTATCTGTCCTTCAACGCCGGCCCGAAGGCGCTGCCGGGATGGCTCTGGGAACGCGCGCTCGGGCGGCTGTTCGTGATCCATTACGACGACACGCGCGGCATCCTGCTGCCGGACAATCAAAGCCTGGCGCAGCGGATGCTCGGGAATGGTCCTGTGCGCATCAACACCATCGGCGGCAACTTCCTGCGCGAATTCGCCGCCGGGCCCGGCGATATCGATGTGCTGCTGTGGGGCGCGAGGCAGTTCGGCTCCTGGGGCGTGCAGACCCAGAGCGCCTACGCCTACACCGCCGAGCTTGGCTATCACTGGCTGAGCGGCCCGTGGCAGCCCTGGCTGCGCGGCGGCTACACCGTCGCCTCCGGCGATCACTCGCCGAACAACAACACCCACAGCACCTTCTTCGATATTCTTCCGACGCCCTGGTATTTTGCCAATTTCGCTTTCTACGACATGCAGAATGTCAACGACGCGATGATCGAGCTGCTCACCTACCCGACGCAGTCGCTGCAATGGCGCGTCGATTTCCACAGCCTGCAGCTGAATGCCAAGCAGGATCTCTGGTATGCAGGCGGCGGCGCCTGGAACGATACGCTCTTCGGCTACCAGCCGCGGCCAAGCTACGGGCGGGGCAATCTCGCCAGCGTGCTGGAGACGGCGCTCAACTGGGAGTATGACGAGCACCTCAGCCTCAACTGGTATCTCGGCCGCGCCTTCGGCGCCGATGTCATCGCTGCCAATTATCCGCGCGGCAAGCAGGCGAACTTCGCCTTCATGATGGCGATCTGGCGGCTCTGAAGCCCTACCGGCCGCCCCACCCCGGGCCGCGGCGCGGCGCGGCGACGGGGGCGGCGCAAAAAATCGCATGGATCGCGGGCGGGTTCTGTGCTTCGCTTGCGCCTAAGCGACGTGGCTCCGGATCAGGAGCACCGGAAAAAATGATCGGGGGGACAAATGTCGAATTCGACGCAAAATTTCGACGCGATCGTGATTGGCGCCGGGTTTTCGGGCCTCTACATGCTGAAGTCGCTGCGCGACCGGCTGGGCCTCAAGGTCCGCGTCTATGAGGCCGGCGAGACGGTCGGCGGCACGTGGTACTGGAACCGCTATCCCGGCGCGCGCTGCGATTCCGACGCCTACATCTACTGCTTCACCTGGGACAAGCAAATGCTCCAGGAATGGGAGTGGTCGGAGCGCTATCCGGAGCAGCCGGAAATCCTCCGCTATCTCGAACACGTCGCCAAGCGGCATGACCTGAAGCGCGACATCAAGTTCAATACGCGCGTGACTGGCGCCGAGTTCGACGAAAGCGCCAATCTGTGGCGCGTGCACACGGACACCGGCGAGGACGTCACGGCGCAATACCTGATCGCGGCCGTTGGCAGCCTTTCGACCACGAACATGCCGCAGTTCAAGGGGCTGGAGACGTTCAAGGGCAAATGGTACCACACCAGCCGCTTCCCCCACACCGGCGTGGACTTCACAGCCAAGCGCGTCGCCGTGGTCGGCACCGGCGCGACCGCGGTGCAGGCGATTCCCGAGATCGCGCAGCAAGCCAAGCATCTCACCGTGTTCCAGCGCACCGCGAACTACTGCGTGCCGGCGCGCAACGGCAAAGTGGATCCGGAGATCAGCCAGGCGCGCAAGGCCGATTATGACGGCATCGTGCAGCGCATCCGCGATTCCTTCTTCGGCCAGGAGCATTATTTCATCCCGAAATCGGCACTGGAAGCGACCGCCGAGGAGCGGGAGCGCGAATTCGACCGGATGTGGGATTCGGGCGGCTTCGCGTTCTGGCTCGCCAACTACCAGGACATGTTCTTCAGCCAGGAAGCCAACGATCTCTGCGCCGATTACATCAAGCGCAAGATCCGCGCGACGGTGAAGGATCCGGCGGTGGCGGAGAAGCTCATCCCCAAGGGCTACGCCTACGGCACCAAGCGCCAGCCGCTCGACACGAACTATTACGAGACGTTCAACAAGGATAATGTTCTGCTGGTGGATGCGGCGACCGACGGGGCCATCGAGGAAATCACCGAGACCGGCATCCGCGCCGGCGGCAAGGACTACCCGTTCGATATCATCGTCTTCGCCACCGGCTTCGATGCCATGACCGGGCCGCTGAAGGCGCTCAATCTGAAAGGGCGTGGCGGCCGGACGCTGGACGAGCAATGGCGGGATGGCCCGCACACCTATCTCGGGATTTCCGTCGCCGGGTTTCCCAACCTCTTCACCATCACCGGCCCGCAGAGCCCGTCGGTGCTGACGAACATGCCCGTCGCCATCGAGCAGCATGTCGAATGGGTCAGCGAATGCATCGACGCCATGCGCAAGAGCGGCAAGTCCGTCATCGAGGCGATGCCCGAGGCGCAGGAGAAATGGGTCGCCCACGTCAACGAGGTGGTGAACATGACGCTGATGACCGGGGCCAATTCCTGGTACATGAGCGCGAATATCCCGGGCAAGCCGCGCGCGTTTCTGCCCTATCTGGGGCCGGCGGGGGTCGGCGGCTACCGCAAGACCTGCGACGAGATCGCAGCAAAGGACTACGAAGGGTTCGTGCTGGCCTGAGGCTCTGACAGGTTCGAATGCGTGACCTTGTGGCAGAGCATTCGTCCGAATGCGTGGGCCGGCTCAGCCAGCGTCCGGAAGCGGGCGTTGGCGTCGGACCACGGGGCGTGCGTTGGGGATGCGCCGGCGGGTGGAGCGTCGCCGCTCGATGCCGCCTCGACCAATCATAAACGGGGGAAACGATGATCGATAATGCCTACTACTCGCAGGACGTGCACGGACCATACCAGCTGCACGATATCGGCAATCTGGACCTGGAAGAAGGGGGCACGCTACGCGCCTGCACCCTGGCCTACGCGACCTTCGGCACGCTCAACGCGGCCGGCGACAATGCCATCCTGATCCCGACCTGGTATTCCGGGACCAGCAAGATCATGGAGCAGGTCTATATCGGCAAGGGCCGCGCGCTCGACCCCGACAAGTATTTCATCATCGTCATCAATCAGATCGGCAACGGTCTCTCGACCTCGCCGCACAACACGCCGGCGCCGGGTGGTGCAGCGCATTTTCCGCATGTGCGCATCGGCGACGACGTCCGCGCGCAGCACCGGCTGGTCACCGAAAAATTCGGCCTCAAGACCCTTGCCCTCGTCGTCGGCGGCTCGATGGGCGCGCAGCAGACCTATGAATGGGCGGTGCGCTACCCGGACATGGTCAAGCGCGCGGCGCCGATTGCCGGCACGGCGAAGAACACGGTCCACGACTTCCTGTTCACCGAGACGCTGGTCGAGGCGATCACGTCCGATCCCGGCTTCAACAAAGGCTTCTACACCTCGCCGGCCGACGTGCGCGAGGGTCTGCTGCGCCATGCCAAGATGTGGGCGGTGATGGGCTGGAGCACCGAGTTCTTCCAGCAGAACCGACACAAGCTGCTCGGCTTCTCCTCGCTCGACGATTTCCTCATCAACTTCATGTATGGCTATTTCGGCCCGATGGACCCGAACGACCTGCTGTGCCAGGCGTGGAAATGGCAGCGCGGGGACGTCAGCCGCCATACCGGGGGCGATCTCCGCGCCGCGCTCGGGCGCATCAAGGCCAAGACCTTCGTCATTCCGATGTCGTCGGACATGTTCTTCCCGCCCGCCGATTGCGAGGCGGAGTGGCGGCTGATCCCGGATGCGGAGTTCCGGCCGATCCAGACGATCGATGGGCACCTGGCGCTGTTCGGCGCGGATCCGTCGGCGATGGCGCAGCTCGACAAGCATCTGAACGATCTGCTCGCCGCCAAAGTGTGAGCCGGGAGCCGCCGGCGGCACGCGACCGTCGCCGGCGGCCTTCGGGGTCCGGGGTGGTTTGCCTCCATACCCCGCGTGCACTAGCCTTCCGCGAGGCTTGGAGACGTAGGGAGGCAAAACAATGCGTCTGAAGGACAAGGTCGCGCTCGTCACCGGGGCGGCGAGCGGCTTCGGCGAGGGAATCGCGAAGCTCTACGCCGCCAACGGCGCGCGCGTGATGGTGGCGGACATGAACGCGCAGGGTGCGGCGCGCGTCGCCGGCGAGATCGGCGCGCATGCCGCCCCGGTCGGCGGGGACGTCAGCAAGGGCGCCGATGTCCGCGCAATGGTGGACGCGGCGGTGGCGCGCTTCGGCCGGCTGGACATCGTCGTCAACAATGCCGGCACGACCCACCGCAACAAGCCGCTGCTCGATGTCACCGAGGAGGAGTTCGACCGCGTCTACGACGTCAACGTGAAATCGATCTACTGGATGGCGCAGGCGGCGGTGCCGGTGTTCCGCCGTCAGGGCACGGGTGGCGCGTTCATCAACATCGCTTCCACCGCCGGCATCCGCCCGCGCCCCGGCCTGGTCTGGTACAACGGGTCGAAGGGCGCGGTGAACATCATCACCCATGCGATGGCGATCGAACTCGCGCCGGACAATATCCGCGTCAACGCCGTCTGCCCGGTGATCGGCGCGACCGGGCTGCTCGAACAGTTCATGGGCGTGCCCGATACGCCGGAGAACCGGGCGAAATTCATCGGCTCGATCCCGCTCGGGCGGATGAGCACGCCGGCGGACATCGCCAATGCCTGCCTGTGGCTGGCGGAGGACGCCAGCTCCTTCATCACCGGGGTTCTGCTCCCCGTCGATGGCGGCCGCTGCGCCTGAGGGCCGATCCCGTCCAGTGAGGATCGTCTCCGTCCAGTCGTGGGTGGCTTTCGGCCATGTCGGCAATGCCGCGGCGCTATTTCCGCTGCAACGTCTCGGCGCCGAGGTGCTGGGGGTGCACACGGTGCAGTTCTCCAACCACCCGGGCCATGGCGGCTTCGGCGGTGCGGCGCTGCCGGCGGCGCACATCGCATCCGTGTTGGACGGGCTCGCGGCGCGCGGCTTCCTCGATGCGGTCGACGGCGTGCTCTCCGGCTATCTCGGCGAGGCGGAGACCGGCGCGCCGCTGCTCGCCGCGCTGGTCCGGGTGCGCCGCGCCAACCCGGCCGCGCTCTATTGCTGCGATCCGGTGATCGGCGATGAGGGGCCGGGCGTCTATGTCCGGCCCGGCCTGCCCGCGTTCTTCGCCGCCCGCGCCGTGCCACAGGCGGACCTGCTGACGCCGAACCGGTTCGAACTCGGGCTGCTCGCGGAGCGGCAATGCGGTTCTCTGGCCGAGACCATCGAAGCCGGGGCGGCGCTGCGCCAGCGCATGCGCGCGGCGGGTCCGCGCATCGTGCTGGTGAGCAGCCTGGACGCGCCGGGCGGCGACGGCATCGCCATGCTGCTGCTCGCCCCTGCCGGCCGCTTCCTGCTGCGCACGCCGCGCCTGCCGATCACGCCGAACGGTGCGGGCGATCTGCTCTCGGCGCTGTTCCTCTTCCACTATCTGCGCACCGGCGATGCGTGCGCGGCGCTGGAGGAAGCCGGCTCCAGCCTGTTCGGCCTGATCGCGGCGACGGCGGCGGCAGGCGCGCGGGAACTGGCGCTGATCGCCGCGCAGGCGGAGTTCCTCGCGCCGTCACGCCGGTTTGCGGCCGAACCCTGCTGAACCGGACCGGGTCAATCGGCCAGCTTCCAGAAGCGGGCGATCTCGGCCGTGGCGTCGATGTCGGCTTCGAGGAAGAAGCCATCGGCGCGGGCGGAGGCGACGGGCAGTCCGTGTCCCATGCCGGGCATGATCCAGGCTTCCACCGCCGGGCGATCGGGATGGCCCCAGGACCGGCGCATGCCACCCCGGTCGATGCGAGCGGTCCCGAGATCGAGCCCGTGCAGGCCGGTCCATTGCTGCACCAGATTCTCCGCATTGGCGGGATCGACGGTGCTGTCCGCGGCGCCGTGCCAGATCGACAGTCGCGGCCAGGGCCCGGCGTGGCCCTCCGGCGCCGCAGCCCGGACCGCCCCGTCCCACCCCGCCGCGGGCGGGCGGCCGGCGTCGG
Source organism: Pseudomonadota bacterium (assembly GCA_021845595.1). Classification (GTDB taxonomy): domain Bacteria; phylum Pseudomonadota; class Alphaproteobacteria; order Acetobacterales; family Acetobacteraceae; genus JAJZVV01. The sequence continues at coordinate 85,811 of JAJZVV010000001.1, read as the reverse complement.
TCATGCGGGCGACGCCGTGGGCGAAACTGTGCGCGGCCCCGGCCGGCAGCCCGGCGATCACCGCGCCGCCGGCGAAGATTTCCGGGTAGGCGGCGAGCATCGCTGCGGCCATCGCCCCGCCGGCGGACAGGCCAAGAACGAAGATTCGCGCCGGATCGGACCCGTAGGTGCCGACCGCGGTCTCGACCATGGCGCGGATCGACGCCGCCTCGCCGCGCCCGCGCGCGGTATCGGTGGAGCGGAACCAGTGGAAGCAGCCGCCATGATGGTTGGCGCGGCGCTGTTCCGCGGCGACGATGGCAATGCCGAGCCTGGCTGCCGCGTCGAGCCAGCCGGAGCCGAAGGCGAACCCGGCGGCGGTCTGGCCGCAGCCATGCAGCAGCACGACCAGCGGCCGGCCGGGCGCGAGCCCCGGGGCGGCGCAGCCATACATACCCAGCCGCCCGGGATTGGCGCCGAAATCGGCGATCTCGACCAGTTCCGGCGGCGCGGCGGGGTGCAGCGCGGCCGATTGCGGTATCTCCAGCAATGAGGAGAGTTGGCGCAGCGCCCGTTCGACCTGGTGCCGACCGACGCTTGGAAGCGAAGCGAGACGCATGGCTCGGCCATCTCCGTCGATCATGAGCGGAGGATATGGGGTCGGCATGCTGCAATGCAACATGCCGGGCCCGTCTCGCAGCAGCGCCTCTGTCTCAGGTGTGGCGCATCCGCACGCGCTGGCGCACGAGCCCGAGAACGGCCCGGCAGAGCGGAGTCGGCACCTCGACCCACTCGGCCATCTCCACCACGGCGCCGAGCAGCGCCTCGATCTCCAGCGGCCGGCCCTGCTCCAGGTCCTGCAGCATCGAGGTCCGGTGCTGGCCGACCTCGGCGGCGCCGGCGATGCGGGCATCCACGTCGATGGCGAAGCGGATGCCGAGCCGTTCGGCCACCGCCTGGCCCTCCAGCATCATCGCGCGCACCAGCGGCCTTGTGTCGGCGTCGGCGATGATGACGTCCAGGGTTGCGGTGGTCAGCGCGCTCACCGGGTTGAAGGCCATGTTGCCCCAGAGCTTGACCCAGAGTTCGTCGCGGATTCTGGGCCGCACCGGCGCCTTCAGGCCGGCGGCGATCAGCAGCGCCGAAAGCGTGCCGGCGCGCGCGCTGCGGCTGCCGTCCGGCTCGCCGAGGCTGAACCGGTCGCCATAGACGTGGCGGATCACGCCCGGCGCCTCGATCTCGGCGGCGGGATAGACGATGCAGCCGAGCGTCTGCGCCGGCGGCAGCGCGTGCCACAGCGCGCCCTCCGGATCGACGGCGCGGACGATCCGGTCGGTGAACGGCGCCGACAGCCCGGCGCAGTACCACCACGGAATGCCGTTCACGCCGGCGACGATGGTGGTGCCCGGCCCGATCAGCGGCGCCAGCGCGGGCAGGGCGGGCGCGATCGAATGCGCTTTGAGCGTGAGGAAGACAAAATCCTGCGGCCCCAGCGCGGCCGGGTCGGCGACGACGCGGGGATGGGTGACGAGGCGTTCCTCGCCGCTCAGCAGCGTCAGCCCGCTGGTCTCGATCGCGGCGCGGTGGGCGCCGCGCACGACGATGGCGACGGGCGTGCCCGCCGCTTCCAGCCGGGCGGCGAGCAGCCCGCCGATGGCGCCGGCGCCGAAGACGCAGAGGCTGGGCACGCTCAGGCCACCAGCCCGAGCGTCGCGGCGAGCCCGATGCGCTGCAGCTTGCCCGTGGCACCCTTCGGAATTTCCTTCACGAACACCACCTTGCGCGGCACCTTGAAGGCGGCGAGGCGCTGGGCGGCGAAGTCGCGCAGCGCCTGCTCGGTGCATGTCATGCCCTCGCGCAGCACGACCGCCGCCGCGACTTCCTCGCCGAGCGTGGCATGCGGCAGGGCGAAGCTGACGACCTGCGCCACGGCGGGGTGGTCCATCAGCACGGTATCGACCTCGAGCGGGCTGACCTTCTCGCCGCCGCGGTTGATCAGTTCCTTGAGCCGTCCGGTGAGCGTGAGATAGGCTTCGGCATCGAGCATGCCCTGGTCGCCGGTGCGGAACCATCCGTTGGTGAAGGCCTTGGCGTTGGCTTCCGGGTTGTTGTCGTAGCCGCGGGTGACGTTGGGGCCGCGGATCACCACTTCGCCGATCTCCCCGCGCGGCAGCAGCGCGCCGGCCTCGTCCATGATGCCGACCTCCGGCCCGGCCGCGATGCCGACCGAGCCCGGCTTGCGGGCGCGCGGCGGCAGCGGGTTGGAGGCCATCTGGTGCGCCGCCTCGGTCATGCCGTAGGATTCGATGACCGGCGCGCCGAACACGTCCTCCAGCTCCGCCATCACCTGCGGCGGCAGGGAGGCGGAGGACGAGCGGATCAGCCGCAGCCCCGCGGCGCGCGCCGCCTCGCGGTGGTTGCGCGCGCGCATCAGGATCGCCTGGTGCATGGTCGGCACGGCGGTGTACCAGCTCGGCTTCACCTCGCCGAGCCATTCCAGGAATTTGAAGGCGTTGAACCCCGGCGTGCAGCTCACCGAGGCGCCGGCGGCGATCGAGGACAGCACGGCCGCGATCAGGCCGTGGATGTGGAACAGCGGCATGATGTTGAGGCAGCGGTCGGCGGGGCTCAGGGCCAGCGCGGCGCCGATGTGCCGCGCCGAGGCGGCGAGGTTGGCATTGCTCAGCGGCACGATCTTCGGCCGCGCGGTGGTGCCGGAGGTGTGCAGCACGAGGGCGACGTCCTCGGCGGCGGCCGGACCGGGGCGGGCGGGCGCCGCGGCGGGGAGGGCCGCCGTGTCGAGGCGGAAGCGGCCGGCGGGGCCATCGTGGCCGGGCGTCAGGGAGATGACGTGGATACCGAGCCGGGCGGCCACCGCGCGCGCCGGCGTCTCCGCCCCGGCTTCCAGGATGACCGCCTTGGGCTTGAGGTCGCCCAGATAGAACTCGAACTCCTCGGCGCGATAGGCGGGATTGAGCGGCGCCGCGGTCACCCCGGCGGCGAGGCAGAGGAACAGGCTGGCGCAGTCCGGCCCGTTGGGGAGGACGAAGGCGACCCGGTCGCCGGCGCCGATGCCGGCGGCGTTGAGCGCCGCGATCGTCTCCTGCGCCAGGGCGAGCAGCCCGGCGCGGTCGAGCCACGCGCGCCCCGGCGCCCCGATCGCGGGCAGCGCGCCGTCATGCGCCAACAGAATGTCCATCACCGTCCCGGCCATGCCCAAACCCCCTCCGCGACCTTTGGCGAGGCGGGTTTAGGCCGGTGCGCCGCCGCCGGCAACGGCCCTGTGCCGAGCGCCTCAGGCCGGGCGATGGAACCAGTTTGCCGGGTCCGCGTCGCAGCAATCCCAGCGCCCGCCGACCCGCCGGCCGCCTTCGACCAGGCCGAGCGCGTCCGGGTTGACCGGCCCCACCGTTGCCGGCAGATCCAGCGCCTCCGGCACGCCGCGGACGGCAAAGCCGCGGGGCAGGGTGAGCGTGGTGAAGGCCCGGCCCGTCACCGTCCATTGGCCGTGCGTGCCGGGAAAATTGCGCCGGTTCCAGAGGTCGTCGGCGGTCGCCGGCGCTGCGGTGCCGGGCGGGGTCGCGGTCGTGGTCGGGATCCACACGCCGCCGGCATCATCCACCCACCAGGCTTCCCAGTAGCGCGGGGTCAGCGCCGGCGTCGCGTCGGCGCCGGTGGTGCAATCCGTGACCGTTCGGGTGCTGAGCACTTCCTGGATCAGCCAGCCGCCCCTGAGCGTGGTGGCGAAGTTCACGTCCCAGGCGAACTGGCCGCAGTTGGTGCGATTCGGTGCCGCCGCGTCGGCGGTGGTGACGAAATTGTCGGTGCGCAGCAGCCGCGCCAGCGCGTCCTGGTGCTCGGCGCGCAGTTCGGCCAGCAGGGTCCGCGTCGTTCGCGGTCCCACCTGTCCGTCCGGCGTCAGGTTGAACTGCGCCTGCCAGGCGGCCACGGCGTTTGCCAGATCGGCGTCGGCGACCGCCGGATATTGGGGAATCCCCAGCACGTCGCGGACGAAGCTGATCGTGTACGGATCCTTGAAGCGGAAGGCGTTGTAGGCGTTGGCGGCGGCGATCTGCGCCGCGTCCAGCACCGGCGGCGGGGCGGCCGGGTTCGGCGGCACGGTGGCAAGATCGCGCTGCAGCCGCATGCCGGCGGCGCCGAGGCGCGGTACGCCGGGCCACGGCACCGCGCCACCGACATCGGCATCCATCCGCTCATCGTCGGCGGCAGCCGAACTCCCGGCAGCGTCGCGCTCCTCCGCGGCACAGACGGCGCAGACGGCACTGGCGGCGCAGGCGCGCTGGAGCCGCATGGCCGGGGCCGGGCCGGCCGCTGCGGCGTCGCTTCCCTCGGTCACCGCCGTGGCCGCGCGCTCGGCGGCGCGCTCGTAGCCATCATCGGGCGGGCCGATCGTCAACGTCGGCGGTATCGCCGCGCCGCGCTGCTGCACGACATGGGCGAGCTCATGGGCGAGCAGGCGCCGCCCCGCCGGCTCCCCGGGCCGGAAGGCGCCGGCTGCGAAGACGACGTGCGACCCCACCGTGTAGGCGCGCGCCCCGACCGCGTCCGCCGAGGCGGCGGCGGTCGCGTCCGTATGGATTCGCACGCGCCCGAAGTCGGTGCCGAAGCCACGCTCCAGCGGCGCCCGCACCCCGGTATCGAGGGCCCGGCCGACGCCGCGGAGCGCCTGATGGACGAGGGCCGGCGCGGCGTGCAGCGGCCGGCGGGGCATGTGAGCGGGCATCGGCGCCACTCCCTGCATCGGGCGCGGATCGGCCGCACCGTTCGCGGACGGGCAGTATCGCACGATAAATCGATTATCGCAACAATTGCGCAATCAGGATGTCGTCAGGCCATGGAAGGCGAGCGCGCGCCGCCATGGCAGCGCCAACGCCCCGGCGGGCGGAGCCGTCCAGCGGCGCCGGTGCCTCACCCGGCGTCGAAGCCAAGGTTTTCCGTGGCCTCGACCGCGGCGACGTCGAGCAGGCGTTCGATCACCTCCGGCTCCTGCGCCCCGGCGATGGCGTGGCGCTCGGCGACGACGAAACAGGGCACGCCGGTGATGCCGAGCCGGTGGGCGCGCAGATTGTCGGCGTGCACCGCATCGACGCCGGCGTCGCCGAGCAGGAAGGCGTGCGCCGCCGCGGCGTCCAGCCCGGCGACCTCGGCCAGCGCGGCCAGCACGGCGCCGTCGCCGATATCACGGCCGTCGCGGAAATAGGCGGTGAACAGCGCCTCCACGAGCGCTCCGGCGCGGCCGAAGCCGGCGGCCCAGCGCACCAGCCGGTGCGCATCCACGCTCGAGGGCGTGCGGTCGATACGGTCGAAGCGGAACGCCACGCCCTCGGCGCGGCCCAGTTCGGTGAGCGAATGATAGAGCCGGCGCGCCCGCTCTTCGCTGCCGAATTTGCGCACCATGTAGTCCCCGGCGCCGACGCCGGCGCGCGGCATGTCCGGATTGAGCAGGAAGGCCCGCCAGGAAATCTCGCAGGCGAGATCCGGACGCGCCTGCAGTGTCCGCATCAGCCGGCTGGTCCCGAGCCGACACCACGGGCACACGAGATCGAGCACGACCTCGACCGAAAGCCGAGCCCGGGAAGGAGCGAGCATGTTCACGCATGCGATTCTAGCGCCGGTTCCCGGCGTTTGCACCCTGTTTCCAGCCCGTGCGCGCGCCGTTTACAGCCGGCCATGCCGCGGGCACAGTGGCGCCATGGCCATTCAGCTCTACGATCTCGCCGCCGCCGACGACGCGCTGCGCTTCAGCCCCTATTGCTGGCGTACGCGCATGGCCCTGGCCCACAAGGATCTCGCGGTGACGACGCTGCCCTGGCGCTTCAGCGAGAAATCGGTCATCGCCCCGTTCGGCTCCGAACGCGTGCCGGTGCTGATCGACGATGACCAGGCGGTCGCGGACAGCTGGGCCATCGCCGAGTATCTCGAGGACAGCTACCCCGACCGCCCGAGCCTGTTCGAGGGGCCCGGCGGTCGCGCCCACGCGCGGTTCATCAACGCCTGGGCGGATCAGGTGATGATGCCGCTGATCTCGCGCATGGTGGTCCGCGACATCTGGCTGGCGCTGGCGCCGCAGGACCAGGAGTATTTCCGCTCCAGCCGCGAGTCCCGGTTCGGCCGCCCGCTCGAGGATGTCGTCGCCGACCGCGAGACGACCCGCGAGACCTTCGGCCAGGCGATGGCACCGGTCCGTACCGTGCTGCGCGCCCAGGAGTGGCTCGGTGGCGAAGGACCGAGCTACGCCGACTATATCGTCTTTGGCGGGCTGCAATGGGCGCGCTGCATCAGCCGGTTCGAGCTGCTCGACGCGGCGGATCCGCTCAGCGGATGGCGCGCCCGCCTGCTCGACCTGTTCGGCGGCGTCGCGGCGGCCGCGCCCCGCGTCTGACCGCGGCCCGCGGGTTCATTGATCTAGATCAAGGTTGCTGCCGTGCCGGCCAGCGACCTTCCCGCCGCGTCCCGGATCATCGGGCAAGCAACGCGGGAGAGGAAACGATGGCGGCACCCATGAGTCCGGACGAATTGGAGGCGGCGCTGCGCCAGATCGGCGCCGAGCGCTACCACAATCTGCACCCGTTCCATCGCATGCTGCATGGCGGCAAGATGAATTTCGGCCAGGTGCAGGCCTGGGCGCTGAACCGCTACGTCTATCAGTCCGCCATCCCGCGCAAGGACGCGGCGCTGATGGCGAAACTCGAGGACCGCGAGCTGCGCCGCGAATGGATCCATCGCATCCACGACCATGACGGGCTCGGTGACGAGGCCGGCGGCATCGAGCGCTGGCTGCGCCTGACCGATGGGCTGAAGCTCGACCGCGCTTACGTCATCACCAAGGAGGGCGCGCTGCCGGCAACCCGGTTCGCCGTCGAGGCCTATGTCCGCTTCGTCTACGAGCACCCGCCGCTGGAGGCGATCGCCTCGTCGCTGACGGAGCTCTTCGCCCCCGCCATCCACGCCGAGCGCATCGCCGGGATGCTGGAGAACTACAGCTTCATCGACGAGCACCTGGTCGCCTATTTCCGCCGCCGGCTGGACCAGGCGCCGCGCGACGCGAATTTCGCCCTCCGCTACGTGCGCGAGAATGCCCGCACGCCGGAGCAGCAGCAGGCCGTCCTCGCCGCGCTGCGCTTCAAGACCGACGTGCTCTGGGCACAGCTGGACGCGCTGCACTTCGCCTATGTCGAACCCGGCCTGATCCCTCCCGGTGCGTTCCGGCCGGGCTGAGCGGCCTGGCGCCGGGCCCGGCGCGTGCCGGGCCCGGGTGGCGCCGCGTCTGCACGCTCGATCCGAGCGATTGGCCTCGACGCACTGCACCATGCTAGGGTAACTCGCAGGTTCGTGAACAGGAGCGCCAGGCCGGCCCATGTCAGACCCAGTCAAGCCCGTCCACGCCGAGTCCGGGGTTCAGCCGGTGGTGGTGAAGAAATATGCCAACCGCCGCCTCTACAACACCGAGAGCTCCAGCTACATCACGCTGGACAATCTCGCCGAACTGATCCGCAGCGGGCGTGATTTCGTCGTCTATGACGCCAAGACCGGGGAGGACATCACCCGCGGCGTGCTGACCCAGATCATCGTCGAGGAGGAAAGCAAGGGCCGCGCCATGCTGCCCACCGGCTTTCTCCGCCAGCTCATCGGCCTCTATGGCGACAGCATGCAGGGCCTGGTGCCGCGGTTTCTCGAACAGGCGATGAGCAGCTTCGCGCATCAGCAGGAGCAGATGCGCGTGGCGATGCAGCAGACCATGGGCAGCCTGTTCCCCTTCGGCATGGAGGAGGTCGGGCGGCAGAACATGGCAATCATGGAACGCGCGATGGGCATGTTCGCGCCGTTCTATCGCCAGATGCAGCACCCCGATACCGCGGCGTCGGCCGCGGAACCCGCAACCGAGGCGGACGTGGCGGCGCTGCGGGCCGAAATCTCGTCGCTGCGGGCGCAGCTCGCCCGCGCCGCGGTCGCGGCCGCCACGGCGGCGGTGCCGTCAGTCCCAAGCGCTTCAGGCCCCACCGCTTCAGCCCCCGCCGCTTCAGCCGATCCGGCGAAGGGCAGCCCGGCCAAGACCTGAGCCCGCGGCTGCGGCGATGGGCGGCCATGCGCGCAGGGGCTTGCCTTTCCGGCGGCAAGGGACGATGTAGCCTCAGTCATCTGGACTGGCGCGGTCCCCTTTGCCGCTCCGGTCCGCTCCCGGAACTCTGAGCAGGCGCCCATGTTCATCGAGACCGAGTCCACGCCCAACCCGGCGACGCTGAAATTCCTCCCTGGCCGCAGCGTGATGCCCGCCGGCACTGCCGACTTCGCCGGCCCGGACAGCGCCGCCGCGAGCCCGCTCGCAGGGGCGCTGTTCGCCCTGCCGGGGGTCGCGCGCGTCTTTCTCGGCGCCGATTTCGTCACCGTCACCAAGACCGATGCCATCGCCTGGCAGTCGCTGAAGCCGCAGGTGCTCGGCGCGCTGGTCGAGCATTTCCTCTCCGGCCGCCCGGCGGTCGAGGGCCGGACGGACGAGGCGGCCGAGGACGTCGCCGGCGAGGATGCCGAGATCGTCGCCCAGATCAAGGAGCTGCTCGATACCCGCGTGCGCCCGGCCGTCGCCGGCGATGGCGGGGACATCGTGTTCCGTGGCTTCCGCGACGGGGTGGTGAAGCTGCACATGCAGGGCGCCTGCAGCGGCTGCCCGTCCTCGCGCGCCACGCTCAAGCACGGCGTCGAGAACATGCTGCGCCACTACATCCCCGAAGTCCGCTCCGTCGAGCAGGTCGAGGCCTGATCGGCGCCGCGTTGCGCTTTCATCCTCCATCATAAGGCCGTCGCCCATGCCGTTGGACTCGCCCTCCCTCGATGAAGGCGCGCTGGACCTGCTGTTCCGCGCCGCGCGCACCCAGAACGCCTGGACCGACCGCGCGGTCAGCGACGAGACGCTGCGCGCGCTCTACGATCTGCTGCGGATGGGGCCGACCTCGGCCAATTGCTCGCCGGCGCGCTTCCTGTTCCTGCGCTCGCGCGAGGCGAAGGAGCGGCTGCGGCCGGCGCTTTCGGCCGGCAATACCGAAAAGACCATGGCCGCGCCGGTGACGGTGATCGTCGCCTACGACCCGCGCTTCTTCGATCTGCTGCCGCGCCTCTTTCCCCATGCCGACGCCCGCGCCTGGTTCGCCGGCAACGAGGCACTGGCGCAGGAGACCGCGTTCCGCAACGGCACGCTGCAAGGCGGCTACCTGATCCTGGCGGCGCGCGCGCTCGGGCTCGACTGCGGCCCGATGTCGGGCTTCGACAAGGCCAAGGTGGACGCCGAATTTCTCGCCGTCTGGGGCTGGAAGAGCAATTTCCTGATCAATCTCGGCCATGGCGACTCGTCGGGCCTGTTCGCCCGCAGCCCGCGGCTCGATTTCGACGAGGCCTGCCAGCTCCTCTAGAGCAACCTCCGATCTGATCGAGCCGTTCCGGCTCGGGCAGATCGGAGATAAGTTGCTCTAGCCATTATGGTTTCTAGAGCACGACCGTCCGGCCTGATGATTCCATCAGGTCGAACCGTGCTCTAGCCCCGCTCAGCGGCGCCGCGTGAAAACCCAGTAGCGCGGCCGGCGGCCGGCGCGCAGCGCCTTGGCCTCATAGCGCGTCGGCGGCCAGCCGGCCGGGCGTTCCCAGCTGTCCGATGCCGGCGCGAACAGCGCCTGCGCCGCCATCACCTGTTCGACCCAGCTCTGATAGGTCGGGTCGTCGCTGGCCAGGCGCCATTCCGCGCCCGGTTTCAGCACCCGCGCGAGCAACGGCAGCATGTGCGGATGCACCAGGCGGCGCTTGGCGTGGCGCGCCTTCGGCCAGGGATCGGGGAACATCAGGTAGAGCCGGTCGAGCGCTGCATCGGCCAGCGCCCGCAGCAGCACCCGCGCATCGTCGTCCCAGACGCGCAGATTGGCCGGCAGCGCCCCGGTGGCCTCGGCGCCCTCGGCCACCAGGGGCCCGAGCAGCGAGCAGAGCCCGTTGCGGAACACTTCGCAGGCGATGATCCCGGCCGTGGGATGGGCAGCGGCCAGCGCGCGCGCATGCTCGCCGCCGCCGGCGCCGACTTCCAGCCAGATCTCCCGGCATCCCGCCAGCGCAGCGAGGGGCGCCGTGGGATCGACGCGCAGCCGGGGCAGGGTCTCGGCCAGCAGCCGCTCCTGGCGCGGCCGCAGCGCGTGCCCGGTCTGGCGGCCGTAGAGCCGCTCCGGGGGTGGCTTGATCCTGGGCGTCGTCGTCTGATCTGGCATCATCCCGCCTTAGCTTGACCCTGGTTGGACCGCGCCGATATGGTGCCGGCGCGCGGCGTGCAATGAGATTCCGCGGCGTCCGCGCTGTTTCGACCCCCGGGAGAGGCTTTTGCCCGCGTTTGGCAGTTCTGTGCCGGTCGGCCTCGCCGAGTCGGGCCCGGTCCGCGTTTCCGACCCGCCGCATTGCGGCGCGGAGGAGGATGCGCTGGGCGCCCTGGTCAGGCTGGTCGGGCCGGACCTCGCCGCCTGCAACCGCACCATCGTCGAACGCATGGCCAGCCCGGTGGAGCTGATCCCGCGGCTCGCGGCGCATCTGGTCGCCGCCGGCGGCAAGCGGCTGCGCCCGCTGCTCACGCTCGCCGCGGCGCGGCTGTGCGGCTATCCGGACGTCGCCGCCGGGGGCGACGGGCTGCGCCACGTCCGGCTCGCCGCCTGCGTGGAGTTCATCCACAGCGCCACCCTCCTGCACGACGACGTGGTCGACGAAAGCCAGCTCCGCCGGGGCCTGGCCAGCGCCAATGCGGTGTTCGGCAACCAGGCCTCCGTGCTGGTCGGCGATTTCCTGTTCGCCCGCGCCTTCCAGCTCATGGTCGCCGATGGGTCGCTGCGGGTGCTGGAGATCCTGTCCCGCGCCGCCGCCACCATCGCCGAGGGCGAAGTGCTGCAGCTGGCCACGCAGAACGACCTCGATACCTCCGAGGCGCAGTATCTCGACGTCGTCACCGGCAAGACCGCGGCATTGTTCGCCGCTGCCTGCCAGGTCGGCGCCGTGGTGGCCGGGCGCGAGGCGGCGGCGGAGCAGGCGCTGGCCGATTATGGGCTGAAGCTCGGCATCGCCTTCCAGCTCGTCGACGACGCGCTCGACTATGCCGCCGACCAGGCGACGCTCGGCAAGACCGTCGGCGATGATTTCCGCGAGGGCAAGACCACCCTGCCGGTGCTGCTCGCCTACGCCGCCGGGGATGCGGCCGAGCGTGCCTTCTGGGAACGCACCATCGCCGCCGGCGAGCAGTCCGAGGCGGATCTGGCGCAGGCGTTCCGGCTGATCCACGCCCATCGCGCCATCGAGACGACGATCGCGCGGGCGCGGGATTTCGCCGCCGAGGCCAAGGCGGCGCTGGGCCTGTTCGCGCCCTCGCCGCTGCGCCAGGCGATGCTCGACGCCGCCGACTACGCCGTGCGCCGCGCGCGGTAGGCCTGCCGTCGCCCCCGATTGCCGCCGGCGCGCTTTCGGTCGATCCTGGCGCAGCCGAATACGATGGGGGAAACCGGATGCAGGCCTTCCAGTTCGATACCGTGACGCTGCCACCGGAGGCCGAGGCGATGCGCCGGCGCGTGCGTGCCTTCCTGGCCGAGGAGCGGGCCGCGGGGCATCTGTCCGGGCGCGGCTCCTGGAGCGCCTTCGACCCCGAGTTCAGCCGCCGCGCCGGCGCTGCCGGCTTCATCGGCGTCACCTGGCCGCGCGAATTCGGCGGCCATGCCCAGTCCTTCCTGGTCCGCTACGTCGTCACCGAGGAAATGCTTGCCGCCGGCGCCCCGTGCGGCGCGCACTGGGTGGCGGACCGCCAGTCCGGCCCGCAGATTCTGCGCCATGGCAGCGAGGCGGCGAAGCGCGACATCCTGCCGCGCATCTGCGCCGGGGAATGCTTCTTCGCCATCGGCATGAGCGAGCCGGATTCGGGCTCCGACCTCGCCGCGACGCGGACGCGGGCGGTGCGCACCGAAGGCGGATGGCTGATCAACGGCTCGAAAATCTGGACCTCGCGCGCCCATCGCGCGCACTACCTCATCGCCCTGGTGCGCACCGGCGAGGCCGGTGAAGACCGCCATGGCGGGCTCACCCAGTTCATCGTCGATCTCGCCCAGCCCGGCGTCACCGTCCGCCCGATCCGCAACCTGGCCGGCGGGCACGAGTTCAACGAGGTGTTTTTCAAGGATTATTTCGTTGCCGACGACCGCATGGTGGGCAAGGAGGGGCAGGGCTGGTCGATGGTCACCTCGGAACTCGCCTTCGAGCGCTCCGGCCCGGACCGGTTTCTTTCGGACTACCAGCTCCTCGCCGAGCTGATCGATCGCGTCGGCGAGGCGCCGGGCGAGCGGCAGGCGGTGGAGATCGGCCGGCTGGTGGCGCATCTGGCCGCGCTCCGGCGCATGTCGACATCGATCGCGGGGATGATCGAGAGCGGTCGCAGTCCGGGCGTGGAGGCGGCGCTGGTCAAGGACGTCGGCACCAGTTTCGAGCGTGACCTGCCGGAGGTGGCGCGGCGGATCGTCGCCGTCGAGCCCAGCGTCGACGACGGCGAGGATGGGTTCGCCGCGGCGCTGGCCGATGTCGAGCTGCACGCGCCCTCGTTCACCATTCGCGGCGGCACGCGCGAGATTCTCCGCGGCATGATCGCCCGCGGCCTTGGTCTGCGCTGAGGAGAGGGCGATGAGCAGCGAGATTTCCGGCATTCTTCTCGACCAGGCGGACCGGCTGTTCGCCCAGCACGTCACCCGCGAGCGCCTCGTGGAGGCCGATGCGGGGCGATGGCCCGAGGCGATCTGGCAAGCGGTCGAGGCCGCCGGTCTGCCGCTCGCCCTCGTCGCCGAGGAGGCGGGCGGGGCGGGCCTCGCGGCGGCGGACGGCATGCGGCTGCTGCGCCGCGTCGGCTACCACACCGTGCCGCTGCCGCTGGCGGAGACCATGCTCGCCGCGCATCTCTGGGCCGCCGCCGGTGGCACGGTGCCGGAGGGACCGATCACGCTCGGCCCCTGCAACGATGGTGACGCGGTGGCGCTGGACCGCGCCGGTGCCGGGTTCACCCTGCGCGGGCGGCTGCACCGCGTGCCCTGGGGCGGGCAGGCCGGGCACGTGCTGGTGCACGCGCGCGATGCCGGCGGCACGGCGCGCCTCGCCCTGCTGGCGCGCCCGCCGGCGGGCAATGCCGAGCGGACCAACCTTGCGCGCGAGCCGCGCGTCACCCTTGATCTCGACGGTATCGCCCTGGCCGAAGACGCGGTGCGCCCGGCGCCGAAGCTCGCCGAGGAGGGCCTGCTGGTGCTCGGCGCGCTGGTCCGCGCCCAGCAGATGGTCGGCGCGATGGAGCGCAGCCTGGATTACGGCCTGACCTACGCCAACGAGCGCAAGCAGTTCGGCCGGCCGATCGGCAAGTTCCAGGCGGTGCAGCACATGCTCGCCATCGCCGCCGGCCACTACGCCGCGGCCGCGGCGGCGGCGGATTTCGCGGCGCAGGAATGGGGCTCGGCGCGGTTCGGGTTCGCCGTCGCGGTGGCCAAGGCGCGCGCCGGCGAGGCGGCGGGCGCGGTGGCGGAGGCGGCGCACCAGGTGCATGGCGCCATGGGTTTCACCCAGGAGCATCCGCTGCACTACGCGACGCGGCGGTTGTGGTCGTGGCGCGACGAGTTCGGCCACGAGGCGCTGTGGCAGGAGCGGATCGGGCGGCAGGTCTGCGCCGCCGGGGGCACGGCGTTGTGGCCGATGCTGGTTGGCGCCTGATGGCGGAGACCTTCGCCGACGGCCCGCTCACCGGCGTGCGCGTGCTCGATCTGACCAGCGTCATCATGGGTCCGTTCGCCACCCATATCCTCGCCGACCTCGGCGCCGACGTGATCAAGGTGGAAAGCCCGGACGGGGATCTGCTGCGCCAGTACAAGCCGGCGCGCCACGATGGAATGTCCGGCCCCGTGCTCAATCTGCATCGCAACAAACGCAGCGTCGTGCTTGATCTCAAACAACCAAACGGGCGGGCCGCGCTGGAGCGGCTGATCCCGACGGCGGACGTGCTGGTGCATAATCTGCGCCCGCAGGCGATGGCCCGGCTCGGCTTCGGCTATGATCGCGCGCGCGCGCTGCGGCCGGACATCGTCTATTGCGGGGCGTACGGGTTCTCGGCCGCGGGTCCGTACGGGCACAAGGCGGCCTATGACGATCTGATCCAGGCCGGAGCCGGCATCGCCGGGCTGTTCGCCGCCGTGCATGGCGAGCCGGCCTATGTGCCGACGGTGATCTGCGACAAGCTCGCCGGCCAGGCCATCGCCTATGCCATTCTCGCCGCGCTCTATCAGCGGGCGATGGGCGGCGGCGGCCAGGAGATCGAAGTGCCGATGTTCGAGACCGCGGTGGAGTTCACCCTGGTCGAGCATCTGACCGGCGCCGCCTTCGATCCGCCGCTGTCGCGCGCCGGCTTCGTCCGCCTGCTCAATCGCGGCCGCAAGCCCTACCGCACCGCCGACGGCTACGCCTGCATCCTGCCCTATTCGGACCGCAACTGGACCGATTTCTACGCCTTCACCGGCCGTACCGAGTTCATCGGCGACATCCGGTTCGAGACCCTTGCCGAGCGCGTGCAGCATATCGACATCCTCTACCGCATGATCGAGGAGGAAGCGGTGCGGCGCCCGACCGCGGAATGGGTGGCGTTCTGCGATCGGGTGAGCATTCCTTGCATGAAGGTTCTCTCGCTCGACGAGTTGCCGGCGGATCCGCATCTCGATGCCGTCGGCATGTTCGGGTTTGCCGAGCACCCGAGCGAGGGGCGCTACCGGACGGTGCGCCGCCCGGTGAATTTCAGCGCCGCGCCGTTCCGCATCCGGCGTCCGGCGCCACGGCTGGGCGAACATACCGGCGAGGTTCTGGCCGGCGCCGGGTTGAGCGCGGCGGAGATCGAGGCGCTGACCCAGCGCGCGGCGAACGGCGCGGACCCGGCATGACGGGCGCGCGCGAGGCTTCCCGACCCTTCATCCTCGGTCTCGGTGGCACCCCGCGGGCAGGCTCCTCCACCGAACGGGCGCTGCAGGTGGCGCTCGATGCCGCCGCGGCGGCGGGCGCGGAGACCGTCCTGCTCGGTGGCGAGGCGCTGATGCTGCCGATCTACGACCCGGCGGTGATCGACCTGCCCACGCCCGCCGCCCGCCTGGTCGCGCTCGTCCGCCGCTGCGACGGGCTGATCGTCGCCTCGCCCGGCTATCACGGATCGATGTCGGGCCTGATCAAGAACGCCCTCGATTATGTCGAGGCGCTGCGCGGTGAGCCGGCACCATATCTCGAGGGCCGCGCCGTCGGCTGCATCGTCTGCGCCCATGGCTGGCAGGCGACCGGGACGACGCTGATCGCGCTGCGCAGCGTGGTGCACGCCTTGCGCGGCTGGCCGACGCCCTTCGGCGCCGCCATCAACTCCGCCCAGCCTCTGTTCGACGCCGAGGGCGGCTGCACCGACGCCGCCGTGCGCGCGCAACTCGCCCTGGTCGGGCGGCAGGTGGTGGAGTTCGCCCAGATGCGGCGCGGCGCGGGGGTCTCGCTCGAGCCGGGCGGGCGATGAGGACGCGGCGATGAGCGCAGCGCTCGGCGACCGGCTGGCACGCTGCTCCAGCGCCATCGTCCACGACGTCATGCGCGCACAGGGGCTCAGGGACTTCGTGCTGCCCGCCGAGCTGCGCCCGATCCTGCCCGAGACGAAACTGGCCGGGCCGGCCTTCACCATCGAAGGACGGCCAGCGCCGGAGGCCAGCGCCGAGGAGACCCTGCTGGCCTGGACCGGCCTGCTCTCGCGTGCGCCGGCGGACCATGTCTGGGTCTCCCAGCCCCACGACCACGTCGTCGCGCACATGGGCGAGCTGTCGGCGGAAACGTTGAAGAACAAGGGGGTGCGCGGCGCGGTCGTGGATGGCGGGGCGCGCGACGTGGCCGATCTGCAGCGGCTGGCGTTTCCGACCTGGTGCCGCTTCTTCACCCCGCGCGATGTCGTCGGCTACTGGATGCCGGGCGCGATCGGTGAGGACATTCGCATCGGCGACGTGATGATCGCGCCGGGGGACTATCTGCTCGGCGATCGCGATGGGCTGGTGCGCATCCCGCGGCGGCTGATCGAGCCGATCCTCGCCGCCGCCGAGCACGCCAT
Organism: Pseudomonadota bacterium; assembly: GCA_021845595.1. Classification (GTDB taxonomy): domain Bacteria; phylum Pseudomonadota; class Alphaproteobacteria; order Acetobacterales; family Acetobacteraceae; genus JAJZVV01. The sequence continues at coordinate 69,670 of JAJZVV010000001.1, read as the reverse complement.
GGCGGCCGAGAGCCAGGTGCGCGTGGCGATTCGCGGCGGCATGGACCCGCAGGAGGCCTTTCGCCGCTACGGAGTCTTCTGAGGAGCGATGATGGACGAGACCCACGCCGATCCCCACGCCGATCCCGACCGCGCGCTGCCGCGTGCGCTGGACCTCGAGGGCGCCAGCAATGTCCGCGATCTCGGCGGCTGGATGACGCGGGACGGCGCGCGCGTGCGCTTCGGCCGCGTCTTCCGTGCCGCCGCGCTGGACCGGCTGACTGCCCCCGACCAACGCCGCCTCACCGGCCTCGGCCTGCGCGCCGTGTGCGACTTCCGTGGCGTGAAGGAACGCGCCCGCGCCCCCTCGCGGCTGGACGGGCTCGACGCCGTGGTCCACTCCCTGCCCATCGAGCCGCGCATCGGCGCCTCGCTGGCCGACATCCTGGCGACCCGCGAGGCGACCGGGGAAGACGTGCTGAGCCTGATGCGCAAGGCCTATCGGTCCTATGCTCTGGAGTGGCACGGCCATTACCGGCGGGTGTTCGAACTCCTGCTCGACGAGGATGGCGCCCCGCTGCTGTTCCACTGCTCGGCCGGCAAGGACCGCACCGGCTTCGGCGCCGCCCTCATCCTGACGGCGCTGGGGGTGCCGTGGGAGAGCGTGCTGGAGGATTATCTCGCCACCAACCGGCTGTGGCGGGCCGAGGCGTCGCTGGCGCACACGCTGCCGCCGCCGGTGGCGGAGGTGATGCTGCGCGTTCATCCGGACCTGCTGGAATACGCGTTCGAGGTTGTGCATGCCGAATTCGGCTCGATCGAGCAGTATCTGGAGGCCAGGCTCGGCCTCGATGCGCCGCGCCTGGCCCGCTTGCGCGCGCTGCTGCTGGAGGCGCCGCGATGAGGCTCGCGCGCGCGCGGGGTTGACGCCTGCCGCCGCGGGCTCTTTGCTGGCGGCGTTCGCGGACCAGGGATAGGGGGAACTGCCGTGCTGCGCCGACGCTTGCCGGGTTTGACCATGCTGGCGGTCCTGCCGTTTCTCGCCGGCTGCGATCTCACGGCGCAGCAGATGCCGCCGTCACACCCCTATTTCGTGTTCTTCGCTCCGGACAGCGCGGCGCTGGATGGAACGGGGCGGACGATCGTCGCCGACGCCGCGGCGTATGCGAAGGTCTACCCGCTCGCCCCGGTCGCGGTCACCGGATATGGCGACCCCGCCGTCGGCGCTGCGGATGCAGCACGCATGGCGCGGCTGCGCGCCGACGCGCTGGTGAAGGAACTCACCGCCGACGGCGTCGATGCCAGGCGCATCGCCGTCCGGCCGCCCGCGGTCGGCGCCGACGTCGCCTCCTCGCAGGCGGCGCGGCGCGGCGACATCATCGTCGGCCTGCTGCCCTGAGGCGCCGGACCGGTCACGTCCGCGCCTGATCCTGACGGTTCCGCGCCAGGGCGAGGATCGCCAGCCCGCCGAGCGCGGCGACGGCGGAGCCGGCGAAGACCGCGCGTTTGGCCTGCGCCAGCAGGGCGGGATCGGCGAAGGCCAGGCCGCCGATGAACAGGCTCATGGTGAAGCCGATGCCGCACAGGGTGGCGGCGCCGAGCAGGTGGATCGGCCGGATGTCCGGGGCGAGGCGCCCCAACCCGAGCCGGGTGGCGAGCTGGGTGGTCGCGAACACGCCGACGGGCTTGCCCACCAGCAGCGCGGCGAGAATGCCGAGCGCCACCGGGTCGGTCCAGCCCCCGCCGCCAATGCCGCCGCCGCCAACGCTGTCGCCGCCCAGGCCGACGCCGGCGTTGGCGAGGCCGAACAGCGGCAGCACCACCAGCGCCACGATCCAGCCGAGGGACCGCTCCAGGCGCGCGGTCTGCGCCGCGGGCACGGCGAAGGCGAGCGCCACGCCTGCCAGTGTCGGATGCAGGGCACTGGCGCGGACCAGCAGCCAGAGCCCGAGGAATCCGGTCAGGATCGCGGCCCAGCCGAGAGCGCCGGGCAGGCGCGGCGATACCCAGCGCAGGCCCGCCCACAGCGCCGCCGCGCCGGCCAGCGGCACCGGGGCGACGTGGTGGCCGAACGCCACCGCGATCACCGCGATGGCGATGAGGTCGTCGATGATGGCGAGCGCGGCGAGGAACGCGGCCAGCGCTTCCGGCACGCGGCGCCCCGCGAGGCGGAGCACGGCGAGAGAGAAGGCGATGTCGGTCGCCAGCGGCACCGCCCAGCCGCGCCGGGCCGCCGGATCGTCCCAGGCGAGCGCGAGATAGAGCACCACCGGCAGGATCGCCCCGCCTGCCGCCGCCAGCGCCGGTGTCGCCGCGAGCCGTGGCGAGGCCAGCGCGCCGGCGCTCGTCTCGCGGCGGATCTCGAGCGAGACGAGCAGGAAGAACAGGCTCATCAGGCCCTGATTGATCCATGCGAGCAGGCTCGTGCCGGCGAGCGGCAGCGATTTGAGCGATTCCAGCAGGCCGGCGGACCCGGTGTTCGCCCAGATCAGCGATGCGGCCGACCCGGCGACGAGCAGGGCGCCGCCGACGCGCTCGGCGTGGAGGAAGCCGCCCAGGCCGCGATCGGGAGCGCTGCCCTGGTTCAGGGTTCGTCCGTCGCACGCCCGGCGCGCGCGAGCCGTTCGGCGATCTCGCGCCGCAGCCCGGGCGGGCCCTCGGACTCGATCGCGCCGCAGACCAGGCGCAGCTGCCGCCGCAGCCGATGCACCTCGTCGAGCAGGCCGAGCACCACGGGCAGCGCTTCCTCGTCGATGGCGAGATCGGCGGTGAGTTCGTGGATCAGCCGCACCCGGGCGAGGTCGATGTCGCGGAACACGAACCCGCCGGCGTGGCGCTCGGGCCGCACCCAAGCGGCCTCGATCCAGCGCCCCAGAGCGGCGGGATCGAGCCCCGCGACGAGGGCGCAGACGGTTTGCTCGGTGATCATGCCCCCTCCGCCAGATGCCGGCGCGGATCGGCGGCCTGGGCCGGCGACCAGCCGCGCAGGAATTCCGCCAGGGCCGCGTCGGCGGCGCCGATGCTGACCTTCAGCGTCACATACTGGTCGCCCGCCGGCCGCCCGCCGTGGGCCGGCACCCCGCGCCCGCGCAGACGCAGGCGGGTGCCGCTGTCCGAGCCGGGAGGAATGGCGAGGCTGACTCGCCCGCCGACGGTGGGCACGTCGATCTTGGCGCCGAGCACCGCCTCCTTGAGGGTGACCGGGAGCTCGAGATGGATGTCGTCACCCTCGCGGCGGAAATGCGGATGCGGCGCGACGGCGATTTCCACCAGCGCGTCGCCCGGCGGGCCGCCATTGAGGCCGGCTCCGCCCTGGCCGGCGAGGCGCAGCACCTGGCCGTCGGCGAGGCCGGGCGGGATGCGCACGGCGATGTCCTTGCCGTCGGGCAGGGTGATGCGCCGGGTGGCGCCGTTGACGGCTTCGAGGAAGCTGACCGTGAGATGGTAGAGATGGTCCTGGCCGCGCAGCCGCATGCCCTCGCCCCCGCCGCCGGCGCGGAAGAAGCTGCCGAGGATGTCGCCCAGCTCCTCCTCGGACAAGCCGCTTTCGCCGCCGACGTCGGCGGCGGCGCCCCGCGGGCGGTGGCGTGTCCCGTAGCGCGCCCCCTGGGTGCCCTCGGCGTGGCTGCGGTAATATGGCCGCTCCGGCTTTTCCTGGCCGGACGCGTCGATCTCGCCGCGGTCGTAGCGGGCGCGCGTGTCGGCGTCGGACAGCAGCTCGTAGGCGGCGGAGATGGATTTGAACCGCTCTTCGGCGGCGCGGTCGCCGGGGTTCAGGTCCGGGTGGTTCTGCTTGGCCAGCTTGCGGTAGGCGCGACGGATCTCGTCCGCGCTCGCGGTCCGGCTGACGCCGAGGCGCTCGTAGGGATCCTGGTCGGGCACCTCAATCCGCCTCCTGTTGCGCCGCGCGCCGCCCGGGCCGGGCGAGGCGCACCGAACTCACCACCGCGCCGGCCGCGGAGAAGCTCGCCGCGAGCAGCAGCGTCACGCGCGCCCCATCCGTTCCGGCGAGGGCGAACACCAGGGCGACCAGCGCTGCCCCCACGGTTTGCCCGGTCAGCCGCGCGGTGGACAGCATGCCGCTGGCCCCGCCGCTGCGCCCGGGCGGCGCGGCGGCCAGCATGGCGCGGTTGTTCGGCGACTGGAAGAGGCCGAAGCCGATGCCGCAGATGCCCATCCGCCAGACGATGTCGAGCCCGGTGGGCTGCACCGGCAGCTGCGCCAGGGCGAGCAGCCCGGCGAGCATGGCCCCGAGGCCGATGCCGCAGAGAATCCCCGGTGGGTAACGGTCGGCGAGGCGGCCCGAGATCGGCGCGACCAGCGCCAGGGAGGCGGGCCAGGCGCTCATCAGCAACCCGGTTTCCACCTGGCTGCGCCCGAGCGGGCCTTGCAGGAAAAAGGGCAGCGAGACCAGCGCCAGGGTCTGCGCGCCGAAGGCGCCGACCGAGGTGCCGACGGCCAGCGCGAAATCCGCCCGGCGCAACAGATCGACGGGGAACAGCGGCGCCGTCCGCGCCCGCTGGCGCTCGACCAGCACCGCCAGGGCGATCGCCGCGGCGAGCAGCTCGAGCCCGGCGAGCCGCGCGCCCAGCCCATGGGCGAAGCCGCTGATCGCGGTGATCAGCAGGCCGAAGGCGAGCGCGTTGAGCAGCGCGCTCGGCATGTCGAACCGGTGCGCCGTGCCGGCGCTGTCGGGCAGGGTGCGCCGGGCGATGGCCAGCGCGGCGATGCCGAACGGGATGTCGATCGCGAACAGGAACGGCCAGGACGCGATGGCGAGAACGCCGGCGGCGACGGTCGGGCCCGCGGCAGAGGAAATCGCCACGATCAGCGCGTTCATGCCAAGCCCGCGCCCGAGCCGGTCGCGCGGATGGATGATGCGCACCAGGGCGGTGTTCACGCTCATGATGCCGGCGGCGCCGAACCCCTGGGCGACGCGGGCCACCGTCAGGAGGGTCAGCGAGCCGGTGAAGGCGCAGGCGAAGGAGGCCAGCGCGCCGGCGGTGAAGACCGCCAGCCCGGCGCGGTAGACGCGGGCATAGCCGAGACTGTCGCCGAGCGAGGCCAGTGGCAGCAGCGAGACCATCACCGCGAGCTGGAACGCGTTGACCACCCAGATCGCCGCCATCGGCGTGGCGCGCAGATCGCGCGCGATGGCCGGCAGTGCGACGTTCACCGCGGCGGCATCCAGCACCGCCAGTGAAATGGTCAGGGCGATGGTCGCCATCGCCCAGCCGCGCTGACCAGCGGGCAGTCCGTCCTCGGGCGGCGCGGCGGGGGGCTCCATGGTTGCGTTGTCGCCTTGGACGGCGGCGAGGGCAAGGCGGCGGAAACCGCGCAGCCATGCGTCGCCGCACGCTGCCGGACCACCTATATCCTGTGGTGAAATCCGTTGTCCGATGTTCCGGAGACACGCCATGTCCGCTTCCGTTCAACCCGCCGGGTCCGTGCCGCAGCCCGGTGTCGTTCTGGCCATCGAGGGGATGCATTGCGATGGCTGCGTCCGCTCGGTCTCGCGCGTGCTCGCCCGCATCGAGGGTGTCGAGGCCGCCGAGGTCGATCTCGAGCACGGCCGCGCCGTCGTGCGCGGCGCTGCCGATCCGGCGGCGCTGGTGGCGGCGGTGCGCAAGGCCGGCTTCGGCGCTGTGCTGGCCGCCGGGTAGCCGGGAAGGCCGGCGGGCATGATGGACGGGGTCGCGGCGGCGCTGCGCGAGCAGGTCCGGCTGCCGGTCGCCGGAATGACGTGCGCGACCTGCGCCGGGCGCGTCGAGCGTGCGCTCGATGCCGTGCCCGGGGTCGAGGCGCATGTCGATCTCGCCTCCGAGAGCGCCTCGGTCAGTTTCGATCCGACGCTGGCCGATCCCGCCCGCCTCGCCGAGGCGGTCGCCGATGCCGGCTACGAGGTGCCGGAGGAGACGCGGGAATTCGCCATCACCGGCATGACCTGCGCCAGCTGCGTCGGCCGCGTGGAGCGCGCCCTGGCCGCGGTGCCGGGGGTCAGGCGGGTGGAGGTGAATCTCGCGACCGAGCGGGCGCGCGTGGTCGGCATCGCGCCGCGCCCGGCGGCGCTGATCGAAGCGGTGCAGGCGGCCGGGTATGGTGCCGATCTGCTCACCGGCGACGCCGAACGCGACCGCGCCCGGGCGGCGGCGGAGGCGCGGCGGCTGCGCTGGCTGGCGGTGCAGGTGGCCGTGGCCGCGGCGCTGAGCCTGCCGCTGATGCTGCCGATGGTTGGCATCCCGCTGCCCGGCTGGCTGGCGCTGCTGCTGGCGACGCCGGTGCAGTTCGGCCTCGGTGCTCGCTTCTATCGCGCCGGCTGGAAGGCGCTGCGCGCCGGCACGGGCAACATGGACCTGCTCGTGGCCCTGGGCACCTCCGCCGCCTATGGCTACAGCCTGTTCCTCGTCGCCGCCGGGCATGGCGGGCACACCGACTTCGAGGCCGCCGCCGTCGTCATCACGCTGGTGATGTTCGGCAAGCTCCTGGAGGCGCGGGCCAAACGGGCGACCGGGGCGGCGATCCGCGCGCTGATGGCGCTCCGCCCCGAGCGCGCGCGGGTCGAGCGCAACGGCGCCGAACTCGACCTCGCCGTCGCCGCCATCGTGCCGGGTGACGTCGTCGTGGTTCGCCCCGGCGAGCGCATTCCGGTCGATGGCCGCGTGCTCGCCGGCCACAGCCAGGCCGATGAGAGCCTGCTCACCGGCGAGAGCCTGCCGGTCGCCAAGCAGCCCGGCGATAGCGTCATCGGCGGCGCGATCAATGGCAGCGGCCTGCTGCGGGTCATCACCGTTGCGGTGGGAGAGGCGAGCGCGCTGGCGCGGATCATCGCCCTGGTCGAGGGCGCTCAGGCGGCGAAGGCGCCGGTGCAACGGCTGGTGGATCAAGTCGCCGCCGTGTTCGTGCCGGTGGTGCTGGTGATCGCCGCGCTGGCGCTGCTCGGGTGGTGGCTGATCGCCGGCGATTTCGCGCAAGGGCTGCTGGCGGGCGTCGCGGTGATGGTGATCGCCTGCCCCTGCGCGCTCGGCCTCGCGACCCCGGCGGCGCTGCTCGCCGGCACCGGAGCGGCGGCGCGGGCGGGGATCCTCATCCGCGATGCCGAGGCGCTGGAGCGGGCGCATGCGGTCGATACCGTGGTGCTGGACAAGACCGGCACCCTCACCGAGGGCCGTCCGGTGGTCTCGGAAATCCGGCCCGATGGCATCGGCGAGGCGGCGCTGCTGTCGCTGGCGGCCGCGGCGCAGGCGGGCAGCACCCATCCGCTGGCCCGCGCCGTGCTCGCCCGCGCCGAAGGGCTGGAGCGGCCGGCGCCCGAGGCGCTGGAGGACCATCCAGGCAAGGGCATCATCGCCCGCGTCCATGGGCGGCGGCTGGCGATCGGCACGGCGCAGCTGCTGGCCGAGCAGGGGGTGGCGGTCGATCCGGAGGCGGCGGCCGGGCTGGCGGCGCAGGGCCGCAGCATCATGCAGCTCGCCTGGCTCGATCCTGAACCGAGCCGGCTCGGGCTGATCGCCGTCACCGACCCGATCAAGCCCGGCGCCGCCGACGCGGTGCGCCGGCTCGGCGCCATGGGGGTGCAGACCGTGCTGCTGACCGGCGACAATGCCCGCACCGCTGCCGCCGTTGCCGCCGCGCTCGGGATCGCGACCGTGCGCGCGGAGGTGCTGCCGGCGGACAAGGCCGCCGAAATCGACCGGCTTCGCGTCGCGGGGCGCTGCGTGGCGATGGTGGGCGACGGGGTGAACGACGCCCCGGCGCTGGCCGCGGCCGATATCGGCATCGCCATGGGCGGCGGCGCCGACGCGGCGATGGCAGCGGCCGGGATCACGCTCATGCGCGGCGATCCGCTGCTGATCCCCGCCGCGCTGGAGGTGAGCCGGGCGACGCGGCGCAAGATCCGCCAGAACCTGTTCTGGGCGTTCTTCTACAACGTGATCGGCCTGCCGCTGGCCGCACTGGGCCTGCTCAACCCCGTGCTGGCCGGTGCAGCGATGGCGCTATCCTCGGTCAGCGTGATCAGCAACGCGCTGCTGCTGCGCCGCTGGCGGCCGCCAAGGTCTTGATCCCGTCCGGCGCTTCCGCCACAACGAATCGCAGCGAGGAGGGGAAGACCCATGCCGGAGGTGGCGCGACACGGCATCGAGACACCGAAATACGGCTTCGTCGACGCGCTGCGCGGCTACGCGATCCTTCTCGTCATGGGCTGCCACGCCCTTCTGTCCTACTCGGGGTTGGTCTGGCCGGAAAAGCGCCTGGCCAGCCTGGGATGGCACGGGGTGCAGCTGTTCTTTGTCGCCAGCAGCCTGACGCTGCTGCTGTCCTGGACCAACCGGGCGGGGCGTGAGGCGCGGCCCGTGGCCGCGTTCTTCATCCGCCGGGTGTTCCGGATCGCGCCGATGTATTATGCGGCGTTTCTTGCCTATCTCATCGTCGTCCCGCCCGGAGCGGCGTTTTCGCTCGTGCATGCGCTGGCGACATTGGGCTTCGTCAACGGCTGGAGCCCGGGGCTGCTGTCGATGGTCGAGGGCAGTTGGGCGGCGGTGCCCGGCAGTTGGAGCGTCGCCGACGAGTTCGGGTTCTATCTGTTCTTTCCGGCGCTCGCGGGGTTGATCACGACGCTGCCGCGGGCGGCTTTGGCGTTGCTGCTCTCGCTGGTCGCGGCCTTTCTGCTCAATCGGTTCGCTTTCCAGCTCTGGGTCGGGCCTTATGGATGGAAGGCAACGGACCAGTTCCTCTATTACTGGCTGCCGAACCAGCTGCCCGTTTTCATGGTCGGCTTCTGCACTTTCCACGCTCTGGCGCGGCTGCATGCAGCGGATGGCTGGGCGCGGGGGCGGGAGCTGATTGCACGCCATGGCAGCCTGCTGGCGGTGCTCGCCTGGGCCGGGTTCTTCGCGCTCGGCTACGTCGCTCTGCCGCGCAAGCCGGTCCCGGCCCTGCCATTCCTGCCGGTGCACGTCGTCGCGGCGATGGCGTTCGCGGTCCTGACCGTAGCTCTGGCACTGGCGCCACGCTCGCCGTTCAATAATCGCGCCATCCGCGCGCTGGGCCGTGTCAGCTTCAGCGCCTACCTGGTGCATTTCGGGGTCATCGATCTGCTCGGCCCGGCCATGCCAGGCGTGTTCGCGCTCGATGCGACCGGGATCGAGAGCATCTGGCGGTCGGCACTGTTCCTGGCTGCGGTGGTGGCGGTGACCTGGCTGATTTCCGCGGTGACGTTCCGGGTCGTGGAGCAGCCGATGATCGGGCTGGGCAAGGCGCTGTGCGCGCGGCTTGGTGCGGCGCGTCCGATCTTCGCCGCCGGGTCCGTGCGCCCGTGACGCAGTGCGTTCCGAGGGAATAGCGGCTCAGGCGGGGATCGCGATCCCGACAGCAGGCGCCGGCGCGGCGACGTTGGCGAGGAATCCCTCGAACACCAGCAACAGCCACAGCGGCATCGCGTGGTCGAATCGCCCGGATTCGTGCTCGTCGAGCAGGCGGGCGATCGCGTCGCGGCGGAAGAACCCGCTGTCCAGCATCGGCTCGCTGAGCACGCGCGCGCGCACGGTGGCGATATCGCGGCGCAGCCGCGTGCCGAGGGCGACGGCGAAACCCTGCTTCGGGCGATAGAGAATCTCCCGCGGCAGATATGGCTCCATCGCCGATTTGAGCAGGAATTTGCCTTCGCCGCCGCGCAGCTTCAGCGTAGCGGGCAGGCCGAGGCCGAAGCCGACGACTTCGTGGTCGAGGATCGGGCAGCGCACCTCCAGCGAATTGGCCATGCTGGTGCGGTCCACCTTGGTCAGGATGTCGCCGACCAGCCAGGTGTTGAGATCGACATATTGCGCCTGGCGCAGGGCATCGTCGGTATTGGACTCATCGATCAGCGCGGGGATGCGCGCCGCCGGATCGTAGCCATCCAGCCGGGCAAGGAAACCATCGGCGAACAGCACCCGGCGCTGCTCCGCCTGCATCCGCTGCATCGTCGCGAAATAGCCGAGCGCGGAATCGAGGCTGATCTCGGTCAGCGTCGTCTTTGCCCGCAGCCAGCGCGGCGCGCGGTCCAGCTTCGGATAGGCGCGGGCGAGGCGGCCGATCGCGTGGCGGCGCAGGGGCGCGGGGATGAACCGGCGCACCGCTTCCGTGAGCAGGTGCCAGCGATAGCGGCGATAGCCGGCGAACACTTCGTCTCCGCCATCGCCCGATAGCGCGACGGTGACGTGGCGGCGGGTGAGCGCGCACACGCGATGCGTCGGCACCGAGGAATGATCGCCGAACGGCTCGCCGAACATCGCCGCCTGGGTGCGCGCGGCTTCGACATAGTCGACGCTTGTGCGGTCCGTGTGCTGCGCCGTGTTGTAGCGCCGCGCCACGATCTCGGCGAACGGCGACTCGTCCTCCGCGCCTTCGAAGCCGATGGTGAACGTGGCCAGCGGGCCGTCATGCTGGCCGGCTGCGAGGGCGACGACGGCGCTGGAATCGACGCCGCCGGAGAGAAAAGCGCCGAGCGGCACGTCCGACATCAGCCGCGCGCCGGTCTGTCGGCGCAGCAGCGCGGCGAGTTCGTCCCGCGCCTGCGTTTCGTCGAGCGCGCGTTCCGCCGCTGGCGCACGCCAATAGCGCCGCGGCGCGGCGGGTTCGCCGCCGTGCTCGAGCAGCAGGAAATGGCCGGCCGGAAGCTTTGCGATGTCCGAATAGATCGAGGCCGGGTCCGGCACGTAGCCGTAGGCGAAGAAATCCGCCACGGCATCATCGCGGATGCGGCGCGGCAGGTCCGGCACCGCCGCCAGCGCCGCGAGTTCGGAGGCGAAATAGAGCGTGCCGTCGGCACTGCGGCCGTAATAGAGCGGCTTCTTGCCGAGCCGGTCGCGGGCGAGGAAGAGCTGGCGGCGATTGGCGTCCCACAGCGCGAAAGCGAACATGCCCGAGAGGTGCTGCAGGCAGTCCGGCCCCCAGGTCTCCCAGGCGTGGATGATCGCTTCCGTGTCGCAGCGATTGCGGAAGACATGGCCCTTGGCGAGCAGGGTCTCGCGCAGGGCGACGTGATTATAGATCTCGCCGTTGAACACGATGGCGACGGTGCCGTCCTCGTTGTACATCGGCTGATCGCCGCCACCGATATCGATGATCGCCAGGCGGCGATGGCCGAGGCCGATGCCGGGCGCGACATAGAATCCATCGCCGTCCGGTCCGCGATGGCGCAGCGCCGTGGTCATGCGGCGCAGCAGCGCGGCATCGACCCGGGCTGCGGCCTGCTGGTGGAAAATTCCCGCGAGTCCGCACATCGCCGCCCCCAACCGGATATCGCCAAGTGATGCACGCCGCCGACGGGCCGCGACGATCGCCCCGCACCGCTCACGGAGAATTGACCAACCGGCTTGCGATTCGGTAAATCGTCACGGGCATCGGCGGGCGCGGTCGCGTAGTCGTGCGTGCGAGTCTAGACGGTGCCCGCGTGCCTGTCAGCAGCCGCGCTGGCGTTCTGCCAGTGCGTCCCGTTTTCTGCGTGCCGTTTCGCAGTTCGCAACGCGTTGCGACTTGCGGTGGCGCGCGCGTGTGTGCGACCCGGCGGACTGGGTGTTTTCAGACTTCGTTCACGATCTCGTGTGATTGTCTAACAAATGCTACGATCTCTTTTAGTGGGAGCATTCTAAATGAGTGGAACTTCAAGCGCAAGCGCGGAATCCGTCCCAGCGGTGCCGCAACCCCAGGCCCAGGGCGACATCGTCGGCCTGGTCCTCCAGAACGCGCAGGGGACCGCGCTGCCCTCGCAATATGTCAGTTTCGGCCAGGTCTTCGCCGCTGGCGCGGTGCTGCCCTCGGCGCAACTGGTGGCGCAAATCAATGGCCAGACCATTCCCGTCCAGATGGACGTCAAGACCACCAATGCTGACGGCTCGGTGGCGATGGCCGTGCTCACCCTGCTCCAGCCGGCGCTCGCCGCCGGCGCGTCCGCCGGGGTGATGCTGTCGCTGGCGCCGGCGGCCACGACAGCGCCGGCCCCGGTGAACGTGGCCAGCGAGATGGCCGCGCACGGCTACGATCTTGCCGTCAATCTCGCGATCCAGGGCGGCAGCACCTACACGCTGAACGTCGCCAATCTGCTGAGTGCGGCCGCGCCCGGCAGCGTGACGAAGCTGATGAGCGGGCCGCAGGCGACCGAGCTGCAGTTCCAGACCGATGTCACCAGCTCGCTGCGCATGGTGTTCAACGTCACCGCCTATGCCGACGGGACGTTCAAGACCGACGTGCAGTTCAACAACGACCTCGCCATGCAGCCCACGGGCGGGACGCTGACCTACAGCGCCACCATCACGCAGGGCGGGGCCACGGCCTATCAGGTCAACAACCTGACGCAATACCAGTACGAGGACTGGAACAAGACGATCTACACCGGCAGCGCCGCGCCGGGTGTCAATGTCCAGCACGACATCGCCTATCTCGAACGAGCCGGCGCGATCCCGAACTACGACTACGTTGATGGTGCTCCGGCATCCTACGTCGCCACCGAGGCCAGCCAGATCGCCAGCGCGGGATGGAATGCGCCGCTTGGCTCGGACGGCATCACCGAATACATGCCGATGACCGGCGGGCGGGCGGATATCGGGCCCACGACCAGCGCGAATGCGATCTGGCTGATGACGCAGGATCCGACCGCGGCGCAGTTCGCGCTCGGCCAGGCGCAGGCGGGCGCCGGCGTTCCATGGAACTTCTACAATCCGCAGGCCGGCACTTGGCTGAACACGTCGCAATATACCAGCCTGCAAAGCACAGGCTGGGGCAGCGGCGTGACGACGCTGACGCAAGGGGTGAACCCGACCAATAATGGTTGGACACCGGACGTGTCGCATCAGCCGGACCTGTTCTACGACGCCTATCTCCTGACCGGGAACCAGACCTACCTCGATGCCCTCAACGCACAGGCTTCGTACGGCATAAGCTCGCTCTGGCCCGCGATGCGCGACAACGCGATCGGCGACACCACACCAAACAATGTGATTTTCGGCAATCAGTTGCGTGGCGCAGCATGGACGTTGCGCCAGGTTGACGAGGCGGCCTACGCCAACCCAACGGGATCGGCAGAGAAGGCGTATTTCACCACCGTCATGAACGACAACTGGAGCTGGCTCGCCAGCCAGTTGCCGTCGCTGACCAAGCTCGAGGGCCAGGCGGCCGGCTGGATTCCGGCACCCTATGGCAACCCGGTCGCAACCGCGCCCTGGATGCAGGACTATTTCGTCAGCACGGCGGTCGAGGCGGCCCAGATGGGCAACCAGAACGCGGTGACCTATCTGAAGTGGGCAACCAATTTCATCGCCGGTGCGGTCCTCAATCTCGGTTCGGACGGCATAAACTACAATCTGGACGTCTATTCGGTAGCGAATGCACCGACCTCCAACGGACAAATCTACTGGAGCCAGGTAACGAATTCCTGGGCGTACTGGCAGCCGCTGACGACATGGACGGCGATCGAGCAGAATCAGCAGGCAGCCGGCAATGCCAACGGCACCAGCTGGGCTGAGAGCAACGGTGACTACGGCGCTTTGCAGATGCAAGCCCTCGCCGGCATCATCACCATCACCCAGTCGACCGAGGCGATGCAGGCTTTCGCCGAGATCGCCGGCAGTGGCGCGCCGTACACCAGTGCGGCCGCGATCCAGGCGCAGTCCCAGTTCGACATCGTGCCGCGCATGCCGGACGGGCATCTGCTCACGCTCGGCAATCTGTTCACCTTCGACAGCACTGCACCCGGGATCGATCGCGGTGCCGGCACGGCGGACCAGCTCATCGTCGAGATGGGCAATGCCAATGTCACGCTCGCCGGCGGCAATGGTGGCGCCAACATCCTCGCCGTCTTCGGAACCGGCAACGACGTGTTGCAAGGCGGCAGCCAGGGGAATTTCATCTTCGGCGGGCCCGGCGCGGACACGATCATCGGCGGCGGCGGCGCGAACTACATGAAGGCCGGCACCGGCCCGACCACCTTCATTCTCAACAGCGCCGTCCAGGCCACGGATACCATCGACGGCTTCAATCTCAGCAACGATCACATCGACATCGTCGGCAGCTCCGGGCAGGCGCTGGAACCTGAGCAGATCAGCGCGATCATTGCCGGCGCGACGACGGATGCCGCGGGCAATGCCGTGCTCTCCCTCGGCAGCGGCCACGTCGTGACGCTTGACGGCATCGCGCTGTCGCAACTCTCGCCGTCGCTCTTCGCGGCTGCCTCGGCGCCCGTCATCAGCGGCTCCAGCAGCGCCGTTTCCGCCACGCTGCCGCCGCCAACGAGCCCGCCACCGGTGACCTCGTCGTCGTCCGGCACTGGACCGATGACCCTGACCAGTTCGGGCCAGTCGGTGACGGGCGGATCATCGTCGCTGACAGTGATCGACCAGGCCGGCGGCAACACGGTGATGGGCGGCTCCGGCGGGCTGGTGTTCAGCACCACGGCGGGCGGGGATTTGATCCAGACGGCGTCCGGGGCGACGGATACGATCGACCTGGCGCTGGCGAGCACGGTGGTGAGCAACGGCACCGACGTGATCAACGGCGGCACGCTGGGGGCGAACCAGACCATCACCGCGAACGGCGCGGCGACCATCACCGGCAGCACCGGCAGCAACGTCTATACGCTGAACGGCGTCGACAGCCTGGCGAGCAACGGCACCGACACGGTGAAACTGGGGCAGGGGGCGCAGGCGACGATCGCGGCAACCGCATCCCTCAGCGTGACGGAAGCAGGCGCGAGCCTCTCGCTCAGCGTCGCCGGCAACGGTACCGTCGGCATCAGCGGCGGCGCCGCCACCATCAGCGGCGCGGCGACCGTGGCCGGGGCGGTGAACCAGGGTCTGAGCCTGACCACCGGCACGACCGGCGGTGTCGCGGTGACCGCCGGCAATGGTTTGCTGTCCATCAACAGCGCCGGGGCGGACACGATCCACGCCGGTTCGGGCAACATGATGCTGAACAGCCTCGCCGGCGCCAACGACACCGTCACTGGCGGCAGTGGGGCGCTGCTGGCCTTCGGTCCCGGCAATGTCACCTTCACCGGCGGCACTGGGTCGGCGGATATCGGCGGCTACCCGGGCAGCACGCTGGATGTCACCGCGGGCAGCGGAGCCGTCACCGTGATCGGCGGCAGCTCGGTCAATTTCGTCGCCGGCTCCGGCACGGCCGATGTGGTGGAGTATGCCGGCAACGAGACCATCGCGTTCGGCAGCGGCAGCGCGACAGTCATCGGCGGTACGGGAACCGACACCTATACGGTCCTCGCCAGCCAAGGCGGCGGCACCGAAACGATCTACGGCTATGATCCGACCAAGGACCAGCTGAAGTTCCAGGGCTTCACCGGCAATCCGATCGCGAGCGAGGCCGTGACCGGGGGGGCGCTGGCGATCGGGCTCGTGAACGGCACCACTCTGATCCTGCCGGGCATTACGGACCCCAGCGTCGTCGGGCCGGAGAAGCGTACCCTGACCAATTCGGGCCAGTCTGTGACGGGTGGATCATCGTCGCTGACAGTGATCGACCAGGCCGGCGGCAACACGGTGATGGGCGGCTCCGGCGGGCTGGTGTTCAGCACCACGGCGGGCGGGGATTTGATCCAGACGGCGTCCGGGGCGACGGATACGATCGACCTGGCACTGGCGAGCACGGTGGTGAGCAACGGCACCGACGTGATTAACGGCGGCACGGTGGGGGCGAACCAGACCATCACCGCGAACGGTGCGGCGACCATCACCGGCAGCACCGGCAGCAACGTCTATACGCTGAACGGCATCGACAGCCTGGCGAGCAAAGGCACCGACACGGTGAAACTGGGGCAGGGGGCGCAGGCGACGATCACCGCGACGAAATCGGTGAGCGTCACCGAGACCGGCGCAAGCGTCTCGCTGAGCGTCACCGGCAACGGCACCGTCGGCATCAGCGGTGGAACCGCCACCATCAGCGGCGCGGCGAACCAGGGCGACAGCCTCAGCACCAGTGCGACGGGCGGCGTGGCGGTGACGGCCGGCAGCGGCGGGCTCTCGGTCGTCAGTGCCGGCGCCGACACGATCCACGC
This sequence comes from Pseudomonadota bacterium, assembly GCA_021845595.1. Classification (GTDB taxonomy): domain Bacteria; phylum Pseudomonadota; class Alphaproteobacteria; order Acetobacterales; family Acetobacteraceae; genus JAJZVV01. Next base: position 53,652 of record JAJZVV010000001.1, on the reverse strand, counting down.
CGGTTCGGGCAATCTGATGCTCACCAGCCTCGCCGGTGCCAACGACACCGTCACCGGCGGCGCCGGCGCGTTCGATGCTTATGGCTCCGGCAACCTCACCTTCACCGGCGGTTCGGGGTCGGCCAACATCACCGGCTATCCGGGCAGCACGCTGAACGTCACCGCTGGCAGCGGCAATGTCACCCTCGTCGGCGGCAGCTCGGTGAATTTCACGGCGGGGTCGGGTTCGGCCATCGTCGTGGTGTGGACCGGCACCGACCATATCGAACTCGGCTCCGGTTCTACGACCATCCTGGGCGGCATGGGGACCGATACCTACGAGTTCGCCGCCGGCCACGGTGGCGGGTCCGACACGATCTACTTCTTCAACCCGAACACCTCGACGCTGCAATTCAAGGGCTTCTCCAGCAATCCGGTGCAGAGCCAGACCCTGTCACCGGGCGGGCTGCACGTCGCCCTCACCGACGGGACGCAGATCAATCTGCCGGGGATGACCACGATGCTCTCGAGCAGCATGATCCATCTGACGTGAACGGCAGGGCCGTCGTGGCCGGCGTTGCGCCAGGCCGGCCACGACGCCTTGGGATCTACCGCACGCTACCCGGACCGACGAGCGCCTCGATGCGGCCGGTCAGCTGGTTGCCGACCAGTTCCGCCGGTGTCGGCGTCAGGTTCCGCACGAACACCGTTCCGCCCGGCAGATCGGACTGGAATTGATTGTCCTGCACCAGGATGTGCCGCGTCGGATGGCGCATACCCTCGGCGCCGAGGGCGATCGCGGTCTGCGGATTGTCCGATCGCGGCCCCTTCTGCAGCCGGTTGCGCTCGATCAGCACGTCGCCGCCGTTCGGCACATCGATCAGATAGCTGGAATTGCCATCCATCCCGTCCTCGATCGTCGAGTCGACGATCTCGGTCCGCGCGGCGCGGGACTTGATGTGGTGGCCGACATGCTGGTGGCGAAAGACCGAGTGCTCGACGTGCAACAGCGCGAGATCGCCGGCATAGATGCCGTGTGCGCAGGCGGGCGCGCAGACGCCGTTGTCGACGAAGCGGCTGGCGATGACGCTGAGAGTGCTGTGCGGCGAGGCTGCGGTGAGAATCCCGTCCTCGTTGTCGATGAACGCACTGTCGCGCACGGTCAGATCCGGCCCTTCGACGCGGATGCCGGCGCCGTTGCGGTCGGCATCGCGCGCGTGCTCGAAACTGAGCCCGACGATGGTGATGCCGGCGCCATCGGTGACGAACAGTGCCTTGCCCTGGCAGACCGGCCCGGTGATCACCACCCCCGGCCCCGCCGCTGCGATCGTCAGCCGATTGGCCCGCCACACGGCGCAATCGCGATAGGTCCCGGGGTCGATCACGATCCGATCGCCATCGCGCGCCCGCGCCGCCGCCTGGCTCGGCACCGCCATCGCCCGCCCCGGCCCCACCGCGAGCACCCGCGGCTCAGCTTGCCCGGCGCAGGCGGCGAGGAGGGAGACCGACAGGGCGAAGATCGGCGCTGGCCGGCCGAGCTTGATGCGGTGCCGCATCGGCCTATTCGCTGATTGTCGGGCGCAAACGCACCTGCGCGGTCCGGGCCAGGAAGCGGGGCTGGCTTGCGGTGAGGGGTTGGAGATACTGCATCATCGGCAGCTCGACGAACCGATGCAGCAGAGAAGCTACAATCACTGCCGCCGCCGCTGCTGCAAGCCCTACGCTCCAGCCGGGGAACAGCCGAATGAGGCCGAGCGAAGCGAGCGCGTGGGCAAAAAGACCAATGACGATGGTGTGCACGAGATAAAGCGCATACGAGGCGGCGCCGAAAAAGGCGCCGATGTTCCCAACCCGCAGCCGCCCGTTCCGCTCCGCCGTCGCGAGTCCGAGCAGGGTCAGCGCCGCCGTGGCGCCAAACAGAAGGGCGCTAAGATGTCCGCCCCATGCGATCAGGTTGAGATTTTCGAGAATGCCGGTGGCGAGAAAGCCCGCGACGCCGGTGACGGCGAGCGCGATCGGACGCGACGGCGGACGATAAATTGCCGCATAGGCGACTGCGATTCCGGCGAAGAATTGCAAGTGATAGAAGGCTGCGATGAAGCCGAAATGATCGCCAAGCAACCCCAGCGCCTTCGCGAGGATCGACGCGAGCCAGACAGCAAAGACGAACATGCCGAAGCGACGTGATAGGACGGCGAGAGCGAACAGGAGGTAGAACAGCATCTCATGTTCGAGCGTCCAGGCTGGACCGACCAGCGGGTCCATCGCCTGCGGCAGGAGTAGAAACGACGCTACGATGTAGGGGAATCCGACCGTCTTCTCCGGATCGTGCGACAACAGGGCCAGCATCAGGGCAATGATCGTGACAAACCAGTAGATCGGATAAATCCGAGTGAGGCGCCGCCATGCGTAGCGGTAAAATGTATTCGGCACTCCGATATCGCGATAATGTACGTAAAAAATTATAAATCCACTCAATGTAAAGAAGAAATCGACCCCAGCGTGGCCAAATTTGAACACATCTCCGAAGACATTGCGCCCGAAATACTGCGGCAATGCCAGCATTCTGCCGCTATGATAGAGAACGACGAGCAACGCAGCGAAACCGCGCGCCGCCTGGATGGCGATGATCTTCGACTTCGCCGTCACGAAGATTCCCCCTGCTGGGTATCCGCAAGCCGCAGCGGCCCGGAGCGTGGCGCGCCTTGCATCTCCCTCCGCCGCCGAGTGTTGGCAGATTGTCTTAAAAATCCGGCCCCAACCATAGGCAGCCACACCGGGGCGGCAAAGCTCTCTCTTGAGCCCGCCCCCGTCCGGGCCTACATGAGAGGTGCGGGGCTGCCCGGTGCGTCAGGTACTTTATCCCCGGGGCCAGTAAGCATTCCCCAAGGGAGTTGGCTCTGCCGTGGCCGTGGTCACGGTATCCGGCGCCCACCTGCACACGCAGGCCTTGGGAGGATGAAAACGCCAACGGCCAGGGTGGCTCCGCACATGGCCCGCAGATGATCCGAAACAGCATCGCCGAACCTTCCCCCGCGACCATCCGGGCCGACAAGCGGGCCCTGCGCCAGGTGGCGCGGGCACGGCGCAGCAAATGCGACCCCGCGGCCGGCGTCGAACTCGGCGAGCGGCTGTTGGCCGAGCGTCCGCCCGCACCGGGCGCGGCCGTTGCCGGGGTCTGGCCGCTGCCGGGGGAGATCGACCTTCGTCCGCTGCTCGCGGCGTTGGCGGCGCGGGGGCATCCGGTGCTCCTGCCACGCACCGTCCGCCGCGGCGAGCCGCTCGAATTCCGCCTCTGGACGCCCGGCGCGCCGCTCGAGGCGGGCAGTTTCGGCACGTTCCACCCGCTGGGCGGCCTGCCGGCGCCGCCGCCGGACGTGATCCTGGTGCCGCTGCTCGCCTTCGACCGGCGCGGCGGGCGGCTCGGCTACGGCGCCGGGTTCTACGATCGCACCCTCCGCCTCCACCCTGGCGCCGCCGCCATCGGCTGCGCCTTCGCCGCGCAGGAGGTGGACGCAGTGCCGATGGAGGCGCATGACGTCCGCCTGCCGGCGATCGCCACCGAGCGCGGCATCATCGAGTGCGGGACGGGCTGAACGACGCATGCGGATCCTGTTTCTGGGCGACATCGTCGGGCGCAGCGGCCGGGATGCCGTGGCGGCGGCGCTGCCGCGGCTGCGAACCACCCTCGGCGTCGAGCTGGCGGTGGTGAACGCCGAGAATGCCAGCCACGGCTTCGGCCTCGCGCCCGAAATGGCGCGCACCCTGTTCGAGGCCGGAGCGGACATTCTCACGCTCGGCAACCATGCCTGGGACCGGCGCGAGATCATCCCCTTTCTCGCCACCGAGAAGCGGGTGATCCGGCCACTCAATTTTCCCCCGGGTACACCCGGCCTCGGCAGCGCGGAGGTGACCCTGGCGGACGGGCGCCGCGCGCTGGTGGTCAATGCCATGGGCCGGCTGTTCATGGACCCGCTGGACTGCCCCTTCCGCGCCACCGCCGAACTGCTCGCCCGCTACCGGCTCGGTGCCAGCACCAATGCCATCATCATCGATTTCCACGCCGAGGCGACGAGCGAGAAGATGGCCTACGCCCATTCGTTCGACGGCGCCGTCTCCCTCGTCGTCGGCACCCATACCCATTGCCCGACGTCCGACCACCAGATTTTGCCCGGCGGCACCGCCTATCAGAGCGACGCCGGCATGTGCGGCGACTATGACAGCGTCATCGGCATGGCAAAGGAGGGCGCGGCGGCGCGGTTCTGGCGCAAGCTGCCGGGCGAGCGCCTGGCGCCGGCCGAAGGCGAGGCGACGATCTGCGGTCTGTTCGTCGAGACCGACGACGCCACCGGGCTGGCCCGCCGCATCGAGCCGCTGCGCATGGGCGGGCGCCTCGCCCCGGTCTTGCCGCGCGCCTGATCTCAGGCCGGTTCCGCCGCGCCCGGCCCGGGCACGCGCGCCAGGGCGCCGCCCATCAGCGCGATCTGGCGTGCGATGCGCGCGAGACGCTCGCCGAGCGGGCCCTCGGGCAGTTTCGGGCGCGCCGGCGGCAGGGACGGGACCGGCGCGGCCAGGGCGGCCATTGCCTCGGTGATCCAGGCGCGCCAGGCGGCGAGTTCGGTGCGACACTCCGCGCCCGGTGCGGCGCGGTCGAGATGGATCGCCGAGAGCCGCCCGGCCATGCGCCGCAGCGCGGCGTCCACCACCATCACCGTCTGCACCCGCTCGCGCCGCTCCCGCCCCGGCTCCTGCAAGGCGCGGGTGAGCGTCGCTTCCAGATTGTTGGTGGCGACGCCGGCGCCGCGGCGGGCCTGTTCCACCGACGCCGCGTCCGCTTCGCCGAGCAGCAGGCTGAGTTCGGCTTCGGCGTAGCGCGCGTGGGCCGCGATCGCGTTGGCCAGCTCCCCGGCCAGCCGCTCCGGCTCCCAGCTCGGCCAGAGCAGCAGGTTGCCGAGTACGGCGAGGCTGCCGCCGATGGCGGTGTAGAGCGCGCGCATCAGCGCGATCTGCAGTTCCGAGCTGCCGGGCTGGCCGAGTTCGGAGAGCAGCACGACGAGCGGCGTCAGCAGCGCCATGAACAGCCCGAAGCTCGCCGCGCGCACCGAGAGCGCGGCCATCGCCAGCGGAAACAGCGCCGTGGCGATCGTCGCCGGCGTGCGGCAGATGGTGGCCAGCACGGCGGCGAACATGCCGCCGAGCACGGTGCCGCCGATCCGCTCCAGCGCTCGCTGCACCGTGGTGGCATAGAAGGGCTGCAGCGTCATCACCATGGTGATGGTCAGCCAGTGCTGGTACTGGCCGGGCCAGGCGAAGGTGATGGCGAGGCCCGGCACCAGCACCACCGCCGCCCGCGCCGCGTGGCGCAGCGCCGCGGACTGCCGGTTCAGATTGGCCCGCAGCGGACCCACCAGCGTGTCGGCGAGTGTGCGCGGCGCCTCCTCGGGCGGCGCGCCGGGCACGTCGGTGCCGGTGCTCGCCAGTGTCACGGCGATGCGCAGCCGTTCGGCGATGGCCTCGGCGATGCGGTGCAGCGCCTCGTTGCCCGAGGTCGCGCCGATGGCACCGATGCTGCGCTCCAGCCGGTCGCGCCGCGTCAGGCTATCGGCGAGGATCGAGCGCGCCAGGGTGACGAGCGCCGGCGGCAGGCGACGCAGCATCCGGTCCGCCGCCTCGCGCACGGGCTCGGGCGGGGCTTCCTCCAGCAGCACGCTGAGGGCGATGAGGGCGCCGAACATCTGCTCGGCGGCTTCGAGCCGGATCAGGCTCTGCGCCGCCCGAAGCGTCGCTCCGCCGCCGCGCGCGCGTAGCGTGTCCTGCACCACGGTCCGCGCCGCTTCCAGACTGTCGCGCACGCGGCGGCGGTGCGCCCGCGCGTGGGCTTCCCACGCCGCCGCCTCGCCGCCGCGCCGGCGCATGTCCGCCGCCATGTCCGCGAGCGCGCGATAGACCAGCGCCACCGCCCGCCGCGCCGGGCGGTATGGGTGCAGCCGCCAGATCACCAGCGTCAGCAGCACCGCCCACAGGCTGCCGCCGAGAAAGGCCGCCGCATCCGCCGCCGCGGCGCCGGCGTCGGGCAGCGGGCGGTCCAGCGCCAGCACGAGCACGACGGTGAGCAGATTGCCGACCAGCATCGCCGGCTGGCCATAGACGCGCGCGAAGCCGTTGCAGAACACGCCGAACGCGGCGAGCGGGATGGCCGCGACGCCGAGGCCGCGGGCGAGGCCGAACCCGGCATGCACCATCGCGCCCAGAACGGCGAAGCTGAGCAGCGCCGGGACGCGACGGCGCACCGGCCCGCCAGGGTCGCAGAAGCAGGTGAACAGGGCGGCGAGCGCCGAGAGCATCAGCGCCGGGTGCTGCAGCCAGCCATTCAGCGCAACGATCGCCGCGGTGGAAAGGGCCGCGCGCACGCCCTCGGCGAGGCTGATCGCGCGCAGATCGAGCGCGATCGGCAGTCGGGAGAGGTCCTCTGCCGGTGCGGCGATCACATGGCGCAGGAGCCGGGCGCCCTTGCCCCCCGGACCCCGCAACCAAAGGTCGCGAGGCCCGTGACGTCCGGGGATGCTAGGCCGCCATGCCACGGAGGACGTAGTGCAGGATGCCGCCGTGGCGCATGTAGGCGACCTCGTCGAGCGTATCGACGCGGCAGAGCAGCGGCACTTCCTGGTGCGTGCCGTCCGCGCGGTGGATCACCAGCGTCAGGTCCATGCGCGGGGCGAGATGCTCCAGGCCGCGAATGTCGAAGGTCTCGGTCCCGTTCAGGCCGAGCTGCTTGCGGTCCATGCCGTCCTTGAACGTCACCGGCAGGATGCCCATGCCGACCAGGTTGGAGCGGTGGATGCGCTCGAAACTCTCCGCGATGACCGCCTTCACGCCGAGCAGCATGGTGCCCTTCGCCGCCCAGTCGCGCGAGGAGCCGGTGCCGTACTCCTTGCCGCCGAAGACCACCAGCGGCACTTTCTCCGCCGCGTAGCGCATCGCCGCGTCGTAGATCGGCAGCGTGTCGCCGGACGGGTAGTGCCTGGTCATGCCGCCCTCGATGCCGCTCAGCATCTCGTTGCGGATGCGGATGTTGGCGAAGGTACCGCGCATCATCACTTCGTGGTTGCCGCGCCGCGCGCCATAGCTGTTGAAATCCTTCTGCAGGATCTGGCGCTGCAGCAGATAGTCGCCGGCCGGCGAATCCTTCTTGATGCTGCCGGCGGGGCTGATGTGGTCGGTGGTGATGGAATCGCCAAGCACGGCGAGCGCGCGCGCGCCGGTGATGTCGCTCACGCCCGGCGGCGTCATGGTGATGCCCTCGAAATAGGGCGGGTTCTTCACGTAGGTCGAACTGTCCGACCAGCGATAGGTGGCGCTGCCGCCCTCGACCGCGATCGCCTGCCACTGCGCCGGGCCGGTGAACACCTCGGCGTAGCGCTTGCGGAAATGCTCCGGCCGCACGAAGGCGGCGACGGCGTCGGCGATCTCCTGCGTGCTCGGCCATACGTCGCGCAGAAAGACCGGCTTGCCGTCGGTGCCGGTGCCGAGCGCGGCGGTGGTGATGTCCGCGGTGATCGTGCCGAGCAGCGCGTAGGCGACGACGAGCGGCGGCGAGGCGAGATAGTTGGCGCGCACGTTGGGATGCACGCGGCCCTCGAAATTGCGGTTGCCGGAGAGCACCGAGACGGCGACGAGCTTGTTGTCCTCGATGGCGTCGACGATCGCGTCATCGAGCGGGCCGGAATTGCCGATGCAGGTGGTGCAGCCATAGCCCACCGTGTTGAACCCGATCGCGTCGAGATCGGCGTCGAGCCCGGCGGCGGCGAGATATTCCGTCACCACCTGCGAACCGGGGGCGAGCGAGGTCTTCACCCACGGCTTCGGCGTGAGGCCGCGCGCGCGCGCCTTGCGTGCGACCAGCCCGGCGGCGATCATCACGTACGGGTTGGAGGTGTTGGTGCAGCTGGTGATCGCCGCGATCACCACGTCGCCGTGGCCGATCTCGTAGTTCCGGCCGCTGACGGCGGCGCGCGCGGCGGTATCGTTGGCCGGCACGCCGAGCCCCTTGGTGAGTTCGGCGGCGAAGGCCGATGCGGCGTCCTTCAGCGCGACGCGGTCCTGCGGGCGCTTCGGCCCGGCGAGCGAGGGCACGACGGTGCCGAGATCGAGCTCCAGCGTGTCGGTGAACACCGGCTCGGGCGCGGCCTCGTCGCGCCACATGCCCTGCGCCTTGAGATAGGCCTCGACCAGCGCGATGCGATGCGGGTCGCGCCCGGTCAGGCGCATATACTCGATCGCGACGCGGTCGATCGGGAAGAAGCCGCAGGTGGCGCCGTATTCGGGCGCCATGTTGGCGATGGTGGCGCGGTCGGCCAGTGGCAGCGTCGCCAAAGCGGGGCCGAAGAACTCGACGAATTTACCGACGACGCCCTTGCGGCGCAGCATCTGCGTCACAGTGAGCACCAGGTCCGTTGCCGTCGCCCCCTCCGGCAGCCGGCCAGTGAGGCGGAAGCCGATGACGTCGGGGATCAGCATGGCGATCGGCTGGCCGAGCATCGCCGCCTCCGCCTCGATGCCGCCGACGCCCCAGCCGAGCACGCCGAGCCCGTTGACCATCGTGGTGTGGCTGTCAGTGCCGTAGAGCGTGTCCGGATAGGCCAGCGTGGCGCCGTCTGCCTCCGCGGTCCAGACCGCCTGCGCCAGATACTCCAGGTTCACCTGATGGCAGATGCCGGTGCCCGGCGGCACGACGCGGAAATTGCGGAACGCGCCCTGGCCCCAGCGCAGGAAGCCGTAGCGCTCGCCGTTGCGTTCGAACTCGATGTCGACATTGGCCCGGAGCGCGTCCTTGGAGCCGAACCGGTCCACCATCACCGAATGGTCGATGACGAGGTCCACCGGCACCAGCGGGTTCACCTTCTGCGGATCGCCGCCGAGACGCGTGATGCCGTCGCGCATCGCCGCGAGATCGACGACGGCGGGCACGCCGGTGAAGTCCTGCATCAGGATGCGCGCCGGGCGGAACGGCACTTCCTTCGTCGAACCGGCCTTGGCCAGCCAGCCGGCGATCGATTTCGCGTCCTCCACGGTGTAGCTGTGCCCGTCCTCGAAGCGCAGCACGTTCTCCAGCAGGATTTTCAGCGTCACCGGCAGGCGGGCGACGTCGCCGATGCTGCGGGCCGCCTCGGGGATGGAGAAATAGGCGTAGTCCTTGCCATCGACGTTGAGGGTGCGGCGGGTTTTCAGGCTGTCCTGCCCGGTCGTCTTCATGGCGAGCGCCTCTGTCTGCTGGGTGGATTGCAACGCGCCGGGGCTTAGACCATACCCGCCCGCCGGGCAACATTCGCACAACGGGAGCGGCGCGATTCCACACCCTGCCGAACCGCCGCTGCTGGCCGGCGCCGGGCTCGCCGCCTTCCGTGGCGAGCGGCTGGTGTTTCGCGATGTCGGGCTCTGCCTGGAGGCGGGCGGAGCGCTGCTGCTGGTCGGGCCGAACGGGTCCGGCAAATCGACGCTGCTGCGCCTGCTCGCCGGCCTCGTCCGCCCCGCCGCCGGCGCCCTGCTCTGGCGCGGCGCCGACGCGCTGGCCGATCTCGCCGAGCATGCCACGCGGCTGGCTTATCTCGGCCATCAGGACGCGGTGAAGCCGGGCCTCAGCGTGGCCGAGAATCTGCAAGGCGTGGTCCGCACCGGGGGCCGCGATGTCGGCGCGGCGCTCGCCGCCCTGGGGCTCGCAGGTCTGGCCGGGCTGCCGGCACGCATGCTCTCGGCCGGCCAGCGCCGGCGCCTGGCCCTTGCCCGGCTGGCGCTGTCGGCGGCGCCGCTCTGGCTGCTCGACGAGCCGACGCTGGGGCTCGATGAGGCCTCGGTCGGCCTGCTCGGCGCCCTGCTCGCGCGCCATCGCGAGCGCGGCGGCGCCGTGGTGGCCGCGACCCATCTCGCCCTGCCGCTGCCCGGCGCGGCGACGCTGGGCCTGGCGTGAGCCGGACCTCGGCATGAGCATGCTCGCCCTGCTGGGGCGCGAACTGCGCCTGTCGCTGCGCCATGGCACCGACACGGTGGCGGCGCTGCTGTTCTTCCTCGTCGCCGCGGCGCTGTTTCCGCTCGCCATCGGCCCGGCGCCGGAGACGCTCGGCCGGCTGGCGCCCGGCATCGTCTGGGTCTGCGCCCTGCTCGCCGCGCTGCTGCCGCTCGAACGCCTGTTCGGCGCCGACTATGAGGATGGCTCGCTCGACCAGTTGCTGCTCTGCGGCCTGCCGGCCGGGGCGGTGGCGGCGGTGAAGGCGGCGGCGCACTGGCTGGTGACGGGCCTGCCGCTGCTGCTTGCCGCCGCGCCGATCGGGCTGATGCTGCGGCTGAAGGCGGAGTTGCTGCCGGTGCTGCTCGCCGGACTGCTGCCGGGAACGCTGGTGCTGTCGCTGCTCGGCACCGCGGGCGCGGCGATCGTGCTCGGGGCGCGTCGTGGCGGCGTGCTGCTGCCGCTGCTGGTGCTGCCGCTGGCGATGCCGGTGCTGATTTTCGGCGCCGGCGCGGTGGAGGCCGCCGCCACCGGCCTCTCGCCCCGGCCGCACCTGCTGCTGCTCGCCGCGGTCCTGGCCCTGGCGGCGCCCCTGTGCCCGCTGGCGGCCGGGGCGGCGATCCGCGCGGCGGCCGAATAGCCGACGGGCGCATCGCCGCCCGAAGACTTCAGAGGAATATTGCGGCGATACGCGCGGCGGCGGAATAGCCGACGGGCGTCTCAGGTGCCGAGCCGGGCGAGCCCGAGCGCGGCCAGCACGCCGGCGTTCAGCAGCAGGACCGCCGGGCCGAGCCAGGCCAGCGCACCGGCCCAGGCACGCCCGCCGGCCTGGCCGGCGATGCCGGTGGCGACGAGGACGGGGACGGTGCCGAGGCCGAAGGCCACCATCGCGAGCGCCCCCTGGAGGGGCGACAGGGTGGCCGCGGCGACGGTGAGCGCGGCGTAAAGGAAGCCGCAGGGCAGCAGCCCGAGCAGGAGGCCAGTGAGCAGCCCGGCCAGTGGCTGCTGCTGCCCGATACCGGCGCCGAGCCGGGCCAGCAGCCGCGTCCATGCGCCGGCCGCCCCACCCCGCCCTGCCGGCAGCAGCCGGCGCAGCGCGTGGGCGGCGAAGAGCAGGGCCGCGAGCAGCAGCAGCGCGCCGGCGAGCCGGTCGAGCCATGCCAGCCTTGTCAGCGTCTCTCCAGCCAGGCCGGCCGCGGCCCCCAGTAGAGCGTACGTGGTCAGCCGCCCGGCATGGTAGAAGGGCAGGGCGCCGCTGCCGATGCGCCGTGCTTCGCACAGCCGCGCTGCGGGGATCCGCGCCATGCGGTCGGCCACCTGCCCGAGTACGAACGGCCCGCACATCGGCGCGCAATGCACCAGGCTACCGCTCGCCCCGCCGATCAGCAGGCCGGCCAGCAGGCCGTATGCCGCCACGCCGCGGAACCCGTCCGGCCCACACAGGGAGGCGAGGGTGCCGTGGGCGAGGCCGAGGGGACCCAGGCTTCCGCCCACCCAGTTCACGATCGGTTCGAACATCGCACCGAGCCTTGCTTTGTTGCGCCGCGAAAACCTTGATCTGGATCAAGGTTGCCATGGGCACATTACCCCAACGTCATCTCGCCGGGAGCCCGGCGGCGGGCGCATGCGAGATTCGGAGAGAGATTTATGGAAGAGGCGAGGAGTGACGTCGTCATCGGCGTGATGATGACGATATTCGGGTTCATCGGCCTGTGGCTGGCCTCGGGCGCGCTGGACGTGGAGATGTCGATTTTCGGCCTGTCGCTGGCCGGCTTCGCCTGTCTGTTCATCCTCGGCCTCGTGCGCCGCCATTTCGACCGCGCCGAAGCCCTGCGCGTCGCGGTCGAGGCGCGCCATGAGTGAGGCCCTCGCCGCGCCACGCGCCGCCGTGGTCTACAACGACGATGTAGTGAAGAAATTCATCATCGCCTCGATGTTCTGGGCGGTGGTGGCGTTCCTCGTCGGTGTCTTCATCGCTGCCGAACTCTCCTGGCCGGCGCTGAATTTCTGGCCGCCATACGTGAATTTCGGCCGCATCCGGCCGGTGCACACCTCCGCCGCGATTTTCGCGTTCGGCGGTTCGGCGCTGCTCGGCACGTCGTTCCACGTCGTCCAGCGCACCTGCCGGGCGCGCCTGTTCGGCGGCGAGGCGCTGGCGAACTTCATCTTCTGGGGCTACCAGTTCTTCATCGTCATGGCGGCGCTGAGCTACGTGCTCGGCTTCTCCAAGAGCCGTGAATATTCCGAGCCCGAGTGGCACATCATCGTCTGGCTGGTCATCGTCTGGGTGGCCTACCTCGTCGCCTTCACCGGTACGCTGATCAAGCGGGAAGAACCGCACATCTACGTCGCCAACTGGTTCTATCTCTCGTTCATCATCACCGTTGCGATGCTGGTCATCGTCAACAACCTGTCGATCCCGGTCTCGGTCTTCGCGGCGAAGAGCTATTCCGCCTTCTCCGGCGCGCAGGACGCGCTGGTGCAGTGGTGGTACGGCCACAACGCGGTGGGCTTCTTCCTGACCGCCGGATTCCTCGGCATGATGTATTACTTCATTCCGAAGGCGGCGAACCGGCCGATCTACTCCTACCGTCTCTCGATCGTGCATTTCTGGTCGCTGATCTTCATCTACATCTGGGCCGGCCCGCACCATCTGCACTGGACCTCGCTGCCGGACTGGACGCAGACCGTGGGCATGGCCTTCTCGATCATGCTGTGGATGCCGTCCTGGGGCGGCATGATCAACGGGCTGATGACGCTGTCGGGCGCGTGGGACAAGCTGCGCACGGATCCCGGCCTGCGCTTCTCGGTCACCGCCGTCGGCTTCTATGGCATGTCCACCTTCGAGGGGCCGGTGATGTCGGTGCGCACGGTCAATGCCCTCAGCCACTACACGGACTGGGGTATCGGCCACGTGCATTCCGGCTCGCTCGGCTGGGTGGCGTTCATCACCTTCGGCGCGATCTACTACCTGGTGCCGAATCTCTGGCAGCGCACCGGCCTCTATTCCAACCGTCTCGCTGCCTGGCACTTCTGGATCGCCACGCTCGGCATCGTGCTCTACATCACGGCGATGTGGGTGGCGGGGATCATGGAAGGGCTGATGTGGCGTGCCTACGACGCCCAGGGTTTCCTGCAATACTCGTTCATCGACAGCATCAACGCCGTCCATCCGCTGTTCATCGTCCGCTGGCTCGGTGGCGTGTTCTTCCTCCTGGGTGCGCTGATCATGGTCTACAATTTGGTGATGACGGTGCGCAGTCCGCGCACCGCCCCGGGCCGCGCGGAGCGCTTCGCCGCGCCGTTGGCCGCCGCTGCGGGAGAGTGAGCGATGCAATTCCGCCATGAGTTCCTTGAAAAGAACGCCATCCTCCTGCTCGTCGCCTCGCTGCTCACGGTCGCCGTCGGCGGTCTGGTCGAGATCGTGCCGCAGTTCTTCATCGAGAACACGATCGAGCCGGTGAAGGGGGTGCGGCCCTACACGCCGCTCGAACTGGCCGGGCGCAACATCTACATCCGCGAAGGCTGCTATCTCTGCCACAGCCAGCAGATCCGCGCGCTGCGCGATGAGGTCGAGCGCTACGGGCATTACAGCCTGGCCGCGGAGAGCATGTACGACCATCCGTTCCAGTGGGGCTCGAAGCGGATCGGGCCGGATCTCGCCCGCGTCGGTGGCAAATACTCGAACGATTGGCACTTCGCCCATCTGCGCCATCCGCAGGCCGTGGTGCCCGAGAGCATCATGCCCCGCTATGCTTTCCTCGAGGAAACGCCGCTCGACTACGCGCGCATCGCCGCCGATCTGCGCACCGACCGCGCCGTCGGCGTGCCGTACACGAAAGAGGACATCGCCAACGCGACCGCGGATATCGAGGCGCAAACCAATGCCGATGCCAACCACGACGCGCTGCTCAAGCGCTACCCCAAGGCGGTGATCGTGCCCAGCAACGGCCGCACGATCAGCGAAATGGACGCGCTCGTGGCCTATCTCCAGGTGCTCGGCACGATGGTGAACTTCGCCGACACCAGCGAAGAGCAACTCCAGCGCTGAAGGGCGGACGATGCAGACGCTGCTCGATATCGTGCTCTGGATGCAGGGCAAGACGCTGCTGCCGGTGCTCGCCATGTTCCTGCTCCTGGTCGCCAGCCTCTATTGGCCCGGACGCAAGGCGAAGGTGGAGCGCAATGCCATGATCCCACTCGAAGACGACCGGTGAGGGAATTCGACGATGCCAACGAAGATCGAGAAGGATGTCATCACCGGCACGGACACCACCGGCCATGAGTGGGACGGCATTCGCGAGCTGAACACGCCGCTGCCGAAATGGTGGGTCTATGTCTATCTCGCGACGGTCGTCTGGGGGCTCGGCATGTTCGTGCTCTACCCGTCGATCCCGCTCGGCACCACCTATTTCCATGGCCTGCTCGGCTATTCCTCGCGCGCCGACGCGATGGCGGGCGTGGAGGAGATGCGGGCGATGCACGGCAAGCAGATGCAGCAGATCGGCGCGCTGCCCTTTGCTGAGATCCAGAAGAACCACGATCTGCTGGAGGTGGCGCTGACCGCCGGGCGCATCACCTTCGCGGAGAATTGCCAGCCCTGTCATGGGCCGAACGGCGAGGGGCGAATCGGCTACCCGGCGCTCGACACGGACGTCTGGCGCTGGGGCGGCACGCTCGCCGCGATTCAGCAGACGATCACCCATGGCATCCGCTCGGGCGATCCGGAGACGCGAACGAGCCAGATGCCGAGCTTCGGCGCCGACGGCGTGCTCAAGCCGGACCAGATCCAGCAGGTCGCGGACTATGTCATGACGCTCTACGGCAAGGCCAAACCCGGTGTGGACACGGCCGCTGGGCAGAAAATCTTCGCCGAGAACTGCGCCGCTTGCCACGGCGACAAGGGCCAGGGCAACCGCGATGTCGGTGCGCCCCCGCTGGCCTCGCGCGTGCATCTCTACGGCGACGCGCGCGAGACCGTCGTGGCGCAGGTGACGAAGCCGCGACACGGCGTGATGCCGAACTGGAACCAGCGTCTGACGCCGGCGACGATCAAGGCGGTGGCGCTCTACGTGCATTCCCTTGGCGGCGGCGAGTAGCGGCTGGACAGGATGATGGGAGACCATGGTGCCGTGAACGTGATGCACCACGTGCCGGAGGCGGAACTCGAGCCGCCGAACAAGCTCTATGCTGATCGCGTCCGTGTTTACCCGAAAGCGGTGGACGGGCTGGCGCGGCGCATCAAATGGGGCATCCTGGTTTTCTGCCTCGCCGTCTATTATCTGCTGCCGTGGCTGCGCTGGAGCCGCGGACCCGGCGCGCCCAGCCAGGCCGTGCTGCTCGATCTCTGGAACGAGCGCTTCTTCTTCTTCAATCTCGAGCTCTGGCCGCAGGATATCTGGTTCCTCACCGGCCTGCTGGCGCTGGGCGCGGTGGCGCTGTTCCTCGTCACCTCGCTGTTCGGCCGGCTCTGGTGCGGCTACGCCTGCCCGCAAACGGTGTGGACCGACCTGTTCATGCTGGTCGAGCGCAAGATCGAGGGCGATCGCAACGAGCGCATCAAGCGCGATCGCGGGCCGACGACGTTCGACAAGGTTTGGCGCAAGACCGCCAAGCACGCGCTCTGGCTCGGCATTGCTTTCTGGACCGGTGGCGCCTGGGTGATGTATTTCGTCGATGCGCCGACGGCGGTGCGGGAATTCTGGACGGGTACCGCCTCCGTCGAGGTCTATGTCTTCATCGCGATGCTGACAGCGACGACCTATCTCCTCGCCGGCTGGGCGCGCGAGCAGGTCTGCACCTATATGTGCCCGTGGCCGCGCTTCCAGTCGGCGATGCTGGATGAGCAGACCTTCATCGTCACTTACGAAGGCTGGCGCGGTGAGCCGCGTGGCCATGGCCGGCGGCTAGGCGTGGCGGAGACGAAGTTCGGCGACTGCGTCGACTGCAACGCGTGCGTCCATGTCTGCCCGACGGGCATCGACATTCGCGACGGCGTGCAGCTCGAATGCATCAATTGCGGTCTGTGCATCGATGCCTGCAACCACGTCATGGCCAAGACGGGCAGCAAGCCGTGGCTGATCACCTGGGACACGCTGGCGCGCCAGGCGGCGAAGAAGGAGGGCGCCACGCCGCCGCTGCGGCTGCTGCGCGCGCGCTCGCTGATCTATCTCGGCGTCATGCTGGTCGGCATGGTCGTGCTCGCGGCCGGATTGGCGCTGCGCTCGCATATCGGCCTCTCGGTCGCGCATGATCGCGCGCCGCTGTTCGTGCGGCTGGAGAACGGGGATCTGCGCAACGGGTATTCCGTGCTGCTGATCAACAAGAGCCGCCAGGGCGCGGAGTTCCGCCTCGGCGTGACGGGCTTCGCCGGCGCCGAGATGGTGCTGCCCGAGGCAAGCGGCAAACCCGCCGAGACGCTGAGCGTCACGCTCGGGCCGGACACGGTGCAGACGGTGCGGGTGCTGGTGCAGGGCCGGCCCGAGCACCTCGAGGAGGGACGCCAGTCGCTGGATTTCGTGCTGCGCAACGAGGCGACCGGTGAGAAGGCAGTGTATCACTCCCTGTTCATGGGGCCCGGCGGCAGCTGAGGAGGCGGCAGGATGCGCGATATCGGTGGTCAGAACGAAGCGAGGTCGGCGTGGCGGTTCTATCCGCTCGGGCTGGCGGCGGCGATGGGGTTCGTGATGGTGGTGAACGCCGGCATGGTCTGGGGCGCGCTCAGCACCTTCCCCGGCGCCGCGGCCAATGACGGGTTCGACGAGAGCAACGTCTACAACCGCGTGCTGGATGCGGTCGAGAAGCAGAACGCGCTCGGCTGGTCGCTGAGCGCGGCGAGCCATGAGGGCCGCGCGGTGCTGCATCTGCGCGATCGCGACGGCCGGCCGCTCGCCGGCGCCGCCATCGAGGCCGCGGCGCAACGCCCGCTCGGCCCCGCGCACGATCTGGCGCTGCGGTTCCGCCCCGCCGCCGACGGCACGTATGTCGCCGACGCGGCGCTGCCGTTGCCCGGGCAATGGGACCTGATGCTGCGGGCGGAGCAGGGCGGGCAGGAGCTTCGGGTGACGCGCCGCATCCTCGTCAAGTGAGCGCCACCGCCGCGTCGGGCGCTGCCGGCGCCGCCGGCGCGGCGGTGGGAGGCGTGCTCTGCGCCCATTGCGGCCAGCCGCTGGCCGGCGCGCCAGCACCATCGGCCCGGTTCTGCTGCCCCGGCTGCGCGGCGGCCTACACGACGATCCAGGCGCTCGGCCTCGGGCGCTACTACGCCGAGCGGGCGCTCGACCCCGAACGCCGCCCGCCGCGGCCGGAAACGGGCGAGCGGTTCGATCTCGCCCGCTACACCGAAACCGGCGCGGACGGGCTCGCACGCCTGGAAATGGCGGTGGACGGGCTGCAGTGCGGCGCCTGCGTCTGGCTGATCGAGAGCGTGCTGGCGCGTGAGGCCGGCGTCGTCTCGGGCCGGGTGAACATGACGACCCGCCGGCTGCGCCTGGTCTGGCGCGGCGGGGCGGCGCTGGATGGGGCCGCGCTGGATGGGGCCGCGCTGGGCGAGCGGCTGGTGGCGCGCATCGAGGCGCTCGGCTACCGGCTGGTGCCGTTCGATCCATCCTGCCTCGCCGCCGCCGCCGACCGCAACGGCCGGGCACTGCTGCGCGCGCTGGCGGTGGCCGGCTTCGCCACCGGCAATGTCATGCTGCTCGCCTTCGGCGCCTGGGCGGGGATCGCGCAGGGCATGGGGCCGGCGACGCGCGGGCTGATCGACTGGGTCTCGGCGCTGATCGCGCTGCCGGCGATCGCCTACGCCGGCATGCCGTTTTTCCGCCCCGCGCTGGCCGCGCTGCGCGCCGGGCGGACGAACATGGACGTGCCGATCAGTATCGGCGTGCTGGTCGTCACCGGGCTCAGCCTGGCCGAAACGCTGCATGCCGGGCCGCACACCTATTTCGAGAGCGCGGTGATGCTGCTGTTCTTCCTGCTGCTCGGCCGCGTGCTCGACCATCGCGCGCGCGGCCAGGCGCGGGCGACGGCGGAGCATCTGCTGGCGTTGCGCGCCGCCGAGGTGGCGGTGATCCAGCCGGACGGCACGCTGCGCCGGGTGCCGCAGGAGAGCGTCGCCCCGGCGAGCCGCATCCTCGTCGCCGCCGGCGAGCGCATCGGCGCGGACGGCGTCGTCGAGCAGGGTGCTTCCGCCCTCGATGCCAGCCTGGTCAGCGGCGAGAGCCTGCCGGTGGCTGCGGCGCCGGGAACGCCCGTGTTCGCCGGCACCGTGAACCTCGACGCGCCGCTCACCATCCGCGTGACGGCGACGGGCCCGGCGACGCTGCTGGCCGAGTGCGTGCGCCTGATCGAGGCCGCCGAGACGGCGCGCGGCCGGGTCGTCCTCCTCGCCGACCGGGTGGCGCGCCACTATGCCCCGGTGGTGCACGGGCTGGCGCTGGCGACGCTGCTGCTCTGGTGGCTCGCGCTTGGCGCACCGCCCGGCCGTGCGCTGCTGATCGCCGCCTCGGTGCTGATCATCACCTGTCCCTGCGCGCTGGCGCTGGCGGTGCCGGCGGTGCAGGTGATCGCCACGGGACGGCTGTTCCGCGCCGGGGTGCTGCTGAAATCGGCCACCGCCCTGGAGCGGCTGGCCGAGATCGATACCGTGGTGTTCGACAAGACCGGGACGCTGACCGAGCCCAGTTTCGTGCTCGCCCAAAATGCGGATGACGCGGCCGATGCAGGGGCGCTGGCGCTGGCCGCCTCGCTGGCCGCCGCCAGCCGCCACCCGCTCGCCCGCGCGCTCGCCGCCGCCGCGCCGGGCGCGGTGCCCGTCGCCGGGGCCATCGAGCATCCGGGCCAGGGCATCGCCTGGGCCGGGCCGGAGGGCGAGGCGCGGCTCGGGAGCGCCGCGTTCTGTGGCGCCGCGGCGGGCGAGGCGCCGGAACTCTGGCTCGCCCGGCCCGCGCATGCGCCGCGGCGCTTCGCCTTCGCCGAGCGGCTGCGCCCCGATGCGGGGCCGACGCTGCGCCGGCTGGCGGCTGCCGGCCTCGCCGTCAGCCTCGTCTCCGGCGACCGGGCCGGCCCGGTCGGCGCCGTCGCCGCCGAACTCGGCATAACCGAGGCCGAGGCCGGTCGCAGCCCGGTGCAGAAAATCGCGCGCATCGAGGCGCTGCAGCGCGCCGGGCGGCGGGTGCTGATGGTGGGTGACGGGCTGAACGATGGCCCTTCGCTCGCCGCCGCCCATGTCTCGGCCTCGCCGTCGAGCGCCACCGATATCGCCCAGACGGTGGCGGACGTGGTCTTCCAGGGGCGCTCGCTGCGTCCCGTGGCCGACATCATCGCCCTGGCGCGGCGGGCGCGGCTGGTGATGCGCCAGAATCTGGCTCTGGCGCTCGCCTATAACGGCATCATGGTGCCGCTGGCGATGGCGGGCTACATCACTCCGTGGCTGGCGGCGGCTTCGATGTCGGCCTCGTCGCTGGCGGTGATGGCCAATAGTTTCCGGGTGAACGGGCGCCTCGCATCATGACCGTGCTGGTCTATCTCATCGCCATCAGCCTGGGCCTCGGTGCCGGCGGGCTCGGGCTGTTCCTCTGGGCCCTGCGTGCCGGGCAGTACGACGATCTCGACGGGGCGGCCAACCGCATCCTGTTCGACGAGTAGGCCGCCGCCGCGGCGGGCCGAGCGCTCCAGAGCGGGGTGGCATCGCCTTCGCTCCGCCACCCCGCTCTGGCTCTCTGTTTGATCGCGTGATGCAGACCGGCGGCGATTCCACCTACGGTCATCACGCTCTAGACTCATAGGTTTCTAGAGCACGACCGTCCGACCGGATGATTCCATCAGGTCGGACCGTGCTCTAAGCCAATTGTAATCTTGGCGCGCTAGATGCTTCCTGTCCCGCGCGGCATGCGGCGGGGTGTGGGCGGCGACGTATCGGCCGCGCGGAGCACGGAGGGTTTCGGTCTTGCGTATTGCGATGATTGGCGGCGGCTATGTCGGGCTCGTTTCGGGCGCGTGCTTCGCGGAATTCGGCGTCGATGTCAGCGTCGTCGAAGCCGATCCGGGCAAGCTCGCCGTGCTGCAGTCCGGCCGCATCCCGATCTATGAGCCCGGGCTGGAGCAGCTCGTCGCCACCAACGTCGCCGCGGGACGGCTGCGCTTCTTCGGCGAGCTGGCGCCGGCGCTGGAGGGGGCGGAGGCGGTGTTCATCGCCGTCGGCACGCCGACGCGCCGTGGCGACGGCCATGCCGACCTCACCTATGTTTATGCCGCCGCCGAACAGGTGGCGCGCGCGCTGACCGCGCCGGCGGTGGTGGTGACCAAGTCCACCGTGCCGGTGGGCACCGGGCGGCGGCTGGCGGAAATTCTGCGCCAGACCCGGCCCGATCTCGACATCGAGGTCGCGTCGAACCCGGAATTCCTGCGCGAAGGCAGCGCCATCGGCGATTTCATGCGCCCCGACCGGGTGGTCATCGGCGCCGAGAGCGAGCGCGCGCAGGACGTGCTGCGCCGGCTCTACCGGCCGCTCTATCTGATCGAAACCCCGATCGTCTTCACCAGCCTGGAAACGGCGGAGCTGATCAAATACGCCGCCAACTCGTTCCTGGCGATGAAGGTCACCTTCATCAACGAGATGGCGGATCTGTGCGAGAAGGCCGGGGCGGACGTGCATGATCTCGCCCGCGGCATCGGGCTGGACGGCCGCATCGGGCGGAAATTCCTCCATCCCGGCCCCGGCTTCGGCGGCTCCTGCTTCCCCAAGGACACGCTCGCCCTGGTGCGCATCGCCCAGGACGCCGGCGCACCCTCCCGCCTGGTGGAGGCCGTCGTCGCCGTCAACACCGCGCGCAAGGCCGGCATGGCGACCCGTGTCGCCGCCGCCTGCGGCGGCTCGGTGCGCGGGCGGACCATCGCCCTGCTCGGCCTGACCTTCAAGCCCGAGACCGACGACATGCGCGATTCGCCGGCGCTGCCCATCGTCTCGCGGCTGACCGGCGAAGGTGCGCAGGTCCGCGCCTATGATCCGGCGGGCATGGAGCAGGCGCGCGAGCTGCTCGGCGAGGGCGTCACCTATTGCAAGGACGCGATCGACGCCGCCACCGGCGCCGACGCGCTGGTCGTCGTCACCGAGTGGAACGAGTTCCGCGCCCTGGCGCCGGAGCGGCTGCGCACCGCGATGCGCGGCCATGTCGTCGTCGATCTGCGTAACATCTACGATCCGGAGGCGATGCGCGCCGCCGGCTTCGACTACCGCTCGATCGGCCGATAGCCCGGCCGGCGGCGGATCGGCGGTTGTTCCAGAGTGGGATGACATCGCTTTCGCTCAGTCATCCCACTTTATATTCTTTATTTGATCGCGTGATTCGAACCTGCGGCGATTCCACCTAAGGTCATCACGCTCTATCCCTTGAGGGCGGGGTCCACCTCCTGGCCGTAGAAGGTCGCGTAGCTGTTGCCTTCCAGGGCGAGGCTGACGATCTCGACCATTTCCGCGAGCTCGGCCTCGGTCGCGCCCTTCCGGGTCGCCAGCGCGGTGTGCGACGCGGTGCAATAATGGCAGCCATTGGCGATGCTGACCGCGACGTAGATCAGTTCCTTGGTCTTGGCGTCCAGGGCGCCGGGCTGCATCACCGCCTTCGCCCGCTCCCAGAACCGGCGCATCACGGCCGGGTGGCGCGCCATCGCCTTCCAGGCGTTGTTCACGTCCGGCACGCCGCGTGCGGCCTTGATTTCGTCCATCACCGCGCGCACCTCGGGCGCGGCGTCCGCATATTCGATCAGCTTGCCGTAGCTCATGATGGTGTCTCCCCCGTTTCTGGTGGGCGCATCATTCACGACGGCGCCGCCGCCGTCGATCGTTGCGAGATCCCGGCCGCGGGATAGAGCCGGCGGTAGGCCGCCCACCCCTTCGGCGTGAGCAGGGCATGGGCGAAGAAATCGCGACCCTGGGCGATATACTCGTCCAGCGCGCACACCGCCTGCAGGCGCCAGTGTTTCAGCGCCCAGCTATGGGCGAAGGTGACCATCTGATAGGTCGTCAGCTCGACATCGACGTCGCGGAACAGCCCGGCCGCGATGCAGCCGCGCAGGCCGGCGGCGATCAGTTCGTTGGTCTGCAATTCGGCGGCCTTGATCAGCTCGCGCCGCGGCTGCGGCAGCGATTTGGTCGAGCGATAGGCGAGCACCGTCGCCGCGCGGCGCTGATCGACGACGCGGCAATAGGCATCGAGCGCCACGAAGCAGCGTTGCAGCGGATCCGCCAGGCCCGCGAGCGCGGCGGGAATTTCCTGCTTGTAGGATTCCAGCACGCTGAGCAGGACGAGGAGCAGCACATCCTCCTTGTCCTCGACATACTGGTAGATCAGGCCGCTGCTGACGCCGGCCTTGCGCGCGATCTCCTGGATCGTGGTGCGGTAGAACCCCTGGTGCGCGAACAGCTCGGTCGCGGCGGCGATCATCTGGCCGCGGCGCCTCTGCACCAGAGCCCGGTCGGTCACCTGGCTTTTGACGCCCGAGTTTTCGTCCGGCTCGATGTCCATGCGGTGCTGGGCCGTTGCTGTCCTGCCGTCCGTCGGTGCGCGGCGCGGATTTGTCAAGAGCCGGGGCCTGGCGAGCCCTGCCGCTCCCGCTTTTCGGCCCGCTCCAGCAGTTTGGCGGCGATCACCAGCTTCTGGATCTCGCTGGTGCCTTCGTAGATGCGCAGGGCGCGGATCTCGCGATAGAGCCGCTCCACGGCGACGCCGCTGACCACGCCGAGGCCGCCGAAAATCTGCACCGCCTGGTCGATCACCTGCTGCGCCGATTCGGTGGCGAACAGCTTCGCCATCGCGGCCTCGCGCGTGACCCGCCCGCCCTGCACGTCCTTGACCCAGGCGCTGCGGTAGACGAGGAGGGCGGCGGCGTCGATGGCGACGTCCATGTCCGCGAGCTTCGCCTGCACCAGCTGGAACCCGGCCAGCGCCTGGCCGAACGCGTGGCGCGCCACCGCGCGGGCCGTCGCCTCGTCGAGCGCGCGGCGGGCGAAGCCGAGTGCCGCGGCGCCAACGGTCGCGCGGAAAACATCGAGCACGGACATGGCGATGCGGAAACCCTCGCCCGGCGTTCCCAGCATGGCGCTCGCCGGCACGCGGCAGCCATCGAAGCGGAGCGTGCCGAGCGGGTGGGGGGCGATGACGTCGATCCGCTCGGCGACGGTGAGGCCTTGCGTTCCGGCCTCGACGATGAAAGCGCCGAGCCCGCGCGCGCCGGGCGCGTCCGAGACGCGCGCGAAGACGGTGTAGAAGTCGGCGATCCCGGCATTCGAGATCCAGGTCTTGGTGCCGTCGAGAACATAGTCGGCGCCGTCCGCCACGGCCCGCGTCGTCATCGCGCCGACGTCGGACCCGGCATCGGGCTCGGAAAGCGCAAAGGCGGCGATCAGCGCGCCCTCGCCGACGGCGGGCAGGTAGCGCCGCCGCTGCGCCTCGCTGCCGGCGAGGGTGATGGCGGCGCTGCCGAGGCCCTGCATCGCCAGGGCGAAGTCCGCGAGGCCGGCGTGGCGGGCGAGACACTCGCGCGCCAGGCACAGGCTGCGGACATCGAGCCCCTCGCGGGCGCCGCCATGGGCGCCGGGCACGCAGACGCGCAGCAGCCCGGCCGCGCCCAGCCGGCGCACCAGCGTCCGCGCCGCCTCGTCCAGCGCCGGGCCGCCCGTGGCATGGGCGGTTTCGTCCAGCTTGGCCGATGCCGCCCAGGCTTCGAGGTCGGCGGCGAAGGCGCGGTGCCCGGCGTCGAAGAACGGCCAGTCGCGATAGGAGACGTCCGCCATCAATTGCCCTCGAACCGGGGGGTTTCGCGGGCGGCGAAGGCGGTGTAGGCGCGGTGGAAATCCTTGGTCTGCATGCAGATCGCCTGCGCCTGCGCCTCCGCCTCGATGCACTCGCCGAGCCCCGCGTTCCATTCCTGCCACAGCATGGTCTTGGTCATGGCGTGACCGAACGTCGGCCCGTCGGCGAGAGTGCGGGCGAGGGCCTGGGCGTTCGCGGCCAGCGCCTCGGGCTCGTGCAGGCTGGTGTAGAAGCCGATCCGCTCCGCTTCCGCCCCACCCATGGCGCGGCCGGTATAGAGCAGCTCGGCCGCCCGGCTCAGCCCGATCAGCCGCGGCAGCAGGGTGCAGGCGCCCATGTCCGCGCCCGCCAGCCCGACGCGGACGAACAGGAACGCCACCTTGGACCGCGCGGTGCCGAGACGAATGTCGGCGGCCGAGGCGAGCATCGATCCGGCCCCGGCGCAGACGCCGTCAATGGCGGCGATGATCGGCTGGGGACACTGGCGCATCGCTTTGACGACATCGCCCGTCATGCGGGTGAATTCGAGCAGCCCTGGCATGTCCATGCGCGTCAGCGGGCCGATGATCTCGTGCACGTCGCCGCCGGAGCAGAAATTGCCGCCCTCGCCCGCGAGCACGACGGCTTTCACGTCCGCCGCATAGGCGAGATTCTGGAACAGGTCGCGCAGCTCGCCGTAAGAATCGAAGGTCAGCGGATTCTTCTTCTCCGGCCGGTCGAGGACGAGGGTCGCGACCTTGTTCTCGACCCGCCAGCGGAAGTGAATCGCCTTGTAGCCAGCAGCATCGAACTCTCTCATCGTGGTTGCCTTCTGATACCGATCGGCTCAGCCGACCATGGTGATGCCACCGTTGACGCTCAGCACCTGGCCGGTGATGTAGTCAGCGTCCGCGCTGGCCATGAACAGGATCGCCGCCGCCACCTCCGCGGGCTTGCCGAAGCGGCGCATGGGAATCGCCTTGATGAAGGCTTCGAGAAACTTCTCCGGCTCGGAGCGCAGCAGCGGCGTATCGGTCGGTCCCGGGCAGACGGCGTTGACCGTGACATTGTGGCGCGCGCCCTCGCGGGCGAGCGATTTGCTGAACGCGATCACGCCGCCCTTGGCCGCGGAATAGACGCTCTCGCCAAGGCTGCCGACGCGCCCGGCGTCGCTGGCGACGTTGACGATCCTGCCGCTCTTGCGCGCGATCATGCCGGGGAAGAAGGCGCGCGCGAGTTCGATCGGGCCGAGGAGATTGAGCGCCATCACCTTGGCGATGAAGGCGTCGTCGTTCTCGACGAACGGCTGGATATGGCCCCAGCCGGCGACGCTGGCGAGAATGTCCAGCCGTCCATGACGCGCGAGCACGTGATCGCGACAGGCGGCGATCGAGGCCTTGTCGGTGACATCGAGCCGGACGAATTCGGCGCGGCCACCCTTGGCGCGCACCGCTGCGGCCGCGGCCTCGCCCTTGGCGGCGTCGATGTCGGCGAGCAGCACATCGCCGCCCCCTGCGGCGAAGCCCTGCACCGTGGCGAGCCCGATCCCCGAGGCGCCGCCGGTGACGAGGGCGATCTTGTCGGCGAATTTCATCATCCATTCTCCTCGTTCGCGCGCGGTTCAGGACTGGCGCAGGCGGAAGCGCTGCACCTTGCCGGTCGCCGTTCGCGGCAGCGCCTCGATGAAACGGAACTCGCGCGGGCATTTGTAGGTGGCGATGAGCGATCGGACGAAGGTGCCAATGGCCTCAGCGGCGTCGGTTTCGCTGGCGCGCGGTTCGCGCAGCACCACGCAGGCGCGCAGGATCGCGCCGCGCACCGGATCCGGCACGCCGACGACGGCGCATTCGGCGACATCGGGATGTTCGGCGAGCGCGCGCTCGACTTCCTGCGCGGAGATGTTGTAGCCGGCGGAGACGATCATGTCGTCGCTGCGGTCCACGTACCAGAAGCTGCCGGCTTCATCCTGCTCCATGATGTCGCCGGTCACGTTCCAGCCATTGCGCACGAAGGCGGCCTGGCGCTCCGGATCGTCGAGATAGCGGCAGCCGGTCGGCCCGCGCACCGCCAGCCGGCCGCGACGGCCGCGCGGCAGCGGCATGCCGTCATCATCGAGAAGACAGACCGTGTAGCCGGGGACGGCACGTCCGGTTGATCCCGGATGCTCGACCGGCTCGCTTTCGGAGAGGCAGTGGCTGAGCAGCTCGGTCATGCCGAGCCCGTTGACGATGCCGATGCCCGTGGCCTCGCGCCACGCCTGCCACAATCCGCCGCGGAGATGTTCGCCGGCGGAGGCGCAGCGGCGCAGGCTGCGGACATCGAAGCGGCCGATCTCGGCCAGCATGTGGTGATAGCCGGTGGGCACGCCGTAGAGGCTGGTGACGCGGTGGCGGGCGACGGCGGCGAGGATGTTCTCCGGTGCCGGGCGCGCGACCAGCGCCGCGGTGGCGCGGAAACGCAGCGGATAGAGCACCTGCGCCGCCAGCCCGTAGGTGAACGCCATCGGCGCAGAGCCGCACACCACCTCGTCGGACTCGACGCGATAGACCAGCGGCAGACTGTCGGCAGCGGCCAGGATGTCGCGATGGAAATGCGCCGCCGCTTTGGGGTGGCCGGTGGTTCCCGAGGTGAAGGTGATCAGTGCGATGTCGTCCGCGGCGGTCGGAACGGTGGCGAAGCCGGCGGGCTTGGCGGCGGCGGCGCGGTCGAGGTCCGCATCCCGGTTCGCCGCGTCACCGATTGCGGTGAAATAGGCGATCCGCGCCAGTGCCGTCTGACGCCGCGCCGTTTCCATTTCCTCGGCGAGGGAGATGTCGCAGAGCGCGTGGCTGATCTCGGCCTTGTCGATGATGTAGGCGAGTTCGCGCGCGCGCAGCATCGGCATGGTGGTGACGCAGATGCCGCCGGCCTTGAGCACCGCGAGCCAGCAGGCCACCAGCATCGGGGAATTGGCCGAGCGCAGCAGCACGCGATTGCCTGGGACCAGCCCGAGATCTTCGACGAGCACGCGCGCGATGCGCTCGGCCCGGTCGAGCAGGTGCGCGTAGGTCCAGCTGTGATCGCCGAAATGATAGACGGGCTTGGCGCCGGCGCCGGCCGCCACTGCCGCGTCGATCAGCGCCGCGGCGGCGTTGAGCCGGTCCGGATAATCGCAGAGATGCGCCGCCGCGTAGTCGAATTGCGGCCACAGGGCGGGCGGCGGCAGGAGCGAGCGGGCGAACCGGTCGACATGGCCGGTCGGAACGCCGCCGGGCGGGCGCGAATGCATCATCATGCCGGTCGGGCCTTGGCAGTGTGTCTGAACTGACTGAACAGTCATTCAATCAACCTGTCAAGGCCGGCCGTCCCACGCCGCAGCCCTCAGGCGGAAGCTTGCATCAGGCCGAAGCGGGCCGCTGGCGATCGGGCAGATCGAGTTCGAGCAGCAGCGAGGCGAGCGTCTTGCCGTGCGGGTCGAGTGCGAGCGAGCGTGTCACCCCGCCGGCCAGCGCTGCGGTGAGCACGAAGTTGAGCGCGCCGAGTGCGGGCAGCGCGTAGCGCGTCACCTCGCCCTGCACGATGGCGGCGAAATGGGCCCGCACGCGGGCTTCGGTGACGTGCTCGGCGAGCCAGGCATAGTCGCCCGGATCATAGGCGATGACCGAAATCTGCGACGTGTCGCCCTTGTCGCCGGTGCGGGCGTGGGCCAGTTCGCGCAGCCGCATGTCAGGCCACCTCGTAATGCAGCGCGGGCACGACCCGCTCGCGCGCGATCAGCGTCGAGACCACGGCGACGATCTGGCGCGCCGATTTCCACGCCCCGCCGCCGCCGGCCGGGCCATTGGTGTAGAGCGTCTCGACCTCGTTGCCGATGCGCACCGCCTCGGCAAGGCTCGCGGTGCGGCCGACGACCCGCAGGCGCACTTCCGGCGGCTCGGCGAAAGGGGCGGGGTCGCCCGTGAGGTGCGCGGCATCGACGCCGATGAGCTCGAAGCGGGTTTCCGTCGTCCGCACGCCGGTCAGCGCCAGCCGCTCGCGCACGATCGCCAGCGCCAGCCGCCCGCGCGCCGCGGCGCCGGGACCGGCGTAGGACATCTGGCCCTCGCCGACGAAACTGTCGAGATAGCCGACCGAGACCTTCAGCGTCGCCGGCCGCGCCCGCCCACTGCCGCCGCGGACCGCGATGCGGTCGCGGCCAAGCTCGGTGAAGCGCACGGCGGAGAAATCGGCGACCACGTCCGGCTGCAGATAGGCGGTGGGGTCGAGCAGTTCGTAGAGCAGTTGCTCCTTGCAGGTGGCGAGGCTGATCCGCCCGCCTGAGCCGGGGACTTTGCTGATCACCGCTGAGCCGTCCGCCGCCACCTCGGCGATCGGGAAGCCGAGCCGCGCGAGGTCCGGCACGTCCTTGTAGCCGGGGTCGGCGAAATAGCCGCCGGTGATCTGACCGGCGCATTCCAGCAGATGCCCGACCACGGTGCCCTGGCCGAGCCGCTCCCAATCATCCATCGCCCAGCCGAATTCATGGATCAGCGGCGCGAGGAACAGCGCCGGATCGGCGACGCGGCCGGTGATGACGACATCGGCGCCGCCGCGCAGCGCCGCGACGATCCCTTCGGCGCCCATATAGGCGTTGGCCGAGAGGATGGTCTCTCCGAGCGAGGCGACGGTGCCCTCGCGCTCGAGCAGCGCGTCCTCGCCGCCGCGCAAATGCTCCAGCACGTCGTCGCCGGTGACCGCGGCGATCCTGAGCCCGGCCAGCCCGAGTTCGCGCGCCACCGCCGCGGTCGCGCGCGCCGCGCCGAGCGGGTTGGCCGCGCCCATGTTGGTGATGATGCGCACGCCGCGCGCCGCGCAGGGGCGCAGCACGGCGCGCATGCGCGCCACCAGCAGCGGGTCGAACCCGGCCGCGGGGTCGCGCAGCCGCTCGCCCTGGGCCAGCGCGATGGTGCGCTCGGCCAGGCACTCGAACCCGAGATAGTCGAGCCCGCCGTGCTCGGCGAGCTCGATGGCGGGCTCGATTCGGTCCCCGGCGAAACCGGCGCCGGAGCCGATGCGGATGGTTTTCATGCCAGGGTCCCCCCTCTCGCGGCGGCCGTTTCGCGTTATCGAAGCGCTGCTGCGCCAAGGCAAACCGAAATTTGCCCGGCTCGCCGCCGGCCTGGGTCTATGGCACAACGGGGCGCAACCGCGGTGACGGAACCGGCGCAAGAAGGGGGGACCAAGCCTATGACCTCGAACACCAAGAAGATCCTGGTGCCCGAAACCCTCGGCGCCGAGGGCTTCGCCCTGCTGCGGGCGCGGCCGGACATCGAGACCGTGGCCTACGACCCCGCCCTCGGCGCGGCGGCGTTCCACGCGCTGCTGGCCGACGCGGCCGGCGTCGCGCTGAGTTTCACCCGCTTCGGCGCCGCCGAGCTCGCCGCCGCTCCGGCCCTGCAGGTGGTGGCGCGCATCGGCGTCGGGTTCGACGCCGTGGACGTGCCGGCGCTCTCGGCACGGCGCATTCCGCTGATGGTGGTGGGCACGGCGAACTCGACCTCCGTCGCCGAACAGGCGGTGTTCTTCATTCTCGCCCTGGCCAAGCGGGTCGCCGCGCTCGACCGGCTGGTGCGCGACGGGCGCTGGGGCGAGCGGTTCGCCTATCTGCCGGAGGAGGTCGCCGGGCGCCCGGTGCTCATCGTCGGGTTCGGCCGCATCGGCACCCGCGCGGCCGCCCGCTGCGCCGCGTTCGGCATGCGCGTGCTGGTTCATGACCCGTTCGTGCCGGCGGCGGCGGTCACGGCGGCCGGATTCGAGCCGGCGCCGGACCTCGACGCCGCCCTCGGCGAGGCCGATTTCGTCAGCCTGCATTGCCCGCTGAACGCGGCCACGCGCGGCTTCTTCGGCGCGGCGCGGCTGGCGCGGATGAAGCGCGGCGCCTTCCTGGTCAACACCGCCCGCGGCGGGCTGATCGACGAAGCCGCGCTGCAGGCGGCGCTGAACACCGGCCATGTCGCCGGCGCCGCCCTCGACGTGCTCGGCACCGAGCCGCCGCCGCGCGACCACCCGCTGCTGGCGCTCGACAGCGTGATCCTCGCCCCGCACATGGCCGGCGTCACCGTGGCCTCGGTGGCCGCGATGGCGGCGGCGACGGCGCGGAACCTGCTCTCCGTGCTCGACGGCGCGCCGATCCGGGAGAATGCCGTGGACCCGACGGTGTTTGCCTGATCGGGCAAAGTTGCTCTAGCTGTCGTGGTTTCTGGAGCACGACCGTCCGATCGGATGGTTCCATCCGATCGGACCGTGCTCCAGCCGATGCGCGCCTGAGCGCCGCCGCCGCGCTGGCGTCAACGGGCTGTTAACCCGGGGGCGCTTTCATGCGTGGGCATGAACCGCGCCCCATCCTGCCCCCCAATCCCCGAGCTTCCCTGGCCGCCAGGGGGCGACGAGCGACGCGCCGGGCTGGAGGCGGCGTCCGAAGCGCTGGTGCGCACGTTGCGCCTGGCCGGCGCGCTCGTCCGCTCGCGCCGCGCGGTCGATCTCGCCGGGCTGGAGGATTGGGTCGGCCGGCTCTGCGCCCGCGCGCTCGATCTGCCCTATGCCGACGGCCAGGCCCTGCGGCCCGGCTTCGTCGCCGTCCTGGTCGAGGTCGACGCGCTCACCTGCGCCCTCGCCGAGACCGCGGATACGGACTGAGCGCTCCTTTCAATCGCCCGGCAAAAGGCCTGGTCATGGTGCCCGAATTCTCCTCCCTGCTGGTCACCGGCGCGGCGCTCGCCGCCGTGCTCGGGCTGCTTTGGCTGGCGCAGGCCGGGTTGCGCCGGGCGCGCCCGCTGCTGCGTCCGGCCGGGGCGCGACTCGCCATCGAGGAGGCGATGGCGCTCGATGCCCGCCGCCGCCTGGTGCTGATCCGTTGCGAGGGCCAGCGGGCACTGCTGCTGACCGGCGGGACGCAGGACGTGCTGATCGGCTGGCTGCCCGGGGAAGCGCAAGCGGGGCCGCGGCCATGATGCGCGCGCCGGCCGGCCGCGCCCCGGGTCTGCTGCTTCGGGCGGGACTGCTGGTGGCGCTGCTGCTGCTGCCGGGGCTGGCGCGGGCCCAGTCGCTCGCCATCGATCTCGGCGCCGCCGGCCAGGCCGGGGCGACTGCGCGGATGGTGCAGCTCACCGCGCTGCTCACCCTGCTGTCGCTGGCGCCGAGCCTGCTGGTGATGGCCACCGCCTTCACCCGCATCGTCATTGTTCTCTCGCTCCTGCGCAGCGCGCTCGGCACCGGCAACACCCCGCCCAACACGGTGCTGATCGGGCTGGCGCTGTTTCTGACCTTCTTCGTCATGCAGCCGGTTCTGGACCAGGCCTGGACCACCGGACTGCTGCCGATGAGCGAGGGCCATGTCGAGCCGCTGGAGGGGCTGCGGCTGGCGAGCGAGCCGTTCCGGCGCTTCATGGCGGCCAATCTGCGCGGGCCGGATCTGCGCCTGTTCCTCGATCTCGCGCACCTGCCGGCCCCGGCCTCGCCGGAGGTGGCGCCGTGGCGGGCGCTGGTGCCGGCCTTCATCGTCGGCGAGCTGCGCCGCGCCTTCGAGATGGGGTTCCTGCTGTTCCTGCCGTTCCTCGTCATCGACATGGTGGTTTCCAGCGTGCTGATGTCGCTCGGCATGATGATGCTGCCGCCGAGCGCGATCTCGCTCCCGTTCAAGCTGGTGTTCTTCGTCCTGGTCGATGGGTGGCGGCTGGTCTCCGGCAGCCTGGTGCAGAGCTTTGCCGCCGTCCTCCGCTGAGCTATATCCGCTCCGGGCCGCCGGTTGCGGCCGGAGGATGATTGTCGGTGTCCTGGTTCGTGCGAGGCAAGTCGGGCCGGCGCGCCACCCTGATCGGCCTGCTGGCCGTCGTCGCGGTGATGCTGACGCTGGTTTCGTATTCGGTGACACTCTACCGGCTGTTCTGCGAGGCGACCGGCGCCTTCGGCACCACCCAGCGGGTCGCCGCCAACGCCAGTGCGGCAACCGGGCGCAGGCTGACGGTGCTGTTCGATACCTCGGTGGCGCCGAACCTGCCGTGGCGGTTCGTGCCGATGCAGCGCAAGATCGAACTCCGCGCCGGCCGCTCGGCGCTGGTTTTCTTCGAGGCGGAGAATCTCTCGGACGCCGAGATCGTCGGCCACGCCACCTTCAACGTCACGCCCGAGAAGGCCGGTGTGTTCTTCAAGAAGATCGAGTGCTTCTGTTTCACCGAGGAACGGCTCGCGGCGCACGCCAAGGTGCAGATGCCCGTCGAGTTCTTCGTCGATCCCGCGATCGGACGGGATCCGAACACCGCCGACATCGACCAGATCACCCTGTCCTATACCTTCTTCCGCTCCGCGCGGCCGGACGGGGCGGCGGATCTGGCGCGCTTTGCCAATGCGCCGCCGGACGCCGCGGCCGGCGAACAGCTCTTCGCCGAGCAATGCGCCGGCTGCCATGCGCTCGACACCGCCCGGATCGGCCCGCCGCTCGGCCATCTCATCGGCCGGCGGGCGGGCAGCGTCCCCGGCTATCCTTATTCGCCGGCGCTGGTGCAGTCCGGGATCGTCTGGTCCGAGGCGACGCTGACCAGCTGGCTCGCCGGGCCGCAGGCGATGGTGCCCGGCGCCCTGATGCCGATGGCGGTGCCGGAAGTGGCGGCACGGCGCGATATCGTCGCCTATCTGGAGAAGGTCGCCGCCCAGGCGAGCGCCGGGCAGGCCCCGGCCGCACCGGCGCGCCCGCCCGGCTGACCCGCGGCGCACAGGTTCGCGAGCGCCCCTCTTGCCGCGCAGGGCCGGCGCGGCTAAGCCCTGCGCCTTCCCCCGTCCCGTGACAAAGGCCAGCCCGTTATGTTCTCACGCCTGCTCGGTTTCATGTCGGCCGACATGGCGATCGATCTCGGCACCGCCAACACGCTGGTCTATGTCAAGGGCCGCGGGATCGTGCTGGCCGAGCCCTCGGTGGTCGCCATCGCCGATGTCCGGGGCAAGAAGCATGTCCTCGCCGTGGGCGAGGAGGCGAAGCAGATGCTCGGCCGCACTCCGGGCAACATCTCCGCCATCCGGCCGCTGCGCGACGGCGTCATCGCCGATTTCGAGGTCGCCGAGGAAATGATCAAGCATTTCATCCGCAAGGTGCACAACCGCCGCGCCTTCGCCTCGCCGCTGATCATCGTCTGCGTGCCCTCCGGCTCGACGGCGGTGGAGCGGCGGGCGATCCAGGAGAGCGCGGAGAGCGCGGGGGCGCGGCGGGTGCTGCTGATCGAGGAGCCGATGGCCGCGGCGATCGGCGCCGGGCTGCCGGTGACCGAGCCCTCGGGCAGCATGATCGTCGATATCGGCGGCGGCACCACGGAGGTCGCGGTGATCTCGCTCGGCGGCATCGTCTATGCCCGCAGCGTGCGCGTCGGCGGCGACAAGATGGACGAGTCGATCATCAATTACATCCGCCGAACCCATAATCTGCTGATCGGCGAGAGCACCGCCGAACGGATCAAGATCGATATCGGCGCCGCCAGCCCGCCCTATGACAGTGACGAGGGACCCTATCGCGAGGTCAAGGGGCGCGACCTGATGAACGGCGTGCCGCGCGAGGTCCTGGTCAGCCAGCGCCAGATCGCCGAGAGCCTGGCCGAGCCGGTCGCGGCCATCGTCGAGGCGGTGAAGGTGGCGCTGGAGAACACGCCCCCCGAGCTCGCCGCCGACATCGTCGACAAGGGGATCGTGCTGACGGGCGGCGGTGCACTGCTGTATCGTCTCGACCAGGTGCTGCGCGACGCCACCGGCCTACCCGTGGTGGTTGCCGAGGAACCGCTGCAATGCGTCGCCCTCGGCACCGGCCGGGCGCTGGAGGAGATCAGGCGGCTGCGCAACGTGCTCAGCACCATGTACTGAGCGCGCGGCGCGGGCCGTGCTCCAGAGCGGACATAAGTCGCTCTGGAACCATAGGTTTCTAGAGCACGGTCCGGCCTGGTAAGTCCATCAGGCCGGACCGTGCTCTGGAGCGGGATGGCATCGCCTTCGCTCGGCCAACCCACTCCAGCTCTTTGTTTGATCGCATGATTCAGACCTGCGGCGATTCCGCCTGCGGTCATCATGCTCTAGGATCGACCACCGGCCGCCGTCGCGGCGGCCGAGCGCGGAGGGGCGACAGACGGCGTGATCCGGCTCTCCATCCCGTTGCGGCAGGCTCTGTCCCGGCTGACGCTGCCGGTGCTCATCGTCGCCGCCTTCGCGCTGATGCTGCTCGGCAAGGCGGACGCCGTGCTGGCCGAGCGCGTGCGCACCGGGCTCGGCGACGTGCTGGCCCCGCTCTATGCCGCGATCGCCGCGCCGCTCGGCGCGGTGCGCGGGGCGATCGCGGATGGCGCCCACATCTTTTCCCTCGCCCGCGACAATGACCGGCTGCGCGAGGAAAATGCCCGGCTGCGGCAATGGCAGTCGGTGGCGCTGGCGCTGGAGGCGGAGAATGCGGCGCTGAAGGCCAATCTGCGCTGGCTCCCGGACCCGGCCCCGTCCTACGTCACCGCCCGCGTCGTCGCCGATGCCGGCGGTGTCTATGCGCGCTCGGTGCTGATCTCGATCGGCCCGCATCACGGCGTCAGCAAGGGTCAGATCGCGCTCGACGAGCGCGGTCTCGTGGGGCGGGTGACGGAGGTGGGGGAGCGCAGCGCCCGGGTGTTGCTGATCACCGACATGAACAGCCGCGTGCCGGTCACGCTGCAGGAGAGCCGCGCCCGGGCGATCATGGCTGGCACCAACACCCCGCTGCCGCGGCTGATGTTCTGGCCGGAGGGTACACCGCCCGCCGAGGGCGAGAAGGTGGTCAGCAGCGCCGAGGCCAATGCCTACCCGGCGAATCTGCCGGTCGGCACCGTTCACTATCTCACCCCGGGCCAGCCGGTCGTCGTGCCCGCCGCGCGGCTCGACCGGCTCGAGATCGTGCGGCTGTTCGACTATGATCTCGGCGGCATCCTGCCGCCCGAGGCCTCGACGCGGCCGCAGCACGCGCCCGGGCCGCGTGCGCGCCGCACGGCGGAGGCTGCGGGCGGGACCGTCGATGAGCACTGAGCCGATCGACCGCCGTGAGCGCTGAGCCGATGGACCGCCGTCCTGGCATCCGCCCGCGCCCGAGCCTGAAGCGCCGGCTCGATGCGGCGGCGCGGTTCGCCTTGCCGGCGGGGCTGACCGCGCTGGCCATGCTCGCGCTCGCCGCCCCGCTCGGCCTGCCCGCCCAGGCCGAGCTGCAGCCGCAATTCGTGCTCGCGTCGGTGTTTTTCTGGACGCTCTACCGGCCCGCATCGATGCCGCCGGTCGCGGTGTTCCTGCTCGGTCTGCTCGCCGACCTGCTCGGCGAGGCGCCGCTCGGGGTCGCCGTCCTGAGCCTGCTGATAGCCCACGCGCTGGTCTTGCGCTGGCGCCGGGGCCTGGCGCGGCAGAGTTTTCTCCTCGTCTGGATCGCCTTCGCCGCCTTCGCCATCGCCGCGGCGCTGCTCGGCTGGGCGGCGACGTCGCTGCTGAGGGTGCGGCTGCTCCCCTTCGCCCCGGTGGTGGTCGAGGCGATGCTGGGCATCGGGCTCTATCCGGTGCTCGCCCTGCTGCTGATCCGCGTCCATCGCGGCGCCGCCGCGCCGGAACTGGCGTGACATGGCGCGGCGCGAAGCCCGGCGCACCGGCGTCTTCACCCGTCGCGCGCTGATCGTCGCCGGCGCGGAGCTGGTGGCGCTCGGCGGGCTCGCCGCCAAGCTCTACCAGGTGCAGGTGGCCGAGGGCGCACGCTACGCGCTGGCGGCCGAGAACAACCGGCTCTCGGCGCGCCTGATCGCGCCGCCGCGCGGGCGCCTGCTGGACCGCACCGGCGCGCCGATCGGCGGCAACCGTACCAACTGGCGCGCGCTGTTGATCGCCGAGCAGGCGCTCGACGTCGAGGCGACGCTCGATCATTTCAACCGCCTGGTGCCGCTCGCCGACCACGAGCGGGCGCGCATCGCGCGCGATCTGCATCGCCATCGCCGCTTCATCCCCGTGACCATGCGCGAATTCCTGAGCTGGGAGGAAATGGCGCGGATCGAGGTCAACGCGCCGGATCTGCCCGGGGTCGTCGTCGATGTCGGCACCACGCGGCTCTACCCGTTCGGCCCGACCCTGGCGCATCTGACCGGCTATGTCGCGCCCCCGAGCGAGGACGACGCCGCCGACGACCCGATGCTGGCGCTGCCGGGCATGCGCGTCGGCCGCGCCGGGCTGGAGAAGCATCACGACGAGGCGCTGCGCGGCAAGGCCGGCATGGTGCAGGTGGAGGTGAACGCGCTCGGCCGCGTCATCCGCGAGCTGGACCGCCAGGACGGCACTCCGGGGGCGGAAATCACCACCACGCTCGATTCCGGCCTGCAGGAAATGGTGCTGTCCCGGCTCGGCGACGAAAGTGCCTCGGCGGTGGTGCTGGACACCCAGAACGGGGAGGTGCTGGCCATGGCCACCAACCCCTCGTTCGATCCGAGCCTGTTCAATTCCGGCGTCTCCCAGGCGCAGTGGGCCGAATGGACGAAGAGCCGGCGCACGCCGCTGATCAACAAGGCGGTGGCCGGGGTCTACGCGCCGGGCTCGACGTTCAAGATGGTGGTGGCGCTGGCGGCACTGGAGGCGCGGACCCTGACCCCGGGCGAGCGCATCAACTGCCCGGGCTATCTGGATCTCGGCGACGCCCGCTTCCATTGCTGGCGTCACGGCGGCCACGGCCTGCTCGATCTGCGCGGCGGGCTCAAGAACAGCTGCGACGTGTTCTTCTACGAGACTGCCCGGCGCACCGGCATCGACCACATCGCCGCCATGGCCAAACGATTCGGGCTCGGCACCCGGCTCGACATCGAACTGCCCGAGCAGCGGGTCGGCCTCGTGCCCACGCGCGCCTGGCGCATCAGCCGCGGCCATCCGTGGAACCTCGGCGATACGGTGATCCACGGCATCGGCCAGGGCTTCCTCGAACTGACGCCGCTGCAGCTCGCCACCATGGCGGCCCGGCTCGCCAGCGGGCGCGCGGTCGGGCCGCACCTGACACGCAGCGTCAACGGCGTGCTCCAGCCGGGGTCGGCGGCGGCGTCCTGGCCATCGCTCGGCCTGCCCGACCACGCGCTGCGGCTGGTGCGCGAGGGCATGTGGGCGGTGGTGAACGAGCAGGGCGGCACCGCACCGGCGGCGAAGCTGGGCCTGCCGGACGTGCAGATGGCGGGCAAGACGGGTTCGACCCAGGTGCGTCGCGTGTCCCGCGAGCTGCGCGAGCACGGCAACTTCAACTCCGCCAAGCTGCCCTGGGAGTTCCGTCCGCACGCGCTGTTCGTCGCCTTCGCGCCCTACGACGCGCCGCGCTACGCGCTCTCCGTCGTCGTCGAGCACGGCAATGCCGGGGCGGAGGCGGCGGCGCCGATCGCGCGCGACATCATGCTCGAAGTGCTGCGCCGGGATCCATCCGGGCGCGGGCTGGCGCCGCGTCTGGCCGAGGGGCCGCTGCGATGATGGAACCGCGGCTGTGGCGGGAGACCTCGTTCGGGCTGACCGCCAAGCTCTGGCAGATCAACTGGATCTACGTGCTGCTGCTGTGCGCGCTCGCCGCCGTCGGCTATGCCGCGCTCTATTCCGTCGGCGGCGGCTCGCCGGCCCCGTATGCGACGCGTCATGCGCTGCGCTTCGCCTTCGGTCTGGTGCTGATGCTGTCGGTCGCGCTGGTCGATATCCGCCTCATCGCCCGCTTCGCCTGGCCGCTCTACGGGCTGGGCGTCGGGCTGCTGGTGCTGGTGGCGCGGTTCGGCCATGTCGGCAAGGGCGCGCAGCGCTGGATCGAGATCGGCGGCCTGCAGCTGCAGCCGAGCGAGCTGATGAAGATTTTTCTCGTCCTGGCGCTGGCCTCGTGGTTCCACCGCGCCTCGCACGAGCGCATCGGCAATCCGCTGTTCCTGGTCCCGCCGGCGCTCGCCGTGCTGCTGCCGGTCGGGCTCATCCTCAAGGAGCCCAATCTCGGCACCGCGGTGATCACCGCCGTGGTCGGCGCCGCGGTATTCTTCGCCGCCGGGGTGAGAGTGTGGAAATTCGCCCTGATCGGCCTCGCGCTGGCGCTGGCCGCGCCGCTCGCCTACAGCCACCTGCACGATTACCAGCGCGCGCGCATCACCACCTTCCTCCATCCCGAGAGCGACCCGCTCGGCGCCGGCTATAACATCCTGCAATCGAAAATCGCGCTCGGGTCGGGCGGGATGTGGGGCAAGGGCTTCCTGCAGGGCAGCCAGGCGCAGCTGGATTTCCTGCCGGAGAAGCAGACCGATTTCATTTTCACCACCCTTGCCGAGGAGTTCGGCTTCGTCGGCGCGCTGGCGGCGATGGGGCTGCTGACGCTGATCGTGCTCGGCGGTTTCGCCATCGCGCTGCGCTGCCGGCATAGTTTCGGCCGGCTGGTGGCGCTCGGTATCGCCACCAATTTTTTCATGTATGTCTTCGTCAATCTCGCCATGGTGATGGGCGCGATCCCGGTCGGCGGCGTGCCGCTGCCGCTGGTCTCACATGGCGGGTCGGCGATGCTGACGACGATGCTCGGCTTCGGCGTGCTGATGTCGGTCTATGTCCATCGCGACGTCGCCTTCGCCGATCAGCGCGACGACCTCTGATCGCGGCGCGCCGGCCGTTACCAGGGGATCTCCTTGCCGGTGTAGTCGAGATAGGCGAGGCCGCCGGAGCCGAGCCGCGCGGTGATGACGTCGGCGAGGCCGGTGGTGGAGGTCTCGACATCGACCGCCGCCTGCGGCCCGCCCATGTCGGTGCGCACCCAGCCAGGGTGGAGCAGCAGCAGGGTGCGATCCTTGCCGGCGGCGCGGGCGCCGAAGCAGCGCACCAGCATGTTCAGCGCCACCTTGCTGGCGCGATAGGCCTCGTGCCCGCCGCCGGCGGCCGAGGCGATGCTGCCGAGGATCGAGGTCATGAACCCGATCGTCCCGGCCGGGTCCACCAGCTCGGCGAGGGTCTCGGCGGTGCGCACCGGGCTCACCGCGTTGGTCATGTAGAGCCGCAGCACTTCGGCGTCCGGCACCACGTCGATCGTGTCCCCGGCGCGGGTGTTGACCCCGGCATTGACGAACAGCAGGTCGAAGCGCGCGCCGGCGAGGCGCTGGCACAGGTCCAGGACCTGGTCCGGATGGTCGATATCGACCCCGGATTCGGTGCGCAGCCGCCCGCCGGCGGTGGCGCCGAGCGCATCCAGCTCCGCCGATGGCTGGCGCACGGTGGCGACCACGTTCCAGCCGCGGGCGAGGAATTGCTGCGCCAGGCCGAGGCCGAGGCCACGCGATGCGCCGATGATGAGAGCCGTCTTCGAGGTGTCGCTCATGCCCTGGAGTCTCCTGTCGGCGCCGATGTTTTGTCGGCACCAGTGTTTCAGATGGCGCCCGCGCTTGGAAGGGGTGGCCGGCGGGCGGCGCGGAACGCGCGCATGAGCCGGCCGGGCTCGTCGGTGGTGAAGGCGTCGGCGAAGGCCTCGATGCCGGCGGCGATGGCGGCCCGCAGCGGCAGGTCCTCCCATTGCCGCATCAGCGCTTTCTGCTGCGCCAGCGCACGGGGGGCGGCGGCGAGCAGTGTCTCGATCCAGGCGGCGAGGCCGGCGTCGAGCGCATCGGGCGGCACGACGCGCTGCACCAGTCCCCACGAGGCCGCCTCGGCGGCGGTGAAAGGCTCGCCGAGCAGCAGCATCTGCCGCGCCCGGCCCCAGCCCACGAGCATCGGCAGCAGCGCCGCCTCGACCACCGAGGGGATGCCGACCTTCACCTCCGGCATGCCGAACACTGCGTCCGCGGCGGCGATGCGCAGGTCGCAGGCGGCGGCGATCTCCAGCCCGGCGCCGAGCGTGTAGCCGGCCAGCCGCGCGATGACCGGGACGGGCAGGCTGCGCACCGCCTCGCAGACCCGATGGATGGCGGCGATGAACGCGCGGGCGTCGTGCGGATCCAGCGCCGCCATCTCGTCGAGATCGGCGCCGCCGATGAAGGCGCGCTCGCCGGCGCCGCGCAGCACCACCGCGCGCAGCCCCGGCCGGCGGGCGAGCCGCTCCAGCGCCTCGGCCAGTGCCGCGAGGTCCGCCCGGCCGACGATGTTGAGCCCGTGCCGGCCGCTCACGGTGACGGTGGCGATCGCCGCCTCGGCGCTGCCTGCGTCCGGGCCGGCTTGGGGCATGGGTGGCGCGTCCGACGACATGGCGCTGGCTCCGCTGCTGCTGGCTTCGACGCGCGAGTCTCGCCGGTCCCGTGCCGCGGACGCAACCCCGATGGGGCAATCCCGTGGGGCACAACCATGACAAGGCGGCGAAGCCGGGGTAGACTGATGGCGACGGAGCGGCCGGCCGGTGCCTTTCGGGCCCCGCCGCCCGGCCGGATTTGGATAGGAATGACGTGAGCGACACGCCTGACGACGCGCCAGCCGGGCCCGGCGGCCCCTCCCATGACATCGTGCCGGTGACCGTCGAGGAGGAGATGCGCCGCTCCTACCTCGACTACGCCATGTCGGTCATCGTCTCGCGCGCGCTGCCCGATGCGCGCGACGGGCTGAAGCCGGTGCATCGGCGCATCCTCTACGCCATGCACGAGGCCGGCTGGACACCGGACAAGCCGTATCGCAAATCGTCCCGCGTCGTCGGCGACGTCATGGGCAAATACCACCCGCACGGCGATTCCGCGATCTACGACGCCATGGTGCGCATGGCGCAGAGCTTTTCCATGCGCGTGCGGCTGATCGACGGCCAGGGCAATTTCGGCTCGGTGGACGGAGATCCGCCGGCGGCGATGCGCTATACCGAGGCGCGGCTGGCGCGTTCGGCGATGCACCTGCTCGCCGACATCGACCGCGACACGGTCGATTTCCAGCCCAATTACGATGAATCGGACGACGAGCCGCGGGTGCTGCCGGCTTCGTTCCCGAACCTGCTCGTCAACGGCGCCTCCGGCATCGCCGTCGGCATGGCGACCAACATCCCGACGCACAATCCCGGCGAGATCATCGACGCCACGCTGGCGCTGATCGCCGATCCGGACACGTCGCTCGATGCGCTGATGGCGCTCGTGCCGGGGCCGGATTTTCCCACCGGCGGCATCCTCCTCGGCCGCTCCGGCATCCGCAGCGCCTTCGAGATCGGCCGTGGCAGCCTCGTCGTGCGCGCGCGCACCGAGATCGAGGAGCTGCGCCGCGACCGCCAGGCCATCATCGTCACCGAAATCCCCTACCAGGTGAACAAGACGGCGCTGCTCGAACGCATCGCCGAGCTGGTGCGGGCGAAGCAGATCGAGGGCATTTCCGACCTGCGCGACGAGAGCGACCGCGAGGGCATGCGCATCGTCATCGAGCTCAAGCGCGAGGCGACGGCGGAGGTTGTGCTCAACCATCTGTTCCGCTTCACCCAGCTGCAGACGAGCTTCGGCGTCAACATGCTGGCGCTGGACAATGGCCGGCCGCGGCTGATGGGGCTGCGCGAGGCGCTCGGCTGTTTCATCGGCTTTCGCGAGGAGGTCATTCTCCGCCGCAGCCGCCACGATCTCGCGCGCGCGCGCGACCGGGCGCATCTGCTGGTCGGGCTCGCCATCGCCGTCGACAATATCGACGAGGTGATCCGGCTGATCCGCGAAAGCCGGGATCCCGCCAGCGCACGCGCGGCGCTGATGGCGCGGACCTGGCCGGCGGCGGACGTGCTCTCGCTGCTGGCGCTGATCGACGATGTCGGCAACGTCGTCACCGATGGCACGGTCCGCCTGACCGAGACCCAGGCGCGCGGCATTCTCGAACTGCGCCTGCAGCGCCTGACCGGGCTCGAGCGCGAGAAGATCAACCAGGAGATGGGCGAGGTCGCCGCTCAGATCGGCGATCTCCTCGCCATCATCGCCTCCCGTCCGCGCCGCATGGAGGTGATGCGGAACGAACTCGAAGCCGTGCGCGCCGAGATCGCGACGCCGCGGCTGACGGCGATCGAGGAGGCGGCGGCCGACCAGGACGACGAGAGCCTGATCGAGCCCGGCCAGATGGTCGTCACCATCACCCGCGACGGCTTCATCAAGCGCACCGCGCTGGAGATTTTCCGCGCCCAGCGCCGCGGCGGCCGGGGCCGTTCGGCGGCCGGTACGCGCGGGGACGACATCGTCACCCGCAGCTTCAACGCCCACACCCACCAATGGGTGCTGTTCTTCTCCAGCGGCGGCAAGGTGTTCCGCGAGAAAGTCTGGCGCCTGCCGGAAGCCGGCCCGACCGCGAAGGGCCGCGCGCTGGTCAATCTGCTGCCCGAACTCGGCGGCGATGCCATCACCGCCGTGCTGCCGCTGCCGCAGGACGAGGGGCTGTGGGAGCAGCTGCATCTCGTCTTCGCCACCGCGTCGGGCTCGGTGCGGCGCAATCGTCTGTCCGATTTCCGCAATATGCGCGCCTCCGGGCTGATCGCGATGAAGCTCGACGCCGGCGACCGGCTGATCGGCGTCGCCACCTGCCGCGATGGCGACGACGTGCTTCTGGCCACGCGCCTCGGCCGCTGCCTGCGCTTCACCATCACCGACGAGACGCTGCGCGTTTTCGCCGGGCGCGACAGTTCCGGCGTGCGCGGCATCCGTCTCGGCGCCGGCGACGAAGTGATGAGCCTGTCGGTGCTGCGCCACGCAGAGGCGACGACGGAGGAGCGCGCCGCCTACCTGCGCCTCGCCGCCGCGCGCCGCCGCGCCGGGGGCGAGGAGGAGGCCGTGGCCCCGGATGGCGAGGAGCCGGTCGCCGAGGTCACGCTCTCGGCGGAGCGCGTGGCCGAGCTCGAGGCGGCGGAGGAGCTGCTTCTGACCGTCACCGACGGCGGGTTCGGCAAGCGCTCCTCGGCCTACGAATACCGCGTGGCCGGCCGTGGCGGACAGGGCATCGCCAATATCACGCTCGGGCCGCGCACCGGCCAGGCGGTGGTGGCGACGCTGCCGGTTCGGCCGGGGGACCATGTGATGCTGGTCACCGACGCCGGCCGCCTGATCCGCGTGCCGGCCGATGAGGTGCGCATCACCGGGCGCCCGGCCATGGGGGTGACGGTGCTGCGGCTCGACGCCGGCGAGCGTGTCACCAGCGTGTTTCCCGTGCTCGATGCCGAAGCGGGGGGCGAGGCAGCGGGCGAAACCGGGGCGGAGGAGGACAGCGATGGCTGAAGCGGGTCACAAGCCGCTGGTCGGGCTCTACCCGGGTACGTTCGACCCGATCACCAACGGACATCTCGACATCATCACCCGCGCCGCGCGCATGCTGAACCGGCTGGTGATCGGCGTCGCGATGAACGCCGGCAAAGGGCCGCTGTTTGCGATCGAAGAGCGCGTCGAACTCGTGCGCGAGGAAGCCGCGCGCATCGCCGCGCATAACGGCATGGTCATCGAGGTGCGCCCCTTCCACGGCCTGCTGATCGGGTTCGCCCGCGAGGTCGGCGCGCGCGTGATCGTCCGCGGCCTGCGGGCGGTGTCGGATTTCGATTATGAGTTCCAGATGGCAGGCATGAATGCCCGGCTGGACGGCGGCATCGAGACCGTGTTCCTGATGGCCAGCGAGCGCCACCAGTTCATTTCCTCGCGCTTCGTCAAGGAGATCGCCCAGCTCGGCGGCGACATTTCGAGCTTCGTCCCGGCGGTGACGCTGGCGCGGACGCTGCAACGGGTTGGCCGCTGACGCTTCGGCGCCAGCGGCGTGATTTGGAGATACGACATGCGACGACGGACTTTCCTGGCGGCACTGTCCGCAACCCCGGCAATGGGAGCCCTCATGAGCGAGAAGACATCGGCGCAGAACCACGCGGATCTGCAGCCGCCGCTGGATCCGCAGAACACGGTCTACCTGGACCTCAGCTACGGCCGCGTGGTGATCCAGCTGCGCCCGGACCTCGCGCCGCTGCATGTCGAGCGGGTCAAGACGCTGTGCGCCGAGGGGTTCTACGACGGCACGCCGTTCCATCGCGTGATCGAAGGGTTCATGGCCCAGGGCGGCGACCCCACCGGCACCGGCACCGGCGGCAGCAAGCTGCCCAATCTGCCGGCCGAGTTCACCAACAAGGCGCATTTTCTGCGCGGCACGGTGGGCGCCGCGCGCACCTCCGACCCGAACACCGCCAACAGCCAGTTCTTCATCATGTTCGCCCCGGCGCCCAGCCTGGACAACCAGTACACGATCTGGGGCCGTGTCGTTCAGGGCATGGAATTCGTCGACAAGATCAAGCGCGGCAGCGGAGCGAACGGCCTGGTGAAGGACCCCGACCGCATCGTCCACATGCGGCTCGCGACCGCCGTCAGCAAGGGCTGACCGGCGGACTTGACCGCGCTGGCGAG
Source organism: Pseudomonadota bacterium (assembly GCA_021845595.1). Lineage (GTDB taxonomy): Bacteria > Pseudomonadota > Alphaproteobacteria > Acetobacterales > Acetobacteraceae > JAJZVV01. Next base: position 9,574 of record JAJZVV010000001.1, on the reverse strand, counting down.
GTAGCGTTCAAACCCCGCCAGCCGCCCCGGCGGCACGAGCCCGTAGCTCAGTCGGTAGAGCACGAGACTTTTAATCTTGGGGTCGAGGGTTCGAGTCCCTCCGGGCTCACCAAAATAGCGCCAGGACATCGCACGCATAATTTCTGGCCGCGACGGGCTTTGCCGGCGGTGTGGGCGGGGCCCCGTTCTGTTTGGGCGTTGGAGCCCTCGGCGAACCGGGGCAGGGCGCTCTATGGGGAGCGCGCGCGGTTTCGTGGCATACTCCGGCCGGTGAACCAGTCCGGAGTCCTGTCATGATCAATCTGGTCCCGCTCACGGAGAGGGATTTTGCCCCGTTCGGCACCGTCGCCGCGCTGGCGCGCGGGCGGATGCGGTTTGGCCTTGTCGATGAGCTGCAGAATCTGCGCGCCCCGGCCCGCCCGCATCTCGACTTTGCGACGCTCGCGATGAAACCGTTGCCGCTGGACGCGACCCTGATGGAACGGCATGCGACGTCCTCGCAAAGTTTCGTGCCAATCGACGCCGCTGCCTATCTCGTGCTGGTCGCGCCGGCTTCCGCCGACGGCGGGCCGGACATGGCCCGGGCCCGTGGCTTCGTCGCCGCACCGGATCAGAGCGTGACCTATCGGGCCAATGTCTGGCACCACCCCGGCACCGCGTTGGAGCGCGACGGTCTGTTCGCGATCCTCACCTTCCGCGCGGGGGACGATGCGGACACCGAGTTTTCCACCCTGCCTGCCCCAGTGCGCGTCCTCGGCCCATGAACCGGATCGGGATCGATATCGGCGGCACCAAGATCGAGATCGCGGTGCTGGCCTCCGACGGTACCATTGCGTTCCGGCGCCGCGTCGCGATGCCGACGCGCTACGGTGCCGCGCTGGAGGCCGTCGCCGGCCTGGTCGAGGCGGCCGAGGCGGCAGCCGGGCCTGCGGCGAGCGTCGGGGTCGGGTTCCCTGGCCGTATCGACCCCGAGAGCTTCCATGTCCGCGACGGAACCGCGCTCAACGGGCATGCGATCGACGCCGATCTGGCCGCGGCGCTCGGCCGCCCGGTGCGCGTCGCCAATGACGCGGTCTGCTTCGCCCTCAGCGAGGCGACGGACGGCGCCGGGCGCGGGGCGCGCGTCGTGTTCGGCGCCATTCTCGGCACCGGCGTCGGCGGCGGCGTGGTCGTCGATGCCCGGCCCGTCCTCGGCGCCAACGGTCTCGCGGGGGAATGGGGCCATAACCGCTTTCCGTTCGAGAACCCGGCCGACCTGCCTGGCAAAGCCTGCTGGTGCGGCCGCCGTGGCTGCATCGAGACGGTACTCTCCGGCGTTGCCCTGGCGCAGGACTGCGACGGCCCGGCCGCCCACGATGCCAGCACCATCCCCACGCGGGCGGCGGCCGGCGACGAGCGCGCCCAGGCCGCCTTGCGACGCCACACGGAGAACTTTGCCCGGGCGCTCGCGGAAATCGTCAACATCCTCGATCCGGACGTCATCGTGCTCGGCGGCGGCCTCTCGAACATGGCGCATCTCTACACGGAAACCCCGGACCTGATGCGCCAGTCCCAATTCTGCCGGCTTGGCCGCACGGTAGTGCGGCGTGCCGTCCACGGCGACAGTTCCGGCGTCCGGGGCGCGGCTTGGCTCTGGCCGGACGATTGAGCGCGGCGCGCCGGCGCGTTGTTCCCGCCGCCCGCTCACCCGGGCGGCGGGGCACTTCCGGCGCACCGGGGCTACTCGGCAGCGATCGAGAGCGGGTTGGGAGCGCACTTGCGCCGATCCTGAGCCGAGGTCAGGCGGGCCATCCGGCGCAGGTCCGATTCCGTCAGCCGCAACGCCGCATCCACCCAGATATCGGTGACGTCGAGCAATTCCTCGAGCGTGATGGGGTTCACTCGGCGGCGGGCCTGATACACGGCCTCGTGCGCGTTATGGCGCCGCTGGTGCCGATCGATGAGGTCGCGCACGGCGAGCTCGCCCATGCCGTCCTCGGCCACGACGTCGACCAGGCCCATGTCGTGCAGTTCCTGGGCGGTGTAGGTGCGACCGCTGAGGATCATGCGCTCGGCGCGCACGGCATCGAGTCGGCGCGACAGGAAGCTGTAGGCGCCCATGCCCGGGAACAGGTTGAACAGCACTTCGGGCAGCCCGAACTTGGCGCTCTTTTCGGCGACGATGAGGTTGCAGGCCAGGGCCGCCTCGAACCCGCCGCCCAGCGCGTCACCTTGCACCAGCGCGACGGTGATCATCGGCAGGCCGAAGCTGATGGAATTGTTGTACACGGCTTCGATGCAGTGATGCGCATAGTGGCGCAGTGCGGAGCGGTCGGCGGCGCGGATACGGTCGGCGAAGAGGGCGAGGTCGCCGCCGAGGCTGAACGCGCCGGGGATGCGGGAGGCCAGCACGAAATATTTGAGCTGGGTCGCGCCGGTTTGGGCGCGACGGGCAAATTCCTGGCGGATGCCGCGCTGCATCGCGGTGATGTCGGCGAGGAGTTCCGGGCTGAAGCTGGGCCGGCCGGCCGGCTTCATGAAGCACCAATAGGTGGCGACTTCGGGATCGATCATCGTTTCGAGATGCTGGAAGCGGACGGGAGCCTGGGCTTCCGGGAGCTGGACCACCGTAGGTGCCATTAAAGCAGCGGCGTCCGGCATCATGAGTGAGGGGTCGTTTTTCGTATCAGCGTTAACGCTCACATAGGTTTTGGGATGATAGGTCATGGGGTGATCTCCTCGGGCAGGATATGAACGCAGGGGTTCCCTCGGGTGGACTGTACCCAAGTCGGCTCCCACCCGGGGCGGACGAACGACATCTTGAAGCGGTCGCGCGCATTTCGCCACTGAAATGCGTGCCCAAGCGCGCGAATCCTACGTGTGGTTGTATAGTTTCACGAGATGCACGCATTCGTATTGGTCCACCGTTAAAGAAATAACGGGCTAATACGGCGCAGACACGTGCTGCAATACGATTGTCGGGCGATGCCGCCGCACCAAGCTCGGCCTCCGAGCCGCGCTTCAGCTGCCCGGCTCGAGGCTGGATGCCGCGTCCTCCCATTCCTCATGCCAGGTGCGTCCCTCGCGTTCGACCAGAGCGATCGCGGCCGTCGGACCCCAGCTGCCGGACGAGTAGGGCCGCGGCGCCTCCGACGACTCGGTCCAGCCTCGCAGGATTGGCTCGACCCAGGCCCAGGCGGCTTCCACTTCGTCGCGGCGCATGAACAAGGTCGTGTTGCCGCGCACCGAATCCATCAGCAGCCGTTCATAGGCATCGGGATAGCGCGTGCCGAAGGCTTGTTCGAAGCTGATATCCAGCCGCGCCGGGCGAAGTCGGAGTCCGCCCGGTCCGGGGTCCTTGGTCATCAGGGCGAGATGCATGCCTTCGTCGGGCTGCAGCCGCACGATCAGCTTGTTGGGCTGCAACTCGGCTGCCTCACGCGGGAACAGTGAAAACGGCACGCTGCGGAACTGCACGACGACCTCCGAGACCTTGCGCGGCAGGCGCTTGCCGGTGCGCAGGTAGAACGGCACGCCGGCCCAGCGCCACGAGCGGATTTCCGCCTTCAGTGCGACGAAGGTCTCCGTACGGCTCGGATGCCCGAGCTCCGTAGCATACCCGGGTACGGCGCGTCCGCCGATCGCGCCTTGCGTGTACTGCCCGCGCACGGTGAGCTGGCTTGTCTCGTGCGGCGCGATCGGCCGCAGAGCGCGCAGGATCTTCAGCTTCTCGTCGCGAACCGCGTCCGCGTCGAGCGACACCGGCGGCTCCATCGCCAGCAGGCAGAGAAGCTGCAGAAGGTGATTCTGCAGCATGTCGCGCAGCGCCCCGGCACGGTCATAGTAGCCGGCACGGCCCTCGACGCCGACGCTCTCGGCGACGGTGATCTGCACGTGATCGACGACGTCGGCGGTCCATAGCCGCTCGAAAATGGCGTTGGCGAAGCGCAGCGCCATCAGATTCTGCACCGTCTCCTTGCCGAGGAAATGGTCGATGCGGAAAGTCTGGCGCTCGGCGAAAATCTTGCCGACCTCGTCGTTGATCGCGCGCGCCGAAGCGAGATCGTGGCCGATCGGTTTTTCCAGCACGACGCGCGCCTGCGGGCTCACCAGCCCGAACGCGTGGAGATTGCGGCAGATCGGGCCATAGAGATCGGGCGCGGTGGCCAGGTAGAACACGCGGACCCGCTCCGGCGCCTCGGCGAGCAGCCGCGCCAGCGCCTCCCAGCCCTCGCCGGACGTGCCATCGAGGGCGAAATAGCTCAGCCGCTCGCAGAAAAGCCGTGCATCGTCGCCGGCGGTTTCCTCCGCCGGCAGGTGCGCTCGCAGGGCCTCGAATACCTTGGCCCGGTAGGCCTCGGGCGCGATCGCCGTGCGGGCCGCGGCGATGACGCGGCTATCGTGGGGCATCTGCGCATCGCGCCAGCGGCGATAGAGCGCCGGCATGAGTTTGCGCAGCGTCAAATCGCCGGTGGCGCCGAACACGACGCCATCGAAGGTTGCCACGGGAATGATCTGGGCCATCGCGGGTCTCCCTGCCGGCCGGGTTGTGACGGCCATGGTCGCGAGTGTGCGGGACTGGCGAGCCCGCGCAAGCCACCGTCAGACGGTGACCGGTGGTGGCCTGATGGCTTTCGCCTCGTCCGCGGCGCGCCACAGGTACCAGGCGGCGGCCGAGCGGAAAGGGCTCCAGGCGCGACCGCGCTCCGCCAGCTCGCGGGGGCGCGGCTGGGCATCGAGCCCATTGATCAGGCGCCAGCCCTCGCGCACGCCGAAATCGTCCACGGGCAACACATCCGGGCGGCCAAGGCTGAAGATCAGCAGCATTTCGACGGTCCAGCGGCCGATGCCGCGGATCGTGGTCAGCCTCTCGATCAGCGCCTCGTCGTCGAGACGGCTGGCGGCGCGGCGGCTCGGCACGGTGCCGTCCTCGGCGCGGGCGGACAGATCGCGCAGCGCCGCGATCTTGTTCGCGGAGAAGCCGCAACCGCGCAGAGTGGCCTCGGATGTGGCGAGCACGTCGGCCGGGGCGGGGAAGGCGCCCTCGGGATAGAGGGCGAGGAAGCGATCCAGGATCGCCTCCGCGGCGCGCGCGTGCACTTGCTGATGGGCGATGGCGCGGAACAGGGCCTGATATGGCTCGCGGCGGCGGTCCGGCTCCAGGCGCAGCGGGCCGACGCGGCGGATCAGTGCGGCGAACGCCGGTTCGGTCGCGGCCAGGTGGCGCCGCGCGGCGGCCTTGCCCGTTCCGGCCCGCGCTTGGCGTGGCATGTCCATACGCCTTCTCCCGTGTCCCCGATTCAGGCGGCCGGCTCGGCGATTCCTTTCCGCGCCGGACTGGTCTAGAATCGGCTCAGTTGGAAGGCAACGTGCCATGACCTCAGCCAACCCGGTTCATCGCCGCTTCGCGCCGTCGGAGGAGGAGCGGCTCGCCGAGGCCGCGCGGCAGACGGCCAGCCTCGCCGCGCTCGCCGTCACCCTGTTGCTCGTCGTCGTCGGGCTCTACCTGGTCCAGGCGCTGCACCGCTCCAGCGCCTTGGAGGATTGCCTCATGGCCGGCCGGACGAATTGCGGCGAGCCGATCGTGCTGCCGTGACGCCGCCCAGCCGGGTGTGGTGGCGCGCTGACGTCGGATCCCTCACCTCGGGTGACAGCGCTCGTCCGATGTCGTCGCCCGCATCAGCCCGCGCCCGGAAACGGGCGTTTCCATCGGGCCGCTAGACCCGCCGGCATGCGCTTTCACGACCAACCGCCCAATTCCGGCCGCGGCGCAGCGGGGCGCGAGAGCTATCACCATGGCAATCTGCGCGAAGCGCTGATCGCCTGTGCGATCGATTTGATCGCCGAGCGTGGTCCGTCCGGGTTTGCCTTCGCCGAACTCGCCCGCGCCGCCGGCGTCAGCGCCGCGGCGCCGTACCGGCATTTCCGCGACCGCAACGCCCTGATCAGCGAAATCGCCCGCCGCGGGTTCGACCGGTTCACGGATGCGTTGGCCACGGGGTGGAATGGCGGCCGTCCCGACCCGGTCTCCGCGATCGAGGCCTGCGGGCGGGCCTATCTCGCCTTTGCCCGGGCCGAGCCGGCGCTGTATGCGGCGATGTTCGAGAACAGTTTGCCGGAGCCGGCCGAGCCGTCGCTGCTGCTCGCCGCCGACCGGGCCTTCGGCGTGCTGCGCCAGGCGGCGGCGGCGGCGTGCGAACAGCTGCCTCGGGAGCGGCGGCCGCCGGCGCTGATGGTTGCGCTCCATCTCTGGTCGCTGGCCCACGGCATCGCGGCGCTGTTCGTCGGCCGGGCGGGAGCGGCGCGGCGCAAACTGCCGATGGCGCCGGAAGCGCTGCTCGAGGCCGGAGTGCTGATCTACCTGCAATCCCTGGGGCTGGAATCGCCGCCGATCACTTCGGCGTGAGGAGCTTGACGCTGGCGATGCGCGGCGCACCTAATGTGAATGTGTTTAACATTGACATGGAGGCACCCGTGTTCCTGACGGCCAAGCTCGACGAGTTCGGCAGACCGGCGTGGATCGGCGTGGCGGTTCTCGGCTTCCTCGTGTTCTGGCCCCTGGGCGTTGCCCTGCTGGTGTTCCTGGCGCTGAGCGGGCGGCTGCAGGCGTGCCGGTCCGACGGGCCATGGCAGATGGCGGCCCCGGGCCGATGGTACGCTGCGTCCGGAGAGCCGGCGGGGCCGGGCGCCCAGGGCGGCCCGGGCCGCGGCTTCGGCTGCGGCTGGCGCCGTCGCCGCCACGCCGCGCCGCCGAGCGGCAACGCCGCCTTCGACGAGTACCGTGCCGAGACCATCCGGCGGCTCGAGGAGGAGCAGCGCGAGTTCATGGAGTATCTCGACCGGCTGCGGCGAGCGAAGGACAAGGCCGAATTCGACCAGTTCATGGCCGACCGCCGCCGCTTCGGTGGGGGTGCGCCGGAACCCGGAACCTCGCCGGCCGACTGAACGGGGCGATCGGCGGGCGAGGGCGGCTGCCCTTGCCCGCCGGAGACTCAGCCCGGCTTGACGTCGATCTTGCGCTGCTCCGCCTTGGCCGCCGGCGTTTTCGGCAGGGTCAGCTTCAGTACGCCTTTGGCGAACTCGGCGGCGATGCTGCTCCGGTCTACGCCATCGGGGAGGGTGAAGGCTCGCTGGAAGGTGCCGTAGCTCCGCTCCGAAATATGGTAATTCGCGGTCTTTTCCTCGGTCTGAGACCGCTTCTCGCCCTTGATCACGAGTGTGTCCCCGGTCACGGTGACCTCGATGTCTTTTTCCTCGAGGCCCGGCAGTTCCGCGCTCACCGTGTAGGCGGCGTCGGTTTCGCTGACGTCGACGGCCGGCAGCAGGGCGCCGCTCACGCCGGCCGAGCGCATCGGCGGCTCGGCGTCGAACAGGCGGGGCAGCGGCGCGAAGCCGAAACCCGCTGTGAAGCGATCGAACAGACGATCCATCTCGCCGCGCAGGACGCGCCAGGAGTCCCCTGGGTTCGCCGACGCGGGCGCAGTGGAGCGGGTCTGGACAGGAACATTGGTCATCGCATGCCTCCTGATGCGCCGATGCGCACATTGTCGATATGCGGAATGTTGCGAAGAGTAATGACGCCGTGCGTGGGCGTCATTGATTTGGGTCAAATCCGGTCGTGCGTCGCCCGGCCCTCAGGGCAACGCGGCCAAACGCTCGCCGAGAAGGTCGAAGAACCCGTCCGCGTCGAGGCGCTCGAGGACGTGCGCATTGGCCCGCCCGCCCGCCCGTTGCCACCGGTCGATATGCGTCCGTCCGCGCGCCGCGCCATCGCGCGTATCGACGCGCACGGTGCAGTCCCGTCCGCGGAAGAGGTCCGGGCGCAGCAACCAGGCGATCGCACACGGGTCGTGCAGCGGCGCGCCGTGCAGCCGGGCCGGCGGCGGTGCGGCGGCGAGGATGTCGCAGGCTGCCCGCAGACAGGCATTGTCGCCGCGCCCCCGCAGCGCCGCGATGCGGGCCGGCGTGACCAGCGCCTGCGCCGTGAGTTCGAGCGTCACCAGGGTGATCGGCCGGCCGCACGCCAGCACGATGGCGAGTGCGTCGGGGTCGCTCCAGGCATTGAATTCGGCGGCCGGGGTCACGTTCCCTCCGCCCCGCGCGCCGCTCATCAGCACGATTTCCGCGACCCGGTCAGCGAGCGCCGGTTCTGTCGCCAGCGCCAGGGCGAGATTGGTGGCGGGGCCGATGCCGACCAGGGTGAGCGGGTCGCTCGCCGTGCGCAGCCGGGCGCGGATCGCATCGGCGGCGAGGCCCGGCGCCGGCGGCGAACCCGCCGGCAGCGTCACGCCATTCAGCCCGTCCAGACCATGGACCCGGTCGGCGCTGGTGAAATGGCCCAGCAATGGCCTTGCCGCTCCGGCATGCACCGGCACGCCAACGCCGGTCAGCGAGACGACCGCGCGTGCGTTGGTCAGGGTCTGCTCGAGCCCGACATTGCCCCCCGCGACGGTGACCGCCCCGACGGTGAGCTCCGGTGAGGCTAGAGCACGGTCCGACCTGATGGAATCATCTGGTCGGACGGTCGTGCTCTAGAAACCATAATGGCTAGAGCAACTTTGCCCGACCAGACCGACCGCGAAGCGGTTCAGTCTGGTCGGACGTTGCTCTAGCGCCAGCCAGAGCGCGATCGCGTCGTCGGTGCCCGGGTCGCAATCGATGACGACGTGCCGCGCCGCTCCGTTGGTCATGGCGAAGCCGGTTCAGCCGCGCGGGCCGGCATAGGCTTCCAATCGGTAGCCGTCTGGATCGATCACGAAGGCAGCGAAATAGTCGGGCGCATATTCGGGCCGTGGGCCCGGCGCACCGTTGTCGGTGCCGCCGGCGGCCAGCGCGGCGGCATGGAAGGCGCGAACCGCATCCTGGTCGGGCGCGGTGAAGCAGATGTGGAGGCCGGAGCGGGGATCGGGGGTGACGGGACGCTCGGCCCGCACCACCCAGAAGGCCCCGTCGTCCGCGCCATAGCCCCGGGTTTCCTCGCCCGCGTGGCGGCAGCGATAGCCCAGCGTCGCGAGAACTGCGTCGTAGAACCGGCCCGCGATCGCCAGGTCACGCACACCGATCGAGAGATGATCGATCATCGACGGCCTCCTTCCCGCTCGCACAGCGCCCGCGAGCGGCGGTTGTTCGCGCCGGTTGGGCGTTTCGGCGCCCCGGGCGGCGCGGGAGGGGTGGGGCAGGCGTGAGAGTATGGCCCCCCGTCGGGGCCACGCAACTGCGGGAGGGGCGGGCGCGGAGCCGCTGCACATGGCGGGGCGAGGCCGCGCAGATCACCCCGAAATTGCCGCTTGACCGGGCCGTCATGGGTCGGATATACCAATTTCCCTCAACCGACATCTGGTTGACCGAAAGCGCGCCGGGCCCACCGAGGGGTGGGGCCTGCCGGTTTCGGCTTTGTTCTTTGAAATTGGAATCTGGATGGAAGGGATACGTTGGCGGTGCCCTTAGGCTTGTTTTGTTATCGTTAGCGGTAGCGGGACGGGTGGTTTAGGGCTGTTGTTTTGGGTTTGGGATGTTGGGTTAATGGCCTGATCTTGGACCGGAGCAGTGGCTTCTTGGGGTATCTGTTGGTGTATCTTGTATGCGTTGACAGTTA
>JAJZVV010000028.1 GCA_021845595.1 Pseudomonadota bacterium | reverse complement strand
GAAGCGTCGCGGGGCATCACCAAATCCCCCGCAGCGCGCTGACATTATGTTGCGTACAAGCTGTCAATCGTCTGTGAGACAGCCCCCAATCGCAAATGCGCAACATAACTCTCAGCGCAACATATTCAGTCTTATGTGCAGTTGAACATAAGACCGACGCCGCGACCGGCCAGCACGGCGATCTGCTCGACCTGATCCGGCTCAACCGTGGTCTCGATCGCCTGGGTGAGGCGCTGGGCGAGGCCCGGGCCTTCCTCGGACTGCCGAAGCGGGAGCTGCCGCGCGCACCGGCACGAGCGGGATCGTCGGATTCGGCTCGCCGGCTGTTGGCTCTGTCGCGCCCGATCGTCGGGACCCTGGCCGAGACCTATCTCCGCAACCGCGGCATCACCGCGCGGCTGGAGGTCGTGCCGGCGCTTCGCTTTCACCCCGCCTGCTTCTACCGGGCGCATGACGCTGCCCCCCGTGAGTCCTGGCCGGCGCTGATCGCCGCGGTCACCGACGCCGCCGGCGCGATCACCGGCGTGCATCGCACCTGGCTCGACCGGGACGGCTCCGGCAAGGCGCCGATTGCCGCACCACGGCGTGCGCTGGGCCATCTCCTCGGCAACGCCGTCCGCTTCGGCATGGCGTCCGACGTCATGATCGCGGCCGAAGGCATCGAGACGATGCTGTCGCTGCGACGCGTATTGCCCGACATGCCGATGGCGGCGGCGCTCTCGGCCAACCACCTCATCGCCCTGATCCTGCCGCCGGCACTGCGCCGCCTCTATATCGCGCGGGACAACGACGCGGCCGGGCGTCATGCGGCGATGCGCCTGCGCGACCGGGCCAGAGCGGCCGGGACCGAGGCGCGCATTCTCTGGCCGGTGACGAACGACTTCAATGCTGACCTGCGCCGCTTCGGCGCCGACGCCCTGTTGGCACGGCTCCGCGCCCAGCTCACCCCGGAGGATGCCGAGCGCTTTGCGTGGGGGGCCACCCAGTCGGCGGCTCCAGCGTGAGGGGCCTGGCGAGGCACCGCGCCTAGGCGAGCGCCGCCGGTCGCCGGTGTGCCTCGTGTCCGGGAGCGGGCCGTGCCCACGGCCTTCTGAGAGCGGCGATCGGGCCAGAGCCAGGCCGGGGAGGCAACGGCGGGCGGCGACTATTTTCCGCCGCGCTCGCCACCCCATCGCGCGGGCGCGATGGGGACCCCGGCCAAAGAGAGCGCTTTGCATCGCGAGGCAAAATAGCCGCCACCCGCCGTCCTCCGCTGCGCTCCGGCCGCCCGCGCGGAGCTTGGCGGTGCAGCCCCGGCCCGGCCCCGGCCAAGGGATCGCCGTGAAGGCCGCGATGGGCGCGGCCAGCCGAACGAGGACACCGATCATGGCGACCGACCGCGTCACCCAGCACCACGACGACGCCGAGCCAGCCCACGCCGCATCCCCGACTGCCCGCCTGCTCGACGAGTTGCAGCTCTATGGCCAGCGCCCCTACCAGGACGACCCGGACCCACGGCCACTCCCCGAGGCTGCTCGGCTCGAAGGCGCACTGGCCGACATCTTCGACGCCCTGGTCTCCACCCTTTCCGAGACGCGCCTGGAACCCGACCTCGCCGATGTGCTCTGGTCGCAGGTTAATCTCTTCCACCGCGCGGTGGACCGCGTGCAGCGCGAGCTCGACACCAACGAGGACCGACAGCGGCGCAGCCAGCAGGAGCAGGACGGCTCGGAAATCCGCTCGGTCGAGTTGGAACGTCTGATCGCCGAGGGGCTGACCTTGATCGAGCGACGCGACGCCTTCGAACTTCTCCGCGACCACGCTGCCGAGCTGTTCGAACACCACACCGGTTCGGCCTGGCGCCCGCGCGCGGGATCGATGGTCAACCACCGCGCCCTGACCGCCGCGATGATCGACAGTCGCGATTTCATTGCCGCCAAGCGCCGCGCCGAGACTGAGGTGCTGCTGCCCGCCGGTCCGCGGATCGCCTTCGCGGGCGGGGTCGATTTCAACGACCACGCGCGGATCTGGGCGGTGCTCGACCGGGTGCATCGCAAGCACGCTGACATGGTGCTGCTGCACGGCGGCAGCCCGCGCGGGGCCGAGCGCATCGCCGCCTGCTGGGCCGACGCCCGCAAGGTCACGCAGATCGCCTTCAAACCGGAATGGGCACGGCACAACAAGGCGGCACCGTTCAAGCGCAATGACCGAATGCTGGAGGTGATGCCGATCGGGGTGATCGTCTTCCCCGGCTCTGGTATCTGCGAGAACCTTGCCGACAAAGCACGAGTGCTTGGAATTCCGGTCTGGCGCGTCGATGACGGCGGAGCCTCCGTCCGCTGCGCAAGGTCGGTGCGAGCTATGAGCATCAACGCCTGAGCCTCAAGGCAAAATGAGCTCCGGTTGCGTAGCGACGCATCATGTGCCGGTGATTGAAATGATAGCCGATCACGCCGATCGCCTGCTTGATCATCCACCTCCAGCTTGCCTAGTCGGTATAGTCGGTGGGCAGCACGATCTGTTCGAGCTTGTCGTAGAGCATGGCCGCGTACGCGGTGGGGTCACGGTCGCCGTCAGCGCCGATCGACACGGCGGCTATGCTCTCGACGTTGGCCCCGATCCGCCAACCATCCAGCACGCTGAGACCAAGCGCGCCATTCAGCGCCGCTCTTATGCCGCTGGTGCCGGACGTCTCGATCGGTGGCAGTGGTGTATTCGCCCACACGTCACCACCCGTGACCAGCACGTTCGCGAGATTGATATCGTAATCCGTTACAAGGACACACGTCACTTTACCCTTCATGCGACAGGCAATCTCGTAAACCCCACGAAGCCGGCACGATCTGGACCGGATGCATCTCGCGATGCGTGCCAGCCGATCAAGGTCGAGGAATAGAAGGAGCGGCCGCCTGTAGCTGGTCGTGCGCCGCGCGGAGGCAAGAATAGGCTTATCTGCGCGATGGACGACCCCGTCGCCGATCGGACGCGATTAGTCAGCTCCGCCTCAACACGTCCAGTCCTCTTCGACGGAGAACTGCTGCGCACGCACAAGCGTCTCAGGCTCATGCCACCAGCGTGGGATATGTATGTTAGGCAGGCGAGTGAAGGCGGGTTGCGTCCAGAATCCACCATGCACCCCGTTGGTAACGGCGTGCGCCCGGTAGCCAGGGAACATGCGGCGCGTCGTCTCCGCGTGCCGACGCGCAACGCGGTTGCTCTAGCCAGCATCATGCCGCCGGCCATCGTCTCCACCGATGCGGAAATCTCTCCGCCGCCCTTCCTTCCAAATACTGGGAAGGCGGGAGTTGCCACCACTGGATGGTCAAGGGCGCCTCTTGAGACCGGACACGGCCAGGCGTAGGGTCCGTGTCATGCGGCGTTTCGCGCCTTTCCTGGTCGCTTTCCTGTTCGCGCTGGCGATGCTGCCGGCTGTGACACGTGCCATGCCGATGCGGATGGGATCGATAGTGGCCGGCATCGCCGGCGCCGCGATGCATCAGGACTGCCAGGGCTGCCCGCATGCGCGGTCGCCGGGCACGGCCTCCGGCAAGATGCTGCCGTGCCCGATCCTGGCCTGCGCCGGGGCGGTGGCCGTGCTGCCGGCACCAGTGCTGCTCCCCGTGCGCATTGCGCTGCCGACACGCTTCGCCCGGGCCCCTCAGCTTCACTGGGCGGGCGCACCACGCGCGCCCGATCCGTTCCCCCCTAGACCCGTCGCCCTCGTCTGAACCGCCGCGGCCGGGCCGCAGGCGGTTCCCAGCCGCTTTGCGCCCGTGCCTGCGTGCCGGGCTGATGGCCGGACAAGGAGCCTCCGATCACGGAGGTGCCGGCCGCCGAGGACGATGCGAATGTCATCCATACCTGCTTTTGCCTTGCGCCGCCGGCAGTTTCTCCAGGCTGGCGCTGCGTGTGCCACCATTGGGCTCCCTGGGCCCGGCTGGGCGGCGTCCGACGGGCTGGCCGTCACGCTGCGACCCGGCCCCGCGCGCGTGTCCATGGTCGGCGACGCGGCGCCGGCCACCGCGGTGTGGGCCTATAACGGGGCAACGCCCGGCCCCGCGCTGCGGCTGCCTCAGGGCACGCCGTTCCGCGCCGCGGTCACCAACGGGCTTGCCGAGACCACCACGGTCCACTGGCACGGCATGCGCCTGCCGAACGGGATGGACGGCGTGCCCGGCCTGACGCAGAGGCCAATCCCGCCCGGCGGCCGCTTCGACTACGCCTTCACCCCGCCGGATGCCGGCACGTTCTGGTACCATTCGCATGATCACAGCCTGGAGCAGATGGGCCGCGGCCTCGCAGGGGCGCTAGTCGTCGAGGAGGCCGAGCCGCCGACGGTCGATCGTGATCTGCTCTGGACCATCCAGGATTGGCGGCTGGATCCGGATGCGCAGATCGCACCCGGCTTCAACAACCACATGGAAATCGCGATGGACGGGCGGGTCGGCAACACGGTCACGATCAACGGCCGCCTGCCGGAAACCCTGCACGTCCGCGCCGGTGAACGCATCCGGTTGCGGCTGCTGAACGCGGCCATCGCCCGCATCATGGCGCTGCAGTTCGAGGGGCACGTGCCGGTCATCGTGGCGCTGGACGGCCAGCCCTGCGCGCCACACACGCCGGCGGATGGCCGCATCCTGCTCGGTCCCGCGATGCGCGCCGACGTGATGCTGGACATGCAGGGCGAGCCGGGCCGCCGCTATCGCGTGGTGGACGCGTTCTACGACCGGCTGGCCTACACGCTGGTCCGCATCGCCTATGACGCGCGGCCGCCGCTGCGGGCCCATCCGTTGGACGCGCCCCTGCGCCTCCCGCCCAATCCGGTGCCGCGCCCGGACCTTGCCTCCGCCATCGTTCACGAGGTGCGCCTGCAGGGCGGGATGATGGGCGGCGGCATGATGATGAGCATGGGGAACGGCGGCGGGATGATGGGTATGGGCGGTGCCGCCTGGGCCATCAACGGCCGTTCCATGACCGGCGACGGCAGCGCCGACATGCCGCCGCTGTTCGCGATCGAACGTGGCCGTAGCTGCATCCTCGATTTTCGTAACGAGACGGCATGGTGGCACCCGATGCACCTGCACGGCCACAGTTTCCAGGTGCTCGACCGCGACGGTGAGGACGTGCCGCATGACGAATGGGGCGACACCGTGCTGGTGCGCCCACGCGAGCGGGTGCGCGTCGCCTTCGTCGCCGATAACCCCGGCGACTGGATGCTGCATTGCCACGTCATGGAGCACCAGATCGGCGGGCTGATGACAACACTTCGTGTGGGCTGATGGGAGAACATCGCCATGACCCGTAGGGACTTCGCAATGCTGATGGCGGCCGCGCTGCCCGGCGGCGTGCTGCTCCGGCCGCGCGCGGCGCGCGCCGCCGAGGCGATCCCGGTGACGCTCTACAAGAATCCCTCCTGCACCTGCTGCGAGGGATATGCACAGTATCTCGACCAGAACGGCTTCACGGTCGATGTGCGGCCGACCAACGATCTGGCCGAGATCAGCCGCAGGGCAGGCATTCCGTCCGATCTTGAAGGCTGCCACACGAGTTTCATCGGAGACTACGTCGTGGATGGCCACGTGCCGGTGGAGACGATCCGCAAACTGCTCGACACGAAGCCCGCACTCGCCGGCATCACGCTGCCCGGCATGCCGGCCGGCTCGCCCGGCATGGTCGGAGAGAAGACGGAGAAGTTCACCATCTATGCGATCAGCCGCGACGGCACGCCGCCGCGCGTGTTCGACGTCGTGTAGCGATCAAGGAGAAAGCGACATGAAACTCCACGAGACACTCGTACTCATCGCGATCGTCGCTGTGTTCGGCGGCTTCGTCGTGCCTGCACTGGCGCAGGGGACTGGCATGGAGCGCATGCCGGATCAGGGCATGGGCATGAGCATGGGTCACGGCATGATGAACGGGCGCATGATGGGCTATGGCATGGCGAGCGGCGGAATGATGAGCGGAGGCATGATGGGGGGCGGGATGATGTCCGGCATGATGGGTGGCGACGGGCGGCCGAACAGCCAGTGGCAAACGCACCAGCACGAGAAGTCAACTTCGGACTGAGGCGCGCGTGCCAGTAATCCGCGCCATTGCCGTTTGTCTGCTGCCGCTGCTCGCGCTGGCGCTGCCGGGCGGTTCAGCGCGGGCCGCGGCGAGTGGCTGGGATCGTCAGGCGCATGGAGCCGCCCGCCTCATCTCGGCCGTTGAAGCGACCGGGACGGGCACGCGGATCGATGTGGGGCTGCAACTCCGGCTCTCGCCCGGCTGGCACACGTACTGGCGCACGCCCGGCGATGCCGGGGTTGCCCCGACCATCGACTGGAAAGGGTCGGAGAACCTGGCCGGCGCCACGATCGCCTGGCCGGCACCGCAGCGCCTGCCACCGCTCGGCGGGCTGGAGACGGTCGGCTATGTGGACGGCGTGGTGCTGCCGATCGCGGTCACGCTCGCCCATCCTGGCGCACCGCTGCACCTCCATGCCGAGGTGGACTACGCCTCCTGCAAGGAGGTGTGCATCCCGTATCACGCCAGCCTGGACCTGAACCTGCCGCCGGGCCTTGCGCAGCCGGGGCCGGAGGCGACGCTGATCGCGGCGGCGTGGGCGCGCGTGCCGGGCGACTTCGCGGCGGCGGAGCTCGCGCTGCGCGGCGCCGTCCTGGCACCGGCCAAGGACGGCGCGGTGCTGTCGGTGCGGCTGGGGAGCACGGGCGCGCCGATGCGCTCGCCCGATCTGTTCGTGGAAGGCGCGCCCGATCTCTCGCCCGGCCGTCCCGAGACCGTGCTGGCCGAGGGCGGGCGGGCGGCGACGCTGCGCGTTCCCATCCGCGGCACGACGGCCGCTGCACTCGCCGGCAAGCCGCTGCACCTGACCGTGGTGGATGGCGCGCGGTCGGCGGAAGCGGAGGCGGTTCCTGTGGCCGGCACGCTGCCGCCGTTGCCGGGCGGGACGGTGCGCGTCCCCATGATCGGCATCGCCCTGCTCGGCGGGCTGATCCTGAACCTGATGCCATGCGTGCTGCCGGTGCTGTCGCTGAAGCTGCTGGCGCTGGCGAGCTACGGTGGCGCCGCGCGCCGCACGGCACGGCTCGGGCTGCTCGCCAGTGCCGCCGGCGTGCTGGCGAGCTTTTCAGTGATCGCGCTGATGCTGATCGCGCTCAAGGCGGCGGGGGCGGCGATCGGCTGGGGCATTCAGTTCCAGTATCCCTGGTTTCTCGCCGCCATGGCGCTGGCGACGACCCTGTTTGCCGCGAATCTCTGGAACTGGCTGCCGGTTGCGCTGCCAAGCGGGCTGGCCGGTGCGCTCGGCGCGGTGCGCGGCGGCGGCTGGTTCGCCGAGGCGTTCCTGCTTGGCGCCTTCGCGACCGTGCTGGCTGCCTCGTGCTCGGCGCCGTTCGTTGGCACGGCACTCGGCTTCGCCCTTGCGCGCGGGCCGGGCGACATCGCCCTGATCTTCGGCGCCCTCGGCCTCGGCATGGCCGCACCGTTCCTCGCGGTTGCGACGGTGCCGGGGTTGGTCGCCTGGCTGCCGCGGCCGGGGCCGTGGATGGCGTGGCTGCGGCGCGTGCTCGGTATCGCGCTCCTGGGAACCGCCGGATGGCTGCTGTTCGTGCTGGCGCGGGAAGCCGGGGCGGACGTGGCCCTGCTGGCGGGCGCGCTGCTTGCCGTGCTGCTGGCGATGCTCGCCTGGCGCCATACGCGCCCGGCGCGCCGGCGGGTTGCCACACTTGCTGCCGTCGGCGCGGCCGTCATCGCGGTGCTGGTCCCATCCCTGCGCGGCGGTGCCGTGCCGATCGCGCCACCGGCACAGGACGGCGCCGTGTGGCAACCGTTCGAGGAAGCGGCGCTGCCGCGGCTTGTCGCGCGGGGAAACATCGTCTTCGTGGACGTGACGGCGGCCTGGTGCCTGACCTGCAAGGTCAACGAACTGACGGTGCTCGATCGCGCGCCGGTCGCGGACCGGCTGCGCGCACCCGGTACCGTCGCGATGCGCGCCGACTGGACGCGGCCCGATCCGGTCATCGCCGCCTATCTGCAACGCTTCGGCCGTTACGGCGTGCCGCTCGATGTCGTTTATGGACCGGGCGCGCCCGACGGTATCGCACTGCCTGAACTGCTGACGCCGGACGTGGTGATGGACGCATTCCGCCGCGCTGGCACTACCACGGCGAAGGAAGCATCGCAGTGACCCGCGCCGACGATCCTCATTCCGGAAACACCATGATCCGCACCCTTCGCGTCATCCGCTGGACGGCGCTCGGCCTGACCGGGCTGCTGGCGGTTGCTGTCGCCGTCGTGCAACTGCGCCCGCGCGGCGAGCAAGCCGGAGGGACGGTCGCCGTGCCGCGCGGCATCTCGATCGGTGGCCCGTTCCACCTGACCGACGACAAGGACCGCGCCGTGACGGATGCCGACTATCGCGGGCGCTGGATGCTGGTGTTCTTCGGCTACAGCAACTGCCCGGACGAATGCCCGCTGACGCTGCAGAAGATGGCCGGCGCGCTGAACAAACTCGGTCCGCTCGCCGACAAGGTTGCGCCGATCTTCATCACCGTCGATCCGGCGCGCGACACGCCGGAGCGGCTCAGGACCTACCTCGCGAATTTCGATCCGCGCATCATCGGCCTGACCGGCAGCGACGTTGAGATCGCCGCGGCGGCGAAGGCGTACCGTGTGTTCTACGCACCGGGAAGGCATGAAGAGTCGGGAGCCGATCTCGTCAGCCACTCGACGTTTCTCTACCTGATGGACCCTGCCGGCAGGTTCGTCTCGCTGCTGCCATCGGACGTCGATGCCGACGGGCTGGGTGCCGAGCTGCGCGCAGAGCTGAAGGCGGCGCGCTGAGCGCGAGGGCTACAGCCCTGTCCCGCCATGTCCATCATGCAGGCAGTGTGCGTGCGACTGGTCGGCCAGCACCTCGATCACGCGGCATTCCGCCACGCGCCCATGGCCGCACGCGGCGACCATGCGCACAAGCTCCGCCTCCAGCGCCTGAAGACGCGCGATGCGGCTGCGCACCGCTTCCAGGTGGACACGTGCAATCGCGTCCGCCTCGGCGCAAGGCCGCTCCGGCTTATCCGCGAGCCGCAGCAGTTCCCGCACATCCTCCAGCGGAAAGCCCAGCTCGCGGGCGTGCCGGATGAAGGCAAGGCGGTCGAGATGGGCCTGCGTATAGACGCGATGCCCGCCCGCCGTCCGCACAGGAGCGGGCATGATCCCGTCGCGCTCGTACCAGCGGATCGTCTCGACCTTCGTGCCGGTCTGCCGGGCCAGATCACCGATCGCATAGGCCGCACCGCTCATCGCCGATTTCCTCACGCTTGGGTCGCTGCTCCCGACCGACAAGAAAGTGGCGGGAGGTGCTTGAACCTATAGTGACTATAGGTGCCATCTTGCCGGCAGCAAGTGGATGGGAGCGGGCATGTCGGAATTGGTGGAGCGGGAAGCTGCCGGGGAACGGCGGTCATGGCGGATCGCGGGCATGGATTGCGCGTCCTGCGTCGCCAGGATCGAGAAGGCGGTTTCGCGGATTGCCGGCGTGGAGGAGGTCTCGGTCAACCTGATGACCGAAACCCTCACCGCCCGCCTTAACCCCGGCGCAGATCAGGCGGCGATTCCTCGCACGGTCGAGGCGCTGGGGTACTCGGTGGGGCCGGGGACACAGCCGGCTCCGGCGGTCGCCCGGGCGCATCACCACGGCCATGCACATGATCACGGCCACGATCACGATCACGCGCAAGCCGGCGGCGATCTCCACGCCCATGGGCACGCGGAGGCTGACGCAGACGCGGCTTGGTGGCGCACGGGCAAGGCGAAGCTGGTCTGGCTGCTGGCGGGCCTCGTCGCCACCGCCTGGGTCGGGTCGCTTGTGTTCGCGGCCGAGGCGTATGAGATTTTTGTCGTCGCCACGCTCCTGGCGGTGCTTCCGTTCGGCCGGCGCGCGCTCGCGCTGGCCCGCGCCGGCATCCCGTTTTCGATCGAGACGCTGATGTCCGTCGCCGCCCTTGGCGCCGTGGTTATCGGGGCGGCGGACGAAGCCGCCATCGTCGTGTTGCTGTTCGCCATCGGCGAGTTGCTGGAGAACGTGGCCGCCGGCCGCGCGCGTGCCGGCATCAAGGCGCTGGGCAGCCTGATCCCCCGCACCGCCCGCATCGAGCGCGACGGCAGCGTTGCCGAGATCGCCGCCGATGCGCTCCGCCCCGGCGATGTGGTCCAGGTCCGCCCCGGCGACCGCATTCCCTGTGATGGCGAGGTGCTGGAAGGGCAATCCGCGGTCGATGAAAGCCCGGTCACCGGAGAAAGCGTGCCGGTCGCGCGTGGACCGAGAGATGCTGTGGTCGCGGCGTCCGTGAACACCGCGGCCCTGCTGCGCGTGCGGGTGACGGCGGCGGCGGCGGACAACACCATCAGCCGCATCGTCCGCATGGTCGAGGAGGCGACCGCCTCCCGCGCGCCGACGCAGCGCTTCATCGAAAAGTTCTCGGTCTACTGGACGCCCGGCGCGATGGCGGTGGCGGCGCTGGTGATGCTGGTCCCGCCGCTGGCCTTCGGCGGCGAATGGTGGACGTGGATCTATCGCGGTCTGGCCGTGCTGCTGATCGCCTGCCCGTGTGCGCTGGTGATCTCGGTGCCGGCCGCGATGGCCTCCGGCCTGTCCTCCGGCGCGCGGCGCGGGCTGCTGATCAAGGGCGGGGCGGCGCTGGAGACGATCGGCAAGGCGGTGACGGTCGCCTTCGACAAGACCGGCACGCTGACCGCCGGCCGGCCGCACGTGACCGACATCCTGCCGATCCCCGGCACCGAGGAGGCAGCCCTGCTGCGCGCCGCCGCCGGCGTGGAGGCCGGCTCGGCCCACCCGCTCGCCCGGGCGGTGCTGAACGCCGCCGTGGCGCGCGGCATCCAGGCGCCCGCGGCGAGCGACGCGGCGGCCGTTCCCGGCAAGGCCGCGACCGCAATTGTCGAAGGGCGGCGGGTCGTGGTCGGCAGCCCGAGCTATGTCCGCGAGCAAGGGGTTCTCCTGCCGATCGCGGACGCGATCAGCGCACTTGAGGCGGACGGCAAGACGGTGGTGGTGGTGCTGGCCGACGGCCAGCCTCTCGGCGCGCTGGCATTGCGGGACGAGCCGCGCGAGGACGCGGTCGCGGGGATCACGGCGCTGACCGACATGGGGCTGTCGAGCGTCATGCTGACGGGCGACAACGAACGCACCGGGCGCGCGATCGCGGCCAGCCTCGGCATGGATGTGCGCGCGCACCTGCTGCCCGAGCAGAAGCTGCGCGAGATCGAATCGCTGAAGGCGCGTGGCCCGGTCGTCATGGTCGGCGACGGCATCAACGACGCCCCGGCACTGGCCGCGGCCTCCGTGGGCGTCGCCATGGGCGGCGGCACCGCGGTCGCGCTGGAGACGGCGGACGCCGCGCTGCTGCACGAGCGGGTCTCGGGGGTCGCGGAACTGGTCGCGCTCTCGCGGGCGACGCTCGCCAACGTGAAGCAGAACGTGGCGATCGCGGTGGGGCTGAAGCTCGTGTTCCTCGCGACGACCATGGCCGGCGTCACCGGCCTGTGGATGGCGATCCTCGCCGACACCGGCGCCACGGTGCTGGTGACGATCAACGCGCTCCGCCTGCTGCGCTGGCACGCTGTCCCTGGCGCCATGCGGCGGTCAGACACCCGCCTTAACGCCGCTGTCGCACTGCCTGCACAGTCCTGAACGGGATCAAGCACATGAGCAACACCGCATCGCCCCCTACCGCCGACGCCCGGGCCGGCATGCCCTGCCCGCGCTGCCGCGTGGACCTGGTGATGAGCGATCGTCAGGGCATCGAGATCGACTACTGCCCGAAATGCCGAGGCGTGTGGCTGGACCGCGGCGAGCTGGACAAGATTATCGAGCGCAATGCGCAGTACTCGACTGCTTCGCCCGCAGTGCCACAGGATGCACCATCGCCCCCGGCGGCGCAGAGTCCGTGGGCAGCCCCAAATGCACCGCCGCCCACATGGGGATCAGGCTACGAGCCACCCTACCAGGGTGGCCACGGTGGCGGACATGGCGGTCATGGCTGGGGGCGCGGGGGGCACAACTCGTTCCTGGGCCGGCTGTTCGGGTAGTCCGGAGGTGAACACGTCACCTGACGCAGGGCCGCCCCAGCCCTCCTCAACGTCCGCGCGCGGCGGGATCATGCGCCTGGAGCAATTTCTGGAGGTGCTGCTGTTCGCCGGCCGGTGGCTGCTCGCCCCGGTCTATGTCGGCCTCCTGGTCGCGCTCGGCATGATCACCATCAAGTTCGTGCAGGAGCTGGCCGAGACACTACCCGGCCTGCTCGCCATGGAGGACGGTGAGATCGCGATGTTCGTCCTGAGTCTGGTGGACCTCGCGTTGCTGGGCAACCTGCTGCTGATGGTCACCTTCGTCGGCTACGAGAACTTCGTCTCGAAGCTGCACGTCAGGAACCACGTCGACCGGCCCGGCTGGATGGGCGTCGTGGATTTCGGCGGCCTCAAGCTGAAGCTGCTCAGTTCGATCGTCGCCATCTCGGCCATCCACCTTCTGCGAACCTTCGTGGATCTGCGGCAGGTCCCGAAGGAGGATGTGGCGTGGCAGCTCGCCATCCATCTCGGCTTCGTCGTCTCCGGCCTGCTGCTCGCCTGGATGGATCGGCTCAGCCGCCCGGCGCACGCGGCGGCGGGACCCGACTGAGACGTTGGGCGATGTATTCGACTGCGGGTGCGGCAAGGCGTCACCGGAGGCCGGACAGGTATTCCGCGACGGCCCGCCTTTCCGTCTCGCCCAGTGACGCCGCGATGCGGCCCATCATCATGGCCTGGCGCCGGCCGGTGGCGAAGCGGTGCAACTGGTCAGTGATATATGCTGCGTGCTGGCCGTTCAGGTTCGGGGCATTGGCCATCATGCCGGACCCCATCATCCCCATCATGCCTCGTCCCATCATGCCCATCATGGGCATGCCGCCCTCATCGGACGTGCCGTGGCACATGGCGCACGGGGGCATGCCGGCGTAGAAAATGCGCTCGCCGAACGCCGCCAGATCCTGATTCGTGATCATGTCCGGCTGGATCGTCTGGCGGCTGAAGAAACTCGCGGCATCCTCCATGTCGCTGCGCGACAATGTTGCGGCGACTCCGCGCATGATGTCGGACCGGCGAGCCCCGTTCCTGAAGGCCCGGAGCTGCGAATAGAGATAGGCGGGGTTCTGTCCGGCCAGTTTCGGATAGCGCGGGTCCGTGCTGTTCCCGTCTGCACCGTGGCACGCGGCGCATCTGGCTTCCGCGATGCGCTGGCCCTGTGTCGGGTCGCCGGCAGCCGGCCCGCCATATTGCGCCTTCGACCATCCGGGACGTTCGGTCAGAGTTTGCGCGCCGCCCGCAAGCAGCACAGCATTGGCAAGAATGACTGCGACGTACAGACGTGACCGGACCGCTTTGCCGGAGCCATGTTCGCCGGAACGTCGCGGCGGTTGCGAAGCGCGGATCGGAACATCTTCCATCGAAGAACTCCCGGGAAACCGAGGAGCATCGGGATCGTCCCACGCAATGCGCTTTGTGAGCCGCGGTGGCCTCGGGTTCAAGCCTCCCGGTTCGACCGTCGCGATCCCGGCCGTTCACCTTTCGCGGACCACACAGGCTCGGTGTGACATGCTGGGCGATGATTCAGCCGCCATCCCGGACCGACGATGCCTGACAGAATGCCGCGCATCTTGTAAGCACGCGTGGTGATGGACCGTACCGCACTGACCTGGCCCGGCGCGCCGATGGCATTGGCCTCGGCGGCACTGTTCGGCGCCAGTACGCCGTTTGCCAAGTTGCTGCTTGGCGCGGTGGACCCGTGGCTGCTTGCCGGCCTGCTCTATCTCGGCTCCGGCGTCGGGCTTGCTCTTGTGCAACTTGCCCGCCGGCCGCTCGGCATCGGCGCGGCGGAGGCGCCGCTGCGACGCGCCGACCTGCCCTGGCTGCTGCTGGTGGTGCTGGCAGGCGGGGTTACCGGGCCGGTGCTGCTAATGTTCGGCCTCGCGCACACCTCGGCCGCGAGTGCCGCGCTGCTGCTCAATCTTGAGGGCCTGGCCACGATGGCGATCGCCTGGGTGGTGTTCCGCGAGAACGTGGACCGCCGCATCCTGCTCGGCGCGCTCGCCATCCTCGGGGGGGCGGTGCTGCTGTCCTGGCAGGGTGGGCCGGCAGGCCTGGGCTGGGGCGCGCCGCTGATCGCCGGTGCCTGCCTTGCCTGGGGCATCGACAACAACCTGACGCGCAACCTCAGCGGCGCCGATCCGGTGCAGATCGCGATGCTGAAGGGGCTGGCGGCCGGCGCAGTCAATCTCGGACTTGCGCTGGCGCGCGGGGCCGCATGGCCCGATCTCGCCACGCTGCTGGGCGCGGGACTGATCGGCTTCCTTGGTTACGGCGTGAGCTTGACCTTGTTCGTGCTGGCGCTGCGCCATCTTGGGACGGCGCGCACGGGGGCGTATTTCTCGACCGCGCCCTTTATCGGTGGCGCCATCGCGGTCGTCGTCTTCGCTGATCCGATCACTGTCCGCCTGCTGGGTGCGGCGGTGCTGATGGCGATCGGCATCGCGCTGCATCTGGTCGAACGTCACGAACATGAGCACGTCCATGAGGAGATGGTGCACGAGCATGCGCATGTGCATGACGAGCACCACCGGCATGCGCACGCGCCGGGCGATCCGCCGGGCGAACCGCATGTGCACGCCCATCGCCACACGCGGCTGGCGCACCGGCATCCGCACTATCCCGACCTGCATCACCGGCACGAGCACGCAGCCTGATCATGCGGCGAACCCGCAGCCGCGCACGGCCGCCGCGATGACAGCCAGCGCGTCGCGCGCGCCATCCGCCTCGCCTTTCTCGAAGTCGCCTTCGATCTGCGCCATCTGGTTGGTCACGTGCGCGAAGCACAGTACCGGCCTGCCGCGCGCGCGGGCGAAGGCGTAGAGCGCAGCAGCCTCCATCTCGACGGCGAGCGTGCCATGTCCGACGGCGGCGGCGATCGCCTCCTCTGTCTCGCGGTAGGGCGCATCAGTGGTCCAGCTTGTGCCCCGATGCACCGGCACGGTCAGATCGGCCATCGCCCGGAAGGCGCGATCGGCGAGCGCGGGGTCGGCTTCGGCGAACAGCGACGGCGGTAGGTAGTGATGGCTGGTACCCTCGTCGCGCAGCGCACGGTCGATCAGCACGAAATAGGGCGTTGGCCCGCGCGGCACGATCTGCCCGGCCGAGGTGATGCTAAGAAGCAAGCGGCAGCCAGAGGCAAAGAGTTGTTCGGCGACCAGCACCGCAAACGGTGCGCCCACCGCCAGAGCGACAATGCCGATCGTCAGTCCCTGATGGCCGGTGACATACAGTTCGGTGTGATAGCAGGCCCATCCCGCAGCGGGGTGCGTCCTACCCGCGGCGCGCAGGGTCCGCACCAGATCGCCGTCGGGATCGAGCACGCAGACCGCGGGCACAGCTTCGTCGGGCAATCCCCGCTGCCGGCGCGCCTCACGCAGCAGGTTCTCCGGCCGGAACACCGAGGGTGCGCCGTACTGCTTGGTAGCCCGAATGCCGGGAGCGGCAGGTCTGTCGTGCATGGTTCCTCGGGTGCGGAATCTGAGGGCGCGCTGGCGGCCTCCGCTGGGAAGCAGGCCGCCGACGCGCAGTGCTGGCACTGCTCGGCCGGATTGCCAACAAACCAGCTACGGAATTTCGTTTGCGTTCAAACGGCACGCCGAACGGTACAGGATAGGCCTGCCTGCCGCCGTGCCCGGAATGCCAGGATGTTTCCGCCAACCATGCACAGGAAGCCTGCTGCCTCGATGCCGATCGCGTCGGCCTTCAGGTCCGGCGGGAGGAATTTGCTTCCGGCAACCAAGACGAAGCCGACCAGACCGAGGACCACAACCAAACCACTTTGGTGCCGCCTGTAGGAACTAGCCAGGCTGGCAGCCGCTATTGCGGAAAACAAAACGATGACCGGCGCACGAAACGGCAGCGCCATGCTGATTCCGATCAGCGACAGAACACCGATCGCTGCAGTCACCCCATAACATGCAAGCATGGCCATCGCCGTGCCGGCCGGCGCCAGCCAGTTATTTTGCCTAGCCACAGCGGTTCGCTCCGACTGCGTGATCGCGTTCTGCATCCTGACATCCCCTGAAGCACTGTGCCTTGGCTGGAGGACTGATGAGGTCTCCGGTCAGCTTTGAGAAATCAAGCGCCGCTTTGCCTCGTATTCGGCTTGGTCGATCTCGCCGCGCGCGAAGCGCTCATTGAGGATGTCGAGCGCCGTCCGGCTGGGGAGTGGATGGCTTGGCGGCGCAGCGGCCTGCCAAGGGCCGCCGAGCCACCGGACGGCCAGGACAGCAACCACGATCACTGCGACGAGCAGCAGGATCATGAACAAGGGTCCGAACATCATGCCGTACCATCCCCAGCCCCACATCATATGCGGGCCGTACGCGTAGGGTTCGACTGGTGTTTCCGCCCAGGTCAAGACAGGCAGTGTGACCGCTGCACCCCCAGCGCAAGCGAAGGACAAGGAGGCTCTCATCATCGCATGCTCGCTTGATGCAGCGGCGTACCTGAATCGGCACGGCCCACAGGCCGTGTGACACAGACAACGGTCGCCCTCCTCCGGTTCATGCTTCCAGCACAACGGAAACGTTAACGGGATTGCGGATGATGTCGAGCACGGGTGAGGTTCTCTGGACGTACTCGCACAGTTCCATGAGTTGCGCGCGTGAGGCGTCACTCTTGACGCGGCACGTGACCTGAATGTCCCGGTAGCCGGAGCGCACCTTGTCCGACAGGCCGAGGAAACCGTGCAGGTCGATGTTGCCGGCGAGGCCGAGGGTCAGCGCGTCAATGCGAATCCCCCGCGCAGCGGCGTTGTAGGCAAACCCGACCGCAAGGCACGAGGCGAGGCCGGCCAGGACCATTTCCACCGCGTTAGGACCCTCATTGCCGCCGAGCAACACCGGCGGCTCGTCGGCTTCCACGACGAACGGCTTGCTGCGGCTCGCATCCTCCGCCCCCGCTCCATGGAAGCTCTGGATGCGGGTTCGGCTATGTCCGCCGCTGTGCCATTCGGTCTCGGCGCGGAATTGAAAATTCGCCAGATCCGGCTTCGCCTTGATCGCGTCGATTGTCGCCAGCAGCTTGCCGACATCGACACCGTTCGTCAGGGTATTTTGAGGTTCTGTCACGATTTCGTTCCTTCCCTCGTTCATGTCGAACCAGTGCCGTCACGTCACGCAGCGACCTCCACAACCGGACGTCCTGCTGCCCACCATTGCGGGTAACCGTCCGCCAGTCGGCGGGCTTCGTAGCCCTTGGCCCGCAGCGTCGCGACCGCCTCGAAGGCAAAGACGCAGTAGGGGCCACGACAATAGGCGACAATGGCGCGGTCGGCCGGCAGTTCGCCAAGCCGTCGCGGTAGTTCATCGAGCGGGATGTTCACGGCGCCGGGAATGTGTCCGGCGGCGAATTCCTCGCCCGGCCTTACGTCGATCAGCGTCACCACGCCGTCGCGGAGCCGGTCGGCAAGCTCTTCGTGCGACACAGGCTCCAGCGAATCCCGGGCGTGGAAATAGCTCTGCACGATCTTGTCGATCTCCGCGACGCCGCGCTCGGCGGTGCGGCGCACCGCCATCAGCAGGTCCACCACATCGCGGTCTGCCAGTCGATACAGCACCTGCTTGCCCGCGCGGCGGGCCACCACCAATCCCGCCCGGCGCAACAGCTGCAGGTGCTGCGACGCGTTCGTGACGGTCAGGCCCGCGAGGCGGGCCAACTCATCGACGCTGCGCTCGCCCTGCGCCACATGCTCGATCAGTTCCACGCGATGCCCGTTCGCGAGGGCCTGCGCGACGACGGCGAATTGCACGAACACCGCGCGCTTCGGACTGGCGCTTGACACTGCCATCCCATCATTCCAACATTCTCTGGAACGTACGGGTGAAGGCCCGCATCTGTCAAGCACTGCCACGCCGCATCCGGCCGGTCGGTCGGCCAAACAGGAGGGTTCCATGATCCTGCGCCAGTTCCTGCACACCGATCCCGTCGCCGCCTCCTACCTGTTCGGCTGCGGTGGCAAGGCGTCCGGCGCCGTGGTGGACCCGGTCGGCGAGCCGGGCGTCTATCTGCGTGCCGCCGAAGCCCTTGGCCTGCAAATCCGCTACGTGATCGACACCCATGTGCACGCCGACCACCTCTCCGCCGGCCGCGCGCTGGCCGAGGCCGCCGGCGCGCCCTACGTGCTCGGCCCCGGCGCGGACGTGACCTATCCGCACAAGGAGGCGCGCGACGGCGAGGTGCTGCCGCTCGGTAATGTCGAGATCGAAGTGGTCCACACGCCCGGCCACACGCCGGAGCATATCTGCCTGCTGGTCCGCGACCGCACCCGCGCCGAGGAACCCTGGTTCGTCATCACCGGCCACACGCTGATGGTCGGCGACCTCGGCCGCACGGAACTGGCCACCAGCGCCGAGGACGGGGCGCGCGCGCTGTTCGGCAGCGTCCGGCGGCTGCGCGCCCTGCCGGATTATCTGGAGGTGTTGCCCGGCGCCTTCTCCGGCTCGGTCTGCGGGCGGGGACTTTCCGGCAAGCCGACCTCGACGATCGGCTTCGAGAAGCGCCACAACCGTGCCTTCGGCATCGACGACGAAGGCGCGTTCGTGCAGGCCATGCTGGCCGACATCCCGCCGCCACCGCCGCAGGCCGCCGCACTGCGCGCTGCCAACGCCGGCCGCACGGCGTGAGCGAGGCGGCGCCCACCGTCCAACTCGGCCTGCGCGAGAACTGGCGGCAGTTCTCGCTGCTTGCGCTGATCAACGCCCTGGTCGGCGGCATGGTCGGGCTGGAGCGCACTGTCGTCCCGCTGATCGGGGCCGAGACGTTCCACATCGCCTCGGCGACGATCGTGGCATCCTTCGTCGCCAGCTTCGGTATCGCCAAGGCATTCACCAACCTCGTCTCCGGCCAGTTGGCCGACAGCTGGGGCCGCAAGCAGGTGTTGGTGCTGGGCTGGGCAATCGGGTTGCCGGTGCCGTTCATGATCATCTGGGCGCCGAGCTGGAACTGGATCGTCGCCGCCAACCTGCTGCTCGGCATCAGCCAGGGCCTCGCCTGGTCGATGACGGTGAACATGAAGATCGACCTTGTCGGCCCGAAGTCACGGGGGCTGGCCGTGGGCCTCAACGAGTTCGCCGGCTATGCCGCTGTCGGTCTGACCGCCTTCGCCACCGGCTGGATCGCGAGCGCGACCGGGACACTACGTCCTGCGCCGTTCTATCCCGGCATCGCCTACGCCGTCCTCGGGCTTGCGCTGTCGGTGCTGCTGGCGCGCGACACGTCCGCGCATGTGCGCCTGGAGGCGGCGGGCCACGCCAAGGCGGAGCCCGCCCGGTTCATTGACGTGTTTCTGCGCACCTCGTTCCGCGATCGGGAGATGTTCGCCATCTGCCAGGCGGGGTTGGTGAATAACCTGAACGACGGCATGAGCTGGGCGATCTTTCCACTGTTCTTTGCCGGGCGCGGGCTGGGCGTCGAGGGGATCGGCACGCTCAAGGGCGTCTATCCCGTGGTCTGGGGCGTGCTGCAGATCGTGACCGGCCCGCTGTCCGACCGGCTCGGCCGGAAGGGCCTGATCGCCTGGGGAATGTGGGTGCAGGCACTCGGCCTGTTCATGATCGCGGCGCTGGACGGGTTCGGTTGGTGGCTGCTGGCCAGCCTGCTGCTGGGGCTGGGCACCGCAATGGTGTACCCGACCCTGATCGCCGCGATTTCCGACGTTGCCCATCCGAGATCGCGGGCACGTTCGCTGAGCGTGTACCGCTTCTGGCGCGACATGGGCTACGCCGTCGGCGCGCTGCTGGCCGGGGTGATCGGCGACACCTTCGGCCTTGCCGCCGCGATCGCCGCGATCGGTGGGCTGACCTTCGTCTCAGGCCTCGTGGTGGCGGTGGCGATGCCGCGGCGATGAGCGGCGTCGCCGGCATGGCCCGTGCCTATGCCGACTGGCGTGCTTCGACGCTGGGACGGATCACCGACCGACTGGAAGACGCGCTGCTGTGCGACATGCTCGGCGACGTTGCCGGTCGCGCGGTGCTCGATCTCGGTTGCGGAGACGGCAAGCTGGCCGCGCGTCTGGCGGCGGCGGGCGCGCACATGGTCGGCCTCGATGCCGATCCGGCTATGCTGCGAGCGGCTGCCGCACGCGCCGCCGCGGCTGGAGTGAGCGTGCAGTTCGCGGCCGGCCGCGCGGACGCGCTGCCCTTCATGGCCGGCCGGTTCGACCTCGTGGTCGCTGTGACCGTGTTGTGCTTCGTGCCGGACGCCGAGGCTGCCTTTCGCGAGATCGCGCGCGTGCTGCGGCCAGGCGGGGCGGTGGTGATCGGTGAACTCGGGCGCTGGAGCCTGTGGGCGCTTCGTCGGCGCATCCGCGGCTGGCTCGGAAATCGGCTCTGGCGTGCAGCCCATTTCCGCACGGCGGGCGAGCTGCGACGGTTGGCCGCTGACGCCGGACTTGAGGTGCGGGCGCTGCGTGGCGCGGTGTTTTACCCACCCGTGGCCGCGCTGGCCTGGGCGATGGCGCCGCTCGATCCCTGGCTCGGCCGGATCACCAGCATCGGCGCCGCGTTCCTCGTGCTTCGGGCGGGGAAGCCGGCGGAGGCTGGCTGTGGCTCGCCGACCGCCTCGCCTACTTCGCGTGGCCGTCTCAATGCCCGACCTGACGCCAGCGCAGCAGCGGCATCGCGAGCGCCAGAAACATGACGGCCCCCGCCCCCCAGACCCGGACATATCCGGGCATCCCAAGCGCCGGGGAGAAACGATAAACGGCGGCCAGGATGGCCCACACCAGGGCCACGCCGAGCACAAGCCCCGCCTCGAGCGGGATGGATGGCAACTTCACGACGATCTCCTTTCGAGTTCGCTCCGCGATACCGCGGCGCTAGTGTCCCGCATGGCCGCCGACCACGACGATCGGCAGCGAACGCATCACTTCGAACGTGCCGATCGTGGCGCCGGTCATCAGCACGACGAGCAGAACCACCGCGACCGGCCCGGTCCATGCCGCACCCCCCGGCAGACCGGCTGGGCGCGGCGCCATCGCCGCCATCGGCACGCCCCGCTTGCCGCCGACCAGCATGCGCAGGACACCGAACACCTCGATGGCCAGCCCGCTGGCGAACACCATCGCGCCGACGGCAAACCCGACCATCAGCGGAAGCCAGCCGGCCGGGGCCGCACCGTCATAGGCGATGTTGAACGTCCGCCGTGGCACGCCCTGAAGCCCCGCCAGCATGCCGCATGCCCCGAAAATCACCAGCCCGGCAAGCACCAGCCACGGCATCGCCGCCATCAGCCGCGGCTGCCACACCGCGCGCCCCGTCAGCGCCGGAATGATCACCAGGAACCCGGCCAGGAACGTCTCGGTCACCGCCCCCACCGCGAAGAAGTGGAAATAGCCGGGCACGAACACCGTATCGCTGATCAGCGGCGCCAACTTCTCCTGGATCAGCACGAAGGCGAACACCAGGCCAAGCAGCGTCGAGACGATTGCCACGCCCATCGCGGAGAACGCCGGATTGCCCCAGGGCAACCGCCCGATCCACCCGAACAGCCCGGCCGGCGCCCCCTTTGCCCGCGTCGCCAGCTCCAGCGAGGAGACGATCACCAGGAACGCGGTCAGCGTCGGCACCGACACGAACAGCGACAGCAGCGAGCCGGTCACCCGCACGCTCTCCGCCAGGTTCGGCTCAAGGAACATGTGGTAGAGCGACGTTGGCGGCACGAACACGAGGTAGGACGCAAACACCACCTTGGAAAAGCTCGATCCGAACGCCGAGGTTGTCCCGGTCGTCTCCAGCGTCAGCGCGTACCAGGTCAGCACCGTCGCCATCAGCGGCAGATAGTGCAGGTTGTGGAAAAGGATATGCCATTCCGTCGCCGCGTCGGCCGGGAACGCCCCGCGCCCGAATGCCCAAAGGAGGTTGGGCAGGAACGCATTCACCGCCGCGATCGCCGAGACGATCAGGAACCCCGCCCAGGCCAGCACGCCAAACCCCATCGCCGTCATCGCCCCAGTCACGCTGTCACGTGCGCGCAGCACGGTGACGATCGCGGCCAGGCTGGTCAGCACCAGCCCAAGCGCCAACAACAGGTACCCCCCGGCCATCCCGGCAACGGCCTCCGGATCCTCCCGCCCGAGGTCGGGATTGGCGTCGTACAGCAAGGGCGTGCGCAGCAGAGCGGTGATCTCGGACAGGACCAGCCCGGCCACAAGCACCACGAAACCCGCTATGATCAGCGGCCGTGCCTTCAATCCTTCGGTGCTCTCCCCGGCCGCCAGCCCGATCATCAACGCCACCTGGGCGAGGTAGAGCCACCAGAAGAACGCCGACGTGCCGTGCAGCGTCAAAACCCGATACGCGCTGTCGGGGTCCAGGGCGATCATCCCGCCGCGCGCCAGCGCCGTCGTCAGCCCGAAACCGAGCCCCAGCACCAACGCCAGCAGCGAGACGCAAACAAACCCCAGCAGCAGCCGGCGATCCACGCGCGGCAGTGCCGCGATGCGTGCGGAAAGCCGCACCCGATCGGCCCCATCGTGATTCGCCGCACCGGTCGGGAATGTGATGTCCGGCATGGTTCCCTCCTCAGGCCACGGTGATCAGGCCGCGCATGCCGTCATGCCCGGGCCCGCAATAGACGGTGCAATAGATGAGATGCGTGCCCGCCTGCAGGAAGGTTAGGTCGAGCGTCGTCACCATGTCGGGGCGCAAGCGCACGATGCGGCTCGCCTGGCCGAACGCGATCGAAGCGCCGTGCGCGACATCGCTCGCCATCATCTGGAAGCGATACGGTTGACCAACCCGGAGCTTCAGCCTGTCGGGCTCGAAGGAGAAGCGGCCGGCCAGGAAATATACCTCGATCGGCTCAGCCACGGGCGAGGCTGCCACTGGACGGATCGAACCGTCGGTTTCCTGAAACCGTGTCAGGAATTCGGCATGGCGGCGCATGAACTCCGCCGGTGAAAGTGGTCCACCCTCGTACATTCCGGTCATCGACGGATCGGCGTGGTCGGCGTCTTCCGCCATCTGCATCACATGCCCGCCATGGGCATCCGCATCGTCGCTTGCGTGTGTGGAGAAAAACGGCAGCGGCGAGGCGCCATAGGCGGCCCACGTCACGTAGAGGCCAAGGCCGCCAAAGCCCATCGCGGCGACGAAGCCGCGTCGGGTCGTGAAGTGTCGTTCCTGTGACATGGATCATCTCCTGTCGTGGCGACGGGTGATGGCAGCGGCGCAAGGCGGATCCACTGTTCGCGTGCGAAAAGCGGCCGACGCTGCCTGTGCCACACCGGCTTACTCGACGTGAGGCGGTTCGTCAGTTCCGTCCGCCAAACACGTAGCGCGCGAGCGCGGCGATGCCGAGCACCACCAGGACCAGGATGAGAATCCACCAAAGTCCCATTCCAAGCCACATGCCACCGCCACCCATGATGCTACCGTCGTGCATGTCACGTCCTCATGACTTGTAGGGAAGTCCGTGCCGGCCACCGCTGGCCGGTAACAGACGGGGGAACCAAGCCGGAACCGCGGCGGCGTAGCGGTCGTACGAGGCGCCAAACGTCAGGCGTGCCTCGGCTTCCTCGGCATGGGCGAGATGAACATACATCGCGACCAGGACGGGAAACATCAGCAGCGTCAGCAGCGTCGGCCATTGCAGCAGGAAGCCGAACATGATCGCGATGAAGGCGATATATTGCGGGTGCCGCACCCGCGCATACACGCCCGTCGTCGCCAGGGCGTGCCGTTGCTGCGCCTGGTACAGCACGTTCCACGCCGAGGACAGCAGAATGAAGCCGCCTCCGATGAAGACGTAGCTGAGGATATGCGGCAGGCTGAAGTGCGGATTTCCCTTCAGGCCGAGCAGCGTTGACCACAGATGCCCGGCATCGTGCGACATCGGGTCGATGCCGGGATAGTGTGACTGCAGCCAGCCGGACAGCAGGAAGATGGTCAGCGGGAAGCCGTACATCTCCGCGAACAACGCCACGATGAAGGCGCTGAACGCACCGAAGGACCGCCAGTCGCGCGGCGTTTGTGGCTTACCGAAACTGAACGCGAAGATGATGAACACCGCCGAGTTCAGGACAACCAGCGTCCACAGCCCGTAGGCCGGTGCCTCATGGGTCATCGTTCCGCTCCATTCGGCTGGCCTGACCCGCATGATCGTGGCCGCCACGCCCGTGATGCATGAACAGATGCATCAGCGGGCAGGCGAGCAGCAGCAGGTAGGGCAACGCCCAGAACACATGCAGCGTGTGCTCCACGATGAGGTAGAAGCCGGCGACGGCGAGGAAGCCGCACAACGCCAGCCCACCGCGCGTGCGCCACAGCGGCGTGTGCGCAGGTTGCGGCTGCGTCAGGTCATGCATGATACGCCCACCTCCCGCCCATCAATCCCAGACTGCCCGGCCCATCATGCCCATCGGGCCGGGCATCAACGTCTGCGCCTTGCGCCGCTGTTCGTCTGACAGGGCATCCCACAGTGCCCGCGTCGGCCCCTCCATCGCCTTCATCGCGTCGAGATGGGCGGACAGCCGCTGCTCGTGCCGCGCGAGCCGGTCGGGCCAACTCGCCGCGGCGCCCTGCTGCATCATCTGCGACCGCATGGCCTGCATGGCCGTCACGCGCGCCCGCATCGCGTCGGCGAAGGCATTCCATTGCGGAAGCTGCGCGTCGGTGATGCCGAGTTGCGCCTTCACGGCAGCGAGGCGCCTGTCCATCATCGCTCCCGGAACCGCTCCGTACTGCTCGCCGTGCCAGCCGGCACCCTGCATCATCTGCATCATGCCCTGCATCATCTGGGTCATGCCCTGCATCATCTGCACCATCGGCGCCGTGCCGCCCCGGCCCGCCCAGCCCTGGCCCATCATGCCCTGGCCCATAAAGCCGGGGCCGAACGCGCCGCCGCCCCTCATGCCCGGCCCCATCATGCCCGGACCGAACGCGCCGGCGTCGTCCTCGTCCTGAACCGGCAGTCCGGCTTGGGGCGCGCCGGCTTGCGGCGCGGCTGTCCCCTGCGCGGCGTGATGGGCGTCCTGGCCTTCGGCAGTCTGCGGGACGGCAAACCCGGCGGATGCGGCAAGGATGATTGCCGCGATCGCGGCGTTGCGGAACGTGGTCATCTCGATCCTCCTTGTTTCAAGCAGCGTTGTCGTAGACGAGCTCGGTCATCATGCCGCTCGCCATATGGAAGAGATTGTGGCAGTGCAGCAGCCAGCGCCCAGGATTGTCGGCATCGAATGCGATCGTGACCGAGCCGTCCACCGGCACCAGCACGGTGTCGCGCATCGCGCCGGCGATGCGGGTGCCGTTGAGTTCCGTCACCTGGAAGTGGTGCCCGTGCAGATGCATCGGATGCGCCATGCGGCTCTTGTTCACGAAGGTCAGCTCGACGCGCTGGCCGTGTGACACGACAAGCGGCTGGCGGTCGCGCCAGGTGCGACCATCGATCGACCAGACGTACGGCTTCATCGTCCCGGTCAGCGCCATGCCGCGCACGACGTCCGGCGCGCGTGGCCGCAGCGGCTGCACGGCGGCCAGCCGGGCCTCCAGCGATAGATCCACGGCCGGGGTGGCGCCTTCTGCCTCCGATGCCACCTCGGCAACTTTCCCTTGCGGCGTGGCCAGGATGATGCCGGTGCGCTGCCGGTCGCCCTCGCGCTGGGCAAGCACGGGGTATGCGCCAGCCTCCGTCAGTTCCAGCAGCACGTCGGCGCGCTGGCCCTGCGCCAGCGGGAAACGGCGCACGGCAACCGGTCGCACCGCGTCGCCGTCGACGGCGATCAGCGTGCCGTCGAGCGCGCCGAGGTCGATCCAGAATGCCGTCGTCGTGGCGCCGTTGATCAGCCGCAGGCGCACATGCCCCCGACGCTCAGTGCGCACCACCAGTGGATCGGCAAGCGTGCGGTCATTGGCGAGATAGGCGTCGTAATCGACATCGTTGAGGTCCATGCCGGCGCCCGTCATGGATGACCTCGTCTCGTGCTGCACCTGATCGCTGCCGGGCATCACCATACCGGGCATCGCCGCGCCATGACCGCTCATCCTGCCAAGTTGCGCAAGAATCTCGACCGGATCGCGGAAGGTGAAGTCGTGCAGCAGCACCGTCACTTCCTGCGCATCTATCCGCGCGTCCTCGGCGGAGCGTACGATCAACGGAGCCGCAAACAGCATCTGTTCCTGCAACCCGTGATGGGAATGCATCCAGTGTGTGCCGGGGCGCGCGGCGAAATCGTATGCTTGGTCCGCGCCGTTCGCGATCAGTGTACCGCCGGTCTCGACCACACCATCCTGGAGATAGGGCGGTGTCTGCCCGTGCCAGTGGACGATGGTGTCCTCGCCGGCTTGGTTGGCAAGCGTCACGGCGAACTTTTGGCCGGGGTCGAGCACCACGCCGGGCGCGCCATCCGGCCCGGTGATGCCGAACACCGAAGCGGACTTGCCGTTCACCTCCAGGGTACGGCGGCCGGCCGTCAGGCGAAGCGGCGGCGAAGCGGCGAAGGCGCGTGGACGATGGGAGAAGGCGGCAATTCCAGCGGCGCTCGCGCCGAGCAAGCCGCGTCGGGAAAGAAGAATACTGCGCATAGTGCGTCCGATCCGAGTGAAGCGAGAATGGCGCGGTCGCGATGGCGACCACGCGGCTTGCCTCCCGCCGGACGCTGGAAAGCGTGCCGGCGGTTCAGATCACGGCGCGGGGTGGCCGCAGGGCGGGGTCGGGGATGGTGCCGCCGGACCGGCATGGCGCGAGCAGGAGGAAAGCAACAACGCGCCCCGCGACCGGCGGGGTCACCGCGGCGGCGATCTGGGGCGGCGCGACGACCATGTTGCACGCACTCATCTGGCAGCAGGGTATGCCGCGCGGCTCGTCACGCGAGCAGGGCGAGGGTGCCCCGTGACTTACGCCTGCCGCGATCAACATGGCGTAACCAGAGACGGCGTGATGCGCTGCTGCGGCTGTTCTGGACTGGCCTGCGAGCAGCACACCGCCCAGCACCAGCAGTGCCACCAGTCCCCGCAACCAACTCTGCGCAAAGCCTCGCAGCAACACCACTACCTCGTCATGCGGCCGACCGTATCGACCAGTTCCTCGACCTTCTGCCGCTGGTCCAGCACGTCGCCGGACGCGAAGGCGTTAGCAACGCAATGCGC
>JAJZVV010000027.1 GCA_021845595.1 Pseudomonadota bacterium | reverse complement strand
CACCACCAGCATCCCAATCCAGGCTCCCTCCCAACCAGGGAGCCATCGTGAACCCCGTCATCAGAGGGGTCCCTTTTGGACGCCGATCACCCCTCCAAGGGGGTCCTTTTTCCACGCCGAAACACACTGCGGCCGGCGCCCGCGGCGCTTGTGGGTGCAACTTTTCCTCCCAACTGGACGTATCGGGGGAAGAGGCGGAGGCGCTCCCACCTCCGGGGGTCGCCCGCCAGCACGGGGAGCGATGCGATGTGGATCCGTCAGTGGCGCAACTGGAACCTTCCGGAGTCCGCGGTAACACCTGAACAGGCCACGCTCGGTCGACGCCGGGCCGTTGCCTTGGCCATTGGCGGACTAGCGGTCGGCCGCGTGGCGGCGGCGCGGGCGGACACGACGCCGCCAGCCGGACGCTACGACCCGGGCCGGCCGCTGACCGAGGAAAAATTCGCGACCACCTACAACAATTACTATGAATTCAGCACCGACAAGGACCTTTGGCGGGCCGCCCAGCGCCTGCCCCAGCACCCCTGGACGTTGCGGATCGAGGGCAAGGTCCGTGCGCCACGCACGATCGCGCTCGAGGATCTGCTGAAGCAGGTCGCGGTGGAGGAGCGGATCTATCGCCATCGCTGTGTCGAGGCCTGGGCGATGACCGTTCCGTGGACCGGCTTTCCGCTCGCGGCGCTGGTGAAGCTCGCCGATCCGACCCCGGAGGCGCGCTACGTGGTCTTCGAGACCTTGACCGATGCCAAGCACATGCCCGGCCTCGCCATGCTCTGGTATCCGTGGCCCTATGTCGAGGCCGTCACCATCGCCGAGGCCGCCAACGAGCTCGCATTCATCGCCACCGGCCTCTACGGCAAGCCGCTGCCGCCGCAGAATGGCGGCCCGATCCGCCTGGTCCTGCCCTGGAAATACGGCTTCAAGTCGGCCAAGGCGATCGTCAAGGTGACCTTCGCCGAGACCCGGCCGGCGACCTTCTGGGAAACCATTCAGCCCGCCGAATATGGGTTCTGGGCCAACGTCAACCCGCTGATGCCGCATCCACGCTGGAGCCAGGCGAGCGAGCGGCTGCTGGGCAGCGATGAGAGGGTGCCAACCCGGCTCTACAACGGCTATGCTGAACAGGTCGCCGGCCTCTATGCCGGCAAGACGGCCGAGAAGCTGTTCATGTAGCGTGCGGCACCGACGGCGCCGCGCCAGTGACTGCGGGGGGCGCTGACCGGACGGCTGCCAGGCGCGGCGGTTCGGCGAGGCGGGCACTGGCCCGCCGGCGCGCGGAGGTTTGGTTTTGGGGTCAGGATGGCTTGGACGGTGACGATGCGGGGACTGGCCCTGCTGGCCGCGGCGCTGCTGGTGGGTGCGTTCGCGCTGGCCACCGCTTGGCCGGTCGACATGCCCCTGTCGGCCTTTCTGGCGCTTCTGGACGATGCCGGGGCGGCGAGCCTGCAGGCCGCTCTGCGCCGGGATCTGCCAGCCTGGGCCTGGTCCTCCCTGGCCGTTCCGCTGCTCACCCGCCCGGCCTGGCTGGGCCTGGCCACGCTCGGGCTGATCGCCGCCGGAGCGGCGGTGACCATGGCCAACTCCAGCGCGCCGCGGTCGCGCCGCAGCCGCGGCTGATCCCTGCAGTCCATTCCTTGTCCTGAATCGAGAGGTTCCGCATGGGCGTCGAGACATTGAAACAGCAGTTCCGGGCCCAGGCGCAGGCCGCGGCCGGCCTGGATATTGCCTATATCGGCATCGTCAACGGGTTGTTCTCCGCTCTGCACGCGCTCGGCGACGCTTCGCCCGACGCCCTCGCCCAGCGGTGCGGCGTCGATCCGGGCTATGTTCGTCGCTGGTGCGATGCCGGCTACGCCTTCGGCTATCTCGACGAGGCCGGGGCCGGCTTCGGGCTCACCGAGACCGGCGCGGCGATGCGCCCTGATGCGCCGGAGACGCTGATGCCGGTGGTGATCCAGGCGATGCTCGCCGCGCATATGGCGGAGCGCGCGGCCGGGCTGATGAAGACCGGCGCCCGTCCGGGCGAGCAGGTGCTCGCCGAACGCGAGACGATCCTGC
The DNA here is from genome assembly GCA_021845595.1 of Pseudomonadota bacterium. Lineage (GTDB taxonomy): Bacteria > Pseudomonadota > Alphaproteobacteria > Acetobacterales > Acetobacteraceae > JAJZVV01. Next base: position 25,504 of record JAJZVV010000027.1, on the reverse strand, counting down.
CCTGGTTCGGCGCCATGCTCGAAGGCAATTTCGGCCCGCTGTTCGAAAGCGCGATATGCCCGGGCGTGCCCGCCTTCCAGGAGGTGGACGCGCGCGGGGGGCTGGCGGTCGATCTCGGCTGCGGCAACGGCTGGTATCTGCGGGCGCTCGCCCGGCGCTGCCCGCATCTCAGCGGTCTCGGCCTCGACGGGTTCGAGGAGAATGTCTCCCAGGCCGCGCGGCTCGCCAAGGCGGCCGGGCTGGAGGGGCGGATCCGCTTCGCCGCTGGCGACATCATGGATTTCAATCTCGACGAGCCGGCCGATCTGATCGCCATGAACCGCGCGCTCCACCATGTCTGGGACCGGCGCGAGGCAGTGTTCGGCATTCTGCGCGACCATCTCAAACCGGGCGGTGTGGCGGTGATCTGGGAGCCGAACTGGCCGGCCGAGCGGGCCGCGCTGCGGGACCCGGCGCGTCGAGGCCTGGCCTTCCAGAACCTCAGCGAGCATGTGCAGGGCAACCATCTGCTCCGCCCTGACGAGATCGTCGCCGCCTTCGCCGCCGTCGATATGCCGGCCGAGACCTACCTCTTTGCCGGCGGCAACGAGGCCGTGGTGGTCGGGCGCCGGCGCTGAACGGCGCCCGGCGCGCCGCCCTCGGCCGGTGCGTTTAGGCATGGAAAACGGCCGCTTGGTGGACTACGTTTCTGTTGCGGCCGGACGGGGAAACGTTCGGTCCCGCACAGCCTGGGGTCGCCCCGATCGGCGACCTTTCCACCAAGAGGGGAGTCGCAATGAGCATGGACGGCAGGATCGAGAGCCTGAAGGAACGTCATGCCAGCCTCGAATCGCGGATCGCTGACGAAGATGGCCGTCCGCGTCCGGATACCGACACGCTGATGCGTCTGAAGGTTGAGAAACTGCACGTGAAGGAGGAGTTGGATCGCCTGCTCGGCGCGCATCAGCACGCCTGAGCCCCAGCCGACATTCACCTGAAATCCCTCACCGGTCCGGACCGCGAATCCTTCGCGTCCGGATCGGCCGGCAGCTTGCGAAGAGCCGACGGGTTCAGGCGGCTTCCTCCTCCGGCGGCGGCACTTCCGGCACCGTCTGACCGTCCCGCACCAGCCGCTCATTCGCCTGCGCGATCATGGCGTTGAGGTCGGTCTGGGTGCACAGACCGAGAATGACCGGGTCTCGCGGCTTGATGTTAGCCGAATTCCAGTGCGAGCGCTCGCGCACCTTCTGGATCGTATCCTTGGTCGTGCCGAGCAGATGACTGACCTGCGCGTCGCTGAGCTGCGGGTAGTTCCTGAGCAGGAAGGCGATCGCGTCCGGCCGGTCGTTGCGCTTCGAAACCGGCGTGTAGCGCGCGCCTTTGGCCCGCTTCTGCGGCGGCAGCGCGGCCGGGGCAAGGTGGAGCGGGCGCTTGGGATCGGCCTCGCACAGGCGGATTTCCTCGGCGCTCACCTGGCCGTTGGCGACCGGATCATAGCCGATGATCCCCTGTGCCACCTCGCCGTCGGCAATCGCCTGCACCTCGAGCGGGTGCATGCCGCAGAACTCGGCGATCTGGGAGAAGGTCAGCGCGGTCTTGTCGATCAGCCAGACGGCCGTGGCCTTTGGCATCAATGGAAGGGGCATGTCTCGTTTCACTTTCCTGTCCCGGGTGGGCCGCATCATCGCCTGACACGGCCGCGCGGCGGGACGAGCGGTTCTTGCTTTGAGAAAAACGCGATATGGACCTCGCCTGCCTGACCGGTCAAGGTCGCGCGAGGAGGGAGACCCATGCAGGACGAGGATGACGCGGCGCTGCGCCGCCCGCCGAAGCTGATCCCGCCGCCCCTCGGCCCCATGGGGGTGGCGGAGCTTGCCGCCTATATCGAGGAGCTGCGCGCCGAGATCGCCCGCGTCGAGGCGGACATCGCCCGCAAGCAGGATCACCGGGCGGCGGCCGACGCCTTCTTCCGCCCACCCGTCAATCGAGAAACCTGACCTTCCCGGCCTCGATCAGCGCCGTGATCCGCCCGGGGATGCCAAGACCCGCCGCCACCTTGGCGTCCATCGCCTCCTCGGCGACCCGGATCTCGGCGAGCCTGGCCAGCACCATGTCGATCCGCGCCTGCGGCACGACCACGATGCCATCGACGTCGCCGACGACGATATCGCCGGCCGCGACTGCGACCCCGCCGGCGACGATCGGCTCGCCCACCGTGCCGGGCCCGGAGGCGGCGCAGGAATTCGGCGTCACGCCGCGCGCGAACAGCGGCAGGCCGACGCCGCGAATGCCGGGCGTGTCACGCACCATCCCATCCACCACCATCGCCACCCCGCCCTGGTTGCGCGCCATGCCGGCGACACGGTCGCCGGTGACCGCGAGGCCGGCGAACCCGTCCGCCGCGGCGACGATGACATCGCCGGGGCGCAGCACGGTAAGCGCGGCGAGGATGGCGAGGTTGTCGCCCGGTCCGCACAGGCAGGTGACGGCGACGCCGGCAAAGCTGGCCCGGGCGGGATCGACCGGCTTCAGCGCCGCATCCATGGCGCCGCGCCCATCCATGCAATCGGCGAGGAACCCGGTCTGCGCACCGGCGAAGCCGGCGAGCTGGGCTGCGGTCGGGCGGGGAAAATGGCGTCGGATCTGCAGGATCGGCGGTTCTTCGAGCATGGCGTTTCCCTTCCCGTTTCGTATCGGGTCAGCTTGCACCCGCCGCCTGCCCCGATCAATCGCCGCAACGGGCTTGGTCGGCGTTCGTGTCCTTGCACATGCGGCGCCCATGCGCACTTACTGGTGCGTGGGGATTTCAGTCAGGGAGGACGATCCATGCTTCGCCGCACGCTCTTCGCCGCTGCCACCGCCGCGCTCATGCTGCCCGCCGGCGCGCGGGCCGAAATGCTCAAATTCCACGCCTATCTGGATGGCGCCCACGAGGTGCCGGGCACCAACAGCCCGGGGATCGGCACACTCACCGCGGAGCTTGACAGCAAGACAATGGCGCTGAGCTACACGCTGACGTTCATGAACCTGACCGGCCCGGCGCTGGCGGCGCATTTCCATGGTCCCGCCGCCGCCGGCAGCAACACCGGCGTGGCGCTGCCGATCCCGGCGCCACTGACCAGCCCGGTCGAGGCCAAGGCCAAGCTCACCAAAGAGCAGATGGCCGATCTGATGGCCGGCAAATGGTACGTCAACATCCACACGGCGGCCAACAAGGGTGGGGAAATCCGCGGCCAGGTGATGGAAGGCGCGCTGACGAAGTAGCGTTTACACTATCTGTTCGGGAATGCGGTCCGCGGGCGGGGTGTTGCGGCTCCGCCCGCAGCGTACGATGCCGTCGATGATCACCATGCCGATGCCCGGCAGGTCGCCCTTGCCGATGGAATCGAGCAGATCGACGCCGGCGGAGTGCTGGGCCCGGTCCATGAGCAGGAAATCGGCCGCCTTGCCGGTTTCGATCAGACCGCAATCGAGCCCGCGCTGGCGGGCGGTGTTGCCGGTGGCGCAGCAGATGACCTGCGCTGCCGGCACCGCACCGAACGAGGCGAGGAAGGCGATCAGGCGCAGGATGCCAAGCGGCTGCACGCCGGAGCCGGCAGGACTGTCGGTTCCGAGCACGACCCGATCGAGCTGACCGAGTTCGCGGGCGAAGCGCAGGGCGGACAACCCGGCGAGTTCGTTGCCGTTATGGACGATCTCGATCGCCCGGGCGCAGCCCTCGCAGAGGCAGCGGATCTGGTTCAGCGGCAGCGCCGTATGGCCGCCATTGATGTGCCCGATCACGTCCGCATCCGCGGCCAGCACGGTGTCGGCGTCGATATAGCCGGATCCCGGGACGCTCGGCCCGCCGGTATGGATGGTGCTGCGCAGCCCGTGTTTCCGCGCCCAGCCGACCATGCGCGCGGCGTCCTCGCCGGCCTTCACCGTCCCGAGCCCGACCTCGCCCAGCAGCGTCACGCCGGCGGCGGCCAGGTCCGCGAAATCGGATTCCACCATGCCTTGCTCGAGCACCGGCGCGCCGGCATGGATTTTCACCCCGCCCGGACGGAACCCGCTGAAGGCCCGCTGGGCCGTGATCGCCAGCGCCTTGAGCCCGACGATGTCGCGCGGCCGTCCGGGCAGATGCACCTCGCCGGCCGAGATCATGGTGGTGACGCCGCCATGCAGGCAGCTCTCCACCCAGCCCAGCTGGTTCTGCCGCGGCGTCCAGTCGCCGAACACCGGATGGACGTGGCTGTCGATCAGCCCCGGCGCCAGGGCGGTGCCGTGGGCGTCGATGACGACGCGCGCGCCGTCGGTGTCGCAGTCCTTCTCGTGCCCGATCGCGGTGATGCGGCCGTGCTCGGCGACCACCGTGTCCGCATCGAGGATCGGCTGCTCCAGCGCGCCGGAGAGCAACAGCCCGATATTTCGGACGACGAGTTTGCCCTGCTGCTTTTCGGGCCCCGCGGCGAGCGCCATGGCGATCGGCTCCGTGTCGATGGGTGCGCCAGCCTCGCGTCTCCCGCCCCCCGCCGTCAAGCGCGCCGGACCGCCTGGCTGGACAGGGGCGACGGGGCGGGCATTCTGAGCCGATGTTGAACCTGCTCTGCGATATTCCCGGTCTGGCGGTGGGCCACGCCACCGATCTCGCCCTCGGTTCCGGTGTCACCGCCATCCTGTTCGACGAACCGGCGATCGCATCGGTGGCGATCACCGGCGGTGCGCCGGGGGAGCGGGATACCGCGGCGCTCGCTCCCGGCGCCACGATCGAGCGGGTCGATGCGATCGTCCTCTCCGGCGGCTCCTCGTTCGGGCTGGACGCCGCGAGCGGGGTGCAGGCGGTGCTGCGCGCGGCCGGGCGGGGCTTTGCCCTCGGCGCGGCCCGCGTGCCGATCGTCGCCCAGGCGATCCTGTTCGACCTGCTCAACGGCGGCGACAAGGCGTGGGGCCGCTATCCGCCGTATCGCGAGCTCGGCGAGAGGGCGGCGCAGGAGGCCGCACCGGGTGCGTTCGAACTCGGCACCGTTGGCGCCGGCACCGGGGCGACGACGGCGACCGTCAAGGGCGGGCTCGGTTCGGCCAGCGAGATCACCCCTGCCGGCCACCGGGTCGGCGCGATCGTCGCGGTGAACGCGCTCGGCAGCGCGACGATCGGTGACGGGCCGCATTTCTGGGCGGCGCCCTTCGAGCGTGATGGCGAGTTCGGCGGTCGTGGCTGGCCGGCGTCCTTCGGCGCCGCCGAGCGCGCGCCGCGCACCAAATTCGCCCCGGGCGGGGCGACCACCATCGGCCTCGTCGTCACCGATGCGGTGCTGACCAAGCCGCAGGCGTACCAGCTCGCGATCATGGCCCATGACGGGCTCGCGCGCGCCATCCTGCCGGCGCATGCCCCGCTCGATGGCGATACCATGTTCGCCGCCGCCACCTGCCGCCGTCCGCTGATCGAGCCGATGCGCGCGCTTGCCGAACTGGGCCACGCGGCGACGCTCGCCGTGGCGCGCGCCATCGCCCGCGGGGTGTTCGCGGCGGCGGCACTGCCGGTGCCGGAGGCGCAGCCGGCGTGGCGCGACCGGTTTGCGACCCTGGTGCCGGCCCCGCGGCGCTGAGGCCTACGCCGTCGCCGGCGGCTTCGCCGGCCGCGCTGCCACCGCGTCCTTGCGCAGGCGATGTTCGCCGAGGAAGAGCAGGATCGGCGCGGCGATGAAGATCGAGGACGAGGTGCCGACGACGATGCCGAACAACATCGTCCAGGCGAAGCCGGACAGCGTCTCGCCGCCGAACAGCGCCAGCGGCAGGCTGGCGAGGAACACTGTCATCGAGGTGCCGAGGGTTCGGTTCAGCGTCTCGTTGATCGACAGATCGATCAGCTGGCGCAGCGGCATCGATTTATATTTGCGCAGATTCTCGCGCATGCGGTCGTAGACGACGACTTTGTCGTTGGTGGAGTAGCCGAGAACGGTGAGGATCGCGGCGACCATGACGAAATCGAACTGCAGCCGCGTCACCACCAGAAATCCGATGGTCTTGGTGATGTCGAGCAGCAGCGTCACCACCGCCCCGACGGCGAACTCCCATTCGAAGCGGAACCAGATATACATCAGGATCATCAGGAAGCTGATGGCGAGCGCGAGCATGCCCTCGTGCAGCAGATCCGCTGAGACCGAGGCGCCGACGGCGTCGACGCGCAATACCTTGGTGCCGGGAACCGCCTGGTCGAGCGCATGACGCACGCGATCCGCCGCGGCCTGGGTCGCGGCCTCGTTGGGCTGGCTCTCGAGGCGGATCAGCACGTCGTCTTCGGCGCCGAAGCGCTGCACACCGGTCGTGTCCAGGTGCTCGTGCGTGAGGCTGGCGCGGATCTTGGCGAAATCCGCCGGGCCCGGCGTGAGCGCCTCGATCACGATGCCGCCTTTGAAATCGATGCCGAGATTGAGCCCCGGATAGACGAACAGGCCGAGCGACAGCAGCGACAGCACGGCCGAGACGGCGAGCCCGAGGAAGCGGCCGCGCATGAAGGCGATGCGCGTGCCATCGGGAACGAGGCGGAAGCGGGAACGGATCAGCATGATGTCCTATACCGGAAGAGCGGCGGGGCGCAGGCGCCCGTACCAGCGCACCATGATCAGCCGGGCCAGCATGGTGGCGGTGAACAGGGACGTGATGATGCCGACGGTGATGGTGACGGCGAAGCCGCGCACCGGCCCGGTGCCGAACACGAACAGCATGACATGGGCCAGCAGGGCGGTCGCGTTGCTGTCCAGAATGGTGCTGAAGGCGCGCTGGAATCCTGCCTCCATCGCCGCCACCGGGCCGCGCCCGGCCCGGGTCTCCTCGCGGATGCGCTCGTTGATGAGGATATTGGCATCGACCGCCATGCCGAGCGTGAGCAGGATACCGGCCATGCCGGGCAGCGTCAGCGTCGCCTGAAGCAGCGACAGCACGCCGAGCATCAGGATCAGGTTCACGACCAGGGCCAGGTTCGCGATCCAGCCGAACAGACCATAGAAAACGCCCATGAAGACGATCACCAGCCCGAAGCCGACGCCCAGCGCGAGCGCGCCGGCGCGGATCGAATCGGCGCCGAGTTCGGGCCCGATGCTGCGCTCCTCGACCACGGTGAGCGGCGCGGGCAGGGCGCCGGCGCGCAGCAGGAGGGCGAGATCGGTGGCCGAGCGGGCGTCGAACCGGCCGCTGATCTGGCCACGCCCGCCGATGATCGGCTCGCGGATCACCGGGGCGCTGATCACCTTGTTGTCGAGAACGATGGCGAAGGGCTTGCCGGTATTGGCCCGGGTGATGTCGGCAAAGCGCCGCGCGCCGGCGGCGTTGAAGGCGAAATCGACGACCCATTCGTTGGTCTGCGGGTTCTCCGCCGCCCGGGCATCCGTGAGATCCCCGCCATCGACCTCGACGCGCTTGCGGATCGGCAGTTTCTGCGCCGGATTATCCTGCATGGGCAGGAACTCGACCCCCGGCGGCGGGCTGGCCGCCGTTACGTTCGCCGCCGAATCGAGAAGGTGAAAGGTCATTTTCGCGGTCTTGCCGAGCAGCTGCTTGATGCGCTCGGGATCGCTGACACCGGGCAACTGCACGACGATGCGATCGACCCCCTGGCGGGCGATCTGCGGGTCCACCACGCCGGTCTCGTCGATGCGCCGGCGCACGATCTCGATCGATTGCTGCACCGCCGCGCTCGCCCGCTCCTGCAGGGCTGGCGGGGAGAGCGTGATCGAGACGGTGCCGTCGGTGCTCGCCTGCACCTGCAATTCCGGGGTCGCCCCCGCGGCGCTGGTGCCGAGCGCGTCGCGCAGCGCCTTGAGCGCCGCCGCCTGCTGGGCATTGTCACGGAGCCGGAACACGACCCGGTCCTGCGCCGGCTGGGCCGCCAGGCTCTGATAGCCGACATTCCCGGCGATCAGCGCCCGACGCGCGGTGTCGACCAGCCCTTCCAGCCGCTCGCGCAGCACCGCGTCCATGTCCACCTGAAGCAGCAGGTAGCTGCCGCCCTTGAGATCCAGCCCGAGGTGGAGCTGCCGCCAGGGCAGCCAGCCGGCCGGGGCGCGCATCACGTTCGGCAGCGAGAACAGCACGCCGAGCGCGCAGGCGAGCAGGATCAGCGCGGTCTTGAGGCGGCTGAAATAGAGCATGGGCGAGCGCTGGCTCCTCTGGCGTGGCGGCGGCGGAGAATGACGATGCCCCGCCGCCGATGCAAGCCGGCAGCCGCGCCCGCGCCGCTTCCGGCCTCCGCCGCGGGCTTGCTATACCCGTCTTCCTCCGGAAGCCGGGTATCTCGTTGGTTTGCGCGTGGCCGCCCCGCCAACCCCACGCGCGCTATACCCGTCTTCCTCCGGAAGCCGGGTATCTCGTTGGTTTGCGCGTGGCCGCCCCGCCAACCCCACGCGCGCTATACCCGTCTTCCTCCGGAAGCCGGGTATCTCGTTGGTTTGCGCGCGGCCGCCCCGCCAACCCCACGCGCGCTATACCCAGAATCCTGCGGATTCCAGGTATACCAGTTCGACAGCAGAGGGATCCGGGCATGACGGCGGCGGCGCTGCGCATCGGGCTGATCGGGGCGGGGCATTTCGGCCGCTTCCACGCGCTCAAGGTCAAGGCGGCGCCACGCGCGACGCTGGCGGGGCTGCACGACCCCGAGCCCGCGCGGGCACAGGCGCTAGCCCGCGAGACGGGGGCGCCGGCGATGGCGCTCGAACCCCTGCTCGCGGCCTGCGACGCGGTGATCATCGCCGCTCCGGCGGAGGCGCACTTCGCCCTCGCCGAGGCCGCGCTCGCGGCCGGGCGGCATGTGCTGGTGGAGAAGCCGATCGCCGCCACCCTGGCGCAGGCGGACGCGCTGGCCGCGCTCGCCGCGGCGCGGGGGCTGGTGCTGCAGGTGGGCCACCTGGTGCGATATTCGGCCGAATATCGCGCCGTCGCCGAACGCATGGGCCGGCCGCTCTATATTGAGGCCACCCGCATCGCCCCCTTCAAGCCGCGCGGCACCGATGTCTCGGTGATCCTCGACCTCATGATCCATGATCTGGATCTCGTTCTGGCGCTGGTCGACAGCCCGATCGTCAGTGTCGATGCCGTCGGGGCGCCGATCGCCTCGGTCCACGAGGACATCGCCAACGCCCGCGTCCGTTTCGAGAATGGCTGCGTCGCCACCATCACCGCCAGCCGCATCTCGCTCAAGACCGAGCGCAAGATGCGGCTGTTCGCCCGCGAGGGCTACATGTCGGTGAACTTCGTCGACCGCAAGCTGATGCGTATCAGCCGCGACCGGGGTCTGCCGATCCCCGGCGGCCAGGGCTATCGCATGGAGGAGACCAGTTGGCGCGAGCACGACGCGCTGGAGGCCGAGCATGCGGCCTTCGTCGCCGCCATCCTCGACGGGGCCTCCGTGCTGGTGGACGCCGCCGCCGGCCGCCGCGCGCTCGCCGCCGCGCTGGCGGTGAGCGAGAGCATGGCCCAGTCCCGTCGGGTGGCGGAAGCGTCCGGGCTGCTCGAACCATTGCCGTGACATGCCTGGAGTCCGCCTGATTCCAGCTGAGCCGCGCGCTGGGTCGTGGGGCGGCTGCGCGCACGGCAGGGCGATTCCCGTCTTCCACAAGATCATCGGGGGCGACAACCGGCCGCCGCGATCGTTCAGCCGCCGCCGCGCGCCAACGTGAGCACCGAGGCGGCGGCGGCATCCGAGGGCAGCGCGCCGGGCGGATGGAGGCTCGCCATCACGGCGCGGAACGCGTCGCGTTGGGCGGCCTGCGCCGGGGCATCCGTGAGCAGCGCGCTCAGGGCCGATGCCAACCGCTCCGGGGTGCACTCGCCCTGCAGCAGCTCCGGCACCACCGCGCGCCCGGCGAGCAGGTTGACCATGGCGACGTGGGGAATGGTGATCAGGCGTCGCGCGATCGCGCCCGAGATCGGGTTGACGCGGTAAGTCACGGCCATCGGCACCCCGGCCAGCGCCAGTTCGAGCGTCGAGGTGCCGGATTTGGTCAGCGCCGCGGACGCGGCGGCATAGGCATCGTGCTTCTCGGCCAGATCCGTGACGATCAGCGGCGCTACCGGCCAGGACGCGACCGCCGTGCGCACCGTTCCGGCCACGGTCGCGGCCACCGGCAGCACCGGCACCAGGCCCGGCTCGCTGGCGGCGAGGCGTGCCAGCGTCGCGCCATAGACCGGCAGCAGCCGGGAGACCTCGCTCCGCCGGCTGCCTGGCATCATCACCACCACCCGTGCCTCGGCCGCCAGCCCATGGCGTGCCCGGAACCGCGCGGCATCGCCCTTGTCGGCGCCGGATTCGAGCACCGGATGGCCGACGAAATCCGCCGCCAGCCCATGCTGAGCGAAATAGGCCGGCTCGAACGGCAGCAGACAGAGCAGCCGTTCCCAGAGCCCGGGGAATTGCCGCACGCGCTCCTCGTGCCAGGCCCAGACCTGCGGCGCGACGTAGTGCGCACGGGGAATCCCGAGCGGACGGATCGCCTTCAGCAGGCGCAGGGTGAAGCCCGGGCTATCGATGGTGACGACGACATCCGGCCGGCGTGCGGCGATGTCGGCGGCGGTTTCGGCCAGCCGCCGGCGCAGCATCAGCACCCGCGGCAGCACCTCGAGGAGGCCCATCACGGCCAGGTCCGTCATCGGGAACAGCGATGCCAGTCCCTGCTCGGCCATGCGCGTGCCGCCGATACCGGCGAAGCGGGTCGCCGGGTCGGCCCGGCGCAGCGCCGCCATCAGCCGTGCTCCCAGCGTATCCCCGCTCTGCTCGCCGGCGAGCAGATAAACGAGGCTCATGCCGGCGTCCGCAACGGCGCGTCCGGCGGTGCGGGCGGCCAGTCGGCGAAGTTGCGCACCGCGCCGTCGTTGCGCACCGCCTCCAGCCGCGCCGGATCGAGGTCGGCGATGACCAGGCCCGGCCGGTCCAGCTCGCCCCGCGCGATCATCCCGTCTTCCGGAAACCCGCGATCGACCGGGCCGAACACGGCAGCGTAGCCGTGATTCTCGTCGAGTGTCGCGAGCCACGGCGCGTTCCCGATCGTCGGGGCGATGGCGACGAAGCACTGGTTCTCCAGCGCGCGGGCGCGCGCGGCGAGACGGACACGGTTGAAGCCGTGCATCGTGTCGGTGCAGGCTGGGGTCAGGATCAGCCAGGCGCCGGCCGCAGCCTGGGCGCGCACGAGGGTGGGGAATTCGACATCGTAGCAGATGGCGATCCCGATCCGGCCCCACGGCGTGGCGAACACCGCCGACGGTGCGCCCGGGACCACGCCGAGTGTCTCGTGCTCGAAGCGCGTCATCACGCGCTTCTGCTGCACCGCCATGGCGCCGTCGGCGGCGATCAGCGGCGCCACGTTGTGGATCGCCGCGCCAGTGCTGAGCGGCAGGCTGCCGGGAAGCAGCCAGAGCCGGTGGCGGGCGGCGAGCTCACGCATCGCCGTGATCAGCGCCGAAGCCTGCCCGGCGACCGCGGCAAGTTCGCCGAGCGCATCCCCGCCCTTGGGGCCGGCGATCTCCATCGCGGCGTATTCAGGCAGCACCAGCATCTCGGCCCCGGCGCGCGTCGCCTCGCCGGCCAGTCGATCGAGCCGGTCGAGGAATCCCTTGGCCCCTTCGACGCGCTCGATCCGATACTGGGCGAGGGCGAGGCGCAGTGCCGTCATGGGGCCCCGGTCAGCGGCTTGCGCCAGAAGCCGAGCCGGTGGGACGTTTCTTCCGTCTCGCCGACCTCCTTCCACGCCATTTCGCAGACCAGGCCGGGGTCCGGCGCGTAGCCGCGCTTGCGCCAGAAAGCGTCGAGCGGGGTGTAGCCGGCGGGGCGGGCGGGATGGTCGGCGGGGCGCTGCACGGCGCAGAAACAGGCCTCCGCGCATCCCGGCACGCGCCGCGCCTGCGCCTCGCGCGCGGCGAAGAAGGCGACGCCGAAGCCCCGCCCCCGCCACGGCGCGAGCAGCACCGATTCACCGAAATAGCAGAACCGCGCGGCATCGAGGCTATGTGCTCGAAACGGGGCGAGCACCGCCTCACCGGCGGCGACCAGCGGCAGGCACGTCGCCGCGCCGACGATCTGCGCGCCCTCGCGCGCCAGCACGATCGCCGCCCCGGGGCTCTCGGCATAGCGCATCAGATAGCGTTCCTCGTAGTCGGCGTCGCCGTCATAGAGGTAGGGAAACGCGCGGAACACGGCGATGCGCAGCCGGGCGATCTCGCCCAGCAGCGGCCGCAGCGCCGAGCCGGTGACGGTTTCGGTGACGGGAAGTGCGGCCATGCGGATCAGTTCGCCTGCACCTTGACGTAGGATCCGGGCGCGTCCTCGATCGGCTTGAGCTTGCCCTTGCCGGGGACGCGCACCTTGACCTCGGTCGCGTCGAGCCGGGTGACCCAGCGCTGCCAGTCCGGCCACCAGGAGCCGGCGATCTCGGCGGCGCCCTCCAGCCATTGTTCCGGCGTATCCGCCAGGGTGTCGTTCATCCAGTGGCTGTATTTTCCCGATCCCGGCGCGTTGACGACGCCGGCGATGTGGCCGGAAGCGGCGAGCACGAAATGCACCGGCCCGCGCAACAGCTTCGCGCCATAATAGGTCGTCTGCCAGGGCGCGATATGATCCTCGCGCGTCGACAGAAAGTAGGCTGGCACGGTGACGCGCGACAGATCGATCGGCACGCCGAGCAGCGAGATTCCGCCCGGCTTGGCGAGCAGGTTCTCGCGATACATGTTGCGCAGGTAGAAGCTGTGCATCTTCGCGGGCATCCGCGTCGAGTCCGAATTCCAGTAGAGCAGATCGAACGGAAACGGCTCGTTGCCGAGGAGGTAGTTGTTGACGACGAACGACCAGATCAAGTCGTTGGCGCGCAGCATGTTGAAGGTCGTCGCCATCTCCTCGGCCTCGAGGTAGCCGCGCCGGCTCATTTTTTCCTCGAGCAGGCTGATCTGTTCCTCGTCGATGAAGACGTTGATTTCTCCTGATTCGCGGAAATCGAGCATGCTGACGAAGAACGTCGCCGAACGGATGCGCTCCTCGCCGCGCGCGGCGAGATAGGCCAGCGAGCAGCCGAGCAGGGTGCCGCCGAGGCAATAGCCGATGGCGTTGATCTCGCGCTCGCCCGTCGCCGCCTCGATGGCGTCGAGACTGTCGAGAACCCCTTCCTGGAGGTAGTCCTCGAAGCCCTTGTCGGCCAGCGACTCGTCGGGATTGGCCCAGCTGACGACGAAAACGGTGTGGCCCTGCGCCACCGCCCAGTTGATGAAACTGTTCCGCGGCCGCAGGTCCAGGATGTAGAACTTGTTGATCCAGGGCGGAATGATCAGCAGAGGGCGCTTCAGCGCGGTTTTCGTCGTCGGCGTGTACTGGATGAGCTGGCGCAGGCTGTTCTGGTGGACCACCTTGCCCGGCGTGACGGCGATGTTCTCGCCGATGCGGAAGGCCTCCATGTCCGTCATCTTGACCTTGAGCCGGCCGCGGCCGCGCTCCAGGTCTGCGAGGAGATTGTTGAGGCCGCGCAGCAGATTCTCGCCGCCGGTCTCGGCGGTCTTGCGCAGCACTTCCGGGTTGGTCAGCAGGAAGTTGCTCGGGCTCATCGCGTCGATGAACTGGCGCGAATAGAAATCGACCTTGCGCGAGGTTTCGGGGGACAATCCCTCGGTCTGCTTGACCACGTCCTGCACGAAGCGGGCGGAGAGCAGGTAGGATTGCTTGATGAAATCGAACACCTCGTTGGCGTTCCAATCCTCGTGCTTGAAGCGCCTGTCGCTAGGCGAGGGCTCGATGACCGGCTTGGCTTCGATGCCGAGGATGCGGCGCGTGGTGTTCTGCCACAGCGTCATGTAGTCCTGCCAGAAGCCGAGCTGGGCGTGCATCAGTCGCACCGGGTTGGCGATCAGCCGCGCCGTCATTTCGAGGAAGGCGCTGCCGACGTTGAGCGGGTCCGGATGCGGCGTCTCCTCGCCCTGCCGGCGCAGCCATTCCTGGACGATGCGCTGCGACCGCTGCGCGATATCGGTCATCGTGCGGCCGAGTTCCTCGGGGTCGGCGAGCCGGAAGGCGGTCGTTTCCGGCTTGGGCTGGGTCTGGTCGGCCATCCCGATATCCTTTTCCTGGGGTGCCCCGTTTCCTCGCGTCTCGCCTCGGGCTACATCATCGGCCCAATTCGAGGAAGAGTGACGATAGCATGGGTCGGGTTCACGGTCAGGGGGATTGCCGGCGAGGGAATTGCCGCGGGGGGCGCGCGGTCGCGGCGCTGCTGACGCTGGCGCTGGGCGGCTGCGGGCTCGATCCCGTCGGATGGATCCGTGACCTTTCCGGCGGGCCGCCGCCGATCGATCGGCCGCCGCCACCGCAGGCGGACAAGCCCTATGCGAACCTCGCGACGGTGCCGCCCAAGCCGCAGATGCCGGACGCGACGACGCGCCAGAAGCTCGCCGACTCGCTGCTCGCGGACCGCGCCAACGCCAAATACGAGGCCGCCCAGGCGCCGCTGGCGGATCCGTCCTCGCCGACCGCGTCGCCGGCGCTGTTCGGCGGCTCGGCGCCGCCGCCTCCGCCGCCCGGCCAGACCCCTGCCTCGGCACAGGCGACGCTGGCCGCGGCAACCGCGCCGCCGCCCAAGGCGCCCGCCCCGGCCAAGCCGCCGGCGCCCGCGCCGCGCACCGCGGTCGCCGAGGCGGCGTTGCCGCCGCCCACCATGCCGGACCAGCCGCCGGCGCCGCCGCAGATTCCGGGCTCGCCGGTCGCGCCCACCACCCCGGTTCCCCCGCCCGTCGCGCCGAAGGTGGCCTCGGGCCCGGCCAAGCTGACGGCGAACCAGGCGACGGCGCTCGCCATCAGCTTCCCACCCGCCTCGGCGGTGCTGCCGGATACCGAGAAAGGCGCGCTCTCGGCGCTGGCCAAGCGCCGCGCCGGGCATGACATCCTGGTAATCGGCTATGGCGAAGCCGAGACCGACACGCCCGAGGCGCAGCAGGCGGCGCTGCGCCTGGGGCTGGAGCGTGCCCGCGCCGTCAGCGTCGCCCTCGGCGTCCTCGGCGTGCCGCAGAGCGCCATCCGCATGGATGCGCAACCCTCCGGTCGCGGTGCCGCGGCGCGGCTGCTAGACTGACCGTTTCCACCTGTCCGGACCGAATCCGATGCAAGAAGAGTTCCACCGCATCCGCCGCCTGCCGCCCTACGTCTTCGCGGAGGTCAACCAGGCCAAAGCGCGGTCGCGCGCGGCCGGCGAGGACATCATCGATCTCGGCATGGGCAACCCGGACAGCCCGACACCGCCCCACATCGTCGCCAAGCTGGTCGAGACCGCGCAGGATCCCCGCGCGCACCGCTACTCGACGAGCAAGGGCATTCCTGGCTTGCGCCGGGCGCTGGCCGGCTACTACCGCCGACGCTTCGGCGTCACGCTGGATCCGGAGAGCGAAGTGGTGGCGACGCTCGGGTCGAAGGAAGGGCTGGCCAACCTCGCCGCCGCCATCACCTCGCCCGGCGACACCATCCTGGTGCCCAACCCGTCCTACCCGATCCACCAGTTCGGCTTCATCATTGCCGGCGCCGCCGTGCGCTCCATCCCGGCGACGCCCGATGACGACATGCTGCGCGCGCTCGATCGGGCGGTGCGCCACTCGGTGCCGAAGCCGACGGCGCTGATCGTCAATTTTCCCTCCAACCCGACCGCGTATCTGGCGGAGCTGGAATTCTACCGCGAGATCGTCGCCTTCGCCCGCCGTCACGAAATCTGGGTGCTCTCCGACCTCGCCTATGCCGAGATCTATTTCGGCGACAAGGTGCCGCCGTCGATCCTGCAGATTCCCGGCGCCAAGGACATCGCCGTCGAGTTCACCTCGATGTCCAAGACCTATTCCATGCCGGGCTGGCGCATGGGCTTCGCGGCCGGCAACCCGCGGCTGATCTCGGCCCTGGCGCGGATCAAATCCTATCTGGACTACGGCGCCTTCACGCCGATCCAGGTCGCCTCCGTCGCCGCGCTGAACGGGCCGCAGGATTGTGTCGAGGAGATGCGCAAGCTCTACCGCGAGCGCCGCGACGTGCTGATCCGCGGGCTCGCCGCCGCCGGCTGGGAGGTGCCCTCGCCGGAAGCCTCGATGTTCGCCTGGGCGCCGATCCCGCCGGCCTACGCCCATCTCGGCAGCGTCGAGTTCAGCAAGCTGCTGCTGGCGCGCGCGAAGGTGGCCGTGGCGCCGGGCATCGGGTTCGGCGAGCATGGGGATACCCATGTCCGCATCGCCCTGGTCGAGAACACGCACCGGCTGCGCCAGGCGACCCGGTCGATTCGCGCGTTCCTCCAGGCCGGCTCCAACGAGGCCGCCGAGTTGGCGTCCCCGCGCGTGGCGCTCGGCTGATGCGTCCGCTTTCGGTCGCGCTCGCCGGCCTCGGCACCGTCGGCGCAGGGGTGCTGCGGCTGCTGCGCGAAAACGCGGACATCGTCGCCGCGCGTGCCGGCCGGCCGATCGTCGTCACCGCCGTCTCCGCCCGCGACCGCGGCCGCGATCGTGGCATCTCGCTCGCCGGACTGCGCTGGTACGAGGCCCCGGTGGCGCTCGCCGCCGATGCCGAAACCGATGCCGTGGTCGAGCTCATCGGCGGCGCCGAGGGTCCCGCGCGGGCCCTCGTCGAGGCGGCGATCGCCGCCGGCAAGCCGGTGGTGACCGCGAACAAGGCGCTGCTGGCCGTGCATGGCGCGGCACTCGCCGCCGCCGCCGAGGCGCAGGGCGTGCCGCTCGGCTTCGAGGCCGCGGTGGCCGGCGGCATTCCGGTGATCAAGGCCCTGCGCGAGGGGCTCGCCGGCAACCGCCTGTCGCGTGTGGCCGGCATCCTCAACGGCACCTGCAACTATATCCTCTCGGTGATGGCCGAGCGCGGGCGCGAGTTCGCCGAGGTGCTGGGCGAGGCGCAGCGGCTCGGCTATGCCGAGGCGGACCCGGCCTTCGACATCGATGGCATCGACGCCGCCCACAAGCTCGCCATTCTCGCCGCCATCGCCTTCGGCCGCCCCGTGGCGTTCGGCGATGTCCATGTCGAAGGCATTCGCCATATCTCGGCGCTCGATATCGCCTTTGCCCGCGAGCTCGGCTATCGCATCAAGCTGCTCGGCATCGCGCGGCGGGTGGATGGCGGCGCCGGACGGGCAGGGATCAGCGCGCGCGTGCATCCGTGCATGGTGCCAGCCGGCTCGCCGCTGGCGCGCGTGGACGGCGTCTACAACGCCGTGGTGGCGGAGGGCGATTTCGTCGGCCGGCTGATGCTCGAAGGCCGTGGCGCCGGCGCCGGCCCGACCGCCTCGGCGGTCGTCGCCGACCTCATCGATCTCGCCCGCAACCGCTCCGCCCCGGTCTGGGGCGCGGCCAGCGCCGCCCTGTCGGACCTGCCGTCGCTGCCGATGAGCGCGCATCTCGGCACCTATTATCTGCGACTGATGGTCGTCGACCGTGCCGGCGTGATCGCCGACGTCACCGCGGTGCTGCGTGATCTCGACATCTCGCTGGAATCGATGCTGCAGCGCGGCCGCAGCCCTGGCGAGGCGGTTCCGGTGGTGCTGGTGACACACGAAACGCGCGAGGCGGCGATCCGCACCGCAATCGAGCGTATCACCGCGCTCGATGTCGTGCTGGAGACGCCGGTGCTGATCCGCATCGAGCCGGCCTGATCAACCCGGCCTGATCAACGCAGACACGATCTGAGAACGAGGACAGGGATGGAACAGCGAGAGGCGATCAATCTCGACCGCAATCTGGCGCTCGATCTGGCGCGGGTGACCGAGGCGGCGGCGCTGGCCGCCTCGCGCTGGATGGGGCGCGGGCGCAAGAACGAGGCCGATGGCGCCGCCGTCGAAGCGATGCGCCGCGCCTTCGATACCGTGGCGATCGACGGCACGGTGGTGATCGGCGAGGGCGAAATGGACGAGGCGCCGATGCTTTATATCGGCGAGAAGGTCGGCCATGGCGGCCCGGCGATGGACATCGCCGTCGATCCTCTGGAAGGCACGTCGATCGTCGCCAAGGGGGCGCCGAACGCGCTGGCCGTGGTGGCGCTGGCCGAGGCAGGCAATTTCCTGCATGCGCCGGACATCTACATGGACAAGATCGCCGTCGGCGGCGGCCTGCCCGACGGCGTCGTGGATCTCGATGGCACGGTTGCCGAAAATCTGAAGAATCTGGCGCTGGCCAAGAGCCGCGCCGTCTCCGACCTGGTCGTGTGCATCCTCGATCGCGATCGCCATGCCGAGATCATCGCCAAGTGCCGCGAGGCCGGGGCGCGCATCATGCTCATCGGCGACGGCGACGTCGCCGGCGTCATCGCCACCGCCCAGCCGGAGAGCGGGGTCGACATGTATCTCGGCAGCGGCGGCGCGCCGGAGGGCGTGCTGGCGGCAGCGGCGCTGCGGTGCATCGGTGGGCAGATGCAGGGGCGGCTGATGTTCGAGAACGAGGCGCAAGTGGCGCGGGCCCGCTCGATGGGCGTGGCGGAGCCGAACCACAAATATACGACCTTCGAGATGGCCAAGGGCGATGTGGTGTTCGCCGCCACCGGCGTGACCAGCGGTGCCATTCTCCGCGGCGTGCGCTGGTTCGGCACCGGCGCGGTAACGCATTCGGTGGTGATGCGCAGCAAGTCCGGCACCGTCCGCTACATCGAGGCGCATCATAATTTCGCGACCAAGACCTGGGCGCAGGTCTGAGTGCTGCCGGACCGGCCAGTCCTCGGCGTCCAGCAGAGCCTGAGCGGACGGCGCTGGATCTGGCACGGCGGCGTGGCCGGCGGTGCCGAGCGGGTCGGGCTCGGCATCGCCGAGCGTCTCGACCTGCCCGAGATCGTCGGTCGCCTGCTCGCCCTGCGCGGCGTTGACGCGGAGCGGGCGGCGGATTTTCTGCAGCCCACGCTGCGCGCCCTGATGCCGGACCCGTCGCTGCTGGCCGGCATGGACGCCGCCGCCGCGCGCCTCGCCGACGCGGTGCGCCGCGGCGAGACCGTGGCGGTATTCGGTGACTACGATGTCGACGGGGCCTGCGGCGCCGCGCTGATGGTCCGCCTGCTGCGCGACCTCGGCTGCAGCGTGCTGCCCTATGTGCCGGACCGAATCGCCGAGGGCTATGGGCCGAACGCCCCGGCCTTGCGCGGGCTGGTGGCACGCGGGGCCAGTCTCATCGTCTGTGTCGACTGCGGGACGGCGGCGGCCGATGTCTTCGCGGCGTTCGGCGGCGGGGCCGAGATCGTGGTGCTCGACCACCACAAGGCCGAGGCGCCGCCGCCGGTGCCGGCGACGGTCAATCCGAACCGGCTCGACGATACCTCCGGCTTGGGCGGGCTATGCGCCGGGGCGATCGCGTTCCTCGCCGCGGTGGCGACGGTGCGGGCGTTGCGCCGGAGCGGTTTTTTCGCCGCCCGCGCCGAGCCCGACCTGATGGCACTGCTCGACCTCGTGGCGCTGGCGACGGTCTGCGACGTGATGCCGCTGACCGGCCTGAACCGCGCCTTCGTCGTCCAGGGTCTGAAAGTGATGGCGCGGCGCGATCGGCCTGGGATCGCGGCGCTGCTGGACGTTGCGCAGGTCCGGACGCCGCCGGTGGCCGCCACCTGCGGTTTTGCCCTCGGGCCGCGCATCAACGCCGGCGGCCGCATCAGCGAGGCCGACATGGGGCTCCGGCTGCTGCTGAGCGAGGACCCGGCGGAGGCGCGCGGCCTGGCGGAAATGCTGGACGCGGTGAACCGCCAGCGCCAGCAGGTCGAGGCGGCGATGCTGGAGGCGGCCTACGCCGAGGGGGCGCGGCAGGTCGAGGCCGGGCACGCGGCGCTGCTCGTCGCCGGGGCCCAGTGGCACCCCGGCGTCGTCGGCATCGTCGCCGGCCGGCTCAAGGAGAAGTTCAACCGTCCGGCCGCGGTCGCCGGCATCGCCGACGGGCTGGCCAAGGGATCTGCGCGCTCGATACCCGGGCTCGATCTCGGCGCCGCGGTGATCGCCGCGCGCCAGGCGGGGCTGCTCGCCACCGGCGGCGGGCACGCCATGGCCGCCGGGTTCTCGCTGCCCGCGACGGGACTGGATGCGTTCCACGCCTTCCTCGACGAGCGCCTGGCCGGTGCGGCCCTGCTGCCCACGGCGGCGGATCTGGTGGTCGAAGGGACGCTGTCGGTCGCAGGGACGGACCGCACGCTGGCCGAACAGGTCGCCCGGCTGGCGCCGTTCGGGCCGGCGAACGAGGAGCCGACATTCGCCATCGCGCGCGCACGCGTGGTGCGGGCCGAGCGCGTCGGACGCGAGGGGGCGAGCATCCGCGCCTATCTCGCCGGCGAGGCCGGCGGCGAGCGGCTGAAGGCGATGCTGTTCCGCGCCGGTGCCGGAAGCCTGGCCGAGGCGCTGCTGGGCGGGGGAGGGGGGCTGCTGCACCTCGCCGGGCACCTGCGCGCCGAGGCGTGGAACGGGTCGGTCAACGTCGGGTTCATCATCGCCGACGCGGCCAACTGCAATTGAGCCGGGCAGAGCGGCGCCCGCTACCCAGCGGCGGTCGCGCATGCTATGGCGTTGGAAAATCAGTGGAGGATCGCGCGATGTCCCCGGTTCCCATGCCCCCGCAAGCGGTTCTGGATCGCTTCTTCCCCGCGGTTCGGCCTGGCCCGGCGGAAGGCGTGTTCGAACTCGGGCTGGTGCTCGGCGGCACCGTTTCCGCTGGCGCCTACACCGCCGGTGCGCTGGATTTCTTCCTCGAAGCGCTGGAAGCGTGGCATGCGCAGACCCGGCCGCCGCACCAGGTGCGCATCCCCTTCGTCGCCGGCGCCTCGGGCGGGGCGATCTGCGCCGCCATCCTCGGCCTGCTCTCGCGCAAGTCGGTGCCCCACATCACCGGGATGGACTCCCCCTATGTCCGCAGCACTGCACCGTCGGGCAACAAATTGTGGGACATCTGGGTCAACGAGATCGACGTCAGCGGCCTCCTCGCCACCGACGATCTCGGCGCCGGGCCGATCGAGTCGCTGATCAATTGCCGGCCGCTGGATCGCGTCATCGACGAGATGGCGGCGTTCGGGCGCACCACGGGCGACTTCGACCGGCCCTATTTCCCCGCGCCCTACCGCATGGCGGTGACGCTCGGCAACATGCGCGGCATCCCGTTCCGCCTCGATGTCCCCGGGTTCGACGGCTGGGATGGCGCTGCCTTCCTCGCCCATGACGATTTCGCCCGCTTCGCCATCCCAAATGGCGCCAGCCCCGCCGCCGAGGGTGAGGCGGGCAAGCGGCCCGACGAGTTCTGGGTCGATCCGGGGCTGGTCGGGCAGGGCGCCGACTTCGTCGGCTACGATGCCTATGCGCTGTTTGCCGCCGGCTCGGCCGCCTTCCCGGTCGGGCTGAAGGCGCGGGCGCTGTCGCGTCCGGCCGAGCACTATCTGTATCGGCCCTATGTCCAGCCCCGCCAGTCGGGCTACCGCGTGGACTGGCCGAACCCGGATTGGGCCAACGTGCTCGATCCCGGCAGCACGCGCTACGCCTTCACCGCGATCGACGGCGGCACATTCAACAACGACCCGATGCAGCTCGTGCATCGTGCGCTGGCGGGGCTGGTCGGCGAAAATCCGCGCGACCCCGCAACCGCGACCCGCGCGCTCTTCATGGTCGATCCGCTCGCGACCCGCCCGGCCCGCGTTCCCGCGGTGCCGACCGACCTGATGGGCGTCGTCGCTAGGCTGCTCGGTACCATGACCGAGGGCACACGATATCTCACCGCGGACATGGCCCTGCTCGGCGACCCCAAGGTCTTCAGCCGCTACCAGCTCGTGCCCAGCCGTCCCGATCTCGGCCTGCTCGGCGAGGAGGCGCTGACCACCGCGCATCTGATGGCATTCGCCGGGTTCTGCGCGCGGGGCTTCCGCGTGCACGACTTCCTGCTCGGGCGCATCAACATGCAGCAATATCTGCGAACCGAGCTGATGCTGCGTGGCGACAACCCGCTGTTCGCCGGCTGGACCGACCCTGCCCTGCGCAGCCGGTTCGCGCTCGACGGCGAGAACCGCCGCGTCAGCGTGACGACGACGACGGATCCCACGACCTATGATCTGCCCGTGATCCCCGACCTCAGCTACGACGGTGAAGGGCCAATCGCCGCGCTGCCAAACACGCAAATGCTGCCCTGGCCGACTGGCGCGCTCGATCCCGCCCGGCTGCGTGATGCCGTCGATGAGCGCATCGGCGCAGTAATCGACGCTCTGCGCGAGCAGGAGATGCCCGGAGCGATCAGTTGGGCGCTGGGGGGAATGATCGAGCCGGCGATTGCCCGCAACCTGACCGGACGGCTCATCGACGGGCTGACGGCATCGCTGCGTCGGGCCAAACTGCTATAGTGTCCTATCCCTTGAATGCGCTTGCATTTCAGGGGTGAGCAGGCCACTGAACGCAGGAGCGAGTGCGCTGCGCGTTGCCTGCGACCCTCGGGATCAGCCCACTGGCGCGCTGGAACAGTCCCAACTGGAGACCAAGATGGCCGAACACGCCTATGTAACCGTCGATGTATTCACCGATCAGGGCAAGGGCGGCAACCCGCTGGCAGTGGTCACCGACGCGCGCGGGCTGACGGAAGGCGCGATGCAGGCGATGGCGGCGCGGTTCGGCTTTTCGGAGACGGTGTTCGTGCTGCCGCCGGACAATCCCCAGCACCACGCGCGGCTGCGCATTTTCACCCCGCGCCGGGAAGTTCCCTTCGCCGGGCACCCCAATGTCGGTGCCGGCTTCGTGCTGGCGCAGCAAGACGCGGACCCGCCGGAGCACTACACGTTCGAGGAGGCGGCCGGGCTGGTGCGCGTGCATCTCATCCGTGCCGAGCATGGCGGCGTCTCCGGCGCCCGCATTGCTGCGCCGCATTCGCTACAGCTCGGCATTCAGATCCCGGCGGAGATCGTGGCCGGCTGCATCGGGCTGCACGCGCACGAGATTCGCAGCGAAGCCCACCCGCCAATCGTCGCGTCCGTGGGGTTGAAATTCATCATCGCCGAACTGTCCGGGCCCGGCGCCCTGGCCCGCGCCGCGCCGGATGCCGCGGCCATTGCCCGCGCGGCGGCGCAATTCCCCGAAGCGGGCGAAGATTTCCTGCTCCATCTCTATGCCCGGATCGAAGGCGACGCGACACGGCTCGTCGCGCGGATGTTCGGCCCGCTCGCCGGCGTGACCGAGGACCCGGCGACCGGCAGCGCCAACGCCACGCTCGCCGCCCTGCTGACCTCACTCGCGCCGGGCGCGGACGTATCGCTGCACTACGACATCGCCCAGGGCGCCGGAACCGGGCGCGCGAGCCGCATCCTCGCCGGCGCCCGCAAAACCGCCGAAGGCCCGATCACCGCGACCGTCGCGGGCGAGTGCGTCGAGCGCGCGCGGGGGACGGTCACGGTCTGAGTCGCTCTGCGGCGAGGCGAACGCAGCGTTCGAACACGGTGAGGTCGCTCCAGCGCTCGGCCTCGGGCCGGTCCTCGGTTACCAGGGCCCCGCCCGAGGCCGCGATGCCGCCGTCCAGCATGAGATTGTCGAAGAGACCGAATTTCTCCAAGGCCATTCCGTTCGCATCACGCCAGCCATCGCCATGCTCGGTGATGCCCGCGCCGAGGGCTGCCAGGGTGCGGGCGGTGAACCCCAGCGCCGTCGTGGCGTAGCCGAAGACGGGACGGCCGAGGGCGCGCATGAAGCCAAGCTCGAAGGCCGTGCCGACATCGGCGCTCGGGCCGCGGAAGGGTGTTAGGTTGGCGATCAGCGCGTCGCAGCGAAGGATATGGGCCTCGTTCTGGCGGTGGATGCGGGCCGGCTCGGCCAATCCCGACCAAGCCGCGGGCGGCTCGGGGAGCGGGTCGAGCGGGGAAACGCCCTCCAGCCCGTATCGCGCGCAGACCTGCTTGAGCGCTTGCGCGCGGGCGGCGGCATCGGGCAGAAACACGTCCGGCCCGGCGAGGTACACACGCTTGCCGATCAACCCTGCCTCCACCCGCTTATGCCCTTGCCGCGCCTCTCGGCGAGTGCGAATGTCCCGCGGCTTTTCTTGCCCGGTGCTCGCTTCGGGCGCGCATTTTCGACGAGGATTGGAATGGCAAAGATCAAGGTGAAAAACCCCGTAGTGGAACTCGACGGGGACGAGATGACGCGTATCATCTGGGGGTTCATCAAGGAGAAGCTGATCCTTCCCTACCTGGAGATTGACCTCAAATATTTCGACCTCGGTATCGAATATCGCGACCAGACAGACGACCAGGTCACCGTCCAGGCGGCACTGGCGATCAAGGAGTACGGCGTCGGCGTCAAGTGCGCCACCATCACCCCTGACGAGGCGCGGGTGGAGGAATTTGGCCTCAAGCGCATGTGGCGCAGCCCGAACGGCACGATTCGCAACATCCTCGACGGCACCATCTTCCGCGAGCCGATCATCTGCCGCAACGTGCCTCGTCTGGTGCCGCACTGGTCCCAGCCGATTGTTATCGGTCGCCATGCCTATGGCGACATCTACCGCGCTGTCGAGACCAAGGTCCCCGGCCCCGGGAAGGTGACCCTCACCTATCAGCCGGCCGATGGCAGTGCGCCGAAGGTGATGGAAGTGCACGACTTCAAGGGTGCCGGGGTGACGCTGGCGATTCACAATACCCTGGCATCCATCGAAGGCTTCGCGCGCGCCTCGTTCAATTACGGCTTGGCGCGCAAATATCCGGTCTATCTTTCGACGAAGAACACTATTCTCAAAGCCTATGATGGCATGTTCAAGGATGCGTTCCAGGCAATCTTCGATGCCGAATTCAAACCTCGCTTCGTCGAACTTGGCCTGACCTACGAACACCGGCTGATCGACGACATGGTAGCCAGCGCGCTGAAATGGTCGGGCGGCTATGTCTGGGCGTGCAAGAACTACGACGGCGACGTGGAGAGCGACATCGTCGCGCAGGGCTTCGGCTCGCTCGGGCTGATGACCAGCGTACTGATGAGCCCGGATGGCAAGACCGTCGAATCGGAGGCGGCGCACGGCACCGTCACGCGGCACTATCGCGAGCACCAGAAAGGCCGCGAGACCTCGACCAATCCGATCGCCTCGATCTTCGCCTGGACCCGCGGGCTCGCCTATCGCGGCCGCTTCGACGGCACGCCGGAGGTCACGCGCTTTGCCGAGACCCTGGAGCGGGTCTGCGTCGAGACGGTGGAAAGCGGCGCCATGACCAAGGACCTGGCCGTGCTCATCGGCAAAGACCAGAAGTGGCTGAACACCCAGGACTTCCTGGCCACGATCGACGCCAACCTCCGTGCTGCGATGGCGGCCTGGTAGCGCAGGGGCGGCCTTCGGCCGAAGCCTTTTCCGGCTTGCTGGAGTCGATGTGGCCTGCGCTGTTTCTTCGGACCACGGTTAGAGCGGTTTCCGACGGTGCTGAATCGATGAGGGATTCCCATCGCTGAGGTTTTCTGATTGACGATTTCTGCTGGCGAAGGAGGCTGGCAGGGATGGGTCGAGCCTTATCGATGGATTTGCGCGAGCGGGTGATTGCCGCGATTGACGGCGGTTTGTCGTGCCGTGCGGCAGCGGCGCGGTTTGGGGT
>JAJZVV010000026.1 GCA_021845595.1 Pseudomonadota bacterium | reverse complement strand
CTCGCGCAAATCCATCGATAAGGCTCGACCCATCCCTGCCAGCCTCCTTCGCCAGCAGAAATCGTGAATCAGAAAACCTCAGCGATGGGAATCCCCCATCGATTCAGCAACGTCGGAAACCGCTCTAATCAATACTTCGTGATCGTAACGTTTCTCCCGACCAGCCCGTGAACGCGCTCGGAGCTGACCGATCGAACGAGCTGACGAACCGTGCTCGGTATCCTGCCCGTCACGCTGCCGCCGCTGCGCGAGCAGCTCGCGGATATCGTCCCGCTGGCGGAGGACTTCCTGGTCCTGGCCGCGGAGGGCGGGCCCCAGCGCTGGCTTCCTGCGCCGGGACCTTCGTTGTAAGCGCGGGTGCGGGGTGGATGCCCACGACCAGCACGTCATCGCGGAGATCCAGCCTCGGGCTCGCATTGGCTCGGCGCACGCACGTGAACAGCACGGCCGACCGTTCCATGCGCTGGCGGCTGCCCCAGGGCGGCGACGGATGGGTCCACACCAAGCCGTCGGCGCTCTCCATGAACGCGCGCGGGCTGGCCCGGATGCGCCGTCGTCAGCTCAGGCCGGGCCGCCGCTCGTGCCAGTCGGTCGCGCGCTGCCAGAACCGTCCGGCGCGCAGCAGCACGGCCTCGTTGAACCAGGCGGCCTCCAGAAGCACGCCGATGGGCAGACCGCCGCTGCTGAAGCCGCAAGGCAGCGACAGGCCCGGCAGGCCGGCGAGCGCACCGCCATAGGTGAAGCGCGTGGCATGGCGCGTCGAATCCGCCAGATGCACGCCATCTTCGATCGGCGGCGCGGCAAAAGGGGTGGCGGGGATCACCAGAATATCCGTGCCCACGAATAGCTGCCGCAGCATCCGCCGCCATTCCTCGCGGAACCGCTCGGCCCGCGCATAGTCCACGCCGCGCAGCGCCAGGCCCTTGCTCATGCGCTGGTAGATCTCGGGCGAGAATGCCGCCTGGTGGTGCTCCAGCGCATCCGCGTGCACCTCGCACGCATCGGACAGGATGATGGTGGTGGCATGATGATGGGCGAGTTCGGCGCCGGGCAGGTCCACCTCCGTCACCACCGCGCCGGCCGCGGCCAGCGTGTCGGCAAACCGGTGAACGGCGCCGGCGACCTCCGGCTCGACATCGTCGAAATAGAAATGGCCTGGCAAGCCGATTCGCAACCCCGCGACATCCGCCGGCCCGGTCAGCAGGCTAGCCGGCAGCGGTGCGTCGAGTGATGTCGGGTCAGCGGGGTCGGGGCCGGCGATGGCGACGAACAAGCGCGCAACGTCCTCGACGCTGCGCGCCAGCGGGCCGATCGTATCAAGCGATGCGCTCACCGGCAGAGCGCCCCGGTTCGGCACGCCCCCGTGTGTTGGCCGCAGCCCCGTCACGCCGCAGAACGACGCGGGCACCCGCACGGACCCGCCGGTGTCCGACCCCAGCGCGCCCTGGCAGAGATCCAGCGCCACCGCGGCGGCGGACCCACCGCTCGATCCACCCGGCACGCGCTGGTCGTTCCAGGGGTTGCGCACCTGGCCGGCGATCATGTCCGTGGAGCGGACACCGAAGCACAGTTCCATCAGCGCCGTCTTGCCGAGAATGACGGCACCGGCGTCGCGCAGCCGCTGCACCACCGGCGCATCGGCATTCGGCACCCGGTCCGCGAACAGGACCGAACCGCAGGCGGTGCGCATCCCCGCGGTGTCGATGCTGTCCTTCACGCCGACGAGCATGCCCTGCAGCAGGCCGCGCCAGCCGCCATCCTGCGCCGCCGCATCGGCCGCCCGCGCGGCGCGGCGCGCACCATCCTCGTCGATCGTGGCGAAGGCGCGGAACCGATCATTGAGCGCCGCAATCCGTTGGAGCGCCGCATCCAGCCGCGCGGTTGCCGTCATGGCGTGAACTCCTCGTGATGCGCACTCCACCAATTGGCGATATCGATGCGGCGCGTGAACAGCACCTGCCCTTTCGCCAGCGCATGGTCGACGAAGGCGCGCAGCGCGTCGATGCGGCTGGCCTGGCCGATCAGGCGCGGATGCAGGCCGATCGACATCATCTTGGGGTGCGTCTCTCCTTCCCGCCAGAGCTGGTCGAAGCCGCGCTTCAGATTGTCGAGAAAATCCCATGGCCCGCCATAGGACGGTGCCAGGCCGAACTTGGCATCGTTGTAGGTGAAGGAGTACGGCACGACCAGGTGCGGCCGGCCCTTCACGATGACGTAGTAAGGAAGATCATCGTTGTAGGAATCCGAATCATAGACGAACCCGCCCTCCGCGACGACCAGCTCGCGGGTGCGCACGGAGGCGCCGTAGCGGCAGTACCAACCGCGCGGACGCTCGCCGCAGGTCACCTTGATCGATTCAACCGCGCGACGGATATGCTCCGCTTCCTCGTCGTCGGACAGTTTCCAGACCTCTTCCCAGCGCCAGCCGTGGCAGCACGGCTCGTGCCCGGCTTCCTGGATCCAGGCACCAACTTCGGGATTCTGTTCGAGCGCGACGGCGCAGGCAAAGAACGTCGCCGGCAGCCGGTATTCCGTGAGCAGCCGCTCCAGCCGCCAGATGCCGGCCCGCGAGCCATATTCAAACACCGATTCCGCAGCCAGGTCGCGGTACGATGGGTCCATCGTGTAGATGACCTCCGTCAGCCCGTCATTGCGCCCGTCGCCGGCGGGATGCGAATACTCCGAGCCTTCCTCGTAGTTGATCACGAGATTGATGGCGACGCGCGCGGCATCCGGCCAGCGGGCGCGCGGAGGGCGGCGGCCGTAGCCGACCATGTCCCGGCTCGGCCCCGGCACATGATGATAGCTGAAGGGCTGGTGGCTCATGTCCTCTCCCTTTGCCCTCTCCCCAACTATCGGGGGTCAGGCTTTGCCTGCTGCCGCGTCCCCGCGGGATATGCAGTCGGCTGCGGCGTCCCCGGTCAGTGCACGAGTTCGCCGCGCAGCGAGACCCGCGCGCTTCTCATCGCGCCGGCGCAACCTGAACGGGCCCGCCGGAGCGACTGGAGGCCAGGATGGCATCAAGCACCGCCATGCCGTGCAGCACATCCTCCTCGCCCACCGGGAAGGGCTGGCCGTCGCGGACGGACTGCGCGAACGCTCGCAACTCGGCCTGCACCATGTCGAACCCCGGGAAATGCAACCGCTCCGTCAGCGGCGGCGCCAACGGACCCGATGGAGGCTCCGCCGGCGCGTGCAGGAAGGCGAAATCGTCCAGCGCCGGCCCGCTTACTTCGGCCACGCCCTTTGTTCCATACACCGCGAAATGGAACACCGGTGCCGTCGCCATTGAACAGAAAATCGTGCCGCTCACCCCGCTGGCGAAGCGCAGGAGCACATTCGCGGTGTCACGGCTGCCCGGCACGCCGGCGCCGACCGCCACATGCACTTCGCTGATCCGCCCAGCGAGTTGGATCATGCCGTCGATCAGGTGAATGCCGATCGCATTGATCGGAGGCAGGAACCGTCCCTCGGCATCGCGGCGCCATGCGTCGGGACCGAGGAACGGCATCACGCCATTGGTCTGCTGCGCATTGATCGACACCACTCGCCCCAGCGCGCCATCGCGCATGCGCTGCACGACCTCCCGCATCGCCGGGTGGAAGCGGCGGCAGAAACCCACCGCGAGCACGACGCCTCCGCGATGCACCGCGGCAATCGCCTCGCGTGCACTAGCGATATCGAGTGCGAAGGGCTTCTCGACGAAGACATGCTTGCCGGCGGCCGCGGCCTGCTGCACCTGCGTGGCGTGTTCGCCATCCGGCGTGGCCAGCGCCACCGCCTCCAGGGTCGGATCCGCCAGCAGCGCTTCGAAGCTGCTGACGAGCGCAATTCCGTGCTCCACGCAGAACGCCACGGCGCTGGCGGCCGTGCGGGTATGGCCGGCACAGATATGCAGACCGGCGCGCCCGCCGGCAGCCGAACGCACGATCGTGCGCCCCCATCGCCCCAGCCCGGCGATGCCGGTTCGGATCAGTCGCTCGGGCGCTGGTGCGTTGGCGTCTGACATGCGCGTGGGGCTCCCGCAGCACGAAGGGACGATGACGTCAGCAGAATACGCCTCGGACGCGGCGCACCGCAATCGCCAAATCCCGTTCCAAGGTCTCGCGCTTCTGGTCCGCCAGCAACGCACCCAGGACTTCCGGTAGCCGACACGGACGGCGCGCAAAATCCTCACGAGCGGTGCGTTTTATCTTGTCCCGCATCCAGCGAGGCGATAGAAATTGCATGAAAGCGTTGCCGTTCCGTGCGCTTGCTCAATCGTCTCCGCCCGCCGCAGTGCGGTACCGTCGCCGCACCGCTGCGCTTCGGATTGGGCGTGAACGGCCCTGTCCACGCCTGCGTCCTTCTTCACCGCGTGCCCGAATGTCGCGTTGACACGAACGCAAGTTCGGAACGAGACTACCCGCCAACGGTGATGCTCCAAGACTTTCGGTTTCATCGGGGAGGCGCCGTGCGTCGTCTGTACGCATCGCGAATTGCGCGGAGGCACGAGGGCCGGAGGCTCCGCGCCATGAGGCCGGCGGCGTTGTTGCGCAGCGCGATCGCGCCCGACTGCGGCGCCTCCGGCCCTGCCTCGCCGCAGCATTGCCAGCCCTCACCTGCCGTATGCCGCCCATCGTCACCGGTCCGTCCTCCGACGGCCTGCAACCTCCAGGAGCCCATGCGATGACCGATGTTCCCGAACGCCGTCGTTTCCTCCGTGGCGCCGCCGCTGCCGGCGCCGGGCTGACCGCCGTCGGCCTGATCGTCAGCGGATCCCGGCCGGCGGACGCGGCGGAGGCGAAGATGGCCAACACCGCCGGCATGAAGGTCGGCGTGGTGCTGGAGACCTTGTCCCACCCGCTGATCAAATACTGGGGCGACGAATGCGCCCGCCAGGGCGGCGGCTTCGGCATGCAGGTGAGCGTTCAGGACGGCGAGCGCAATGTGCAGAAGCAGACCAGCCAGATGGAGGCCTTCATCAGCCAGAAGGTCAATTTCCTGGTGCTCCAGGCGACCGATGCCGCCGGTCTGACCCCGGTGACGCGCAAGGCCGAAAAGGCCGGGATCCCGGTGATCACGCTCAATCAGGACGTCGCCGGCGCGCATACCGGCTTCGTCGGCATGGGTCACTACGCGATGGGCGTGCAGGTCGCCGAGGGCATGGCGAAGCAACTCGACAAGACGGGCAACATCGTCGTACTCGAAGGGGTGCAGGGAACCGGCGCCAACATTCAGCGCATGGCCGGCTTCAAAGATACGCTGGCGCACTATCCCGGCATGAAGGTCGTCGCCGACCAGAGCGCGGCGTTCGACCGCAAGAAGGGCCATGACATCTTCCAGACGATCATGCAGGGCCAGTCGAAGATCGATGCCGTGTTCGGCGTCAATGACGAGATGGCCATCGGTGCCGCGCAGGCCGCGGTCGAGGCGGGGCGGCGCGGAAATATCAAGTTCTGGGGCGCCGACGGCGAGCTCGACATGTACAAGGCGATCAAGAGCGGACTCTGTGATGGTGTCTCCGCGATCGCCGCGAACGCCGTCCCGGATACCGTGATGTTCCTCGGCGCCTGGCTCATGACGGCGATGGTGCCGGGCGACAAGTTCGCCGGCCGCGTGGAGCTGCCGCCCTACATCGTCACCCGCGAGAATATCGACCAGGTACCCTGGCCGGCGGCGTAATAGGCGAGCATGGCGGAACCGATGGCTGACGGGAACGCACCATCGGCCGCCGCCGCGCTCGGGGCGGCGAAGCCGGCGCCGCTCGGGCAGCGTATCGAGTCGGTCGTCGCGCGGGCGCGCACCCAGGGGCTGGCGATCGTCCTCCTCCTGCTCGGCGGCTTCTTCGCGGCGCTCGCGCCGGGCTTCGCCACGCTCGACAACGCGGACGACGCGCTGCGCGACCTGTCGATCCTCGGCATCCTCGCCATCGGCGAGACCTTCGTCGTCATCGGCGGCGGCATCGACCTCTCGGTCGGCTCCGTCCTGCTGTTCGCCGGCATCATCTCCGACGATCTGATCCGCCTGGCCGGACTCGACGCATCGCTCGCCGTCGCCGTGGCTCTGGCCGCAGGCTGCATCCTCGGCGCCCTCAACGGCGTTCTCGTCAGCCGGCTGCGGATTTCCGCCTTCATCGTCACGCTCGCCTCGCTCTATATCATCCGCGGCGTCGGCCTCTCGCTCTACCGCTCCGACGTGCATAATCTGCAAGCGACGATCATCTCCGACGACGCCTTCATCTTTATCGGCCAGGGCGACCTGTTCGGCGTGCCGCTGTCGTTCATCATGTTCGCCGCCATGCTCGCCACCGGCGCCTTCCTTTTGCGCCGGACTCGGTTCGGATTGCATCTCTATGCCCTCGGAGGCAGTGAACTCGCCGCGCGGCTCACGCGCATCCGGGTGGCTCGGATCCAGGTTGCCACCTACGTCATCGCAGGCTTCTGTGCGGCGCTCGCCGGCATCATCCTCACCGCGCGGCTGCAGACGGGCGCGCCGGAAGCCGGATCTGGCGAAGAGTTCGATGTGATCGCCGCCGTCATCATCGGCGGCGCGAGCCTGTTCGGCGGACGCGGCACGCTGGTCGGCACCCTGCTCGGCGCCGCCTTCATCACCGTGCTGGCGAAGGGCCAGACGCTGATCGGCGTGCCCTCGAACTACCAGTCCTTCACGCGCGGGATCGTCATTCTCGCAGCGGTCAGTCTCGACGTGTTGAGCCAGCGCGGAATGGCCGCGCCGAGCCGGCTGCGATGGGGCCGCGTGCTCGCGCCGGCGCGAGCCGGTCTGGATCCCCGGCCGGTAGCGGGCACCCTGCCACCGCCGGCTTCGGACGCCGGCGTGCCCGTGCTGCAGACAGTGGCGCTGCACAAATCCTTCGTCGAGATCCGCGCCGTGGACGGCGTCGATTTCGACGTTTTTGTCGGCGAGGTCCATGCCATCGTCGGCGAGAACGGCGCCGGCAAGAGTACGCTGATCAAGATGCTCGCCGGAGTGCTGGTGCCGGACAGCGGCGAAGTGCGCATCGACGGTGCACCCGTTGCGCTGCACAGCGTGGCCGCGGCGCAGGATCACGGCATCGCCGTGATCTATCAGGAACGTGCGGTCGTACCGGAACTGACCGTTGCCCAGAACATCATGCTCGGCTACGAGCCCACCATCGGGCTGCCGGGTGTGATCGACCGGCCGGCGCTGCGGCGGGCGGCAGAGCAGATATGGGCGATGCTCGGCAGCCCTGCGGCGGCGGATGCCGTCGTCCGTGATCTCGCGCCCTCCGTGCAGCAACTGGTCGACATCGCGCGCGCACTCGCGGTGAAGGCACGGGTCGTCATCATGGACGAGCCGACCGCGGCGCTGACGCATCAGGAAACGATGCGGCTGTTCCGCATCATACGGGAACTGCGCCAGCAGGGCACCGCGGTCATCTACATCTCGCACGATCTCGAGGAGATATTCGAGATCGCCGCGCGGGTGACGGTGCTGCGCGACGGACGGCGGGTTCGCACCCTACCCGTTGCGGACGTCACGCGCGCGTCGCTGATCCGGATGATGATCGGCCGCGATATCGACGAACGCGCGCGCCGCGGTGCCGGCCGCGCCGCGCCGCCCGTGCTCACGGTGAACAACCTGCGCCGGGGCGCCGTGTTGGACGGCATCGGGCTCCGCGTCGGCGCCGGCGAGATTCTGGGCATCGCCGGCCTCGTCGGGTCCGGACGGACCGAACTGCTGCGCGCGATCTTCGGCGCCGACCGTTTGGATGGCGGGGAAATGACGCTGCTGGGGCGGCCCTTCGCGCCGCGCTCACCTGGCGATGCGATCGTGGCGGGGCTGGGGCTCGTTCCCGAAGACCGCGGCGGCGAGGGGCTGGTGCCGGGCTTCAGCATCGCGGAGAATCTGTCGCTACCGAATTACGACCTTATCGCCGCACGGGCGGTGTGGCTGGTCCCGGCACGCGAAAGCCGCCTCGCCGCGCGGATGGTGGCGCGGCTGCGGATCGAGCCGCCGGTTCCGCGATGGCAGACCAGCCATCTCAGCGGCGGCAACCAGCAGAAAGTCGTGCTCGCCAAATGGTTGGCCCGCGACCTGCGGCTGCTGCTGATCGATGAGCCCACCCATGGCGTCGATGTCGGTGCGCGCGAGGAGATCTATCGGGTGATCGATGAACTGGCCACGGCGGGGGCCGCGGTGGTGGTGGTCTCCTCCTACCTGCCGGAGATTCTGCGCATCAGCGACCGCATCCTCGTGATGCGCGAGGGGCGCGTCGCGCTCGAAATCGATCGCGTCGAGGCGAGTGAGGAAATCCTGCTGCAAGCCGCGACCGGCGGGGCGGCATGAGCGGCGCCACGGCATCGCAGACCCGCCTGCGCCAGGGCCGGATGACCCCTGCGCGCGCGCTGGCGCGCTACGGTTTCTACGGGGCATTGCTGGTCCTGCTGGTGGTGTTCGCCAGCCTGTCGCCGTCGTTCCTGACCGTCACGAACGGCCTGAACATCCTGCAACAGACCTCGACCATCGGCATCATGGCGATCGGCGAGACATTCGTTATCCTGACAGGCGGGATCGACATCTCCGTCGGCTCGGTGCTGGGGCTTGGCGGCATGGTGGCGGCGCTGGTGATGCGCGAGCCGGGTGCCGGTCCGGTCACCGCCGTCGCGCTCGGCATGGCGGCGGGGATTCTCGTCGGCCTGTGCAATGGCCTGCTCATCGCCCGCGTCGGGATCGATCCATTCATCACCACCCTAGCGATGCTGAGCGTGGTCCGCGGCGTCGTCTACATCATCTCGAACCAATACAACGTCGACCTTCCCGAAGGCCCGGGCTTCTCCTGGCTCGGGCGCGGCCATATCGGGCCGGTTCCGGTAGCGGTTGGCATCTTCCTTGCGCTGTTCGTGGCCGCGATGGTACTGGAACGGCGCACAACCATCGGCCGATCCATCCATGCGATCGGCGGCAACCGCAGGGCGTCCTATCTCTGCGGGCTGCCGCTCGCCGGCGTGCGCACAGCGACATACGCGCTCTCCGGCGCCTTGGCTGCGGTGGCGGGGATCATTCTAACGTCACAGGTGGGGCTGGCTGTGCCCTATCAGGGCACCGGGTACGAGCTCGATGTCATCGCCGCGGTGGTGGTGGGCGGGGTCAGCCTGACCGGCGGGGCCGGCAGTGTATTGGTCGGCGCGCTCGGCTCGATCTTCATCGGGGTGCTGATGAACGGCATGGCGCTCGTGGACGTACCGGCGATCTGGCAGATGGTGATCCAGGGCGCCGTCATCATCACCGCGGTCGCGCTTTATGGCGTCGCGCGCAGCCGAACCTCATGAGGAAACCGCGCCGCCGTCCAACGTCCGATGGCACGGACAGCAACCGGAGGTACTGATGCTCGATGTCTTGATCCAAGGCGGCTCCGTCGTTTCGCCGGACCGGACGGAACGGTGCGATGTCGGCGTCCACGATGGGCGCATCGTCCTGCTGGCCGCGCCCAACACGCTGGATCTCGAAGCCGTGCGCACCATCGACGCCCGCGGCAAGTTCGTCGTCCCGGGTGGCATCGACGCGCATGTCCATTTCAACATCGCGATCAGTCCGGCGATGCACGCGCAGTCGGCCAGGTTCGGCGGTCGGGCGGCGGCGTTCGGAGGCACCACGACCTTCATCGACTTCGCGCACCAGTCCGGCAGCGGCAGCCTCATTGGCGCCATCGAGTCCAAGCAGGCGGAGCTCGCGGCGGACAAGCCGGACATCGACTACGCGCTGCACGCGATGATCACCGGGGCCGCGACCTTCGATGCGATCGACGAGATTCCGGAGGCGATTTCAGGCGGCATCAGCTCCTTCAAGATGTTCACGACGTTTTCCGGCGGCGGGGGTCCGGCCGCGCTGTTCATGGATCACGGGCGGATCTGGGGCGTGCTGCAGCAGACCGGCAAGCATGGCGGCATTGCCATGATCCACTGCGAGGATGACTGCATCGTCGATTTCTGCGTGCGCAAGCTCTATGCCGAAGGCCGCCAGCACGCGCGCCACATCCACGAGGCGCGGCCGAGCCTTTGCGAGGAGGCCGCCGTGCTGCGCATGATGCTGCTCGCACGGCGCACGGGCTCGCCGCTCTACATCGTCCATGTCTCGGCGACGGAGACCGTCGAGGCGATGGCGGAGGCGCGCGGCCGGAATCTTCCGGTCTATGGTGAGGCGCTCCACAATTATCTCGCCTTCACCAGCGACGATTACGCCAAGCCGAACGGCATGATCTATCACAACTACCCGGCATTGAAATCCGCGCGCGACCAGGCGGCGCTATGGCAGGCGCTGAAGTCCGGCGTTCTCGACGTGGCCAGTTCCGATGATTTCACTATTCCGTTCGCGAGCAAGATCGCCGGGCAGGAGGTGGACAGCGCCTCGGGCGGTCACAACGGCATCGAGACCCGGTTGGCCTACCTGTTTTCCGAGGGCGTGCAGACCGGTCGCCTCAGCATCAACCGCTTCGTCGATGTCGCCGCCACCGCTCCCGCCAAGCTCTTCGGCCTCTATCCCCGCAAAGGCATCATCGCCATCGGCAGTGACGCCGATATCGTCGTGATCGACCCGAACGTGAAGCGCCGGCTGACCTTGGCCGACCTCCATTCGGACTGCGACTACAGCCTCTGGAACGGATGGGAATTCAACGGCTTCCCGGTGGTGACCATGGTCCGCGGGCAGGTCCTGGTGGAGGATGGGCGCTGGACCGGCCCCGAGGGGATCGGCGGGTTCGTGCCGGCGGGCCTGCCGATGGAACCGTAACGGCGGCGCGGTCCGTGCCGGCGGGCGGGCTTCAGCCTTGCGCCATGGCCATCGCCGGTTCGCGCCGCTGCCCGTGGGGCGCGCCGCTTGCCGCGGCGCCGATCAGGTCGGCGAACTGGCTGATATCGGCGGGCTTGCCGATCAGATAGCCTTGCGCCTCGGCGCACCCCTCGCGGCGGAGGAATTCGAGCTCTTCCGCGCACTCCACCCCCTCTGCGATCACAGTGAGATGCAGCCCGTGCGCCAGGCCGACGATCGCACGGACGATCGCTGCCGTCTCCTCGCTGCAATGCACGTTGCAGACGAACGACCGATCGATCTTGATCTTATCGAACGGGAACGCGCGCAGATTGGACAATGAGGAATAGCCGGTGCCGAAATCGTCCATGGCGATCTTCACGCCCAGGGCCTTGATCTGGCGGAGGGCTTGCAGCGCGCGGTCGAAGTCCTGGATCAGCGCCGTCTCGGTGATCTCCAGCTCCAGCCGGCCGGGCGCGAGGCCGGTTTCGGTCAGGACCTTTTGTACGAAGGCGGGCAGACCCGGCGCGTGCAGCTGGACGCCGGACAGGTTGACCGCCACCTGCAACGGATTGGCCCAGCTCGCCGCTTCCCGGCAAACTTCGCGCAGCACCCACTCGCCGATCGGCAGGATGAGGCCACTCACCTCGGCGACAGGGATGAACATGCCCGGAGAGACCGGCCCGCGAACGTCGTGGTTCCACCGGATCAGGGCCTCGAAGCCGAAGATCGCCTTCGTCGCGACGTGCGCTTGCGGCTGATAGAAGATCGAGAATTCATTGCGCGAGAGCGCGTGGCGCAGGTCGAACTCCAGCATCTGGCGTTCGCGCAGGCCGGCGCCGATGCCGGGCTCGAAAAAGCGGTAGGTACCGCGCCCATCCTCCTTGGCGTGGTCGAGCGCGGCGTCGGCGTGGCGCATCAGCGCCTGGGGCTGGTCGCCGTCGGCTGGGTACAAGGCGATGCCGATGCTGATCCCGACCAGCGCGGTCTGGCCGCCGACGCTGAATTCCGGAACCAGGGCGGCAAGAATGCGATCGCTGAGCTGGGCGAGATCCGCCGGGCAACTCGGACCCAAGCGGAGGATGGCGAATTCGTCGCCACCGTGCCGGGCGAAGACGTCGCGTTCGTCGAGGAGCGGCGATATGCGATCCGCGACGGCCCTCAGCACCGCGTCGCCGGCGGCGTGGCCGAAAAGGTCGTTGACCTGCTTGAAACGGTCCATATCCAGGCTGAGGACCGCGAACATGTCCTCCTTGCGCCGGTGGCGCTCGAATGCGCGTTCCAGCCGCTCGTTGAATGTCGCCCGGTTGGGCAACCCGGTCAGGGCGTCATGCTGGGCGAGGAAGCGGATCTGCGCCTCGGCTTGGCGGCGGGGGCGCAGGTCGCGAACCGCCACGCCGTCGCGCATGCGCCCGTTGTAGGGCATCGTTCGCGCGATCAGTTCGACGGGGATCTGCTCTCCGTCGGCGGCGGCGATGAGGGCTTCCAGCGGGTCTCCTCCAGCGCGTGCCATGCGTTCAGCCACTCGCGCATCGCCAAACAGGGTCGCGAAGCCGAGGCCGACCAGTTCGCCGGGCGCGGCGCCGATCAGACGCTCGAAACTATCGTTGGCGGTGACGATGGCACCCTGATCGCAGACCACGAGCCCCTCGATGGCGGCGTTCGCCAGTTCGCGCAGTCGCTGCTGTTCGGCGAGACGCTGCTGGCGCCACAGGACCAGCGCGGCCAGGCTGACGATAAGGAGCACGACGGCACCGAAGGCGATCACGCCGGCGAGCCAGGGCGCGGGCAAGCTGTCGGGGGCCACCGCGACCGTCGGGTCGGGCAGGATCGAGGCCGCGCCCATGGCCGTGAAGTGCATCCCGCAGATGGCGAGCGTAAGCACCAGGGAGGCGGCAGCCTGCCAGATCGGGCCGCGGCGCGTGCGGGCCACGAACAGCGCGGCGGCGCCGAAGCCCATGCCGAGGAGGATCGACCAGGCGACGAGACCGGCGTCCCACCCCAGATGGCCGGTTACCTGGTACGCCGCCATGCCGCAGTAATGCATCGCCGAGATCGCCAGCCCGACCAGGACGCCGCCGAGGGCCGCCATGCGCGGCGCGCCCTTGCGGGTCGCCACCAGATAGCCCGGAGCGAGCAGGACGATCGCCACCGCGAGGGAGAGCGCGGTCAAGCGGAGGTCGTAGCCGGTCGGAAGGTTCGACCGAACGGCCAGCATGGCGATAAAATGCGTCGCCCAGATGCCGATCCCGGTGACCGTGGACACGCAGGCGAGCCATGCCGCCTTTCGCCAGCCCTCGCTCGCGGCCAGCCGCGCCAGCATCGAGACGGCCGTGGCCGACGCGAGGAGACACACGATCGCCGCAAGGAGAACCAGCCGGCCATCATGGTGCTGGGTCAGGCAGGAATATACGGTCAGCATGATCCAGGCGCCTCGGTACGCGATTCCGCCAGTCTAAGCAGCAGGTCCTAATAGATGCGTAATAGAGTCCTGTTTTCGTCTCGAATTCCGTCGGCGCCCTCCGCCGCGGCCGCCGGGCGCGCATTGTCGGTGCAAGCGACGTCAGCGGGCGGAGCGAGCCCGAGCGGAGATGAAACCCGGGCCGGCGAAGACCGGCGGTGTCCGGGACCCCTTCGGCTTTCCCCTCCGACCCGTTGAGGGCCCCATGGCGAGGCAGCCCGCGAAGGCCGATTTCCCTGTGTCCCAGGTCCGGCGCTACCTGGAGCCGGGGCCGATCGTGATGGTGTCGTCGGCGCTGGGCGGGCGGCGCAACATCATGACGATGGGCTGGCACACGGTCATGGAGTTCACGCCGTCACTCGTCGGCTGCGTCATCGCCGGCAGCAATCACAGCTTCGCGCTGATCCGCGAGAGCCGCGAATGCGTGATCAATCTGCCGACGACGGCGCTGACCGACATCGTGGTCGGCGTCGGTAACACGAGCGGCGCGGAGATCGACAAGTTCGAGACATTCGGTCTGACGGCGCAGCCGGCGATGCGCGTGCAGGCGCCGCTGATCGCCGAGTGCCACGCCAATTTCGAGTGCCGGCTCTACGACGATGCGCTGGTGGAGCGGTACAATTTCTTCATCTTCGAAGTGCTGAAGGCGCACGTCGCCAAATCGCCGCGGCATCCGGAGACGCTGCACTACACCGGAAACGGTGAATTCGTGATCTCCGGCAAGGTCATCAGCCGGCGCCGATGGTTCCGCCCCGAGCTGCTCGATAGCTGAAAGAGCCGGCGGCGGCCTCAGATCGAGCCCGGCGCGAGCGACCGGGGCACGTCACGGCCATTCTGCTCGCCTGGCACGGAGCCCCACTCGCGCGCCAACCCGCATCCCGGGAGCCCGAGGAAGTCGATGGCCCGGCGCGCCATGTCGTCGACCGCCTCGGCCAGCGTGGCCGGCTTCAGATAGAAGGCGGGAACCGGCGGGGCGATGATCGCGCCATATTCCGTGACCGCCGCCATCGCCCGCAGATGGCCGAGATGCAGGGGGCTCTCGCGCACCATCAGCACCAGCCGACGACGCTCCTTCAAATGCACGTCAGCGGCGCGCACGAGCAGATTGTCGGTGTTGCTGGCAGCGATCGCGGCGAGGGTCCGGATCGAGCACGGCACGACGATCATGCCGGCGCTGCGGAACGACCCGCTGGCGATGCTGGCGCCGATATCCTCGATCGGGTGCACGCACCGCGCCAGCGCCGCGAGCCGCGCCAGCGCATCCGGCCCGACCTCGTGCGCCAGGGTCCGCGCCCCGGCCGCGGAGACGACGAGATGAAGCTCGCACTCCGCCAGCCCGGCCAGCAGTTCCACCACCCGCACGCCCAGCGCCGCCCCCGACGCGCCGCTGATGCCGACGACGACGCGCACCGCGGTGCTCATGGCGCGCGGCCCCCATCGCGGCGCGACCGCGCCAACCCGAGCTGGCCCCACATCGCATCGACGCGC
This sequence comes from Pseudomonadota bacterium, assembly GCA_021845595.1. Lineage (GTDB taxonomy): Bacteria > Pseudomonadota > Alphaproteobacteria > Acetobacterales > Acetobacteraceae > JAJZVV01. Next base: position 13,041 of record JAJZVV010000026.1, on the reverse strand, counting down.
GCGACGGTCGCGGCGTCCATGGCCAGGATGCGGCCGAACGGGCGCTCGGTCTCCGGCCCGATCTTCACCGTCGCGTCGATGCCGAGCTTGCCGCCGAGCCCGGGTTTCGGCGAGGCGAAATCGAGATAGTCGATCGGCGTCTGGTCGATCGTCACCAGATCGCGCGAGGCATCGGCGCGGGTCGCCACCGCCCACATCACGTCCTCCCAGCTCCGCACATCGATGTCCGCATCCACGACGATCAGGACCTTGGTGTAGGTGAGCTGGGGAAGGAGCGACCACAGGCCGAGCATCAGCCGCCGCGCCTGGCCGGGATAGGTCTTCGCCAGCGCGGCGACGGCGATGCGATAGGAGCAGGCTTCGGGCGGCAGCCAGATATCCACCACCTCGGGAAACTGGCGTCGGACCAGCGGCGCGAACAGGACGTTCAGCGCCTCGCCGATCCGCGACGGCTCGTCGGGCGGCCGGCCGGTGAAGGTCGAAAGATAGATCGGCGCCGTGCGCATGGTGATGGCGCTGACCCGCATCACCGGAAACGCCTCCACGGCGTTGTAATAGCCGGTGTGGTCGCCATAGGGTCCCTCGGCCGCCGTTTCCGTGGGCGAGACCGTGCCCTCGATGACGATTTCCGCGTCCGCCGGCACCAGCAGCCGGCCGCCGACGCCGGGCACCAGCCGCGGCCGTTCGTCGCGCAGCAGCCCGGCGAACTGCATTTCCGACAACGTCTCCGGCAGCGGCAGGGCGGCGGCGAGGATCGTCGCCGGGTCCGCGCCGATCGCCACCGCGACCGGCATCTCCAGGCCGCGGTCGCGCCACATCCGATGGTGTCGGGCGCCGCCGCGCTGGGCGAGCCAGCGGAGGATGGCACGGTCGCGGCCCAGCACCTGCATGCGGTAGACGCCGACATTGTAGGATTCGATGGCGTCGTCGTCGGGCGGGCGGGTGATGACGAGCGGCCAGGTGAGCAGCGGCGCCGGCTCGCCGGGCCAGCAGATCTGCGCCGGCAGCGTGCCGAGATCGACCGCGTCGCCGCGCTGGACAACCCCTTGCACCGGCGCGTCGGCGATGGCGCGCGGACGCATCGCCAGCGCTGCGCGGGCGAGAGGCAGTTTGCGCAGCGCGTCCCCGAGGTCGCGTGGCGGGCGCGGCGCGCGCAGTTCGCCGAGCAGATCGCCCAGCGAGGCGAGATTCTCCGGCCGCACGCCGAGGCCCCAGGCCACCCGCTCGCAGGTGCCGAACAGGTTGACCAGCACCGGCATCGCCGCACGCTGCCCATCGGCTTTCACCGCGTGCTCGAACAGCAGCGCCGGCCCGCCCGCCTTCAGCACGCGGCGGTGGATCTCGGTCATTTCGTGCACGACGGAGACCGGCGCGCCGACCCGGGCCAGCTGGCCATGCGCCTCGAGATAGGTCAGGAAGTCGCGGAGGTCACGAAAGGGCGGCAGGTCGCGGCGCGGCAACGCGGGATCCTCGGCAGGGCCGCCAAACTGGGCGCGACGCCGCCGCGGAGTCGTTGATCCAGATCAAGCCTGGCCCGGCGGAACGGGTGTAGCCAACGCGCGGAGGTGACGCGCATGGCAGTGACCGGCACGACCCGCGACCAGGCCGCGATTCTCGCGGTGCCGCGCCCGATCTCGGCGGCGATCGGCGTGTTGCCGCTGGCGCCGCTCGGCTCGGCGCTCGGCCTGGTGCTCGGCGCCGTGCTGCGCCGGCACCGGCGCATTTTCGACCGGCTCGGCACGCACGCGGGCAAGCGCTTCGGTCTGCGGCCAACGGACCTGCCGTTCGCGCTGGTCCTGCACGCGGACCCGGCTCGGCCCCACATCGCCGTCAGCCGGCATCTGCCCGCGCACGGCCTGCATGCGCGCATCGCCGGGCCGCTCGCCGGCCTCGCCGGTCTTGTCGACGGGCGGCTGGACGGCGATGCGCTGTTCTTCTCGCGCGCGCTCAGCGTGGAGGGCGACATCGAAGCGGTCATCGCCTTGCGCAATGCGATCGACGATGCCGGCATCGATCTTCTTGGCGACGCGGCGTCGCTGCTCGGCCCGTTCGCCGGCCCCGCCGAACGCTTCGCGCGGACGGCGCTCGATCTCGCTGGCGGATTTCTCCAAACCAGGAGTGGCACGGGCCGGAGCGGGCGATGGAACTGATCTGTCCGGCCGGCACGCCTGCGGCGCTGCGCGTCGCCGTCGATGCCGGAGCCGACGCCGTCTATTGCGGCTTCAACGACGAGACCAACGCGCGCAATTTCCCCGGCCTGAATTTCAGCCGCGCCGAGATGCGCGAGGCCATCGCCTACGCGCACACCCATGGCGCGCGGGTGCTGGTCGCGGTCAACACGTTTCCCCGCGCCGGCGCCGTCGCGCTGTGGGAGCGCGCGGTCGATGACGCGGTCGCGGCGGGGGCCGATGCGCTCATCGTCGCTGATATCGGCCTGCTCGCCTATGCCGCAACGACGCATCCGGCCCAGCGGCTGCATCTCTCGGTGCAGGCCGCGGCGGCGAATCCGGACGCCATCCGCTTCTATCGAGAGGCCTTCGGCATCCGTCGCGTGGTGCTGCCGCGGGTGCTGGCGGTGCGCGAGATCGCCGCCATCGCGCGGGCGGTGCCGTGCGAGACGGAAGTGTTCGTCTTCGGCGGCCTGTGCGTGATGGAGGAAGGTCGCTGCTCGCTTTCGTCCTACGCCACCGGCCGCTCGCCGAACATGCACGGGGTCTGCTCGCCGGCGAGCCATGTCGGCTATCGCGACGAGGGCGGAAGCATGGTCTCGCGGCTCGGCGACTTCACCATCAACCGCTTCGGCCCAGGCGAGCCCGCGGCCTACCCGACGCTGTGCAAAGGCCGGTTCCGGGCCGGCGAGGCCAGCTTCTATCTGTTCGAGGATCCGGTGAGCCTGGACGCGGCGGCGCTGCTGCCGGCGCTGCGCGAGGCCGGCGTCACCGCGCTGAAAATCGAGGGGCGCCAGCGTGGCCGGGCCTATATCGAAGCCGTGGTGCGCGCCTTCCGCCGCGCGCTCGACGCGCTCGATGCCGGCCACCCGATCCCGCCCGGCGGCTTGCAGGCGCTGACCGAAGGCCAGACGAGCACCGAAGGTGCCTATCGCAAGGGCTGGCGCTGAGATGTCGGCCGCGGCAGGGACGCGTCGCGTCGACCTCACGCTCGGGCCGGTGCTGTTCAATTGGGAGCCCGCGGCGTGGCGGGATTTCTACTTCCGCATCGCCGATGAAGCGCCGGTCGACACCGTCGCCGTCGGCGAGATCGTCTGCTCCAAGCGCCTGCCGCTCTACGCGGAGCATCTGCCTGCCGTGCTCGACCGGCTCGCGTCCGCCGGCAAGACCGTGCTGCTCAGCTCGCTGATCCTGGTCACGCTCGATCGCGAGCAGCGACAGATGGCGGACCTGGCGCGCTCGAGCGCGGTCCTGGTCGAGGCCAATGATGTCTCGTGCCTCGCCCATCTCGCCGGCCGGCCGCACGCCATCGGCCCGTTCGTCAATGTCTATAACGAGGCGACGGCGCGTTTCCTCGCCGGACGCGGCGCGCGGCGCATCTGCCTGCCGCCGGAACTGCCCGCAACCTCGATCGGCGCCATCGTCGCCGCGGTGCCGGAGGCGAGGATCGAAGTGTTCGCGTTCGGCCGCGTGCCGCTGGCCATCTCGGCGCGCTGCATTCACGCGCGACTGCACGGACTGACCAAGGACACCTGCCGGTTCGTCTGCGGCGAGGATGAGGACGGGCTTGCCGTCGACACGCTCGACGGCGAGCCCTTTCTCGCCGTCAACGGCGTCCAGACGCTCTCGTGCAGCGTGGCGAACCTGGTGGAATCGCTGGATGCACTGGCGGGAATGGGGGTCGCGTCGTGCCGGCTTTCGCCGCAATCGGGCGACATGGTCGCGGTGGCGCGGCTGTTTCGCGCGGTGCTCGACGGCGGGGCGGCGCCGGCCGCCGCGCGGGACGAGCTCACGCGCCTGTTTCCCGCGGCGCGGTTTGCCGACGGCTTCCTCCACGCCACCCCCGGGGCGGCGTATCGCGGCGCGCCGGCGCCGGCAGGCTGAGCCCCGCCGCCCTCACGCGGCGCCTCCCACCGCGCGCAAGCGGGCGAACCGGTCCTGCTCATCGGGGTGGAAGCTGTAGACACGGGCGTAGAGCGGGTCCGATGCCGGCGGTGTCGCGTTCGCTGCGTTCAGCTTGCCCACCGCGCGCATCAGCGCGCCGGCGTCGGCGTGGCGGGCGGCGAAGGCGTCGGCCTCGTATTCGAACCGGCGACGCTGGCCGGCGCGCAGAGGGCGGGCGAAGAACCAGGCCAGCGGCGTCAGCGCCACGGCGAGGGCGAGCCAGCCGGCGGGTGTCGGCTCCGGCACCCCGAGGCCGAGCGCGATCTCCGGCGCCCGCATCGCCAGCGCCAGCGCGGCAAAGCCGGCGGCGACGAGCCCGACCTGCGCGGCGAGATCGCGGGCCAGATGATGGCAGCGCCAGTGCCCCGCCTCATGGGCCAGAACCGCCTCGATCTCGGCCTGCGTCAGCAGCGCGAGCAGCGTGTCCGAGACCTCGACATGTAGCGCCGAGCCGGCACCGGCGATCCGCGCATTGGCGCGGCGCGCGCCGGCCGGGCTGGTGCGGACACGGATGGGGGTATTCGGCAGCCCGCAGCGCGCCAACGCCGCCGACAGACTCGCCGCGCCTGCGGGGTCGGCCACGGCGCTGCCGCGCGACGGCCCGCGCGGCCCGAGGCCGGCCTTGGCGCCGAGGCCGACTCCGGCGAGGATCGTGGCCCAAACCCACCAGACGGTCGGGTAGGTGGCGACGAGCCAGCCCAGCGCCTGCCCCGCCAGCGCGGCGAGGACCACCGAAGCGGCCACGGCGACGACGGCACCGGCCAGACTCGCGCCCAGCCGACCGCCCTCTGGGCTCCCCCCCTCCGGGCCGAAGCGCGCATCGATGATGAGCGATTGGCCGACCCGCCCGGCGGCGCCGAGCAGGCCGAATGCCAGCACGACCGAGGCGACCATGCCCGCGCCGGCCATCGGGCTGGAACCCCACACGCGATCGAGCCAGGCGATGAAGCCGCCCAGCGTCACCGCCAGGATCAGCCCCGCCTCGCACGCCGCCACGCCGACCGCGAAACCGGCCCGCGCCGTCGCGTATCGCCCCGACCGCGCATCGTCCGCGTGGCGGCAATGACGCGCCTGCCGCCAGGCCAGCCACACCCGCAGCAGCAGCGATGCCGCCAGGAGCCCGACCAGCACGAACCCCGGCATCCGGCTCACCCCGCGCGCCTCGACACGGCGGGCGGGCTTCGCGCCGTCACGTCGAGCCCGGCGAGCAGACGCCGCGGGCTGAGCGGGCCGCCCTGCGTGAAGGCCCGGTGCACCTGCACCAGCGCCGCGCCGCGCGCCAGGCGGGCGGCGATGTCCGCGGCGCTGCGCACACCCCCGACCGAGATCAACGGCACTGGCGCCAAGCTGAGCGCCACCTCCTCGATGATCGTCCGGTCGGCGCCGACACCCACGACGCCATCGAGCCCGGCCGCGCGCAACCGCTCGCACTCGAGCGGCGACCCGGCGCCGAGTGGCAGCTTCACCGCCAGCGGCACGCGCCGCCCAGTCTCTTCCGCCAGGGCATCGCGCGCGCGGCACAGCGCGGCGACGAAAGCGGCGCGGCGCCACGGCGCCTCGCGCTGGCGCATCGCTGCGCGCGGCGTCGATAGATTCGCCGTCAGATAATCCGCATGTGGGGCGAGCAGGCGCATCGCCGCCTGGTATTCGGCGAGCGCGTCGGCGCCGAACCCGTCGCTGGCGCCGGCGAAATTGACGCCCACCGGAATCGCGCGCGGACGCGTCAGATGCTCCAACGCCGGGCCGGCCGTTGCACCCTGCAGCCGCACCGTGCCGATCTCGACGAAGCCGAAACCGCACAACGGCAACGCCCGCAACAGCGCGCCGTCGCGGTCGAACCCCGCCGCCAGGCCGAGCGGATTCGCCAGATGCAGCCCCATGGCGGTCACCGGAAAATCCGGCGGCGGCTCGGGGCGGATGACGCGCGCGGCGAGGCGCAGCGCGAGGCGGGCCGCACTGGTCGCCAGCAGGGCGCCGATGCTGGCCATCTCAGCCGCCGGCGCGATGGGTGTGCGCGAACTCCGCCATGAAGTCCGCCAGCGCGGCGGCGCCGGATTCGGGCATCGCGTTGTAGAGACAGGCGCGAATGCCGCCGCGCGCCGGGTGGCCCCGCAGATGGTGCAAGCCGCGGCGCTGCGCTTCGGCAAGGAAATCCGGCTCCAGGCCGGCGTCGGCGAGGTGAAAGCAGACGCTGATGCGCGAGCGGTCGTCGGGTTCGACATCGCAGCGATAGAAATTGCTGGCCTCGATCGCGGCGTAGAGCGTCTCGCTGCGGCGCCGGCAGCGCGCCGCCGCCTGCGTGAGCCCACCCTGGCGGCGGAGCCATTTCAGCATCCGTCCGGCGACGAACACGGCGAATACGGGCGGGGTGTTCACCCGGCTCGCGTTCGCCGCCTGGCGCGCATAGTCCAGCGGCCCGGGGATTCCGGCGCGTCCGCGGCCGAGGAGATCCTCGCGCAGGATCACGATCGTCAGTCCCGCGGCGCCGAGATTCTTCTGCGCGCTGGCATAGATCAGGCCGAACCGCGCGATGTCGATGGGGCCGGTGAGCAGGTCTGCGGTGAGATCGCCGACCAGCGCGACGCGCTCCAGCGCGGGAACATGATGGAGCTGGACACCGTCGGCGGTTTCGTTGCCGGTGACATGGCAATAGCCGGCCTCGTCGGGGATGCGCCATGTCGCGGGCGGTGGCACGCGGTTGAGCGCGCGGGCCGCGACGACGACGCGACAGACCGACGCCGCCTCGGTGATGGCGCGCGCCGACCAGTAGCCGGTCTCGACATACGCCGCGCACTCCCCCGGGCCGAGCAGATTGATCGGCACCAGCCGGAATTGCGCGTAGGCACCGCCTTGCAGGAACAGCACCCGATACTGCGGCGGAACGCCCAGGAGCGCGCGCAGATCCGTCTCCGCCTCGTCCTGGATGGCGGCGTAGCCTGGGCCGGTGAATGGGAGTTCGAGCACCGATTGCCCGCTGCACCCGAGCTCGCCGACCGCCTCCTGCACCTCCGCCAGCACTTCGGGAGGCAGGATCGAGGGCCCGCCCGCGAAGCTGATGGGGCGCGCTCGTTCAGAACAGAGCTGCCCCATGCGCCCCCATCACCATGAAGAAGATCGCGGGGATCGAAAGGATCGTGTTGGTACGCGAGGAAACGAACGTGATCCGCGTGCAGCGCAGACGTTCGTCGACCGGTGCGGCGACGAATCCCAGCACCTTCTTCTGGTGCGGCCAGAGGACGAACCAGAGATTGACGACCATGACGAGGCCGAGCCACATGCCGATGCCGATCGGTGCCGCCGCGCCGCGCAGGCGGAGCGCGTCGACCAGGAGGCCACGATCCCACAGCATGAACAGGCCGGTGGCGAGGGCCACCAGCGAGGCATACCGAAAGAATCCGTGCTCGCGTCGCGCGGCGGCAACGAAGACCTCGCGGATCGCCTCGGGCGGGTCGGCGGGCAGCACCCGCCGATAGCGTGGCCGCGAGACCACGTTGGCCCAATTATGTCCCATCCACACGATGACGGCCAGCACATGCAGATAGCGCGCGAACGCGTCGGCGAGAGCGATGTCCATGAGCGGCGCCGGTCGCCTCCGTCTACAGGCCGGCGCCGGTCAGGCCGCGCGCGACCAGGACCAGCGCCACAGTCAGAAGCGCCGCGGCGAGCAAGGTCCCCGCGAAACTGTCGTGCGGCAGCATCGTACCCCCTCAGGCGAGATTGAGTCCGCGCTGGCGCATGATCAGGCGTTGCTGCGGGCGTTCCACCATCGCCGCCATCACCGCTTCCTCGACGATGTGGTGATGTGGAGACCGGCTGCACACCGGATCGGTGTTCGCCGCATCGCCGGTCAGCAGAAACGCCTGGCACCGGCAGCCACCATAATCGTGCCCGCGCTCGTCACACGACCGGCAAGGTTCGCGCATCCACTCCTCGCCGCGGAATTTCTTGAACACCGGCGATTCGTGCCAGATCCAACCGAGATCGTGCTCGCGCACGTTGGGGAATTCCAGCCCCTTGATCACACGCGCTTCTTGGCACGGCAGCGCCGCGCCATCAGGGCCGATGGTCAGATGAATATTGCCCCAGCCCTTCATGCAGGCTTTCGGGCGCGTATCGTAATAGTCGGTGATGACGAAATAGATCGTCATGCGCCGACCGAGCCGCGCGCGCGCTTCGGCGACGGCTGCCTCCGCCCGCGCGATCTGCTCGCGGGTCGGCAGGAGATCGGACCGATTGAGCAACGCCCAGTTGTAGTATTGCAGGTTGGCGAACTCGACATACTCGACCCCGAGCTCCTCCGCGAGCGCCAACAGCTCCGGGGTTTGATCGATGTTGTAGCGGCTCACCGGAATGTTCAGGACCATCGGAAAGCCTTGCGCCTTGATCGCGCGCGCCGCGGCGATCTTCTGCGCATAGGCGTCGACGCCGACGAGCCGGTTGTTGAGCTCGGCGTCGCACGCCTGCAGGCTCAGCTGGATCTGCTTCAACCCGGCCCGCTGCAACGCGGCCAGCCGTGTCGGGTTCAGCCCCATGCCCGAGGTGATCAGATTGGTGTAGTAGCCGAGCTGGTTCGCTTCACCGACCAACTCCTCGAGATCCCGCCGCAGCACGGGCTCCCCGCCCGAGAACCCGAGCTGGAGCGACCCCAGCCGCCGACCCTGACGCAGGACGCCGGCCCACTCGGCCGTGGTGAGTTCGTCCTGATAGCGATCGAAATCCAGCGGGTTGTTGCACCAGGAACATTTCAGCGGGCATTTGTAGGTCAGTTCCAGCAGCAGCCAGAGCGGCAGCCCCCTTCCGTCGACCTTCACCTCGCCCGCATCGCGGTGATCAACGCTTGACTCGGATCCAGCCGCGCTCATGGGACGCCTCCAGGAATGCAAGGACATCTTCAGCGATGTCCTCATTGTTGTATGTCTTGGTCAAACGGTCGAGCAGATCGCCTACCGCTGCAGTCTCTGCGACCGCAGAGAGAATCTCGCCGGCCGATGTGTTGAGTTTGACGAGTCCTTCCGGGTAGAGGAGCACATATGCGTTCTGCGCCTCCTCCCACCGAAACAGAAACATCGGGTTCAATTCGATAACGTCGCTCCGTTGGAGCGATTCTGCATGGGACATGATCAATCCTACAAAGAGAAAAGGAGCCAACGGCTCCCTTTCTCTCCATTCGATCTTAGCGGACGTAGACGTATGCGGTGACTTCGAAGCCGAGGCGAAGGTCGCACCAATCCGGCTTTACCCACTTCATGGCAGTTCTCCCTTGTTTATCGTTCGGAGCGCCAAGGCCCAACGACCGGATGGACGCCCCATCCAGGTGAGTAGGCGCAGAAAACCTGTCGGGCGTTGATTTGGATCAATGACAACAGCGAGCGGGCTGATAGCTCGTGCGCCCCCCAGCCAAGCGCCTGCCCGTCCCGCCAAGCCGGCGCTATGCTGGTCGAAAGCGGGCCTCGGTCGCCCGTATCGGGAGGATCCATGAAGATCATCGCCATCGAGACGCACCTGATCCGCGTCCGCGCCGACATGGGCGCGGCGACGGGCGAATTCGTCGCGGCCAGCTGGAGCCGGCTGGACAGTCTCTTCCGGCGCGTCGTCACCGACCAGGGGCTGGAAGGCTGGGGCGAGGGGTTCGGCCACGCCGTCTGCCCGGCGACGCGCGTCGCCATCGAGACCATGCTGGCACCCGCGGCGCTCGGGCAGGATGCGCGCGACATTCGCGGGCTGCACCATCGGCTGGCGCAGCATTTCCATCTCTATGGTCGCAACGGGCCGCTGACCTATGCGCTCTCGGCGCTCGACATCGCGCTGTGGGACATCGCCGGCAAGGCAGCGGGCCTGCCGCTCTGCCAGCTGCTCGGCGCCGCGCCGCCGGCCGACGGGTTCGCCGCCTATGCCAGCTTGCTGCGCTATTCCGAACCGAAGCTGGTGGGCGAGGCGGCGGCGCGCGCGGCGGCGCAGGGCTATCGCCACATCAAGCTGCACGAGATCGACATTCCGCAGGTCGCCGCCGCGCGCGCGGCGATCGGGCCGGAGATGCCGCTGATGCTCGATACCAACTGCCCATGGACGGTGGCCGACGCCATCACCATGGCGAAGCGGCTGCGTCCGTTCGACCTCGCCTGGCTGGAGGAGCCGGTCTGGCCGCCGGAGGACCATGCCGGACTGGCGCGGGTACGCCGCGAGGGCGGCATCCCCATCGCCGCCGGGGAGAACGCCGCCGGGCTGCATGATTTCCGCGCCCAGTTCGCCGCCGGCGCGCGGCCATTTCCCCAGCGACGAGGCCGCAGCCAAGCTGCTCTATCTGATCCTGAACCGATCCGAAAAGGAGTGGGTGATGCCGCCTCGAGAATGGGCTTTGGCAAAGGCTCAGTTTGCCGTCTTCTTCGGCGAACGCTTCGTACGGGCCATGGCGGCCTAATGTTCAACCGCCACCCATACACGGAATTCCTGCCACTGCCCGCCAATGCGGCGGGGAAGTTTTTTAAACGCCTCCAGGCTCGCCGGGTCCTGGGCGTGATGGCGGGGACGGGCGGAGAGCTTGCGGTAGCCGAGGCGACGCAACTCGCGCCCCACCGTGTCCACGCTGATCGAGAGGCGGAATTCCTCCCACAGCCACTGCGCCAGATCGGCCAGCCGCCAGCGCACCACGCCGTGCAACGCCGGATTGGGACCGTTCTCAACCATGGCGACGAGTGCCTTGCGCTGCGTCTCGCCGAGCCGCCGCGACGGACCCGGTGCCTTGCGGTCGAGCAGCCCGTGACCTGCCCCCGGATTTTCGGACGGCTGCAAAGTTGAGAGACTGGCTCCCTGGACGGCGGGAGCGATGCGGAAATCGAGGTTCACGGACGAACAGGTGGTGGGGCGCAAGGCATGCCTTGCGCCGCGAAGCGGATCGGGAGCCGGTGGCGGAGGTGGCCAAGCGGCATGGGGTCAGCGAGCAGACGATCTACACGTGGCGGAAGCGGTTCGGGGAGCTGCGCACCGAGGATGTGCGCCGGCTGCGCCAGTTGGAGACGGAGAACGCCCGGCTGAAGAAGCTGGTGGCGGAGCGCGACCTGGAGATCGAGGTGATGCGCGAGGTGGCGGCAAAAAACTGGTGAGCGTGCCGGCCCGCCGGCGGGGTGTGGCGTATGGCCGGGAGCATGGTCTCTCGGCACGGCGGGCCTGCACGCTGTTCTCGGTGGCGCGATCGGCGCTGGGCTATTGCGGTGTGAAACCGGCCAAGGACGCCAAGGCGATGGAGCGGATGAAGGCATTGTCGGCGCAGTATCCACGCTATGGGTATCGGCGCATGCGGATCTTCCTGGCCCGGGACGGGTATGCGATGAGCCCCGGCCGGGCGTATCGGCTGTGGCGGCTGGGCGGCCTGCAGGTGCCGCGCAAGCGGGGCCGCAAGCGGGTGGCCGCGTCGCGTCCGCGGCCGCAGGCGCCGACGGGGCCGAACCAGGTGTGGAGCTACGACTTCGTGTTCGACCGCTGCGCCAACGGCCAGCAGTTGAGTGCCTGACGGTAACGGACGAGTTCACCAAGGAAGGCTTGGCGATCGACGTCGACGGCCGCCTTCGCTCGCCGCGGGTCATCGAGCTACTGTCGCGGCTGGTGAGCGCGCGCGGGGCGCCGGCGTTCCTGCGCTCGGACAACGGACCGGAATTCGTCTCGCGGGCGATGCTGCGGTGGATCGTCGAACAGGGCATCGGCACGGCGCTGATCGAGCCGGGGAAGCCCTGGCAGAACGGCGTGGCGGAGAGCTTCAACGGCAAGTTCCGCGATGAGTGCTTGAGCCTGGAGTGGTTCCGCTCGCGGGCGGAGGCGCAGGTCGTGATCGAGCAATGGCGACGGCACTACAACGAGGTGCGGCCGCATTCGAGCCTGCGCTACCTGACGCCGGCGGCGTTCGCGACGCAGGTGGCGAGGACAGCGCCCCGTGATGCAACGGGCCGGGACGCTGCGGTATGTGGGGCCTCCGCGCCCCGGCCCGTTGCATCACCGCCCCGCCTGGGGCGACAGCAGCAAGGAGCCGGGCTCTCAAGCTAACCGTGGTCCGAAGAAACAGGGCAGGTCAGGGAACGACGGCCCGCCTTGGCTCGAAATCCGCATTTCTATCGCATTATGAAAATTCATCCCGTTATATAATGTAATACAACCCGCATGATGTCGGACTCACGGGGGGGATTCCCGAAGGGGCCTGAATGTGATTCACCATGGAGAACATCAGGATGTTCGCCATGGCCGCCCCCCTCCCGCTGCGTGACGCCAACCAGGCACGGCGGCTGCTGGCGCTGGCGGTGATCTATGATGGCGGCACCACGCGCGGGGAGGCGGCGCGTCTCGGCAGTGTCGGGCTGCAGATCGTGCGGGCCTGGGTGGTGCGCTTCAACGCCGACGGCCCAGCCGGGTTGCTCGACCGCAAGGCACCGGGTCCGTCACGGCGGCTCGGCGAGACGCAGCGCAAGGCACTCGTCGCCATGGTTGAGAACGGTCCCAATCCGGCGTTGCACGGCGTGGTGCGCTGGCGGCTGGCCGATCTGGCGCAGTGGCTGTGGGAGGAATTCCGCCTCTCGATCAGCGTGGACACGGTGGGGCGCGAGTTGCGTCGCCTCGGCTACCGCAAGCTGGACGGTTCTATCAACGCGTGTTTCGCGCTGAGTGAAGGCGACGGGGGCGGGATCGAGAGGTCGCGCCACGATTTTGGCGGCGATTTCTAGCACTACTTTGGCAGATTATGGAGCAGCAGGCCGAGTTGCCTGGAGCAGTGCGGACATCGGGCTGGGAACGGTGCGACAAGGTAGAGCGTTTTTCGACCAAGCTGTATCGTATCCACAGGCTGTGAAGTAGTTGGCGCATTCCATTGGGGTGTAGAGGTCGAGGATGCGTTCGATGGCGTCCCAGAGGCTGTGGATGGTGCGCTCGGCGGCTATGCGCAGATGGG
>JAJZVV010000025.1 GCA_021845595.1 Pseudomonadota bacterium | reverse complement strand
GCGAGTAGGCCTTTCCGCGAACCCAGGGCATCCGAACCTCCGGCTTACGACTCCGGAACCCTATGAATCACAGATCAACCCCGCGCCGGAAGCCCCTGATTCCAGTCAGCCTGAAATTGCTCTAATAGACCCGGCGGCGGAACATCACCGTGGCGGCGACGAGGCTGACGCAGCCGATCACCGCCATCGCGGCGATCTCGGTCGAGAGCGAAGCGAGGCTCGCCGCCTGCAGGAACACGCCACGCACGACGACCAGGAAATAGCGCAGCGGGTTGATCAAAGTCAGCCACTGCACCGCCTGCGGCATGTTGGCGATGGGGGTTGCGAAGCCGGAGAGGATGATCGACGGCACCATGAACAGGAAGGCGCCGAGCAGCGCCTGCTGCTGGGTCGCGGACAACGCGGAGATGAGCAGGCCGATGCCGATGACCGCGATGATGAACACCACCGCGCCAAGATAGAACACGCCGACGGCGCCGCGCAACGGCACGCCGAACCAGAACACCGCCGCCAGCAGGATCACGCTCGCCTCGGCCAGCCCGATGATCAGCCCGGGAATGCCCTTGCCGAGCAGGATATCCACCGGGCGCAGCGGCGTGACCAGCAATTGATCGAAGGTGCCGGCCTCACGCTCGCGCGCCACCGTCAGTGCGACGACGAGCAGCGTCACCACCTGTGCGAGCAGCGCAATGATGCCGGGGATGATGAACCAGCGTGATTCCAGGTTCGGATTGTAGCGGGCGCGCACCGCCAGCACCGAAGGCGCGGCGCCGCCATGCCGGCCCGCCCACGAAGCGGCATAGTCGGCCAGGATCTGGTTGGCATAGCCGAGCGCGATCACCGCCGTGTTGGAGTTGCGGCCATCGACGATGATCTCCACCGGCGCCGGCTGCCCGGTCAGCAGATCGCGGGTGAAGCGTGCGTCGATGGCGAGCGCCATCACCGCCTTTCGCTCCGCGATCAGCGCCGGAATCTGCGCAGGGCTGTCGACCCTGGAGACCAGGCGGAAGGTCGGCGTGCCGGTGAAATGCGCGATCAGATCGCGCGACGCCGCGCTGGTATCCGCATTGTAGACGACGAATGGAACCTGGTTGAGGTCGAACGTCGCGGCATAGCCGAACACGATGAGCTGCAGCAGCGGCGGGCCGACCAGCACCAGTCGGCTCTTCGGATCTTTGAGCAGCGCCAGCAGCTCCTTGACGATCAGCGCGAGCACCCGCGACAGCATCGCGCTCAATCCAGCCGCTTGCGCGTCACCAGCCGCGCCAGCCCGAGGAAGATTGCGGCCATCACCACGAGTGCCGCGGCGTTCGGCAGGATCACCGACCAGACATCGCCGGCAAGAAACGCGCTCTGCAGGATGGCGACGAAATAGCGTGCCGCGACGAGATAGGTGAACAGCCGGATCGGCTCCGGCATGCTGCCGATATCGAAGATGAAGCCGGAGAGAATGAACGCGGGCAGGAAGGTGACGATGATGGCGATCTGCCCGGCGACGAACTGGTTGCGCGCCACCGAGGAAATCAGCAGCCCCATGCCGAGGGCCGCGCCCATGAACAGACCCGCGGCGAGCACCAGGACGGCGAAGGAACCGCGCAGCGGCACGCCGAACAGCCACTCCGCCATCGCCACCGAAACCGCCATGCCGCCCATGCCGAGCACGAAATACGGCGCCAGCTTGGAGATGATGATCTCGCGCAGACTGACCGGCGTGACCATCAGCGCCTCCAGCGTGCCGCGCTCCCACTCGCGGGCGATCACCAGCGCGGTGAGCAGCGCGCCGGTGAGCGTCATGATCACCGCGATCAGCCCAGGCACCAGATAGTCGCGGCTCTCGACTGCGGGGTTGAACCAGACCCGCGCCGTCACGGCGAGCGTGCTCGGCATCGGCTGGCCGCGCTCGGCCGCCGTTGCCGCGAGCCAGGTCTGCCAGGTCTGCTGCACATAGCCTTCAACGATGCGCGCCGTGTTGGCATCGACGCCGTCCAGCATGACACCGATCGGCGCCTCGCCCGGCCCCAGAAGCTTGCGGGTGAAATCCTCGCGCAGCCAGACGATGGCGGAAATCTCGCGCCGGGACATGGCCTGCTCGGCGGCATGGATGTCGGGCAGGGGCACCGGCGTGAAGTAAGCCGAATGCTGCAGGCGGCTGGTGAAGCTGCTCGTCTCGGCGGTCGGCTGCGCGACGACGAGACCGACCCGGACATGGTGCGCGTCGAGCGAAACGCCGTAGCCGAACAGCAGAAGCAGCAGCGCCGGCAGCAGGAAGGCGATGGCGAGGCTGGAAGGGTCTCGCCGGATCTGCACGAACTCCTTGCGCACGAGGCCGCGCAGCCGGCGGCTGACCCGCAACGTCATGCCGCGCCCCCCGGCCGCGCGGCGGCCTCGACGAGCGCGATGAAGGCATCCTCCATGCTGGGATCGGGCAGCGCGGCACTGCGGGCGCGCGTTTTCACCGAGTCCGAGCTACCTTCGGCCAGCACCTGGCCTTGCGCCATGATCAGCAGACGGTCGCAATACTCGGCCTCTTCCATGAAATGCGTCGTCACCAGCACGGTTACGCCGGCCTCCGCGAGGCGGTTGATGCGGCGCCAGAACTCGCGCCGCGCGAGCGGGTCCACTCCGGAGGTCGGCTCGTCGAGAAACAGGATGTCCGGCTCGTGCATCAGGGCCGCGGCGAGCGCGAGGCGTTGCTTGTAGCCGAGCGGCAGGTCCCGGCTGGTCGCATCGGCCAGTGCGGCGAGTTCGAACTCCTCCAGCGCCCAGCCGATTCGTTCGCGCTGGCGCGGCCCCTTCAGACCGTAGGCCGCGCTGATGAAGCGCAGGTTCTGCGTCACCGAGAGATCGCCATAGAGCGAGAAACGCTGCGCCATGTAGCCGATGCGCGCACGCGCGGCGGCGGCGGCGGCGCGCAGATCCACCCCGGCGACGCGCAGCGTCCCCGCGCTCGGCGGCAACAGCCCGCAGAGCATGCGGAAGGTCGTCGACTTGCCGGCTCCGTTGGCGCCGAGCAGGCCGAAAATCTCGCCGCGGCGGACGCGAAAGCTCACATCCCTGACGGCGTAGAAATCGCCGAACCGGCGGCTCAGCCCCTCCACGACGATCTCGTCCTGCCCGTCCTGCACCACCGCGCCGCCGGTTCGCGCCGCAGCCAGCCGTGCCGGTGCCACGCCGTGCTCGCGGAGCAGATCGATGAAACTATCCTCGAACCGCGGCGGCACGGCGCCGATATGCGCGCCGGGCAGGGTGGGCAGCAGCGCCTCCACGGTCGCCGCCGCGCCCGGGCGGGTGACGACGCGGACATGGCCGCCCTGGATCACCGCGTCGAGCACGCCGGGCGCTTCGGCGAGCAGCGCCTGGAGTCTGCGTCTGCCCGTGCCTTCGGCATCGACGTGGAAGCTGCGCCCGCGCATGGTTTCGGTGCGCTGTTTCGGGTCGCCCTCGCCGATGAGGCGGCCCTCATGCAGCAGCAGAACCGCCCTGCAGCGCTCGGCTTCGTCGAGATAGGCGGTGCTGAGCAGCACCGTCATGCCCTCGGTCCGCGTCAGCGTATCGATGATCTGCCACAGTTCGCGCCGGGACACGGGATCGACCCCGACTGTGGGCTCGTCGAGCAGCAGCAGTGCGGGCGCGCGCACCAGCGTGCAGGCGAGACCGAGCTTCTGCTTCATGCCGCCGGAGAGTTTGCCGGCGAGACGGGCGGTGAACGGGGCGAGGCCGGTCATGTGCAGCAGCTCGGCATAGCGCGCCGGGCGCTCGGCCGGATCGACATCGTGCAGATCCGCGTAGAGATCCAGATTCTCGCGGACGGTGAGATCTTCGTACAGGCCGAAACGTTGTGGCATGTAGCCGATGGCGCCCTGCACCGCGAGCGGGTCGGAGCGGACATCGATCCCGAGCACGGTGATGCGCCCGCCATCGGGCCGAAGAAGCCCCGCGACGAGGCGCATGAGGGTCGTCTTGCCGGCGCCATCCGGCCCGATCAGTCCGGTGACGCCGCCGCGTTGCACCGTCGCGGTGAGCGCCTTGAGCGCGGGGACGTCGCGGCCGCGCACGCGGAATCGCTTGTCGACGGCTTCGATCGCGATCGCCGCAGCGTCGGCCTCAGGGCTTCGGGCCATCGCCGGAAGCCGGTCGAGCCGAAGCACAGCCGGGCGCGTAGCCCGTGGGCGGCGGGGCGAGATCGATCGTCACCGTCGCCGGCATCCCCAAACGCAGCTCGTTGCCGGCGTCGCAGGCGAAGATGCGGACCTGATAGACGAGTCGCGTCCGCAGTTCGGGCGTTTCGATCGTCTTGGGGGTGAATTCGGCCGTCGGCGAAATGTAGCCGACCCAGCCGGCATAGGCCTTCCCGGGAAAACTGTCGGTCGCGATCCGCGCGCGCATGCCAAGCGCGACGCGGCCGAGATCGGCTTCGCTGAGATAGGCGCGGACCCAGAGCGGGTCCGTCAGCGCGATGGTGTAGACGGGCACCGAGGGCGACGCCATGTCGCCGGGCTCGAGGATGCGCGCCTCGACCACCCCATCGGCGGGGGCGACGAGTTTCGCATCCCGATATTCGTCCTCGGCGAGTCGCGTCGCCGCCGCGGCGGCTTCAGCGACGGCGCGACCGGCCTCGATATCCTCGGTCCGCGGTCCCTGCAGGGCAAGGAGATAGGCCTGTTCGGCGGCGAGATAGGTGTGCTGGATGGAGCGGGTCTGGCCGAGCACATCGTCGCGACGCTGCTGCATTTCCGCCCCGCTCGGGATGAGGCGGATGACGCGTTCGTAGAGTTTCTGCTGCGCGTTGTGCAGCGAGCGCTGCGCCAGCATGGTCTCCTGTGCCTGGCGGATTTCCTCGGGGCGACTGCCATTGAGCAGACGCGCAAGAGCCTGCTCGCTGCTCTCCTGCTGATGGCGGGTCTGCGCGAGCGCGTCGCGGTAGCGCACATCGTCGATTTCGGCGAGAAGCTGGCCTTTCCGCACGGTATCGCCTTCCTGGACCAGCATGCGGGTAATCCGCCCGGTGGCGTAGAAGGCGGGCTGCATTTCGCGCAGGTCTACATCGCCGTATAGCATGACCACGTTGGCCGGTGCCCTGCTCTCACGCAGGAAGTAAAATCCAGCACCGGCCGCTGCCAGTATGAGCAGAACCGCGGCGATGACCGCACGTGCCGAGAGCTTCATCTGCCGAATCCCGTCGGTCCCTGCACCTCTCACCGAGGCCGGATGCACCGGGCCCAGCATAGGCACATAGCGCGCGGGCGGAATTGATCCTGATCAATCAACCCCATCGCGTGTCGCACGCACACCTCGGCGCGCGGGCTTTGCGCCCAGCACGCCGGGGCGAAGAATCAAACGGTCTTTTTCAGCGTCGGCGAGGCCTTGAAACGCACCGTCTTGCCCGCCTTGACCTTGATCTGCTCACCGGTGCGCGGGTTGAGCCCCTTGCGCGCCTTGGTCTTGCGCACGATGAAGGTGCCGAAGCTGGGCAGCGTGAAGCGGCCGTTCTTCTTCAGCTCCTTGACGATCGCATCCATCAGATCAGTGGCGGCACGGTTGGCGGCGACGCCGGTGAGCTGCGCGGAATCACGAATGACCTGCGCGAGAAAGGCTTTCGACATGGGGTCTCCTGCGTTGTCCGGCGCGACCTTTTCGCGCCCGGATGGACCGTATACCGGCGAATCGCGGTTGTTCAAGAAACCGCTTTCGGCTTATGCAGGGTTTCAGATGCCGCCTGCAAGATTTTCCAGCAGGAAGATGGCCGCCCTCGCGCCGGCAACCCCGCTGCCGTCGCGCCCCGGCCAGGATTCCCCGGTAATACGCTGAAACGACGCAGGAATTTCGCCAGCGCGCCGGGCGGCGTCGGGGCGCCGCTGTCTCGGACCAGAAACGGCCCGCCTGCTGCAGGGAACCGGGGGGCGGATTCGGCCCATCGAGACTGCGTCTTTTGCCGTGCGATGGGGCTGAAGGGGGCTGTTATCCTCGGTGTCGTTGCCCCGCGCGCCCGCTGAGGCCGCCCGATTCGCGAAGGTGGCGGTAACGCTGCTCATGCCAGCGCCTTCAACGCCCCGTAAAGCGCGTGGGGATCGAATTGCCCCTGGTAGACCGACGGTAGCTCGACATCCAGACCGAGCAGGGTCGCAACCGCCATGCGCGCGGAGCGGACGGAGTATTCCATGGTAAAGACGGTCTCGAGCGGCATTTCGGCGAACTGACCGATGAACCCGATATTCGTCGAACCCGCAGGAACCACGCGTGGCCGGTCGGCGTGTCCACGCGGCAACCAGACGCTGCCGGCATACGGTAACAGGCAGGGCACGCAGGTCGACCCCGCCATGATTGCATCGGTCTCATGGCCGAATCCGAGATGATGCAACGTTTCCTGCAGAATTTCGGCACCGCTGCATGCCAATGCCGGCTTCGCTACCCAGTTTCCCGGCCGGTCGGGATAGAGTGCGTAGCCCCACCACACGCGTGTGCCCGCCGGCTGCCCGATGAGTTCCGGCTGATGGAAGATCGTCAGCGTGATGAGCCAGTTCGAATCCCTGAGCGTCAGCAGCCCGCCCCGGCCAGGCTCTTCGCCGGTGAGCTTCGTCATCAATGCGAAGAAGCGCGTTTCGACTGTCGTTACGGTGAACGAGAGCCACTGCGTGTCGGGCACGTGCCGCGCGCCGAAAAATGCTGCCGGATTGCCGAAACCGCTCCGCCCGGCCGCCAGGCTTTCCCACAGTGCCCAGGACCGGCCGTCGGAGCGTGCACGCGGTGGTTCCGTCATCGAGCCCACCGACAAATCGGCGACCTGCGATCCGTTGGTCACGAGCACGATGTCTTTCGGCGCGATCGTCACCTGGGTCGCGGTGCCATCACGCTCATAGGCGAGGGACGTTGCGGAGAATTCAGCCGCCGACGGTGTAAATCCGATGGCATGCACCCACGCTCCGGCCAGGAACCGCACATCGCGTTCCCGCAGCCAGCGGACGAGCGGCTCGGCGATCGCGTCGTATTGGTTGTAGCGCGTGCGGTACATCATCGTCATGTCCGACAGGGTTGGCAACAGATGCAGGAAGCGGTTCAAGAATCGCCGCATCTCCAGCGCGCTGTGCTGGGGCAGGCAGCCCATGATCGTGGTCCACAGCAGCCAGAACTCGGTGCGGAAGAACGCTTCGCCGAAATGCGCCTCGATGCGACGCCCTTCGAGCATCGCTTCGGGGGTCAGGGCGAGCAGCACGAGATCGAGCCGGTCGCGAACGCTCAGGCCGTAATGGCTGCTTCGAACCACCTTGCCGTCGCGATCGATGATATGGGCGGTGTCGCGGAACCCATGACGCGCATTGAAGTCCAGGATTTCATCTTTGACGGAGATGCCGGGATCGCTGGCCGCCGGGATGTGCGACAGCAGATCGAGCGTGCAACGGTATTCCGCTTCGAAAATCCGGCCCGTGGGCAGAATGTAGCCGCTCGACGGCCCACCCGCGATCCCCATCGCGCCGCCCAGGCCGTTGCCGGCCTCATAGATGGTGATGTCGCTGCCGGACATCCCGCCATCGCGGACGAGATAGACGGCAGCGGCGAGTCCGGCCAGGCCACTTCCGACGATATGTGCGTGCATGCACCACTCCCTCGTCCTGCGAACACCCTGATCACAGACTTGGCGAACGGCCCCGGGGCAAGTTATTCCGATGTCATATTGAGCGCAAGTCTGCGCAGCGCATCCGCGTCGCTGGCCTGGGGGCGGGTTGAGGGGGGCGGGCAGGGCCCATTCCGCGTCCGTCAGATCGCTTGGATAGCGCAGCCGGCTCCGGTCCTGTTGCGGGAAATTGCGCCGGTGCTACGCGTCCGGCCCCCGCAGCACGCTCGCCAGCCGCAGCGCGATCAGTCCCATCAGGCACGCCGCGCTGAACCCGTTCAGCGCTGCCAGCCGTGCGTCCTCCGCCGCCGTCAGCGCCAGGATCGGCTGTCCGAACGCCGTTGCCGGCATCAGCAGCGGCAGGATCGGCAGCCCGGCCGCCGCCAGGGTCCACGCGCGCCCCTGCAGCAGCGCGGCCAGCGCGATGCAGGGCAGCAGGAACAGCCCCACGCCGGTCTCCGGCCCCAGCAGCTTCATGCACCACACCGTGTTGACCGTGCCGACCAGCCAAAGCGCCGTCCGCGCCGCCTCTGGCCGCCGCCGCGCCAGCGCCGGGACGGCCAGGAACAGCGGCATCGCGACCATGGTCAGGAACGCCGCGTGGCCGCGCGCCCAGCCCACCACGGCGATCACGTACAGCGGATAGACCGGCCCGTTCGACCCCAGGACCAGCGCCACGAAACACGCCGCCGCCGTCGCCGGATCGGAATGGGACCCATAGGCGCGGATCGCCGCGCGCAGGTTCATCGCGGTCGCAGCCGGTAGTGGCTGATGCCCCAGTCGCGGCCCTCGCGCGCGCCGAACAACCCGGCGGTGGCCAGGAAGAACAGCCGCCAGCGGCGCTTCCACAGCCCGGCCTGGCCGCCGTACACCGCGCGCAGGATCGGATCGATCGCGGCCGCGTTCGCGTCGTAGCGGGCCAGCCAGTCGTTGGCGGTGCGCTGGTAGTGCAGCCCGCTCCAGCGCCAGTCGGCTTCCAGCGTGAAGCGCTCGTCCAGTTGGCGGATCAGCCGGTGGCTCGGCATGATCCCGCCGGTGAAGAAATGCTGGGCGATCCAGTCGGCCTGGTCCTCGTGGTCGAAGGCGTAGGGCGCCAGGCGGTGGCTGAAGACATGCAGGAACAGCCGCCCATCCGGTTCCACCCAGCCATGCACGCGCTCCAGCAGCGCGCGCCAGTTGCTCATGTGCTCCCACATCTCCACCGAAACCACGCGGTCGAACCGCGCGCCCGCATCGCAGCCGGCGGGATCGAAGCGGTTCATGTCGGCGGTGATGACCCGGACGTTGCCGATTCCGCGCGCCGCCGCCGCGGCCTCGATGAACGCGCGCTGCGCGTTGGAGTTGGAGACCGCGACGATCCGCGCGTTCGGATACCGCTCGGCCATCCACAAGGTGAGCGACCCCCAGCCGCAGCCGAGTTCCAGAATCCGCTGCCCGTCGGCCAGTTCGGCATGGGCGGCGGTTTCGGCCAGCGCGCGTTCCTCGGCCGCATCCAGCGTGTCGGCACCCTCGTCATACAGGCAGCACGAGTATTTGCGCCGCGCTCCCAGCACCTGGTCGAAGAACGCGGCTGGCAGTTCGTAATGCTGGGCGTTGGCGGCCTCGGGCGTGCGGGCGATCGGGTAGGCGCACATGCGCCGCGCGAAATCGCGGTCGGCCTCAGGCGGGGTGCGGTCCAGGCGCCGGCCGGTACGTTCCACCAGCATGGCGATCCCGGCCCTGGTCAGCGCATCGGGCAGGGGCAGGCGCTCGACGGCACCGGTGGCGGCGGCGACCAGGTTCATTTCAGGCTCCATTTCGGCAACGGCAGGAACGGGCGGGTGCGCGCCTGGTAGGCGCGGTAGGCGTCGCCGCGGGAGCGCAGCATCGCTGCCTCCAGTGGCGGGATGCCGGAGACATGCACCAGCAGCCAGTACATCAGCGCCGGCGCGGCCAGCGCCAGCCAGCCCGGCGGGTACGCGGCGGAGATCGCCAGCAGCGGCCAGGCGCACCAGGCCAGGAACTCGAAGAAATAATTCGGGTGGCGCGACCATCGCCACAGCCCGGCGGCACAGACCTGGCCCCGGTTGGCCGGTTCGCGGCGGAAGCGCAGCAGCTGCTCGTCGGCGGCGTTGCCGCCCAGGATCGCGATCAGGAACACCGCCACGCCGGCCGCATCGCCGATGCCCAACGGTGCCGGATTGCGCGCGGCCAGCAGCATCGTCAGCGCCAGCAGCGCCGCGGCCGCAGCCTGGATCTGCAGGAAGGCGAACATGCGGCGCTGGAATCCGTCGCCCCATTCGGCGCGCAGCCTGGCGTAGCGGGCATCCTCGGTGCCGTGGCGCGTGCGGCGCAGGATGTAGCCGCCCAGCCGCAGCGCCCAGGCCGCCGCCAGCACCGCCACCAGCCACGCCCGCGGCCCGCCCGCGCCGGCCGCCAGCGCATAGGCCACGCCCGCGCCGCCCAGCGCGAAGGTCCAGATCACGTCCACCCAGCCGGCATTGCCGGTGCGACGCTGCACCGCCCAGGCCAGCATCATCGCCAGCGACACCCCGGCCGTGACCGCCAGCACGATCATGCTGTCCCCCCGCACCGCGCGATGAAGCGCAGCGTCGCCCGCCGCACCGGCAGCAGCGGCGCCAGAACCGAGGCGAACCCGCCGATCAGCGCGCGATGCCCCAGGCCGCGATAGAGGTGCAACTCCCCCGTCGCCCCCTCTGAACGGAGCCGCGCCGCCAGGCGCCGCGCGTTGCCGGGGTCGACCACCCGGTCCGCGGTGCCGGCCGCCAGCAGCATCGGTGGGGCTGAGGGGGTGACGTAGGTGATCGGCTGGCTCGCTGGCCAGGCCGCCTCAGGACCGAAGATCGCCTTGAGGGTGGGACTGCGCAGCGGCAGGAAGTCGTACGGGCCGGCCAGGCCGATCACCCCGGCGATGTGTCCGCGTGCCACGCCCGCCGCGCGCAGATAGCGCGCGTCCAGCGCCAGCAGCGTGGCGATCTGCGCGCCAGCGGAATGTCCCATCAGGAACAACCGTCCCGGATCCCCGCCCTGCGTCGCCACGAACGACCGTGCCCAGGCGACGGCGGCGGCGGCATCCTCCACGAAGGCGGGGAAGCGGACCTCGGGATACAGGCGGTAGTCGGGCACCAGGGTCAGGATGCCGCGCGCGGCCAGCGCTGCGGCAACGAAGCGGTACATGCCCCGCTCGCCTTCCTCCCAGCCGCCGCCGTAGAAGAACACCACCACCGGGGCCGGGGCCGATGCCGCGGCGCTTGCGGGGACATAGGCATCCAGCCGATGCCGGGGCCCCGGCCCATAGGCCAGGTCCGCCAGCACCGTCACGCCGCGCCGCGGCGCCAGCCGGTTCAGCAGGTCCACCGCGAACCCGGCGCGCGCAGGTGCAGGTGGAACAAGGACGGCCGACACCGCGCTACATCCCCAGCAGCGGGCGCACCAGCCGGCCGAGCCAGCCATGCGGGCGCAGATGATGCGTCGTGGCGATCAGGCAGACGCAGTCCTCGCCGGGCAGCGCGCGCGGGGTGTGGTCCAGCGCGGCGTCGGCCTCCACGCAATCGCCGGCCGCGAAAGTGCCGGTGCCGTCGGCGAAGGCGCCGGACAGGACGCAGGTCGTCTCGGGCCCCGTATGGCCATGGGTGAGCAGCGCGCGGCCGGGGGCGACGCGGATCAGATCGAGCCGGCTGTCGGTGGCATCGCGCGGCAGCAGATTCATGATTGCGATACCCGGTGCGACGCGGCGCCAGCGACCCGAGGCGAGCGCGGCGAGATCGAACGCCGCCGCCGCCGGGGCCGGTTCGGGGGCGGCCGTGTCCAGCCGCGCAAGCGCACGGGCGAGCGCGTCCGGGGCCATCGGCGCCGGCGGCAGCGCATCCAGCAGCGCGCCGCCGGCAGCCTCGGCGGCGCGCAGGCCGGCGGCGCAGACCGGGCAACGCGCGGCATGGACTTCGATGACCCGTGCATGCGCCATGGGCATGGCGCCGGCGGCGCAGGCGATCAGGCTTGCCTCGGCCGGATGGTGGCGGATCATGCGTCCTCTCCCAGCGCCGCGCGCAGCCGGGCCATGGCCAGGCGCAGGCGCGATTTCACGGTGCCGAGCGGGATCGCGAGCGCGGTCTCCATCTCGCTGTGCGAACGTTCATCGAAATAGGCCAGGCGCAGGGCTTCGGATTGCTCTTCCGGCAGCGCGGCGATCGCGTCGTGCAGGCGGCGGGCGCGCTGGTCGGCGGCCAGCAGCGCATCGGCCGGCGGCGGGGGGACCGGGTCGTCGGTGGGGTCCGGGACGGGGACCGCAAGGCGGGCGCGGCGCAGCGCGTCGATGCGCAGGTTCCGCGCGATGGCGAAGATCCAGGCGGCAGCGGTGGCGCGGCCGGGGTCGAATTGGCCGGCCTTGCGCCAGACCGCCAGCAGCGCCTCCTGCGCCAGTTCCTCGGCCTGCGCGGCGTCGGCGCCGCGCCGTTGCAGGAAGGTCTTCACCCGCGGGGCGTAGTGGGAGAACAGCGCGGCGAAAGCCGCGCGGTCGCGGCTGGCGGCGACGGCGTGGATCAGGGCCGCGTGGGAGGTCTCGCCGGGCATATCGGTCATGGCGTCGGTCCCCGGCCGGAGCGAGACCAGCCCGGCCCCCGCCCAGGCCGAGCATGGCTGGCGCGAAACATACATGTCCCCCTTACGCAAGGCCGAGCGCATTGGATCACCTGCGGCGGCGGTGATCCAACCCGGCGGGCGGATCGTAGATCGGTTCGCATAGCACGGGTGGCGGAGCACATGCGGGGTACGGAGCGGCTGCGGATCGCGGTGGTAGGGACCGGCATCTCGGGGATGGCGGCAGCCTGGCTGCTGCACCCGGCCCATGAGGTGACGGTCTATGAAGCCTCGGCGCAACCCGGCGGGCACAGCCATACGGTGGAGGTGCCGGGCGTCGCCGGCCCGGTGCCGGTGGACATGGGATTCATCGTCTATAATCCGCCGGCCTACCCGAACCTGACCGCGTTGTTCCGGCGCCTGGACGTGCCGACGCACGGATCCGACATGTCCTTCGCGGTCTCGATGCGTGGTGGTGGGTTGGAATATGCCGGAACGGACCTCGCCGGGCTGTTCGGGCAGCGGCGCAATCTGGTCCGGCCGCGCTTCTGGGCGATGCTGCGCGACCTGACGCGGTTCTACCGCGAGGCTGAGGTGGATGCGCTGCAACTGGACCCGGACACGACGCTCGGCGCCTATCTGGCCGCGCGTGGCTACGGGGCGGAATTCATGCGCGATCACCTGCTGCCGATGGCCGCGGCGATCTGGTCCGCGCCGGCCGAGCGCATCGCGGCCTATCCGGCGCTGGCGTTCATCCGCTTCTGCCAGAACCACGGGCTGTTGCTGCTGCGCGACCGCCCGCAATGGCGCAGCGTGATCGGGGGTAGCCGGGAGTATGTCCGGCGCCTGACCGCGCCCTACGCCGCCGCGATCCGCCTGAACTGCCCCGTGCGTGCGATCCGGCGCGTGCCGGGCGGCGTTGCGCTGCGCGCCGCAGACGGGGAGGAAGTCCGCTACGATCACGTGGTGATCGCCACGCACGCCGGTCAGGCCCGGGCGCTGCTCGCCGATCCCTCGGGTGCGGAGGACGCGCTGCTGGGCGCGGTGGGCAGCACCCGCAACGAGGTCGTGATGCACCGCGACCCGGCACTGATGCCGCGGCGCCAGCGGGTCTGGGCGAGCTGGAACTATATCGGGGCGGCCTCGGGCGATGCGCTCTGCGTGACCTATTGGATGAACCGCTTGCAGCGCATCCCCGGCGCCGGGCCGGTGTTCGTGACGCTGAACCCGGTGCGCCCACCGGCGCCGGGGACCGTGCTGCACCGCGTCCATTTCGATCATCCGCTGTTCGATGCCGCGGCGTTGCGCGCCCAGCGCGAGCTGTGGTCGTTGCAGGGGCAGCGCCGCACCTGGTTCTGCGGCGCCTGGCTCGGCGCCGGGTTTCATGAGGACGGGGTGCAGGCGGGCCTCGCCGTCGCCGAGGCGCTGGGCGGGGTGCGCCGGCCCTGGCGCGTGGCCGGCGAGTCGGACCGGCTGCCGCTACCGTCCGATGCGCGGGTGCTGGCGGCATGACCATCTCGGCGCTCTACATCGGCACGGTGGTGCACACCCGCATGCGCCCGGTGCCGCACCGGCTGCGCTACCGGATGCTGATGCTGTTGCTGGACCTGGACGAGGTCCCGGCGCTGTCCCGCCAGCTGCGGCTGTTTTCCGCCGAACGCTTCAACCTGTTCGGCTTCGCCGAGCGCGATCATCTGGCCCCCGGCGGCGGGACCCTGCGTGTGCAGGTGGAGGCGTCGCTGACCGCCGCGGGGATCGCCCCCGACGGCGGGCCGATCCGCCTGCTGGCCATGCCGCGGGTGCTGGGCAGCGTGTTCAACCCGCTCAGCATCTTCTTCTGCCATGGGCGCGACGGGGCGCTGCGCGCGGTGCTGTATGAGGTGAACAACACCTTCGGCCAGCGCCACAGCTACCTGATCCCGGTGGACGGCCCCGGCCTGCCGATCCGCCAGGAATGTGCCAAGGGCTTCTACGTTTCCCCGTTCATGGACATGGCGCTGCGCTACCGCTTCCGGCTGATCCCTCCGGGCGAGAAGCTGGGCGTGGCGATCGAGGTTCGCGACGGAACCGGCCCGGTGCTGACCGCCGGCCTGGCGGCGCGGCGGGAGGCGCTGACGGATGGGGCGCTGCTGCGCGGCTTCCTGCGCCATCCGCTGCTCGCCGCCCAGGTGCTGGGCGGGATCCATTGGGAGGCGGCGAAGCTCTGGCGCAAGGGGATGCGCGTGCGGCCGCGCCCGGCCCCACCGGCGGAGCCGGTCACTATCGTCCCCCTGGCGGAGCCGGTCACTATCGTCCCCCTGGCGGAGCCGGTCACTATCGTCCCCCTGGCGGCGCCGGTCACTATCGTCCCCCTGGCGGAGCCGGTCACTATCGTCCCCATGGCGGAGCCGGTCACTATCGTCCCCCTGGCGGAGCCGGTGAGTATCGTCCTGCCGCGGAGGGCGGCATGAGCGGGCATGCGATCGCCGGACCGGCGCCCTGGGCGCTGCATCCGGGCCGGGCGCTGCTGGCGCGCGTGCTGGGCCGGATCGAGGCCGGCACGCTGACCGTGATCCTGCCCGGCGGGAAGCGCGCGCGTCACGCTGGCCCGGCACCCGGGCCGGAGGCGGTCCTGGTGCTGCATCGCTGGCGCGCGCTGCGCCGGCTGGCGACCGGCGGGGACATCGGGTTTGCCGAGGCCTATCTCGATCACGACTGGTCAAGCCCCGATCCGGTGGCGTTGCTGGAACTGGCGGCGCGCAACATGGCGCGCATCCCGGGCGCCGAAGGCGGCACCCTGCCGGTCCGCCTGTGGCACCGGCTGCGCCATCTGGCGCGCGCCAACACCCGCGCCGGCAGCCGGCGCAACATCATGGCGCATTACGACCTGGGCAACGATTTCTACGCCCAATGGCTGGATCCGGGGATGAGCTATTCCTCGGGGATCTACACCGATCCGGCGGCCGATCCGGTGGCCGGGCTGGACGCCGCGCAGGCGGAAAAACAGGACCGGGTGCTGGCGTTGCTCGATCTGCGCCCGGGGCAGCATGTGCTGGAGATCGGTTGCGGCTGGGGCGGGCTGGCCGCGCGCATCGCCGCGGCCGGCGCGCATGTCACCGGACTGACCCTGTCGCCGGCGCAGCTGGACCATGCCACCGCGCGGCTGGCGCAAGCCGGGCTGGACCGGTGCGCTGAACTGCGGCTGCAGGATTACCGCGACACCGACGGCTGCTTCGACCGCATCGTCTCGATCGAGATGATCGAGGCGGTGGGCGAGGCCTACTGGCCCACCTATTTCGAGACCCTGCGCGCGCGCCTGGCCCCGGGGGGCGTCGCGGTGCTGCAGGCGATCACGATCGCCGACGACTGGTTCGAGACCTACCGCCGCGGCACCGATTTCATCCAGCGCGCCATATTCCCGGGCGGGATGCTGCCTTCGCCGGGGGCGATCGCTGCGCTCGCGCAACGCCACGGGTTGGCGGTGCGGGCGCGGGAGAACTTCGGCGACAGCTACGCGCGGACCCTGGCCGCCTGGCGGGCGCGGTTCCACGCCGCCTGGCCCGCGATCGCGGCGATGGGCTTCCCGCCGCGGTTTCGCCGGCTGTGGGATTACTATCTGGCGTATTGCGAGGCCGGGTTCCGTGCCGGCCGCGTGGACGTGGGGCTGTGGCGGCTGGAGCCGCGCTGATGCCGGGCCGGCGCGCCGTCCTGGCCGCCGATCGGTCGTCGAACGGTTCTTCGCCTGGGTCGGTCGAAATCGCCGCCTCTCCCGCGATGGCGAAAAACGCGTCGCCATCGCCGAGGCTTTCCTCGACGTTGCCTCGGCCATCATCCTGCTGCGCAGGCTCGGTCGTCGCTGACAGGGTTCGGAATGGACTCTGAGAACTTGCCGATCGGGAGAAGATCACTCAGCAGCCGATTGGGAAACCGCCGCTTCTGCACGATTGCGTAAAACGTCTCGGTGACCCCCGGTATCCGGCAGTGCTCGACGAGGATGCCCGCCTCGAGCTCGTCGCGGACGACGATCGGGGGCACAAGGGTCACGCCTTCCCGTTCGCGGGCGAGCAAGCGCAGCATCGCCATGTCGTCGACTTCGGCCAGAATGGTCGGGCGGACGCCCGCCAACTCCAGAACACGGTCGAACGCGACGCGGATATCGCTATCCAGGCTGGGCAAAAGAATTGGCTCCGACCGGAGATCGTTGGGAAATTTGAACTGCCGTCCACTGGGACGCGGGTGGCCGACCAGACTCACGGGCTGCTCGTTGAGCAAATGATTGCGCAATGAAGAGCGGGCGTCGCGCGGCGCGGCACTGTTGGCCAGAACCACGTCGATGGCGTGGGCCTCCAATTGCGCGAGCAGATCGCGGATGTTGCCAGAGCGGACGATCAGTTCGACATCCGATCGGCCGACCAAGGGCCGGAGGAATTCGAGCTGGAAATTTCGCGACAGCGTCGTCAGGGCGCCGACGCGGAGAACCTGACGGGTGGCCGGGGACCGGCCCCGCAGGGTGCTCATCAGTTCATCGCCGGTCTTGAACATCGTGTCGGCGTAGTCGAGCGCGATCTGGCCCGCTTCCGTCAGAATGAGCTTCCTGCCGGCGCGCTCGAAGAGCGGGTGGCCCATCTGGTGTTCAAGCTTCTGGATTTGCACGGAAAGCGCCGACTGCGACAGGTTCATGCGCTCGGCTGCCCGCGTGAGGCTGCCCGCGTGAGCCACTGCCCAGAAGTAGCGCAGGTGATTGTAGTTGAGGTCCCTCATGTCGTTCGATTTAAGCGAACGAATTTGCGAAAACAATGAATTTTTGTCGGATTCCGCGTTCAGGTACCAACCTCCCCGAACAGTCATTGCCTTTGAAGGGGGCCCTCGTGCAGCTATTCCTCGCGCCGCTGTCGGTGCCCGTTCCACTGCTCCTGGCAGCAGCAACCGGCTTCCTCGATCATGGCCGGTGGCCGAAACTGGCTCCCATTCTGGCCGAAGCCGCTTCGCTCCTCGCATTGCTCGCGGCGATCTTTTCAGCGGGCGGGCTGATCGTCCTGGGCGCGGGCAACAGTCCCGTCATCGGGTTTGAAGGCGCCGGTCTCTCCGCCAGGCTCGACGCCGTCAGCACGACGATATTGCTTCTGGTGATGTTCGTCGGCTGGGTCGTCGTCCGCTACGCGCGGACCTACCTGGACGGAGAGGCCCGCCAAGGCGCCTTCACCGGGTGGCTTTGCCTGACGCTGGCGTCGGTAGCGCTCCTGGTGACCGCCGGCAATCTGTTCCAGCTGCTGATCGCCTGGATCGCCACCAGCCTCTTTCTGCACAGGCTTCTGCTGTTCTATCCGCAGCGGATCGCCGCGCAGCGCGCGGCGCGCAAGAAATTCATGACGGCGCGCCTTGGCGATGCCTCGCTCTTCATCGCCTCGTTCCTGCTGGTTGCCGCTTATCGCACGTCTGACGTAGGGGCAATCCTTGCGGCCGCGCGATCGGGTTCGGGCGGAGGGCTCGCAATCGGCGCCGCCAGCCTTCTGGCGATCGCCGCGGGGTTGAAGTCTGCTCAATTTCCCGCCCATGGCTGGCTCACGGAAGTCATGGAGACGCCAACGCCAGTGTCGGCGCTCCTGCACGCCGGCGTCATCAATGCTGGCGGCTTCCTGCTGATCCGCTTTGCCGACGTCATGTTGCTGGCGCCCGGCGTCCTCGCCGCGCTGGTCATGATCGGCGGGTTCACCGCGCTCTTCGGCAGCCTGGTCATGCTGACGCAGCCCGCGGTCAAGACCTCGCTCGCCTGGTCCACCGTGGCCCAGATGGGGTTCATGATCTTCGAGTGCGGCCTGGCGCTCTTCCCCCTGGCGCTGCTGCACATCGTGGCTCATTCGCTCTACAAGGCCCATTCCTTCCTCGCCTCCGGCGGCGCCGTTGAGAGAGTGGCTTCGATCCGCAGGCCGGGCCCGGTCGCCATCCCGAAGGGTGGCGCCGTGGTGCGCGCCTTCCTATCGGCACTCGCCATCTACGTTCTCGTCGGGGCTTGCTTCGGCTTCGAACACAAGTCGCCTCAGGCGATCGCGCTGGGCGCCATTCTGATCTTCGGCGTCGCCTATATGCTGGCGCAAGGGTTCGCCGATACGGCGCCTAAAGCGCTCACCCGGCGCACGGCCGTCTACGCCGTGGCGACCTCGGTCAGTTACTTCGCCCTTCAGTGGGCGACGACCGCGATCACCGCGAATGTCCTGCCGCCGCCACCGCCCCCTGGTCCGCTAGAATGGGCGCTGATCGCACTGACAGCCGCAAGCTTCGGCCTCGTCGCCATCGGGCAGGCCATGTTTCCCCTCTGGGCGAACCATCCCGCGGCCGCTGGCCTGCGCGTGCATCTTTCGAACGGATTCTACGCCAACGCGGTCTTCGACCGACTGATCGGCGCCTGGTCCATGCGCAGCCGGTCCTAATCGACCAGGAGGAACGATCATGACCAACGGAATCCTCTCAGCCTGGCCCGCCCCACAAGCCTTGGCGCTGGCGATGGATCGCGCCGCCCGCGCGATACCGCCGGCCTGGCCTTTGGCTTCCAGCGTCGCGGTCAATCCGTTTCTTGGCCAAACCAAAGAGCCGCTCGCCAAGGTTGGCGCACGGCTTGCGCGGGTCGCCGGCGCGCGCGTTACCATGCCGCGGAGCTGGTTTGCTCAGAAGATCGCAACGGGCGCGATCAACGATGCTGATCTCGAGGCGGCGATAGCGAGCGCGCCGGTCGGGTCGATGCCCGTCGATGTCTGGGCTCTCGAATCCGCGGCCAGCGTAGACGCGCCGCCGCCGAAAGCTCTTCCGACCATCGCCGAACTTGCGGCGCGCGCATCCGGCGTCGATTGGCCGGGGATCATCACGGAACGCTTCGGAGCCTGGGCCGCCGGCTATTTCGACGAGGGACAGGCGCTGTGGGCGGCGCCGAAGGGCAGGGGCGCCTACGCCGCCTGGCGGGCGGTAGCGACTCACGACCTCACGCCCGAAATCGCCGGGTTGCCCGGCTTCGCCCTTCACGTATCGGAGGCACCGGAAACCGCGCTTGCGGCGGTCGAACGGGTCGTGGTCCGGCTGGGTCTCGGTGCGGACGCCGTCGAAACATACTTCCATCAGATGCTCATGACCCTTGGCGGCTGGGCGCAGTTTGCCCGCTACGCGCTATGGCAGGCCGAACTCGCCGGCGGCGCGGACGCGACGATCACCGATTTCCTGGCCATCCGGCTGCTCTGGGAAGAAGCTCTCTTCCTACGCCACGACGCCGAGATCGCGGAGGCTTGGGTAAGCGTGCAGAAGGCGCACGCGGCGCCCCTGGCGCCGACGCTCGATTGCGCAATCGACGCCATCCTGCAGGTGGCCGCCGAGCGCGCTGTGCAGCGGGCGTTAGCCCAGACTCTTGCCGGGCAGTCTCCTCAAGCGCTTGATGATCGACCGGCGCTCCAGGCGGCCTTCTGCATCGATGTTCGTTCCGAGATTTTTCGCCGGGCGCTCGAAAGCATCGATCCCCGGATCCAGACGATGGGCTTCGCCGGGTTTTTCGGTCTGACCACCTCGCACCGGCGGTTCGCCTCGGACGTCGAGGAACGGCGACTGCCCGTCTTGCTCAACCCGGCACTCAACTCGTGCTCCGGCGGCCCCGATCTCCACGCGAAGGATCAGTCCACGCGGTTCAAGGCGCGTGCGAAGCGCGCCTGGGGCCGGTTCAAGCTCGCCGCGGTCTCCTCCTTCGCATTCGTCGAGGCGACGGGGCCCGTTTATGCAGGCAAGCTCCTGACCGATGCGTTGGGACTGCGTGGCGCTCAGCCGCCAAGCGACCCGCCGCCTCGGCTCGATCCTGCGCTCGACCCGGCGGCCCGGGTGAGGGCCGCCGAGACCGTGCTACGCGCGATGTCCCTGACCCGCGATTTCGCGCCGCTGGTGCTGCTGGCCGGTCATGGCGCCAATGTCGTCAACAATCCTCACGCCAGCGCACTGCATTGCGGCGCCTGTGGCGGATATGCGGGCGAGGTCAACGCCCGCCTGCTCGCGTCGCTCCTGAACGATGCTGAAGTGAGAGAGCGGCTCTCGCAGAATGGAGTCGACATCCCGGCCGACACGCTGTTCGTGGCGGCGCTGCACGACACAACCACTGACGACGTGACCCTATTTGACGAGGATCATCCCTCCGCTGCACACAGGATCGACCTCGAGCAGGCGAGAACCTGGCTGGCTTCGGCGGGCAAGATCGCCCGGACCGAACGCGCTCTTCACTTGCCGCGCGCTGCAGGCGGGACCGCTATTCATCGCAGGAGCCGCGACTGGTCGGAGATCCGGCCTGAATGGGGGCTCGCCGGATGCCAGGCCTTCATCGCCGCTCCGCGCAGGCGCACGGTCGGCAAGCGCATGGAAGGCCGGGCCTTCCTGCACGATTACGATTGGAAGCAGGACAAGAGCTTCAGCGTTCTTGAGTTGATCTTGACCGCTCCGGTCGTCGTGGCGAGCTGGATCAGTCTGCAATACTACGGCTCGACCGTTGCCCCTGATGTCTTCGGCGGCGGCAACAAGCTTCTGCATAACGTCACCGGCGGCATCGGTGTGGTCGAGGGCAACGGCGGGCCGCTGCGCGTCGGTTTGCCTTGGCAATCGGTCCATGACGGCACGCGCTATGCGCATGATCCCTTGCGCCTGTCGGTCTGCATCGAGGCGCCGCGCGAGGCGATATCGGAGATGCTCGGCCGGCACGCGAGCTTGCGGGCTCTTTTCGACAATGGCTGGCTGCATCTGTTCGCCCTGGACGAAGCCGGGCGTATGGCCTGGCGCTACGCGGGCGATCTTCAATGGTCGGCGATGGGAGACCGGGATGCCCATCACGCGTCGCAGCCCGCTGCGCCCCTACCGGCGACCCGGCGGCACAGTCCAGACTCGCCCGGGGCTTCAAGCGCGGGCCGAGGGTGGCCGATTCGGCGCACAGCTGCCCCGCATCCGTCCGGGCCGAAATCGACGCAAAAGGGTCCGCAGAAGGTGCGCAGGCCGGAGAATCGGCCTTCTGAGCGATGAATTTTGAAGGTCTGCCGGACGCGTCGTTCCAAGAAAGATCAGTATGGTGCCCAGGGGCGGAATCGAACCACCGACACTGCGATTTTCAGTCGCATGCTCTACCAACTGAGCTACCTGGGCGACCGGGCAGCGAATAGCCCAAGGCGCCGCTGCGATCAACCCGTGCCCTTATGGTCGTTCGAGCTCCCATGCCGTCGCCACCAGCGTCGGGTCCGAGCGTAGCACGAGGCTGGTGCCGGTGCGGCGCTTCAGGTCAGGCAGGGCGCATGGGTCGGCTTGCAGCGCGGAGATCACGGCCGGTGCGGCGCGCAGCGCGCCACGGCCGGGTTCAGCGGCGGCGGCGCGCAGAGCGGCGAGGCCAGCGGCGTGCGGGCCGGTGAGGAGTTCGTGCAGCGGCGGATGGACGCGCGGGCGCAGGATTTCCGCCAGACCGAGCGCGGTGAAGCCGAGCAGCCGTGGGCGCAGCGGATCCTCCGCCAGCGCCGCCGCGAGCGGCAGCGTGAGGCTCGCCCGGCGCTTCGCTGCCATGCCGGCGAAGTCGATCAGGATCGCGCCGGAGAGATTGCGCAGCCGGATCTGGCGGGCAAGTGCTGGCAGCACCGCGCGATTGAGCGCCGCCTGGGCCGTGCTCTTGCCGGCGGCGGCGGCGCTCGCCCGCCCGGCGTCGATGTCGATCGCCACCAGCGCCGGCGTCGGATGGAAATGGGCGACGGCGCCGCCCGGCAGCGCCGCGCTCGCTTCGGCCAGGGACGCGACGGCACCGGCGATGGCGTCATCGAAGGCGGGACGGACCAGGCGAACGCGTTCGCCGAGCCTGGCTCGCAGAGCGGCCACCAGCGCCGGATCGTCGACCAGCACCGGCGCGTCGGGCCAGGCGGCGGCGAGGCGTTCGGGCGCACCCGGGCCGGCGCGCAGGCGCTGCTCCGGCCCGGCGGCGGCAGCCGCCAGTGCCGCCTCGGCCCCTGTCAGCCGGGCGGTGAGCCGCGGTCCCTTGCCGCCCTGCGCCGCGCGACTGACGCGAACCCCGAGCATCGTCCCGGCGCCGAGCGAAGCCGCCCCGTCCGGCACGTCGCTGTCGGGCAGGAACCCTTCGGCGCCGGCGATGGCGACGAAGCTTCCCGCCATCGCCGGCACGCGGGCGAGCACCCGGCCGCGATGGAGGTCTCCGACACCGTCCGGCGCGCCGGGACGCCAGAGGGCAAAGTCGAGCAGGTCATCGCCGGCCGCCACCGCGACGCGGGCCTCGCCGGGCGCGGTCTCGACCAGGATGCGCGGCGTCATGCGCGGCGAACGCCGAGGCCCTGCAGCATCCTCGCGGTCTCGAACAGCGGCAGCCCGACGACGCCGCTGTAGCTGCCGGCGAGGAAACGGACGAAGGCGGCGGCACGCCCCTGGACGGCATAGCCGCCCGCCTTGTCGTGCCACTCGCCGCTGGCGAGGTAGGCCGCGATCTCGGGCTCGGTCAGGCGGGCGAAGGTGACGATGCTGGTCGCCAGCCGCTCGGCCCGCCGCCCGTCCGGCGCGACCAACACGACGGCGCTGAACACGCGATGCCGCCGGCCGGAGAGCAGCCGCAGCGCGGCGCAGGCCTCGGCTTCGGTCGTGGCCTTGGGCAGCACGCGCCGGCCGACCCCGACGACGGTGTCGGCGGCGAGGATGAACGCGTCCGGATGGAGCGCCCGCGCCGCATCCGCCTTCGCCCGGGCCAGGCGCTGGGCGAGCAGCCGCGGCGGCTCCGCGGAACGCGGCGTCTCGTCGATTTCGGTGGCGCAAACGCGGTCCGGAACGACGCCGATCTGGGCGAGGAGCGCCAGCCGCCGGGGGCTGGCCGAGGCCAGCACGAGCGGAGCAGGGGAGGCGGGAGGCCGTTCCGGATCGGCGCCTCGGGCAGCGCCGGGGCGGTCACATGCGGGGATCGAGTTCACTTAAAGCGGAACGTGATCCGTCCCTTGGTAAGGTCGTAGGGCGTCATTTCGACATTGACGCGGTCGCCAGCGAGCACGCGGATGCGGTTCTTGCGCATCTTGCCGCTCGTATGCGCCAGGATGACGTGCTCGTTGTCCAGCTTGACGCGGAACATGGCGTTCGGCAGCAGCTCGGTCACCGTGCCGCTGAACTCGATCATATCTT
Source organism: Pseudomonadota bacterium (assembly GCA_021845595.1). Classification (GTDB taxonomy): domain Bacteria; phylum Pseudomonadota; class Alphaproteobacteria; order Acetobacterales; family Acetobacteraceae; genus JAJZVV01. The sequence goes on along the minus strand of JAJZVV010000025.1, from coordinate 4,776 downwards.
CCTTGGGCATCGGACCCCATTCGTGGCGACCCAGGATTCGTGGCGACCCGGGCGTTTCGCGGAAAGGCGATATGCGCCCGGCCTGCGGCAGGGTCAACCTTGGCGATCGGGGCCGGGATTGAGACGCAGCGCGATGCTGCGCGCGTGCGCGCCGAGCCCCTCGGCCTCGGCCAGTGCGATAGCCGCCGGGCCGATCTCGGCCAGACCGCGCGCCCCGGCAGCGATCCAGGTCGTGCGCTTGAGGAAATCGAACACCGAGAGCCCCGAAGCGAAGCGCGCCGTGCGTCCGGTCGGCAGCACGTGGTTCGGCCCGGCGACGTAATCGCCCAGCGCCTCGGGGCAGAAACGGCCGAGGAACGCGGCCCCGGCATGGCGGATGCGCGCGAACGCCGCCTCCGGCTCGGGCAACAGGATCTGCAGATGCTCCGGCGCCAGCCGGTCGACCAGATGCACCGCCTCGTCCCAGCTCCGCACCACGATCACCGCGCCGTGCTCGCGCCACGAGGCCCCGGCGATCGGCGCGCGCGGCAGTGTGGCGAGTTCGGCGGCGACCGCGGCGGTGACGGCGTCGGCGAAGCCGGCATCGTCGGTGATCAGGATCGATTGCGCCGCCTCGTCATGCTCGGCCTGGGCGAGCAGGTCGACGGCGACCAGACGCGGCTCGTTGGCGGCATCGGCGAGGATGACGACCTCGGACGGCCCGGCCACGGCATCGATGCCGACATGGCCGAAGACCTGGCGCTTGGCCTCGGCGACATAGGCGTTGCCGGGGCCGACGATGCGGTCGACGGCGGCGATGGTCGTGGTGCCATAGGCCAGCGCCGCCACCGCCTGGGCGCCGCCGACCCGGTAGATTTCGCGCACGCCGGCGCGGCGCGCGGCGGCGAGCACGAGCGGGTTCACCGTCCCGTCCGGTGTCGGCACGCACATGGCGATGCGATCGACCCCGGCGATGCGCGCCGGCAGGGCGTTCATCAGCACCGAGGACGGATAGGCCGCCTTGCCGCCCGGGACATAGAGGCCGACGGCGACGAGCGGCGTCCAGCGCATGCCGAGGGTCAGGCCGGCCTCATCGGCGAGGCGCAGATCGGCCGGCATCTGGGCGCGGTGGAAGGCCTCGATGCGGGTCGCGGCGAGGTCGAGCGCCGCGGCCAGCTCGGGCGGAATGGCGGCTGCGGCGGCCTCGATCTCGGCGGTGGAAATCCGCAGCGTCGCCGGCGTCAGCACAAGCCGGTCGAAGCGGGCGGTGGCCTCGATCAGCGCCGCATCACCGCGGGCGCGGACATCGGCGATGATCGCGGCAACCGCGTCGCCGACTTCGGCGGTCGTCGCGCGCGCACTGGCGAGCAGGGCGGTGAAATCGGCTTCGAAGCCGGTCTCCCGGGTGGACAGGCGGTAGCGCGGTGCGATCATCGGGTGCGGCGGCGCTCAGGCAGCATCGCCGAGCGCCGCGCGGAAGCGGGCGATCCAGCCGCTGATCACGTCCGGGCGGGTCTTGAGCGCCGTGCGGTTGACGATCAGGCGGCTGGTGACATGGGCGATGACCTCGGTCTCGACCAGCCCGTTCGCCTTCAGCGTCGACCCGGTGGCGACCAGATCGACGATGACGCGCGACAGCCCGAGGCCCGGTGCCAGCTCCATGGCGCCGTTCAGCTCCACCACTTCGGCCTGGATGCCGCGGGCGGCATAGTGGCGGCGGGCGATGGCCGGGTATTTCGTGGCCACGCGCACGCGCGACCAGCGCCGCGGATCGTCGCTGCCGGCGGTGGCCACCGGCTCGGCGACCGAGATGCGGCAGCCGCCGATGCCGAGATCGAGCGGTGCGTAGATTTCCGGGTAATCGAACTCCATCAGCACGTCGGCGCCGCAGATGCCGAGCGGCGCGGCGCCGAAGGCGACGAAGGTGGCGACGTCGAACGGACGGACGCGGATGACGTCGAGGCCGGGATCGTCGGTCGGGAAGCGCAGCCGGCGGCTGGACTCGTCGGCGTAATCGGCCGCGGGATGGACCCCGGCGCGCGCCAGCAGCGGCCCGCACTCGGCCAGGATGCGCCCCTTGGGCAACGCGAGCACGACCGGACCGCCGAGATCCGGTGGGCCACCGGCATCCGGCTCGAGCGCGGCGGCGGCAAACGGGGCGGTCATCCGGGCTCCTCAAGGACCGTTGGGGGCTCCGATCTACACCGGGCCCGACGCCGACGGAAGATACCGGCGCCGTATCGGGCGGCGCCATCAATTCCCATAATATATCTTATACGACTTACCGAGATGCGCGACACCACGGCGCCGAATGCGCGGCCAGTGCGGCCAGTCCGGTACTCGGAGAAACCCTCACCCGCGCCACGGCGGATCGAGGCGCGGCGGCCAGGCCAGTCCGGCGTCGGCAAACTCCAGGGTCAGGTTCGGATTGTAGAACGGGTCGGCTTGCAACAGCGCTCCCCAGCGCGCGCGCATCACCGAGGCTTCGCGCTCCAGCCGCGCCAGTTTCTCCGCCGTCGTCGGCCGACCGCGGGTGCGCGACTCGTGGTGGTAGAGTTCGGCGTACGGCGTGTAGACGACGGACCGCCCCGCCCGGCGCAGCCGCAGGCAAAGGTCGATATCGTTGAAATCCACCGGCAAATCCTTCTCGTCCAGGCCGCCGGCCTCGAGATACAGCGCCTTGCGCAGCGCCAGGCAGGCTCCCGTCACCGCCGAAACGTCCCGCGCCAGCCGCGCCTGTCCGGCCGTGCCCGCCTCGTCGCGGGGTGCGCCGACATAGGCATGCCCGGCGATGGAACGGGCCCCGAGCCCCAGCACCACGCCGACATGCTGGAGGTCCCCGTTCGGATACAGCAGTCGCGCGCCCACGGCGCCGACCTCCGGCCGGACCGCGTGCGAGGCCAGTTCGCGCAGCCACCCCGGCGTGATCACCTCGGTATCGTCATTGAGCAGCACGACGATTTCGCCACGCGCCGCGCGCACGCCCTCGTTGTTCAGCGCGGAGAAGTTGAACGGCCCCGGCAGGCGCAGCACGCGCGCCCGGCCGCTCTGCTCCCACTCCGCCAGCAGGCGCAGGGTTCGCGGCCGCGCGGAGCCATTGTCGAGGATCACGATTTCGTAGGGCACCCCGTCGGTCCGCGCGACGATGCTGGCGACGCAGCGCGCCAGGGTCCGCCCGCCGTCGCGCGTCGGGATCAGCAGCGAGACCAGCGGCGGGTCGTCCGGCAGCGGGTGAACGATGCGGCGGCAGCCGGCGACATCGGCCGGTTCCACCCGCGCCCCGGGGTGCGTGCGGGCAAGGAAATCCTCCACGGCGCGGCGCTCGGCCCCATCGGCTCCCGGCGCGGGATCGCGCGCATGGACGAGGATGCGAGGGATATGGCGGATCTGCCTGGGATCGAGCCGCTCGACCACGCGCAGCGCCAGGTCGTAGGCCGCCGCGCCGTCGAACCCGTCGCGCAGCCCACCGACCGCCGCGATCGCGCCGCCGGCAAACACCGTGAGCCGGCCCAGATAGGCCCGCGCCAGCATGAGATCGAGCGAGAAATCCGGCTTGAAGAACGGGTCGAACCGGCGCCCCTCCCCGTCCAGCCGGTCCTCGTCGCTGTAGATCAGCCGGGCCTCGGGATGCCGGGCAACCTCGCGCGCGATGCAGAACAAGGCGTGGCCGGCCAGCTCATCGCCCTGATCGACCAGCGCGACGTAGTCCCCGCGCGCCATCCTGAGCGCGATATTCGGGGCGGCTGGGGTCTGCCCGCCTTGCGCATCGAACGCGACCCGGATGCGCTGGTCCGCCGCCGAGGCCGCCGCCAGCACGGCGCGCACGGGCGGATCGGCCGCGGCATCGGCGGCAATGCAGAGCTCCCAATGCGGGTAGATCTGCGCCCGGACGGCGGATATCGCGCGCTCGAGCTCCGCGGGCGGCGGGTCGGAGACCGGCATGGCGATGGAGATCAGCGGCGACCCCGGCAGCGCTTGCACGGCGGCGGCGATGGCCGCACGGTCGGCGTCGGTCAGCGTGTCGAACCGCCCGATCCATTCCGCGTATTTGGCCCGCCGGATCGCCTCCTGCCTGACCGGATCGACGAGGATGCGCCGCGCCAGGCGGGTCAGGCGCCGGCGAAGGTCATCGGGCAGTGGCACGGCGTTCTTCAGCGCCTTGGCGGCGCGGTAGCCGGGGCGGACGTCGTCCGGCACGCTCACCCAGGGCAGCAGACGCGCCTCGAGCCAGGCGAGGCTGGCGGTGACGAACTGCATCAGCGGCTCCCGGCCCGCGTGCGCTGGCCGCGTGGTGCCGGCTCACGCAGAATCACGCAGATCTCCCACTCTCTCACGCGGTTCTAACCTGTTCATCCATATGATAAATCCCTTCGCAACGGCAGGCTCTGCGCCAGCATCGGCCCGATCGGGTGGCGTCCTTGTTCCATCCCCGGCGGGCCGAGGCAATGCAGAGGAGCCGATCATGGACCAGCGTGTACGCAAGACCGGAATACCCAAGCCGCCGACGCTGCCGGGCGGCGAGACGCTCACCGCAACCGACGAACTCGTCGTCCTCGTCGTCGGGGACTCCGACCGGCTGCTGCCAAGCCTGGGGCCCTATTGCGACTTTTTCCGGGTGCGGATGCTGACCGCGGCGGCCGACGAGCAGCTGCCACAGGTGCTGCGCGACGAGCGTCCCATCGCCGTGGTCGGCGAGATCGACGGCGATGTCGAGGAAGGCTGCGTCCTGCTCACCGCGGTGGCGAGCTACGACCCGACCTTGCCGCTGCTGATGATCCTGCGCGCGGGCGGGCGGAT
>JAJZVV010000003.1 GCA_021845595.1 Pseudomonadota bacterium | reverse complement strand
CTGCGAGTAGGCCTTTCCGCGAACCCAGGGCATCCGAACCTCCGGCTTACGACTCCGGAACCCTATGAATCACAGATCAACCCCGCGCCGGAAGCCCCTGATTCCAGTCAGCCTGAAATTGCTCTAAGGCTCCGGCGAGGCCGCCTGCGCCGCTCTCCCATGCATCGTGGCGCGCTCGCGAATGGTCCGCGCCATGGCGGCGACGCCGTTGCCGCGATTGGTGGAAAGCGCCCCGATCAGGCCGAGCTCGCGCAGGAACGCCGGGTCCGTGGCGGCGATCTCCTCAGGCGAGCGGCCGGAATAGACGCGCAGCATCAGCGCCACCAGCCCCGAGACGATGGCGGCGTCCGAGGCCCCGGCCAGCCAAAGCGCGCCGGCGCGCCATTCCGCTGCCAGCCACACCTTGCTCTGGCAGCCGATGACGCGATGCGCCTCGTCCATCCAGCCGGCGGGGTAGGGCGGCAGCTTGCGGCCGAGTTCGATGATGTACTGGTAGCGCTCCATCCAGTCGTCGAACACGGCAAGTTCCTCGCCGATGGCGGCGATGGCCTCCGCCGCCGTCGTTTCCTCCGGCCGATAGAACGGATCCGCCACGGCCGTGGTCAAAGAATGAACCGGCTGAGATCGCCGCGCGCGGCGAGCGGGGCGACACGATCGCGGACATAGGCCGCATCGACCGTCACCGTCTCGCCGCCACGGTCGGAGGCGGTGAAGCTGATCTCCTCGAGCAGCTTCTCCAGCACCGTGTGCAGGCGCCGCGCGCCGATATTCTCGACCCGCTCGTTGATGTCCGCGGCAAGCTCGGCGAGCGCGCCGATCGCATCCTCGGCGAACTCGAGCCGCACGCCCTCGGTCGCCATCAGCGCCACATACTGCTTGAGCAGCGAGTGCTCCGGCTCGGTGAGGATGCGGCGCAGATCGGCGCGCGACAGCGGCGCCAGTTCGACGCGGATCGGCAGCCGGCCCTGCAACTCGGGCAGCAGATCGGCGGGCTTGGCGAGATGGAAGGCACCCGAGGCGATGAACAGCACATGGTCGGTCTTCACCGGCCCGTATTTCGTCGACACCGTGGTGCCCTCGATCAGCGGCAGCAGGTCGCGCTGCACGCCTTCGCGGGAGACGTCGCCGCCGCGGAATCCGCCCTCGCTGGTGCGCGCGCAGATTTTGTCGATTTCGTCGATGAAGACGATGCCGTTGTTCTCCGCGTGCGCCAGCGCCTCCTTCGCCAACCGTTCGCTGTCGAGCAGATTGTCCGCCTCCTCGCGCGTCAGCGCCGCGCGGGCAGCGGCGACCGTCATCCGCCGTTTCTGCGGCGCACGGCCGAGCATGCCGCGCATCATCTCGCCGAGATTGATCATCTGCGCCGGCGGCATGCCGGGTATGTCCATCTGGCCGATCGGCGAGGGGCCGCTCTCCGTCACGCTGACCTCGATCTCGCGCTCCTCCAGCTCGCCCGAGCGCAGCATGCGGCGGAACTTGCCGCGCGTATCCGCGCTCGCGCCCTCGCCGACGAGTGCGGTGACGAGCCGCTCCTCGGCGGCCAGCTCCGCCTTCGCCGCCACCTCGCGCCGCGACGCATCGCGCAGCATGGTGAGGCTCGCCTCGACGAGATCGCGCACGATGCTCTCGACGTCGCGCCCGACATAGCCCACTTCGGTGAACTTCGTTGCTTCCACCTTAAGGAACGGCGCCTGCGCGAGTCTGGCCAGCCGACGCGCGATCTCGGTCTTGCCGCAGCCGGTCGGGCCGATCATGAGGATGTTCTTCGGCACCACCTCCTCGCGCATCGCATCAGGGAGCTGCTGGCGCCGCCAGCGGTTGCGCAGCGCGATCGCCACCGCGCGCTTGGCATCGGCCTGGCCGACGATGAACCGGTCGAGCTCGGAGACGATCTCGCGCGGGGAATAGGTCGGAACGTCCATCAACTGTCCGTACGCAGGGTTTCGACGATCACATTGTGGTTGGTATAGACGCAGATGTCGGCGGCGATGCGCATGGCGCGCCGCGCGATCTCCTCGGCCGAGAGCCCGTCCACGCCGAGCAGCGCGCGCGCCGCGGCGAGCGCGTAGTTGCCGCCCGACCCGATGCCGATGACGCCGTCCTCCGGCTCGAGCACGTCGCCATTGCCGGTGAGGGTGAAGCTGTGATCGCGATCGGCCACGATCATCATCGCTTCGAGCCGGCGCAGATAGCGGTCCGTCCGCCAGTCCCGCGCCAGTTCGACGCAGGCGCGCTCGAGCTGGTTGGGAAAGCGTTCCAGCTTCGCCTCCAGCCGCTCCAGCAGCGTGAAGGCATCGGCCGTCGCGCCGGCGAATCCGGCCAGCACCGCTCCACTGGCGCCGATGCGGCGGACCTTGCGGGCGTTGGCCTTGATCACCGTCTGACCAAGGCTGACCTGGCCATCGCCCGCCAGGGCAACCTCGGGGCCGCGGCGGACGGCAAGGATGGTGGTGCCATGCCAGCCCACCGGGTCGCGCGGGGAAGTCTGGAAATCGTCCATGGGCGAGTTAGATGGCCGCTCGGGCGCCCACTGGCAAGGCCGATCCGCGACCCACCCCGGCCCGTTCGCCGCGGGGAGGTTCTACCGCCCGCGCCGGGGCGGACGGTTTCGACGGAATTCTACGCGCTGCGGCACCATGCCGGCCGCGCGGCGGCGCGTGTCCAGTAGAGCCCACAGGCGGCCACGGTGATCTCGAGCGCGTAGGCCCCCGCCAGGAGCGAGTGCGGTAGCAGCGCCTCGCCATTGGTCCAACGCGACACGCGCCCGTCCTCCCCTCGCTCGACGCCATAGAAGCCGGTCCCGAGCGCCGGGTCATCGAGCGCGATCGCCGACGCGCCGCGCCGCGTGTGGAGTGTGATCGCGCCGATGCGAACACCCAGCCGCCGCATGTCCTCATCCGCAGCCCGCACGCCGCCCGGCGTCCACACGCGCGACAGCACATACCCATCGCAGTCCTCGGCCGGAAGTTCGAACCGGAACCGCTTTCCATCCAATTGCACCGGCGCCAGCAGCCGGTGCCCCACCCGAAGCCGCAGGTCCGGCGTCTCATCGAGACGGAAATCCGAGGCTTCGATATCGGCAATGAGCCGGGCACGGATGGCCGCAACGATGGGGCCGGACTCCGCGACCGGATGGCACGCATCCGCCGCCTTCGACCCGGCAGCGATATCGCCAAAAAGCGCGACGACGTTGCCGCCATTGACGAACTGATGCCGGTTGCCGGTGTCGAGATAGCTCTCCGCCGGCATGCCCTCCGCGATCAGGACATCATGTTCGTCGAGCTCGACATGGAAATATGTCGCGGAGACGACGGCTCGGTCCTGAACGATTGTCACACCGTTGATCAGCTTCTCGACATCGACCAGCACGCCGTCGAGAAACAGCGCGTGCCCCGGCGACAGCACCAGGGGGCGCGCAGGCAGGCCGCGGCCGAACGTGTGCGGCGCGATGCGGATGGGACGAACCGTCTCGGGCCGCGGATGCCGCCTGAAATCGAGCTGCGTGTGCCCGATCCAGACCACCGGGCGCGCCTTGCCCGAGTGGGTGAGCACGAGGTCGCCTTCCCGCAGCGCTTCGACGGCCGCCTCGCCGGCCGGGGTCGCGATCCGCGTGCCGGCCGCGAAGCATGGCATCGAAATTTCCACGGCCCCGGCGAAGGGGCTGGAACTCGGCGCGGCACTGAGTTTGAAATCCGCCGCAGTATAATTGCCCCGGAAGTTGAGCGAGGCAAACGGCGTGCTGTTGGCGTACAAGACCAGATGGCCCTGGGCCGGCGTGCCTTGGTAAGTGAAGGTATCGGTGCTCGCATACGGACTCGCGGTCAGGATGATCCCGGACCCGGACGAATATCCCGCAATCGGTGCATTGAATTCTGAAACCGAGGCAATCTCCAGCGTGCCGGAGCCGGCCAGGAAGTCGATGGTCTCGCCGCCGGAAATCGGCTTGGTCGAGGTCACATCCAGCGTCCCGCCCGCGCCGATCTCGAGCTTGCCGAAATCGTTGGTCAACTGCCCGGCAAGGATGAGGTCGGCGGTCGCGGTCCCCCCGACCACGATGGTCGCCGCATTGTCGACCGTCCCCGCCAAGGTCAGCGTGCCACCCGCCAGTTCGAACGCCACCGGCCCCGGCGTGCCGGACGGATTGTAGATCGGGCCGACGGTCAGGGAACCGGCCAGGCTCAGATTGCCGCCATTGGTAACGATCAGCTCCCCGGATAGCACCATCAACTGCACAAGCGAGGACGACGAGATCGACGCGACGCTGTTGGTCAGCGGCTCGGTATCGCTGTAGGGGTCGTAGGTGATCGTGATGTAGGTCGAGTTGCTGCTCTGCAGCGACACCACGTCGCTCGCCGTCGGAACATAGCCAGTCGACCAGTCCGCGGCACTGAACCAGTCGCCGTCACTGGCAGTCCAGGTGTCGATCGTTTGCGAGGTCTGCGACATGGCGTTCATCTTCCGCGAAGAACACGATTAAGCTATCGTCGCCGTCGCGCCGCCACGCTGCCATCGCGTGCATTGCGCAACAGGAACGCTATCCAACTTACCATATTGGGTCAACGAAAAACCGGCTACAACCACGGCTTGCCTGCAACACCCCTGTTCCCATCTTGCTCTGTTTCGTAGACCACAGGTTGTGTCCACTGCCACCCCACACTATCGGCGCCTCATTGGCGCAGCTGCGACGCTCAATCATGAGCCCGTCGGCAACCGCGATTTCGGACATCGCAACCAGGTCGTTCTCCCGTTCCCGGGTGACCACGGCTCCGTCACGCGATCGTGAGATGCGCGAGCGTTGGCATGGTATGGTCGCCGGCGAACAGGATCTGCCCGCCATTCACGGGAAGGACGAGCCCTGCGCTGGTCATCTGCAACGCCGATTGCACCGCGCCCGGACTGGCGTAGATCGAGTGGTCGATGGTCAGAACCCCGACGGCATCCGCTTGGAAACCGTTGACCACGAGATCCGGGTTGCCGGCCGCGGCACCGACGACGAGATCGAGCCCGCCGGCCGACGCATTGTCGTTGATGGTTCCTGCAGCGCCGTGGGTCAGGAACACCATGTTCCCGCTCCCGTTCAGGTTGATCGTCGATGCCATGGTCGTCGCATCGAGCGTGATCGTGTCTCCGCTCGGCGTCCCGGCAATCCCGAGTTGCAGCTGCGCCGCGCCACCGACGGTAATCTGGTTGTTGGCGCCATAGGCGGTGATCTGGACTGCTCCGCCAGTCTCGTCGACGCCGACGGTGAAGACATTGGCATTGCCGTTGTCGATGATGCTGTCATTGCCGGCGCCGAGCCGATAGACGTCCCCGCCCATGCCGCCCGTGATCGTGGTGCTTTCGTCGCCGCCGGTGACAATGTTGGCGGTGCCGGCAAGCCCGATCGTGTTCGCGACCGCGCTGTTGACGGCAGCCCCGGCGCCGAGCGTCACGCTGTCCGCGCCGCCGCCGGAAAAGACGATCATGTTGGAATTGTTGCCGGCGTAGATGCTGTTGCCATAGCCGCCGGTGCTGACGGAGTTCACGCCGTTCCCGATCGAAACCGCCAGATTCCCACTGCCGCCGGTGACGGTGAAACTCTCGTCGCCCCCCGACACACGGTTGTTCGTGCCACTGACCACGACGGTCGACCCATAGCCGGACCCCGTCCCTGGCGTACCAACAATGGCCACGCCATTGCCTGCGCCAAGGGTGATGAAATTCGTCGCATCCCCATTGACCGAGACCGCATTCGCAAAGCCGGCAAAGGTGATGAGGTTCGTCCCCCCGGCATTATCGATCGCGACCAGGTTCTCGCTGGCCCCGCCACTGATCGCGACATAGCCATCGACGATCGGGGCGGCCGAGAAGATGCCGTCGTCGCTGCCGCCGTTGAGGTAGATCTGTTCGGTGATCCCGGTGGCAGCCCCGAGGACGACCGTATCATAGCCGCTGCCATAGAGATTGATCGTGTCGCTGCCACCATTGGCGAAGAAAGTATTGTGCAACGCGAACAGGTTGACGATGTCGGCGCCCAACCCCGCGCCGGTCAAGGTGGAAAAGCCCGACGGATCGCCGTTGATCACGGTCGCCATGTGCAGCGCCCTCGCTGACCGGACGCGGCCCCCGCCCGCATGCAGGGACGAGGCCGGGTCCTGTTGCTACACGCAAACGCAGGCGGCCCGCCTGGAGACCAGGCAGGCCGCCCTTGAGCGGGAAGTTCAGGTGATCTGGATGTTGGCCGGAATGACGTGATCGCCAGCAAACAGGATCTGGCCGGCACCCACCGGCAGCACGAGGCCGGCATTCGTGTTGGTGAACGCAGCCTGCACGGCGCCGACACTACCGTAGATGGTGTGACTGACGTCGAGCACGCCGGTGAGGTCGTTCTCGAAGCCGTTCACGGTGATGTGCGGCGCACCCGCGGTCGCGAGAACATCCAGCGTCAGCCCACCGCCGGTCGCACCGTCGTTGATGGTGCCGCCGGCGCTGTTGGTCAGCATCACCATGTTGTTCGACCCGGGCAGATTCAGCGTCGAGCCGATATTGGTCGCGTTCAGCGTGATCGTGTCGTTGGTCGGCGTATTGGCGGTGCCGACCGAGACGGAGGCGGAGCCGCCGACGGCGATCGTGTTGTTGTTCCCGTGGGCGGTCAGCGACACGGAGCCCAGTGTGCTGCCGGCGCCGGCCGTGATCGTGTCGTTGTTTCCGTTCGCGGTGATGGTATCCGAGCCATTGCCGACAGTGATCGTGTCCGCCTTGCCGTTGGCGACGACGGCGTTCACGCCCGTGCCGAGCGTGATCGAGGCGTTGTCGCCGTTGTCGGTAACGCTGTCATTGCCGTTGCCGAGCTTGTAGGTATCGCTGCCGGTGCCGCCGGAAGCGGTGGTGCTCTCATCGCCGCCGGTGACCGTGTTGTTCGTGCCGGCCAGATTGACCGTATCGAGCACGAACGGGTTGGCCGGCCCGCCGGGGGCGATATGGACGGTGTTGTTGCTGCCAGCGGTGAAGGTGATGGTGTTGGTGTTGTTGCCCACCGTGATCACGTTGCCGGCGCCGGCGGTCGTGACGGTGTTCACGCCATTGCCGATGCCGACGATATCCTGGCCGGTGCCGCCGGAGATGTTGAAGTTCGCGTCCTGGCCGCCATTCTGGCCGATGACGCGGTTCTGGCTGCCGCCGAGCACGACCGTCGTGTTCCACCCGGCATCCGAGCTTCCGCCACCGTCGATGATGACGGTGCCGACGCCCATGCCGGTGGAGACCGTGTTGGTCGCGTCGCCATTGAGATCCACGCTGTTATCGACGCCGCCGAGGGTGACGAGGTTCAGGCCGCTGGAATTGACGACATTCACCGTATTGCCGCCGCCGCCGCCGGTGACATTGAACGTGCTGTTGGACATGCCGACACCGTTGACGGTGTCGTAGACGCTGCCATCGAGGTTGATCTGGTCGGTCACGCCAGTCCCGACCATGTTGAGGGTGTCAAACCCACCGGTCCAGACATTGACCGTGTCGCTGGCACCGAAACTGTTGAAGGTGTTGAAGAACCCGAAGAGGTTGATGATGTCGGTGAAGCCTGCGCCAAGGCCGTCTACGGTGGAAAATCCATAGGGATTTCCGTTGATGATGGTCGGCATTCGTTGTCTCCCGTTCCTATCATTACTTACTCATTAAGACTAGACGTCCGACGTGACTCTCCCAAACGGATCGGGACTTCCAGACTCCTCCGTCGGCGGGGATTGGCCGGGCCACATTCTTCGCCAAAGCGCAAAGCCTGAGGCAATCAAGGCCTCTGTATCGCCCAGGCAAATTTGTGCCACATACAGTACAAATGGTCAATGGTACTTGATGGTGAGTCTAGATGTGCTTCTGCCATCCCGGAATGAAGTACTAATCCATGACATATATTATAGCTTGCGTCTCGTTGATGATCCGCAACCTTAAGGCGATCGCGAATGGCGATTTCGTCGATTCCGCTTGTTGCAGTGCAGGTTTCATAAAATTCCAATCTCTCTCCACGCGCTCATCAGACTGGAATTGCTCACCGTAGCGCCGGCAGCGTTCGAATCGAGCCGTGTTCCAATATCGATTAACTGATAATAGGTCGCATATGCTGTGCAAGAAGCTGAATGACCAACAGGAATTCTGCCGCATACAGGGATGTTGCAAACGCGTCGCAATCATCCTCACATTCGCGTGATACCGAGCTGCCGACAGCGTGCGACTGCACGGGTTCGTCATCGTGCAAGTTGACGCCGTGCGCTTCGCGCAAAGCATACCTGCCCGGCGCGTTCAAAATTTTGTGATTGAATGACGGATATCGAGTGCGGCCATGCTCGGGCGTGCCGGGCTCAGAAGGTGCGTCGTGGGGCTCGCAGGGCCGCTTGCCTTCAGAGCACGGTCCGCGCCCCGCCGCGCGAGATCGCGCAGCGGAACACGGCCGCGCTCAGGCCGGGCGGCGGCCGAGATCGACGACGATGCGCCCGCGAATGCGTCCCACCAGCAAGTCGTCGGCCAGAGCCGCCGCCTCGTCGAGGCCAACCACCCGGCGCATCGCCGCCAGCGCCGCCTCCGGAAGGAGCTGGGCGATGCGGGCCCAGGCCCGTTCGCGCGCCGCCAGGGGTTGCATCACCGAGTCGATGCCAAGCAGGCTCACCCCACGCAGCAGGAAGGGGATCACGCTGGTCACCAGCTCGCTGCCCCCCGCCAGGCCGCAGGCGGCCACCGCGCCGCCGTAGCGGAGCTGCGGCAGCACCCCGGCCAGCACCTTCCCGCCAACGGCATCGATGGCGCCGGCGAAGCGCTCGGCGCGCAGCGGCCGGTCGCCGGCGGCGGCCAGTTCGGCGCGCGGCACGATGTCGGCGGCGCCGAGCCGTTTGAGGTAATCCGCCTCCTCGCCGCGCCCGGTCGAGGCGGCGACGCGGTAGCCGAGCCGCGACAGCATCGCCACCGCCATGCTGCCGACCCCGCCGGCCGCACCGGTGACCAGCACCTCGCCGCGGTCCGGCGCGAGCCCGGCGCGCTCGAGCGCCTCGATCGCCAGCATCGCCGTGATCCCGGCAGTGCCGACCGTCATCGCCGCGGCGGCGGAGAACCCGGGCGGACGCCGCACCAGCCACCCGGCCTTCACCCGGGCCCGCTCGGCGTAGCCGCCCCAGTGTGTCTCGCCGACCCGCCAGCCGGTGAGCAGCACCGGATCGCCGGGCGCGAAAGCGGGATCGGTCGAGGCCAGAACAGCGCCGGCCAGATCGATGCCGGGCACATGCGGGTATGTCCGCACCAGCCGCCCGATCCCTTTGAGGATCATCGCGTCCTTGTAGTTGAGCGAGGAATGGCTGACGGCGACGGTGACGTCGCCCTCCGGCAGGTCCGCCGCGGTGAGCGTGCGGATCTCGCCGCTAACGCCGCCCTCCTGCTCGGTGAGCACGAGCGCACGGAATTCCGGTTCGGTCATGGCGCCTCTCCCCTCTCTCTCTGTCTCTCTTCTCTCTGTCTCTCTCTGGCCCGGTGCCGTGCCCGGGGTTTCAGTGGCAAAGTCTCGCAGCGCCGCCGCGGCCGATCAACCGGGGCCCATTTGCCGGGTCCATCTGCCCACTGGGACCCTGGGGCGCATAGCGCGGCGCTGGACATGTTCGATATCAGATTATATTGTTGCTTACGGTATGGGCCCTCCCGCTCGGAACACCAACGCCCGGAACACAGGCCCGGAACACAGGCAAGGAAGCCACCATGAGCAAGATTCTCGTCCTCTATTACTCCAGCTACGGCCATATCGAGCGCATGGCCGAAGCCGTCGCCGCCGGCGCGCGCTCCGTCGCCGGCGCGACCGTCGCGGTCAAGCGCGTCCCCGAACTGATGCCGCGCGAGGTCGCCGAAAAGGCGCACGTCAAGCTCGACCAGGCGGCGCCGATCGCTACCGTCGACGAGCTGGCCGAATACGACGCCATCATCTTCGGCACGCCCACGCGCTTCGGCAACATGGCCGCGCAGATGCGCAATTTTCTCGATCAGACCGGCGGGCTCTGGGCACAGGGCAAGCTGATCGGCAAGATCGGCAGCGTGTTCGCCTCGACCGCGAGCCAGCATGGCGGGCAGGAAACCACCATCACCTCGTTCCACACCACGCTGCTGCACCACGGCATGATCATCGTCGGCATCCCTTATTCGCAGGCCGGCCTCGTCAACATGGCCGAGATCACCGGCGGCACGCCCTATGGCGCCACGACGCTGGCCGGTCCGGATGGGTCCCGCCAGCCCTCGGCGAACGAACTCGCGCTGGCCGAATATCAGGGCAAGCACGTCGCCGAACTTGCCGCCCGCCTCGCCGGCTGATTTCGCGCCCGGCCCGTCCCCTCGGTCCGCCCCTTGGGGAACGGGCCGAGGGGACGGAGTGCCGAACCGCGCCGGGCGCAGCTTTTGGTTGTGCCCCGGCTGGCGGCTCGGTAGGAATGTTAGATATTCTAACGTTCCAGGAGCCCCACGATGTCCCCCACTCGCCGCGCGCTGCTCAGCGCCACCCCGCTTCTCGCCGTCGCCGCCTGCGCCGGTCAGACCGCCGCACAGGTCTCGGCCCAGATCGTCGCCGATCTCAACAACGCCATCGCCGCGCTGTCCAACGCGGTGCCGGCGATCGCCAAGGCCGACCCGTCCCTGCTGTCCGTGTCGGTCCAGACCCAGATCCAGACCTACGCCGCCGATGCGCGGGGCGTGCTGACGTCGGTCTCCACCACCATGGCCGCGACATCGGCCGCGCCGGCGCTGAGCAAGGCCGA
The DNA here is from genome assembly GCA_021845595.1 of Pseudomonadota bacterium. Lineage (GTDB taxonomy): Bacteria > Pseudomonadota > Alphaproteobacteria > Acetobacterales > Acetobacteraceae > JAJZVV01. The sequence continues at coordinate 256,663 of JAJZVV010000003.1, read as the reverse complement.
GGCGGACCTCAACGCGATCCTCGCCGCGCTCGCCGCCGTGCCGCTGATCCCGCCGCCCTATTCCATGATCATCGCCGCCGCCGCGATGGTCGCGCCGATGGTCGAGGGCTACATCGCCACGCTCACCGGTCCGTCTCCCGCGACAGCGCCGAAGGCGGCCACCGCGCCGACGATGCTGGCGGCGCGCTATGGCAGCGGCATGACGCTGTCGCAGGCCGAGCAGCAGCTCGCGGCAGCGGCGAAAGGACAGATGTGATGCGCCTCGGGCGTCGCGCGCACAACGCGGCGGCGCTGGCGGCGGCGCCGCAGCTCGGCACCCATCGCTTCGCCGCGATGCCGCCGCCGCCCGCACTCGACCGCGCGGCGGTTCCGTTCCAGCCTCGCCTGTTCGACAACGACACCCTGCCGGACTGCACCGCCGCGGCACTGGCCAACGCCGCCCTGGCGGTCTCGGCCCTCAACGGGTTCGAGGCCGCGATCGCCGATGCCGCCGTCCCGGCCTTCTACGCCGCCTGCATCGGCATGCCGGGGGCGACGGCGGCGCAACTGGCTGCCACCGAGGGCGCGATCGCGCTCGACGTCCTCGGGCGGCAGCTCGACCGCGGGTTCGAGGTCGGCCAGGCCGCCCCGCTCGCCGGCCTCTACGGCGCGCTGGCGCTGGCGCCGAGCGCCCTTGCCACTGCCCTCGCGCATCTCGGCCCCGGCTATTGGGGCGTCACGCTCACCGCGCAGGACATGGACAGCGCCGGCAGCACCGCGCCCTGGGACGACGACGCCAGCCGCGATCCCGGCCCGGTCGCCGGCGGCCATATGCTGATGGCGTGGGACTATGCCGGCCTGGCCGAGACCGACACCGTCCGCCTCGCCACCTGGGGCCGGTTCAAACTGGCAACCTGGCGGTGGGTGCGGCGTCGGCTCGACGAAGCCTACGGCCTGGTCTGGCGGCAATTGTCCACCGTCGGCGGCACCGATCTCGGCGTCGACGTCGCACGGCTCGAGGCCGAACTCGGGGCGTAGTTCCGCCCGATCACATCGCGCGCGCCGAACCAGTATAGAAATATGTGAGCAGCTTCGGTCCACGCGCGTAGGCGGCTTCCAGGGTCTCGACCTGGAAGCCGCCGTCGCGGACCAGCGCCTCGATCGGCCGGTTCAGATGGCAGCCGCCGGCGATGCGGCGCCAGGCCGGCGTCAGCCGATCCTGCCAGGCCCGCACCCCGCCATCCGGCGCCCGTCCATGCTCGCAGAACAGCAGCCGCCCGCCAGGGCGCAGCACCCGCCGCGCCTCGGCCAGCGCGCGGCCCGGATCGGGCACGCTGCACAGCGTCCAGGTGCTGACGACCGTATCGACCGACTCGCTCCCGATCGGCAGCGCCTCCGCCGACCCTTCCACCAGTTCCACCGGAAAGGCCGCGTCACGGCCGCGGGCCATGTCGAGCAGCGCCATCGCCGGGTCGATCCCCACCACCGCGCTCACGTCGGGACCGTAGAAGGGCAGATTGAACCCCGGACCGATGCCGAGCTCCAGCACCCTGCCTGCCGCACCGCCGCAAACCCGGGCGCGATAGCGGTTCAGCTCCGGCGTTCGCATCGCCAGCGCGATCAGCCGAGGCAGAAGCCGCGTCTCATAAAAGCCTCGCCCCATGCAGGTCCCCCTCGTCGGCCTCGCCCACGGCACCGTCCATGCCGGCCGGCTTCCGGCCCGCCCGCACACGCGATGGCCAAAGCGTGCCCCACCGGCGGGCACGGCGCCCGTCATATCATCCGGCCAAGGCTCGCGACTCGGGGCAAAAAAAATGGCGGCGCAGAGCGCCGCCAAGTTTAGGGAGGAAACGTCCAAGAATGCAGTGCGCGCGAAACGCGCCCTACACCGATGATGATAAGCGCCCACGGAGCCGGTGCAAGGGATTTTTGTGCAGTGCAGCGGTCCGGATCGCATGCGAGCTGATCACTGTGGTGTTCTTGCAACAGCGCGCTCGACCGGCTACAGGTCGCAGGCTCGTCTCTGCGCCGCGCGCGGGCGCCGGGCCTGGTAAAATTTCGCATGTGTTTCAGACATCTGGCAATCGCAGCCCGGGCGGCTGGTAGGCGTCGGGCTGGGCGGGCCTGGTGCAGGATCGGACCGCCGGCGTCGGCCGGATTTGGACGGGCAAGGCTGGCATGCAGGACATTCGGATCTATCGGGACTGGCGGGCGGTGCCCGCCGCGGCGCGTGGAGCATCGGTCGCGCTCGGAAATTTCGACGGCGTCCATCTCGGCCATGCGAGCGTCGTACGCGCGGCCCACGCGGCGCGGCCGGACGCCACGCTGGCGGTGCTCACCTTCGAACCGCACCCGCGCGAACTCTTCCGCCCCGAAGACCCTCCGTTCCGTCTGACCTTGTCGGCGGAAAAAGCCGCCGCCCTCGCCCGGCTGGGCGTGCGCACGATCTTCGAGATCGCGTTCGACTGGTCGTTCAGCGCGCTCAGCGCGGAAGCCTTCGTCGGCGAGGTGCTGGCCGGGGCGCTGGGGGCGCGGCACTTGGCCTGCGGCGTCGATTTCGCCTTCGGCCACCGCCGCGGCGGCGACATCGCGTTTCTCGCCGCCCAGGCGGAGGCGCGCGGCATCGGCCTGACCGTGGTGCCACCGCTGGCCGACGCGCAGGGACCGGTCTCGGCCTCGCGCATCCGCCGTTTGCTCCAGGATGGCTACCCGGAGCGGGCCGCGGCCGAACTCGGGCGGGACTGGTCGATTCGCGGCATCGTCGCCCATGGCGATGCGCGTGGACGGACGATCGGCTTCCCGACCGCGAATATCCCCCTCGGCCGCCATCTCGAACCGGCGCGGGGCGTCTATGCGGTCACGGTGACGCTGCCGGACGGCGCGACCCATCCGGGGGTGGCGAATATCGGCCGCCGGCCGACGGTGAGCAGCACGACGGAAAGCCGGCTCGAGGCGCACCTGTTCGATTTCGACGAGGATCTCTACGGCGCCGAGGCCACCGTGGCGCTTCACGCCTTCCTTCGCCCGGAGCGGAAATTCTCCGGGCTCGACGAATTGAAGACCCAGATCGCCGCCGATGCCGCCGAGGCCCGCGCGGCGCTCGGCGCGTAGGCCGATGCGCCGGGGCGCTTCCGGGCATGGCTGGGGCGGCAGGCGGGACCGACGGCCCTTTTGGCCGCCGGTCCTCTTTTTCTGCCGTTCCCCTCGGCCAGATACCGAGGCGGACGGCAGGCCCGACCATCATCGTGACTTAAAATCCAAGCCGAAAGGGGATAATCCAAGAGCAGCCCCGGCTGGACGGGAGAGCTAGCAAGGCTCGCTGACCGCAACATGACGCGCTTCGGCGCCAGACCGCGGGCGATGCGGGCCCACTGCGCACGCTTGACCGCCCGGCACCCCGCTCCGCATAGTCAAGCCCATGTCGGAGCCCCGCCGCGCGCGAATTCCCACCCCGGCCGCCTGACCCGGCCGGAGGCCCGCCGCGCGCCCGCCCCGGCCGATCCCCATCCCGCCTGCGAAAGACCCAGATGACCGAGACCCAGGACTATCGCGACACCGTGTTCCTGCCGCGGACGGAGTTCCCGATGCGCGGCGATCTGCCGCGCCGCGAACCCGAAATCCTGGCCCGCTGGGAGCGGATGGACCTCTGGTCGAAGCTGCGCGCGACCGCGCGCGGGCGCGAGAAATTCATCCTTCATGACGGCCCGCCCTACGCCAACGGCAACCTGCATATCGGCACGGCGCTGAACAAGATCCTCAAGGATGTCGTCAACCGCGCCCGCCAGATGGCCGGGTTCGACGCCGACTACATCCCCGGCTGGGACTGCCACGGCCTGCCGATCGAATGGAAGATCGAGGAAGAATACCGCAAATCCGGGCGCGACAAGGATGCGGTGCCGATCCTCGATTTCCGCGCCGAGTGCCGCGCCTATGCCGCCCACTGGATGGGCGTGCAGGCGGCGGAGTTCCGCCGCCTCGGCGTCGAGGGCGATTTCGCGCACCGCTACGCGACCATGGATTTTCCCGCCGAGGCGGCGATCGCCGGCGAGATCGGCAAGTTCCTGCTCAATGGCGCGCTCTATCGCGGCCTGCGCCCGGTGCTGTGGTCGCCGGTGGAGAAGACCGCGCTCGCCGAGGCCGAGGTGGAATATCACGACCATACCTCGACGACGATCTGGGTGCGGTTCCCGATCGTGACCCCGCCCTCGCCCCGGCTCGCCGGCGCGAGCGTGGTGATCTGGACCACGACGCCATGGACGATGCCGGGCAACCGCGCCATCGCCTACGGCGCCGAGATCGAATACGCGCTGGTGCACGTGGACAGCGTCACCGCCGGCGCCGGTGCCCGCGCCGGCGAACGGCTGCTCGTCGCGCTGCCGCTGCTGCCGGCGTTTCTCGACACCGCCGGCATCGCCACCCACCATCTGGAGCACGTCGTCACCGGCGCCGAGCTGGCCGGCACGATCTGCGCCCATCCGCTGCGCGGCCGCGGCTACGAATTCGACGTGCCGCTGCTGCAAGGCGATTTCGTCACCACCGAGGCCGGCACCGGGTTCGTCCACGTCGCGCCGGGGCATGGCACCGACGATTTCATCCTCGGCCGCGCCCACGGCATCGAGGTGCCGGAGACCGTCGGCGACGACGGCACGTTCAACGCCTGGGTGCCGCTGTTCGCCGGGCACCATGTCTACAAGGCCGCCGATGCCGTCTGCGCCGCGCTGGCCGAGACCGGCGCGCTGGTGGCGCGCGGTTCGCTGGTCCATTCCTACCCGCATTCCTGGCGGTCCAAGGCGCCGCTGATCTTTCGCGCCACGCCGCAATGGTTCATCCGCATGGACGGGCCGGGGCGGATTCGCGACCAGGCGCTGGCCGCGATCGCGGCGACCCGGTTCGTGCCCGAACAGGGACGCAACCGCATCGGCAGCATGGTCGCCGCGCGGCCCGACTGGTGCATCTCGCGCCAGCGCGCCTGGGGCGTGCCGATCGCGGTGTTCGTCCACCGTGCCAGCGGCGAGCCGCTGCGCGACCCGGATGTCGTGGCCCGCATCGTCGCCGCGTTCGAGACCGAGGGCGCCGATGCCTGGTACGCCTCACCACCGGACCGCTTCCTCGGGCCGGGGCGCGATCCCGCCGACTACGAGCAGGTCAAGGACATCGTCGATGTCTGGTTCGAGAGCGGCTCGACCCACGCCTTCGTGCTGGAGGCGCGCGGCCTGCCATGGCCGGCGGATCTCTATCTCGAGGGCTCGGATCAGCATCGCGGCTGGTTCCACTCCTCGCTGCTGGAATCGGTCGGTACGCGCGGCGTCGCGCCGTTCAAGGCGGTTCTGACCCACGGCTTCGTGCTCGACGAGCAGGGCCGCAAAATGTCCAAATCCCTCGGCAACACCACCGCGCCGCAGGACGTGATCAAGCACTACGGCGCCGACATTCTCCGCCTGTGGGTGATGATGTCGGACACCACCGAGGATCTCCGCGTCGGTCCGGAAATCCTCAAGCAGCAGGCGGAACTCTATCGCCGGCTGCGCAACACGCTGCGCTGGCTGCTGGGCTGCCTGGACGGCTTCACCGAGGCCGAGCGCGTGACGCACGCGGAGATGCCGGAGCTCGAGCGCTGGGTTCTGCACCGGCTGACAGAGCTCGACGCCAAGCTGCGCGACGCCGCGCTCTCCTACGACTGGACCGGGTTCTACCCGGCCCTGCACGCCTTCTGCGCCACCGACCTCTCCGCATTCTATTTCGACGTCCGCAAGGACACGCTCTATTGCGACCGCCCCGACAGTCTCCGCCGCCGCGCCGCGCGCACCGTGCTCGACCATCTGCATCGCTGCCTGTGCACATGGCTCGCGCCGGTGCTGTGCTTCACCGCCGAGGAGGCGTGGGGCGCACGCTTCGGCGCGGAGGGCAGCGTGCATCTGGAAACGTTCCCGGCGCTGCCGGCGGAGTGGCGCGACGAGGCGCTGGGCGAGAAGTGGGAACAGATCCGCGCCGCGCGGCTGGGCATCACATCGGAGCTCGAACGGCGGCGTGCGGACGGCGCCATCCGTTCGTCCCTGGAGGCGATCGCCATCCTGGCGGATCGGTCGGATGCGGCCGGGCTCCTCGATGAGGCGGGCTGGGCGGATGTCGCCATCGTGTCCAAGGTGCGCTTCACCGCCGGCGACATTCCAGCTCCGATCGAACTCGCGCCCGGGCACAAATGCGCACGGTGCTGGAAGGTTCTCGAGGAAGTTGGAACGGACCGGCGACACCCCACCCTTTGTCACCGCTGCGCGGACGCCGTGGAATCCGGCCTGGTCTGCCGGGCCGCGGCCGAATGACGCAGCGCCGCGCGCTGCTGATCGGCATCCTCGCCACGATCACGGTCTTCGCCGCCGATCAAGCCAGCAAGTTCTGGGTGCTCGAGCGCCTGCAGTTGCCGGCGCGCGGGCAGATCGACGTTCTGCCGGTGCTAAGCCTGACCATGGTGTGGAATCGCGGCATCACCTTCGGCCTGCTGAACCATCTCGGCAACACGGAACGCCCGATCCTGGTGGTCGTGGCTCTGGCCATCATCATAGCACTCGGTGCCTGGATGCGCCGTGCCGAACGGGCGCGGATCTCCCTCGCCCTCGGCGCCATCGCCGGCGGCGCCCTTGGCAATGTCCTGGACCGGCTGCGATTCGGCGCGGTGGTGGATTTCATCCATGCCCACGCCTTCGGCTGGTCGTGGTACGTCTTCAACGTCGCGGACGCCGCCATCGTCTGCGGCGTCGCACTTCTCGCCCTCGATGGGTTCCTGGCGCCAAAGCGCCAGCCGGCGGAATAGCCCCTGACGAGTTTCGGCGTAACGATTCGCGGATCAAAGGAGCCGCGCGGCCCGCGCCGCTGCAGTCGCCGCCTAAGCTCTTGTGCCGGGTGGTGGAGCCAAGGGGAGTCGAACCCCTGACCTCCTGAATGCCATTCAGGCGCTCTCCCAACTGAGCTATGGCCCCGGTGGCGGAGGCATATACAGGCCAGTGCCGGGGGGATCAAGCCGTCCGCGCGCGGCCCGCGCCGGGTCAGCCGAGATGGCCCGTTTTGCGGTAGACCAGCGCGCCGGCCCGGCTGCCCAGGCTGGCCTGGCTGGCGGCGGGCAGCCGCAGCCAGGCGCCGGCGCCGTGAAGCGCGCCGTCGATCACCACATCGCCCTCGACGACGAAAATCTCGGCGCCGCGCGCCCAGGTCTCCCTGGGTCCCTCCGCCCCGGGGGGCAGACGGAGCATCACCACGCGTTCCCAGGCCGCCTCGAACAGCACCGCCTCGCCCCGTTCGTGGCCGAGATCGCGCCAGACGGCAGGATCACGCGTATCGACGCGGACGAAGCCCGTCTCCTCGGGCGGCATCTGGCGGAGCTTGACGAGGATCACCGCCCCCGGCGCGCTGGAGGGCGTGTGGCGCGAGCCCGGCGGGTTGCGCACGTAGAACCCGGCCGGAAAATCCCCGGTCTCGTCGGAGAACACGCCCTCCAGCACCAGGAACTCCTCGCCCGCGCCGTGGGTGTGGGGGGAAAAGGCCGAACCGGGGGCATAGCGCACGAGCGAGGTGGCGCGCGCCACTTCGTCGCCGTCGCGCTCCAGCATCCGCCGCTCCACCCCGGCCATGGGCGAGGCGACCCAGGCGAGCGCGGTGCTGTCGACGGTAGCGGGGCGGGACAGATCTGCATGCAGCTGCATGGTGTGGTCTCCGAGACGATCGACTTCCCTGTTCGCGCCATCCTACCCGGTCACGCGCACCGGCGCGACGGCATGCCAGCCAGCGGCGGTTTGCGCCGTGGGCACGGGTACATTAGGGTTACGAACCCACGCGTCGTGCCGCGGCCGTCCGGCGCCGCCTTTGCTTCCGCATCGTGACCATGACCGACCCGCGCAAGATCGTCCGGCGCAAACTCTCCGACGCCGTCTTCGACAGCCTGATCGCCGCGATCCAGGCCGGAGAGTTCCCGGCTGGCTGCCAGCTGCCGTCCGAGCGCGAGCTGATGGTGCGCTTCGGCGTCGGCCGCCCGGCGGTGCGCGAGGCGATGCAGACCCTGGAGAAGGTCGGGCTGATCGCCATCAGCCACGGCGAGCGGGCGCGGGTGCTGGAGCCGACGGCGGCCGACGTGATCCTCCAGATCGACCAGACGGCGCGGCATCTGCTGGCACGGTCGCCGCAATCGCTGGAGCATCTGAAGGAGGCGCGCGAGTTCTTCGAGGTCGGCATGGCCTCGGAGGCGGCGCGGCGGGCCGGGCCGGGCGACCTCGCGCGGCTGGAGGCGGCCCTGGCGCTGCAGCAGGAGTGCCTCAAGACCGACCCGCGCGCCTTCGTCGCCGCCGACATGGCTTTCCACACCGCCATCGCCGCGGTCACCGGCAACCCGCTGTTCGAGGCGGTCAGCAGGGCGATGCTGCAATGGCTCAGCCTGTTCCATTCCGGCGTGCTGCACTGGAAGGGCCACGAGCCGATCACGCTGGCCGAGCACCGCCATATTCTCGATGCCATCGCCGCCGGGGATGCCGCGCTCGCGGCGGCGGTGATGCGCACGCATCTGCGCCGCAGCCGCACTCACTACGCGCCCCATTGATCCCGTGGGCGGGCACGCATCCGCCCGGTTGTTCGCGCGTCCATTCTGGTATAATGACATGATAACCAACCAGGACAACGCGCCAGGGAAGGGCCGGCAAACCCATGCTGAGCGAGCCGAATGCGCCGCCAGACCCATCGTCGGACAGCCCGGCCCGCTTCGAGGCCGACTATCTGATCGAGAGCGCCTTTCCCCTGGGCGAGGCCGCCGAGGCGATCGCCGGTGAGCAGTCCTGCGGAACCTTCGTCGCCGTTCCCGGTGAAACGGCGGCGCTGAGGGCGCGCGCCGCCGCGCGCGTCGAGCGCATCGAGGAAATCGGCGAGACGGCGGCGCCCTCGCTACCCGGGGCCGGCGCGCCGCGCGGCAGCCCGGCACGCTGGCGGCACGGACGCCTGACATTATCCTGGCCGCTGGACAATATCGGCCCGTCGCTGCCAAACCTGCTCGCCACCGTCGCGGGCAATCTCTTCGAACTGAAGCAGGTCTCCGGGTTGCGCCTGCTCGATCTCCGCCTGCCGCACGCCTTCGCCGACGCCTATCCGGGACCGCAATTCGGCATCGCCGGCACGCGGCGCCTCGCCGGCGTCGCCGGCCGGCCGCTGATCGGCACGATCATCAAGCCGAGCGTCGGCCTCGACGCCGATGAGACGGCCGCACTCGTCGCCACTCTGGCCGAGGCCGGGATCGATTTCATCAAGGATGACGAGCTGCAGTCGGACGGCGCCCATTGCCCGTTCGAGCAGCGGGCGCGGGCGGTGATGCGGGTGATCACCGCCCATGCCGAGCGCACCGGCAGGATGGTGATGTACGCCTTCAACATCACCGGCGACCTCGACGAGATGCGCCGCCGCCACGACCTCGTGGCCGGGCTCGGCGGCACCTGCGTGATGGCGAGCCTGAACGCGGTCGGCCTGGTCGGGTTCCTCGCCCTGCGCCGCCACGCACAGCTGCCGCTGCATGCGCATCGCAATGGCTGGGGGGCACTCTCGCGCGCGCCGCTGCTCGGCTGGTCGTTCCCCGCCTGGCAGACGGTCTGGCGCCTGGCCGGTGCCGACCACATGCATGTCAATGGCTTGAGCAACAAGTTCAGCGAGGACGACGAGAGCGTCGCGTCCGCCGCCAGGGCGTGCCTCGCGCCCCTCTTCGCTGGCAAGCCGTGCCTGGCGATGCCGGTCTTCTCTTCGGGCCAGACGGCGCGGCAGGCGGCGGCGACCTGGCAGGCGCTGGGCTCGACCGACCTCATCCATGCCGCGGGCGGCGGCATCATGGCGCATCCGCAGGGTCCGGCCGCCGGCGTGGCGAGCCTGCGCGAGGCCTGGGACGCAGCCGTCGCCGGCATTCCCGCAAGCGACTACGCGCGCACCCACCCCGCGCTCGCCGCCGCACTCGAAGCATTCCGATGACCACCGACCCACGCGGCGAAGGCCATCGATGTCTTCGCCCCGACCGCGCCGGAGCCGGCAGCGGCCGCCCCTGAACCAGGAGGAGACACTCATGACCAAAATCGCGTTGCTCGGCGCCGGCGGCAAAATGGGGGTCCGCCTCGCCACCAACCTGCGCGGCTCGCGCTTCACCGTCGAGCATGTCGAAGTCTCCGCCGCCGGCCGCGAGCGCCTGCGCGAGACCATCGGCGCGGAGTGCGTCGAAGCCGATGCCGCCCTCGCCGGCGCGGACGTGGTGGTGCTCGCCGTGCCGGACCGGCTGATCGGCACCGTGGCGCACGAGATCATCGGCCGCGTCCGCCCCGGCACCGCGCTGATCATGCTCGACGCCGCCGCGCCGCACGCCGGTGAGCTGCCGGCGCGCGCCGACGTGAGCTATTTCGTCACCCATCCGTGCCATCCGCCGATCTTCAACGACGAAACCGATGCCGAAGCGAAGAAGGACTTCTTCGGCGGCGTCCACGCCAAGCAGAACATCGTCTGCGCCCTCATGCAGGGCCCGGAGCCGCACTACGCGCTGTGCGAGGAGATCGCGCGCACCATCTACAAGCCGGTGATGCGGGCGCATCGCTGCACCGTCGCGGACATCGCGATGCTCGAGCCGGCGCTTTCGGAAACGGTCGGCATCACCCTCTGCCTCGCCTTGCGCGAAGCGGTGGACGAGGTGGTGCGCCGCGGCGTCCCGCGCGAGGCGGCGACCGATTTCCTCCTCGGCCATCTCACCATCGGCCTCTCGATCGCGTTCGAAATGTTCCCCGAAGGCCGCTTCTCCGATGGTGCCCTGCAGGCGATCGCCGAAGCGCGGCCCGTGATCTTCCGCGACGGCTGGCTCGAACGCGTGTTCGATCCCGCCGCCGTGATGCGCTCAGTGCGCGCCATCTGCCACCCGCCGAAGGCCGCCTGAACGGAAGGCGGCACCACCACGACCAGGGAAGGAAACGACCAAATGAAATCCACGCATCTCGCCCTCGCCGCGGCCCTCGCGGCGGCGACGGCCTTCACCGCCGCACCGGCCCGCGCCTCGGAGGACAAGCCGGTGATCGCGCTCTCCAACGCCTATTACGGCAACACCTGGCGCCACCAGATGGTGGAGGCGTTCGAGACCGCCGCCAAGCAGGCCAAGGCCGACGGCAAGATCGCCGACTACGTGGTGCTGAACGGCGACGGTTCGGTCAACCAGCAGATGAGCCAGATGGCCGACCTGATCCTCAAGCATGTCGATGCCATCGTCATCGACGCCGCCTCCGAGACGGCGCTGAACGGCGCCGTGCAGAAGGCCTGCCAGGCCGGCATCAAGGTGATCGCGTTCGATTCGATTCTGTCGGCCCCGTGCGCCTTCACGCTCAATTTCGATTTCTTCAACTACCAGGCGCAGGTCACCGAGGAGATCGCCAAGCGCCTCAAGGGCCACGGCAACGTCATCGTCGTGCGCGGCGTCAAGGGATCCGCGCCCGATCACGACATGTACGAAGGCCAGATGAGCGTGCTGAAGAAATATCCGGGCCTCAAGGTGGTGGCGACGGTCTATGGTCAGGCGACCACCTCGGTGGCGCAGGCGGCCGTGGCCAACGTGCTGCCGAGCCTGCCGCATGTCGATGCGGTCCTCGCCCAGGGCGGCGGCGATGATTTCGGCATCGCCCAGGCGTTCGCGCAGTACGGCGGTTCCTACGAAGGCCACATGCCGATCATCGACGGCGGCGGCAGCTCGAACTTCATCCATTGGTGGATCGCCGAAAAGGCCAAGAACGGGTATTCGACGATCTCGCTCAACACGACGCCGGGGATCGGCGGCGCCGCCTTCTGGCTCGGCTATGCCATCGTCAAGGGCGCCAAGCCGAAGAAGGACATGATCATGCCCGTCGCCCGCGTCACCGACGAGAATCTCAACGACTATTCCACCCTGGCACCCGGGCTGATCGTCAGCCCGAGCTACTCGGAGGCCTGGGTCGAAGAGCATCTGGTCAAAGCCGCCGGCCACTGAGCCGCACCGGATGACGGCGCAGGCAAGGGCGGCGCAGGTAAAGACCGGGGCGGCGGCGGGCGCGGCGACGCCCGCCGCCGTTGCGGCATCGCCGCCGATCATCCGGCTCGACGGCGTCAGCAAGTCGTTCGGCCCCACGCGCGCGAACGACGACCTGACGCTTTCGATCCATCCCGGCGAGGTGGTCGGGCTGGTCGGCGCCAACGGCGCCGGCAAGAGCACGCTCATGCGCCTCATCTGCGGCCTGGCGCGGCCCGATTCGGGCCGCATCGCGATCGCCGGCGCCGCCGTCGATCTCGATCATGTCTCGCCGAACGCGGCGCGCGCGCACGGCATCCGCATCGTGCACCAGGAGCTGTCGCTGTGCACGAACCTGACCGTCGCCGAGAATTTCATGCTCGAGGAGCCGGCCGCGCTGCTGGCGCCGGAACCCGGCTGGCGCGACCGGTTCCGCCGCCGCGCCCAGGCGCAGATCGAGGCGATCTTTCCGGGCGCCGGGCTCGGCGCCGATGACGTGCTCGAGCGGCTGCCGATCGGCCAGCGCCAGATGGTCGAGATCGCACGCGCCGCCGCCGGCGAGCGGCTCCGCCTGCTGGTGCTGGACGAGCCGACCTCCTCGCTCGATGCCGACCGCAGCGCGCAGCTGCGCCAGTGGAGCCGCGCCCGCGCCGCCGAGGGCGTGGCGATCATTTTCATCAGCCACAAGCTGCAGGAAATTCTCGACGTCGCCAGCCGCGTGGTGGTGATGCGCAACGGCCGCGTCGTCGCCGACGAGCCGGCGGCGCACGTCACCGTCACCGACCTCGTCGAACGCATGGGCGGCAATCCGCCGCACGAAAGCGGCGAACCCGCGGGCACCGCCGCGCGCCCGGACGCCGAGGCGCTGGTGACGATCGCCGCCGCCGCGGGGCTGGCCGACCACGCCATCACCCTCGCCGGCGGCGAGATCGTCGGCCTGGCGGGGCTCGACGGCAATGGCCAGCGCGATTTCCTGCACGCGCTCTTCGCCGCCGGGCGGGGCCATGACCGGGCCATCACCTGCGGCGCGGAGCCCGGCTTCGTCTCCGGCGACCGTGCCGGGGAGGGCGTGTTCCGCCTCTGGTCGGTGCTCGAGAACATCGCCATCGGCGCCAGCATCGGCCGCCCGCCGCTGGCGCGCCTGTCGCCGCGCGCGGAGCAGGGGCTGGTGCGGCCGCTGCTCGAGCGGCTGCGCATCGCCAACGCCCGCATCGGGGCGAATATTCTCGAGCTGAGCGGCGGCAACCAGCAGAAGGTGCTGGCCGCCCGGGCGCTGCTGCGCGGCTCGCGCATCCTGCTGCTCGACGACCCCACCCGCGGCGTCGATGTCGAGGCGAAGGCCGAGTTCTATCGCCTGGTGCGCGAGGTCGCCGCCGCCGGCACGCTGGTGGTGTGGTACAGCACCGAGGATGCCGAGCTGCTCGAATGTTCGCGCGTGCTGGTGTTCCGCGCCGGGCGCGTGATCCGCGAATTGCGCGGCACCGCGATCAGCGCCGAAGCCCTGGTCGGCGCCGCCTTCGCCGGCGAACCCAAGGCCGCGGCGACCGGCCGGGCCGGCGCGGCGCACCGCGGCGCCCGTGGCGCCCGGCTCGCGCCGGTGATCAGCCTCATCGCCGTGCTGGCGGCGATGGTGGCGCTGAACCCGGGCGCCGCCTCGCCGTTCGGGCTCGACCTGCTGCTCGGCCCGGCCCTGCCGGTGGCGCTGGTGGCGCTCGGCCAGATGTTCGTCGTCGGCGGCAGCGAGATCGATCTCGGCATCGGCCCGTTCGCGGGCCTGGTCAGCGTGCTCGCGGCCACCTGGCTGGTCACGGCGCCCCTGGCCGGCGTCGCCGCCATCCTGCTCGCGCTCGGCGCCTACGCCGTGATGGGGGCGCTGATCCAGGCGCGGCAGATTCCCTCGATCGTGGTCACGCTCGGCGCCTCGTTCGTCTGGACCGGCATCGGCTATACGCTGCAGCCGACCCCCGGCGGCGGCAGCCCGGCCTGGCTCGCCGCTGCGGTGGACTGGAACCTGCCCTTCCTGCCGACGGCGGTGGCCCTGCTCGTGCTCGGCGCGCTCGCCGCCCTGGCGCTGGACCGTGCCCGCGCCGGCGTGGTGCTGCGCGGGTTCGGCAACGACGCGCGGGCGCTGCAGCAGGCCGGGTGGTCTTCGGTGCGGGCGGCAGCGCTGCGCTTCGCCATCGCCGGCAGCTTCGCCGCCGCCGCCGGCCTCTCGCTCACCGCGGTGAACACGGCCAGCGACATCAACGCCGGCGACAGTTTCACCCTGCTCTCGATCGCCGCCGTGGTGATCGGCGGCTGCCGGCTGTTCGGCGGCAGCACGGCGCCGGTCGGCGTCGTCGCGGGCGCGGTGACGCTCTCGCTGATCGGGGCGCTGCTCGGGTTTCTCGGCATCAGCACCGACTTCAATGCGGCGGTGCAAGGCGCCCTGCTGCTCGGCATCCTCGCCCTGCGCACGGCATTGTCCGGCCCCGGGGCGGCGCCATGAACCGCTTCGCCCGCTGGACCGAGACCAACCGCTGGATCTGGTCGGCGCTCGGCGTCGCCCTGCTCTGGCTGGTGCTGGCCGCGGCGACGGCGCGGCTGACGCTGGAAAGCCTGTCCGGCGTGGCGCAGTCGGCGTCGTTCCTGGTCCTCCCGGCGCTGGGCCAGATGTTCGTGGTCACCACCGGGCGCGGCAACATCGATCTCGCCATCCCCTCGACGATCACCCTCGCCGCCTTCCTGTCGATGAACATTCTCGGCGGGTCGGACGCGATGCTGCCGGTCTGCCTCGCCGCCATCGTCGCCGCCGGGCTCGGCATCGGCGCGGTGAACGCCGTGCTGGTGGTGCGCCTGCGAATCCCGGCGATGATCGCCACGCTCGGGGTCGGGTATGTGCTGGCGACGGCGGCGCTGCTGGCGAACCGGCACTTCACCAGCTATGTCGTCGCGCCCGCGCTCGCCTTCATCGCCAACCGCCGCGTGCTCGGCGTCCCGGTCATGGCGATCGCCGCCGTCGCCGCCGTGCTCGCCGCCGGTTTCGTCCTGCGCCGCACCGTCTATGGCCGCCTGCTCTCGGCGGTGGGGCAGAGCCTGCGCGCGGCGGAACTCTCCGGCGTCCGCTCCGGGCGGATCATCGCCAGCACCTTCCTCACCAGCGGCGTGCTCGCGGCGCTGGATGGCATGGTCCTCGCCGCGCATGCCGGCGGCGCGTTCCTCGAGGTCGGCTCGCCCTACCTGCTGCAATCCGTCGGCGCCGTGGTGCTCGGCGGCACGCTGATCTCCGGCGGCAACGCCACCGCGCTCGGCACGCTCACCGGCGCCTTCCTGCTGGTCCTGCTGGTGACGGCGATGCAGGTGATCGGCCTGCCGATCGGCGTGCAGGAGATTCTCGAGGGCGTCGTCATCGTTCTCGTCCTGGCGCTGTCCGGACGCATGAGCGGCACCCGGCGGCCCGGCACGGCGCGCTGAGGGCGCCTCCCGCGGACGGGCGCCCGCTCAGCCGCGATACGCTTCCTCGCTCACCGGCTCCATCCACTCGACGGTCTTGCCGTCGAGCCGTTCCTGGATGGCGATGTGGCTCATCGCCGTTTGCGGCGAGGCGCCGTGCCAGTGCCGCTCGCCCGGGGAGATCCACACGACGTCGCCGGGACGGATCTCCTCCACCGGGCCGCCGTCGCGCTGAACCCGGCCGAGGCCGGTCATCACGATCAGGGTCTGCCCGAGCGGGTGCCGGTGCCAATGCGTGCGCGCGCCCGGCTCGAACGTCACCAGCGCGCCGGCGACCCGCGCCGGATCGGGCGGGCTGAGCAGCGGGTCGATGCGAACCGTGCCGGTGAACCACTCCGCCGAGCCCTTCCCGGAAGGCTGCGCGCCGCTGCGTCGGATTTCCATCGCCGTTCTCCCTCGCCCGCGGCCCCTGCCCGCGCCACCGGCCGGCTGCGGGCCGCCATTGACGCGGGCAGCGTAGCCCACCCGCCGCCGCGCGCCCAGGGTCCGGGGCGATGGGCTGCCGGGTTGCGATGGGTCCAGTGGGCCGCGTCAGGCGCCCCGCGCGGCGTCGCGGGCGGCGAGATAGCCGAAGGTCAGCGCCGGGCCGAGCGTGATGCCGGGGCCGGGATAGGCGCCGTTCATCACCGAGTTCATGTCGTTGCCGCAGGCGTAGAGCCCGGCGATCGGGACGCCGTCGGCCCCGAGCACCCGCGCCTGCGCGTCGGTGACGAGGCCGGTCGCCGTGCCGAGGTCCGCGGGATAGACGGCGACGGCGTAGAACGGCGGCGTCTCGATCGGCGCCAGGCACGGATTGGGCCGATGGTCGGCGTCGCCGAGATGGCGCTGATAGGCGTCCGACCCCCGCCCGAAGCGGCGATCCACGCCGGCCCGCGCATCCGCGTTATGCGCCGCGACGGTGGCGGTGAGCCCGGCCGCGTCGATGCCCAGCGCCGTGGCGAGCGCGCCCAGGCTCGGCGCGGCATGGAGATAGCGGCTGGCGAGGTGCTCGCGCAGACGCAGGCTGAACGGGCGCACGCGCCCGAGCCCGTAGGTCCACAGGAACCGCCGGTCGCAGATGAGATGCGCCGGGCGGTCGGCGCCGAGCCCGTGGCGCAGCATCGCCAGGACGAATTCATGGTAGGAGACGGCCTCGTTGACGAACCGCTCGCCCGCCGCGTCGACCGCGATCAGGCCGGGCTTGGCGCGGTCGGTGACGGTGTGCGGAAACACGCCGTCCGACCCATCGGCGCGGCGGAACCGCGAGACCGGGACCCAGAACGCGCCGGACGCGTTGGCGGTGCCGAGCGCCCCGCCGGCATCCAGACCGAGACCGATGCCCTCGCCCGCATTGCCCGGGGCGGCAGCGGAGACCATGCCGGCGGCCTCGGGCAGCGTGCGGGCGCGCAGCGCGGCATCGTGGGAGAAGCCGCCGGTGGCCAGCACCACGCCGCGACAGGTCAGCTCCGTCTCCGCGCCCGCCGCGTCCCGCAGCAGGATGCCGGTGATCCGCGTGCCGGTGTGGCGCAGCGCGGCCAGCCGCGTCCCCAGCCGCAGCTCCACGCCGAGCACGGTGAGCGCGAGCAGCAATCGCCCGGCGAGGGCGTTGCCGAGATAGAGGCTGGTGCCGCGCGGCGCGGTCAGCCGCTCGCCGGCATGGCGCGCCAGCAGGGTCGCGACCCGCCACGCGGACCGGGCCGAGCGCCACGCGCGGCGGAAATGGGCGATGTCCGGCCGGCTGACCATCATGCCGCCGAACAGGGTGAACTCCGGCAGCGGCGGGCGCAGCAGCGCGAACCGCGGGCCGAGCGCGCGGGCATCGAACGGGCACGGCTCCAGCACGCGCCCTCCCAGCGTCGCGCCGGGCCGATCGGGATAATAGTCGGGATAGACGGCGACCGGGCGCAGCTGCACCGGGGTGTGCCGGGCGAGGTAGTCGATCGCCTCGGCCGCGTGGGTGAGGAAGGCTTCGCGCATCGCCGCACCCGACTCGCTCGCCACGGTGGCCGCGAGATAGCGCCGGGCCGCATCGAGACTGTCCGCCATGCCCGCGGCCAGCATCTGCCGGTTGGCGGGAACCCAGACCATGCCGCCGGACCAGGCCGTGGTGCCGCCGACCAGCGCGGTCTTCTCGACCAGCAGCACGCGCATGCCCTGGGACGCCGCGACGGCGGCCGCGGTCATGCCCGCGGCGCCGGCTCCGGCCACGACGAGGTCGTAGTGGCCGGCCGCCGCCATCACGCCCTACGCGTCGGTCGGGGGCGTCGTGATGACGAAGAACACGAGATCGACCAGCCCGGTGTTGTAGATCGCGTGCTCCACGCCCGGGGGAAGATGGATGCAATCGTGGCGGCGGACGACGACGCGCTCGCCGTCGATTTCCATCAGCCCTTCGCCTTCGAGCACGTGATAGATCTGCTCCTGGATGGCGTGCCGGTGCGGCTTCACATAGCCGCGCGGCTGATAGGACGAGATGCGGAAATCGAACCGCGTGCCGGCGGCGCTCGCCGGTGAGACCAGCATTTTCGAGTGCGCGTCGTAATGTTCGGGCGGCGTTTCCCACAGCACCTCGGCGATGTTGCGGATGCTGGCGCCGTTGCGATGATACATGATGGATCCTTCCGTTCAGGCGCCGAGGTCGGCGGCGGTGCGGCGGACGCCGAACACCGGCTCCTTGTGCGGGATCGGCGGCAGCGCCCAGGTGCCGGTCGCCGGCGGCCGCACGTCGGCATCGACATGCACGTCGAGCACCCAGGGCTTGTTCGAAGCGATGGCGTGCTCGAGTGCGGGGGCGAGATCCGCGGTGCGGGTGATGGTGGCGCCATCGACACCGTGCGCGCGGGCGAGCGCGGCGAAATCGGGATTGTAGCGCTCGCGATTCTCGCCGCGATAGAAACCGGTGCCGATCTCGCGCCCGCCGAACAGCCCATACTGGATGTCGCGGATCGCGCCCCAGGCGAAATTGTTCCAGATCACCCAGACGCAGGGAATGTCGTATTCGACGGCGGTGCAGAGCACGTGCGGCGTCATGGTGAACCCGCCATCGCCGCAGACCGAGACGCAGGCGCGCTCCGGCGCCGCGAGCTTGGCGCCGAGAATGCCGCTGACGCCGAAGCCCATGCCGGAAAACCCCCAGGCGTTCAGCATGGTCTGCGGCTGCCGTGCCTCCCAGAACTGCATGAACCAATTATGGTGCACGCCGGAATCGAGCGAGAGGATGGCATCGTCCGGCAGCACCGCGCGCACCGCGGCCACCACCGGTTCGGGGCGCAGCGGCGAGGTGTCGAGGGCGAAGTTCGGCCGCGTGAACTGCTCCCATTCGCGCCGCCAGCCATCGATCCTGGCGAACCAGTCGCGCCGCTCCGGCCGCGGCGTGCCGCGCCGGTCGAGCTCGCTCAGCACCTGGCGCAGAAAGCTCCGCGCATCGGCGACGATGCCGAGATCGACCGGGTAGTTGCGCCCGATCTCGGCCGCGTCGAGATCGACATGGATCAGCTTGCAACTGGGAAAATTCCAGGAATAGCCCTCGATCCAGGACGAGGCGGAGCGGTCGTCGAAACGCGCCCCGATCGCCACCACGAGGTCGGCGTAGCGGCCGGCCTGGTTGGCCGGATAGACCCCGTTGCGGCCGATGAAGCCGAGCGCCAGCGGATGCGAGCCCGCAATGCAGCCCATGCCGTTGGGCGAGGTGATCACCGGCAGGCTGAGCCGCTCGGCCAGGGATGTGAGCTCCTCCGCGGCCTCGGCGAGGGTGACGCCATGGCCGATGAACAGCGCCGGCCGCGCCGCGGCGAGCAGCCGATCGACGGTCTCGGCGACGTCCTCGGGCGCGGCGCCGGAGCGGCGCGCGGTGCTCAGCCGCACCGAGGGCTGCACCGCGACGTCGTCCTCCTCCTCGAACAGGTTGAACGGGATGTCCACCTGCACCGGGCCGGGCCGGCCGCCGAGCATGGTGTCGGTGGCCAGGCGCAGCGCCGAGGGCAGCATGTCCACCCGCGTCGGCTGGAAGCCGCGCTTGACCACGGGGCGGCAGACGGCGGGAAAATCCGCTTCCTTCTGGCGGTAGAGTTCCTGGAACGGGCCGCGGTTGAATTGCTGCGTCGGCACATTGGCGGTGAGCGCGAGAAAGGCCGAGGAATCGGCGTAGGCGTTGGCCAGCGCCATGACCAGGTTCGCCGAGCCCGGGCCGCAGGAGGTGAGCGTCGCCGCCGGCCGGTGCCGGACCCGGAAATACGCGTCCGCCATGTGGCCGGCGGTCTGTTCGTGGCGCGGCGAGATCAGCCTCACGCGGTCGCGAACCCGGCCCAGCGCGTCGAGCATGCCGACGTTGCCGTGGCCGCAGAGGCCGAAGACATGCTCGAATCCCTCGCGCACGAGGAACTCGGCGATCAGGTCTCCACCCTTCATGCGGGCCATGCTGCGTTCCCTCTGCCGGGCCGCGCGGGGGCGGGCCTGGGCAAATCATTCAACATTGTCGTTGTCCATGCAAGTATGTGAAAATACCCGGCGGGGCAGGCGCGAGGAGGGTCCGAACATGGCGGCAGCGGCGGACGTGGCGGATCGGGGGGCGGGCCGCGAGCGCGGCGGCATCCAGTCCATCGAGCGCGCCTTCGCCATCCTCGAGGAGGTCGCCCGCAGCCGCGACGGCGTCACCCTCGCCGAGCTGAGCAAGCGGCTCGGGCTGCACACCAGCACCGTGTTCCACCTCGTGCAGACCATGGTCGCGCGCGGCTATGTGCGGCAGATGCGGGAGGGGCGGCGCTACCGCATCGGCCGCCCGCTGTTCGCCCTCGCCGCCGCCGCGCGCGACGAGATCGAGCTGATCAGCCTGGCCACGCCGGTGCTGGAACATCTCTCCGCCGTCACCGGCGAGACCGGGCATTTCGGCGTCTGGTCCGGCGGCAGCGTCGTCGTGCTGGCGAAGACCCCCGGTGCCGGCGCCTTCCAGATGGCGAGCAGCGTCGGGCCGCTGCGTCCGGCCTATTGCACCGGGCTCGGCAAGGCCCTCCTCGCCGCCCTGGCGCCGTCCCAGCTCGAGCACTACCTCGCCACCACCGAGCTGCGCCCGCTGTCGCCGCACACCACCGTCGAGCCGGAGCGGCTGCGGCGCCAGCTCGAGGAGGTCCGCCGGGACGGGATCGCCTTCGACGACGGCGAGTTCGACCCGGAGGTGCGCTGCGTCGCCGTGCCGGTGCGCGACTTCACCGGCCGCGTCGCCGGCGCGCTCGGCATCTCCGGGCCGATCTGGCGGCTCTCGCTGGCCCGGCTGCAGGAGTGCGCGGCGCTGGTGCGCGCCGCCGCGGACGGGCTGTCGGGCGAGCTCGGCTTCACCACCAACGGCGCCGGCCCCGGGGAGGGCTGATCGCGCCGGCGCTTGCGGGGTGGTCGCAGTGTATTTGTCATGGTGAAATTTCCGATTGCGCGCCCTCGCCGCTTCGGCGATGCTTGGGCAACAGGATCATCCAGCCCCAGGCTGGGGCGGCCGATCGTCGCGGGGAGGATGCCAATGCCGAAACCAGCACCGCGCCGTGCCCGGCGATCGCCGATCGGGCTCGCCGTCCTCGGCGTCCTCGGTCTCGTGATCGCGGCCCAGAGCCGGACGAGCCCAAGCCGGGCGGCCGAGGGGCCGATCCGCATCGGCCTCTCGATCACCGAAACCGGGCCCTATTCGCCGCCGGCGGTGTTCGAGCTCCAGGGCTACAAACTCGCCGTCGCGCGGATCAACGCCGCCGGCGGGCTGCTCGGGCGGCCGGTCGAACTCGTCGCCTACGACGACCAGGGCAATCCTTCGACCGCGGTGCAGCTCTACCAGAAGCTGCTCACCGACGACCGTGTCGATCTCCTCGTCAGCCCCTATCAGACCGATCTCACTTCCGCCGTCGCGCCGATCGTCAACCGCGCGAAGAAAGTGATGCCGAGCCTGGCGGCGAACACCGAGGCGTTCAGCGGCCGGTTCCCCTATCTGCTGCAGGCGATGACGCAGACCGCGCGCTACATGGTGCCGGTCATCGATCTCGCCGCCGCGAAAGGCTACAAGACCATCGCGCTGCTGGTGCAGGACACGCAGTTTCCCCAGCAGCTCGCCGCCGGCGTCCGCGCCGAAGCGGCCCGGCGCGGCCTGCGCATCGTGTTCGACGAAACCTTCGCGCCGACAATGACCGATTTCAGCGCGCTGGTGCTGAAAGCCGGCGCCTCGCATCCGGACATGATCGTCGGCGCCACCTATCTGGCCGATTCCGAGGGCATCATGCGGGCGGCGAAGTCGCAGAAGATCGCGGCGAAAATGTTCGCCTTCAGCATCGGTCCGGTCGAGCCGGAATTCCAGAAAGGCCTCGGTGACACGGCCGAAGGCGTGTTCGGCACCACGCTCTATTTTCCGACGCTGAAGACCGCCGGCAATGCCGAATTCGTGCAGTCCTTCACGGCGATGTTCGGCCGCGCGCCCGACTATCACGCCGCCGTCGCCTATGCCAGCCTCACCGTGCTCGCCGCCGCGGTGAGCAAAGTCGGCAGTCTCGATCAGACGAAAATCCGTGATACGCTGCTCGCCACGGCGGCGCCGACGGTCGCCGGCGACTTCCGGCTCGACACCACCGGCATCCAGACCGGCTACACCAGCTATGCGCTGCAATGGCAGCACGGCAAGCAGGAACTCGTCTGGCCGGCCGACCAGCAGACCGCCGCTCCGGCGCTGCCGCATCCCGCCTGGTAGACCGCCGGGCACCGACGGGGAACGCCATCGCCGATGCTGACCGTCATCACGCTCGCGATCCTCGGGCTGCTGTGGGGCGGCGTGTATCTGCTCATGGCGACCGGGCTCAACCTCATCTACGGCGTCATGAAGGTGGTCAACCTTGCGCATGGCGACTTCATCGTTCTCGGCGGCCTGCTCGCGTTCAGCCTGTTCGCCGAGGCCGGGCTGAACCCGCTGGCCGCCTTCCCGATCGCCGCGCTGATCCTGTTCGGCATCGGCGCCGGCGTGCAGTTCGGCCTGCTCGAACCCATCACCGCGGCCGGCTCGGAGGGTGAGCTGCGCAGCCTGCTGGCGACCTTCGGCCTCTCCTACGTCGTCGCCAACGCCAGCTTCCTCGTCTGGGGCTCGCAGTTCCAGTCGGTGCCGTTCCTCGAGGGCGCGGTGCAGGCCGGGCCGATCGCCATTCCGGCCGGGCTGCTCGCCGCCTCGCTCGCCGCGTTCGCCGCCACGCTGCTGATCCATCTGTGGCTGACCACCACCATCACCGGCAAGTCGCTGCACGCGACGGCGCAATCCGCGCTCGGCGCGGCGAGCTGCGGCATCGATGTGCGGCGCGTGCGTCTGCTCGCCTTCGCGCTCGGCTCGGCCATGGCCGGCGGCGCCGGCGCGCTGGTGATCACGCTGATCCCGTTCCAGACCTCGACCGGGGGCGAGCTGACGGTGCACGCCTTCACGCTGATCGCCCTCGGCGGGCTCGGCAACTACGCCGGCGCGTGGCTGGCGGCGGAACTGCTCGGGCTCACCGAGGTGTTCGCGCAATTCTATCTCGGCTCCAACGCCGCGGCGGCGGTGATCTATGTCGTCTTCATCGCCGTGCTCGTCGTCCGCCCGCAGGGCCTGCTGGGCCAGGCGGGGCGCGTATGAGAGACCGGGTGATCGAAGCGATCCTGCTCGGCGCGCTGGTCGTTCTCGCCCTCGTCATCGCCCGCTCCGGCTCCGCCTATGTCGCGCAGACGCTGTTCAATGCCGCGCTGGCGATCCTGCTCGCGATCGGGTGGAACGTGATCGGCGGGTTCACCGGCTACGTCTCGTTCGGCCAGGTCAGTTTCTTCGGTCTCGGCGCCTATATCGCGGCCCTGGCGACGATGCGGCTGGCGCTGCCGTGGCCGGCGGCGATCGGCGTGGCCGCGCTCGGCGCCGTCATCCTCGCGCTCCCGCTCGGCCTGATCATGCTGCGGCTCAGCGGCATTTTCTTTGCCCTCGGCATGTTCGGTCTCGCCCGCATCCTGCAGATATCGGTCAGCGCGATGCGCGCCACCGGCGGGCCGATGGGCATGTCGTTCGACGCCGCCGAGGATCCGCACATCTGTGCCGCGGTGATGCTGCTCGTCGCCGCTGCCGCGCTCGCCGGCACCTGGTTGATGCTGCGCAGCCGGTTCGGGCTGCGGCTGCTGGCGATCCGCGACGACGCCGTCGCCGCGAGCGCCGCCGGGGTGCATGTCTGGTCGGTGAAGGTGCTCGCCTTCTGTCTCAGCGCCGCGCTCGCCGCCGTCGGCGGCGCGCTCTACGCCTGGAACCTCGGCTATCTCGACCCGTCCAGCGCCTTCAACGGAACCATCGAACTGCAGAGCGTGCTGATGGTCACCGCCGGCGGCATCGGCACGGTCTGGGGGCCGCTGGTCGGCGGCGCGATCGTTTCGGGCCTCAGCACGTTCCTCTGGGCGCGGTTCCCGATGGAGCAGCAGATCGTGCTCGGCGGGCTGACCATGCTGATCGCGGTGGCGATGCCGGGCGGCGTGATGGCAGCGCTGGCGCGCGGCGGCGTGCTGCGGCGGGCGCCGATCTGGGCGCCGCCGCCGGCAGCGACCGCGGCGCCCGCGGCGAAAGCGACCGCGGCGCCCGCGCCGACACGCCCGAGGCCGGACCGGCCGGCGCCGGTGCTGCGATGTGCTGGCCTCGGCATTCGCTTCGGCGGCGTGGTCGCGGTCGATGCGGTGGATCTGGTCGCCTATCCTGGCGAGCTGCTCGCCATCATCGGCCCGAACGGGGCCGGCAAGAGCACGCTGTTCAACCTCATCTCCGGCTTCGCGCGCCCGGCGACGGGCGAGATCGTCTTCGATGGCAAGCGCCTGCCCCGCCTTCGCCCCGAGCGGCTCGCCCGCGCCGGCATCGCCCGCACCTTCCAGACCAGCCGGCTGTTTCCCTCCCTCACGGTGTGGGAAACGGTGCTGCTCGCCGCCCTGTCGCTGCACCGGAACCGGCGCCGGGCGCGGACCGAGGCGGCGCGCATCCTGGCCGAAGTGGGGCTGCTCGCGCACTGGCGGGAGGTTCCCGAAGCCCTGCCGCCGGGCCGCCAGCGCCTGCTCGAAATCGCCCGCGCCCTGGCGCTCCAGCCCAAGGTGCTGCTGCTCGACGAGGCGATGGCGGGGATGTCGGCCGAGGAAATCGCGCGCGTCCACGCCGCCCTCCGCCACGCCATGGAAGGCGGCTCTGCGGTAGTGGCGATCGAGCATGTGCTGCCGGCGATCGCGCCGCTGGCCGCGCGGGTGCAGGTGCTGGATTTCGGCGCCACCATCGCCGCCGGCCATCCGCACGCGGTGCTCAATGATCCGGCGGTGATCACCGCCTATCTCGGGGTCGAGATGGAGGGTGCGACCGATGCCGCCGCCTGACCTGCTGCGGCTCGAAGGCGTCAGCGCCGGCTATGGCCGGGTGCCGGCGCTGCACGCGGTGGATCTCGCGCTCGGCCACGGCGAGACCCTGGCCATCATCGGCGCGAACGGCGCCGGCAAGACGACCCTGCTGCGCGCGATCATGGGACAAATTCCGTTGCTCGGCGGCCAGATCCGCTTCGCCGGCAGGCGCCTGGACGGGCTCGACACCCACGCCCGCGCCCGGCTGGGCATCGGCTACGCGCCGGAAGGGCGGCAGCTCTTCCCGATGCTCAGCGTCGCCGACACGCTGGAACTCGGCGCCGCGCGCGAACCGGCCGCGGTCCGGCGCGAGCGGCGGGACGAGATGTTCGCGATCTTCCCCAAGCTCCGGCCGCTGCGCGACGCAAGCTGCGGCCTGCTCTCGGGCGGCGAGCAGCAGATGGTGGCGATCGCGCGCGCGCTGATGGGCCGGCCGGCGCTGCTGGTTCTGGACGAGCCCTCGACGGGCCTGGCCCCGCGCGTCATCGCCGAACTCTACGCGTCCCTCGCGCACCTGCTGGATAGCGGTCTGGCGGTCCTGGTGGCGGAGCAGAATGCCCGCGCTGCCCTGCGGTTCGCGCGGAACGCGGTGGTCTGCGAGGATGGCCACCTGACCTTGCGCGGGCCGGCCAAGACCCTCGCCGCGGATCCGCGGGTCGCCGCCGCCTATATCGGAATGCACGACGCCAGCATATGGTCCGCGGCACCGGCAGGCGGCGCCCCGGACGCCCCAATATAATCAGCAATTCCAATAAACGCGACGATGGCAAGGCTGACCGGGCGGCGCGGCTTAGAGTCTGTCAGCGCTTCATTGAAGCGCTGACAGACTCTAGCTCCTTGTTTACGCGTCTGTTTATCCGCCTCCGGCGATTCCGCCTGCGGCGGACCGACGCTAGAGCAACCTCCGATCTGATTGAGCCGTTCCGGCTCGATCAGATCGGAGATAAGTTGCTCTAGACTCATAGGTTTCTAGAGCACGACCGTCCGACCGGATGATTCCATCAGGTCGGACCGTGCTCTAGAGACCCGGGGAAATCGCATTTGAACATTTGAAGAATGAGACCGGCGCGGCGGGGCTGGCCGCTTGCGGCCGGGGGCCGGCTTTGCGA
Organism: Pseudomonadota bacterium; assembly: GCA_021845595.1. Taxonomy (GTDB): domain Bacteria; phylum Pseudomonadota; class Alphaproteobacteria; order Acetobacterales; family Acetobacteraceae; genus JAJZVV01. The sequence continues at coordinate 230,695 of JAJZVV010000003.1, read as the reverse complement.
TAACCGTGGGGCATCTGCGCGGTGCACAATATCTGGCGGGTGAGCCTGCCGAGTCGAGCCGGATCTTGCGCCCCGTGCGACGTAAGGAGCGACGCTTGACGAGCCGTTTGTCGCGTTTGCGTGTCGTTACCCATCCTGTGCCTCGCCGGAGAAGCTCCGTCGCGGCGAGCCGGGAGACATGACCGTGCTGAGTGACCTGCAGACCCTGGTCCTCAACGCCGATTTCCGCCCGCTCTCCCGCTATCCGCTATCGTCCTGGCACTGGCGCGATGCCGTCAGCGCGGTGATCCTCGACCGCGTCAGCCTGGTCGCCGAATACGACCTGGTGATTCGCTCGCCGCGCACGGCGATGCGGGTGCCGAGCGTCGTGGCGCTGAAGGAATTCCGCCACCTCGACGGCTATCCCGCCTTCACCCGTTTCAACATCTACTGCCGGGACCGCTGGGTCTGTCAGTATTGCGGACACCGCTTCGCCGCCGCCGAGCTGACGTTCGATCATGTCATTCCGCGCTCGCGCGGCGGGCGCACCACCTGGACCAACGTCGTCGCCGCCTGCGGCGCGTGCAACCTGCGCAAGGGCAGCAAGACGCCGCGCGAAGCGGGCATGCAGCTGCTGCGCGCCGCCTACAAGCCGACGCGCCGCGAGCTGGCCTTCGCCTCGGTCCCGCGCGAGCGCGAGCAGGTCCACCATACCTGGGTCGACTTCCTCTACTGGGATTCCGAGCTGGAGGAGTAGGCTCATCGCGGCAGGTGCGCCGCGATGTAGGGTGGCAAGGTGAACGCGCCGAGCTGCATCTCCGGCGTCCAGTAGCGCGTGGTGCCGAGAATGCCCGCCGCTTCCGCGCGCGCGCGCAACTCGCCGAGCGGCACCGCGTCGAGCCCGCTCGCCTTGGCGGCGAAGCCGAGCGTCATGAACCCGCCGACGTAGGTCGGCACCGCCGCGACATAGGCGCCGACATGCGGAAAGAAGCGCGCCCGCCGCGCGCTGGTCTCGCGCAACTCGTCCGCCTGCATGAAGGGCACGCCGCACTGGTTCACGACCAGCCCGCGCGCGGTCAGGATGCGGGCGCAATTGGCGTAGAATTCGTCGGTGAACAGCACCTCGCCGACCCCGATCGGGTCGGTGCTGTCGACGATGATGGCATCGAAGCTGGCATCGGCGGCGCGCTTCACATAGTCGATGCCGTCGCCGACGATCACCTCCGCACGCCGGTCGTGCCACGCATCGCCGCCGATCGCGGGCAGGAATTCCTTCGACAGGCGGATGACGTCGCCGTCGATCTCGACCATCACCGCGCGCGTCACCGACCGGTGCTGCAGCACGCGCCGCAGCACGCCGCCGTCGCCGGCGCCGATGATGAGCACGCTGCGCGCGGCGCCGTGTGCGATCAGCGGCACATGCGCGAGCATTTCCTGATAGACGAACTCATCCGCCTCGGTGATCTGGATCACTCCGTCCAGCACCATCACGCGACCGTGCGACGCGCTCTCGAAGATGACGATGTCCTGGAACGGGCTCCGCACGCGCGCGAGCTCGCGCACGATGCGGAAGCGCTGGCCCCAGTCGGGGTACAGCGTCTCGTTCAGCCAAGTGTCGGCGCGCGCGGCCTCGGCGGTCATGGGTGCGTCTCCTGCAAACGCAACGGCCCGGACGTCACCGCCCGGGCCGTTCGGGTCCAATGGGCTAGAGCAACCCCCGATCTGATCGAGCCGTTCCGGCTCGGGCAGATCGGGGGTAAGTTGCTCTAGATTCATATGTTTCTAGAGCACGGTCCGACCTGATGATCCCATCAAGTCGGACCGTGCTCTAGAGCGGGATGACATCGCCTTCGCTCCGCCATCCCACTCTAGCTCTCTGTTTGATCGCGTGATTCAGACCTACGGCGATCCCACCTTCGGTCATCACGCTCTAGAGGATCAGATCAGGCCGCGCCGCTGCTCGCTCAGCACGACCCGCTCGGCGGAGAAGGCGGCTTCGATCGCGGGGATCGACTTGTACGGATCGCACGCGCCGCACATGAAGATGTCGATCGCGGCGAAATCCCGTTCCGGCCACGTATGGATGGAGATATGGCTCTCCGCCAGCACGAGCACGCCGGAGACGCCGCCGTTCGGCGAGAAATGGTGGAAATGCCCATGCAGGATCGTAGCACCGGCGGCCTCTGCCGCGGTCCGCAACGCGGCGTCGATGCGCGTCGGTTCGTCGAGCCCGCGCGCGCCCCAGAGATCGACGAGCAAATGCATGCCCGCGAATTTCTGGCCGTCGCGTTCGACGAAATAATCCTTGCTCTCCTCCTCGGAGGCGGGCGGCAGTACCTGGTTCTCGCTCGGAACGTCCGAGACCATCCCCAGTTGCGTGAGTGCGTCCATCACGGACTCCCTTCCAACCAGCAGACGGCCTGTTGGGCATGTCGCCCCCTTCGGCCAAGGCCGCGGAAAATGGGCAAAACGGCCGGCAAACGCAAGCGCAAATTTCGTGGCTCTGATACGCCGCGGCAGCGCGGCCGGGGGCCGCTATTTCGCGGCGCCGTTGGCGGCGAGCGCCTGGATCGCCTGCGGCAGGGCCCGCGCCGCTTCCGCCTCCTTCGCCGACCGGGCGAGATCGGCGACACCGCGGACCGGGCTTTCGGTCAGCATCCGGAACATGGCCGCACTCGGGCCTTCCGGCAGGCGCGCGAGGTCCTGCTGGCGCAGCGACGCCAGCATCGCCTCGTCGCCGGCCTGCGCGGCGGCGGAGGCGAGGCGCAGCAGGATGCGGGCCTGGCCTTCGTCGAGCGGCCCGCTGGGCGGAACGGTTTTCGCGGCGTAGGCGCCGAGTGCGGCCTCCGCGCCCTTCCAGTCCTTCGCCGCCTCCAGGATGCCGGCGCGGGTCTCGTCCGCCGCCGGCGAGGTCAGGCCGGCGAGCGCCGCGATCGCCTTCTCGGTGCCACCGGTCGCGGCGGAGGCACGGGCGAACAGCAATGTGCGCCGTTCGGCCAGCGCCGGACTCAGGCCCTCGCCCTGCGACTCGGCGAGCGCGGAGAGCGCGCCGGCGGCCTTGCCGTCCTCGAGGCGAAGCTGCGCCAGCCGGGCGCCGAACTCGGCGCGCGCGCCGACGCCGGTCGCGGCATGCATCAGCTTGGTGAAGACCGGGTCCGCCTGCTGCAGCAGGTCGAGCGCGGCGAGCCGGTCGGCGAACGTGCTCGCGATCGCTTCGGATCCCGGGCCATCGGGCAGCAGATCGGGATTCTCCTGCACCATCGCGACGAGATCGAGCGGCGACATCTTGGTCGCCTGGTCGCCGCGCTGCATGCTGGCGAAGGCGTCGGTGAGGCGTGTGTGGATCGCCAGCCGCTGCTCCGGAAAGGCGGCTTCGGTCTCGCGCAGCATGGCCAGCGCCTGGCGCCATTGTCCGGCGCGCTGGCGCAGCTCGGCGATGCGCAGGCGGAGATCGAGTTCGCGCCGGTCGCCGCGCCAGGAATAGATCAGCTTCTCCTCGGCATCGGCTGCCTGCATCGGGCTCAGCGCGCCATCGGCGAGGCGGAGTTCGACCGCGCGCCGTGCCGCCCGCGCGCGGTCGAGCCGGTCGCGGCCCTGGGCAAGCGCGTCGAAAACCGCCAGGGCGGCCTTGCGGTCCCCGCGAGCTTCCGCCAGCAGCCCGCGCGCAAGCACGAGCGTCGGGTCGTCCTTGCGCGCGTGGAGCAGGGCCTCCGCGGCCTTGGTCTGACCGCCGAGCACCATTGTCTCGGCGATGAGCGGCAGCAGCCGCGCGCGCAGCGCCTCGGGATAAGCGAGCACCAGCGGCGCCGTGGCGGCGAAAGTTGCCGCGGCATCCGGGGCGCCCTCCTGCACCATCGCGGTCCGCACCGCGCGCCAGAGCGCGATCTCGTCGGTACCGTTCAACCGCGGATCGTCGATCGCGCCCGCCTCATCCAGCCGGCCGGCGAGGATCGCGGCCACCGCCGCGAGGCCGGCGGCCTGTGCATCGGCGGCGCCGCGCGGATCCTCCGTCATCGCCAGCCGCAGCACGGCTTCGGCCTCGGCATCGATGCCGAGCCCGATCATCGCCTCGGCCGCGGCCTTGCGCGGCTGCAGCCGGGCCGGCGGCGGCGCCGCGCCGGCGGTGCTGACCTCGGCCTGCAGCCGCCGGATCAGCGCCTCGGTCGAGAGCGGCGGAAAATCGAAACTGCGCGTGAGCGCGCTGGCCTCGGCCAGGGCATTGGTCGCCGGTGTCATCGGCGAGATCGCGAGCCCATGCCCGTGCGGGTCGGAGGCGGTCAGGAGGAACCCGCTCTGCTCGGCGCGCAGCACGGGCCGATCTGAGATCGGCTCGACTACCACCCCCTGCCAGGACGGCAGCAGGCGGAATTCCGGCGTCTGCCGCAGCGTCGCCACACCGTCACCGGGCTTGCGCGCGGTGCCGACGAGCAGTGTCGCGCCCGTCTCCGGATCGCGCAGGCTCACGACCGCTCCCGGGGCGGCGAGCGGCAGGCGGATATCATCCCCGGCCATCGTCGGTTCGATCGGATGCAGCGTCAGGCGCCCGGGCAGCACATTCACCACCCAGCCGGACCGGATCCGGATCAGCCCGATCTCCTGCCCTTGCGGCAGGGGCAGATGCAGCACCGTCGCATCCGCCAGCAGTTCGATCGAGCCGCCGTGGAAAACGGGATCGTCGTGCATGGCGGCGAGATCGATCGGGCGGCGCTCGTCAAACACGATGAGGCCCTGGCCGGCGCGGCGGAAGGCGGCCGCTGCGGTCTCGGGTGCGAAGGGCAGCGCCATCGCTTGGCCGGGAGCGCCGGGCGGCAGCACCGCGCGTGCCGCGGAGAGCGCGACCGGGCTGGTCATATCGGGCACGCTCGCCGGCACCAGGTCCGCGGGAATCACGACCGGTGGCGCCGGAGCGCCGGCGACCGGGGCACCAGCAGGCGGGGCGGCTGCAGCCTGCGGGGCGGCACCGGCCTGGGGGGCGGGAGCGGCGCTGCCCGGTTGCGCGGGTTCGGCCGGTGCCGCCGCGGCCGGGTTCGTGGCCGGAGCCTCGGCCTGCCTGGCTGGCGACGGCGCCGGGGGCTTGTCCGCTGCGGCCGGGGCCTCGGCCGCGACGGGCTTGGCGGCAGCCGCGGCGGATTGGACAGCACCCGCCGGCTGGGTTCCAGCCGGGGCGACGCCGTGCGCCGGCGCACGCGACGGAGCGCTGGACGCGGCGCGGCTCTCGGCGGGCCGGGCGCGAGCTGGATCGAGCGCATCGACGATGACGCGATTGCCGATCCGCATCGTGCGCACGCTGGCGCCAGGCGCGAGGTCGAGCATCGCCGTGCCGGGTCCGCCGGTGATCGCGCGCATGTTACGCGGCGGCGCGCCGCCGGCACTGATCGGCGCCGCGGTGTCGAACTGCAGCACCACGTGATCGCCCTGGCGCTTCAGGCGGAACCGCGTGTAGGCTGGGAAATCGAATACCACGCGGCCGAAGCCGGGATGATCGCCGGTGCGCGCCGCAACCGGAGCCGCGGGCGCGGACGGTGCACCCGCGTGCAAGGCCGGGGACCACGCGACGGCGATGGCGGTGGCCAGCGCGCGGACAAGGGCAGCGTGGCGGATGCGACCCGGCATCGGCGCGCTCAATCAAAGCTCGCCAGCAGCCGATCGATGTCGGACTGGTCCATCGCATTGGCGGGCAATTGCGGCCCGTTCAGCAGCGCCGCGTCCGCCGAGACCGGCGCCGACGCCTCGGCCCCGGCGCCGCCGACGACGGCAACGATGTGGGCGACCTTGGATTCGATCGTCTTCAGCGTCGCCACCACCTTGGTGATCCGCTGGCCGGTGATGTCCTGGAAGCTGCATGCCTCATAGATGCGCGTCGTCGCATCCTGCAGGCTCGCCGCGAGTTCGCCATCGAGCGCGCCGGCCACGCGATCAAGCGTTTCGCAGGTCTCCAGGATCTGATCCGTCGCCGCGGCGGTGTGCTGCACGATGGCGTCCAGCTCGTCGGTCGCGGAGGGAATGTGATTGTCGGTGATCTCGTCGACGCCGACGGCCGCGATCTCGTCCTTGGCGTTGGCGATGGTGCGCGCGAGATCCTCGACGCCGGCGAGCAGCACCGCCTCCTTCGGCGTCAGATCTCCCTGCATGCTGGCCAGAACAGCCCGGACGACCTCGGCCACCATCGCCGGATCCGCCGCCGGATAGCGGCCGCGCAACTCGGCGAGACGGGCCGCCAGCGCGTCGAGGGAAGCCTGGTCGGACAGCGCGGCGTCATGCATGGCCGAGCACCTTCTCGATCTTCTCCTTCAGCGTCTCGGCGTTGAACGGCTTGACGATGTAGTTCGAGACGCCGGCCTGCTTGGCGGCGACGACGTTCTCCGCCTTGCTCTCCGCCGTGATCATGATGAACGGCGTCGATTTGAGCCTTCCATCCGCGCGCACTTCCTGCAGCAGCTGCAGCCCGGTCATCGGCTGCATGTTCCAGTCGCTGATCACGAGGCCGAAATTCCCCACGCGCAGCTTGCCCAGCGCCTCCGCCCCGTCGGTCGCCTCTTCGACGTTGTTGAAATCGATCTGCTTGAGCAGATTGCGGATGATGCGGAGCATCGTCTTGTAGTCATCGACGATGAGCACGTTCATCGACTTGTCGATAGCCATGTCGTCTCCTCTGGTCTCCTGGCGGCAGCGCTCAGCCGCCGGCGTTGGTCGGGTGCAGGCGTGTCTCCGCGAGCTTGGCGGTCAGCGCCCGCGCCTTGTCCGGCTGCATCGCCGCCAGGATCGCCGCCGCCCGCGCCTCTTTCATGCGATCCATCACCGGGAGCAGAACATCCATTTCGAGATCGTTGAAAATCGTCGCGGCATCGCGCGGACGCATGGTTTCGTAGGTCTTGACCAGGCCGCGCCAGTTCGCTTCCTCGCGCTGCTTGCGCGATGCATCCAGCGTCTCCAGCTTGCGCTGCAGGCTGGCGAGTTCGTCGAGGCGCGCCGTGATGCGCTTCTCGGCCGCCGCCAGCGCCGCTTCGCGCGCCTGCACCGCCGCGCTCTGCTGATCGAGCTCCTGGCGGCGATGGCGCAGATCGAGCAGCAGCGCTTTCTCGCTGTCGCTCACCGGAGCCCCGCCCGACGGCAGCGGCGTGGCAACCGCGGCCGGCTCCTGGTCCGGCGCGGCCTTCGCCGCGGCCACATCGCGCTTCGGCGCCGCGCCTGCGGCGTCGGGCGGCGATGGCGAGCCCGTCTTCGCCGCCGGCGGCTTCGCCTCGGCCGGCTTGGCGTCCGCAGACTTCGCATCGCCGGGTTTCGCCTCGGCCGGCTTCGTCTCGGTGAGCTGGCCGCCGGCAGGCTGGGTCTCCGCCGCCGGCGCCCCGGCCGGTTCCGCCGCGGTGCCGGCGGCCCGCACCAGCGCGACCGATTTCAGCGTCAGCACCAGGGCGAGCGTCGCGATCGTAATCGGCAGCAAGCGTGGGACCGGAATGCGCAGGACAGCCATCGTTCCCTCCGCCCTCAGCGCGCCACGCGCAGCGCGCGCAGGAGATCGCGCTCGGCCTGGCTGCGCACGCGTGGACCATCGGCCGGCTCGGGGTCGGGCGCGGCGACAGGCAGTGACGGCAGACGCACCGGCTCGCCCCCTCCGCTCCGAGCCGTGCGATTCTGCTGGTCGAGACGGTCAGCCATGCGCTCCGCACGATCGATCAGGAAGCCGAGATCCTCGCGCAGCGCGCTGGCGGTTTCGATCTGCCGCGCGACATGCCGCCCGGTACCATCGGCAACTTGGCGCAGCCGCTCGATGCCCTCCTCGGCTTGGCGCGTGCTAGCGTTGAACCCGGCGACCAGTTCCTCGAGCGCCGCCCGGTCGCGCTTGAGCACGCCGAGCGCGCGCTCCAGACGCAGGGCGTGCACCAGGGTGGCTGCAAGCAGGGCCACCAACACAGCCTCCAGGATCCATTCGAGCCCGCCCATGCTTCGAACCTGCCCCTTTCCGGTTACGATTTCGTCACTGAAGCCATCAGCGCTCGAAGATCGGCCCGCGTGCGAGCTCGTTCTCGATCCGGACCGCAACGCGGTTCTTGCGCCGGCCGATGCGTGCCTCGAACAGCGGGATCGTCGCGCAGCGCACCTGCACCTGCGCGCCCGGGCCGACGCTGAGCGCGATGCGGCTGCCGGGCTGCAGCGCCATGATGTCGGACAGGCGCATCACCTGCTCATCGAGCACCACCGACAGCTCGAGCTCGGTGTTCCACAGCTCCTCGGCCAGATGCGTTTCCCAGATGGAATCGCGGCCGAACTTCTCGCCCATGAACTGCTGCAGCAGCAATTCGCGCACCGGTTCCAGCGTGGCATACGGGAGCAGGAGGCCCATCTGGCCGCCGCGGTCCTCCATGTCGATGCGCAGCCGCGCCAGCACGGCGGCGTTGGACAGGCGGCTGATGGTGGCGAAGCGCGGGTTCACCTCCAGCCGCTCGAACCGGAACGTCACCGGACAGATCGGATCGAAGCTCGCCGACAGATCCTGCAGCACGACGTGGATCATCCGCTCGACCAGCGTCCGCTCGATCGTGGTGTAGGGGCGGCCCTCGATGCGCATCGCCGCGGTGCCGCGCCGGCCGCCGAGCAGCACGTCGACGATCGAGTAGATCATCGCCGAGTCGATCACCATCAGCCCGTAATTGTCCCACTCCTCGGCCTTGAACACGGCGAGCATCGCCGGCAGCGGGATGGAGTTGAGATAGTCGCCGAAGCGCAGCGACAGGATGTTGTCGATCGAAACCTCGACATTGTCGCTGGTGAAATTGCGCAGGCTGGTGGACATGATCCGCACCAGCCGGTCGAACACGATCTCCAGCATCGGCAGGCGCTCGTAGGAGACGAGGCCCGAACTGATGATCTTCTGGATGCCGGAATTCTGGTCGCCGCCGGACGGGCTGTCGTCGAAGCCGAGCAGGCTGTCGATCTCGGCCTGATTGAGCACGCGCGCGGGCTCGACCGACGGCGCGGCGGCATCGTCGCCCTCACCGCCCTCACCCTCGACCGCCGCGCCCCAGGCGGCCGCGAGGTCTTCGTCGGACGGCTCGCCGCTGCCGCTCATTGGATCAGCATCTCCATGAAGAGCACGTCGATCACCTGCGCCGGCGGGGCAACGATATTGGCGCGCGCGATGAGCTCCTCGCGCAGCCGGTAGGTGCCGGCCGAGCCGCGCAGCTCCTCGGGCCGCATCTCGCGCAGATAGGTGTTGAACAGGTCGAGCAGCCGCGGCATCGCCGCGGTGATCGCCGCCTGGTCCGCAGGCTTGGCGAGTTCCAGCCGCGCCTTCAGCTTGACGAAGCTCTCCCGCCGCGGAGTCACATTCAGATTGACGATGATTTCGGGCATGTCGACATAGACCGGCGCGACCGGCTTCGCCGCCTCGGCCTTCGCCTCCGCCTCCGTCGCCGGCTTCTCGTGGCGCAGACCGAGCCAGCCCGGGAGCAGACCGGTGAACCAGAGGCCCGCGCCCACCGCCGCCAGCAGCAGCGGCACCGCCAGCAGGAGCAGCTTCTTCTTGCCGCCGCCGGCGGGTTTGTCACCGGCCTCCGCCTCTGCTGTCGCCTCCGCTGCCGTGCTCATGCGCTCTCCTTGCCGCGCCACCCGCGCGCCTTGGTATGCTCGCCGTTGCGGATTAACGAAGCCTTGCGCCGCGCGCCGTCCCGCGCATTGGCACGGCGCGGAGGGCGGCAGGGATTGCCGGGCCCACCCCGCCCGGCGCCCGGCAAACCCTGCCGCCCGCGCACGCCGGGACCAGCGAATCCCTCAGACTCCTTCGCCCGGCCCTCTGGCACGGTGCTTGCGACAATGGCCCACGTCGCTGCGGCGCACATGCAGCAGACCTCAACGCGGACGGCCCCGTATGCAGAACCCGACCACGGTCTCCCTCTCCCGCATGCTGACCATGCAGCAGGCGATCGAAGTGACGGCGACGAACGTCGCCAACGCCAATACGCCCGGCTACAAGGCCGAGCGGCTGCAGTTCAGCGACTGGCTGACGCGTCAGACCGGCACGCTCTCCCCGCCCGGCGGCAATGTCATCGCCGCCACGCAGCTGCGCGCGACCTATCGCGACCAGGGCGAGGGCGCCATCAGCCAGACCGCCAACCCGCTGGACGTCGCCATCGCCGGCCCAGGCTACTTCACCGTCGCCGCGCCGAGCGGCCCGCGGCTGACCCGGGCGGGGCATTTCGGTCTCGCCCCGGACGGCACCATCGTCGACGGCTCCGGCAACGCCCTGCTCGACACCAACGGCCAGCCGCTCCAGGTCGGCACCGCGGACGCCCACATCGCCGTCGCCACGGACGGCACCCTCAGCACCGAGAACGGCCAGATCGGCAAGATCGGCATCGTCCAGCCGCAGGACCCGCTGCGGCTGACCGCGGAGGGCAACCACCTGTTCAACACCACGAGCCCGACCGACCAGGTGAGCGGAACGCGCCTGGTCCAGGGCGCGATCGAGCAGAGCAATGTCGAGCCCGTCACCGAAATGACCCGTCTGCTGACCATGCAGCGCCAGTTCCAGGCCGCGGCCGATTTGGCGCAGGAGGAGTTCACGCGCCAGCAATCCGCGATCGACCAGATCAAGCCGCCGGTGGTTTGACCCATAGACTATAGATAACGAAAGGCGCCAGAAATGCGTTCGATGGATATCGCCGGCACCGGCATGCAGGCCCAGCAGACGAATATCGAAGTCATCGCCAACAACATCGCCAACATGACGACGACCGCCTTCAAGCGCCGTCGGCCCGAGTTCCAGGATCTGATCTACCAGAATCTCCGCGTCGTCGGCTCGAACAGCTCCGACACGGGCACGATCGTGCCGTCCGGCACCGAGGTCGGGCTCGGCGTGCAGACGGCGGCGATCTATCCCATCCTCGAGCAGGGCAATCTGCAGCAGACCAACAACACGCTCGATCTCGCGGTGCAGGGCAACGGCTATTTCCAGGTGACGCTGCCGTCCGGCGAGATCGCCTATACGCGCGACGGCACGTTCTCGCTCTCGCCCACCGGCCAGATCGTCACCGCGGACGGCTACGTCGTCTCGCCCGGCATGACCGTGCCGCAGAACGCCACCAGCGTCGCCATCAACGCCCAGGGCCAGGTGCAGGTGACGATCCCGAACCAGGTGCAGCCGCAGCTCATCGGCCAGATGCAGCTCGCCACCTTCGCCAACCCCGCGGGCCTGTCACCTCAGGGCGGCAATTTCTTCCTCGCCACCGCGGCCTCCGGCAACCCGATCCAGGGGCTGCCAGGCTCACCCGGGTTCGGCACGGTGATGCAGGGCTTCGTCGAAACATCGAACGTGAACGTCGTCACCGAGATCACCAACCTGATCACCGCCCAGCGGGCCTACGAGATGAACAGCCGCGTCATCGGCGTCTCCGACCAGGTATTCGCCACCCTGACCAATCCCAATCTGTGAGGACCAGGCCGATGACCGCGCGCCACCTCGCCACGCTGCTGCTCTCGACCACCATCGCCGCCGGCGGGCTCGCCCATGCCGCTGCCGCGGCCAGCCCGCGCTCGGCGGTCCAGCTCGCCGGCCCGCAGGTCCGCCTCGCCGATCTGTTCGACGATGCCGGCCCCGAAGCGGACCGCGTGCTCGGCCCGAGCCCGCCACCCGGCGGGCGACTGGTCGTCGGCGCCGCGCAGCTGGCCGCCATCGCCCGACAGTTCCACGTCGATTGGACGCCGGCGACGCAGACCGAACGCGTCGTGCTCGAGCGGCCGGGACGGGCGGTGCCGAAAGAGGCCATCCTCGGGGCGCTGCGCACCGCCCTCGCCGGGGCCGGGTGCACCGGCGACTGCGCGGTGGACCTGCCGCTGACGCCGCGGCTGATCGTCACGCCGGACATGGACCCGGCGCCGCTCGTCGAGCAGCTCGACTACGATGCGGCGGCGGGCCGCTTCGCCGCCGTCCTCAGTGTCGCCGCCAGCGGCGAGGCGCCGCAGCGGGCCCGGGTGAGCGGGCGCGCCGCGCCGACCGTCGCCGTGCCGGTGCTGGCCCGCCGGCTGTGGCCGGGCGCCGTGATCACCGCCGCCGATGTCCAGGTGGCCCGGGTGCGGGCGACCCAGATCGGAACCGAGACCGCCCAGGCGCCCGAACAGATGGTCGGCCGGTCGCTGCGCCATGTGGTCATGCCCGGGCAACCGGTGCCGCTGGCCGAGCTCGCGGCGCCGGAACTGGTGCGCAAGGGCAGCATCGTCACGCTCCAGCTCGATGTCGGCGGCCTCTCGCTACGCGCCGAAGGCGAGGCGCTGCAGGCGGGCGGGCTCGGCGAGCGCATCGCGGTCCTGAACCCGCTGAGCCACGCCGTGGTCCAGGCCGAGATCGTCGAGCCGGGCGGCGTGCGGGTGGTGCCCGGCAGCCTGCCGATGGTGCCGCCCCAATCGGGGCCCATCTGGAACAGCCAGACGTGGAATGCCCAAGTGGGGAATGCCCAAGTGGGGAATGCCCAAGTGGGGAATGCCCAAGCCTGGAATGACCGCCCGCAGGTCGCCAACCGATGAGGCCGCGCGCGCACCGCTCACGCGGCGTCGTTGCCGCGCTCGCCCTGGCCGCGCTGCTACCGGGCTGCGGCGTGCTGACCAGCCTGTCCGAGGTGGGCCGCGCACCGGCGCTGACGCCAACGTCCAATCCGACCACGGACCCGAGCTGGCGGCCGGTCACCATGCCCATGCCGGCACCGAGCCCGCCGCCGCAGCCGCAGGCCAACTCGCTGTGGCGGCCCGGTGCCCGCGCCTTCTTCAAGGACCAGCGCGCCGCCCGGGTCGGCGACATCGTCACCATCCAGGTGAACATGACCCACGCCGCGACCATGAACGACAACACCATGCAGCAGCGAACCGCCGCCGAGACCATGGGCATGCCGAACATGTTCGGGCTGGAGACGATCCTGCCGAAAATCCTCGCCGGCGCGAACCCGGCCGCGCTGGCCGGCGTCAGCAGCGGCAGCAACCTCACCACCATCGGCCAGATTCAGCGCAACGAGAACGTCACCGTGCAGCTCGCCGGGACCATCACGCAGGTGCTGCCGAACGGCAATCTCGTCGTCGCCGCGCGGCAGGAAATGCGGGTGAACGACGAGCTGCGCCAGCTCATGGTCACCGGCGTCATCCGCCCCGAGGACATCCGCAGCGACAACACGGTGATGGATGACCGCATCGCGGAGGCGCGCATCATTTACGGCGGGCGCGGCCAGCTCACCGAGGTCAATGTGCCGCGCTGGGGTGACCAGCTGCTGCAGGCGATCCTGCCGTTCTGACCGGCCGCCGTCGACCGGCCCCGGTCGACGGCGTCAATCGTCCCGATGCACGCGCTCCATGCGCTCGTGGCGCTCCTGCGCCTCGATCGAGAGGGTGGCGATGGGGCGGGCTTCGAGCCGGCGCAGGCCGATCGGCTCGCCGGTCTCCTCGCAATAGCCGTAATTGCCGGTCTCGATGCGCTGCAGCGCCTGGTCGATCTTGGTGATGAGCTTGCGGGCGCGGTCGCGGGTGCGCAGTTCCAGCGCGCGGTCGGTCTCGACACTGGCACGATCGGTGATGTCCGCCTCGCTGATGCCGCCTTCGGAGAGGCTCGCCAGCGTGCCATCGGCCTCGCGCAGCAGGTCCGCCCGCCAGCGCAGCAGGCGTCGGCGGAAATATTCGAGCTGCAGCGGATTCATGAAGGCCTCGTCCTCCGAGGGCCGATAGTCAGGCGGCAGGGTCACCATCATGTCGAACCGTCCTCCTCTCTGCCGGGCGGAGGCCGGGCAGAGACCGGTCCGCGTCGGGCCCGGGCTGCCCCGCGGCTGTGAGTTGGCCCGGCTTATAGCGGCGCCCCGGCGCCGCGCCAAGAGGCGCGCCGGCGCGCCCGCAAGGTGTCAAGAGATTGACATGCAAGTCATTTCACGCCGGCCGAGGGGTTCGCTTCGCGAGTTCCACCTGCGCACGCAGTGCGATCGCACCGACGGTCGCGCGCAATACCGGGTCCGCGGCGAGCGGCGTAGCGGCGGCGAGCCCGGCGAGGTGCGCGAGCGCTTCGGCCTGGCCGCCATCGGCGAGCAGCGCCCGCTGCAGGGCGGCGAGCGCGGCCAGCATCGCCTGGCCATGTCGGCGCGCCTCGCGGTCGGACACTTCCGCGTCCATCGTCTCCTGCAGCGCCAGCAGCCCGTCAAGGGCGCCGATCCCGACGCTCGCCCGCACCGATGCGCCGGCGGCCCCGCCTTCGGTCCGGACCGTGAAGCCTCCGCCCGCGGCGCCCGCCCGCGCTCCGACCCTCGCCAGCGGCGTGGCCCCGCCAATCCGTCCGACCCCGCTCATCCTGCCCGGCTCCTTTTTCCTACGCATCCGTGCCGCCCGGCACGTCCTGCCGACCTCTCTCCGGCGCACGGCCCCGGCGGAGGCTCGATTCCCGGCCGCGGGCGGCGCCGGTCCGGCTGCGAGCCGATGGCACGGCTCTTGCGAACCCTTCGCCAGGCTGGCCGCGTCGGGTGAGCCGGCCGGACGCCGCGCTTGGCGACAGGCTGTGCAGCGTGGCGGAAAAACATTGACGCGCCGCTACCGCGAAGGAGCAACCGTGCCCCGTCTCGTCTGCCTGCTGGTGGGCCTCGTCCTCGGCCTCGCCGCGTTCGGCCCGCGCGCCGCAACGGCGCAGATCCGCATCAAGGACATCACCGACGTCGAGGGCGTGCGGGAAAACCAGCTCGTCGGCTACGGGCTCGTGGTCGGGCTGAACGGCACCGGCGACAATCTGATGAACGCGCTGTTCACCCGCCAGTCCCTGGTCGGCATGCTCGAACGGCTCGGCGTCAACACCCGCGACCTCGCCGCCAGCCTGTCGACGAAGAATATCGCGGCGGTAATGGTGACGACGAACCTGCCGCCCTTCGTGCGCAACGGCGAGCATATCGACGTCACCGTCTCCAGCCTGGGCGACGCCAAGGATCTCACCGGCGGCACGCTGATGGTGACGCCACTGCTCGCCGCCGACGGCGAGGTCTATGCGGTGGCCCAGGGCGCGCTGGTCACCGGCGCCATCGTCGCCGCCGGCGCGGCGCAGAAGGTCACGCGCAACATTCCGACGACCGGGCGGATTCCGAACGGGGCGACGATCGAACGCGAAGTGCCGTTCGAGATGGCCAGCATGAAGACGCTGCGGCTCGGTCTGCGCAATCCGGACATCACCACCGGCGAGCGGGTCGCCGCGGCCATCAACCAGGTGCTCGGCAACGGGGCCGCTTCGGTGAGCGACCTGCGCACGGTGACGGTGGACCTCACCGGCCGCCAGCCGGTGGACACGCTGGCGCGGATCGAGGATCTCACCGTGCGGCCGGACACGCCGGCGGTCGTCGTCATCGACGAGGCCACCGGCACGATCGTCATGGGCAGCAATGTGCGCGTCAGCACGGTCGCGATCGCGCAGGGCAACCTCACCATCCGCGTCACCGAGACGCCGCAGGTGAGCCAGCCCGGCCCACTCTCCGGCGGCCAGACGGTGGTCGTGCCGCGCACCAACGTGCAGATCAACGATGGGCGGGACCGCAAGCTGGCGGTGCTCGGCGCCGGCACGACGCTGCAGGATCTCGTCACCAACCTGAATTCGCTCGGCGTCGGCCCGCGCGACATGATCACCATCCTGCAGGCGATCAAGGCGGCCGGGGCGCTGCAGGCCGAACTGAAGGTGCGGTGATGGCCGGACAGCTCCTTCCCGCACCCGCCGTTCCGACGACAAGCCTGCCACCGGCTGCCGTCGCGCGGGCGGAAAAGACCGCGACGGATTTCGAGGCCATGGCGCTGGGCCAGATGCTGCAGCCGATGTTCGACACCGTCGATCTCTCCCATTCGCTGTTCGGCGGCGGCGACGCCGAGAAGACCTGGCAACCCATGCTGATCACGGAGATGTCCAAGATGATCGCGAGTCACGGCGGGCTGGGCATCGCCCGCCCGGTGCTGCAGGAAATGCTGCGGCTGCAGGAAGCAAAGCAGGGCGGCGGCGCGGGCGCCGCGGCAACACTTGCTTCATCCTTTTCACGTCAAGCTCCAGCCCCGATGGAGGCCCGCCCGTGACCCCCGCGCTGATCCTCGCCGCCGTAGCGCTCGCGGACACGCTCGCCGCCGAGAACGCGGCGCTGAAAGCGCTGGATCTCGGCCGCGCGGCGACGCTCGCCGAACCCAAGGCGCAGGCGCTGGACCGGTTCCTCGCCGCCCGCGCCACCGCGCCGGCGCACCTCGATGCGACGCAGCGCCGCGCCGCCGATGACGTTTCTTCTCGGCTCGACGCGCTCGTCGCCGAAAACAAGCGCCTGCTTGAACACGCCATCGCGGTGCAGAGTCGGGTCATCGGCCTGATCGCCCGGGCCGTGCCGCGTGCGGTGGCCGCGCCCGGCACGCGCTACCTCGCCAGCGGCGCCCGCGCCCGCGCCGCCGTTCCTGCGGTCGCGCTCTCCGCGCGCGCGTGATACATCGGCCCCGGAGGGATCCGGGGAAACCGTGTCGGGACTTGCGCCGCCCTGTCCGCTTGCCCACGACCCGGCCAACGATGTGGCCGCATGGCGACGCGTGCTCGCGCGTGACGCCGGCGAGATCGCGCGGCAGCCGCTGTTCGCCCCGCTGCTCTCCACACCCGCCGCCATCGACGGCTGCTTCGTTCTCGGCCGCATCGCGCAGAGTCTCGACGGGCGCATCGCCACCGCCTCCGGCGCCTCGCGCTGGATCGGCGGGCGCGAGGACATTCTGCACACCCACCGGCTGCGCGCGCTGTGCGACGCGGTGCTGGTCGGTGCCGGCACGCTGCGCGCCGACGACCCGCAGCTGACCACGCGCGAGGTCGAAGGCCCCTCGCCCGCGCGCGTGGTGCTGGACACGGACCGGCGGCTCGACGGCACGCAGCACGTCTTCCATCACGGACCGCCGACGCTGCTGCTCTGCGCCGAGGACGCCCCGGTACGGCCGGCGCCAGGCAAGGCGCGCGTGGTACGCCTGCCGCGCGACGGGGGTGGACTGTCGCTCGCGCACGCGCTCGCCTTTCTCGCCGCCGAGGGGCTGCGCCGCGTGTGCGTCGAGGGCGGCGGCATCACGCTCTCGCGCTTTCTCGCCGCCGGCGCGCTGGACCGGCTGCACGTGACGCTCGCGCCGCTGCTGCTCGGCGCCGGCATCCCCGCCTTCACCCTGCCCGCCGCGGCGAGCCCGGCGCACGGGCTGCGGCTCGACTGGACCGTCTACCCGATCGGCGCCGACCTGCTGCTGGACATCCCGCTTCACCGCATCCGCCCGCCATCCTGCCGCCCGCACGCCGGCCCATGAGAGCGCGCGCCTTCTGGATCATCGGACCTTCCCAGGGTGCGATCCACGAAGCGGAGCTGGCGCCGGCAGGCCCCTGCGAAGCGCGGGTGCGCACGCTGGCCAGCGGCATTTCCCGCGGCACCGAGGCGCTGGTGTTTCGCGGCGCAGTGCCACCGGGTCAATATGCGGCGATGCGCGCACCACTGATGGAGGGCGAATTTCCCTGGCCGGTGAAATACGGCTACAGCGCGGTCGGCATGACGGAGAGCGGCGCGCGCGTGTTCGTCCTCCATCCCCATCAGGACGTGTTCGTCGCACCAGCGGCGATGTGCGTGCCCGTTCCCGATGCGGTGCCGACGCCGCGCGCGGTGCTCGCGGCCAACATGGAGACCGCGCTCAACCTGGTCTGGGATGCGCAACCCCTGCCAGGCGAGCGCATTCTGGTCATCGGCGCCGGTGTCCTTGGCCTGCTGGCGGCTTCACTGCTCGCGCGCATCCCGGCCACCGTCGTCACCGTGTGCGACATCCTGCCCACCCGCCGCGCGCCGGCCGAACGGCTCGGCTGCCGCTTCGCCGCGCCGGCCGATGCGCCCGGCGAGCAGGATGTCATCGTGCATGCCAGCGCCAGCGAAGCGGGGCTTCACCTCGCGCTGCGATGCGCCGCGTTCGAGGCGCGGATCATCGAGGCGAGCTGGTTCGGCACGGCCGCGCCGCGGCTGCCACTCGGCGAGGATTTCCACGCCAGGCGCCTGCAGATCGTCTCGAGCCAGGTCGGCGCCGTCGCCACGCGCATGCGCGGTCGCCGCAGCCCGGCGCAGCGACTTGCGCTCGCGCTCGATCTTCTCGCCGACCCGGTCTTCGACGCGCTGCTCGAACCGCCGACGCGCTTCGACGCGCTGCCGACCGCCATGCCAGCGCTGCTGGCCGGCGGACTGTGCCACGTCATCACCTACGGGGAAGAGCCATGTTCGGTGTCACCGTCTGCGATCATGTGATGATCGCCCACAGCTTCCGCGGCGCCGTGTTCGGGCCGGCGCAGCGTCTGCATGGCGCCACCTATGCGGTGGAGGCGGAATTCCGCGCCGCCGCGCTGGATGCGGACAATCTGGTGGTGGATATCGGGCTGGCGCAGAAGGCCCTGCGCGCCGCCCTGGCGCCGCTCGACTACCGCAATCTCGACGACGAGCCGGTCTTCGCCGGGCAGAACACCACCACCGAATTCCTCGCCCAGCACCTGCACGCGCGCCTGGCGGAGGCGTGCCGCGCCGGCGCGCTCGGACCGCAGGCGCACCGGCTGGTCTGGCTCGGGCTTCGCCTGCGCGAGAGTCCGACGGCGTGGGCCAGCTACGAAGGGCCGCTCGGCTGATGCGTCTCGCCCTGTTCGTGCCGGCACCGTTCGCCACCATCTCCGGCGGCTATCGCTACGACCAGCAGATCGTGGCGGGGCTGCGCGCCTTGGGCCACGACGTCGACGTGAACGAACTCGACGGTGACGACGCCCGCGCCGCCGCCGCCGCGTGGTCGGCGCTGGACGCCTCGGTGCTGCCGGTGATCGACGGCCTCGCGCTGCCGGCGTTCGCCGCGCTGGGCGAGGCGCTGGCGGGGCGCGCGATCGGGCTGATCCATCATCCGCTCTCGCGCGAAGACGGGCTGGCGGCGGAGGATCATGCCCGCCTGCGCGCGATCGAGGCGGCTTTGCTGCCGCGCCTGGCGCGCGTGATCACCACCAGTGCCACCACGGCCGAGCAGCTCGCCGCTGACTTCGCAGTGCCCGCGGCGGCACTGCGGGTCGTCCGGCCCGGAACGGCGCCGGCGCCGCGCAGCCGCGGATCGGCCGGTCCGGGCTGCGCTGTTCTGTCGGTCGGTGCGCTCGTCCCGCGCAAAGGCCATGACGTGCTGCTGCACGCGCTGGCGCGGCTCAACGACCTCGATTGGACGCTGACCATCGTCGGCAGTGCCGATCGCGATCGCGCGCACGCCGCCATGCTGGCCGCCCTCATCGCGGAGCTGGGCCTCGCCTCGCAGGTGCGCCTGGCCGGCGAGATCGGCGCCGACGCGCTCGAAACGCTGTGGCAGGGCGCGGATCTTTTCGCGCTGGCCACGCGCTGGGAGGGTTACGGCATGGCCATCGCCGAGGCGCTGAAGCGCGGTCTGCCCGTCGCCATCACCGCAGGCGGCGCCGCCGGTGCGGATCTGCCGGCGGAAGCGGCGTCGATCTGCCTGCCCGGCGATCATGTGGGATTGTCCAAGGCCCTGCGGCGCATGATCTTCGATCTGCCGCTGCGCCGGATGATGGCGGACGCAGCCTGGCACGCCGGGGCGGCGTTGCCGGACTGGCCCGAACAGGTGCGCGCGTTCGCAGCCGCGCTCGCCTGACGGAGGGCTTGCGGCGCGCGGCGCTTGCCGCGAGAGTGCGCCGCGCAAATGGGAGAAACGCAATGCCCCTGCTCGGCTGTATCGCGGACGATTTCACCGGCGCGACCGATCTCGCCTCGATGCTGGTCAAGCACGGCATGCGCACCGAGCAACTCATCGGCGTGCCAAGCGCCGCGGATGCCGCCCCCGCGGTGGACGCGGTGGTGGTGGCGCTGAAATCGCGCACCGCGCCGGTGGCGCAGGCGGTGGCGGAAAGCTTGGCCGCGCTCGCGTGGCTGCGCGGGGCCGGCTGCCGGCAGTTCTTCTTCAAATACTGCTCGACCTTCGACAGCACGCCAGCCGGCAATATCGGCCCCGTGGCCGACGCGCTGATCGCCGCCACGGCCTCCGGCTTCGCGCTGGCCTGCCCCGCCTTCCCGGCCAACGGGCGTTCCGTCTATCAGGGTCATCTCTTCGTTGGCGGCGCGCTGCTCAATGAGAGCGGCATGGAGAGCCATCCGCTGACGCCGATGAAGGACGCCAATCTGGTGCGCGTCCTGGCGCATCAGACCGACGGTACCGTCGGCCTCGTCCCCTACGCGACGGTGGAGCAGGGGGCCGGCGCGATCCGCCGCGCCATGACGATGCTGAAGGAACAGGGCCGGCGCTACGCCATCGTCGACGCGCTGAACGAGGCGCATCTCTTCGCCATCGGCGAGGCGGCGGCGGCCCACGCCGTGATCACCGGCGGCTCCGGCGTGGCGATGGGGCTGCCGGAGAATTTCCGCCGCGCCGGGCTGCTCGCACCCAACCCGGATCCCGGTGCGCTCGACGACGTCGCCGGGCATGCGGCCGTGCTCGCCGGGTCGTGCTCGCGCGCCACGCTGCTGCAGATTGCCACCGCGCGCGAACGGGTCCCGACCCTCGAACTGGATCCGCTGGCGCTGCCGGATGCGGCCGCGTTGACGGCGCAGGCCCTCGCGTGGGCGGAGTCACGCCTCGGCGCAGCGCCGATCGTCATCGCCGCATCGGCCCCGCCGGACCGCGTCGCGGCATTGCAGGCGAAGCTTGGCCGTGAGGCGGCGGGCGCGCTGGTCGAGACGGCCCTGGCCGCGATCGCCGAGGGGCTCGTGGCAAGCGGCGTGCGCCGGCTCGTCGTCGCCGGTGGCGAAACTTCGGGCGCGACGGTGGCGCAACTCGGCGTCCGTCGCCTGCGCATCGGCGCGGAGATCGATCCCGGCGTGCCATGGACGCGCGCGGAAGGCAGCGGCCCGCCGCTGCTCCTGGCGCTCAAGAGCGGCAATTTCGGTGCGCCGGACTTCTTCCTCAAAGCCTTCGCAACCCGCGTCGCGCCCTGAGCGGCGCCTTCCCCACGAGGTTCCCATGGACGAAGCCGCCCTGCGTCAGCAGCTCGTCGAGCTCGGCGCAAGCCTGTTCGCGCGCGGTTTTTCGGTCGGCAGCGCCGGCAATATCAGCGTTCGCCTCGACGACGGCTATCTGATCACGCCGACCAACTCCTGCCTCGGCCGGCTCGATCCCGCCCGCATCGCGCGCCTCGATGCCGCGTATCGCCACATCGGCGGCGATGCGCCCTCGAAGGAGGTGTTCATGCACAGGGCGTTCTACACCGCGCGCGCGGACGCCGGCGCGGTGGTGCATCTTCACTCCACCATGGCGACCGCGATCGCGTGCCTCGCCGGCTCGGGGGCTGCCAACCCGATCCCGCCGCTGACCCCCTATTTCGTCATGCGCATCGGACGCTTTCTGCCGCTGGTCGCCTATTACCGCCCTGGCGATCCGGCGATGGAGCCCGCCATCACCGCCGCGGCGCGCGAGGCGCGTGCGGTGCTGCTTGCCAATCACGGCCCGGTGGTCTCGGCGCGGACGCTGACGGATGCCGTGTATGCCGCGGAGGAGCTGGAGGAAGCCGCCAAGCTCGCGCTGCTGCTGCGCCGGTTCGAGGCGCGCACGCTGACGGCGGAGCAGGTGAACGATCTGCTCGCGACCTTCGGCTGAACGATGAACCCAACCCCCGCCGGGAGTTGGGTTCATCAGGATGCGAGGCGGTGAGCGTTACTCTGCGGTCTCGTTGGACGGCGTCGTTTCCATCGACACGGGCGTCGACGCCGGCTCGCTGACCTTCGGCTTGCGCGCACGACGCACCGCCGGCTTCGCCGCCATCTCGCCCGCGTCCTTGACGCGACGGGTGGCGGGGCGCCGCGCCACGGCCGGCGCGGCAGCCGTGGTCGCGGCAGCCCGGCGTGTGGTCGCGCGCTTCGCTACGGGTGCCTTCGCTGCCGGCGCACGCTTCGCAGCGGTCCGTGTCGCGGCCTTCGGCGCCGCCGCGGCGCGGGTCGCGGTCTTGCGGGTCGCCTTGCGCACTGCAGGCTTGCGCACCGCAGGCTTGGCAGCGGCGCGTGTGCCGGTTTTCGGTGCGGCCCGACGCGTTGTCTTGGCTGCTGCCGTGCGGCGGGTGGTTTTTGCCGCCGTGGCCCGGCGCCCCGGCTTCGCCGCGGTCTTCGCGGTGCGGCGCGTGCCACCGGCCGCGGTCTTGGCCGCAACCCGGCGCGTCGCCGGCTTCTTCGTCGCCGCTCTCGCGGTCCTGGCCGCCGGCTTCTTCGCCGTCGCCTTCTTCGCGGTCGCTTTCTTCGTCGTCGCTTTCTTCGTCGTCGCCGTCTTCGTCGCCGCCTTGCGGGCCGCCGGCTTGGCCGCGGCCTTGCGCGTTCCGCTCGCCCGCTTCGTCGTCGCGCGCGCCGTTGCCGGGCGCGCGGTTCGCTTCGCGCCACCCCGCCGGGTCGGCGCACGGACCGCGAGCGCCTGCGCGCGCGGCTGTTCCGTGTTGGTCTCGTCGCTACTCATGTCGAGGACTCCTCTCCTGAGTTCATCGGACAACGCTTCGCGCCCCTCTGGCGTCAGGGCTGCGAGCGGCACGGCCGATCCCGCACCGCGCCGGCGCCCGCAGCAGCGACGCCGCGCCTTCGCGGCTTCGGCCAGCAGAGCAGCACGGCTTGTCGTGACGTTGCGGTCACCACGCTGCGCCGACACCAAGGCAGGAATTGGGCACCCGAGTACGCGGCGCAGCCCCGGGACGCCGGCTGGCGATGCCGGACGGCGTGCCCACCGACACATCCATCCCCTGCCAGGCTTCGACGTCTGCCACGTGTCTTGCCTTCATTCCTGCTCTGTCTGCCGGCGCCACCGCGCCCGCTGCACTCCGGCGATCATTCTTCAGCGCCGTACCGAGCGCCGGGTACGCATCGCGAATCGTGCGCGCACCCACGCTGGATTCGCTCTTCCACTTCTGCCGCAGGAATGTCAACAAAAAGCAATCACGCCATGCGAATTCCGCAGCGCGACCGCTGACACGGTCGCAGCTGCGTGTTCGCGCCGCCACGGCGCGGCGTGTCGCCGATCAGAAAAGTCCCGGCTTGCCGACTGCAAGACGTCCGGCCGGCAATGCGGCGTTAACGGCATCGAGTTCGCCCGCCTTCAGCCGCGGCAGGTTCTGCACCGCATCGAGGAAGCGGTTGGACTCGCGGGCGGACAGCACGCCATCCGTCAGCGTGGTGAACTTGCGGATGTAGTCGTCACGAACGAATGGCCGCGCGCCGAGCGGGTGGGCGTTGGCCACCGCCATCTCGTCCTCGATCCGGGTGCCGTCGGCGAGGAAGATCTCGACGCGGGCGCCGAAGGCCTTCTCGGCCGGATCGCTCGTGTGATACCGCCGCGTCCACTCCGCGTCCTCGCGGGTCTCGATCTTGTGCCACAGCGCCACCGTGTCCGGCCGGTGCGCGCGGCGGGAGCTGTAGCTGTCGACGTGGTGCCAGCGGCCGTCCTGCAGCGCGACGGCGAAGATGTACATGATCGAGTGGTCCAGCGTCTCGCGGCTGGCGTCCGGGTCCATCTTCTGCGGGTCGTTGGCGCCGGTGCCGATGACGTTGTGGGTATGGTGCGAGGTATGGAGGACGATGCGCTCGACCGCACCGGTGTCGGCGATGCGCTCGCGCAGGCGGAAGGCGAGATCGATCAGCGCCTGCGCCTGGTACTCGGCGCTGTGCTCCTTGGTGAAGCTGTCCAGGATAGCGCGCTTGGACTCGCCGGGCGCGGGCAGCGGCACGTGGTACAGCGCCTTCGGACCATCGAGCATCCAGGCAATGACCGAATCCTCACCTTCATAGATCGGGCTCGGCGCGCCCTCGCCGCGCATCGCGCGATCGACCGCCTCGACCGCGAGCTTGCCGGAATGCGCCGGAGCAAAGGCCTTCCACGAGCTGATCTCGCCCTTGCGCGACTGGCGCGTGGTGAAGCTGACATGCACCGCCTGCTGCACCGCCTGATAGATGGTCTCGACCGGCAGGCGCAGCAGCGTGCCGATCCCGGCGGCCTGCGCCGGGCAGAGATGGGCGATATGGTCGATCTTGTGCTCGTGCAGGCAGATGGCGCGGACGAGGTCGATCTGGATCTCGTAGCCGGTGGCGATGGCGCGGATCAGGTCGCGGCCGGACCGTTCGAGCGTCTGCGCCACCGCGAGGATCGGCGGGATATTGTCGCCGGGATGGGAATAGTCGGCGGCGAGGAAGGTATCGTGCATATCGAGTTCGCGCACCGCCGTGCCGTTCGCCCAGGCGGCCCACTCCGGGCTCACCCGGCGCGAGGGCGGGGCACCGAACACCGCGGCGCCACCGCCGCGGCGCGGATGCGCGAGCGCCATGTCGCGGGCCGTGGTGACCGGGCCGCGATTGATCGCCGCGATCGCCACGGCGGCATTGTCGATGATCCGGTTGATGACCATCTCCGAAACGTCCCGGTCGACCGCGACCTTGTCGGCGGCGACGGCGGCGATTTTCCACGCCAGCTGGTCCTCGCGCCTCAGGGCGGATTTCGAGGGATAGACCTTCACATCGTGCATCTGCATGCCTTGTTCCTCACCTGTTGCGGTGCCGGCGACGCCGCGCGCGACGCCGGAAGCGGTCTTGGTAAGGTGCCGCTTGCAGAACAGCAAGCCACAATGGCAGACTCCCGCGGCATCATCCGGCGACAGGCAGGGAAAACGCAGCGGTGGCCCAGCCTTTCGACATCGTCATAAGTGGAGACATCGTCACTGCGACGCAGACCATTCCGTCGGGCTACGTCGCCGCGCGCGGGGGTCGGGTCGCGGCCCTCGGCGCCGGTCCGCCGCCCGCGGCATCGGCGCATTTCGACTATCCCGGCTGCCTCATTCTGCCCGGCCTGGTTGACGGACACATGCACACGGGCTCGGCGATCGGGTTTGCCGGGATCGAGGGATCGACCCGCAGCGCCGCGGCCGGCGGGATCACGACCTGCGTCGACATGCCCTACGACGTGCCGCGCCCTGTCACCGACACGGCGATCCTCGCCGAGAAGATCGGCTGGGTCGAACGGACCGCGCATGTCGACGTCGCGCTCTATGGCACCATCCCGAAGGCCGGCGGTCTCGGTGCCATCGCCGAGCTCGCCGCCGCCGGCATAACAGCGTTCAAACTCTCCACGTATGAATACGACCCGGTCCGCTTCCCGCGCATCGACCCGGCAAGGATGCTCGCAGCCTTCACCGAAATCGCGCAAACCGGACTCCCTATTGCGCTGCACAACGAAGATCAGGAACTGGTCGACCGGCTCGTGCAACAGGCCAACGCCGCCCGCGAGACCGCCGCGATCATGCATTGCCGCACCCGGCCGCCCGTTTCGGAAACGCTCGCGGACCTGCAGATGTTCGAGATCGGGCTGAGCACCGGCGCGCAGGTTCACATCGCGCACTCCTCGCTGCCGCGCGGCTTCGAACTGGCGCGGCTCTATCGCGGCATGGGCGGGCGGGCGAGCGGCGAGACCTGCATCCATTATCTCTGCATGACCGAGGCCGACCTCGTGCGCCTGGGCGGGCTCGGCAAGTGCAACCCGCCGTTCCGCACCGCGGCGGAGGTCGAAGGCCTCTGGACGGCGCTGCTCGCCGGCGAGATCGCCTATGTCTCCACCGATCACTCGCCCTGGCCGATCGAGGAGAAGACGCGGGCCGACATTTTTGCCTGCCGCGCCGGTCTCACCGGGCTGCAAAGCTTCGCGCCGCTGTTCTACACTCTGCTCGCCGAGCGCGGCTTGGCGGCGAACCTGATGGCCCTCTACGCCGCCGAGCGCAGCGCGACGTTCCACGGGCTCTTTCCGCGCAAGGGCAGCCTCGCGATCGGGGCTGATTGCGATGTGCTGGTCCTGGAGCGCGGCCAGTTCGTGTTCGATCAGGCGCGCATCGAGGATCGCGCGCCGCTGCGCCACTCCGCCTTCCACGGCCGCGCCATGCGCGCCCGCGTGGCGGCGACGTTCCTGCGCGGAACCCAGATCTGGGACGGCGCGGAGGTTCTGGCCCGCCCCGGCACCGGCCGCTTCCTGCCCCGCCAAGCCATTGACTCAGGAACGGCTTGATAGAATCTCGAATTTTGTCGATAAACTCTATGAATTCGACAATCGCGCGCGAGTCCGGCGTGAACGCTCCGAAAACCGGCGATCACGACATCGTCCCTAGGATCGAGTCAGTGGGTGCCGCTTGTCCACGTCACCGGAGAAGCCTCAAGAGTTACAGAATGATGGCGAATGATGCTGCAAACCGTTTCCGACTCGCAATCTAATATCTCTATAGATCAATGAGTTGATACCAATGCGCGAATCTTGGGCAGCCCCGCCGAAGCCGCCGGTTCCCTGGACTTTCACGCCTCGATGCGCAAACTCCCCACAAACTTATCCACAGGTTTGGTGGATCATCATGGTTCGCGCAGCCGGCGCCCGCCCATCGGGCGGGCATGGCGGCGCGGGAGCGTGACGCGCATCGTGCATCCGGCCCCTCCGCTATGAGTGTATCCGACCCCGACGCCACACCAGAGGACACGCCGCCGGCGCGCGGGGCCAGCGTGATCGAGGCTGCGCTCGCCACCGCGCCCGCCGCCCCGGGGGTCTATCGCATGCTGGGGCCGCGCGGCGAGGCGCTCTATGTCGGCAAGGCCAGCGTGCTCAAGAAGCGCCTCGCCGCCTACACCCAGCCGGCCCGCCTGCCCGAGCGCCTCCGCCGCATGGTCGCCGCGACGGCGACCGTGGAAATCATCACCACCCACACCGAGGCCGAGGCGCTGCTGCTCGAGGCGAACCTGATCAAGCGCCTCGCGCCGCGTTACAACATCGTCCTGCGCGACGATAAGTCCTACCCGTGGCTCCTGCTCACGGAGGATCACCCTTTCCCGCAGATCGCGAAGCACCGCGGCGCGCGGGTGCGCAAGGGCAGCTATTTCGGTCCCTTCGCCTCGGCCTGGGCGGTGAACCAGACGGTGACGGCGATGCAGCGCCTGTTCCTGCTGCGCTCCTGCGCCGATACGGTCTTCGCCAGCCGCGCGCGTCCGTGCCTGCTCTATCAGATCCGCCGCTGCTCGGCGCCCTGTGTCGGGCGCATCAGCGAAGCGGACTACGCCGCCCTGGTGGACCAGGCGAAAACCTTTCTCACCGGCCGCGGCGCCGCGCTGCAGCGTGATCTCGCGGCCGAGATGGAAGCCGCGGCCGCGGCGCTGGAGTTCGAGCGCGCCGCGCGGCTGCGCGACCGGATCCGCGGCCTGACCCATGTTCAGGCTAGCGGCGTGGTCAATCCGGCGAGCGTGCAGGATGCCGACGTCCTCGCCGTCTGGCAGATCGCCGGGCAGAGCTGCGTGCAGGTGTTCTTCATCCGCGGCGGGCGCAACAACGGCAACCGCGCGCATTTCCCGACCCACGCGGCGAGTGCCGAGGCCGCGGAGGTGCTGGCGGCGTTCGTCGCGCAGTTCTACGATGACAAGCCGCCGCCGCCGCTCTTGCTGCTGAACCACGCCCTGCCGGAGCAGGCGCTGATCGCCGAGGCGCTCTCGCTCAAGGCCGGGCGCAAGGTGCGGCTCTCCGTGCCGCAGCGTGGCGAGAAACAGGCCGTGGTCGCGCACGCCGAGATCAACGCCCGCGAGGCGCTCGAGCGCCGGCTGGCCGAGGCCGCGGGCCAGCGCCAGCAGCTCGAGGCGCTGGCGCGTCTGTTCGCGCTGCCGGCGCCGCCCCAGCGCATCGAGGTCTACGACAACAGCCACATCATGGGCACGAATGCCTATGGCGCGATGATCGTTGCCGGGCCCGAGGGGTTCGTGCGCAACGCCTATCGCAAGTTCGCCATCCGCGGCCCCGTCACCCCGGGCGATGACTTCGCCATGATGCGCGAGATGCTATCGCGCCGCTTCGCCCGCGCGCTCCGCGAGCGCTCCGAGCGGGGCGAGGACGCCGCCTGGCCCGAGCTCGTGCTGATCGACGGCGGCGCCGGCCAGCTCTCTGCCGCGCGGGGAGCGCTCGCCGAACTCGGCATCGAGGATGTCCCCATCGTCGCCATCGCCAAGGGCCCGGACCGCGACGCCGGACGCGAGTGGCTGCACACCGCCGGCCGCCCGCCGCTGCAGCTGCCGCCGCGCGACCCGCTGCTCTACTACCTGCAGCGGCTGCGCGACGAGGCGCACCGGTTCGCCATCAGCACCCACCGCAGCGGCCGCGCGCGCGCCCTCACCGAGAGCGAACTGGACAGCATCGCCGGCATCGGCGCGGCGCGGCGGCGCGCGCTGCTGAACCATTTCGGCTCGGCGCGCGGCGTGCGCCAGGCCGGGCTCGCGGACCTCGAAGCGGCACCGGGCATCAGCCGCGAGATCGCGCGCCGGATCTACGCGCATTTTCATCCCGACGCACACCTGAGCGACTGAACCCCCCATCGGGTTTCAGCCCGGCCGCGGAACCGGGCTTTCCGGCCCCGCTGCGGCCGGCACGGTGCCGTGCGCGTGGGCCAGGCGGGTCAGGGCGCGCTCTGCCAGCGCCTGCGCCTCGCGCATCACCGCTTCGTCGCGCGCATGGTCGACGATGTCGCTGTAGCGGTCGAAGGCGGCTTCCAGCAGACGCAGCCCGTCCCGCGCGGACATCGCCGGCGGCAGCTGCGGAGTGCGGCCGGACGCGGCGGATGGCAGCCGGGCTGCAAGATCGTTCGCGAGCGCGGTCTCGGCGGCGGCGGCAGCAGCGAACGCCTCCGCCGCGACCGCCTCGCCGCGCGCTTGCAGCCTGGCGGCAAGCGCACGATGGGAAGCCGCGGCGCCACGCTCGGAGGTTTCCGCCTCCTTCAGCAGCGCCGTCACGCTGTCCGGCGGCGGCGCGCGGTCCCGCGGCGTTTCCCGCCACGCCAGCCGCCGCTCCCGGCGCAGCAGCGCCGCATGGTCCAGCTCCTCCCGCGCGAAATCCTCGGCGAGTGAGCGGACCGCGTCATCGGGGGCGGTCGCCGCCAGGTAGGAGAAGAAGGCGAAACTCCGCTCCTCGTTGCGGACGGCGATCGCCAGGGCCCGGTACGGCGTCAGCGTCGCCGAGCGCGCCGCTTCGTCATCGAAGCCGACCGGCAGCTCCCAGGCCACCGCCGAGGCGATCGGAACCGCGCCGATCGCAGCGCGCGCGCGCTCCACCACCTGTGTGGCGTGGCCCAGCTCCATGCGGGCAAGGGAGCCGAACACGACGGCCAGCCGCGCCTCCCCGGCAGCCTCCATGCGCGCGGCCAGGGCCGCGTAGCGCCGCGCCGCCTCCTCCTCCATGCCCATCGCCAATGCGAACAGCTCGGCCGCCGAGCCGACGGGCCTCGGATAGGCGATCGACGCATCCGTCATCGGCCGGCTCCTCCGCCGAGGCCTCCGGTGCCGCCCGCGCCCCGCTGCAGGCCGCGGCCGGTCGGCATGACACCTCCGCAAAACTACTATCTTGCATACCTATTTGATAGCCGCATCCTGCGCGCCCAGGCAGCAAGGGGAATGCGCATGCCATTCACCGGCTTCATCCGGCCTCGGTCATGGAAGCGAACGCCGGCGGACCGGGGCCCGTGGCGCGCGGCGCGCGCCGGCATTCTGGGCCTGCTGGCATTGATGCTCATCGCCTCGGCCGGGCGCCTGGCCGAGGCAGACACGGGCGCGCATGTTCAGGATTATCTCCGGCAGGTGACGCCGGAGGAGATTTTCCCTGATGCGGACAATTTCGGCCCGCCCGAGGGCACCCCGCCGGCGGTTGCCGCCTACAAGGGCCACCAGCCGCTCGGCTATGTCTATCTCAACTCGGACGTGGTCGATTCCACCGGCTATTCGGGCAAGCCGATCCGCATCCTCGTCGGCATCGACCTCGAGGGCCGCATCGTCGGCGCGAAACTGGTCGACCATCACGAGCCCATCGTGCTCATCGGCATTCCGGCGGCCAAGCTCATCGGCTTCATCCGCACCTATGTCGGTCTGAAGTTCGACCAGACACCCGGCCCCGTCGTCAACGGTCCGCCCGCCGACATCATCAGCGGCGCGACCGTCACCACCATGGTGATCGGCGACAGTCTCACCCGCTCGGCGATCCGCATCGCGCAGTCCCGCGCCCTCGGCAGCGCCGCGGCGGCGAAGCCGGCGCCGCCGGCAGCGCGCGCGGTCATCGACCCGTCCAAGGGCGAGGTGGAAAACTGGACGGCGTTGCTTGGCGACGGTTCGGTGCGCCGATTGGCGCTTTCGGTCGGCGAGATCAACGCCGCCTTCGCGCGCTCACCCACGCCGCACGCGGCCGACGCGCCCGAGCCGGGGCCGGACTCCGACAGTTTCGTCACCCTCTACGCCGCCGTCGTCAGTGTCCCGGCGATCGGCCGCAGCCTGCTCGGCGAGGACGGGTTCAAGCGGCTGGCCGAGGAACTCGCGCCCGGCCAGCAGGCGATCCTCGTCGCCGGCGAGGGACGCTATTCCTTCAAAGGATCGGGCTATGTGCGCGGCGGCATCTTCGACCGTTTCGAACTGGTCCAGGGCGATCGGCTGATCCGGTTCCATGATCGCGACTACGAGCGGCTCGGCGCGATCCACGCCGCCGGGGCACCGGATCTGCCCGAAATCGGGCTGTTTCTGGTCAAGCCGGACAGCGGCTTCGACCCGGCCGCGGCATGGCGGCTGACATTGCTCGTTCAGCGCGCCACCGGGCCGCGGGAAAAGGCGTTCCTGACGTTCGACCTCTCATACACGCTGCCGGCCAAATATTCCCGCCTGGTGACGCCCGAGCCGCCAGCGGCCCCGCAGACGGAAAAGCCCGCACCGCTGCCACCGCCGGCGGCGCATCCGCCAGCACCGTCCGCGACGCCGCTATGGATGAAAATCTGGCGGGCGAAGCTGTCCCAGGTCGTCATCCTTGGCGTCGCCCTGCTGGCCCTCACCGCGATCTTCTTCTTCCAGGACGCGCTCGTCCGCCGGCCGCGACTCTATCGCCGCCTCCGGTTCGGGTTCCTCACCTTCACGCTGTTCTGGATGGGCTGGTATGCGCATGCGCAGGTCTCGGTGGTGAATATCCACGCCTTCGTGAACGCGCTGCGCACGGATTTCCGTTGGGAAACCTTCCTGATGGATCCGCTGATTTTCATTCTCTGGTTCGCCATTGCCAGCGCCATGCTGTTCTGGGCGCGGGGCGCGTTCTGCGGCTGGCTCTGCCCGTTCGGGGCGCTGCAAGAACTGATCGCCGCGGTGGCCAAGCGGCTGCGCATCCCGCAGCTGCGCGTGCCTTTCGGCCTGCATCAGCGTCTGTGGCCGATCAAATACGTGATCTTTCTCCTTCTGTTCGGATTGTCGCTCTACGATCTATCGCTCAGCGAGGAATATTCCGAAATCGAGCCATTCAAGACCGCGATCATTCTCGATTTCGTGCGCTCCTGGCCGTTCGTGCTCTATGCCGGAACGCTGCTCGCCGGCGGCGTGTTCGTCGAGCGTTTCTTCTGCCGCTATCTCTGCCCGCTCGGCGCCGCGCTCGCCATTCCGGCGCGGCTGCGCATGTTCGATTGGCTCAAGCGCTATCGCGAGTGCGGCAATCCGTGCCAGCGCTGCGCCAACGAATGCCCGGTGCAGGCGATCCATCCCGAAGGCCACATCAATCCGAACGAATGCATCCAGTGCCTGAACTGCCAGGTACTATATTATGATGACTATGCTTGCCCGGTCATGATCCAGCGCCGGCTCAAGGCCGAGCGCCGCGCCGCCGTGACCGGTGCGCCGCCGAAATCAGGGCCGCCATTGATGCAGATCAAGACCAGCGCATCGGTGTCGGATTAAAGCTGCATCACCGGCACATCTTCTATAAGGAGCTTGCCCATGATCCCGCCCGACGACACCACCGCCCCGGACGCACGGCCCACGCCCGACGAGGACGCCGCGCTCGGCCGTCGCGGCCTGCTCGGAACCACCGCGCGTCTCGCTGGCGCCGCCGGCGTGGTCGGCGCGCTCTCCGGCACCGCGCTCACCGGTTTCGGACGCCGCGCCACGGCGGCGACCGGCACCCCGAGCCATGAGGTGCGCCCGGGCGATCTCGACGAATATTACGGCTTCAACAGCAGCGGCCAGACCGGCGAAGTGCGCATTTTCGGCATCCCGTCGATGCGCGAATTCATGCGCATCCCGGTCTTCAACCGCGACAGCGCCACCGGCTGGGGCCTGACCAACGAGAGCCGCAAGATCCTCACCGAGGGGCTGCTGCCCGAGACCCGCAAATTCCTCGAATCCCGCGGCGGCACCTTCATCAACGGCGACGCCCACCACCCGCACATGTCGTTCACCGACGGCACCTATGACGGGCGCTACATCTTCATCAACGACAAGGCCAACTGCCGCGTCGCCCGCATTCGCTGCGACGTAATGAAGTGCGACAAGATCATCGAGATCCCGAACGCCTCGGACATCCACGGCCTGCGGCCGCAGCGCTATCCGCGCACCGGCTATGTGTTCGCCAACAGCGAGCACATCATCCCCATTCCCAACGACGGCAGCGTGCTGGACGACGACAAGACGAAATACTGGTCCGTCTACACCGCGATCGACGGCGATACGATGAAGGTCGCCTGGCAGGTTCTGGTCGATGGCAATCTCGACAACACGGACTGCGACTACCAAGGCAAATACGCCTTCTCGACGTGCTACAATTCCGAGAAGGGCTTCGTTCTGGAGGACATGACCGCGGCCGACGAGGACTGGGTGGTCGTGTTCAACATCAAGCGCATCGAGGAGGCGGTCAAGAAGGGCGACTACAAGACGATCGGCGGCGTGCCGGTGGTCGATGGCCGCCACGGCTCGCGCTATACAAGTTATATTCCGGTGCCGAACAATCCACACGGCTGCAACGCGGCGCCCGACGGTATCCATATCGTCGCCGCGGGCAAGCTCTCGCCGACGGTGACGGTGATCGACGTGCGCCTGCTCGATGATGTCTTCGACGGCAAGGCCAAGCCGCGCGACGCCGTGGTCGCCGAACCGGAGCTCGGCCTCGGCCCGCTGCACACCGCCTATGACGGCAAGGGCAATGCGTTCACCACGCTGTTCATCGACAGCCAGGTGGTGAAATGGAACATCGATCTCGCGCGGCGCGCCTTCAAAGGCGAGAAGGTGAGCCCGATCCTGCAGAAGATCGATGTCCACTACCAGCCCGGCCACAACCACACCTCGATGGGCGAGACCAAGGAGGCCGACGGCAAGTGGCTCATGTCGCTCAATAAATTCTCGAAGGACCGGTTCCTGCGCGTGGGCCCGCTGCATCCGGAAAACGACCAGCTGATCGATATCGCCGGCGACAAGATGCAGCTCGTGCATGACGGCCCGAGCTTCGCCGAGCCGCACGACATCTGCATCGTCCATCGCTCGAAGCTGAAACCATCGATCGTGTGGAAGCGCGACGACCCGATGTGGGACGACATCCGCAAACAGGCCGCCGCGGACGGCGTCAAGCTCGAGGAAGCCGCGCACGTCATCCGCGACGGCAACAAGGTGCGCGTCTACATGCACTCCAACGCGCCAAAATTCAGCCTCGACAAGTTCACCGTCAAGCAGGGTGACGAGGTCACCGTCACCATCACCAACATGGACGACATCGAGGACGTCACCCATGGCTTCACCATGATCCGCCATGGCATCGCGATGGAGATCTCACCGCTCGAAACCGCCTCGGTGACCTTCATCGCCGACCGGCCTGGCGTGCACTGGTATTATTGCCAATGGTTCTGCCACGCACTCCACATGGAGATGTCGGGGCGGATGATCGTCGAGCCCAGGCATACGTGATGGGTCGCGGCGCCCCGGGCGCGGGCTGGCGTGCGGCGCTGCTCGCGCTCGCCGGGGCGTTCGTCACCGCCCCGGCGCTCGCGGCGCGGATCGAGGTTGGCGAGGGCGTCGGCTTGTCCGCTGCCCTCGCCGCCGCCGCTCCCGGAGACGAGATCCTGCTCGCCCCCGGCGTCTATGCCGGCCCGGTGCGCATCACCCGCCCGGTGGCGCTGCGCGGCGCGCCAGGGGCCATCATCGACGGCCAGGGCCGTGGCCGCACCGTCGACGTCATGGTTGCGGGCGTTGCGCTCCGCGGCCTCACCATCCGCAATTCCGGGCGGAGCGCTGAAACCATGGACGCGGGGGTATTCCTCGAAGCCGAAGCGGCTGGCGCCATCGTCGAGGGCAACAGCATCACCGACTGTCTCGTCGGCGTCTATGTCCACGGCGCGCCGGACACCACGGTCCGCGGCAACCGCATCCGCGGCTGGACCGCACCCAATCTCAATGACAGCGGCAACGGCGTCTATGTATGGAACGCGCCCGGCGCGCAGGTGATCGGCAACGATATCAGCGGCGGGCGCGACGGCATCTTCTCCAATGCGAGCCGGCACGACATCTTCCGCGACAACCGGCTGCACGGTGTCCGCTTCGCCGTGCACTACATGTACACCAACGACAGCGAGGTCAGCGGCAACGTCTCCACCGGCAATCATGCCGGCTACGTGATCATGTTTTCCGACCATATCGCCATCCGCGACAATCGCTCCGATGGCGACCGCGACCATGGGTTCCTGTTCAACTACGCCAACGGGTCCGAGATCACCGGCAATGCCGTCATCCATGGCGGCGAGAAATGCGTGTTCATCTACAACGCCAACAAGAACCGGATCGTCGGCAATGCGTTCGAAGGCTGCCAGATCGGCATCCACTTCACCGCCGGATCCGAGCGCAACGTCATCGCCGGCAACGCCTTCATCGGCAACCGCACGCAGGTGATGTATGTCGGCACCCGGAACCTCGAGTGGTCGTGGCAGGGACGCGGCAATTTCTGGAGCGACAATCCCGCCTTCGACCTCGACGGCGATGGCATCGCCGATTCCGCCTACCGTCCGAACGACCTCACCGACCAGGTCGTCTGGCGCTACCCGCTCGCCAAGCTGCTGCTGAACAGTCCCGCGGTGCAGCTGCTGCGCTGGGCACAGGCGCAGTTCCCCAACCTCCATCCCGGCGGGGTGATCGACAGCGCGCCACTGATGCGCCCGCCCCCGGTCGCCGCGCTGCAGCGGCTGGAAGGCGCGGACCGGTGACCGCGCCGCTCGTCCAGGCCGAGGGGGTGAGCAAGCGCTATGCCGGCCGCGATGCGCTCGCTTCGCTCGACATCACGCTCGGCGCCGGCGAGATCCTGGCGCTCGTCGGCCACAACGGCGCCGGCAAATCGACGCTGATCAAGCTGCTGCTCGGCCTGATCCGCCCCGATTCGGGACGCATCGCCGTGCTCGGCCACGATCCGTCGCGCCCCGGTGCCGCCGAGGCCCGCCGGGCGATCGGGTTTCTTCCCGAGACCATCGTCTTTCATCCGAACATGACCGGCGCCGAACTCCTCGCCTTCTACGCCAGGCTGAAGGGTGCGCCCGTCGCCGCCAACCGCGATCTTCTGGCGCGTGTCGGCCTCGCCCCTGCCGCCGGCCAGCGGGTGGGCGGCTATTCGAAAGGCATGCGCCAGCGCCTCGGCCTGGCCCAGGCGCTCATCGGCCGGCCGCGGCTGCTTCTGCTCGACGAGCCGACCACCGGGCTCGATCCCGAATTGCGGCAGGGCTTCTACGCCATTCTCGACGCGCTGGCGGCCGACGGGGTCGGAATCCTGCTCTCGTCGCACGCCCTCGCCGAACTCGAGCACCGCGCCGACCGCGTCGTCGTTCTCCGCCAGGGGCGCAAGGTGGCGGATGGAACTCTGGCCGACCTGCGCCGGATGGCCGGTGATCCCGTCCGCATCCTGGTTCGCCTGGCCGCGACGCAGCCGGTTCCGGCCTACGCGGGCGAGGCGGTGAGCGGCGTGACGGTTCGCGCCGGGCGGCGGCTCGAAATCATCTGCCCGGCGGCGGAGAAGATTGAGCGTCTGCGCGCTGTCCTCGACGGCCCGGATCCGGTCGCCGACATCGAGCTGCTGCACGCCAGCCTCGATGACATCTATGCCGGCCTGCTGCGCCGGGATGCGGAGCGGACGCAATGACGCCAATCGCCATCATCGCCTGGCGCGAAATTCGCGAGGGGCTGCGCAATCGCCGCGTCCTCGCCACCGCATCGCTGCTCGCCGGGCTCGCCCTGACGCTCGCCCTGCTCGGCAGCGCGCCGACCGGCAATATCGGCGCCAGCCGGCTCGCCGTGACCGTCGTCAGCCTCTCCAGCCTGACGATTTTCCTGGTGCCGCTGATCGCGCTGGTGCTGACCCACGACACCATCGCCGGCGAGCTCGATCGCGGCACGATGGTGCTGCTGCTGTCCTACCCGCTGGCCCGCTGGCAGGTGGTGATCGGCAAGTTCGCCGGTCATGTCGTCATGCTCGGTCTCGCCACCGCGGCGGCGTATGGCGCGGCCGGGCTGACGCTCTGGCTCGGCTCGACCGACGACGCGGCGGCGGTCGCGGCCTTCGGCACCTTGATCGGGACCAGCGTCCTGCTCGGCGCCGCCTTCGTCGCCACCGGCACCCTCGTCAGCGCGCTGGCGCGCGACCCCCGCACCGCCGCCGGCATCGCGCTCGGCGTATGGCTCGTATCCGTGCTGCTCTACGACATGGCGCTGCTCGGTCTGCTCGTGGCCGATCAGGGGCATAGTCTGCGGGCCCCGCTGGTGCAGGCGCTGCTGGTGGCGAACCCGACCGACGCCTATCGGCTGCTGAATCTCACCGGCCTGCCGGAGGTCGGGCAGTTCGCCGGCCTCGCCGGCCTCGCCGGCCATCTGGCGGTCGCGCCATCGACCCTGCTCGGCGCCATCGGGCTCTGGGTGGTGGCCCCGCTGGCCGCCTCGGTCGCCGTTTTCGCGCGGAGGCAGGTCTGATGCGCCGGGGCCTGGCCGTTCTGCTGCTGGTCCCGCTGCTCGCCGCCGGCTGCGGCCCGGCAGCGGAGAAGCGGCCGTCGGCGCAGGACATCCCGCCCGACGCGGTGGCCGAGTTCTGCGGCATGGGGATCGGCGAGCATCCTGGCCCGAAAGCCGAAATCTTCGTCCGCGGCCGGGCGAGGCCGTATTGGTTCGCCTCCGTGCGCGACATGTTTGCCTTCACCCTCCTGCCGGAGGAGCCGAAGGACATCACCGCGATCTATGTCACCGACATGGCGCGCGCGCGCGCCTGGGACCAGCCGGGGCCTGGCATCTGGATCGATGCCCGCACCGCCGCCTTCGTCATCGGCAGCCGGGCCCATGGCGGGATGGACACGAGCGAGGCGGTCCCGTTCGCCGACGCGGCGCAGGCCGCCGCCTTCGCGGCCCGCGAGGGCGGCCGCTTGGTCACCTTCGCCGCCATGCCGCCGGACTACATCCTGCCGCACGTCGCCGGCGCCGCCGCGCCGGATGGGGGAGAGCGCTGATGCAAGCGACCGATGCCCGCCTGTCCCGCCGCCGCTTCCTGCACATCAGCGCCGCCATGCCGGGGCTTGCGCTGCTGCCCGTCGCGGCCGGCGCGGCGCCCGCGGACCCGACGCTGCAGATCTGGCGCGGCGTTGCCCTGGGGGCGGATTCGACCATCCAGATCAGCCACGCCGATGCCGCCGAGGCAAAGCGGCTGATCGGCCTGTGCCTCGACGAGATCCACCGGCTGGAGGCGATTTTCAGCCTCTACCAGGACGAGTCCGCGATCCGCCGGCTCAACCGCGACGGCGCGCTGGCAGACCCGCCGGTCGAACTCGTCGAGGTGCTCGGCATGAGCGAGGGCTTCAATCGCGCGACCGGTGGGGCCTTCGATGTCACCGTCCAGCCGCTCTGGGAGCTCTACGCGGCGCATTTCTCCGCCCCCGCGCCGGACCCGGCCGGGCCGCCCGAAGCGCGCATCCGCGCGGCGTTGAGCCGCGTCGGCCACGCCGGCCTGGCCGTCGATCCGCGCCGGATCGCGTTTGCCCGGCCGGGCATGGGCATCACCCTCAATGGCATCGCCCAGGGCTACGCCACCGACCGCGTCGTGGCCCTGCTGCGCCGGGAGGGGGTCGAGCGTTCGCTCGTCGATCTCGGCGAATTGCGGGCCATCGGCGGACGTCCGGGCGGCGGCCCGTGGGTGGTCGGGATCGAGGATCCGGCCCGTCCGGGCTGGACGGCACGGCGCATCGATCTCGAAAACCGGGCCGTCTCCACCTCCGGCGGCTATGGCACGCCGTTCGACGCCGCCGGGCGGTTCAACCACATCTTCGACCCGGCGAACGGGCACACCAGCTTCCGCTATCGCAGTGTTTCGGTGGTGGCGGATGCCTCGGCGACGGCCGACGCGGTCTCCACCGCGTTCTGCCTGATGCCGCCGGAGGCGACGGCGCCGATCGTCCGCTCGCTCGGGCTCCGCGCCTATTTCGCCCTCGACGGCGGCGGCTGGCTGGTGCAGGGCGGCTGACCCCGAACCGCCTCCGGGCTCAGCCGAAAGCGGCCGATTTTCAGGCGATACCCCGCCGATCGGCGCGTGCAGCTTGTCGCGCCGGGCAGTGTTCGCTATATAACCCCCTTACCCTTGGCGAGGTTTGAAGGCGAATGGCGCGCGTCACCGTGGAAGATTGTGTCGAACGGGTTCCCAACCGTTTCGAGCTCGTGTTGCTGGCCGCCCAGCGGGCGCGCAACATCAGCCGCGGCGAGGAGATCACCGTCGATCGGGACAACGACAAGAACCCCGTCGTCGCCCTGCGCGAGATCGCGGGTGAGACCGTGCCGCTGAAGAAGCTGGAGCAGGACCTCGTCAAATCCCTGTCCCGCGTGCCCGAACCCGAGCCGGCGGACGAGGAAGTGCTCGACCTCATTCCGACCGATCAGAATATTTTCGGCCTGCAGGACGTTTCCGCCGACGAGGAGGCCGCCGGCATGGCGCTCGAGGCCGAGCCGCTCTCGGCCGAGGATATCGAGGCAGCCATCGAGGCGGAACTCGGCGGCCGCCCACGGCGGTAGCATCCCATGCGGGAGGGCGGCATCGGTCCGGCGACGCCCATCCCCGCCCGTCATCCTGACGGAGCACCCTCGGCCTCGGGCGCACCGTCGGGCCGCCACGGCATCGTCCGTCAGTTCGAGCTCACCGAGAAGGTCCTGGCCTACAATCCGCGCGCCGATATCGCGCGGATCGACGCCGCCTACGTGCTCGCCATGCAGGCGCACGGCAAGCAGCGCCGCGAGAACGGCGACCCCTACATCTCCCATCCGCTCGCCGTCGCCGACATACTCGCCGGCTACCGGCTCGATACCGACAGCATCATCACCGCCCTGCTGCACGACGTGATCGAGGACACCGAGGTGCGCCTCGGTGAGATCGTGCAGCGCTTCGGCGCCGAGGTCGGTGGCCTGGTCGATGGCGTGACCAAGCTGACGCGGCTCGAACTGCAGTCGGACCGCACCAAGCAGGCGGAGAATTTCCGCAAGCTGGTGCTGGCGATGAGCAAGGACATCCGTGTCCTGCTCGTCAAGCTCGCCGATCGGCTGCACAATATGCGCACCCTGCACTTCGTCGCCGAGCGCGATCGCCGCCTGCGCATCGCGCGCGAGACGATGGACATCTACGCCCCGCTCGCCGAGCGCATCGGCATGGAAGACGTCAAGACCGAACTGCAGGCGCTGGCCTTCGCCCAGCTCGACCCGGAAGCCTACGAGACCATCCAGGCGCGGCTCAACTTCCTGCGCGGCCAGGGCGCGGATGTCATCGAGGAGGTCGGCGTCGAACTGCGCCGGGTCTGCGAGAGTGCCGGCATCGACGTGATCGAGGTCAACGGCCGGGAAAAATCGCCGTTCTCGATCTGGGAGAAGATGCAGCGCCGCAGCATCACCTTCGAGCAACTTTCGGACATCATGGCGTTCCGCATCATCGTGCCGACGCGTGAGGATTGCTACACCGCGCTCGGCGCCGTGCATGCCGCCTATCCGGTCATCGCCGGGCGGTTCAAGGACTATATCTCCACGCCCAAATCCAACGGCTATCGCAGCCTGCACACCGGGGTGACGCTGCGCGCGCCGCGCAACCAGAAGATCGAAGTGCAGATCCGCACCAAGGAGATGCACGAGATCGCGCAGAAGGGCGTCGCGGCGCACTGGTTCTACAAGGAGGCCGGCGAATCCGT
Organism: Pseudomonadota bacterium; assembly: GCA_021845595.1. Taxonomy (GTDB): domain Bacteria; phylum Pseudomonadota; class Alphaproteobacteria; order Acetobacterales; family Acetobacteraceae; genus JAJZVV01. Next base: position 190,692 of record JAJZVV010000003.1, on the reverse strand, counting down.
GCCCGCCGGCAGCGAGACGGCGCGGCTGCGCTGGGTGCAGGACCTGCTTGAGATTCTCGACAATTCCGCCGCACCCGACGAATTCCTCGAGAACACCAAGCTCGAACTCTATCAGGACCAGGTGTTCTGCTTCACGCCGAAGGGCCAGCTGATCCAGCTCCCGCGCGGCGCGACGCCGGTGGATTTCGCCTACGCCGTGCACAGCCACATCGGCGATACCTGCGTCGGGGCCAAAGCCAATGGCCGTCTGGTGCCGCTGCGCTACCAGCTGCAGAACGGTGACCAGGTGGAGATCATCACCGCGCGCGGCGGCACGCCTTCGCCGCAATGGGAGCGGTTCGTCGTCACCGGCAAGGCGCGGGCCCGCATCCGCCGCTTCATCCACCAGCAGGAACGCCAGCAGACGCGCGACGAGGGCCGCTCGATCCTGGCCAAGGCGTTTCGCCGCGACGGGCTGGATGGCAGCGAGCGCATGCTGGAATCGGCACTCAAAACGCTGAAATGCACGAATCTCGAGGAGCTCTATGTCGGCGTCGGCAGCGGCATCCTCGGCCCGAAGGATGTCGTGCACGCGGTCTACCCGGAACTCCGGCCGCCGGAGCGCGCGCCGCGCCCGCTCGCCGGGCTGCAGGGCCGCACCGAGCGGACCAGCGCGCGCAAGGACAAGGCGCCGCTGACGGGCCTCGTCACCGGCATGGCGGTGCACTATGCCGGCTGCTGCCACCCGGTGCCGGGGGACCGGATCGTCGGCATCGTCGCAACCGGCAAAGGCGTCACCATCCATGTCTCGGATTGCCCGATGCTCGAGAGTTTCGCCGCCACGCCCGAACGCTTCATCGATGTCGACTGGGACGTCGCCGCTTCGGCCCGCGACGCGGCCCCTTATGTCGGGCGCCTGAACGTGATCGCCGCCAACGAGCCGCGGGCGATGGCGAGCCTCGCCAACGCCATCGCCAAGCAGGACGGCGGGGTTGCGGAACTGCGCGTGACCAATCGGCAGCAGGATTTCTGCGAAGTTCTGGTCGATGTCGAGGTGCGGGACCTGCGCCACCTGACCTCCGTGATCGCGGGCCTGCGCGCCGCCACGGGCATCGCCCAGGTCGACCGCGCCCGCGGCTGATGATCCTCGGCATCGGCTCCGATATCTGCGACATCCGCCGCATCGAGGCGGCGATGGCGCGGCACGGCGATCGGTTTCTCCAGCGCGTCTTCACGGAAGCCGAGCGGCGCCGTGCCGAACGGCGGACGGAGAAGATCCGGGCCGGCACCTACGCCAAGCGGTTCGCGGCGAAGGAAGCCTGCGCCAAGGCGCTCGGCACCGGGTTTCGCCAAGGGGTTTTCCTCTCCGATATCGGCGTGACCAACCTCGCCTCCGGCCAGCCGACGCTGAAGCTCGCCGGCGGTGCGGCGGCGCGGCTCGTCGCCATCACGCCGCCGGGTATGACGGCGGTGATCGCGCTGACCATGACCGACGAGTACCCCTACGCTTTCGCGCAGGTGATCATCTCGGCGCTCACCGCGGACGGCGCCGCCTGATCACTCCGCCGCTTCGTACGCGGCCAGCGGCGCGCAGGTGCAGACCAGATTGCGGTCGCCATAGGCATTGTCGACCCGCTTGACCGGCGGCCAGTATTTCGCCGCGGCGACATAGGGCAGCGGAAATGCCGCCTGCTCGCGGGAATAGCCATGCCGCCAGTCGCTCGCCATCACCTCGCGCGCGGTGTGCGGGGCGTTCTTCAGCGGATTGTCGGCGCGATCGAGCCGCCCTTCGGCGATCGCGGCGATCTCGCCGCGTATGGCGATCATGGCGGCGCAGAAACGGTCGAGTTCGGCCAGCGATTCGCTCTCCGTCGGCTCGACCATCAGCGTCCCCGGCACCGGCCAGGACATGGTCGGCGCATGGAAGCCGTAATCCTGCAGCCGCTTGGCGATGTCCTCGGCCTGCACGCCGCTGCCCTCGGCGAGCGGACGGCAATCGAGGATGCACTCGTGCGCGACGCGGCCGTTGGCCCCGGTGTAGAGCACGGGATAGTACGGCGCGAGACGGGCGGCGATGTAGTTGGCGTTGAGAATGGCGATGCGGCTCGCCTGCGCCAGCCCCTCCGGCCCCATCAGACGGATATAGGCGTAGCTGATCGGCAGGATCAGCGCGCTGCCGAACGGCGCCGCGGCCACGGGGCCGTAGCCGGTGGACGGCCCGGCATCCTCGCGCAGCGGGTGGCTGGGCAAGTGCGGAGCGAGATGGGTGGCGACCGCGATCGGCCCGACGCCCGGCCCGCCGCCGCCATGGGGAATGCAGAAAGTCTTGTGCAGGTTGAGATGGCAGACATCGGCACCGATCGCGCCGGGACTGGTCAGCCCGACCTGCGCGTTCATGTTGGCGCCATCCATGTAGACCTGTCCGCCGGCCTCATGGACGAGGGCGCAGATTTCGCGGATCTCCGCCTCGAACACGCCATGCGTGCTCGGATAGGTGATCATCAGCGCGGCGATCCGGTCGCCATGCTGGGCGATCTTGGCGCGCAGATCACCGAGATCGACATTGCCGGCGCGATCGCAGCCGACGACGGCGACGCGGTATCCCGCCATCACCGCGCTCGCCGGATTGGTTCCGTGCGCGCTGGCCGGGATCAGACAGACATCGCGCGCGCCCTGGCCCTGCGCTTCGTGGAAGGCGCGGATCGCGAGCAGCCCGGCATATTCGCCCTGCGCGCCGGAGTTGGGTTGCAGCGACACCGCGGCGAACCCGGTGATGGCGGCGAGCCATTCGCCGAGGCGGCGGATCAGTTCGGCGAAGCCCTCGGTCTGCTCACGCGGGGCGAAGGGATGCAGCGCGGCGAAGCCGGGCCAGGAGATCGGCATCATCTCGGCGGCGGCGTTCAGCTTCATGGTGCAGGACCCGAGCGGGATCATGCTGCGGTCGAGCGCGATGTCCTTCTCGCGCAGACGGGCGAGGAAGCGCAGCATCGCGTGCTCGCTGCGATGGGCGTGGAAAACCGGATCCGTGAGCAGCGGCGTGGTGCGCATCAGCGCATCCGCCAGCGGCTCCTGCGCCGCACCGACGCGCCCGCCGAACAGCGCGGCGAGACGCTCGAGATCCGCCCTGGTCACGGTTTCGTCGAGCGCGATCGCCACCGCGCCCGCGTCGATCCGGCGCAGGTTGAAGCCCGACTGCAGCGCGCGGGCCAGCATGTCCTCCGCATCGCACTCGATGGCGATGGTGTCGAAGAACGCTTCGTGGCGCAGCCGGTAGCCGCCACGGCGCGCCGCCGCGGCCAGCAGCCGGGCCTGCAGATGCACGCGCGCGGCGATGCGGTGCAGCCCCTCCGGCCCGTGCCAGACGGCATAGAACGCCGCCATGTTGGCGAGCAGCACTTGCGCCGTGCAGATATTGCTGGTCGCTTTCTCGCGGCGGATATGCTGCTCGCGCGTCTGCAGCGCCAGGCGCAGCGCCGGCGCGCCGGCGGCATCGCGGCTGACGCCGACGAGCCGGCCCGGCATGTGGCGCTTGAACGCGTCGCGGGTGGCGAAGAACGCGGCGTGCGGCCCGCCGAAGCCCATCGGCACGCCGAAGCGCTGGGCTGAGCCGACGACGACGTCGGCGTCCATTTCCCCCGGCGGCGTCAGCAGCGCCAGCGCGAGCGGATCGGCGGCGACGATCGCGAGCGCGCCGATGGCGTGGGCGGCGGCGATCTCGGGGCCGAGCGGGCGGACCGCGCCGGTGGTGCCGGGGTATTGCAGCACGACGGCAAAGGCGCCCGAGGCCGCGATCGCGCCCGCGTCGCCCGGCGCGAACGCCTCCAGCCGCCAGCCATGGGGCTTGGCGCGGGTGGCCAGCACGGCGCGGGTCTGCGGGTGCAGATCGGCCGCGATGGCGATGACATCGCTCGGCTGCCGCACCACGGCGTGCGCCATGCTCACCGCCTCGGCCACCGCCGTCGCCTCGTCGAGTAGCGAGGCGTTGGCGATTTCCATGCCGGTGAGGCTGGCGATCATGGTCTGGAAGATCAGCAACGCCTCCAGCCGCCCCTGCGAGATTTCCGCCTGATACGGCGTGTAGGCGGTGTACCAGCCCGGGTTCTCGAGCACGTTGCGCGCGATCACCGGCGGCGTGTGGGTGCCGTGATAGCCCTGGCCGATCAGTGATCGGGCACCGCCGTTGCGCGCCGCGAAGGCGGCGAGTTCGGCCAGCACCTCGGCCTCGTCCGCCGCCGCCGGCAGCGGCAGCGGCGCCGCGGCCCGGATCGCGGCCGGCACGGCCTCGCCGACCAGCGCCGCGAGTGTCGGCGCGCCGACCACCCGCAGCATTGCCGTGACGTCGGCATCCGAGGGGCCGATGTGGCGCGCGACGAACTGGTCCTGCGCCTCCAGCACGGCCAGCTCGTCGGGCCGCGTCATCGCTGTGGCGTCGTTCACAGCGCCGCCACGTGCGCGGCGTAGTCGTCCGCGTCCATCAGCGCCTCGATCGCCTTCGCGTCGGCCGGGATCATGCGGAAGAACCATCCCTCGTCCTCGGCCGAGCGATTGGCCAGCGCCGGGTCCTCGGCGAGGGCGGCATTCGCCTCGGTGACGCGGCCGGCGACCGGGGCATAGACGTCGGAGGCCGCCTTGACGCTCTCGACCACCGCACAGGCCTCGCCTTCCGCGAGGTCGCGTCCGGGCTCCGGCAGCTCGACGAACACGATATCGCCGAGCGTCGTCTGCGCATGCTCGGTGATGCCGATGGTGGCAACGGTGCCATCGAAACGGACCCATTCATGGTCCTTGGTGAAGCGCAACGTGGACATGGGCGACCCCTCAGCGGACATAGCGATGCGGAACGAATGGCAGCGGGACGACGTGCGCGGGCAGGTCGGCGCCGCGCACGCGCAGCGCCAGCGTGGTGCCGTCGGCGGCGTGATCGGCGCGCACATAGCCCATGGCGATCGGGACGTTCAGGGTCGGCGAAAACCCGCCCGAGGTGACGTGGCCCACCGTCTCTCCGCCCCGGCCGATGATCGCGGTGCCGGCGCGCGCCGGGGCCCTGCCGTCCGGCCGCAGCCCGACGCGGCGGCGCGCCGGCCCATCCTCGAGCGCCGCGCGCACCGCGGGCGCGCCGGGAAAGTCCCACGCGACGCGCCGGCGCTTGCCCAGCACCCAGGTCAGCCCCGCCTCGACCGGGTTGGTCGTCTCGTCGATATCCGCGCCGTAAAGACAGAGCCCGGCCTCGAGGCGCAGGCTGTCGCGCGCGCCGAGGCCGGCGGGCGCGATCTCGGGTTGGTCGAGCAGGGTGCGGGCGACACGCTCGGCGGCCTCGGCCGGGACCGAGAGTTCGAACCCGTCCTCCCCGGTGTAGCCCGAACGCGAGACCAGGCAGGCGGTGCCGGCGATGGACGCCTCGGCGACCGCCATGAAGCCGAGCGCGGCCGCCGCGGGCGCCAGGCGCGCCATCACCGTTGCGGCCGCAGGCCCCTGGACCGCGAGCAGGGCGCGGTCCGGCAGCGGTTCCAGGCGCACGCCGGCGGGGAGTGCGGCGCCGATCTGCGCGAGATCGGCCGCCTTGCGGCTGGCGTTGAGGACCAGGAACAGGCGCCCGGCCTCGAGGCGCGAGACCATGATGTCATCGAGGATGCCGCCCGCCTCGTGCATCAGCAGCGTGTAGCGCTGCCGCCCGGGGCGCAGGCCGAGCATGTCGCCCGGCACCAGGCGCTCCAGCGCGGCATCGGCGGCGGCGCCGTGCAGCAGGGCCTGGCCCATGTGCGACACATCGAACAAGGCAGCCGCGGTCCGGCACTGGCGATGCTCGGCGAGAATGCCGGCGGGATACTGCACCGGCATGGCATAGCCGGCGAACCCGACCATGCGGGCACCGAGGGCGCGATGCAGCGCATCGAGCGGCGTCGCAGCCAGGGAAGCATCGCCGTGGGTCGAGGCATCGTCGTGGGTCAAGGCACGCTCCGCGCTCGGGTCGCCCACCGGCGGATGCCGGCGGGAACGGGGCGGCGGCTGCCACCCCTCGACCCCCCTCTGTCGCGGAACCTGAGAGATTCAGCCGGCGCGGCGCGCGGCCTTACTCCGTCGGTGCGGCCACCCGGCCTCGATGGCGGGCGCCGGCTTTCCAGAGGTCCATCCTCCGCATTGCGGTCCTTTTGCCTGAGCGTTTCCGGGGGCCGGTTGCGCCTTCGGCGGCAGGGAAAGTTCCTGCCCTCTCCCGCAGCGGAGTCGATTTGGACGCGCCATCATGGCCGACTTCGCTGCGGCGCGCAACGAGGCAAGCCGGCCCGATCCGGGACGCATCGCCGAGGCCCCCGGCGATTGACAGAGTCCCGCGCCTGGCACAGGCTCCGGCGCAAATGAGGGAGGAGGCGACGATGTCCGACGAGGCACTGTTCGACAAGGGCTTGCCGATCCGCCGCGCGGTTCTCGGCGCCGATTATGTCGATGCCTCGCTGGCCAAGGCCGACGACTTCATGATGGCGTTCCAGCGCGCCACCACCGCCTGGGCCTGGGGCTGGGCCTGGGGCCGGCCGGGCCTGGACCGGCGGACGCGCAGCATCATCAACCTCGCCATGCTGACCGCGCTGAGCAAGCCGGCGGAGCTGCGCCTGCACGTCAAGGGCGCGCTCACCAACGGCGTCACGGTCGAGGAAATCAAGGAAATCCTGCTCCACGCCACCGCCTATTGCGGCATTCCGGCCGGGCTGGAGGCGTTCAAGGCGGCGCACGAGGTGCTCCTCGCCGAAGGCGCGCTCGCCGGCCGGGACCGGGCCGCCGCGAAGCCCGAGGCTGGCAAGGCCGAGACCGGCAAGGCGGCGAAGAAGGCCGCGAAGAAGCCGGGCAAGAAGTAGCGCCGGCCGGCGCACCGGCTCGGCGCGGCGCCCGGCAGCGAAGACGACGCTTGACACCCCCTTGAATGCGCGGTATTGAATTCAGTATTCGGAGTTCAAACGTGCAGCCCATCGAAACCCATCCCAGCCGCACCGAGCAGGTCTACCGCGCCATCCTGGACGAGATCTGCGATGGCACGCTCGCCCCCGGCACGCATCTCGTGCAGGAGGAGCTCGCCGCGCGCCTCGGCGTCTCGCGCCAGCCCGTGCAGCAGGCGATGCAGCTGCTGCGAAGCGACGCGCTGGTGCAGGAGCTCGGCGCCCGCGGCCTCTACGTCGCCCCGCTCGACGCAGGGTCGATGAACCAGCACTACGAAATCCGCGCCGCCCTGGACGAACTCGCCGCCCGCCGCGCCGCCGAGCGGGTCCACGCCTCGGCGGCGGCGGCGCGGAACATCGCCGCCGCCGGGGAGGCGATCATGCAGGCCGGGCACGCCGCCATCGCCGCCGGCGATCTCCGCGCCATGATCCGCCAGGACATCCAGTTTCACGAATTCCTCTACGGCGCCTCCGGCAATCCGCTGCTCGTCGACACGGCCCGCCCGCACTGGCGGTATCTGCAGCGGGTGATGGCCGAGGTGCTGCGCTTCGCCGAGCCGGGCTCTGCCGTCTGGCAGCAACATCGCGCCATCCTCGACGCCGTCCTGGCCGGCGATGCCGACGAAGCGGCGGCGCGCGCGCGTTCTCATGTCCGCGAGGCGGCTGGGCGGCTGGCCAGGGCCTCCCGCCGCGGCGGCACGATCTCGGGAGCACCATAACCGATGCAGGACCTGCCAACCCTCGGCCAGATGATCGTCGCGCAGGCGCGGCTCCATCCGGACGCCATCGGCGCCGCCGACCTCGAGCGGGCGCTGAGCTTCCAGGACTGGAACCGCCGCGCCAGCCGCCTCGCCAACGCGCTGCTCGGCGCCGGCCTCAGCAAGGGCGACCGCGTCGCCGTGCTCGCGTACAACCGCATCGAGTGGGCGGAAATCTACGCCGCGACGGCAAAGGCGGGGCTGATCGCGGTGCCGGTCAATTTCCGCCTCGTCGCCGCCGAGGCCGGGTTCATCCTGAACGATTGCGGCGCCGCCGCGGTGATCGCCGAGGACGGGCTGCACACGGTGATCGACGCCGCGCGTGACGGGCTCGCCATCCCGCCGGGCAACTACATCCATGTCGGCACCGAGACGGCGCCCGCCGGCTGGCAGAGCTACGAGGCGTTCCTGGCCCGCGGCGCCGATGCCGAGCCCGGGCAGAGCGTCGCGCCGGACGAGCCGTGGACGCTGATGTACACCTCGGGCACCACCGGCAATCCCAAGGGCGTGCTGCGCAGCCATCGCGCCGCCGCGCTTCTGGCCCTCGTCACCGCCGCCGAGCTGCGCCTGCACCGCGCCGACGAGGCGCTGCTGGTGATGCCGATGTGCCACGCCAACTCGCTCAATTTCTTCGGCGCGTTCGCCATCTGCGGTGCGCGCAACACGATCTATTCGCGCCGCAGCTTCGATCCGGCGCATTGCCTGCAGGTGCTCGGCGAGGGCGGCGCGACCTTCACCTCGCTGGTGCCGACCCATTTCATCATGATGCTGGGCCTGAGCGAGGCCGAGCGGCGGCGCCATCCGCTGGACCGCGTCGCGCGGCTGATGATCTCCTCGGCGCCGGCGCGCGCCGATACCAAGCGCGCGATCATGGACATGTTCCCCAATTCCGGCCTGTTCGAGCTCTACGGTTCGAGCGAGGCGGGCTGGGTAACGATGCTGCATCCGGACGAGCAGTTCACCCATCTCGGCACGGTCGGGCGCGAATGCATCGGCTCCGCGCCGGTGCGGTTTCTCGACGAAACCGGCGCCGAGGTCGCGGACGGCACGCCGGGCGAACTCTATTCGCGCACGCCCTATACGTTCGACTCCTACTGGAACCAGCCGGAGAAGACGCGCGAGGCGTTCCGGGGCGAATGGTGCAGTGTCGGCGACATGGGGCTGCGCGACGCGGACGGCTTCATCCGTCTGATCGACCGCAAGAAGAACATGATCATTTCCGGCGGCGAGAACATCTATCCCTCCGAGGTCGAGGCGGTGCTGGGCGCCTGCCCCGGGGTGAAGGACGTCGCCGTCATCGGGCTGCCCGACGCGACCTGGGGCGAGCGCGTGCACGCCGTCGTCGTCCTGCACGCGGGCGCCGCGGCGAGCGAGGCGGACCTGCTGGGCTGGTGCCGCGAGCGCATCGCCGGCTTCAAGCGCCCGCGCTCGGTCTCGTTCATGGCCGAGACCGAGATGCCGCGCACCGCCACCGGCAAGGTGCTGCACCGCGAACTGCGGGCGCGGCTCGCGCCGCCGACCCAATCAGGCGACGCCTGACGAGGCCGCCCCCGGAATCCGAGGAGACACGCGATGGACACGCCGAGCAACGACCTGAACCGCGACGCCGATTCCTGCGCCGCCTGGATCGCCCGTTTCCTGCACGCCCGCGGCGTGGACCGCGTGTTCGGGCTGCAGGGCGGGCATATCCAGCCGATCTGGGACTGGCTCGCCCGTCTCGGCATCCGCATCGTCGACGTGCGCGACGAAGGCGCGGCGGTGCACATGGCCCACGCCCATGCCGAGCTCACCGGCGGGCTCGGCGTCGCCATGGCCACCGCCGGGCCGGGGGTGACCAACACCGTCACCGCCATCGCCAACGCCGCGCTCGCCCGCGCGCCGGTGCTGCTGATCGGCGGCTGCACCACCCGGCCGCAGGCGAACATGGGGCCGCTGCAGGACATTCCGCATGTCGATATCCTGCGTCCGGTGACGCGGCTGGCGCGCACCGCGCGGGTGGCCGAGCAGGTCGTGCGCGAGCTGGACGAGGCGGTCGCGCGCGCCATGGGCGATCTCGGCGAGCCGGGGCCGGTCTATGTCGAGATCCCCACCGACGTGCTGCGCCTGCGCGTGCCGCCGCAGCTCGTGCTGGAGGAGTGGATGCGCCCGAACCCGGCGCGCGTGCTGCCGCCGGATCCGGCCGCCGTCGCCGAAGCGGTCGATGTGCTGTGGCGCGCGAAGCGCCCGCTGGTCGTCACCGGCCGCGGCGCACGCGGGGCGGGCGCGGCGCTGGTGCGGTTCCTCGATGCCACCGGCGCGGTCTATCTCGACACCCAGGAGAGTCGCGGCCTGGTGCCGGCGGACCATCCCGGCGTGGTCGGCGCCATGCGGGCGGCAGCGATGGCGGAAGCCGATGTCGTCCTGGTCGTCGGACGCAAGCTCGACTACCAGCTCGGCTACGGCTCCCCGGCCGTGTTCCCCGGCGCGCGGTTCGTGCGCATCGCCGACACCGCCGGCGAACTGGTGGACAACCGGCGCGGCACGCCCGAGCTTCTGGCGACCCCTGCGCTGGCGCTGGCCGCCCTGGTGGAGAAGAGCGGCAACCGCGCCGCGGCGACCGACCGCGACTGGGCCGGCGGTCTGCGCCGGCGGCATCTGGAGCGCTGCACCCCGCGCGGGCCGCAGCCGCAGCGCGGCGAGGACGGAAAAATCCACCCGGCGGCGATCTTCGAGGCGATCCGCGCCGTGGCGGCGCCGGACTATATCGCGGTGGCCGACGGCGGCGACCTGCTCAGCTTCGCGCGCGTCGGGCTGGAGGCGGAGACCTACCTGGATGCCGGCGCCTTCGGCTGCCTCGGCGTCGGCGCGCCGTTCGCGATCGCCGCCGCCCTCGCCCACCCCGGGCGCCAGGTGATCGCCGTGACCGGGGACGGCGCCTTCGGCATCAACGCGATGGAAATCGACACCGCGGTGCGCCACGGCGCCAAGGCGGTGTTCATCGTCTCCAACAACGCCGCCTGGAACATCGAGCGCTACGACCAGGAAACCAACTACGGCGGCCGCGTCGTCGGCACGCTGCTGCGCCATTCCGATTACGCCGCCATGGCGCGCGCGCTGGGCGCGCATGGCGAGCGGGTGGAGGACCCGGCCGAGCTGCCCGCGGCGCTCACGCGTGCGCTGGCCAACGCACCGGCGCTGATCGATGTCGTCACCTCGCAGTCCGCGGTCTCGTCGGACGCGCGCAAGGGCTTGGGCTTCGTGCCGGACTATCAGCCGCTGACCGCCTGGGACGACGCCGAGCGGCGGCGGCGAGGCGAAGCGGTGGGCTGACCGTCAGCGCCGCGCCGCGCGTCAGGCGGCGGCGTGGCGCAGCCGCTGGACGGCGCGGGTGCGGCCCATGAGGGCGAGCAGCATGGCCAGTTCCGGCCCATGCTCCTCGCCGGTCAGCGCCAGGCGCAGCGGCCGGAACAGGGCGCGGCCCTTGCGCCCGGTCGCCGCTTTCAGCGCCTCGGTCCATTGCTGCCAGACTTCGCCGGTCCATGGCTCGGCGGGCAGCAATTCCTCGGCGGTGTGCAGGAACGCCGCCTCGCCCTCGACCTCCGCCGGCACGATGGTGCCGCTGACCACCTCCCACCAGCCGCGCGCCTCGCTCATGAGATCGAGATTGCCGCGGACGGCGAGCCAGAATGCCTCGGTGGCCCCCGGCGGCAGGCGCTCGGCCACCGCGGCGAACGGCAGCACTTGCAGCAGGCGCCGGTTCAGGGCCAGCACCTGGCCCATGTCGAACCGCGCCGGGGACGGCGAGAAGCGGCCGAGCTCGAAATCCCCGGCCAGCGCCGCCAGCCCCATCGGCTCGGGATCCCGCCCCGTACCGAGGCGGGCGAGATAGGCGACGATGGCGCCTGGCTCGACCCCGTCACGGGCCAGCCCGCGGAGCGAGAGACTGTCCAGCCGCTTGGACAGCTTCTCGCCGTCGCTGCCGACCAGAAGCGGCAGATGGGCGAACCGGATCCGGTCCGGCGACGCGCCGAGGGCGGTGAACAGGTCACGCTGCACGCCGGTGTTGCTGATATGGTCCTCGCCGCGGATCACGTGGGTGATGGCGGTGTCGATGTCGTCGACCACCGAGGTGAACGTGTAGAGCGGCGTGGCGTCGGCGCGGATCAGCACCGGGTCGGAGATGGCGGCGAGCTTCACCTGCCGGCGCCCGAGCACGAGATCGTCCCAGCCTTCGGCGCCATCGCTGAGGCGGAACCGCCAGTAGGGCCGCTTGCCGCCGGCCTCCGCCGCCCGGCGCTGCTCGGCGGTGAGCGCCAGCATGGCGCGGTCATACACCGGGGCGAGACCGCGCTTGCGGCGCAGCTCGCGCTTGGCGCGCAGTTCCTCCTCGCTCTCGAAACACGGATAAAGCCGCCCGGCCCGCTTCAGCGCCTCGGCCGCCTCGGCGTAGCGCGCGAGCCGGTCCGACTGGCGCAGATGCTCGTCCCAATCGAGCCCGAGCCAGCCGAGATCGCGCTCGATCGCCACGGCATATTCCGGCTTGGACCGCTCGCGGTCGGTATCGTCCAGCCGCAGCAGGAACCGCCCGCCGGCGTGGCGCGCGAACAGCCAGTTCGCCAGCGCGATGCGGGCGTTGCCGACATGGAGATAGCCCGTCGGGCTCGGCGCGAAGCGGACATGGACGCGGCTCATTCCGCCCCCCCGCGGCGCGGGTCCAGCGCACGCCAGTCCCGCTCCGCCTCGCTCGCCGGCTCGGCGGCGAAATCGGCGAGCTCGTTGGCGCTGTGCCAGCCGCCCTCGCCCGGGTCGACCAGCTCGACATCCTCGCCCCAGGCGAACCAGGCGTCGAGCACCTCGCGCGCGCTCATCCCGCCCGCCCGGCAGCGCTCGATCGAATCGCGCAGGTAGCGGCGGGCGAATTCGTTGGCCTGGATCAGCGTCGGGAAGCCGGCGATTTCCTCGATGACGGCGCCGGGCACGCCGCCGGAAAGGTCGAGGATGCGCACCCGCCAGCCGCCCTCCGGCGCGAGGGGTCCGCTCATCGCACGAGATCGGTGAAGCCGTTGGTGATCGGGTAGCGGCGGTCGCGGCCGAAGGCGCGGGCGGTGATCTTCACGCCCGGCGGCGCCTGGCGGCGCTTGTATTCGGCGCGGTCGAGCAGGCGCCAGACGCGCAGCACCGTCGCCCGCTCGAACCCGCGCGCCACCAGCGCGTCGACCGATTCCTCGCCCTCGACCAGTCCGGCCAGAATCGCATCGAGCACGTCATAGGGCGGCAGGCTGTCCTGATCGGTCTGGTTCGGCTTGAGCTCGGCCGAGGGCGGCTTGGTGATGACGCGCTCGGGCATCACCGCGCCGCCCGGCCCGCGCGCCCCCGCCGGCCGGGCGGCATTGCGCCAGCGCGCGAGGGCGAACACCGTGGTCTTGTAGACATCCTTCAGCACCGAATATCCGCCGCACATGTCGCCGTAGAGGGTCGCGTAGCCGACCGACATCTCGCTCTTGTTGCCGGTGGTCAGCACCATCTCGCCGAACTTGTTGGACAGCGCCATCAGCACCAGCCCGCGCGCGCGGGACTGGATGTTCTCCTCGGTGGTGTCCGCCGCCCGGCCGTCGAAGGCGGGAGCGAGCATGGACTCGAAGGCGGCCATCGCCGGGGTGATCGGGACGACGTCGTAGCGAATGCCGAGCATCCGCGCGCAGACGGCGGCGTCCTCCAGGCTCTCGGGGCTGGTGTAGGGGCTCGGCAGCATCACCGCGCGCACCCGCTCCGCCCCCAGCGCATCGACGGCGACGGCCGCGGACAGCGCGCTGTCGATGCCGCCGGAAAGCCCGAGCAGGACGCCGGGAAAGCGGTTCTTGTTCACGTAATCGGCGAGGCCGAGCATCATCGAGCCATAGACCAGCGCGAGCCGGTCCGGCTCCGGCGCCAGCGTCTGCGGCGTGCAGACGAGGCGCTCGCCCTCGCGCCGCCACTCGGTGAGGACGATGGCTTCGGCGAAATGGGGCAGACGCACCGCCAGCGAGCGGTCGGCATTGAGCGCGAAGGAGGCGCCGTCGAACACCAGCTCGTCCTGGCCGCCGACCTGGGCGCAGAAGACGTAGGGCAGGCCGGTTTCGACCACGCGCGAAACCGCCAGCGCAAGACGCTGCTCGTGCTTATCGGTCTCGTAGGGCGAGCCGTTGATGGAGAGCAGAATCTCGGCCCCGCTCTCGGCCAGGGTCTCGCAGACGGCGGGGTACCACCAATCCTCGCAGATCATCAGCCCGAGCCGGAAGCCACGGAACGGCACCGGGCCGGGAGAGGGACCGGGGTCGAACACGCGCTTGTCGTCGAAGACGCCGTAATTCGGCAGCTCGTGCTTGGCGCGGCGCGCGGCGATGCGGCCCGATTCGAGCAGATAGGCGGCGTTGAACAGATGCTCGCCCTCCCGCCACGGCCCGCCGACGACCATCGCCGGGCCGCCATCGCCGGTCTCGGCCGCCAATTCGCCGATCGCCGCCTCGCAGGCGGCGATGAAGGCCGGCTTGCGCACCAGGTCCTCGGGCGGATAGCCGGCGATGGAGAATTCCGGCGTCAGCACCAGGTCCGCGCCCAGCGCGGCGGCCTCGGCGCGGGCCCGGCGCAGCCGGTCGAGATTGGCGCGCACCGCGCCCTCGGTGGGATTGAGCTGGGCGATGGCCAGACGCAGCGTATCGGTCATCGCCGCAAGCTAGGAGCGGCGGCGCTACTTAGCAATTCCGGGCGTCACCGGGCGGGAAAGCCGCGCTCGCGCACCCGCACCAGCGCCGCGAGGGTCGCGTTCACCGGCGCCGTGATCCCCGCCTTGGCCGCCTCGCGCGGGATGGCGCCGTTGATGGCGTCGATCTCGCTGCGCCGCCCGGCCTCATGGTCGAGCAGCAGCGACGGCTTGGCGTGGGGGATGCGGGCGCCGAAGGCGCGGACATGGGCGATGGGATCGGCAACGTCGATCGCCACGCCGCGTGCCCGGGCGACCTCCCAGGCCTCCGTGGCGCAGGCGCGGCTGACCGGCCCCATCTCGGCATCGTCCATCACCTGCCCGATGGTCATGGCCACGAGCGCGCAGGGGGCGCTGTAGGCGCAGTTGCAGATCAGCTTCTCCCACTGCATGGCGGCGATGTCGGCGACCGCCTCGGCGCGGAACCCGGCGCCGCGCCACAGCGCCGCAACCTGTTCCAGGCGCGCGGCATCGAGCCCGACGCCCGCCACGTTGGCGCCCGCCACGTGGGCGCCCATGCGCACGATCTCCATGCCGTTATGGTGCACCGCGCCGGGGCCGCGCATGGCGGCGCCGAAGCCGCCGGCGATGCCGACGGCGAGGCGCTCCGCCCCCACCGCCTCGGCGACGCGCTCGGCGCTGCCGAGACCGTTCTGGATCGTCAGCACGACCGTCTCCGGCCCCAACAGCGCCTGCGCCTGGCGCGCCGCCGCGGCGACCTCGGCGGCCTTGGTGGCGACGATGACGAGATCCATCGGCTCGGCGGGCGCGACCGTCGCCGCGCGCAGCCGGACGAGGTGCTCACCGCTCGCCCCGCTCACCTGCAATCCACGCTCGGCGATGGCCTGCATATGCGCCGCCCAGGGATCGACGGCGAGCACATCATGGCCCGACGCCGCCAGCAGCCCGGCATAGACCGACCCCATCGCCCCGCAACCCACCACCGCGATGCGTGCCATGCATTGCCTCCCAATCCCGCCGCCCCTTGCGCGGGCACGGTTTCCGCGGTGAGCATGAGCCCGGATGCGGCGATTGGGAAGGGCGTTATGTTCCTGCTTCGTTCGTATCACCGCATGGTTCGCACCAACACGATCCGCAATCGCAATGTTCATGGCACAATCGGCATACATAAAGAGAACTTTAGACTCGATTGCGGAGCGACCCGCCGGCGCGAACCCAGCAATCCTCTGGCCGCGCCGGGCCGTTCTCGCCGCACCGCTGCTCGCCGCCGCCGCGCCAGCCCCGCCGGAACCGACCGTCGTCGCACCCCTGGCACCCGTGTTCCTGCTCAAGCCGGGCAGTCCGCGCGTGCCGCTGACGCTCGCCGTGGCCGCCGGCGTCGCCCGCCTCGACATCGGCGGCCTCGGCGCGACGTTGCCGGCGGACCGTCTGCGGCTGCTGCCGCCGCTGCCGATCGCCGGGCGCGAGATTCTGCCCGTCGCCTTCGGCGCCGACACCGAGGCCGGCACCACCCGGGACCTCGTCGCCGTGATCGGCTGGGACGATGCGCAACTGCGCATCCTCGCGGTCGAAACCCTGTCCTGGCGCGGCCCCGGCGGCGCCGCGCTCGACACACGGCTGGCGGCGACGCCGAACCGTAGGCATCTGCGCCTGTTCCGAACCGAATCCGCCGCCCGTCCGGTGCAGCGGCCCTACCGTGACGTGTGGGGCGACCTGCTCGCCTGGCGCGATCGCGCGCCGCTGGCCGACGCGCTGCCGCACCGGCCGCGCCCCGGCACGTGGCAGGCGGCGATGGCGGCGGTGCGGGCCCGGATGCTGGACTGGCTGGAGACCCCGCGCACCGGCCTGACGCTCGCCGACTTGGCGCCAAGCGGGATTCTGCTGCCCCCGGCGGCGGAAGAGGTCTACTGACCCCCGCCTCTCCGGCTGCCCCGAATCAAATACAAACCAGCCATATTTTCGCCTTGCCGACCGCGCATCTAGCCTCCGCGGCGCTGAACGGCGACGAGCTTTATTTCGCGAAATCAAATTGATCTCGCGCGCATTGCAACTTTTGGTTGCGCGCGCGGCGCGAAAGGCGAAGTGCTGGAGCAGCGGCGCGCAACGCATGCGCGGTCAAGCGCGGCTGGGGGATCGATGTCTCGGCTAGTGGTGGTTTCGAACCGGGTTCCGGCCCCGAATGGGGCGGCGCAGGCAGGCGGGCTCGCCGTCGTGCTGGAGGCGTTGGTCGGCGAGCGTGGCGGCCTCTGGTTCGGCTGGAGCGGCAACGTCGCGGCGGACGCCGCCGCCCATCCGGTGAGCGTCAGCAGCAGTGGCACGGTGATCCATGCGCGGCTGGACCTGACGCCGGCCGAGCACGAGGGCTATTACAACGGCTTCGCCAATGGCGTGCTCTGGCCGCTGTTCCACACCATGCCGGAGCTCATGACCTATGAGCGCCACGACGCGGTGACCTATCGCGAGGTCAATGGCCGCTTCGCCGACGGGCTGATGCCGCTGCTGCGCGCCGACGACATGCTCTGGATCCATGACTACCACCTGATGGCGCTGCCGGCGCAGCTGCGCGCGCGCGGCGTCGGCAATCCGGTCGGGTTCTTCCTCCACATCCCCTTCCCCGCCGCGGAGGTCATGGCGCTGGCCCCGGCCGCGGCGCGCCTGATCAAGGATGTCCTCGCCGCCGACCTGATCGGGTTCCAGACGGCCCAGGACATGAACAATTTCGCCGCCGCCGCCGAGCGCCTGGCCGGCGCGGTGCCGCTGCCCGGCGACGCCCTGGCGCTGCGCGGGCGGACCATCCGCCTCGGTGTGTTCCCGGCCGAGATCGACCCGGCGAAATTCGCCGCCATCGCCGCCGCCTCCGCCGCCGCGCCGCCGGCGCAGCGGCTGCTGGCCAGCCTCGGCGAGCAGAAACTGATGCTCGGCGTCGACCGGCTGGACCCGACCAAGGGGCTGCTGCAGCGTCTGCACGGGCTGCGCCGGATGTTCGAGCAGCACCCGGAATGGCTGCGCCAGACGACGCTGCTGCAGATCGCCGCGCTCTCGCGCCAGGACGTCACGACCTACCGCGATCTCAAAGCGGCGGTCGACCGCGTCGCCGGCAGCCTCAACGCCGATCTGGGCGATGCCGACTGGCAGCCGCTGCGGCTTCTGGCCAAGGCCGGCAAGCGGGAGATCATCGCCGGCTACATGCGCCTCGCCCGCATCGGCCTGGTGACGCCGCTCCGCGACGGCATGAACCTCGTCGCCAAGGAATATATCGCAGCGCAAGACCCTGAAAATCCAGGTGTCCTGGTGCTGTCGCGCTTCGCCGGCGCGGCCGAGCAGCTCGACGCCGCCTTGCTCGTCAACCCGCACGACCCCGACGACATCGCCGAGGCGCTGCATCGCGGCCTCGCCATGGGGCTGGAGGAACGCCGCGCCCGCTGGCAGGCTTTGTGGCAGGCGCTGGCCGCTACCTCCTCGATCGGGTGGGGCCACGCGTTCCTCGCCGCGCTCGGCCGCTGCACCGAGACCCATCGCCCGATGCGCGGCGCCAGCGTCGGCCTTCCGGCGCGCGCCCGGCCCGTGGCACCGCTGCCGGCGCTGCAGCCGCTGCTCGGGAACACCGCGCCGCGCCTGGACCCGGAGCATACCGTTCATCACCATTGAACAGTCGGTTCCGGTCAGAAGCTCAAGCGTGAAGTGAGAATCCACGCGCGGTCATAAGGCGGCGTCAGCGGGCCGAGCCGCGGGTGCGGCGACACCGCAGCCTGATAGCCGGCACCGATGCTCACGCCGGTCCGCGCGCTCAGACGGAAGCGGCTCAGCATCACGCCGGCGGTGAGGTAGAGCAGGCTTTCGCCGGCACGGCTGCCGCCCGCGGCGCCCTGCCAGTTGGCCTCCAGTTCCGGCCAGACATAGCGCGCGGCGTGGTACTGAGTGGCGAGATTGACCGCGCCGCGTACCCCGAACGGCCCGGCCCCCGCGCCCATCGGCACCAGCAGCCCGGCCGACCCCTGCACGACGAAGGCACCCCAGCCCTTGCCGAAGCCGAGCGTCGGCGTCAGCAGCCACGCATCGTTGGTCAGCGGCGCGGCGCCGGTCGGCATCTGCAGCCCGAGACTGACGCTGACGACGTAATCACCCTGCGCCGCATCGGCCGTGAACAGCCGCTCCTTCACCCGCAGCAGCGGCTCGTCGGCGAATCCCGCCACCGGCAGGGCTTCGCCCCGGCCGCTGCGCTGGACATAGGGCGGCAGGCCGAACTGCAGCTCGGTGGTCGGTCCGGCGATGATCTGCACGCCCTTGCCATCGTCGAGGACCAGGCTGCGCTGGCCGTCGCTGCCCTCCTCGCCCAGCGCGTCGAACCGCAGGCGCTGCTCCAGCAGCGGGGTCGGGGTCACCAGCGGCCCGGCCCAGAACGGCTGGCTCGCCCGCGCCGCATCGGCCTGCGCCGTCCACAGCGCCAAAGGGTCATCGGCCCACGCCGCGCCGGGGGGCGTTGCGACGCCCAGGCCAGAAACAACAAAGGAAATTCGTGCAATTCGCATTGCACGAAATTAAACTTTTATTTAATCCACCGCAACTCAGCGCAGCAGGAAGAACGCCAGCAGCACCATCGCCGCCCGTCGCTCGCCGGTGGCGACGAAGATATGGTCGGCGAGCCAGCCGTGCGGCCCCGGCGGCGCCTCGAACCGCGGGGTGGCGCGGAAATAATAGAGATCGGGCGACACCGGCGCGCCGGTCGCCAGCTGTGCCAGCACCTCCGGCGGACCGCGCCGCAGGCCGCGATTGACGACGCCGATCAGGGTCCCATCGGCCGCCCGCAGCGTGTAGCGGGCCACCAGGTCCGCGGTGCCGTCGGCGCGCAGGCTCTGCCAGTCCGCGCCGCCCGGCACCACCTCCCCGGCGAGGCGCGGTCCGTCGACCTCGCCGCCGAGGATCGGGATGACCCGCCGCCGCCCGGTTACCGTCTCGCCCAGGTCGAGCGGTGCGCCCACCCGCACCCGGACCGAGAAAGCGTAGTCCAGCCCCGGCGGTGCGGGCGGTGCGCCGGTCGGCGGCGCACCGGTCACGGATCGGCGCCGACGCGAACCAGCAGCTTGCCGAAATTGCGCCCGCCGAGGATGCCCATCAGCGCCGCTGGCGCGTTTTCCAGCCCATCGATCACGTCCTCGCGGTATTTCAGGCTGCCGTCCATCACCCAGGGCCGCGCCAGCGCGCGCCATTCGGCGAAGCGTTCGGGCTTGTCGGAGACGATCAGCCCCTCGATGTGCAGCCGGTTGCGCACCACCCGCATCAGATTCGGCCCGGGGCGCAGCTTGGTGTCGTTGTACTCGGCCACCATGCCGCACATGATCATGCGCCCGAACGGGTTGAGCATCGGGAACACGGCCTGCTGCAGATCGCCGCCGACATTCTCGAAATAGACGTCGATGCCGTTCGGGCAGGCCTGTTCCAGCGCCGCGCGAAGATCGAGCACGCGATGGTCGACGCACTCGTCGAAGCCGAGAGTTTCCTGCACGAACAGGCACTTCTCGGCCCCGCCTGCGACGCCGACGACGCGCGCGCCGGCGCGCTTGGCGATCTGCCCGGCGACCGAGCCGACGGCACCGGAGGCGGCCGAGATCACCACCGTCTCGCCCGCCTTGGCGCGGCCGATATCGGTCATGCCGGAATAGGCGGTGGTCCCCGGCATCCCCAGCACGCCGAGATAGGTCGAGAGCGGCGGCCCGTGCCGGTCGAGCTTCACCAGGTGCTTGGCCTCCGAGACGATTTGGCTCGCCCAGCCATTCGGCCCGACGACGAAATCTCCCACCGCCAGCCGCGCATCGGCCGAGGCGACGACCTCGCCGACGGTCTCGCCGGTGATGACGCCGCCGATCGGCACCGGCGTGGCGTAGGATTTCGCATCCGAGAGCCGTCCGCGCATGTAGGGATCGATCGAGAGCCAGAGCGTCCGCGTCAGCACCTGGCCGTCGGCCAGCGCCGGCAGCGTCTGGTCGACGAGTTCGAAATCCTCGGCGCGCGGCGCGCCCACGGGCCGCTGCCGCAACACCACCGCCTGTCGCGTTAGGGTCATCGCCGTTCTCCGCTGCTCGATTGCCCGCTCACGCCGCCGCCGCCTTGAGCACGATCCGGCCCGTCACCTGCCCCGCGCGCAGACGCATCAGCGCCGCATCCGCCTCGCTCTGCGGCACCGTCGTCACCGGGATCGGCGGCACCTTGCCGCTCTGCGCCAGTGCCACGAGCCCGCGCAGATCCTTCACCGTGCCGACATAGCTGCCCTGGACGGTCAGCGCGCGGATCGGCATCAGCGGCAGCGGCAGGGAGAGTTCGCCGCCGAACAGGCCGACCTGCACCAGCTTGCCGCCCTTGCGCAGCGCATCGAACGCGGCCCGCGCCGTCGCCGTGCCGTTGACGAGGTCGATCACCGCCAGCACCGGCCCGCCGCAGGCGGCGATGATGCGCTTGGCCACGCCCTCGCCCGAGCCGTCGATCGCCTGGCTCGCCCCCTCGGCGAGGGCGGCCGCGCGCTTCTCGGCGGCGACGTCGACGACGACGATGTTGCGGTGGCCGAGCGCCTTGAGGATGGCGATGGCATTCATCCCGAGCCCGCCGGCCCCGACCAGCACGATCGGCTCGTCCGGCGCGATCGGCATCACCTTCTGGATCGCCGAATAGACGGTGATCCCGGAGCACGCATAGGTCGCGGCCACCGCCGGGTCGAGCGTGCCCGGGTCGACCAGATGGCGCGGATGCGGCGCCAGCACATGGGTGGCGTAGCCGCCGTTCTGATAGACGCCGAGGCTCTTCGGCTTCAGGCACATATTGTCCTCGTCGGCGAGGCAGGCGGCGCAGCTGCCGCACCCGAGCCAGGGATAGACGATGCGGATATCGCCGACCTTCACCCCCTTGGCCTCGGGCCCGAGCTTGACGACGCGGCCGACGATCTCATGGCCCATGGCCAGCGGCAGGGTGACGCCGCGATCGGCCAGCGACATTTTCTGCCCGCCGCCGAGATCGTAATATCCCTCCCAGATATGCAGATCCGAGTGGCAGACGCCGCAATAGGTCGTCTCCAGCAGCACCTCGGTGCCCTTGGGCTCCGGGGTGGGCAGCTCGATTTCCTTGAGCGGCGCTCCGTTCTCGACCACGGCCCAGGCGCGCATCGTTCCCTCCATTCCTTGGTTTTCGCCTCGCGGCGATGGGAAACCGTCCGCGGCGTCCGGTCAAGCGGGGGCGCGGCCGATCGCCTCGGGGTTGAGCATGCGCACCGGCGCGCCGTCGAGGAAGGCGAGCACATCGGCGATGGCATCGCTGTAGAAGATCGCGAACACCGGCGCGGTGACGTAGCCGAGATGCGGCGTCAGCACCGTGTTCGGGGCCCGGCGCAGCGGATCGTCGGCCGCCAGGGGCTCGCGGTCGTAGACGTCGAGCGCGGCGACGATGCGGCCCTCGGTCACCGCCGCGACCAGCGAAGCGGCGTCGATCAGCGGCCCGCGCGAGGTATTGATCAGGATCGCGCCCGGCTTCATCCGCGCCAGTTCCGCCGCCCCGAGCAGGCCGCGCGTCGCCGCCGAGAGCACCATGTGCAGGCTGACGGCATCGGATTCGGCCAGCAGCGCGTCCCGCGTCGCGTATTCGGCGCCGGCGGCGGCGGCCCGTTCGGGGGTGAGGTTCGGGCTCCAGCCGAGCACGCGCATCCCCAGCGCCCGCCCATAGCCGGCGACGCGGCTGCCGATGCGCCCGAGCCCGATGATCCCGAGCGTCGCGCCGTCGAGCCCGCTTCCGAGCGGAACGCCCGCCTGGAACTGCCCGGCGCGGATCGCCGCATCGCCCTGCGGAATTCGCCGCGCCGCGGCGAGCAGCAGGCCGAGCGCGAGCTCGGCGGTGACGATGCCGGAATTGCCGCTGCCGGTATTACACACCAGCACGCCCTGGCGCGTGCAGGCAGCGAGATCGAGGCTGGCCGCGCGCAGCCCGGTGAGCGCGATCATTTTCAGCCGCGGCAGACGGGCGAGCAGCGTGGCCGAAAACGCCGTGCGCTCGCGCATCGCGATCAGCACCTCGAACGGCGCCAGCGCCGCCGCCGCGGCCGCCTCGTCGGCGAAGGGTTCGGTGAACACCGTCACCGCGGCGCGGGCCTCCAGCGCCGCGAAATCGGCACTCCGCCGCGCCACGCCCTGCCAATCGTCCAGAACCGCAACCTGCACCATGTCCATCCCCCCTATGCCAGCGCCGCCGCCACCCATTGCGCCCAGGCGAGCACGGCACGATCCTCGCCGGCGCGCCCGACGATCTGGATGCCGAGCGGCATCCCGTTCGGCCCGGCCCCGGCCGGCACGGTGACGCAGGGCCCGTGCAGGCTGGTCCAGATATAGTTGAACACCGGGTCGCCGGTGGCGCCGAGCCCGGCCGGCGCCTCGCCCGGCGCGGACGGGGTGAGCAGGATGTCGAGCCCCTCCATCGCCGCGGGGAAATCGCGCTGGAGCGTGGCGAACACGCCCCGCGCCGCGGCGAGCGCCGGCGCCGGCTGCGCCAGCCCCCAGTCCAGCCGCTCGATCAGCGCGGCGCTGATGGCGCCGCGATGGCGGGTCATTTCCCACCCCAGCGAACGGGCGCTCTCGGCGTTCATCACCAGCGGGTGCGCCTCGGCGAGCGCGGCGAACGGCGCCGGCAGCTCGCGCGCGCTCACCGCCGCGCCGGCGCGCGCCAGCCGCGCGGCCACGGTCTCCAGCAGCGCGGCGGTTTCGGCCGCCGCGTGCGCCCAGTTCGGCGACCGGCACAGCCCGATGCGCGGCGCCCGCTCCGGCCGTGTATCCGGATCGCCGAGATCGATCCCGGCGACGGCGCCGGCGAACAGGGCGCAGTCCGCGACGCTGCGCGCCATGACACCGATCGTGTCCAGGCTCTCGGCGGCGAGCTTCATCCCGGCCCGGCCGATGGTCCCGAAGCTCGGCTTGTAGCCGACGACGCCGCAGAACGCCGCCGGGCGGATGATGCTGCCGGCGGTCTGGGTGGCGAAGGCGAGCGGGAAGAAGCCGGCGGCCACGCCCGCCGCCGAACCCGAGGAGGAGCCGCCGGGCGTGCGCGCCGGGTCGTGCGGATTGGCGGTCGGGCCGGGATGGCGGTTGGCGAATTCGGTGGTCACGGTCTTGCCGATCACCACGCCGCCCTCGGCACGCGCCCAGGCGACGGCGGCGGCGTCGGCGCGCGGCCGGTGGCCGGCCCAGATCGGCGAGCCGTAGCCGGTCGGCAGGTCGGCGGTGTCGAGGATGTCCTTGACCCCGATCGGCAGCCCGTGCAGCGCGCCCGGCCTGGACATCGCAGCGGCACGCCGGGCGGCGTCGGCATCGAAATGGGCGAAGGCGCGCAGCGCCGGTTCGCGCGCGGCGATCCGCTCCAGGCAGGCTTCCATCAACTGGGCGGGGGCGAGGCGGCCGGCGCGGATGCGCTCCAGCGCCGCGGTCGCGCTCAGCGCGGCAGGATCGGTCATGCAGCCCTCCCTTTCGCCGCCGCCGGACTGGCGCCCGGGGCCGATCGGCTCCATGCTTGTCGCATGGACCGAATGGACTCGTCACCTGTCGGGGATCCCGCGATCGCGGTGCGCACCGCGCGCGACGGCAGCCGGGCCTATCTCATCGGCCTGCCGCCGCAGGCGCTGCCGCGGGTGGCGCCCGGCGATCTCGCCACCGCCTGGAAACTGGCGCGGACGGCGGCGCTTCTGGCCCGCGCCGGGGCCGCGCGCAACCTGCGGTTTCTCGGCGCCGATGGCGCCACCACCGATCTCGCCCTGGCCGATCCGGACGCGAGCTGCTGGGCCGCCGCCGTGGACAGCGTCGCCGGCATGCACACGCGCTACGGGCTCGCGCTCAGCCTGCGCCTGCTGGCGCTGATCGATCTGCTGCGGCGGCATCGCTGGGCGGATGATCTGCTGGTGCTGGACGCCGAAGGGGCGACCTTGCACACGCGCCTGCTGGACGCGGCGGCAAACCTGCCGCTGGACGCAGCGGCGCGATTCGACGACACCGCTTTCCGCGCCCGCTGCCTGCCGAGCGGGCCGGCCGGCGCGCCGGTTTCTGGAGCCGCCCCATGATCCGTCCGATGTTTCTGCTGCTCGCGTTGGTGCCCGTCTTCGCCACCGGGTGCGCGCGTCACCCCGCCAGCAATGCCGGCAGCGACGAGCGGGCGCAGATCGAAGCCGATTGCGCGGCCCGCGCCGACACCATCGTCTCGCGGCAGAATCCGGCCAATATCTATGCCAACGACATGTTCGAGAATCGGACCAAGAACACGCCACTGGCCTCGAACGGCATCGTCGCCGACCCGAGCCAGGGCCTGGCGCAGCGCTATGACCGTTCGCAGGCCTACAGCAACTGCCTGATCGACCACGGCATCAGCATCGTGCCGAACACCGGGCCGCAGGCCAGCCCGTCGAACCAGTGACCATTTCGTTCAGACCAATCAGGAATCCTCCACGATGAGCCGGATCATCCGCACCGAAGCCAACCGCATCCTGTCCCAGGCCGTCGAATATCACGGTTTCGTCTTTCTCCAGGGCTGCGTGGCGAAAACGCTGAGCAAGGACGTCAAGGGCCAGACGGAGGAAGTGCTGGCGCAGATCGACCAGCTGCTGGAGACGCACGGCACCGACAAGACGCGGCTGCTGTCGGCACAGATCTGGCTCAAGGACATCCGCGACCGCGAGGCGATGAACGAACTATGGTCCGCCTGGCTGCCGAATGGAGGCGCCCCGGCGCGCGCCTGCGTCGAGGCCAACATGGCCGATCCGCGCGTGCTCGTGGAGATCATGATCACCGCCTGCAAATGAGGCGCCGGAGCCAGCGCCCGATCGCATCGGCGTTGGCGGACGCGGCGGATTTCGTCGTGCCGGCGCTGCGGGCCGGCGACCATGCCGCATGCGTGGCGCGCTGGGCGGCGCTTGACTCGCCCTGCTGGTTTCGGGAGAGTCCGGGGCACGCGCCTGAACGCGTTGGTTGCGAGGGGCGAGTTCGGTTCGGCCGGGCCTAGCACTCAAGCGCAACCACGCGGTTTCGGGGCAGCCAAGAACCAGGAGGACGCCCCATGGCCATGAGCCGCGCTCTGCAGCTCAGTCGCGAAGATCTGCTGCGGGCCTACCGTCAGATGCGCACCATCCGCGAATTCGAGGAGCGGGTGCACGCCGAGTTCGCCACCGGCGAAATTCCCGGCTTCGTGCATCTCTATGCCGGCGAGGAAGCGAGCGCCGTGGGCGTTTGCATGCACCTCACCGACAAGGACGCCATCGCCTCGACCCATCGCGGTCACGGCCACTGCATCGCCAAGGGCTGCGACGTGCAGGGCATGATGGCCGAGATCTACGGGCGCAAGAGCGGGCTCTGCGCCGGCAAGGGCGGGTCGATGCACATCGCCGACGTGTCCAAGGGCATGCTCGGCGCCAACGGCATCGTCGGCGGCGGCGCGCCGCTCGCCTGCGGCGCCGCCCTGGCGGCGAAGACGCTGAAGACCGGCGGCGTCGCGGTCGCCTTCGGCGGCGATGGCGCCTCCAATCAGGGCACCACGGCGGAATCGATGAATCTCGCGACGGTGTGGAAACTGCCGGTGATTTTCGTCCTCGAGGACAATGGCTACGCGGAATCGACGGCCAGCGGCTGGTCGGTCGGCGGCGACGCGATCAAGCGCGCCGAGGGCTTCGGCATTCCGGGCGTGCGGGTCGACGGGCATGATTTCTTCGCCGTGCACGACGCCGCCGGCGAGGCCATCGAACGGACGCGCTCGGGCGGCGGGCCGTCGTTCCTGCACCTCAAGCTCAACCGCTACTACGGGCATTTCGAGGGCGACGGCCAGGCCTATCGCCGCGATGGCGAAGTGGCCCGCCTGCGCGCCGAGATCGATACGCTCGACCGGTTCCGCCGCCGCGTGACCGAGGCCAAGCTGCTCGGCGAGGACGATCTCGCCGGCGTCGACCGCGAGGTGCTGGCGCTGATCGACGACAGCGTGCGCACGGCGAAATCCGCCGCTGCGCCGAAATCCGCCGATCTGCTCACCGACGTCTATCTCAGCTACTGACGCGCGAGGGAAGCAAGCCATGTCGAAGAAATCCTTCCGCCAAGCCATCAACGAGGCGCTCGCTCAGGAGATGGAACGCGACCCGCGCGTGGTGATCATGGGCGAGGACATCGCCGGTGGTCTCGGCGCGCCGGGCGAGGACGATGCCTGGGGCGGCGTGCTCGGCGTCACCAAGGGGCTGATGGGCAAGTTCGGCCGCGAGCGCGTGCTCGATACGCCGATCACCGAGAGCGGCTTCATCGGTGCCGCGGCGGGTGCGGCGCTGCGCGGGCTGCGTCCGGTCGCCGAGCTGATGTTCGTCGATTTCATGGGCGTCTGCTTCGACCAGATTTTCAATCAGGCGGCCAAGTTCCGCTACATGTTCGGCGGCAAGGCGACGACGCCGCTGGTGATCCGCACCATGTTCGGCGCCGGATTCCGCGCCGCCAGCCAGCACTCCCAGTGCCTCTACCCCATCTTCACCCACATCCCCGGGCTGAAGGTGGTGATCCCGTCCTCGCCCTATGAAGCGAAGGGCCTGCTGATCCAGGCGATCCGCGACGATGATCCGGTGGTCTTCTTCGAGCACAAGGTGATGTACGACGTCGAGGAGGAGGTGCCGGACGAGCCCTACGCCATCCCGTTCGGCGAGGCGCGGTTCGTGCGCGAGGGCGAGGACGTCACCATCGTCGCCTTCGGGCGCATGGTAACGATGGCCAGCCAGGCGGCCGAGGCGCTGGCGAAGGAGGGCGTCTCCTGCAGCGTGATCGACCCGCGCACCACCTCGCCGCTCGATCTGCCGTCGATCCTCGAGAGCGTGCGCGAGACCGGGCGGCTGGTGCTGGTGGACGAGGCCTCGCCGCGCTGCAACCTCGCCACCGACATCTCCGCCCAGGTGGCCGAGCAGGCGTTCGACGCGCTGAAGGCGCCGATCCGCATGGTCTCGCCGCCGCACACGCCGGTTCCATTCGCGCCGGCGCTGGAGGATGAGTTCGTGCCCAATGCCGAGAAGATCGCCGCCGCGGTCCGCGCGACCATGCGCGCGCCCTCGAAGCAGGCGGCGGAGTAATGGCCGCCATCCTGCCGCTGACCATGCCCAAGTTCGGTCTGGCGATGACCGAGGGCATGGTCGCCGCCTGGCAGAAGCAGCCGGGCGAGACCATCCGGCAGGGCGAGGAGATCGCCGATATCGAAACCTCGAAAATCACCAGCGCCTATGAATCGCCGGTCAGCGGCAAGCTCCGCCGCCAGGTGCTGGAAGCCGGGATGATGGCCCCGGTCGGGGCGCTGATCGGCGTCGTCGCCGACGATGCCGTGCCGGACGCGGACATCGACGCCTTCGTCGCCGATTTCCAGTCCCGCTTCGCCGCCAGCCAGGCCGAGGCCGGCGCCGCGGCCGCGGGGCCGGAACGGGTGGAGACGGCGCAGGGCACGGCGCAGGTCCTGGCCGCCGGCCCGGCCGAGGCGCCGGTGATCCTGTTCATTCACGGCTTCGGTGGCGACCTCAACAACTGGATGTTCCTCCAGCCGGCGCTGGCCGAGCGTTTCCGCACCATCGCGCTCGATCTTCCCGGCCACGGCGGGTCGACCAAGCAGGTGTCGGCGCCGGACGCGGCCGGGCTCGCCGGCTTCGTCCTCGCCGCCATGGATGCGCTGGGGATTTCCGCCGCCCATCTCGTCGGCCATTCCATGGGCGGCGCCGTGGCGCTGGCGATGGCCGAGGCGAGCGCCGAGCGGGTGCTGAGCCTCAGCCTGATCTCCCCCGCCGGGCTCGGCCCGGAGATCAACCGCGGCTATATCGAGGGCTTCATCGAGGCAAGGCGCGGCAAGCACCTGACGCCGCTGCTGCAGTCCCTGTTCGCGGATCCGACGCTGGTTGGCCAGGACATGGTCGAAACGGTCCTGCGCTACAAGCGGCTCGACGGCGTCGAGGCGGCGCTGCGGGCGATCGCCTCGGCGCAGTTCCCCGACGGGCGGCAGGCAGCCTCGCTGCGCGCCGTGCTGGACACGCCGCGGACCCCGGCGCAGGTGATCTGGGGCCGGCGGGACGCCATCATCCCCGCCGCGCACGCGGAGAATCTCCCGGCCCATGTGCGGGTGACGCTGTTCGACGAGGCCGGGCACATGGCGCAGATGGAGCGTCCGGCGGACACGGCCGAGCGGATCGCCTCGCTGGCCGGCGGTGGCATCTGAGCGGAGCCGCCCTCCGGACATGACCGGCACGGCCCGGCTGGCGATCGACATCGGCGGCACCTTCACCGATCTCGCCCTGGAGGTCGGTGGCCGGCTGGTCACCGCCAAGGTGCTGACGACGCCGGCCGAGCCCGAACGCGGCGTGCTGGCCGGTGTGCACCGCATCCTCGCCGAGGCCGCGCTGGCGCCGGCGGCGATCGGGCTCGTCATCCACGGCACCACCCTCGCCACCAACGCCATCATCGAGCGCAAGGGCGCGCGCACGGCGCTGGTGACGACGGAGGGGTTCCGCGACGTGCTGGCGATCGGCAACGAGAGCCGTTACGACCAGTACGAGCTCGACATCGTGCTGCCGGAGCCGCTGGTGCCGCGGCATCTGCGCTACACCGTGCCGGAACGGCTCGATCGCGCCGGACGCGTACTGCGCCCGCTCGACGAGGACGCCGTGGCGGCGCTGGCGCCCCGCCTCGCGGCCGACGGCGTCGGCAGCCTCGCCATCGGCTTCCTGCACAGCTTCGTGAACCCGGCGCACGAGCAGCGGGCGCGGGCCATCCTCGCCCCGTTGCTGCCGGATGTGCCGATCTCGCTCTCGGCCGAGGTCTCGCCGGAGATGCGGGAGTGGGAGCGGTTCTCCACCGCCGCCGCCAACGCCTATATCCAGCCGCTGATGGCGCGCTACCTGGCTCTGCTGGCCGAGGCGCTGCGCGGGCTCGGGGTCAGCGCGCCGATGTTCCTCATGCTCTCGGGCGGCGGGCTGGCGAGCCTGGAGACGGCGCTGCGCTTCCCGGTGCGGCTGGTGGAGAGCGGGCCCGCCGGCGGCGCCATCTTCGCCGCGGATCTCGCCGCCGCCGCCGGGCTCGCGCGCGTGCTCTCGTTCGACATGGGCGGGACGACGGCGAAAATCTGCCTGATCGACGCGGCCCGCCCGAAGACCGCGCGCAGCTTCGAGGTGGCGCGGATCGGGCGGTTCAAGAAGGGTTCGGGGCTGCCGCTGCGCATTCCGGTGATCGAGATGGTGGAGATCGGCGCCGGCGGCGGCAGCCTGGCGCGGGTGGATGGGCTCGGCCGCATCGCCGTCGGCCCGGACAGCGCCGGGGCGGACCCGGGCCCGGCCTGCTACGGCCGGGGCGGCGCGCAGCCGACGGTGACCGACGCCAATCTCGCGCTCGGGCGCTACGATCCCGACCATTTCGCCGGCGGGCGCCTGGTCCTGGACACGGCGGCGGCCGAGCGCGCCCTGGCGCCGATCGGTGCGGCGCTCGGGCTCGATGCCGCGATGGCCGCGCTCGGCGTCGTCGAGATGGTGGACGAGACCATGGCCAACGCGGCGCGCGTCCATGCCGCGGAGAGCGGCGCGACCCTCGCCGGACGGACGCTGATCGCCTTTGGCGGCGGCGGGCCGGTGCATGCCTGCCGTCTGGCCGAGCGGCTGGGCATCGACCGCATCCGCATCCCCGAAGGCGCCGGGGTCGGCAGCGCCATCGGGTTCCTGCGCGCGCCGGTCGCCTACGAAGTGGTGCGCAGCCTTTACCAGCGCCTCGCCCGCTTCGAGCCGGACGCGGTGAATGCGCTGTTCGCCGACATGGCGCGCGAGGCCGGCGGCATCGTCGCCGCGGCAGCGCCGGGCGCGGCGGCGAGCGAACGGCGGATCGCCTACATGCGCTATGTCGGCCAGGGCCACGAGATTCCCGTGCCGCTGCCGGTGCGGGCACTGACCGCGGCGGACGCCGGCGTGATCCGCACCGCCTATGACGCGCAATACGCCGCCTTCTACGACCGCCCCGTCCCGGGCTCGGACATCGAGATGCTGAGCTTCGCCCTCACCCTGGCCGTGCCCGCCCCGCCGGCCGCGCCCGCCCCGCCGGACGCGCCTGCCCGCGCCGCGCACGCGCAGGCCAGGCGCCTGGTGCGGGAGACCGAAAGCGGGCGGGTCCATGAATGGGCGGTCCATGACCGCGCGGCACTGCCGCCGGGCGCGCATCTTTCGGGCCCGGCCATCATCACCGAGGCCGCCACCTCGACGCTCGTCGGCCCCGCGTGGCGGGCGCGGATCGGCGCCGGAGGCGCGATCGAACTGTGGCGGGAGCGGCCATGACGGTCTCGGACGCACTGACGCGCATCCGCCTGCAGGTGATGTGGACACGGCTCATCGCCGTGGTCGAAGAGCAGGCGCAGACCATGATCCGAACCGCCTTCTCCACTACGGTGCGCGAGGCCGGAGACCTCTCGGCGGGGATTTTCGACCGCGAGGGGCGGATGCTGGCCCAGGCCGTCACCGGCACGCCGGGGCATGTGAATTCGATGTCCGAGAGCGTCGGCCATTTTCTCCGCCAATACCCGGCCGAGACCATGCGGCCGGGCGATCACTTCATCACCAACGACCCCTGGATCGGCACCGGGCATCTGCACGACCTGACGGTCGTGACCCCCGCCTTCCACGACGGCCGGCTGGTGGCGCTGTTCGCCAACACCGCGCATGTCATCGATATCGGCGGGCTCGGCATGGGGCCGGAGGGGCGCTCGGTCTTCGAGGAAGGGCTCACCATCCCGATCCTGCGCTGCTTCGAGGAGGGACGGCGGAACGAGACGTTCTTCGCCTTCCTGCGCGCCGGGTCGCGCCTGCCGGTGGAGCTGGAAGGCGACGTCTACTCGCTGTGCGCCTGCAACGAGGCCGGGGCGCGGCGGCTGGCCGAGATGCTGTCCGAATTCGCCATCGACAGCCTGGCGCCGCTGGCCGATTTCATTTTCGAGAACTCGCGCAGCGCCACGCTGGCGGCGATCGCCGCCCTGCCGCCGGGCCGCATCACCGCCGAGATCCGTGCCGACGGCTACGAGGCGCCGGTGACGCTGTGCGCGGCGATGACCATCGGCACGGACTCGATCGAGGTCGATTTCGCCGGCACGTCCCCGGTCTCGGCGCGGGGCATCAACGTCCCGCCGGCCTATTGCCGCGCCTATGCCAGCTTCGGCATCAAGGTGGTCGTGGCCCCCGACGTGCCCAACAACTGGGCCAGCCTGCAGCCGTTTCGGATGCGCATCCCGGAAGGCTGCATCCTCAACGCGCCGCGGCCCTGGCCAGTCTCGCTGCGGCACGTGATCGGGCAGTTGCTGCCGGACCTGATGATGGGCTGCCTGTTCCAGGTGGTGCCGGAGCGGGTGGCGGCCGAGGGCTCGTCGTGCCTGTGGAACCCGCCGCTGCGCGGCGGCGGCGCGGTGTCCGGGCCGGCCACGGGGAACCGGCGGGTGATCGAGGATTTCGAGGTCATCACGTTCAACTCCGGCGGCACCGGGGCCCGGGCGGAGCGCGACGGGCTGGACGCCACCGCCTTTCCCTCCGGCGTCCGGACCATGGCGGTGGAGGCGACGGAAAATGTCGGCCCGGTCCTGTTCTGGCGCAAGGAGTTCCGGCCTGACAGCGGCGGGGCGGGGCGGACGCGCGGCGGGGTCGGGCAGGTGATGGAAATCGGCACGCTGGGCGACCTCGAATTCGCCTGCAATGCCGTGTTCGACCGCGTGCAGCACCCGCCGCGGGGCCGCGCCGGCGGGCTCGCGGGGGCGGCGGGGGTGGTGCGGACGCGCAACGGGCAGACGCTGCGGGCCAAAGGGTTCCAGACCATCGCCGAGGGCGACCGGCTGGTGCTCGAACTGCCGGGCGGCGGCGGCATGGGCGACCCGCTGGAACGCCCGCCGGCGCTGGTCGCGCGGGACGTGCGCGACGGGCTGGTCTCGCCCGAGGCGGCGGAACGTCTCTACGCTGTGGCGCTGACCGCGGCGGGGGCGGTGGACGAGGCCGCCACGGCGCGGCTGCGGGCCGGCCGTTCGGACGATCAGAGCCGGGGCGATCAGAGCCGGGGCGATCAGAGCCGG
Source organism: Pseudomonadota bacterium (assembly GCA_021845595.1). Lineage (GTDB taxonomy): Bacteria > Pseudomonadota > Alphaproteobacteria > Acetobacterales > Acetobacteraceae > JAJZVV01. The sequence goes on along the minus strand of JAJZVV010000003.1, from coordinate 158,260 downwards.
GTCGATTAAAGCAAAACATACTTCGCGCGGGCGGGGGGCATGCGGTAGATGCTGGCGCCATGAGGCGCCCGCCGGATCGGCGGGCGCTGCCGCATGGTGCGTTCCGGGCACCGGCGGATCGGGTCATACCAACGCCACGGCGCCAGCTGGACCGGCGCCACGGCCGAGCGAGGCAGGTTAAACCGCATGTGGATCGTACAGATCGCGCTGAAACGGCCCTACACGTTCGTCGTTCTGGCGATCGTGATTCTGCTGTTCGGCTCGCTCGCCGCCATCACGACGCCGATCGACATCTTCCCCACCATCGGTGTGCCGGTGGTCGCGGTGGTGTGGAGCTACAGCGGCATGGTGCCGCGCGATGTCTCCGGCCGCATCACCTACTTCTACGAACGGACGCTGACGGCGACGGTCAACAATATCCTGCATATCGACTCCCAGTCGCTGAACTCCTACTCGGTGCTGCGGATCTATTTCCAGAACGGCACCGACGTCTCGCTGGCCATGGCGCAGATCACCGCCGCGGCGGAAGTGGTGCTGAAATACATGCCGGCCGGCATGACCCCGCCAGCGGTGCTGCAGTTCAACGCTGCCACCGTTCCGGTCATCCAGCTCGCGCTGTCGAGCAAGGTCATCCCGGAGAACCGGCTCTTCGACTACGCGCAGAACTTCATCCGCCCGGCCCTCTCGACGGTGAACGGCGCCTCGGTGCCGACGCCCTTCGGCGGCAAGTTCCGCCAGGTCCAGGCAGACCTCAACCTGCAGGCGATGCAGCAGTTCGGCGTCTCGTCACAGGACGTGGTGCAGGCGATCCAGAATCAGAACCTCATCCTGCCGGCCGGCACGCAGAAGATCGGCAAATTCGAATGGTATATAACCAGCAATTCGAGCCCATTATTGCTGGACGATATCAACAACCTGCCAATAAAATCGGTGAACGGGACGGTCATATATCTGCGTGATATCGCCTATACGCATGACGGGAACCCGCCGCAGTTGAACATCGTCCGGGTGAACGGAGCGCGCGCGGTGCTGATGCCGGTGGAAAAAATCGGCAACGTCTCGACTCTCGCCGTGATCAGCGGAACCAAGGACCGAATACCGCTCATCTCGGCGTCGATGCCGGCCGGACTGCAGATCGACGCGGTCGGCGACCAGTCGATTTTCGTGCAGGCCGCGATCGAAGGCGTGGTGCACGAGGCACTCATCGCGGCGGCGCTGACGGCGCTGATGATCCTGCTCTTCCTCGGAAGCTGGCGATCGACGGTGATCATCGCGCTGTCGATCCCGCTCTCCGTGCTCTCGTCGATCATCACGCTCTCGGCCATCGGCGAGACGATCAACACCATGACGCTCGGCGGGCTGGCGCTCGCCGTCGGCATGCTGGTGGACGAGGCCACCGTCACCATCGAGAACATCAACTACCATCTGGAGATGGGCAAGGACATCGAGACCGCGATCCTGGACGGCGCCCAGCAGATCGTCGTCCCGGCGCTGCTCTCGCTCCTCAGCATCTCGATCGTCTTCGTGCCGATGTTCATGCTCGGCGGCATTGCCGGCTATCTGTTCCGCCCGCTGGCCGAAGCGGTGGTGTTCGCCATGACCGCCTCGTTCATCCTCTCGCGCACGCTGGTGCCGACGATGGCGAACTACCTGCTGAAGAGCGAGAGCGGCAAGCACGGCCACGCCGCGCATGGCGAGCATGGCGGCGGCCATGGCGCGGTCCGCTCGCGCAATCCGCTGGTGCGGTTCCAGCACGGGTTCGAGCGCGGGTTCGCGCATATGCGCGACAAGTATCGCGGCCATCTCTCCACGGCGGTGCATCGCCGCGGCCGCTTCATCCCCATCTTCATGGCGGGCACCGTGGCCTCGCTCGCGCTGGTGCCCTTCCTCGGGCGGAACTTCTTTCCCTATGTCGACGCCGGCGTGATGCTCATGCATGTCCGGGCGCAGACGGGAACGCGCGTGGAGGAAACGGCCCGTCTCGCCGAGCAGATCGAGACCGCGATGCGCGACAAGCTGATGCCGCCCGGGGAGATCGTCTCCTTCGTCGACAATATCGGCATGCCGCTCAGCGGCATCTCGCTGGCCTATCAGAATACCGGCTCGATCGGCCCGCAGGACATGGACATCCTGATCACGCTGAAGCCCGACCACAAGCCGACGCCGGCCTACACGCGCATGCTGCGCACGCGCCTGCCGCGGCTCTTTCCCGGTGCCACCTTCTCGTTCCTTCCCGCCGACATCGTCAGCCAGATCCTGAATTTCGGCTCCCCGGCGCCGATCGACATCAAGGTGGTCAGCCCGCATCTGGAAGAGGCCCGCGCCTATGCCGCGACGGTTGCCAGCAAGCTGCGCCACGTCCCGGGCGCGGTGGACGTGCGCGTGCAGCAGCCCGGCAACTACCCCACCGTCCAGGTGGATGTGGACCGCACCCTCGGCGGCCTGGTCGGCCTGACGCAGAGCGATGTCGCCTTCAGCCTGCTCGCCGACCTCTACGGCAGCTTCCAGTTCGCCCCGAACTTCTGGCTCAACTACGGCAACGGCGTGGAATACCAGGTCGCCGCGCAGGTGCCGCAATACCGGCTGCAGACCATGTCCGATCTCGCCAACCTGCCCATCACCGGCCAGGCCAAGCCGCAGATTCTCGGTGCGCTCAGCAAGTTCAAGTTCGGCGCCTCGGACGCCGTGGTCTCGCATTTCGACGTGCAGCCCGAGGTGGACGTTCTGCTCTCGGTGCAGGACCGCGATCTCGGCGCCGTCGCCAGTGACGTCCATCGCGTCCTTGCGGCGACCAAGAGCGAAGTGCCGCGCGGCGGGCAGATCCTGCTCCGCGGCCAGGTCATCACCATGGAGCAAGCCTACACCCAGCTCGGCTTCGGCCTGATCGGCTCGATCGTGCTGATCTATCTTCTGCTCGTGGTGAACTTCCAGTCCTGGCTGGACCCGTTCATCATCATCACGGCCCTGCCCGCGGCGCTGGCCGGCATCGTCTGGATCCTGTTCACGACCCACACCACGCTCTCAGTGCCGGCGCTGACCGGTGCGATCATGTGCATGGGCGTCGCCACCGCGAACAGTATTCTGGTCGTCTCCTTCGCCCGCGAACGCTTGATGGACGGGGTGGATTCGATCACCGCCGCCATCGATGCCGGGTTCACCCGTTTGCGCCCAGTCCTGATGACGGCATCCGCGATGATCATCGGCATGGTGCCGATGTCGCTCGGCCTCGGCTCCGGCGGCGAGCAGAACGCGCCGCTCGGGCGCGCGGTGATCGGCGGGCTGCTCTTCGCCACACTCTCGACCTTGTTCTTCGTCCCCGCCGTGTTCAGTGTCATGCACCGCAAGGCCAATACCGGCCACGAACGCATCGGATAGCAGGATCATGCGCTGCGACCTCATCATCCGCGACGCCACCGTGTTCGACGGCAGCGGCGGGCGTGAACGCCGCGCCGATGTCGGCGTCACCGGCGACCGCATCGTCGCCGTCGGCGACCTCGGCGGCGCGGGCGCCGACCGCGAGGTCGCCGCGTCCGGGCTGGCGCTCGCGCCCGGCTTCATCGACGCGCATACGCATGACGACCGCGCCGTGCTGTGCGGCCCGGCCTGCATGCTGTGCAAGCTGTCCCAAGGCGTCACCACGGTCGTGGTCGGCAACTGCGGCATCAGCCTCGCGCCGGTGCGCCAGCGCCAGCGCCCGCCGCCGCCGCTCGATCTGCTCGGCGGCGAGGAGTTCTGGGAGTTCGACAGTTTCGCCGCCTATGCCGCGCGCCTCGCCGCCTCCCCGCCGCCGGTGAACGTGGTCGCGCTCGTCGGCCACATGGCGCTCCGGTTGGAGGCGATGGCCGGCGACACCGGGCGCGCGGCGACCGCAGCAGAGGCGGCGCGGATGCAGGCGCGGCTCGCCGAGGCGCTGGCGCAGGGCGCTTCGGGCTTCTCGACCGGCCTGGAATACCCGCCCAACCGCGCCGCGCCCCCGGACGAGGTGCTGGCGGTGGCCGAAGCGCTGCGCGCCGCCGGTGGGCTCTACGCCACGCACATGCGCAACGAGGAGAGCGGCATTCTCGACTCGATCGAGGAATCGCTCGGTGTCGGCGCCACCCTCGGCGTGCCGCTGGTGATCAGCCACCATAAATGCGCGATGCCGGAGAATTTCGGCCGCTCGCGCGAAACCCTCGCCCGCCTCGATCGCGCCGCCGCATCGGGGCGTGTGGCCTACGACGTCTATCCCTACGCCGCCTCCTCCACCGTGCTGCTAGCCGAGCGCGTGCGCGAGGACATCACGGTGCGGATTTCCTGGTCCAAGCCCCATCCCGAATGCGCCGGACAGACGCTGGCCGACGTCGCCGCCGCCTGGGGCATCGATATTTTCGCCGCGATCGCGCGCCTGCAGCCGGCCGGGGGCATCTATTTCAAGATGGACGAGACCGACGTGCAGGCCATCCTCGCCCACCCGCTGAGCATGGTCGGCTCGGACGGGTTGCCGCACGACACCCATCCGCATCCAAGGCTGTGGGGCACCTTCCCGCGCGTGCTCGGCCATTACGCGCGCGATCTCGGCCTGTTCTCGCTGGCCGAGGCAGTGCACAAAATGACCGGCCGGCCCGCCGCCGTGTTCGGCCTCACCGACCGCGGCGCCGTGCGCGCCGGCGCCTTCGCCGATCTCGTCCTGTTCGACCCGGCGCGGGTGCGCGATGCCGCCGATTTCGACCATCCGACCCGCCTGGCCGAAGGCATCCTGGAGACCTGGGTGAACGGCCAGAGCGCCTATCGCGCCGGCGGGGACGCCGCCGGCGCGCGCGGGGGACGGCTCGTCACCTCGGCCTTCGTCAGGGCCTAGCTGCCGCCCGCGCACGCCGCGTTCATTGGCAGGAAGGCCTCGCCCGCCGGCAGGGTGCGCAGCGGCGTGTAAGTGTCCCACGGCCCCCGGCTCTCGGCCGGCGTCTTCACCCGGAACAGGGTGAGATCATACAGCACGCGCCCGTCCGCCCGCACCTGGGCCGGGTGGCCGAGATAGTCCACCGGACGGGCTTGCATCGCGCGGCCCACCACGATCGGATCGTCGCTGCCGGCGGCTGCCATCGATTGCAGGTAATGGCGGACGGCGGTGTAGATCGCGGCCTGGTTCTTCGTCGGCATGGCGTGGCGCTCGGCGGCGAAGCGGCGGGCGAAGGCGCGCGCGGCCTCGCTCTGGTCCCAATAGAACCCGGCCGAGAAGGTCAGGCCCTGCGCGGTGGGCAGGCCGAGGGCATGGATGTCGGTGATGTAGGTGAGGAACGCGACCATCACCGGCCCGCCGGGGCGGAGCAGGCCGAACTCGGACGCCTGCTTGATCAGGTTGATGAGATCGCCGCCGACGCTGGCCAGCCCGATCGCCTGTGCGCCGGAAGCCTGGGCGCGCAGCAGCAGCGCGGCATAGTCCGTCTCGCCGATCGGGTGGCGGCCACTGCCGAGCACGGTGCCACCCGACGCCTCGATCACCGCGGCGGCGTCGCGCTGCATCGCCGCGCCGAAAGCGTGATCGACGGTGATGAAGAACCAGGTCTTCGCCCCGCTGCCGACCACCGCGCCCGCGGTGCCGGCGGTCAGCGCGTGGGTGTCGTCGGCCCAATGGGTGCTCGTCGGGGTGCAGAACTTCGCCGTGATGTCGGACGTCGCCGCGGCGGTGATCATCACCGTCCGCCGGCGCTCGCGCGCCACCTGGAGCACCGCCAGCGCGATCGCGGTGACCGGCAGATCGGTGATCGCATCGACGCCCTCGGTATCGTACCAGCGCCGCGCGATGGCGGCGGCGATGTCCGGCCGGTTCTGGTGGTCGGCATGGAGAATCTCGACCGGCCGGCCCAGCACCGTCGCGCCGGCATCCGCGGCGGCGAGCCGCGCCGCGACGACCGAGCCCGCGCCGCCGCTGTCGGCATAGGGGCCGGTCTCGTCGGTGAGCACGCCGATGCGCAGCGGACGCGTCTCGGCGGCGAGCGGCGGCGCCAGCGTCAGAGCGGCGGCCATGGTGGCGAAGCGGCGGCGGCCCAGGAACTGCATGCTCAACCGGCCTCGACGGGGATGGAAAGAAACCCGCGGAACCGCGCGCGCATGCCGCGTCGCACCGGCCCGGCGAGCCGGTAGCGGGGGAAGCGCGCCAGGAACCGGCCGATGGCGATGCGGCCTTCCATGCGCGCGACGTTGAGCCCGACGCATTGATGGATGCCGAAGGCGAAGGCGAGATGCCGGTTCGGTTCGCGGGCGAGGTCGAGCCGGTCGGGGTCGGCGAACACCGCCGGATCGCGATTGGCCGCGCCCAGCGCCAGCGTGACCAGGGCCCCCTCGGGCAGGGCAACCCCGCCCACCTCGGCGGCGGCGAGGGCACGGCGGTTGCCGAGCTGGACCGGGCTCTCGAAGCGCAGGAACTCCTCGACCGCGGTGCGCATCAGCGCCGGCTCGGACCGCAGCCGGGCCGCCTCGGCGGGCCATTCGAGCAGCGCGTAGAGCGCGTTGCCGATCAGGTTTGTGGTCGTCTCGTGCCCGGCATTGAGGATGAAGATGCAGTTCTGCAGCAGCTCGGTTTCGGACAGCGGCTCGGCCCCGCCCTCGCCCCCACCCTCGCCCTGGATGAGCCGCGTCAGCACGTCGTGCGCCGGATCGCCGGGCCGGCGGCGGCGTTCGGCGACCAGGATGCGGAGATAGTCGATGAATTCCGTCACCGCGCGATTGCCGGCGGCGAACATCTCCGGCGTGATCGAAGGCTCGAGCGCGCCGAGAATGGCCAGCGACCAGTCGCGCAGCGGCCCGCGCTCCTCATGCGGCACGCCGAGCAGATTGCCGATGACCTCGACCGGGATCGCGGCGGCGAAATCGCCGATGAGGTCGAAGCGGCCGAGGCGCTCGGCGCGATCGAGCAGCCGCGCGACGAGCTCCTCGACGGCGGCTTCCATTTCGACGATGGCGCGGCTGGTGAGCGCGCCGACCATGGCGCGCCGCACGCGCGTGTGCAGCGGCGGGTCGGAGAAGACGAGGCTGTTGGTGTGGTGCTCGTAGAGCGGCGAGTCGCCGAATTTCGGCAGGAACTCGACCTTCTTCGCCGAGCTGAACACGGCGGGATCTCGGTAGACGCGGACCAGCTCGGCATGGCCGGTGAGCAGCCAGGCGCCGTCCGGCAGGCGCAGCACCGGCGCTTCGCGGCGCAGCGCGTGATAGGTGGGATAGGGGTTCTCGTAAAAGGAATCAGGCAGCGTGCGCAGGTCGAACGTCACCGCCAGCGTCGCGTCCCCATCCATGGCTCCCCCCCGGGTTCTCTCTATTGAACTTTGCTCTAGAAAGCGCGGCCGGCCGCGTCAATCGCCACCCTCCTCGCAGGCGGCGGTGATCAGCGGGGCGAGCGCCCGAAAATCCTCCTCCCGCGCCGCCCGCGGGCGCCAGGCGAGGCCGAGCGTGCGCCAGGCGCCGACGCCATCGAGATCGCGCAGGACGATCTCCGCGCCGGCCGCGACCTTGCCCGCCACGGCGAGGCGCGGCAGCAGCGTCACCCCCAGGCCGCCGGCGACCATCTGGACCAGCGTGTGCAGGCTGGTGGCGGCGAACGCGTCGTGGCTGGCCCCGGTCTCGCCGCACGCCGCCAGGGCCTGATCGCGCAGGCAGTGCCCGTCCTCCAGCAGCAGCAGCCGCTCGGATGCGAGGGAAGAAACCGGCACGCGGGCGTGGCGGGCGAGCGGGTGGCCGGGCGGCAGGGCGAGGACGAACGGGTCGCGCGCCAGCGGCAGCGTCTCGCTGCCGGCGCAGTCGCACGGCAGGGCCAGCAGCACCGCATCGAGCCCGCCGCCGCCCAGCCGATCCAGCAGCCGCTCGGTGGTGTCCTCGCGCAGGTAGAGGCGCAGCGCCGGATAGGTGGCGCGCAGCCGCGGCATCAGGCGCGGCAGCAGGAACGGGCTGATGGTGGGAATGACGCCGAGCCGCAGCGGCCCCGACATCGGCGCCCGCGCCGCCGCTGCCGCCTCCGCCACCGCCGCCAGCGCCGCCATCGCCTCGCGCGCGCGCGCGATCATCTCCTCGCCGAGCGCCGTGAACACGACCCGCTTGCCGCCGTCGCGGACGAGGATTTCGGCATCGAGGAGCTGTTCGAGCGCGAGCACGCCGGCCGAAAGCGTGGATTGCGTCACGGCGCAGGCGGCGGCGGCGCGGCCGAAATGGAGATGTTCGGCGAGCGCAAGGAGGTAGCGGAGCTGCTGCGGCGAGGGTAGGTGAACCATTTCGTCCTGCGGGAAATCCGAAGACGACGATCAAACCGCTCGTCTGTCAAATAGCCCAGGCCATGCCCGCCGGCGCGGACCGATCACACCCGGACGATGTGGACCTCCACCAGCGGGCGCTTCTGCAGCCGCCGGCCGAGCGCGCGGCGCAGGGCCGCGCGGGCGGCTTCGGCGAGGGCCGCCTCGTCGCGCGCCAGGCTCGCCGGCAATTCGCCGAGATTGGCGGCAAAATCGCTGGCGACGCGGGCCAGGTCGGCATCCTCGGGTTCGAACATGCCCGGCGCGGTGAGCCGCGGCGCGCCGCGCAGGCGCCCGGCGCCGTCCACCGCGATGCTGGCGATCACCACGCCGTGGTGCAGCATCCGCCGCCGCGCCCCCATGACCTCGCCGCCGAGCGGAAGGAGCCGGTTGCCATCCACCACCAGCCGCCCGACCGGGGCGCTCTCCACCACGTCCGCCGCGCCCGGTGCGAGGCGGAGAACATCGCCGTCCTCGATCAGGATGGCTTGGATGCCAAGCTCGCGGGCGAGCTCGGCATGGGCCGAGAGGTGGCGCCATTCGCCATGGACCGGCACCGAAAGCCGCGGCCGGACCAGCCGGTAGAGCCGGCGGAGCTCGTCGCGCGCCGGGTGGCCGGAGACGTGCACCATGTGGTCACGCTCGGTCATCAGCCGCACGCCGCGGCGCACCAGCCCGTCCTGCACGGTGCCGATGGCGCGCTCGTTGCCAGGAATGACGCGGCTCGAGAACACCACCGTATCGCCCTCGCCGAGGGCAACGTGGGGGTGCTTGTCGGCGGCAATGCGGGCCAGGGCCGAGCGTGGTTCGCCCTGGCTGCCGGTGGCGAGCAGCAGCAGATTCTCGTCCGGGATCGATCCGGCCTCGTCCTCGGGGACGAATTCCGGAACATTCCTGAGATAGCCGGTGGCCCGCGCGGCGGCCTCGATCTTGCGCAGGCTGCGCCCGACCAGGGCGACGCTGCGGCCGGCCTCGCGCGCGGCCAGCGCCACCGTCTCGACGCGGGCCACATTGGAGGCGAAGCAGGTGACGATCACGCGTCCGGCGAGGCCGCGGATGAGCGCGGTCAGGCTGCGCCGGACCTCCGCCTCGGACCCCGAATGCCCTTCGACCATGGCATTGGTCGAATCGCAGACCATCGCCAGCACGCCCCGCTCGCCGAGGGCGGCGAACGCGGCTTCGTCCGTGGGCGGGCCGACCAGGGGATGCGGGTCCAGCTTCCAGTCCCCGGTGTGGAGCACGGTGCCGTGGCGCGTGGTGATGGCGAGCGCCTGCGATTCCGGCGTGGAATGGGCCACGCGCAGGAAGCGGAGCGCGAACGGGCCGACCTCGAACCCGCCACCGGGGGGAATGATGGTCAGCGGCACCTCGGCCAGAAGCTGCGCCTCGGCGAGCTTGGCGCGCAGCACCGCGGCGGTGAACGGCGTCGCGTAGACCGGGCAGCGGAGCTGCCGCCACAGCCAGGCGACGGCGCCGACATGGTCCTCATGGGCGTGGGTGATCACGAGCCCGTCGAGCTGGCCGCGCCGGGCGGCGATGAAGCCCGGATCGGGCACCATCACATCGACCTCCGGCAGCTCGGCGCCGCCGAACCCGATGCCGCAATCGACCGCCAGCCATCGCCCGTCGCAGCGATAGAGATTGAGGTTCATGCCGATCTCGCCGGTCCCGCCGAGGGGCAGGAACGCGAAATCTCCGCCAGGGGAGTCGATCATGCGTGTCTGTGTATCCGCTATCCGTGCTCGGTGTCGCCGTGGCGTCCGCGCGAGAACACCGGGGGCGCGTTGCGCGCGGCGAGAAGCCGCAGACCCTCGAGGGTGAGGTCGGGGTCGATCGTCTCGATCACCGGCGTCGCCTCGGCGAACAGCGGCGCCAGACCCCCAGTGGCGATCACCTTGAGCGGCGCCCCGAACTCGGTGCGGATCCGTTCCACCAGCCCTTCGATCAGCCCGACATATCCCCAGTAGATGCCGGACTGCATCGCCGGCACGGTGGCCCGCCCGATCGCCGACTGTGGCCGGCCGATGCCGATGCGCGGCAGGCGCGCGGCGGCGCGGTGCAGCGCCTCGATGGAGAGATTGATGCCCGGGGCGATGGCGCCGCCGAGATAGGCGCCGTCCGCCCCGACCACGTCGAAGGTCGTCGCGGTGCCGAAATCGATCACCACCAGCGGGCCCTCGTAGCGCTTATGCGCGGCCAGCGCGTTCAGCAGCCGGTCCGCGCCGACCTCGTTCGGCTGCTCGACATCGATCACGAAGCCCCAATCGAGCGTCGCCCGCGCGATCAGCGGCTCGACCTCGAACCAATCCCGGCACAGGCGGCGGAGATGGTAGAGCGCGGCGGGAACCACGGTGCCGATCACTGCGGCGTCGATATCGACCGGCTTCAGGCCGGAATGGCCGAGCAGCGCGAGCAGCCAGACGGCGTATTCGTCCGAGGTGCGCTGCGGATCGGTGGCGACGCGCCAGATCCCGCGCCAGCCGTCACCCTCGCGGACGGCGAAGACGATGTTGGTGTTGCCGGCGTCAACGACGAGCAGCATGGCCAGCCTCGTTCGGCAGCGTCGAGCCAAGCAGGACCTCGCCGGCCGAAAACCGGCGCGTGCCGCCCGGTGTGGCCAGCAGCAACGTGCCGTCCGCGGCGAGGCCGGCAAAGGCGCCGCTCACCCGCTCCCCGGCCGCCGCGACGACCAGGGGTGTGCCGGGCGGATGCGCCCGGGCGCTCCAGGCGGCCTGAACCGCGGGCCAGCCCTCGCGCCGGCGCCGCGCGCGCCAATGGGCGACGCGTTCGATTACCGCCGCCGCCACCTGCTCCGGCGCCGCCGCGGTGCCGAGCGCGATCGAAGGACGGTCCGGCAAATCCGGCGCAAGGCGCAGATTCGCGCCGAACCCGAGCACGAGCCAGCCGAGATGGCCGGCCGCATCGGCCGCCGTTTCGATCAGCACGCCGGCAAGCTTGCGGCCATCGCACAGCACGTCGTTCGGCCATTTCAGCGTCAGCGTTGCGGCCGCCGGCCGCAGCGGGTCGAGCGCTTCGATCAGCGCCAGGCCGGCGAGCAGCGCGTAGCCGCCGGCCTCGGCCATCGCCGCCGCCTCGCGCAGCAAAACGGAGAGATGGAGATTGCCGGCGACCGATACCCAGCCGCGGCCGCGGCTGCCGCGGCCCGCCGTCTGCTCCCGCGCCAGGATGGCGTACCCGTCCGCCGCGCCGGCCGCGGCCCGCTCGCGGCACAGATCCGACGTCGAGCCGACGCGCTCGACGATCTCGATGCCCCCGAACGGAGGGACCGCGCTCACCCCAGCAACGCCCGTGCCGCGGCCTCCGCCATGGCGACGACCGGCGCTGCGAACAGCGCGAACAGGAGGGTGACGAGCCCGCTGCCCGCCGCGACGATCGAGAGTGTGGCCGGTCGGACCGCAAACCCGGTCTCGCCCGCATCGAAATACATCACCTTGATGATGCGCACGTAATAATATGCGCCGACGACGCTCGTCAGCACGCCGATGATCGCCAGCGTCCACATGCCCGACTGGACGGCGGCGAGGAACACGTAGAGCTTGCCGAAGAAGCCGGAGAGCGGCGGGATTCCGGCCATGCTGAACATGAACACGCTCATCAGCATCGCCAGCGCCGGATCGCTGCGGCCGAGCCCTGCCAGATCCGCGATCCCCTCCACCGCGCGTCCACCGCGCCGCATCGCCAGGATGACCGCGAAGGCGCCGGCGCTCATGAAGATGTAGACGGCGAGATAGACCAGCACCCCGCGTACGCCGGAGACCGTGCCCGCCGCGAGCCCGATCAGCGCGTAGCCCATGTGCCCGATCGACGAATAGGCCATCAGCCGCTTGATGTTGCGCTGGCCGATGGCGCCGAGCGCGCCGAGCAGCATCGAGGCGATCGAGACCAGGACGACGAGCCCCTGCCACTGCGCCAGGAGATGGCCGAACGGCCCGATCATCACCCGCAGCAGCAGCCCCATCGCCGCCACTTTCGGCGCCGTGGAGAGGAACGCCGTCACCGGTGTCGGCGCGCCCTCGTAGACGTCCGGCGTCCACATATGGAACGGCACGGCGGAAATCTTGAAGGCCAGCCCGGCGAGGATGAAGACGACGCCAACGATCAGCCCGGCCGAGACCTGCATCGGGTCCGCCAGCCCGGTGGCGATGCGGGCGAAATCCATCGTGCCGGTGAACCCGTAGACCAGCGTCATGCCGTAAAGCAGCAGACCGGAGGCGAGCGCGCCGAGAACGAAATATTTCAGTCCGGCCTCGGCGGACCGCAGATTCTCCCGGGCGAAGGCGGCCAGCACGTAGATCGACAGCGATTGCAGCTCGAGGCCGAGATAGAGCGTCATCAGATTCGCTGCGGAGACCATCACCATCATGCCGACGGTGGCCATCACGATCAGCACCGGGAACTCGAACCGGCCGATCCCCTCGGCACGATTATAATCCACCGACAGCGCCACACCCAGGATCGCGCCGGCAAGGATGAGCAGTTTCAGCGCCACGCTGAACGGATCGACGACGAACTGGCCATCATAGGCATGCCCGGCGCCGGTCGCGGTCATCAGCACGCCGGCCAGCAGCAGCGCACCGATCGCCAGCATGCTGGCGAGGAAGCCGCTCTCCTCCTTCCGCAACACGCCGAACAGAAGAATCGCCATGCCCGATACGGCGAGCGCGATCTCCGGCAGTGCCAGTGTCCAGTTCATCAGCGCGCGCTCCCCGAGCTTCCGGCCCACGGCACCGCGCCGCTCCCTGATCCGGCCGCTCCGCCACCCGCCATGGTCGCGAGCGCCTGCCGCGTCGGCGCCGCCACCGCTGCCTGCTGGCTATGCACGAGCGCCGCCACCGAGGCATCGAAAAAACGCGAGAAGCTGGATGGATAGACGCCCATCCACAATGTCACCACCACGAGCGGCGCGAAGACCAGCGCCTCGCGCGGCGACAAATCGAGGATGCCGCGCAGGTCCGGCTTGGTCAGCCGCCCGAAGACGACGCGGCGATAGAGATAGAGCATGTAGGCGGCGCCCAAGATCATGCCCGTGCTCGACAGCAGCGCCAGCCAGAAATTCACCCGCAGCGCGCCGATTGCGACCAGGATCTCCCCGACGAAGCCCGAGGTCCCGGGCAGGCCGACGGAGGCCATCATGAACAGCATGAAGGTCAACGCATAGGCGGGCATCCGATCCGCGAGCCCGCCATAGCGGGCGATCTCGCGCGTGTGCATGCGGTCGTAGATCACGCCGACGCACAGGAACAGCGCGCCGGACACCACACCGTGCGAGAGCATCTGGAACAGGGCCCCTGAGACGCCCTGAATGTTCAGGCTGAAGATGCCGACGGTGACGACGCCCATATGTGCCACCGACGAATAGGCGATCAGCTTCTTCATGTCCGTCTGCGCCAGGGCCACCAGCGACGTGTAGATGACGGCGACCACGGAGAGCGTGAACATCAGCGGCGCGAAATAGGCCGAGGCCTGCGGCAGCATCGGCACCGAGAAGCGCAGGAACCCGTATGCGCCCATTTTCAGCAGCACGCCCGCGAGGATGACCGAGCCTGCCGTCGGCGCCTCGACATGCGCGTCCGGCAGCCAGGTATGGACCGGCCACATCGGCACCTTCACCGCGAACGAGGCGAGGAAGGCCAGGAACAGCCAGTACTGCATGGTCTGCGGAAACGCGGTCCGCATCAGCACGGTCATGTCCGTCGTGCCGGCGAAATGCCACATTGCCAGCAGCGCCAGCAGCATGAGCACTGAGCCGGCGAGCGTGTAGAGGAAGAACTTGATCGCCGCATAGACCCGGCGCGGGCCGCCCCAGACCCCGATGATGAGGTACATCGGGATCAGCACGCCCTCGAAGAACATGTAGAAAACGACGAAGTCGAGCGCGCAGAACATGCCGACCATCATCGTCTCGAGGACGAGAAAGGCGAGCATGAACTCGCGCACCCGCGTCGTGATCGCTTCCCAGCTCGCGAGGATGCAAACGGGCGTGAGCAGCGTCGACAGCAGCACGAACAGCACGCTGATGCCGTCGACCCCCATGCGGTAGCCGACGCCGAACTCCGGCAGCCAGGGCAGGTTCTCCACGAACTGGAACCCCGCCACCGACGGATCGAAGCGCCACCACAGGATAAGCGAGAGCCCGAGAACGATCAGACTCGTCCAAAGCGCCGTCCAGCGCGCATTCTGCGCCACCGTCGCCTCATCGCCGCGCACCGACATGATCACCGCCCCGCCGAGAAGCGGCAGGAAGGTGATCAACGACAGCAGGGGGAAGCCGACCTGATTCATGGTCTCACCGGAACAGCAGGTAGATCGTGACCAGCAGCACCAGGCCGATCAGCATGGAAAACGCGTAGATCGCGATCGACCCGGTCTGCAGCTTCACAACTTGCGCCGAGGAGTCGGTCGCCAGCGAGGCGAGCCCGTTCGGCACGCCATCGATCAGGGTCGCATCGCCGACCTGCCACAGCGAGCGCGCGAGCGCCATCGCCGGGCGGACCAGCACCGCATCGTAGAGCTCGTCGAAATACCATTTGTTGAGCAGGAACCGATAGATCGGCCCGAAGGCCCGGGTGAGCGCGCCGGGCAGCGACGGCGCCGCCACATACATCACATAGGCCAGGGCAATGCCCAGAACACCCATGAAAGTCGGCAGCAGGGCGATCGATTCTGGTACCCGTTCGAGGTCGGCCAGGACGTGATTCGACGGCGCGTTCACGATCGCATTGCGCCAGAACTCGTGCCAGCCTTCGCCGATGAACTGCGCATGGAATCCCATGCCGCTGAACACCGCACCGATCGCCAGCACGATGAGCGGAACCAGCATCACCGCCGGACTCTCGTGGACATGGGCCATGATCTTCGCCTCGGCGCGCGGCTTGCCATGGAAGGTCATGATCAGCAGACGCCAGGAGTAGAAGGCCGTCAGGAACGCCGCGGCAACGCCGCAGACAAATCCGTAGAGACCGACCCCCGTGCCGACATCGAAATTCGCCTCCAGGATCGCATCCTTCGAGTAGTAACCGGCGAAGAACGGGATGCCCGCGAGCGCCAGGTTGCCGATCCACATGACCACGTAGGTAGCCGGGATCTTCTTCCAGATGCCCCCCATCTGCCGCATGTCCTGCTCTCCGCTCATCGCGTGGATCACCGAACCCGCGCCGAGGAACAGCAGCGCCTTGAAGAAGGCGTGCGTGATGAGGTGGAAGATCGACACCTGGTAGGCGCCGACACCAGCGGCGATGAACATGTAGCCGAGCTGCGAGCAGGTGGAATACGCGATCACCCGCTTGATGTCGTTCTGGGTGCAACCGACCGTCGCCGCGAACAGCGCCGTCGATCCGCCGACGATCACGATCAACGCTTTCGCCGTCGGGGCGAATTCGAGCAGCGGCGACATGCGCGCGACGAGAAAGACGCCGGCGGTCACCATCGTCGCGGCGTGGATGAGCGCCGACACAGGTGTCGGCCCCTCCATCGCGTCCGGCAGCCAGGTGTGCAAGCCGATCTGCGCCGACTTGCCCATCGCCCCGATGAACAGCAGCACGCCGATCACTTCCAGCACCGGCCACGCGGTGCCGAACAGGGTATAGGTCTCGCCGGCATGCTGCCCGACGGCGGCAAAGATCGCCGGAAATTCAACCGAGCCGAAGACGAAGAAGACCAGCGCGATCCCTACCGCGAAGAAGAGATCGGCGATGCGATTGACCAGGAACGCCTTGATCGCCGCGGCACAGGCCGATGGCTTATCGTACCAGTAGCCGATCAGCAGGTAGCTCGCCAGACCGACACCTTCCCACCCGAAGAACAGCTGGATCAGGTTGTCCGCCGTCACCAGCATCAGCATCGCGAAGGTGAACAGCGACAGGTAGGAGAAGAACCGATAGGTCGGATACGCGTCGTGACCCATGTAGCCGACGCTGTAGATATGGATCAGCGTCGAGATCAGCGTCACCATCGCAACCATCACGGCCGACAGCGCGTCGTAGCGCAACGCCCAGGCGACATGGAAAGGACCCGCGCTGATCCAGGTACCGAGGTCCACCGTCCCGGTCTCCGCGCCGCCCCATGTCAGCTCGGCAAAGGCGATATTGCCGCAGATCGCGGCGATGACCATCCCGAGGATGCTCACCGCCTGCGCCGCACGATCGCCAATGGCGCGGCCGAGCAGCCCGGCGATGGCCGAACCCAGGATCGGGGCGAGGACAGCAACGGCGTAGATCATCGCGAAACCCGTGCACGCATGAGAAACAGGGGAGGCATCACTGCAGCTCAGCCCTTCATCAAAGTGACGTCTTCGACCTCGATCGAGCCGCGATTGCGGAAATACACGACGACGATGGCCAGGCCGATCGCCGCTTCCGCCGCCGCCACCGTCAGCACGAACATGGCGAAGATCTGGCCCGCCAGATCGCCGAGCGTGGCCGAGAACGCGACGAGGTTGAGGTTCACCGCCAGCAGGATCAGTTCGATCGACATCAGGATGACGATCACGTTCTTGCGGTTCAGGAAGATGCCGAACACGCCGAGCACCAGCAGAACGGCGCTGACGGCGAGGTAGTGGCCGAGGCTCACCGGCAACATCTAACGCACCTCCGCGGCATGCGTTCCGCCATGACCGTGGCCGCCCCCGTGCGGCTCCGCCGCCGCGACCGCCGGTTCGGGCAGCGGACGCTGGAACTCCGCCTCCGTCACCGCCGCACCGAGCCCGACCTTGACCAGAACCAGCGTATCCTCGACGCGCTGCGCGACCTGGCGCGAAATGTCCTGACGGCGCGATGCCTTTCGCGCACGCAGCGTCAGCACGATCGCGCCGATCATCGCCACCAGGAGCACCAGACCCGCGAGCTGGAACAGCAGAACATTGTGCGTGTAGAGCAGATCACCGAGCGCGGCGGTGTTGGAGACCGCGCCTGGCGCGACGGCGCCGCGCAGCGAAGCGGACTGCGGCAGAAGCTGCCAGCTTCCGAACACGCTCGCCAGCTCGACCAGCAGGATCACGCCCACCGTCGCGCCCACCGGCGCGTAGCGCTGAATTCCCTCGCGCATGCGCGTGAAGTCGATATCCAGCATCATCACCACGAACAGGAACAGCACGGCGACGGCGCCGACATAGACGATGACCAGGATCATCGCCAGGAACTCGGCCCCGGCCAGCAGAAACAGCCCAGCCGCGTTGAAGAAGGCGAGGATGAGAAACAGCACCGAGTGCACCGGGTTGCGCGCGCTCACGACCAGCGCCGCGGAGCCGAGCAGCACCGCCGCAAACACATAGAATGCCGCCGTCGCGATCATCCCTGCCCGTCCCGCCGGCTCTGGCCGGCCACCATGCGACCCACGAAGCTCATGCGCTCACCGATAGGGCGCGTCGAGTTCGAGCCGCTTGGCGATCTCCGCCTCCCAGCGGTCTCCGTTCGCCAGCAGCCGGTCTTTGTTGTACATCAGTTCCTCGCGCGTCTCGGTCGCAAACTCGAAGTTCGGCCCTTCGACGATGGCATCCACCGGGCAGGCTTCCTCGCACAGCCCGCAATAGATGCACTTCGTCATGTCGATGTCGTAGCGCGTCGTCCGGCGGGACCCATCGGCGCGGGGCTCGGCCTCGATGGTGATGGCCTGCGCCGGACAGACCGCCTCGCACAGCTTGCAGGCGATGCAGCGCTCCTCGCCGTTGGGGTAGCGACGCAGTGCGTGCTCCCCCTTGAAGCGCGGGCTGATCGGGTTCTTCTCGTAGGGGTAGTTGATCGTCGCCTTGGATTTGAAGGCATAGCGCATGGTCAGCACCAGGCCGGCCCAAATCTCGCCGAGCAGCAGCCCCCGCGCCGAGCGGTCCAGAAACCCCATCGATCAATCTCCTTCCCGCGCGCGCAGCACAGGACAGCGTAGCGTGATCATGTCCGCGGCACCCAGCCGGTCGCCATGAGTACGCCCGCCGTCAGCACCAGCCAGAACAACGACAGCGGCAGGAACACTTTCCAGCCCAGGCGCATCAGCTGGTCGTAGCGATAGCGTGGCAGTGTGCCGCGGACCCAGATGAAAACGAACATGCAGGCGAACACTTTGAGCAGGAACCAGATCGGCCCCGGCAGCCAGGTGAACGGCTCGACCCCGAACGGCGCCAACCAGCCGCCGAGGAAGAGGATCGTCGTCATCGCGCTCATGAGGAACATGTTCGCGTATTCGCCAAGGAAGAACAGCCCGAAGGCCAGCGAGCTGTATTCGACGAAGAACCCGGCGACGATCTCGCTCTCGCCCTCCGGCAGGTCGAACGGCGACCGGTTCGTCTCCGCGAGACCCGAGATGAAGAACACGAGGAACATCGGGAGCAGTGGGATCACGAACCAGACATGGCGCTGCGCCAGCACGATGTCGTTCAGGTTCAGGCTGCCTACGCACAGCAGCACGCTCACCATCACGAAGCCGATCGAGACTTCGTAGCTCACCATCTGCGCCGCGCTGCGCATCGCCCCGAGGAAGGCGTATTTCGAATTGCTCGCCCAGCCGGCGATGATGACGCCGTAGACACCCAATGAGCTGATGGCGAACAGATACAAGACGCCGACGTTGATCTTCGCCACCGCCCAGCCGTCATTCACCGGCACCACCGCCCACGCGATCATCGCCAGGACGAAGGTGATGACAGGGGCGAGCAGAAACAGCGCCCGATTCGCCCCGGCGGGGATGATCGTCTCCTTCATCAGCATCTTGAGTGCGTCGGCGAACGGCTGCAGCAGGCCGAAGAGCCCGACGACGTTCGGGCCTTTCCGCAGATGCATCGCCCCCAGAACTTTGCGTTCGGCCCACGTCGCGTAGGCGACAAAGACCAGCAGCGGCACCAGGATCGCTAGAGTTTCGAGCACGAGCAGGATGAGCGTGCCGATGGGCGTGGCGAGGAATTCGGTCATCGCGGTCTATTCCGCCGCCTGCATGAGCGCCGGCCCGAACGTCCTGGCGCATTCCGCCATGGTCGGGCTGGTGCGGCTGATCGGGTCGGTGCGGTAGTA
The DNA here is from genome assembly GCA_021845595.1 of Pseudomonadota bacterium. Classification (GTDB taxonomy): domain Bacteria; phylum Pseudomonadota; class Alphaproteobacteria; order Acetobacterales; family Acetobacteraceae; genus JAJZVV01. Next base: position 138,990 of record JAJZVV010000003.1, on the reverse strand, counting down.
GTCGGCGAGGAACGGCACGAACGGCGCATCACTCAGGCCGCCGCTGTCGCCCGCGGGCCCCGTCATGTCGGTGCAGGCCAGCCGCGGCACCGTATCCGTCCGCGTGAACACCGGGTGCGCCTCGCCAAGCCGCTGGCGCACGGCATCGAGGTCGTCGTAGGGCAGACGCCGTCCGATGACGTCGCTGAAGGCGCGCAGGATTTTCCAGTCCTCGCGGGCCTCGCCCGGCGGATGGAGGGCGGCGGCGGTGCGTTGCGCGCGGCCCTCGGTATTGACGTAGGTTGCGCTCTTCTCGGTGTAGGCGGCGCCGGGGAGAATGACGTCGGCCCGCGCCGCGCCGGCATCGCCATGGTGGCCCTGATAGACGACGAAGGTGCCGGCGCCGATCGCGTCCGTGTCGATTTCATCAGCGCCGAGCAGCCACAGCAGGTCGACGCCGCCGCCGAGCATCGCCGCCACATCCTTGCCCTGCGGGCCAGGCAGAAACCCGAGATCGAGCGCACCCACGCGCGCCGCGGCGCTGTGGAGCATGTTGAACCCGTGCCAGTCCGCGCCGAGCATGCCGAACCGCGCGGCGATCTCCCACGCCGCGGCCAGCACCGCGGCGCCGTCCGCGCGCGCCACCGCGCCCTGACCGAGGATCACCATCGGCCGCTTTGCCGCCGACAGGACCGACGAGAACCCATGCGTTCCGGCCAGCAGCGCGCGAAGCGCCGCAGGCCCGTCGCCGATCCACTCGGCGCCATAGGTCAGATCAGCAGCCGCGCCAATGGCAGCGATCGGCAGGCTGCCGGCCAGAACGCGCTTGCGGATGCGCGCGTTCAGGACCGGCGCCTCGTGCCGCGGATTGGTGCCGACGAGCAGCAGCGCGTCGGTCTCCTCGATGCCGGCGATGGTGGTGTTGAAGCAGTAGAAGTCGCGCCGCGTTGCCTCCAGCTTCTCACCGCGCTGGCGGCAATCGAGATTGGGCGAGCCGAGCCCCGTCATCAGGTCTTTCAGCGCGACCATGCTCTCCGCATCGGCGAGATCACCCGCGATGGCGCCGATGCGCGCGCCGCTCAGGCCCTGGAGCCGCTGTGCGATCGCCGCGAAAGCCTCCTGCCAGGAGACGGCGACGAGCTTCCCATCGCGCCGCAGCCATGGGCGATCGAGCCGGCGGCGCTTCAGGCCGTCGAGGGAAAACCGCGCCTTGTCGGCGAGCCACTCCTCGTTCACGTCCTCGTTCAGCCGGGGCAGAATGCGCAGCACTTCGGAGCCACGGGCATCGATGCGGATATTCGTCCCCACCGCGTCGAGCACGTCGATGCTGTCCGTCTTGGTCAGCTCCCAAGGCCGCGCGACGAACGCATACGGCTTCGACGTCAGCGCTCCGACCGGGCAGATATCGATGAGGTTGCCGGACAGCTCCGAGCTCAGCGCCTTCTCGACATAGGTGCCGATCTCCATGTTCTCGCCGCGCGCGGTGGCGCCGAGTTCGGGCACCCCGGCGATCTCCTGGGCGAAGCGGATGCACCGCGTGCACTGGATGCAGCGCGTCATCACCGTCTTCACCAGCGGGCCGAGATCCTTGTCCTTCACCGCGCGCTTGTTCTCGTGGTAGCGCGAATGGTCCATGCCGTACGCCATGGACTGGTCCTGCAGATCGCATTCGCCGCCCTGATCGCATATCGGGCAGTCCAGCGGATGGTTGATCAGCAGGAATTCCATCACCCCGCGGCGGGACTGGCGCACCATGGGGCTGTCGGTCTTCACCACCATGCCGTCCGCGACCGGAAAAGCGCACGAGGCAACGGGCTTCGGATTCTTTTCGATCTCGACGAGGCACATGCGGCAGTTGCCGGCGACCGAAAGGCGTTCGTGATAGCAGAAGCGCGGTATCTCCCGGCCCGCGAGTTCGCACGCCTGCAGCACCGAAGCACCGTTCGGAACCTCGACCTCGACGCCGTCGACTGTGACCTTCGCCATCGCCCTACTCCGCCGCCAGCGGCATCGGCCGCGTCTTGGCCTGCGCGATGCGCTCCTCGATCACCGGCCGGAAATGACGGATCAGCCCCTGCACCGGCCACGCCGCCGCGTCGCCGAGGGCGCAGATCGTGTGGCCCTCGATCTGCCGGGTGACCTGTTCGAGCACATCGATCTCCTCGGGCTCGGCGCGCCCTTCAACGAGGCGATACATCACGCGCATCAGCCAGCCGGTGCCTTCGCGGCACGGCGTGCACTGGCCGCAGCTCTCGTGCTTGTAGAATTGGGACAGGCGCGCGATCGCCTTGATGATGTCGGTCGACTTGTCCATCACGATGACCGCCGCGGTGCCCAGCCCGCTGCGCACCTCGCGCAGGCTGTCGAAATCCATCAGCACCGTATCGCAGATCTCGCGCGGCAGCACCGGCACCGAGGATCCGCCGGGGATCACGGCCAGCAGATTGTCCCACCCGCCGCGCACGCCGCCGGCGTAGCGCTCGATCAACTCGCGCAGCGGAATGCCGAGTTCCTCCTCGACATTGCACGGCTTGTTGACATGACCGGAGATGCAGAAAATCTTCGTGCCGGCATTCTTCGGCCGGCCGAGTTCGGAAAACCAGGCCGCGCCGCGCCGCAGGATGGTGGGAACGACGGCAATGCTCTCGACATTGTTCACCGTCGTCGGGCACCCGTAGAGGCCCACCGCGGCGGGGAAGGGCGGCTTCAGCCGCGGCATGCCCTTCTTGCCTTCCAGGCTTTCGAGCAGCGCGGTTTCCTCGCCGCAGATGTAAGCCCCCGCGCCACGATGAACGTAGACGTCGAACTCCCAGCCGGAGCCACAGGCGTTGCGCCCGATCAGACCGGCATCATAGGCTTCGTCCACCGCCGCCTGCAGCCGCGCGGCCTCGTTGTAGAACTCGCCGCGAACATAGATGTAAGCGACATGCGCGCCCATGGCGACGCCGGCGATCAGGCAGCCCTCGATCAGCTTGTGCGGGTCGTGGCGCAGGATGTCGCGATCCTTGCACGTTCCAGGCTCGCTCTCGTCGGCATTGACGACCAGATAGTGGGGCCGGCCGTCCGACTGCTTGGGCATGAACGACCACTTCATGCCGGTGGGGAATCCCGCACCGCCACGGCCGCGCAGACCGGAGGCCTTCACCTCGTCGATCAGGGCGTCGCGACCGCGCGCCAGCAACGCCGCGGTGCCGTCCCAGTCGCCGCGCGCACGTGCGCCCGCCAGGCGCCAGTCATGCAGGCCGTACAGGTTCGTGAAGATGCGGTCTTTGTCGCTGAGCATCACGTCACTCCGCAGGCGGGGTGGCAGCGGCCAGGGCGGGCCCGACCAAGGTCTGCGGTCCGCCTTCGGGGGCAGAGGTCTGCCGCCCGATGGTCGAGCCGGGCGGCGGCACCTCGCCGCGCTTCAGCGCCGTGAGCAGCGCCTCGGTGCGCGGCCCGTCGAGATCCTCGTAGAAATCGTCGTTGACCTGGAGGATCGGCGCATTGACACAAGCCCCGAGGCATTCGACCTCGGTCATGGTGAACAATCCGTCGGCGCTGGTCTCGCCGAAGCCACCGACACCGGCGGTGCGCCGGCACGCCGCCACCACCTCGTCGGAGCCGCGCAGCCAGCACGGCGTCGTCGTGCACACCTGCAGGTGGAAGCGCCCCACGGGGCGGAGTTGGAACATGGTGTAGAAGGTGGCGACTTCGTAAACGCGGATCGGTGCGATTCCGAGGCGGCGCGCGATCTCGTCCATCGCCGCGCGCGGCACCCAGGCGCTCCCGGTCAGCCGGCCCATCTGGCGCTGCGCGAGATAGAGCAGCGGCAGCACCGCGCTGGCCTGCTTGGCCGCGGGATAGCGGGCCAGCACGCGGCTGATCTCCGCCTCGCTGTCGGCGTCGAACGCGAAGTGCGCCGGTTGGACGCTATCGGCACCGGCGTCGGTCTGGTCTGTCATGATCTAGCGATCCACTTCACCGAACACGAGATCGAGCGACCCGATGATGGCGACCGCATCGGCCAGCATGTGCCGCTTCGAAAGCACCTCGATGGCCTGCAGATGGGCGAACCCGGTCGGGCGGATCTTGCACCGATAGGGGCGGTTGGAACCATCCGCCACGAGGTAAACCGCGAACTCCCCCTTCGGGCTTTCCACCGCGGTGTAGGTGGCGCCGGCGGGGACGTGATAACCCTCGGTATAGAGCTTGAAATGATGGATCAGCGACTCCATCGACCGCTTCATCTCCGCCCGCAGCGGTGGCGCGATCTTGTTGTCCTGCACCTTCACCGGCCCCGGCTGCATCCGCGCCAGGCACTGCTTCACGATGCGGGCGCTCTGGCGCATCTCTTCCATGCGCACGAGGTAACGGTCGTAACAGTCGCCGTTGCGGCCCACGGGAACCTCGAACTCGACCTGATCATACATGTCGTAGGGCTGCGAGCGCCGCAGGTCCCAGGGCACGCCGGAGGCACGCAGGCAGGGCCCGGAGAAGCCCCAGGCCAGCGCATCCTCCGCGCCGATGGCGCCGATATCCACCGTGCGCTGCTTCCAGATCCGGTTCCCGGTCAGCAGGGTCTGCAGATCGTCGACGAGCTTAGGGAATGTATCGGCCCAGTCGGCGATTCGTTCCTCGAGCCCGGCCGGCAGATCCTTGGCGACGCCGCCGGGACGGAAATAGTTCGCGTGCAGTCGCGCGCCGGAGGCCGCTTCGTGGAATTCGAGCAGCTTCTCGCGCTCCTCGAAGCCCCACATCACCGGCGTGATGGCACCGACATCGAGCCCGTAGGTGGTGATGTTGAGCAGATGGTTCAGCACGCGCGTGATCTCGGCGAAGAGGGTGCGGATCCACTTCGCGCGCGCCGGCACCTCGATCCCGAGCAGCTTTTCCACGGCCAGGGCGAAGGCATGTTCCTCGCACATCGGCGAGACGTAATCGAGCCGATCGAAATACGGCAGCGCCTGCATGTAGGATTTGTGTTCGATCAGCTTCTCGGTGCCGCGATGCAGCAGCCCGACATGCGGGTCGGCGCGCTCGACGACCTCGCCATCCATCTCCAGCACCAGCCGCAGCACGCCATGCGCCGCCGGGTGCTGTGGGCCGAAATTGATGGCGTGGCTGTCGATCTCGACAACCCGGCGCTCCGCCGTTTCGCCCGCGGTCACTTCCGGTTCGGCCATCAACCCTGCTCCGTCGGCCTGATCACGCGCTGCGCATGCGCCTTCTCGTCGCCGGGCAGCGTCAGCATACCCTCCCACGGCGAGACGAAATCGAAGTCGCGGAAATCCTGCGCCAGTCGGACCGGCTCGTAGACCACCGCCTTGCGGTCCTCGTCGTAGCGCGTCTCGACATAGCCGGTCAGCGGGAAGTCCTTGCGCAGCGGATGGCCCTCGAAACCGTAATCGGTGAGGATGCGGCGATGATCCGGCTGGCCGGCGAAGAGGATGCCGAACAGATCCCACGCTTCACGCTCCCACCACGTCGCGCAGGGCCAGAGCCCGTGCACCGATGGCACCGGCGTGGCGTCATCGGTCGTGGTGATGACGCGGATGCGATGGTTCCGCGCGATCGAGAGGAGGTTATAGACGACGTCGAAGCGCTCGGCCCGCTGCGGCCAATCGACACCGCACAGATCCATCAGCTGCGCACACGCGAACCGTGGATCATCGCGCAGCGTCGCCATCACCGAGAGCAGCGCCGCGCGGGGCACGTGCGTGACAACCTCGCCGAGTTCGACCGCAGCCCGCTCGACCCCGGCAATCGCCCCAACCGCTTCGGCCAGCACCGCAACCGCGTCGGCCATAGTCTGCGCTTCAGCCACGGAGGATCGTCCCTGTCCGGCGGATCTTCTTCTGCAGCAGGAGAATGCCATAGACCAGCGCTTCCGCCGTAGGCGGGCAGCCCGGGACATAGACATCCACCGGCACGACCCGGTCGCAGCCACGCACGACGGAATAGGAATAATGGTAATACCCGCCGCCGTTCGCGCAGCTGCCCATGCTGATCACCCAGCGCGGCTCCGGCATCTGGTCGTAGACCTTGCGCAGCGCCGGGGCCATCTTGTTGGTCAGCGTGCCGGCGACGATCATCACGTCCGACTGGCGCGGGCTGGCGCGCGGAATGATGCCGAAGCGGTCGAGGTCGTAACGCGGCATGTAGGCGTGGATCATCTCCACCGCGCAGCAGGCCAGACCGAACGTCATCGGCCACAGGCTGCCGGTGCGCGCCCAGTTCACCACCTTGTCGAGCGTCGCGACGACGAAGCCCTTGTTCTCGATCTCGCCGGTGATGCCCTTGATCACCGCATCCTGCTCGGGGCCGGGTGCCAACGCCTCGCGGTTCCACGCCAGCGCAGCGCCATCCGATGACGCGCGTGCGCTCATGGCCTGCACCCTCGCGGCTCGCCAGCTTGTCGCATCATTCCCACTCCAGCGCGCCCTTGCGCCACTCATAGATGAAGCCAACCGTCAGCACGCCGAGAAACCCGACCATCGAGAGGAAACCGAACCAGCCGATGTGCGACAGGCTGACCGCCCATGGAAAGAGGAAGGCCACCTCGAGATCGAAGATGATGAAGAGGATGGCAACGAGGTAGTAGCGCACATCGAACCGGCGGCGGGCATCGTCGAAGGGCTCGAAGCCGCATTCATAGGCGGAGAGCTTCTCCGCGTAGGGCTTCTGCCGCGCCGCCAGGATGGCGCCGAACAGCATCGCCAGGGCGATCACCATGGCGATGGCGAGGAACACCACGATGGGCAGGTAGTTGGCGAGCAGCGGTTGCATCCACCCCTCCATCCCGCCCGGCTGGCGTGCGGGAAAACGTCGTGCGCTGCGGCCGGTATTGCACCGCAGCGCGGGCGGACATTAGCCCCATCCGCACCGCTTCGCCATAGGGCCACCGACCGTGAGCAGGGTCGCCTTGGGCTGGCAGGGCAAGGGGGAAACGCCGCGGAATGAACACCGACGCGGACCGGAAACCCGGCGCCTCAACGGCGGCTGGCGCGAGTGACGGGGCTCGAACCCGCGACCTCCGGCGTGACAGGCCGGCGCTCTAACCAACTGAGCTACACCCGCATCCAACTGGCGGCAGGACTTAGAGCGATGACGAAGCAGCGTCAAGGCGGCGAGAGACCCGATGCACCGAGGCTGGCCGGTTCCGTGGCCCCGACCGGCGACGTCATGGGCGGTGACGGATTCGAACCGCCGACCCTCTCGGTGTAAACGAGACGCTCTACCGCTGAGCTAACCGCCCCAGAACCCTGGCCTGGCTGGCCCGAAACGGGCCGTTTCCGCCGCTGCCCCGCCGTCGCCGCGCGGCGGCAGCGGCGCGCTCCGGCGGTCCGCAGACCGCGATGCGATCAGTTCACCGCGTCCTTCAGGCCCTTGCCCGCCTTGAAGCGAATCGAGGTGGAAGCGGCGATCTTGATCGGGGCGCCGGTGCGCGGGTTGCGTCCGGTCGAGGCCTCGCGCTTCGCGGTGGCGAAGGTGCCGAAGCCGACCAGCCGCACCTCCTCCTTCGCCTTCAGCGCGCCCTCGATGGCGGCGAACACCGCGTCCACGACCTCCGCGGCCTTGGCCTTAGGCAGCTCGGTTTCCTCGGCCACGGCCGCGATCAGGTCCATCTTGTTCACGGCAACCTCCCTCGATGAGCTGAAATCCGGTGTCAACGCGGCCCACCGATTCCCGTCCGGGCCACAACCCGAGACTATCTGCGGTTTTTCCCGCGCGTCAACGCGCCGATGCCAACGCCCGCGCGAATCGCCACTGGGTGTTGCACGCAAAAAGACCGGGACGCGCTCGCGCCCCGGTCCCCATGCAGGCTTCGCGCGTCAGTGCGGCAGGGACGCGCTCGGCAGTTCGGCCGCCGCCGGCGCAACCGGCTCCGGCGGCTCCTCCCAGGCGATCGGCTCGGGCTTGCGCACCAGGGCCCGCGCGATGACCTCGTCGACATGCGCGACCGGGACCAATTGCAGGTGCTTCTTCACGTTGTCCGGGATCTCGGCGAGATCCTTCTCGTTCTCCTTGGGGATGAACACGGTCGTGATGCCGGCGCGCAGAGCGGCGAGCAGCTTCTCCTTCAGCCCGCCGATCGGCAGCACGCGGCCGCGCAGCGTGATCTCACCCGTCATCGCCACGTCGCGCCGCACCGGAATTCCGGTGAGGACACTGACGATACTCGTCGCCATCGCGGTGCCCGCCGAGGGACCATCCTTCGGCGTCGCCCCCTCGGGCACATGGACGTGGATGTCGCGCTTCTCGAACAGCGTCGGCTTGATGCCGAAACTGACCGAACGGCTGCGCACATAGCTGAGCGCGGCCTGCACGCTCTCCTGCATCACGTCGCCGAGCTTGCCGGTCTGCCTGATATTGCCCTTGCCAGGCAGCAGCACGCTTTCGATGGTGAGAATCTCGCCCCCGACCTCGGTCCATGCGAGCCCGGTGACGACGCCCACCATGTCCTCCGCTTCCGTCTCGCCGAAATGGTAGCGGCGGACGCCGGCGTATTTCTCGACGTTCTTGCGCGTGAAGTTCACCTTGGCGATCTTGCGGGTGACGATCTCCTTCACCGCCTTGCGCGCCAGATTGGCGATCTCGCGCTCGAGATTGCGCACCCCGGCCTCGCGCGTGTAGTAGCGGATCAGGTCGCGCAGCGCCTCCTCGGTGATCGACCATTCCGACATCTTGAGGCTGTGCGCCTCGGCCTGTTTCGGAATCAGATGGCGCTTGGCGATCTCCACCTTCTCATCCTCGGTGTAGCCGGGGATGCGGATGATCTCCATGCGATCCATCAGCGGCTGCGGCATGCGCAGGCTGTTGGCCGTGGTGACGAACATCACCTCCGACAGGTCGTAGTCGACCTCGAGGTAATGGTCGTTGAACGTCGAGTTCTGCTCCGGATCGAGAACTTCGAGCAGCGCCGAGGAAGGATCGCCGCGCCAGTCGGCCCCGAGCTTGTCGATCTCGTCGAGCAGGAAGAACGGATTGGAGGTCTTGGCCTTCTTCATGCCCTGGACGACCTTGCCCGGCAGCGAGCCGATATAGGTGCGCCGGTGGCCACGGATCTCCGCCTCGTCGCGCACGCCGCCGAGCGACATGCGCACGAAGTTGCGCCCCGTGGCCCGTGCGATCGACTTGCCGAGCGAGGTCTTGCCGACGCCGGGCGGCCCGACGAGGCAGAGGATCGGGCCCCGGATCTTGTCGCTGCGGGACTGCACCGCGAGATATTCGAGAATCCGCTCCTTCACCTTGTCCAGACCATAATGGTCGTCGTTGAGCACCTTCTCGGCAGCGCGGACGTCGTTGCGGATCTTGCTGCGCTTCTTCCACGGAATCCCGAGCAGCCAATCGAGATAGTTGCGCACCACCGTCGCCTCGGCGCTCATCGGGCTCATCGTGCGCAGCTTCTTCAGCTCCGCCATGGCCTTCTCGCGCGCCTCCTTGGACAGGCGGGTCTTCTTGATGCGCGCTTCGAGTTCGGCGGCCTCGTCCTTGCCTTCCTCGCCCTCGCCCAGCTCCTTCTGGATCGCCTTGAGCTGTTCGTTGAGGTAATACTCGCGCTGCGTCTTCTCCATCTGCCGCTTGACGCGGCTGCGGATGCGCTTTTCGACCTGCAGCACGCCGATCTCGGCTTCCATGTGGCCGAACACGCGCTCCAGCCGCTCGCCGATGCTGGCCGTCTCCAGCACCTCCTGCTTCTCGGCGATCTTGAGGTTGAGATGGCTCGCGACCGTGTCCGCGAGCTTGCTCGGATCCTCGATCTGGTTGATCGAGACCAGCACCTCCGGCGCGATCTTCTTGTTGAGCTTGATATATTGCTCGAACTGCGAGACCACCGTGCGCGCCAGCGCCTCCAGTTCGCGCGCCTCGGCGCCCTCGTCGCCCACCGGCTCCACGAACGCCTCGAAATACGCGTCCGTTTCCTTGAACGTGGCGATGCGCGCCCGCCGGCTGCCCTCGACCAGCACTTTCACCGTGCCGTCCGGCAATTTCAGCAACTGCAGGATCGTCGAGACCGTGCCGACACGGAAAATGCCGTCGGCCGAGGGATCATCCTCGGTCGCATTCTTCTGGGCGACGAGCAGAATCTGCTTGTCGTCCTTCATCACCGCCTCGAGCGCGCGCACGGACTTCTCGCGCCCGACGAACAGCGGCACGATCATGTGCGGGAACACCACGATGTCGCGCAGCGGCAGCACCGGCAGCAGATCGCCCGCGCCAGGCCCCGCCTGCTCCGGATCGCCCTTTTCGGGCCGATCGGATTCCGTCATTGAAGACCTCCTTTCAGGACAGTCGCGGCGCGGCCCGCCCCGGTGCACCGGCACCGACCTTTGGCACGGACCACGCCTGTTCGGACGATCGATTCGCCTTGCATCACGCCCGGGAAGCGCCGCCGATTCATCATCCCCATATCGGCACCGAAGCATCGGCCGACAAGCCCCGCCCCGAAGGGCCGGGCACCGCGGCGCGAACCGGTCTCAGGCGCTCGTCTCCGCGCGTTCCTTCCCGTAGAGGAACAACGGGTTGGCGCGCCCCTCGGCGACCTCGCGGTTGATCACCACTTCCTCGACCCCATCCAGGCCGGGCAGGTCGAACATGGTGGAGAGCAGGATCGATTCCATGATCGAGCGCAGGCCGCGGGCGCCGGTCTTGCGGGCGATGGCGCGGCTGGCGATCGATTTCAGCGCGTCGTCGGTGAAGGAGACATTCACCCCCTCCATCTCGAACAGCCGCGCATACTGCTTCACCAGCGCGTTCTTCGGCCGGGTCAGAATCTCCACCAGCGCCGCCTCGTCCAGGTCCTCCAGCGTCGCCACCACCGGCAGCCGGCCGATGAACTCGGGGATCAGACCGAAGCGCAGCAGGTCTTCCGGCTCCACCTCGCGCAGGATCTCGCCCATCCGCCGCTCGTCCGAGGACCGCACCTCGGCGCCATAGCCGATGCCCGAGCCCTTGCCGCGGGCGCCGATGATCTTCTCCAGCCCGGAGAAGGCCCCGCCGCAGATGAACAGGATGTTGGTGGTGTCGACCTGGAGGAACTCCTGCTGCGGGTGCTTGCGCCCGCCCTGCGGCGGCACCGACGCCACCGTGCCCTCCATGATCTTCAGCAGCGCCTGCTGCACGCCCTCGCCGGAGACGTCGCGCGTGATCGAGGGGTTGTCCGACTTGCGGCTGATCTTGTCGACCTCGTCGATATAGACGATGCCGCGCTGCGCCCGCTCGACATTGTAGTCCGCGGCCTGCAGCAGCTTGAGGATGATGTTCTCGACATCCTCGCCGACATAGCCGGCCTCGGTCAGCGTCGTCGCGTCCGCCATGGTGAAGGGCACGTCGATGATCCGCGCCAGCGTCTGCGCCAGCAGCGTCTTGCCCGACCCGGTCGGCCCGACGAGCAGGATGTTCGACTTGGCGATCTCGACGTCGTTGTTCTTCTGCCCGTGCGCCAGGCGCTTGTAGTGGTTGTGGACGGCGACCGAGAGCACCTTCTTGGCGTGGCCCTGGCCGATCACGTAATCGTCCAGCACCTTGCAGATCTCGCGCGGCGTCGGCACCCCGTCACGGGACTTCACGAGGTGCGTCTTGTGCTCCTCGCGGATGATGTCCATGCACAGCTCGACGCACTCGTCGCAGATGAACACCGTCGGCCCGGCGATGAGCTTGCGGACTTCGTGCTGGGACTTGCCGCAGAACGAACAATAGAGGGTGTTCTTCGAGTCTCCGGACTTGCTCATGGCTACTCCTGCCCCACCGTCACCAGGGCCAACCGCGAAAGACTATACCCCTGGCCCCGGCCCAACAAGGGACCGAGCCAGGTCAGCCGGGCCGGGACGCCGCCTTGGGGTCTCAGACCGACGCCGTCGGCGCCGCACCGGGTGCCGGCGGGCGGTTGGCGACGACCTCATCGACCAGGCCGAAATCCCGCGCCTCCTCGGCCGACATGTAGGTGTCGCGCTCGAGGCGACGCTCGATCGCTTCCAATGTCTGCTCGGTGTGACGGACATAGATCTCGTTCAGGCGCTGGCGCAGCGTGAGAATCTCGCGCGCCTGAATCTCGATGTCGGTCGCCTGGCCCTGGGCGCCGCCGGAGGGCTGGTGCACCATGATGCGCGCGTTCGGCAGCGCGAAGCGCTTGCTCTTGGCGCCGGCGCAGAGCAGCAGGCTGCCCATCGAGGCCGCCTGGCCGATGCACACCGTGCTCACCGGGCTCCGAATATACTGCATCGTATCGTAAATTGCCAGCCCGGCCGAGACGACGCCGCCCGGACTGTTGATGTAGAACGCGATGTCCTTGGTCGGGTTCTCGCTCTCCAGGAACAGCAGCTGGGCGCAGATCAGCGCGCTCACCTGGTCGAACACCGTCCCGGTCAGGAAGATGATCCGCTCCTTGAGCAGACGGGAATAGATGTCGAAGGCCCGCTCGCCGCGCGCGGTCTGCTCGACCACCATCGGCACCAGCGTATTGCCGTAAATCTCGACCGGATCGCGGTCCTTCATCGCACTCGATTCCCCGCTCTGGGCCTGACCCGAGCCATCGGACCCGACCACGCCATGGTAGCACCGAAACGGTAAATAGGATGCTGAGCCGCGAATGCCAATCCGGCGCGCGGCTCAGGCCTTCTCCGGCGTCTCCGGGTCGGCGAGCAGCGTCTCCGGCGAGACGGTCTGTTCCTCGAGCTTCACCAGTTCGAGCACGAAATCGACCACCTTGTCCTCGTAGATCGGCCCGCGCAGCGACTCGATGGCGCTGGGGTTCTTGCGGAAGAACTCCATCAACTGCGCCTCCTGGCCGGGATAGCGCGTCGCCTCCTGGCGCATCGCCCGGGACAGCTCCTCGTTGCTGACGGAGAGCGTGTTGGCACGCCCGATTTCCGCCAGCAGCAGGCCGAGCCGCACCCGGCGCACGGCGATGGCGCGATAATCGGCCTTCAGCGTCGCCTCGTCCTTGCCGGCGTCCTCGGCGTCGAGCTGGCCCGCGGTGCGATCGGCCTCGATGCGCTGCCAGATCTGGGTGAACTCCGCCTCGACCAGCGACTCCGGCACGGTGAAATCGACGCGCTCGGCCAGCGCGTCCAGCAGCGCCCGCTTCAGGCGCTGGCGCGAGGCGCGGTCGTAGTCACGCTGGATCTGCCGGCGCACGGTGTCGCGCACCTCGGCCAGATTCTCGAACCCCAGCTTCTCGGCCAGCGCCTCGTCCACCGGCGGCACCTGCGCCTCGCGCAGGTCGGTGACGGTGATGGCGAAGCTCGCCGTCTTGCCGGCGACCTCGCGGGCCCCGTAATCCTCGGGGAAGGTCGCCTCGATGGTACGGCTTTCGCCCACCGAGAGCCCCTCGAGCTGCTCGGTGAAGCCCGGGATGAAGCCGGCGCCGCCAACCTCGGCGGTGACGCCGCTGCCGGAGCCGTTGGGCAGGGGCGCACCGTCCACGGTGCCGGTGAAATCGATGGTCAGCACATCCCCGACCCGCGAGGGCCGCGGCTCGGCCGGGGCCACGAGCTGGCGCTGGCGGCGGGCGATCTCGGCCAACGCCGTCTCCACCGCGTCGTCGCTCACCTCGGCCTTGAGTTTCGGCAGGGCGATGGCGGCGAAGTCGGGCGGCGTAACCTCGGGCAGCACCTCGAACTCGAGCGTGAAGGCGACATCCTCGGCGGCCCCGCCGGTGGCGAGCTTCGGCGCCTCGCCCTGCAGGTCCAGCTTGGGCTGCATCGCCGGCCGCAGCCCGCGGTCGCTGATCACCTGCTGGGCGGCCTCGTTCAGCCGTTCCTGCAGCACCTCGGACCCGACCGAGGCGCCGAAGCGCTGGCGCACCAGCGTCGGCGGCACTTTGCCGGGCCGGAACCCGGGCAGGCGGAGGGTGCGGCCGAGCTCGGCCAGGCGAGCGCTATGCCGGCCGGCGAGATCGGCGGCGGGAATCACCACGGAAAAGCCGCGACGAAGCCCGTCGGAAAGCGTCTCGGTGACCTGCATTGACGTCTGAACTCCTCGCTGGCGCGGCGCTGGTGCGGGCGAAGGGACTTGAACCCCCACGGCTTGCGCCACCAGAACCTAAATCTGGCGTGTCTACCACTTCCACCACGCCCGCAGGCGCGGCCGTGAAGCGGGGCGTGTAGCGCACGGGGGCCACCGCGGCAAGCCGGGGTTCAGCGTTCCTCGGCGTAGGGGTTGCGCGTGCCGCGCAGGCGGAGCCGGATCGGTGTTCCCGGCAGATCGAAGGTCTCGCGCAGCCCGTTGACCAGGTAGCGCTGATAATCCTCCGGCAGCTGCTCGGCTCTGGTCCCGAACACCACGAAGCTCGGCGGCCGGGCCTTGGCCTGGGTGATGTAGCGCAGCTTCAGCCGCCGCCCGTCGACCATCGGCGGCGCGTGCCGGGCCAGCGCGGTCTCGAACCAGCGATTGAGCTCCGCCGTCGGCACCCTTCGGTTCCAGATCGCATGCGCCCGCCGCACCGCCGGCAGCAGCGCCTCCAGCCCGCCGCCGCTCAGGGCCGAGAGCGTCACCACCTCGATCCCGCGCAGCTGCGCCAGGCTCGTCGTCAGCCGGTCGTTGATCGCCCGCCGCGTCGCGGCGCGGTCGGCCACGGCGTCCCATTTGTTCAGCGCGATGACGCAGGCGCGCCCCTCGCGCTCGATCAGCCGGGCGATCTGCAGGTCCTGGTCGTGCAGACCCGCGGCGGCGTCGACCACGAGCACGACCAGCTCCGCCCGCTTCAGCGCCTCGATCGAGGACGAGGTCGACATGCTCTCCAGCCCGGCCTCGACGCGCGCGCGCCGGCGCAGGCCCGCGGTGTCGACCAGCTCGATCACCCCGCCGCCGCCATCGCCGATGCGCACGGCGATGGCGTCGCGGGTCAGCCCGGGCTCGGGCCCGGTGATGACCCGCTCCTCGCCGAGCAGCCGGTTGAGCAGCGTGGATTTGCCGGCATTGGGCCGGCCGACGATCGCCAGCCGCAGCGTCGGCACGGCCTCCTCGGTGGCCTCCCCCTCGGCAGGCGCGTCCTCGGCCGGAATCGCCGCCGCGACCGCGTCGGCCAGCTCGTCGATCCCGTTCCCATGCTCGGCGGAAACGGCGATCGGCTCGCCCAGCCCGAGCGCATACGCCTCCAGCGCCGCCGCGTGCCCGGCCCGGCCCTCGGCCTTGTTGGCAACCAGCAGCACCGGGCGCTTCTGGCGCCTCAGCCACGCGGCGATTTCGCTGTCCGCGGCCGTCACCCCGGTGCGGGCGTCGACCACGAACAGCACCAGCACCGCCCGCCGCATCGCCGCGCCGGCGGCGGCGCGCATGCGCGCGGCGAGCGAGCCGGGGGCAGCTTCCTCCAGCCCCCCGGTATCGATGACCACGACGCGCCGCCCGGCGAGCTCGGCCTCGAACTCCTTGGCGTCGCGGGTCACACCGGGCGTATCGGCGACGATCGCCAGCCGCCGTCCGACCAGGCGGTTGAACAGGGTCGATTTGCCGACATTCGGCCGGCCGACGATGACCAGCGCGGGGGCGCTGGCGGGGGCGGGAGCGATGGCGGGCGGCGCACGCATTGGTCAGCGCAGCGCGGTGAGCGCGCCGTCGTCCGTGACGAGGTAGAGCGTGCCACCAGCGACGATGGGCGGCAGCGCGGCCGGAGCGGTGAGCGCCTCGTCGCCGAGCAGTTCGCCCGTATAGGGGCTGACCGACAGCGCCCGACCATTGGTCCCGGCGAACACCAGCCGGTCGCCGAGCAGCGCGGGGCCGAACCAGGCGATGGCGCCGCTCTCCTTCTTGACGTTGGTATAGAGCGGCAACTGACGCACCCAGGCGACCTCGGCGGTGCGGATGTTCACCGCCGCGGCGCGCTGATCCAGCGTGACGAGGAACAGCCACTCGCCGGCGATCCACGGCGTCTGCCCGCCGCCGACTTCCTTCTCCCACAGCCGCCGCCCGGTATGCAGGTCGTCGGCGATCAGCAGTCCGCCCTGGCCGAAGAAGAAGACCTGGCCGTTACCGGTGACCGGCATCGCGGTGATGGCGGCGATGGCGATGTCGCTGTCCCGGGAGCCGAGGGCGGGAATGCTGTCGCTCCACACCACGTCGCCCGTCTCGGCGCGCAGCGCGGCGACGTCGCCGGAGCCGAACCCGGCGAAGACGAACCCGGCGGCGTAGGCCGGCGCCGGGGCAGCCAGCACCGAGGTGGCGACGGCGCGCGCCTGGTGCGACCAGAGTTCGCGCCCGTCATCGGCGGCGAGCGCCACCAGGCGCTGGCCGATGGTGACGACGAACACCCGCCCATCGGCGATCATCGGGCTCGAGCGCACCGGCAGATCGAGGGTGCGGCGCCAGACCACGCCGCCCTTGACGGCATCCAGCGCGATCACGTCGCCGCGGCCGGTGGAGGCGTGCAGCCGACCCGCAGCCACGGCGAGACCGCCACCGACATTGGTGCCGCGCTCGTTCTTCCCCTTGGTATCGAACTGCCAGAGCGCGCCGCCGGAGTGGGCATCGAAAGCGTGGATCAGGCCGGCGCTGTCCATGGTGTAGATCCGCCCGCCGGCGACGACGGGAATGGCGGTGATCTTGCGCCGGTAGCCGCCGCCCTCGCCGAGGCTGACACTGAAGCCATGCCGCAGCACCGCGCCGCACTGCAGATTGCCCATGTTGTGGGCCGGGTTGCCGCCCGGCTGCGGCCAGGCTGCGTTGGTGACCGCCTGTGGCAGAACGACGTCGGGCCGCCGGCCCTTGGGCGGCTCCAGCCCATGCTCGACGCGGCCGACATCCTCGCGCTTGCCCGGCAGCGCCGTCTTGTTGCTCGAGAACATGTTGTCGAACAGGCTGCAGCCGGCGAGCGTGCCGGCCGCGAGCGGCAGCAATGCGCGACGCCCGAGCCCGGCAGCGCGGGCCACCCGCATCCGTCCCCCCTGCCCGCGCATCTCAGTTCGCCAACCGGGCCAGCATCGCGCTCGCGCGCTCACGCACCCCCGTGGGGATGCTGACGTCCTGCGCCATCCCCTGCCACAGGGCCTCGGCCTCCTTCGCCTTGCCCTGGCGCAGGTCCAGCAGCGCCTGCGCCTCCTGCGCGAGCGGCCGCCACGGACTGTCCGGGCTCATCAGCGGCGCGAGGCGCGCAGCCAGCAGCGACGGGTCGCCCTTGTCGATCTGGTGCTGCACCCAGAGCAGGCTGGCGAGGCTGCGCAGGGAGGAGGAGGCCGCCGCATCGGCGGCGACCGCGTCCCAGAGCGCCAGCGCCCCCGGCAGATCCCCGGTGTCGGCCCGCAGAGCGGCTTCCTGCATCTCCGCCAGCGGCCGGTAGCCGCGCGAGCCGGACGCGGCCGCCTTGGCGAAGCCGGCGATCGCCGCCTTCGGATCGGGCGCGGCCACCGGTTCGGACTGCTCGCCGGCGTCGCGCATCGCGGCGAGATAGACCGATGCAACGGCGCGGTCCTGACGCAACTGGTTCCATTTCCATGCCTGCCAGGCGCCGGCGCCGGCGATCACCAGCAGCACGGCGCCACCGAGCCAGGAGCCATAGCGGACCAGCAGCTTCTGCAGCCGTTCGGCGCGCAGATCTTCGTCAACTTCGTCGAAGATATCGACCACGCAGTATCACCCCTCGCCGATCGCCGGTGCACGGATGGCCCGGCGGGCGCGGACCATAGAGGGTTTTCGGCGCCGGTGAAAACGCCCAAGCGGCGGCGATCGCAACCATCCCTTCATCCCGGTCCGGCAGGATGCGCCGATGCGGCCCGTCCACCGATCGATCCTGCTCGCCGCCCTCCTGCTGGAGTCCGCCTGCACGGTGCCGCCCGAGCCCTTCGCGGTGGCGGCGCCGATCGAGGTGGCGAGCGTGATGATCTTCCAGCGCGACGTGCTCGACCTGATCTGGTCGAGCCTGACCGGGCGGGACTGCTCCATCGTCCGGCTCGACCAAGGCAAGAGCTATTGCCGCCCGATCGAACCGCCCCCGGGGCCGCTGCCCTACTGCACCCGCTCGATCGGCCGGGTCGATTGCTGGACCAGCGCCGCCGTGCTGCCGGACCCGCCGCCCGGCGTGGCCGACGGGCCGAATAAACTGACCGACGCTCAGGAGGCCCACCGCACCAGATCCTGGCCCTGACCGCGCCCGAGCCGCCGCCGCACCTGCCGCGGATCGCCGGTCGCCGCTTGACAGCCAGCGCCGGATCAGGACCAAGAACCGGGATGGCGCGCCAGAAGGAGGAAAAAACCGCGGGAGCCGCCGCGACACCGCCGTCGCTGCCGCCGTTCGCAAGCGCGGCGCTGATGCTCGATCTCGACGGCACGCTGATCGATTTCGCGCCGACGCCGGATGCGGTCGTGGTGCCGCCAGCCCTGCCGCAGACGCTGCTGCGCCTGCGCGCCCGCCTCGGCGGGGCGCTGGCCATCGTCTCCGGCCGCCCGGTCGAGCAGGTGGACGCGCTGCTGCCGGGGATCGCGACCGCGGTGGCCGGCGAGCACGGCGCCGCGATGCGCCTCGTCCCGGACGGGCCCATCCTGCGGCCGGACCTGCCGGAGCCGCCGCGGTCCTGGCTGGATGCCGCCGAGCGCCTGGCCGGCGCCCATCCCGGCGTGCTCCTCGAGCGCAAACGGCGGGGCTTCGTGCTGCATTTCCGCCGCGCGCCGGCGGCGGGGCCGGCGCTGCATGACGCCCTGGCGGCCCTGCTTGCCGGCAGCGAGCGGCGCTTCGAACTGATGCCGGCCGAACTCGCCTGGGAGATCCGCCCCATCGGCGTCGACAAGGGGGCCGCGCTGCGCGCCCTGCTCGCCGTGCCGCCGTTTGCCGGCCGCACGCCGGTCTATGTCGGCGACGATGTCACCGACCGCGATGCGATCGCGGCGGCGATCGCGGCAGGCGGGGTCGGGCTGCTGGTCGGCGATTGGTTCGCCGGCCCGGCCGGAGTGCGCGCATGGCTCGCCGCGATGGCCGCGGCGCCGGACGGTCGGGCGGGCAGCCAGGGCACGCCCGATCGGGACCGGGAATGAGCCGGCTGGTCGTCGTCGCCAACCGCGTCCCCACCCCGCGCCGTGGCGCCGCCCAGGCCGGAGGGCTGGCGGTGGCGCTGCGCGAGGCGCGCCTGCGGCGCGAGCTGCTCTGGTTCGGCTGGTCCGGCGAGATCACCGAGGCTCCGGCCGACATGCCACGCCTCGGAGCGCGCGCGCACACCGGGTTCGCCCTGGCCGACCTCTCGCCGGGCGAGTATCGCGGCTACTATCGCGGCTTCGCCAACGGCATGCTCTGGCCGCTGCTGCATTTCCGCCTCGGCCTGGCCGAGTTCCGCCGCGACGAATTCGCCGCCTACCGCGCGGTGAACGAGCGCTTCGCCCGCCTGCTCGCGCCCCTGCTGCGCGCCGACGACACGGTGTGGGTGCATGATTATCACCTGATCCCGTTCGGCGCCGCGCTGCGCCGGGTGGCGGGTAGCGGCCAGACGCCATGGACCGGCCGGCTCGGATTCTTTCTCCATGTGCCGCTCCCGCCCCCGGCCCTGTTCACCGCCCTGCCGCAGGCCGACGCGCTGCTCGCGGATTTTGCCGCCTATGACCTGATCGGCGTGCAGACCCGCCAGGATGCCGGGTTCCTCGCCGAAATGCTGGACGCGCGGGGCATCCGCCCACGGATCGGCGTGTTCCCGGCCGGCATCGACGCCGAAAGCCAGGCGCGCACGGCGCGCCGGCAGGCCCAGGGCCCGGAGGCGCGGCGGCTCGCCGAAAGCCTGGGCCAGCGCGCGCTGATCCTCGGCATCGACCGGCTCGACTATTCCAAGGGCCTGCCCGAGCGGCTGCGCGGCTTCGAGCAGTTGCTGCGCCGCTTCCCCGAACACCGCGATCGGGTGACGATGCTGCAGATCGCCCCGGTCTCCCGCGGCGACGTGACCCAGTACCGGGCGCTGCGGCGGGAGCTGGACGAGCTGGCCGGGCGCATCAACGCCGAATATGCCGAGTTCGACGGCACACCGCTGCGCTACCTGACGCGCGGCCTGGCCCGCCCCACCCTGGCCGGGTTCCAGCGCCTCGCCCGCGTCGGCCTGGTGACGCCGCTGCGCGACGGCATGAACCTGGTCGCCAAGGAATATGTCGCCGCGCAGGACCCGGAGGATCCGGGCGTCCTGGTCCTGTCCCGCTTCGCCGGCGCCGCCGACGATCTCGACGCCGCGATCCTGGTCAACCCCCACGACCCGGACGAGATCGCCGAGGCGATCGCCGCCGCGCTCGCCATGGAGCCCGACGAGCGCCGGGCCCGGTGGCAAACGCTGGCTGCCGCGGTCACGGCGACCAGCGCCGCCCGCTGGGCGCAGGGCTTTCTCGGCGTGCTGGAGTCGGGCTGATCGCGGCGCCAGCGCAAACATATTGCAGGCGGATCAAACATCGCGCACCGTGAACCGGCTGCGGGCAAACCGTCGGCCTGGTGGAGGGAACGATGACATCCGGATCCGCCACATCTCGCGTCCAGGCCCTGCGCCCGGCCCTCCCCGGTCTCGCCGGCGCCGATTTCCGGGCGCCGGCCAGGACGGCGCTGCTGCCAGCCCGCTCCGCCTCGCTCGTCACGCCCCAGCCGCTCGCCCTCGTCCGCAGCCTGACGGCCCGGCAGGCGGCCGAGGCACCGGTGCTGCGGCGGCTCCCGGCCGACGCGGCAACGGATAGCTCGGAGGGCGCGCGACAGGCCGGCGCGGGGTCCGTCTCCCAGTCCGGCTCCTCCCGATCCGGCGACAGCCTCGCCAGAGCGAGCGAGGACGCGACCCGCCGGGTCACGCGGCTGCTCAGCGAGCGGGAGCAGGCATTCGATCTGGCGCGCGCGGCACGGATGGACGGCAACGAGCCGCTCTTCCTGTTCTGGCTGAGCGAGGCGCAGACGCTCCAGTCGGAGGCGAGCACGGCCGCGGCGCAAAGCCAGGCCCTTGCCGAGCGTGCGCTGCAGGTCTGGCTCGACGGCATCGCCCCGCAAGCCCCGGCGACGGCCCCAGCGACAGCGACAGCAACCCCGGCAGCGACACCGGCAGCAACACCGGCAGCGACACCGGCAGCAACACCGACAGCATCCCCGGCAGCCACCCCGACAGCGACACCGCCCGTGGCGGCGACCACGGCGGCTCCGGCGGCAGCGTCCGGCGGGACGGTAAAGTTTCAGCCCACCCTGGCCTCCTATCAGGTGCTGTTCCCCGCGGGCCGGGCGGCGATCGAGAAGGGGGGGCTCAGTGTCGGCATCGCCTTCGCGCCGAGCCACGGGCTCTTCGGCAACTGGCTGACGCCGACCTTCGGCGCCGCGCTCGGCCTCTCCCACACGAGCGAGCCCGGATATGCTGCGTCCACGAGCTTTACCGGCCAGGTCTCCGCCGGCGTCTCGCTCTATACTTTGAAGCGGGCCGGGCTGACCCTCGGCGTGCCGCTGTCGGTCGTCTGGAAGCCCAGTGTCTCGACGGATCTCACCAAGACCCAGTCGCCGTTCGATTTTTCCGCTGGCGCGAGCGGCGACCTCAAGCTCGGCAAGGGCTGGAGCGTCTATGGCACACTCGGCGCCGGCGAGGAGGCGAACAGCAAGCTCCCCGGCGCCAAAACCCCGACCGGGCCGGTGCCGTTCGTCACCGGCTCGCTCTCGCTGCGCTACGAACTGTTCTGAGCGCGCCGGCGCCGCTTACGTCGGCGTGGCCGCGAGATGGCGGGCATAGGCCGGCCGGGCCAGCAGCCGTTCGTACCAGGCGCGCAGGTGCGGCGCCGCCGGCCGCTCGATCGGGAACCAGAACCAGCGGTGCAGATGCGGGCCATAGGCCATGTCCGCCAGCGTCAGCGTGTCCCCGGCGAGGAACGGATGATGCGCCAGTTCGGCATCGAGGATGGACCACAGCCGGCCGGCTTCGGAGATCGCGGTCTCGATCGCCGCATGGTCGCGCCGCTCCGGCGGCGTGCGCACCAGGCCCCAGAACACGACCGTCTGCGGCCGGCCCAGGGTGAACAGGAAGTCCATCCAGCGATCGACATTGGCGCGCGCGCGCGGCGCCTGCGGCCAGAACGGGCTCTCCGACGCATAGGCGTCGCAGAGATAGCGCAGGATCGCGTTGCTCTCCCAGAGCGTGAAGTCGCCGTCGACCAGGGTGGGAACGAGGCCGGTCGGGTTCATGGCGCGGTATTCGGGCGTCGTCGTCCGGCCGAAATTGCCGCCGGCGTCGATGCGCTCATACGGCAGCCCGAGCTCTTCGAGGAGCCAGATCACCTTCATCACATTGCTGGAATTGGCCCGTCCCCAGAGCGTCAGCATCGCCGTCTTCTCCCCATTCTTCTCCCGCAGCTTAAGGCCGGCGGCCCGGTCAGGGAATGCCGAGCAGCTTGTGCGTCTGCAGGCTGAGCCGCCAGGGTGGATGAGCGAGGCAATAGGCGATGGCGGCCTCGGTGTTCGCCGCCCGCGCCGGCCCATCCATCGGCTGCAGCAGGAAGTGGCGGAAGCCGAGCCCGGCGAAGCGTTCCGGCTCGGCGCCGGGCTGCGGATAGACCAGCTTGAGCTCGTCGCCCCGTTCGACCGCCAGCGCCGCCCCTGCCTTGGGGCTGATGCACAGCCAGTCGATCCCCGGCGGCGGTGCGATGGTGCCGTTGCTCTCCACCGCGATTTCGAACCCCGCTGCGTGCAGCGCCGCGATCAGCGCCGCGTCCACCTGCAGCAGCGGCTCGCCGCCGGTGAGCACGACGAAGCGGCCGCGGGCGCCCGCCGGCCAGCGCGCGGAAATCGCGGCGGCAAGCGGCGCCGGGCCGGCGAAGCGCCCGCCGCCAAGGCCATCGGTGCCGCGGAAATCCGTGTCACAAAACCCGCACACCGCGCGCGCACGGTCGCGCTCGCGACCGGACCAGAGGTTGCAGCCGGCGAAGCGGCAGAACACCGCCGGCCGGCCGGCATTGCAGCCCTCGCCCTGCAGGGTGAGGAAAATCTCCTTGACGGCGTAGCGCCGCGACGCCGAGCCGTTCATGGCGCGGCGCCGGCCCTCGCCCCACCGCCCCCGAGGGCGGCCGCGTGATCGCCGGCGCGACGCGGAGCCCGCGCCGGCGTGCCGGTCACTTTCCAGCCTTCTCCATCAGCGATTTCACTTCGTCCATCGCTTCCATGAAACGCCGGTTGAGCAGGCCGAGCGCCTCGGCGTTGGCGTGCTGGATGAGATCGCTCAGCTCCTTGCTGTTGGCGATCGAGCGCTCGTAGGCGTGCTTGAGCAGTTCGGCCTGCTTCGCCGCCTTCGACGCCGGCGCGTCCGCCTCGCTCATCAGCTTCACCGTCTCGGCGAGTTCCGAGACCATCTGCTGGAGAATCTCCATATGGCGCCGCGCGACGGTCTGCGCGCCCTCCAGGGCGACGCGGTTGGCCTGCGAAAATACTTCGATATTGCGCCGATAGGTGCCGAGCAGCGTCTCCACGTCGGGAACGTTCGGCAGTTTCATATCGGCGAACATCTTCATCGGATCGATGTCGGGGGTTTTCGGTCGCGTCGCCATCTGCGGTCCTTTCGGTTGCAGCCGTGAAGTGCTCCTCCGCGACGCCCACTATAGCCCCTCCGCCGGCTGCGGAAATGCCCGCCGTCGCGGGTGGCGAAAATTCATCCGCGCACCTCGCTCAGGCCGGGGGCCGCGCCGGGCGCAGCGCCGAAACCGCGAGCAGAGCCCAACTCGCCATCAGCATCGTGCCGCCGACCGGCGCGAGCGGCCCGAAACGCGGCAGGCCGAGCGCGCCGGCGGCGACGGTCGCGCAGAACAGCGCCGTGCCGAGGGCGAACCCGGCGGCCGCGAGATGGGCGAGCGGGCCGCCGCGCGGGCTCCACAAGGCGGCGGCCAGCAAAGCGAGCACGTGCCAGAGCTGCATCTCGACCGCACTGGCGAGCAGCCGCGCCGCATGCGCCTCCAGCCCGCCATGGGCGCCATAGGCTGCCAGCGCCACACCGCTCGCCCCGCCGACGCCGGCCAGCCCGACCCAGAGCCGCTGCAGAACACCCGCCACCATCCCTCGCTCCCATCCACCGACGACCGCGCCGCCCCGGCCCGGTTCCGCAAACCGGCGCGGCGTGCCAGACTTCGCCACCATGCCACGCGGTGACCTCTTTCCCGAGATCGGACCCTACGAGAGCGGCTTCCTTCCGCTCTCGGACGGCCATGTGATGTATTGGGAGCAGGTCGGCAATCCACGTGCCCCCGCGGCTTTGTTCCTGCACGGCGGCCCCGGCGCCGGCGCCGGGGCGGTGCACCGGCGCTTCTTCGACCCCGACTCCTGGCGCGTGGTGATTTTCGACCAGCGCGGCGCCGGCCGTTCCACCCCGCTCGGCAGCCTCGCCGCCAACACCACCGCGCATCTGGTCGCCGACATCGAGACGCTGCGGCGCCATCTCGGCATCGAGCGCTGGCTGCTGTTCGGCGGCTCCTGGGGCTCGACGCTGGCCTTGGCCTATGCCCAGGAACACCCCGAGCGCGTCGCCGGCTGCGTCCTGCGCGGCATTTTTCTCGGCCGCGCGGAGGAGGTGGAGTGGTTCCTGCACGGGCTGGGCCGCGTGTTCCCGGAGGCGCAGGCGGCCTTCCTCGGCTTCCTGCCGGAGGCTGAGCGCGCCGACCCGCTCGCGGCCTATCTGCGCCGCCTGACCGACCCGTCCCCGTCCGTGCACCTGCCCGCCGCCCGGGCCTGGTCGATCTATGAGGGGGCGTGCAGCACCTTGCTGCCCAGCCCGGAAACGGTGACGGCCTTCGCCCAGGAACGCAGCGCGCTCGGGCTGGCACGGATCGAGGCGCATTACTTCGCCCATAACCTCTTTCTTCCGCCCGAGGGCCTGCTCGGGCACATGCATCGCCTGGATGGGATCCGCGCCGAGATCGTCCAGGGCCGCTACGACATGATCTGTCCGCCGCGCACCGCCTTCGATCTGGCCGCCGCCTGGCCCGGCGCCCGGCTGTCGCTGATCCCCGACGCCGGACACTCGGCCCTCGAACCCGGAACGCGCCGCGCGCTGATCGCGGCCGTGGACCGTTTCCGCCAGGCCGCGCCCTTCTGAGCTTCACACAGCCGCGAGAGTGACATGCCCCATCCCGCCTTGCCGCCCATTTCCGCTGCTGCCGTCACGCTTTTCCTCGCGCTCGCCGCATGCGGGCCGATGCAGCCATTCGGCCCCGCCGCCCCGCCGCCACCTCCCATGCCCGTCGCCCCGCCACAGAGCGTCGGGCCGCGCGATACCGCCTTCATCACCGATGCGAGCAGCGAACTGATCGCCACCGGCGCGCTGAGCCGGGTCGCGAGCACCCACGCCCGCACCGCGCGCCTGCGCGACCTCGCCCAGCAGATCACAAAGGCGAGCGACGCCACCAACGCCAAGCTGCGCGCCCTGGCCTCGGTCAAGGATGTCGTCCCCCCCGCCGAGCTCGGCCAGGACGATCTTCTGGCCCAGCAGATGCTGGCCACCGCCAAGCCCGACGCGTTCGACCGCGCGTTCCTGGACGCGATCGGCCCGCACCAGGAGCGGCTGGTCTCGCTCTTCACGGCGGCGAGCCAGAGCGCCGACCCGGACGTCAAGGCGCTGGCCGCGGGTGCGCTGCCGGGGCTGAAGACCGACCTGGACGCCTTGGCACACGCCGCGAAATGACCGATCAGCCGCAACCAGACAGAGCAGCGTGAGGAGAGCAGCATGAGCGCAGGACAAACGCGGGTGGGCGTGATCGGGCTCGGCTCGATGGGCATGGGCGTGGCCCTGAACCTGACGCGCAAGGGATTCGCGGTGTTTGGCTGCGACATCAGCGCCACCGCCCGCGCCGAGCTGGCCGCCGCCGGTGGCACCGCGCTCGCCAGCCCCGCGGCGCTGCCCGCCGACCTCGCCGCCGTCATCGTCCTGGTGGTCAACGATGCCCAGGTGCAGACGGTGCTGTTCGGCGCCGAGGGCTGCGCCGGGCACCTCGCGGCCGGCACCGTGGTGATCTGCTCGGCCACCGTCGCCCCCGCGGCGGCGCGGGCGACGGGCGAGAAGCTCGCCGCCGCCGGACTCGTCATGCTCGATGCCCCGGTCTCCGGCGGCGCCGCCGGCGCGCGGGCGGGAACGATGACGGTGATGGCCTCCGGCAGCGAGGCGGCCTTCGCCGGCGCCGAGCCGGTGCTGGCGGCGATCGCGGCCAAGGTCTGGCGGCTCGGCGCGGAGATCGGCGTCGGATCGACGGTGAAAATGGTCAACCAGCTCCTCGCCGGGGTGCACATCGCCGCCGCCGCCGAGGCGATGGCGCTGGGCATCCGCGCCGGGGCGGACCCGCAGACGCTCTACGACGTCATCTCCACCTCCGCCGGCAGTTCGTGGATGTGGCAGAACCGCGTGCCGCACATCCTCGCCGGCGACGACACGCCGCTCTCGGCGGTGAACATCTTCGTCAAGGACCTCGGCATCGTGCTCGATCAGGCCCGCGCGCTCACCTTCCCCCTGCCGCTCGCCGCCAGCGCCCACCAGCTGTTCCTCGCCGCCGCCGCCAACGGCCAGGGCGGCAAGGACGACGCCTTCGTCATTCGCGTCTGGCAGGCGCTCGCCGGGATCCCCCTCCCCGCTAAGTCCTAAGCGCCGCCTCGATCGCCGCGGCGAGGCGGAACAGGCGCGCATCGCCCATGGTCTCGCCGATGACCATGAACCCGACCGGCGGCTCGTCCGGCGCCTGGCAGGGCAGGCTGACGGCGCAGCGGTCGAGCAGATTGACGATCGAGGTGTTGCGCAGGGACTGCATGTTGATCCGGTAATAGGCCTCGTCCTCGGCCAGCTCATCGAGCCGCGGCGGCACGATCGGCACCGTCGGCATCACCACCGCATCGAGATCGGCGGTCTCCGCGTCCATGCGCGCGATCATCCGGGCCCGCGCGGCGATGAGGCCGAGATAGTCCGCCGCGCTCTGCTCGCCCCCGCGCTCGATGCGCACGCGCACCCTCGGGTCGTAGCCGGCGCCGGCCCGCGCCAGCAGGTCGCGGTGCCAGGCGAACGATTCGGCGGCGGAGAAGCCGCCCTTGGCGGTGACCTCGCCGATCAGATCGAAGGCGGTGAAGCGGCGGCGGACGATGCGCGCTCCGGCCGCTTCCAGCCGGTGCAGCGCCCGCTCGAAGGCGCGGGCCACGTCGGCGTCCAGCGCCTCGCACGCCACCGTCTCGGGCAGCCCGAGCCGCAGCCCCGCCAACGGCAGCGCCACTGGCAGCCCCACTGGCGCGGCCGGCGTCTCGCCGGCCATCACCGCGTCCAGAATGGCGCAGCAGGCGACCGAATTGGCCAGGGGGCCGATCGAATCGAGCGTGGTCGAGAGCGGCAGCGCGCCCTCGCGCGGGATCCGCCGCGCCGTCGGCTTGGCGCCGGTGACGCCGCAGAACGCCGCGGGAATGCGGCAGGACCCGCCGGTGTCGGTGCCGATCGCACCGATCGCCATGCCGTCCGCGACCGAGACCGCGGCGCCGGAGGAACTGCCGCCCGGCACCCGCCGCCCGGCGCGGTCCCACGGGCTCAGCGGCGTGCCGAAATGCGGGTTGGGGCCGAGGCCGGAATAGGCGAACTCGGCCATGTTGGTGCGCCCGACCGGGATCATCCCGGCGGCGAGCAGGCGGGCGACGACGGGGGCATGGCAGCTCGCGGGCGCGGCATCGGCGAGCACGCGTGAGCCGGCCGGGGTCGGCTCGCCCTCGATGTCGAACAGGTCCTTGAGACTGATCGGAATGCCGGCGAAGGGCGACGGCGCGCGCCCGGCGCGGCGCAGCGCATCGATCGCCGTCGCCATGGCGCGGGCCGGCTCGGCGTGAACGCGCACGAAGGTGAGCGCGCCCTGTCCGCCCGGGGCTGCGATTCGTTCGAGGCAGGTCTCGACCAGCGCACGCGCGGTGGTCTCGCCCGCCGCCAGCGCCGCCGCCGCCGTCTGGATCGTGCGCATCGCTTTACTGGCCCGTGCTTGGACAACCCACGCGGAGACTTGCGTTCATCTTGGATCCTCCTCGGTTTTCCACGCGCCAGACTGCCGCGCGGATGGCCGGAAGATCAAGCGCGCTTTGCCGTCGTCGCGCGACTTGACGAAGGCGCGCGCGCATGCCTCCCCTGCGTCCAAAGCAGCGGAGGATCCATCATGACCAGCCCAGCCCGCCCCGTGCTCCTGACCGGTGCCTCCGGCGCCCTCGGGCGGCAGATCGCACGCGGCCTCGGCGCCAAGGGCTGGAGCCTGCGCCTGACGGATATCGCGCCGTTCCCGGACCCGCTGCCGGCAGGCGCGCGGTTCGAGGCGGCGGATCTCAACGACGGCGTCGCCCTGCTGCGGCTGGCCGAAGGCTGCGGCACGATCCTGCATTTCGGCGGCATTTCCATCGACCGCCCGTTCGAGGAGGTGTTCGGCCCCAACCTGCGCGGCCTGTATCACATCTATGAAGCGGCGCGGCGCGAGCGCGCGCGCGTGGTCTTCGCCTCGTCGAACCACAGTATCGGCTTCCACGAACGCAGCGAGCGGCTGGACGAGGACTGCGCCTTCGAGCCGGATTGCTATTACGGCCTGTCCAAGGCCTACGGCGAGCTGATGGGCCGGCTCTACTGGCACAAGCACGGCGTCGAGAGCGTGCTGGTGCGCATCGGCTCCTGCTTCCCCGAGCCGGTCGATGCCCGCATGCTCGCCACCTGGCTCTCCTATGCCGACCTGGTGCGGCTGATGGAACGGGCGGTTCTGGCCGAACGCACCGACCTCGCGGTGATCTGGGGCGCGTCGAACAATGCGCGCAGCTTCTGGGGTCGGGACGCGCGGGCGCGGCTCGGCTGGCAGCCGGAGGACAGCGCCGACGTCTTCGCCGCCCAGCTCGCGGGCAAGCTCAGCGGCGACCCGGTCTGCGAGCGCTACCAGGGCGGGGCCTATGCGGCGAACTTCTATTCGCGTCGCGAGGGCTGATACGGGCGGCCTCCTTGGCCGACCGTATCGCGCGCAGGGTTGGTGTGGCGGCTGCGCGCCAAATCAAAAACATGCCAACGGCCGCTCGACATCTCGACGAGTCATTGATCGCGGCCGTTGGTATGAGCTGGCCGCTCGGCGTTCCCCGCTCGTCGCCGTGCTGGCCTGTGCCGTCCTCGCCGCCTGCGCGGCCCCGCCCGGGCCGCCGGCCTCGCCGGACGCCAGCCTGTCCACGCTCGAACAGCGCCGGCTCGACGATCCGCGCCTGGCCGAGTTCCTCGCCGCCGCCCGCCGGCTGGACGGCGCGCCGGCGCCGCCGCCCTGGACGCTCGCCAGCCTCAGCCTCGCCGCGCTCTATTTCCATCCCGATCTCGACCTCGCCCGCAGCCAGCTCGCCGTGGCGCGCGCCGGCACCGTGACCGCGGCCGAGCGGCCGAACCCGAGCGTTTCGTTCGTGCCGCCGCCATGGCTGTTCGGCGGCGTGGTCAGCGCCGTGATCGAGACGGCCGGCAAGCGCAGCGGGCGCATCGCCGCGGCGGACCGCCTCGCCCAGGCGGCGCGCGCGGATCTGGATGCCGCGGCTTGGCAGGTCCGCGCCGGGGTCCGCGCCGCCCTGCTCGATCTCTGGGCGGCTCGCCGGCGCGGCGCCCTGCTGGCCGAGCGCGCCGGCCGGCAGGCGGCGCTGGTGGCCGAGATGCAGCGCCGGCTGAGCGCCGGCGACGCCGCTGCGCCCGAGGTGGCGCGCGAGCGCATGGCGCTGGACCAGGTCCGGCTGGCCGAGAGCGATGCCGCCCGCGCCGAGGCGGAGGCGGTGGCCCGGCTGGCGCGCGCCATCGGCGTGCCGGTGCGCGCGCTGGACGGGCAGAACCTGGCGCTCGATGCCTTCGATCATCCCGTCGCCCCCGATCTCGGCCGCGCCGAGGGCGCCGGCCGGCGCGCGGCGCTGACCGGACGGGCGGACCTGCGCGCGCGCCTGGCCGAGCTCGACGCCGCGCAGGCCGCGCTCGGCATCGAGCTGGCCAATCGCTTTCCCAATCTCACGCTCGGGCCGGGCTACAATTGGTACCAGGGCGTCGGCGCCTTCGCCGTGGCGCCGACGTTCGAGCTGCCGATCCTCAACCAGAACCAGGGGCGCATCGGCGAGGCGCTGGCCCGGCGCGACGCCGCCGCCGCCAGGATGGTGGCGCTGCAGGCGCGGATCCTGGGCGAGATCGAGCAGGCGACCGCCGGGGCGCGCGCCGCCGAACGGGGACTGGCGGACGCGAGCGCCCTGCTGCGCGAGCAGGATGAGCGCGTCGCGGCCCAGGCCCGCGCCGTCGCCGCCGGCGCGGCCGATCGGCCGGCGCTGCTCGCCGCCGAGGTCGAGCGTGGCCTCGTCCGCCAGGGCTGGCTCGATGCCCTCGCCGGAGAGCATCAGGCGGCCGGCGCGCTCGAGGACGCGCTGCAGGTGCCGCTGCTCGGCCCCGCGTCCACCGCGCCCGACCCGGAGACGAACCCGCGCGCGGCGATGGCCGGACCATGACGGAACCGCAGCCATGAGCGGACGCCGCCGCCCCCGCCGCGCGCGCCTCGCCGCGCTGGCGCTTCTGGCCGCGCTCGCCCTGCTCGGCGGCCTGCTGGGCTGGGGCCTGCTCGCGACCGGCGGGGCCGGCCGGGACGATGACGATGCGCCGGCGCGTGCCCCGTCCCACCCCGAGGCGGCGAGCGGCGAGCCGCGGCCGCTGACGCTCGACGCCGAGGCGCGGCGGCGCAACGGCATCGTCATCCTCCGCCTCACCCCCGCGACGGCGCCGCGCTGGCTCAGCGCCTATGGCAGCGTGCTCGATGCCGCCCCGCTCGCCGCGCTGGCGGCCAGCCATGCCGGCGCGGTGGCGCAGCGCAGCGCCGCGTCGGCGCGGCTGGCCATGGCCCGCGCCGCCTTCCAGCGCGCGCGCAAGCTCTATGGCGAGCAGCGCAACGTCTCCGAGGCGACGATGGAAGCGGCGGAGGCCGAATTCCACGCCGCCGAGGCGGCGCTCGCCCAGGCCGAGGCGGCGCTGCGCGGGCTCGAGGACACCGCGCTCCAGGACTGGGGCGGGACACTGGCCCGCGCGGTCTTCGCCGAGGACGCGCCCGCCCGGCGGCTGATCGCCGGCGAGGACCGGCTGGTGCTGGCGACCGTGCCGGAGGGCGTCGCCCTGCCGCGGTCCGGCCCGCCGCCGCGCGCCTGGATCACCACCGCGCCCGAACGCGAGCTGCACCTGCTCGCCCCCGCCGCGCGCGCGGACCCGCGCCTGCAGGGCACCGCCCTGCTCTATGCCGCCGCCGCGGCGCGCGACCTGCTGCCGGGCACGAGCCTGGTCCTGCGCCTGCCCGGCGAACCGCTCGCCGACGCCGTGCTGGTGCCTGCGGACGCCGTCGTCTGGTGGCGCGGCCAGGCCTGGATCTATCTGCGCACCGGCCCGGACCGCTTCGCCCGCCGCGCCGTCACCACCGAATCGCCGCAAGCGGGCGGCTACGTCATCGCCAATCCGCTGCCCGGCCAGAGCGTCGTGGAACTGGCCGGGACCGGCGCGCAGGCGCTGCTTTCGGAGGAATTCCGCACCCAGATCCAGCTCGGCGACGAGGGTGAGCAGCCGTGAGGCCGACGGCGTGAGCGCGGCCACGCCGGCGCCGCGCGGGCCGCAGGCGGCCCTGATCGCGCTCGCCATCCGCCTGCGCGGCATCATCGCCGCCCTCGCCCTGCTGCTGCTGGCCTACGGCACCGATGTGCTGCTCGGCGCGCGCTACGACGTGTTCCCGGAATTCGCCCCGGCCCAGGTCGGCATCCAGACCGAGGCGCCCGGGCTGGCCCCCGAGCAGGTCGAAACCCTGGTGACGCAGCCGATCGAGGACGCGCTGAACGGCGCCCCGGGGGTGCAGGGGCTGCGCTCGACCTCGATCCAGGGGCTCTCCGTCGTCAGCGTCGTGTTCGATCCGGCGAGCGACCTCTATCGCGACCGCCAGCTGGTCGCCGAGCGGCTCACCGCGGCGACGCGCCAGCTGCCGCCGGGCATCCCGCCGCCGAGCCTCTCGCCGCTCGCCTCCTCGACCAGCACGGTGCTGATCCTCGGCCTGACCGGCCCGGTCTCGCCGATGGAGCTGCGCCGCGCGGCGGACTGGACGCTGCGGCCGCGCCTGCTCGCCGTGCCGGGCGTGGCCAACGCGGCGGTGTTCGGCGGCGAGCGCGAATCGCTGCAGATCCAGCTCCGGCCCGCGGCGCTGATGGACCACGGCATCGGGCTCGACGAGGCGCTGGCGGCGGCGCGGCAGGCGACGGCGATGCGGGGCGCCGGCTTCATCGACACGCCGAACCAGCGCCTGGTGCTGGAAACCCAGGGCCAGGCGGCGAGCGCGGAGGCGCTCTCCGCGCGCGTCCTGGCGGCCACCGCCGCGGGCAGCGTCACGCTCGGCGACGTCGCCGCCGTCGCCCGCGCGCCGGAGGCGGCCTTCGGCGGCGCCAGCATCATGGGCCGTCCCGGCGTCGTCGTCGTCGTCTCCGCCCAGTATGGCGCCAACACGATCGAGGTCACGGCGCGGGTGGTGCGCGCGCTGGCCGGTTTGCGCGCGGATCTCGCCCGTCGCGGCATCACCCTGCACGACGACCTGTTCCGCCCGGCGGACTTCATCCACGCCGCGCTGAGCAATGTCAGCGCCTCGCTGATCCTGGGCGGGGTGCTGGTGATCGTGGTGCTGTTCCTGTTCCTCTTCGACCTGCGCACGGCGGCGATCTCGTGCCTCGCCATTCCGCTCTCGCTGCTCGCCGCGGTGATGGTGCTGACCTGGTTCGGCGTGACGCTGAACACCATGACGCTGGGCGGATTGGCCATCGCCATCGGCGAGGTGGTGGACGATGCGGTCATCGATGTCGAGAACATCGTCCGCCGCCTGCGCGAGAACCGCCAGGCCGCCGCGCCGCGCCCCGCCGCGCGGGTGGTGCTGGACGCGTCGCTGGAGGTGCGCGGGGCGGTGGTCTACGCCACCTTCATCGTCATCCTCGTGTTCCTGCCGATCCTGACCCTGCCCGGCCTGGCCGGGCGCTTCTTCGCCCCGCTGGGCCTGGCCTATATCCTCGCCATCCTGGCCTCCCTGGTGGTCGCGGTCGTGGTCACGCCGGCGCTGGCGATGCTGCTCCTGGTGCGGCGCGAGGCGCGGGCGGGCGAGCCGCCGGTGATCCGCGTGCTGCGGCGGCTCTATCGGCGGCTGCTGCTCGGCGCCATGCGCCACGCCAGGCTCGTGCTCGCCGGCGCGGGCATCTTCACCGCCGCCGGGATCGCGGTGCTGCCGCTGTTCGGCGCCGCCTTCCTGCCGGAGCTGAACGAGGGCCATCTCGTCGTGCACATGGCGGCGCTGCCTGGCACCTCGATCGCCGAATCGCTCCGGCTCGGCGCGCGCGTCAGCGGCGCGCTGGCGGCGCTGCCGGTGGTACGCACCATCGCCCAGCGGATCGGGCGGGCGGAGCTTTCGGAGGATACGTGGGGGCCGGAATACAGCGAATTCGACGTCGATCTCCACCCCGGACTGTCCGGCGCGGAGGCCGAGGCGGCGCGGCGGGCGATCCGCGCCGCGCTGGCCGGGTTCGTCGGCGTCAATTCCGCCATCACCCCGTTTCTCACCGAACGCATCGAGGAGACGCTGTCGGGCTACACCGCCGCGGTGGTGGTGAACGTGTTCGGCCGCGACCTCGATGCCATGGACCGCGCCGCCGGCGCCGTGGCGCACCTGCTCGCCGGGCTGCCGAACGCCGCCGACGTCCAGCTCCTCGCCCCGCCCGGCGCGCCGCGGCTGACGATCCGGCTCGATGACGCGGCACTGCGCCGGTTCGGGCTCGACGCCGTGGGCGTGCTCGATCTCGTGCGTGCCGCCTATCAGGGCGAGGTGGTCGGCCAGGTCTACGAGGGCAACCGCGTGCTCGACGTGGTCGCGGTGCTGGAGCCGCGGCTGCGCGCCGACCCGGCGCGGCTCGGCGAGCTGCCGCTGCGCTCCCCGCGCGGCGGCACGGTGATGCTGCGCCAGGTGGCGGCGATCGACACCAGCGAGGGGCGCTACACGCTGCGCCACGAGGGCGCGCGCCGGGTGCAGAGCGTGACCGCGAACGTCACCGGCGGCGATGTCGCCGGGTTCGTCGCCGCGGCCAGGCGCCGCATCGCCGCCGAGGTGACGCTGCCGCCCGGCACCTATGTCGAGTTCGCCGGCACCGCCGAGGCCGAGGCGCGCTCGCAGCGCGACCTCATCATCCATGCCACGCTCGCCGGCATCCTCGCGGTGATGCTGCTGTGGGTGGTGACGCGCGAGGCGCGCAACGTCGCGCTGATCCTGACCAACCTGCCGTTCGCGCTGGTCGGCGGCGTGCTCGCCGTGTTCGTCTCCGGCGGCGTGCTCACCCTGGGCGCGCTGGTCGGCTTCGTGACCCTGTTCGGCATCACCATCCGCAACGCCATCATGATGATCTCGCACTACGAGCACCTGGTCGGCGCCGACGGGCTGCGCTGGGGGGCGGCGACGGCGGTGCGCGGCGCCGCGGACCGGCTGGCGCCGATCCTCATGACCTCGATCGTCACCGCGCTCGGCCTGTCGCCGCTGGTCATCGGCATGGGCGATCCGGGGCGGGAGATCGAGGGGCCGATGGCGCTGGTGATCCTCGGCGGCCTGTTCAGCTCCATGGCGCTGAACCTGCTGGTGCTGCCGATCCTGGCCTGGCGCTTCGGCCGCTTCACCGTGGCTGGCGGTGACTGATCCGGGCGGGCATGCTGATCGCGATCGACCACCAAACAGGGGGGACACCCGAGCCATGACAACGCCGCACTACGAGATTTTCGCCCTGCGCTATGCCACCAATGGCGAGCGCAAGCGGCGCGAGAACTTCATCTTCACCGACGCGCACGAGACCCCGATGCCGATCGACTATTACGTGTGGGCGATCCGTGGCGAGGGGCGCGTGATCGTGCTCGACACCGGCTTCGACCCGGCCACGGCGGCGCGACGCGCACGGCCCCTGACGCGTTCGCCGGCCGCGGCGCTGGCCGAGATCGGCATCGCCGCCGATCAGGTCGAGACCGTCGTGCTCAGCCACATGCACTACGACCATGCCGGCAATTTCGGCCTGTTTCCCAAGGCCCGCTTCCACATCCAGGACGCCGAAATGGCCTACTGCACCGGCCGGTGCATGTGTCACCAGGTGCTGCGCATGCCGATGGAGTTCGACCACGTCGTCGACGCACTGCGCCATGTCTACAGCGGGCGCATGGAGTTCCACGACGGCAACGGCACCATCGCGCCCGGCGTCTCGGTGCATCTGGTCGGCGGCCATTCCGGCGGGCTGCAGGTGGTCCGCGTGCCGACCCAGCGCGGCATGGTCGTGCTCGCCGCCGATGCGACGCATTTCTGGGAGAATATCCGCGGCCGCAGCCCGTTCCCGATCCTCGCGGATCTGACCCGGATGATGGAGGGCTACCGCATCGTCGAGGCGCTGGCCGACGGTCCGGACCATATCATCCCCGGCCACGATCCGCTGGTGCTGCGCCGCTTCCCCGCCGTTCCCGGCACCACCGACACGGTCCGGCTGGATCTGCCGCCGATTGCCTGAGACCGGGTGCCTGAGACCGGGTGCCTGAGATCGGGCCTTTCCAAGCGTTAACCGGCGGGCGATGGTGAACCATGCGCCGTTTCGCCCGCCTCCTCCGCCGGCTGCTCGCCGCAGCCGCCGTGCTCGTGCTGCTCGCCGCCGCGGGGACGGCCGGGCTGCTGTGGCTGACCCTGCCGCCGGACAGCGCGCGCGTGCGCATTCCCGGCCTCGCCGCGCCGGTGGACGTCACGTTCGACCAGGACGGCGTCGCCCGCATCCGCGCCGGCTCCGAAACCGACGCCGCCGCCGCGCTCGGCTATGTCCACGCCCGCGCGCGCATGGCGCAGATGGAGCTGATGCGCCGCGCCGTCTCCGGGCGGCTGGCCGAGATCGCCGGGCCGCGCGCGGTCCGGCTCGACCGGACCATGCGCACGCTCGGGCTGAGCCAGGCCGCGCTGGCCGACTACGCCATCCTGCCGGCTGATACGCGCGCGGTGCTGGATGCCTACGCGCGCGGCGTCAACGCCTGGATCGCCGCGCGCGGGCGCTTCGCCGCCCCGGAATTCCTGCTGATCGGCGCGCCGGAGCCGTGGGCGCCGACCGATTCCATGCTGTGGGCGAAATACATGGGCCTGTGGCTGTCGATGGATTACGACGCCGAGCTGGCGCGGATGGAGCTCGCGCCGCACCTCTCGGCCAAGGCGCTCGCCGAGCTCTGGCCGGCGGCGGGCCCTCTGCCGCCCGACGCCGCGCTCGACGTCCGCCATGCCGATGCCGCGGGCGCGCTGCTGCGCGCGCTGCCCGCCTTCCCGGCCCCGTTCACCCTGCCCTCCACCGCCTCGAATGAATGGGCCGTCGATGCCCGCCACAGCGGCTCGGGCGCGCCGCTGCTCGCCGGGGATCCGCATCTCAGCTTCGGCCAGCCCGGACTTTGGTACCTGGCGCGGATCGAGACCCCGGCCGGCGTGCTCGCCGGCGCCACCGCGCCGGGCGCGCCGTTCCTGGTCATCGGCCGCAACGCCCACATCGCCTGGACCTTCACCAATACCGGCGCCGACGTGCAGGACATTTTCGTCGAGACGCCGGTCGATCCCGGCCACTATCTCGGCCCCGACGGGCCGCTTCCCTACGGCGTGCGCGAGGAGCGCATCCGCGTCCGCGGCGGGCCGGACGTGGTCTTCACCGTCCGTGCGACGCGCCACGGCCCGGTGA
This sequence comes from Pseudomonadota bacterium, assembly GCA_021845595.1. Lineage (GTDB taxonomy): Bacteria > Pseudomonadota > Alphaproteobacteria > Acetobacterales > Acetobacteraceae > JAJZVV01. The sequence continues at coordinate 102,380 of JAJZVV010000003.1, read as the reverse complement.
TCAGCGACCTCACCGCCGGGGACGGCACCGCACGCGACAGCACCGTCCTGGCGGTCGCGATGGCCAACCTGGCGCCGAACGACAGCTCCGCGGCCGGACTGCTGGCGCTCGACCGGGCGCGCGACGTCGCCGAGGCCGGGCGCGCCGCGGCGCTGATCACCGCGCCGGTGCAGAACCTGCTGGTCGCCGATCATGAGCATATCGGGCTGTTCATGACCGGGCGCATTCCGATCCGCCGCGCCCCCGAGGGCCTGCTGCCCGCCGCCGGCGCCGACGGCGCGCATGACTGGACCGGCTTCGCCTCCGGCGACGCGCTGCCGCACATCGTCGATCCGCCGAGCGGGCGGCTGGTGAACGCCAATGAGCGGCCGGCACCGGCGGGGTCGGGCGTGTTCCTCGGCACCAACTGGTTCGGCGACTGGCGCGCGCGGCGCATCCGCGCCCTGCTGACGGCGGGCGACCGCTTCACCGTCGAGTCGTTCGCGGCGATGCAGACCGACGAGACCAGCGTCTATGCCGCCGCGCTGCTGCCGCGGCTGCGCGGCGTGCCGGCCACGGCCGGCCTGTCGGCCATGGCGCTCGGGATGCTGCAGGCCTGGGACGGGCACATGGCGCGCGACCGGCCGGAGCCGCTGATCTTCAACGCCTGGCTCGACATTTTCCACGACGCGGTGATGCGCCGCGCCGGCCTGCCTGTGTCCAGCCGGGCCTCGCCAAATCTGGAATTCACCGCCTTCGTCCTTTCGCCCGAGGGCGCCGGCTGGTGCGGCGGCGACTGCACGCCGATGCTGTCCGAGACCCTGGCCGCGACGATGGCCCGGCTCGCCGGCCGCTATGGCGACGATCCCCATGCCTGGCACTGGGGCGCCGCGCACCAGGCGGTGTTCGCCAATGCGCTACTGCGGACGCTGCCGCTGATCGGCGACCTGACCACGGCCCGGATCGAGGATGGCGGCGACGACAGCACAGTGCAGCGCGCCGGCTTCGGCGCGGAGAGCTTCGATGCCGTGCACGGGGCGGCCTATCGCGGCGCCTACGATCTCGCTGACCTCGATCGCTCGCGCTTCATCGTCACACCCGGCCAGTCCGGCAACCCGCTCAGCCGCCACGCCACCGATCTCATGGCGCGCTGGCGCGACGGTGCGACGCTGACGCTCGGCCCGACCCCGCAGCGCGTCGAAGCAACCGTCAGCCTGTTGCCCTGAGCCGCCGCGCCACCAGCGCGGAGCGCATTGACCGGACGCCGAAGCGGGATGAACATGCGCGCGGATCCACGCAAATGACATACAAGGCCCCGCGTCGCCCGCAATTCTTCTACACCACCGCGCCGCTGCCCTGCCCCTATGTCGAGGGGCGGACGGAGCGAAAGGTGGTCACCGAGATCACCGGTCCCGACGCCGAGAAACTGCATGACCGCCTGTCGCGCGCCGGCTTCCGGCGCAGCCACAACATTGCCTACGCGCCGGTCTGCCCGGGCTGCCAGGCCTGCGTGCCGATCCGCATCCCGGTGGCCCGCTTCCAGCCGGACCGGACGCAGCGGCGGATCCTGCGCGCCAACGCGCTGATCGACGGATTCGAGGTGCCGCCGCGCGCCACCGCCGAGCAGTTCCAGCTGTTCCAGCGCTACCAGCAGGCCCGCCACGGCGACGGCGACATGGCGACGATGAGCTTCTACGACTATCGCGCCATGGTCGAGGACACGCCGATCGAGACCTTCGTCGTCGAGTTCCGCGACGCCGACGACCGCCTGGTCGGTGCCTGCCTCACCGACCGGCTCGGCGACGGGCTCTCGGCCGTCTACAGCTTCTTCGCACCCGAGCTCTCCGCCCGCTCGCTCGGCACCTACATGGTGCTGTGGCTGGTGGAGCGCGCGCGCCAGCTCGGGCTGGACTATGCCTATCTCGGCTACTGGGTCGCCGAGAGCCCGAAAATGAGCTACAAGGCCCGCTTCCGCCCGAGCGAGGTGCTCGTCTGCGGCACCTGGCGCATGCTCTCCGGGACGGAGACGCCGTCGGCGCCACGCGTCCGCGAGCCCGCCGGCTGAGCCGTCCGCGCCCGTCCCGCGGTCACTGCGCCGCGGCCGGCGGCGCGTGGGAGGAACCGCCGACGCCGTGCACACGCGCGTCCAGCGCCTCCAGATCGGCGCCGGCGAGCGTCTCCTTCTGCAGCAGCGCGACCGCGGTCTCTTTCAGCAGCGGCAGATTCTCGCCCAGAATCGCGCGCGCGCGGGCGAACGCCTCCTCGATCAGGGAGCGGATGGCGCCGTCGATGGCCGAGGCGGTGCTCTCGCCGAAATGGCGCGGCTCCCAATCCATCCCCGGCGGCGCGCCCACCATGCGCTGGCGCTCGGGCTCGTAGGCGACCTGTCCCAGCGTCCGGTCCATGCCGAACCGCGCCACCATGCTGCGCGCGATATCGGTGGCGCGGGCCAGATCGTCCGCCGCGCCGGTGGAGACTTCGGGAAAGATCAGGCTCTCCGCCGCCCGCCCGCCGAGCAGCACGGTCATGCGGTCGATCAGTTCGGAGCGATCCATCAGGAACCGGTCCTCGGTCGGGCGCTGCAGCGTGTAGCCGAGCGCGCCGATGCCGCGCGGGATGATGGAGATTTTCTGCACCTTGTCGGTGCCCGGCAGGGCCATGGAGACGATGGCGTGGCCGAGTTCGTGGTGCGCCACCACTTCGCGCTCGTGCGGATTGAGCAGGCGGTTGCGCTTCTCCAGCCCGGCGACGATGCGCTCGATCGCCTGGACGAAATCCGGCTCCGTCACCAGGTCCGCACCGCGCCGCGTCGCCACGATCGCCGCCTCGTTGACGAGATTGGCGAGGTCGGCGCCGGTGAAGCCCGGCGTCAGCGCCGCCACGCTGTCCACCGACACCTCCGGCGCGAGCTTGATCTTGCGGATGTAGATTTTGAGGATGTCGACGCGGCCCTTCTTGTCCGGCCGGTCGACCAGCACCTGGCGGTCGAACCGGCCGGGGCGCAGCAGCGCCGGGTCCAGCGTCTCGGGCCGGTTGGTGGCGCCGAGCAGGACGATGCCGCTGGTCGGGTCGAACCCGTCGAGTTCGGCGAGCAGCTGGTTGAGGGTCTGCTCCTTCTCGTCGTGCCCGCCGCCGGGCATGAAGCCGGTGCGGGCGCGGCCGAGACTGTCGATCTCGTCGATGAAAATGATCGCCGGCGCCTTGGCGCGCGCCTGCTCGAACAGGTCGCGCACGCGGGCCGCGCCGACGCCGACGAACATCTCGACGAATTCGGAGCCGGAAATGGAAAAGAACGGCACCTTGGCCTCGCCCGCCACGGCGCGGGCGAGCAGCGTCTTGCCCGTGCCCGGCGGGCCGACGAGCAGGACCCCCTTGGGGATGTGCGCGCCGAGCCGGCCATATTTCTCCGGCGCCTGGAGGAACTCGACGACCTCCTTCAGCTCCTCCTTGGCCTCGTCGACACCGGCGACGTCGTCGAACTTCACGCCGACCTCGCTCTCGACATAGATCTTGGCGCGCGAGCGCCCGACCGACATCAGCCCCGAGCCCATGCCGCCGGCGCCCATCGGGCGGATCAGCCAGAACCACAGCAGCAGGAACACCAGCGTGGGCGCGAACCAGCCGAGCACGCTGGCGAGCAGGCCGGGCCCCGGCTCGCCGGAAAAACTGACCTTCGCCGCCGTGAGGCTGTCGGCGATCGCGGGATCGACGCGCACGGTGCTGAACCGGGCGGGCTTGCCCGCCGGCGCGTTCTTCAGCCGGCCGGTGATATGCTCGGTGCCGACGACGAGATCATCGAGCTGGCCCTGGTGCAGCAGGTCCTCGAACCGGCTGTACGGCAGGATCTCGACATCGGCGCGCAGCCCCAGCCAGTCATGGATCGACAGCACGGCCAGCACGGCGAGCACGATGTACCAGATGTTGATATGGTGTTCGCGCTTGAGCTCCATTCGCCGCCAACCCTTTCCGAAGGCCGCAGGCTCGCGTGTTCCGCGCCCGGGATCAAGCCCGCGGCGATGCCCGCCGCTTCCGCCGGGCGCCGATGATGTCTAGACTTTGCCCCTGAACGCCCCGGGCCGGGCAGCGAAATGGAGCGCGGGCCATGCTGGCGATGCGGCTGCACCGGCCGGGCGAGGCGCTGCGGGCGGAGACGCTGCCGGTGCCGCGGCCGGGACCGGGCCAGGTGCTGATCCGCGTCCTCGCCTGCGCCGTCTGCCGGACCGACCTGCATATCGTCGATGGCGAGCTGCCGGACGCGAAGCTGCCGCTGATCCCGGGCCACGAGATCGTCGGCCGGGTGACCGAATGCGGCGCCGGGGTCGCGGGCTTCGCGCCCGGCCAGCGCGTCGGCGTGCCGTGGCTCGGCTGGACCTGCGGCCACTGCGCCTATTGCCGCCGCGGAGCGGAGAATCTGTGCCCCGAGGCGCGCTTCACCGGCTATCAGATCGACGGCGGCTATGCCGAGTATACGGTGGCGGACGCGCGCTACTGCTTCCCGCTCGATGGCGGCTACGGCGACGCCGCGGCGGCGCCCTTGCTCTGCGCCGGGCTGATCGGCTACCGCACGCTGCGCATGGCCGGCCCGGCCGCGCGGCTCGGCTTCTACGGTTTCGGCGCCGCTGCCCACATCGCCGCCCAGGTGGCGCGGTTCGAGGGCAGCGAGATTTTCGCGTTCACGCGCCCCGGGGATCGCGCGGCGCAGGATTTTGCCCGCCGCATCACCGGCGGCTGGGCGGGCGACGCCGATCAGCCGCCGCCCGAGGCGCTGGACGCGGCGCTGATCTTCGCCCCCGTCGGCGCGCTCGTTCCCGCCGCGCTGGCCGCCGTCCGCCCGGGCGGGGTGGTGGTTACCGGCGGCATCCACATGAGCGACATCCCCGCCTTCCCCTACCGGCTGCTGTGGCAGGAGCGGGTGCTGCGTTCGGTCGCCAATCTGACCCGGCGCGACGGCGACGAATTCCTCGCCCTCGCCCCACGCGTCCCGGTGCGCGTCGAGACCGTGCCGTTCCCGCTGCGTCAGGCGAACGAGGCGCTCGCCGCCCTGCGTGAGGGGCGGCTCAGCGGCGCGGCGGTGCTGCTGACCGGGGCCTGATCAGTCGCGCCCGGCGCAGCCCTCGGGGTCGAGCCGGTAGCCGCCATCCTCGGTGAGCAGCAGGCGCGACTGGGTCGGGTCCGGTTCGATCTTCTGGCGCAGGCGGTAGATGTGCGTCTCCAGCGTGTGCGTCGTCACCGCGGCGTTGTAGCCCCAGACCTCGTTGAGCAGCACCTGCCGTGGCACCGGACGGGTGCCGGCGCGGATGAGGAATTTGAGGATCGCCGCCTCCTTCTCGGTGAGGCGGATGCGCTTGCTGCCGCTGGCATCCTGCAGCAGCTTGGCGCCGGGCTGGAAGCTGTAGGGCCCGATGCGGAACACCGCGTCCTCGCTGTTGGCGTAGCTGCGCATATGGGCGCGCAGCCGGGCGAGGAGCTCGGCGAGGCGGAACGGCTTGGCGACATAGTCGTTGGCACCGAGATCGAAGCCGCGGACGATGTCGGACTCGTCCCCGAGGCCGGTGAGCATGATCACCGGCGCGCGCATGCCTGCCCGGCGCAGGCGCAGGCAGAACTCGCGCCCGTCACCATCGGGCAGGCTGACATCGAGGAGGATGGCATCGAAGCCCGCTTCCCGTTCCAGCAGCCGCTCCGCCTCGGCGATGCTCGCCGCCTCGAAGACCCGGAACTCGCCATCGAGCGCCAGTTGTTCGGCCAGGATCGTACGCAGGGCACGGTCGTCATCGACCAGGAGGATGGATTGTTCACCAGGCATGCGTCAGGCTCGGCGCGCCCGTTGCCGCACGCCCGATCTCTGCCCGCCGCGGTCACGCTGTGGCATGCTGCACCTTGTCTTACGTCGGATGGAATGCGCCGCGACCAAAGAATCTGCCTCCCCGCCGCGACAAGCGGCCCTTGGACTCCATATATATCCGTTTTGCTCAGCGACGGGGAGGAGCTGTTAACCCGGGTCGTCCCCCGCTGCGGGCCGCCTGAACCGGAGCCGCCAGATCAGCCGTGATGAACAGTCCTACCATGATGACAGAAGCGCCAGCGCCCAATCCGACGGGACCCAACCCGACCGGGCCCAACGCGACCGGGCCCAACGCGACCGGGCCCAACGCGACCGGGCCCAACGCGACCGACGGGGCGGACGCCGCGCCCGGCCTGCGCCGCGTCCAGCGCGCCGCCGCGGAGCTGCGGTCGGGCGGCACCGTGCGGCTCGATGCGGGCCCGGCCGAGGGCGGCAGGGCGCTGATCCTGCTGGCCGCCGAAACCGCTACCGCGGCGGGGCTCGATGCGCTGGCCGCGCTCGCCGCCGGGCCGGCGCTGCTGCTGCTGGCGCCGAGCCGGGCGGCGTCGCTGCTCGGCCCTTCGCCGGCCGATGCCGCGGCGGCACCGGCCGCGCTCCATCTGCCGGCGCTGACGGCGGCCAATCTGCAGCGTCTCGCCAACCCGCTGGCGCCGCAGGGCATCCCGCCTGGTTTGAGGCGCGAGCCGCCGCCCGCGGGCGCGGCCGCCGCGGTCGCGCTCGCGAAGTTCGCGCGCCTGCTGCCGGCAGTGCTCGCCGCCCCAGCCGTGGCCGCGGCGGAGCCGCGCGTGCCGGTCGTGCACGAAGCCGACCTCGCGGCCTACCCGGACGCGCTGGCGGCGGCGATGCAGCCGGTGGCCGAAGCCGCGATCCCGCTCGAGGACGCGCCGGATGCCCGAATCGTCGCCTTCCGCGCAGCCGAGAGCAGCGCCGAGCATCTCGCCATCATCATCGGCGATCCGGCGGCGCAGCCCGCGCCCCTGGTGCGTCTGCACTCGGCCTGCTTCACCGGCGACCTGCTCGGCAGCCTGCGCTGCGACTGCGGGCCGCAGCTGCGCGGCGCGATCCGCCGCATGGCGGCCGAAGGCGCCGGCGTCCTGCTCTATCTCGCCCAGGAGGGCCGCGGCATCGGCCTGGTCAACAAGCTGCGCGCCTATGCGCTGCAGGATCGCGGCCTGGACACGCTCGATGCCAACCGCGCGCTCGGCTGGGAGCCGGACGAGCGGCGGTTCCGCATCGCCGCCACCCTGCTCGAGCGGCTCGGCATCAAGCGGGTGCGGCTGCTGACGAACAACCCCGCCAAGGTTGCCGGCCTCGCCGCCTGCGGCATCGAGGTCGCCGGCCGCGAGGGCCATGTCGTGCCACCGAACGGGGTCAACGACCGCTATCTCGCCACCAAGGCGGCGCGCTTCGGGCATCTCCTGGGCTGAAGCACGATTGGTATGCCCCGATTGCGAAGCACTCTGGGTATGCGGTGCCCGTCTGTCCAGTCCGCCGCCGGATACCCGGCGTCATGACCGCATGTCCCCGTCGTTTGGGCGCAACCGGTAAGGGGTTTCTCCCGTGAGTTATGTGGATACGCACTTGCTGCCCCACGAACGAATCGTCTACAGGACGCGCATCACCGCGTGGATCTATGCACAGTCCTTTCTATACTTGATCGCCGCCTTGGTTGTTTATTTCTTCTACAATGCCATTAACATAAATGAACGCAGGGAAATGATTGTCATTCTATTGATGGCATTTTTCATAATTTCTTTGCTCGGCTTCTATATCAAGCGGGCGACATCTGAATTCGCGGTGACGGACAAGCGCATTATCATCAAAACTGGCTTTATCCGCAGGAAATCCCTCGAAATATTCCTCAGGCAAGTGGAGGGCCTTTATGTCGACCAGGGAATTCTCGGGCGAATCCTTCGGTATGGGACATTGAGCATCATCGGAACCGGCGGCACGAAGGAGCCGTTCCCCTACATCGACGATCCCATGGGGTTCCGCTACGCGGCCCAGAACCAAGTGGCCCTGGCGCAGGACGCGTCGGCCGAGCCTTCCGCCCGCGTGCACTCCCCCTGAATCCGCCGCGCCGGATGCCGCCGGCGACGCCCCGGGTCGGGGCGACGGAAGGGGTGAAATTGCATTTGCCGCCGCTGTGACGCAACAATCCGAGGCGAAGCCGGCTCCGGACGGGCGGCGTTCACCGGCAGCGAGGGGAGAAAGCCAGGCAATGACGCAGACCCTGATCAGCCGCTATGCGCCGCCGGCGGACGGCTATGTCGGCACCCTGGTCGGCCGCGCCTGGATTCCCGGCCCCGATGGCGGGCCGGCAGTGGTGGTGGTGCGCCGGGACGGCGTGTTCGACATCAGCCACCACGCCGCCACCCTCTCCGCGCTGTTCGATCACGACGATCCCGCCGGATTCGTGCACGGGCTGGCGCTTGGCGACCGGCTCGGCGATGCCGCCACCCTGCTCGCCAACAGCGACCCAAACCAGCGCGACCCCGCCGCGCCCTGGCTGCTGGCGCCGGTCGATCTGCAGGCGATCAAGGCCGCGGGGGTGACGTTCGCGGAAAGTCTGCTCGAACGCGTGGTCGAGGAGCAGGCGAAGGGCGATCCGGCGGCGGCGGAAGGCGCCCGCGCGGCGCTGGCGCGCGAGATCGGCGCCGATCTCGGCGCCATCCGGCCCGGCTCGGCGGAGGCCGAGCGGCTGCGCACCGCGCTCGCGGCGCGTGGCCTCTGGTCGCAATATCTCGAGGTCGGACTGGGGCCGGACGCGGAGGTGTTCACCAAGGCGCAGCCGCTCTCGGCCGTGGGCTTCGGCGCCGATATCGGCATCCATCCGCGCTCGGCCTGGAACAACCCCGAGCCTGAAATCGTGCTCGCCGTCTCCTCCGTCGGCCGGATCGTCGGCGCCACCCTCGGCAACGACGTCAATCTGCGCGACTTCGAGGGCCGCAGCGCGCTGCTGCTGGGCAAGGCGAAGGACAACAACGCCTCGACCGCGATCGGCCCGTTCATGCGCCTGTTCGACGCCACCTTCTCCCTCGACGACGTGCGCGCGGCGGACGTGGCGCTGCGGGTGGAGGGCGAGGACGGGTTCGTGCTGAACGGCACCAGTTCGATGCGCCGCATCAGCCGCGACCCGGAGGACCTGGTCCGTCAGACCATCGGCGCGACCCACCAGTATCCGGACGGGTTCGTGCTGTTCCTCGGCACCATGTTCGCCCCGACCGCGCTGCGCGGCGGCGCCGGCTTCACCCACAAGCCGGGCGACGTGGTGACGATCAGCGCCGCCGCGCTCGGCGCCCTGGTCAACCGCGTCACCCACAGCGACGCCGCGCCACCCTGGACCTTCGGCGTGCGGGCGCTGATGGACAATCTCGCCCGGCGCGGCCTGCTCTGATCGGGTGACCGATCAGCCGGCCTCGGACGCGTCCGGCGCGGTCTCGTCGAGTTCCGCGCCCCACATCGATTCGAGCCGGTAGAGGGCGCGCGCGGCCGGCTTGAACAGATGCACGACGATGTCGCCGGCATCGAGCAGCACCCAGTCCGACCCGCCGGCGCCTTCGATCTGCACCCGCCGGATGCCGGCCTGGTGCAGCTTCTCCTGCAGATGGGAGGCCATGGCGGTGATCTGCCGGTCGGCCAGGCCGGTGGCGATGATCATGCGGTCGGCGAAGGCGGCGCGCCCGGCGAGATCGATGGTGACGATGTCCTCGGCCTTGTCGGCGTCCAGGCTCTCGGCGATCAGCGCCTGCAGCCGGTCGAGTTCGGCCGCCTCCGGCGCGGCGCCGGCACGGCTGCGGCGCGGTGCGCGCGGTCCGGCGGCCACCGCCTTCTTGCGCGGCGTGCCCGGCGTGGTCGGGAGGGGAGCGGCGGCGGTGCGGCGGCGCCGCTTGGGCGGCGCGTCCGGCATCGAGATCGGGGGTTTGCGGGCGATGGGGCGTTCTCCGTGTTCAGGCCAGGCCGGCGGCGCGCAGCGCCGTCGCCGAAGCCGGGTGGTGGCGCGCGGGCAGGAAGACCCAGCACGGCGGCCGCGCCAGCGCGAGACGCGACGCCGCGCGCAGCGGACGCAACCCCCGCCGCAACAGCCGCGCCGCCTGCCCGGCCAGGGCGGCGTGATTGTAGGTGGCGCGCGGATGCACCGCAAAGGGAACCAGCCGCGCCAGCCTCCGCCAGCCACGCCAGCGCGGCAGCTGGACGAGATTGTCCGCGCCCATCAGCCAGACGAAGCGCACCCGCGGAAAGCGCCGGCGCAGCGCGCGCAGCGTATCGAGCGTGAAGCGGGTCCCGAGCGTGGCCTCGATCGCCGAGGCGACGACCCGCCGGCCATCGGCGATCGCCCGCGCCGAGGCCAGGCGCTCCTCCAGCCGCCGCATGCCCCGCACCGGCTTCAGCGGGTTGCCGGGCGAGACCAGCAGCCAGACCTGGGTCAGGCGGAGCCGGCGCCGCATCATCTCCGCCACGTGGCGGTGCCCGTCATGGCCCGGGTTGAACGAACCGCCGAGCAGGCCGACGCGCATGCGCCGCTGGTCGCCGAACCGCGGCAGCGGCGCCGCCAGGGCGCGATCGTCGCGCGCGCGGGGCCGGCTCAGGGCCGGATCTGTCCGCTGCCGCGGACGACGTAGCGGAAGGTCGTCAACTGTTCCGGCCCAACCGGGCCGCGGGCATGCACCCGCCCGGTGGCGATGCCGATCTCCGCGCCGAAGCCGAATTCGCCGCCGTCGCAGAACTGGGTCGAGGCGTTCCACATGCCGACCGCGCTGTCGAGACCGGCCAGGAACCGCTCGGCCACCGCCGCGTCCGCGGTGATGATGGCGTCGGTATGTTCGCTGCCGTGGCGCGCGATGTGGGCGAGGGCGTCGTCCAGCCCGTCGACCAGTTTCACCGACAGGATCGCGTCCAGCCACTCGGTGTCGAAATCCGCCGCGCCGGCCGGCGGCAGCGAGGGCACGATGGCGCGCGCGCGGTCATCGGCGCGGAAGGCGCAGCCGAGCGCGGCGAGATCGGCGACCAGCAGCGGCAGCAGCGCGGGCGCGATCGCGGCGTCGATCAGCAGCGTCTCGGTGGCGCCGCAGATGCCGGTGCGGCGCATCTTGGCGTTGGCCAGCACGCGCCGCGCCATCGCCGGCTCGGCGGCCGCGTGGACATAGGTGTGGCAGAGCCCCTCGGCGTGGGCCAGCACCGGCACCCGCGCCTCGGCCTGCACGCGCTCGACCAGGCCGCGGCCACCGCGCGGAATGATGAGGTCGATCGCCCCCGCCCCGCCGAGCATGGCGGCGACATAGGCGCGGTCGGTCCCCGGCGCCACCTGCACCGCGGCCGCCGGCAGCCCGGCCTCCGCGATGCCGGCGGCGATGGCGGCCTGGATCGCCCCGGCGCTGGCGAAGCTCTCGGAACCGCCGCGCAGGATCACCGCGTTGGCGGATTTCAGGCAGATGCCGGCGGCATCGGCGCCGACGTTGGGGCGGCTCTCGTAGATCATGCCGATGACGCCGATGGGCTGGGGAATGCGCTGGATGACGAGCCCGTTCGGCCGGGTCCACTCGGCGAGCACGCGCGCCAGCGGGTCCGGCAGGTCGGCGATCTCCTCCAGCCCGCGCGCCATCGCCTCGATGCGCTCCGGCGTCAGGGTGAGCCGGTCGCGGAAGGCGTCGGTGCCGGAGAATCCCGCCAGATCGGCCTCGTTGGCGGCGAGGATTGCCGCCCGGTCGGCGCGGAGCGCGGCGGCGGCGGCGCGCAGTGCCGCGTCGCGCGCCGCCGCCCCGGCGCGGGCGAGCGCAGCGGCGGCGGCCCGCGCCGCCCCCCCGGCCTCGCGCAGCCACCGTCCCGCCTGGTCGTGGATGCCGGCCTGGTCGTGGATGATGGTCATGGCATCCGCCTCAGCGCGTGAACCCGTCGAAACTGGTCAGATAGGTCGGATGCAGCCCGGCGAGAAGCGTCTTCACCGCCTCGTTCGGCGCGCCATAGACATAGAACGCGGTGGTCCGGCTCAACGCCCTCAAGCTCGGCCCGAAGGTCTTGGCGACATCGGCGAAATGCGCGACCACGGCATCGGAATCGCGGTAGCGCTCGAGCACCTGCACGGTGCGGCCGTCATCGGCGACGTGCCATTCGAACGCCAGCGCGCCGGGCTCGTTGGCCCGCACGGTGGCGACGAGGCGGCCGATCAGCGCCTTGAACTCGTCCATCTTCTCCGGCTGCACCTCGGCGAACCGGACCCAGTAGACCTCATGGCTGCCGACCGCGGACTGCTCCGCGCCCGCCGGCGCGATGCCGGCGCCGAGCCACAGGGCAGCGGCGATCAGGCGGAGAATGCGTGTGCGCATCGGTTCCTCGCAGGCAAACCGCCTCGGCCAGGATCCGGCGCCGCCATGCGCGGCGGCGCCGGCAGCGGCCGGTTCAGCGGGTGAAACCGTCGAACGTCGTCATATAGACCGGGTTGAACCCGGCGAGCGCCTTCTTCGCCGCCTCGTCGGCCGGGCCATAGACCACGAACGCGGTCGGCTTCACCAGCGCCAGGAAGTCCTTGGCGAAGGCCTTGCCGAAATTGTTGATGTGCGTGACCACGGCAGCGGAGTTGCGGTAGCGCTCGACGATCTGCACGCTCTTGCCGTCGGCGCCGACGTTCCACTCGTATTCGAGCGCGCCGGGCTCGGCCTTGCTCACGGTGGCGACGATCTTGTGCACCAGCGCCTTGAAATCATCGAGCTTGCCGTCCGCGACCTCGACGCTGAGCACCCAGTAGACTTCCTTGCTCGCGGGCGCCGAATGCACCGCCGCGCGCGCCATCGGCGCCCCGGCCAGCATCGCCGCCGCCGCCGCCCCGAGAATCAGTTTCCGCATGTCCGTGTTTCCTCCCTCGATGAAAGATGCCCGCGGCACCGGCGGCGAGTATCAGGGCCGCCTCCCGGCGTGTAAACCCGCGCCCCTCACACGAGCGCCAGATCGTCGCGATGGATCAGCTCGTCGCGTCCGCGCCAGCCGAGGATCGTCTCGATCGCCTCGGAGCGGTGCCCGGCGATGCGCGCCGCTTCCTCGCTGGCGTAGGCGGACAGGCCGCGGGCGATCAGCCGCCCGTCCGGACCGCGCACCAGCACCGGGTCGCCGCGCCCGAACCGTCCCTCGACGGCGATGACGCCGGCGGGGAGCAGCGATTTGCCCCTGGTCAGCGCCCTGGCCGCGCCGGCATCGACGGTGAGCGCGCCCTGCGGCTGCAGGCTGCCGAGAATCCAGAGTTTCCGGGCCGACCGCCCCTCGGGCGCGGGCAGGAACCAGGTGCAGCGCGCGCCCTCGGCCAGCGCGCGCAGCGGGTGGTCCATGCCCCCGCGCGCGATCGCCATGGCGCAGCCGGCGCCGGTGGCGATGCGCGCGGCGACCAGCTTGGTGCGCATGCCGCCGCTGGAATAGCCTGGCGGCGGCTCTCCGCCCATCGCCTCGATCTCCTCGGTGATCGCGTTCACCACCGGCAGGTGCTGCGCCGCCGGGTCGCGCCGCGGATCGGCGGTGTAGAGGCCATCGATGTCGGAAAGCAGGATGAGCTGGTCCGCCTGGACCATTTCGGCGACGCGCGCGGCCAGCCGGTCATTGTCGCCGAAGCGGATCTCCGCCGTCGCCACGGTGTCGTTCTCGTTGATCACCGGCACCGCGCCGAGCCCCAGCAGCGTCGCCAGGGTCGCACGCGCGTTGAGATAGCGCCGGCGATCCTCCGAATCATCGAGGGTCAGCAGCAGTTGCGCCGCGGTCAGACCGTGCGCGGAGAGCGCCTCGGCCCAGGCCTGGGCGAGGCGGATCTGGCCGACGGAGGCCGCCGCCTGCTTCTCCTCCAGCCGCAGCCGCCGCCCGGTGAGACCGAGGCTGCGGCGGGCCAGCGCGATGGCGCCGGAGCTGACCACCAGCACCTCCGCGCCACGCGCGCGGCAGGCGGCGAGATCCGCGGCCAGCGCGTCCAGCCAGGCGGTGCGCGGTGCCGCGCGCGCGGCGTCCACCACCAGCGCGCTGCCGATTTTCACCACCAGCCGCCGCGCCTCCGCCAGGCGGGGGATCATGCGGCGCGCGCCTGCCTTGCAACGGCGACGGCGTCGGCGATGGCGCGCAGCGCCTCCGCCATGCCGGCCCCGGTGGCGGCGGAGACGAGCATCACCGGCCGGCCCGCGGCCCGCGCCAGCGCGGCGCGGCGGGCGGATGTCTCGCGCGGGGTCATGGCATCGCACTTGTTGAGCGCGATCAGCTCCGGCTTGTCGGCGAGCCCGGCGCCGTAGGCGGAGAGCTCGGCGCGCACCTGCCGCCAGGCGCGCACCACGTCCCCCGCCGCGCCATCGACGAGATGGAGCAGCACGGCGCAGCGCTCGACATGGCCGAGAAACCGATCGCCGAGCCCGGCGCCCTCATGCGCGCCCTCGATCAGCCCGGGAATGTCGGCGAGGACGAATTCCTCGCTGTGCGAGAGCCGCACCATGCCGAGCTGCGGGGTGAGTGTGGTGAACGGATAGTCGGCGATTTTCGGCCGCGCGGCGGAGGCGGCGGCGAGGAAGGTGGATTTGCCGGCGTTGGGCAGGCCGATCAGCCCGGCATCGGCGATCAGCTTCAGCCGCAGCCACACCCAGCGCTCCTCGCCCGGCCAGCCGGGGTCGGCGCGGCGCGGGGCGCGGTTGGTGGAGGATTTGTAGTGCGTGTTGCCGAAACCGCCGTCGCCGCCGTGGGCGAGGATGAAGCGCTTGCCCGGCGCGTCGAGATCGACGATCAGCGTCTCGCGGTCATCGGCGAGAATCTCGGTGCCGACCGGCACCCGGATCACCAGCGGCGGCGCGCCCGCGCCGGTGCGGTCCGAGCCGGCGCCGTTGCCGCCCTTGGCGGCGCGGAAATGCTGCGTGTAGCGGAAATCGATCAGCGTGTTCAGCCCCTCGACCGCCTCGACCACGACATCCCCGCCGCGCCCGCCACTGCCGCCGTCCGGTCCGCCGAATTCGATGTATTTCTCGCGCCGGAACGCGACCACGCCGTTGCCGCCGTCGCCGGAGCGCACGTAGATCTTGGCCTGATCGAGGAATTTCATTGCCTGGATACGAAAACGGGGCCGGCTTGCGCCGACCCCGGGTGCTGGCGGTGCTCGGGGAGGGCGCTATTCGGCGGCGGCGGCGGCCGGCGGGGTGACCGAAACATGCACGCGCCCCTCGCTCTTGCGCGTGAACTCGACCCGGCCATCGACCAGCGCGAACAGCGTATGGTCGCGGCCGACGCCGACATTGCGCCCGGCGCGCACCTTGGTGCCGCGCTGGCGGATGATGATGTTGCCGGCGACGACGCTCTGCCCGCCGGACTTCTTCACGCCGAGGCGGCGGCCTTCGGTATCGCGCCCGTTGCGCGAGGAGCCGCCGGCTTTCTTGTGGGCCATGTCTGTCTCTCCTGCCGCGGGCTCAGGCCGCGTTGATCGCCGCCACGCGCAGCACGGTGACGTGCTGACGATGGCCCTGCTTGCGCCGGCTGTTCTGCCGCCGGCGCTTCTTGAAGATGATCACCTTGTCCAGCCGGTCCTGGGCGATGACGGTAGCGGTGACGGAGGCGCCCTGGATGGTCGGCGCCCCGAGCGTCAGGCTGCCGTCCGCGCCGAGGGCGAGCACGTCGGTGAAGGTGACCGTGCCGCCCGGCTCGGCCTCCAGCTTCTCGACCTTGAGCACGGCGTTCGGCGTGACGCGGTATTGTTTGCCGCCGGTGCGGATGACTGCGAACATCGATCTTGGTCCCAAAACTCGGCCGGCGCATGCAACATCCGCATGCCACACCGGGGCCGCCGGAGCCCCGGCCGCCAAGGAAGGGGCGCTTATACCGTGCGCCGCCGCGCGGTCAAGTGCGGCGGCGGGCGGCACCGAAGGCGACGAGGAAGCTGCCGAGCAGCGCCAGCGTGCCGGGCTCGGGCACATTGGCGACGTAGATGCCCGCCCAGCTCTCGGCCGTGACCGGATCCAGCATGCTGACGGTGATCGCCAGCCAGCCATTGCGGTAGCCGTCCCGCTCCAGCCCGATCGAGGAGATCACCGATCCGCTCGGCGCGGCCGAATCCACCGACTGGCCGCTGTAGGTGGTGTCGAGCAGCGTCTGCAGGCCCGGCTGCGAATCGAGCCCGGCGTAAAGCCCGTCGACCGCCGATTTCTGGCCGAGGAACACGACGTTGTCGCCGACCGACGAAACATAGGCCGAGCTGCGCCAGCGCGCCGGCTCCGCGTCCGTGCTGGTCCCCGGCACGGCGCCGGAGAAGTTCCACGACAGGAAGTCGGTGAAGCCGTTCTGGCCGGTCTGGGCGATCATCTTGATCTGGCCGGTGGTGCTGTCGACCACGAAGATGCCCTGGTTTTTCGGCTCGGTGAGGGTCACCCCGTTCGGGTATTGCTGCAGGCAGTAGGCCGCGCGGGCGGCGTTGCCCTCGGTCGGGCAGGTCATGTGCACGGTCATCGTCGCGGTGCCCCACGAGCCCCAGAAGCCGACATTCTTGCCGTCGAACGACAGCGCTTCACCGAAATTGGTGAAGGTCTGGCCGGCGACGCCGGGAACGGCCTGGCCGATGCTGACCAGCGGGGTGAGCGTGGGGCTGGGCGTGAGCGGCGCGATATAGATGCCGCCCACCGTCGGCGCCGCCTCGTTGTTGTAGCCGGTGAACACGACCTTGCCCTGCGCTGCGGAGGGCGGCGCGGTGGAGCCGAAGGTGGCGCCGCCGCCACCGGGAATGGCCTCGCCGCTCTGCGCGATCGCCACCACCGGCGCCGTCGGGCTGGCGGTGTTGCGGTAGAACACACCGGTGTCGCCGACGCCGTTCACCGTGTAGTTGCCCTTGAACACCAGCGCCGAACCATCGGCGGAGGCGGGGGCGCCGGGGAACTGGTCGAAGCCGGTGCCCGCCGGGGTATTCGGCACCTGGAACTGGGTGAAGCCGGCGTCACCGAGCTGATTGACCCCGGTGATCAGCGTCCCGCCGGGATTGGTGAAGACGCCCGAAGTGCCGGTCTTCGTGCCATCGGGCAGCGTGTAGACCGGCTGGGACTGGCCGCGGAACGTGACCGTGTTCGAACCCTGGTCGATGCGCGGCACCGAGGGGAACTCCACGAACGTCGCCCCGGTGGTGTTCGGCGCCGGCACCACGGTCCCCTTGTTGTCGGCCAGCACCTGGATGGTGGACCCGGTCTGGCCCATGTCACGGGTGTAGACGCCCTGCACCGTGCCGCCGCCCCCACCGCCGCCGCCACCGCCACCGCCGCCGCTGATCGGCTTGGCGCGAGCGCGGAAGGCGACCTCGCCCGATGTGTTCACCGCCGGCTGGTTGTAGCTGAAATAATAGGCGGTCTTCGACTGGGGGGTGGAGGTGGGTGCGATCATCGCGTTGTTGACGACCGTCTCCCAGGTCAGCATCGGCGTCGCCGACGCCGCGTGCGGCAGCAGCGCCGCCCCGACGGCGAGCGGCAGCGCCAGACCGGCCGGCATGCAGGCTGAAAATCCCAGTTTGGTTCTCATGATTGCTCCTCCTTGCGGGCCGGACGCTCCGCCGGGCGATGGCGCCCTCGGCACCGCCCGAAGGCCGCCGTCGCCACCCACCACCTGGCCCATCGCCGGACCGATTGGTAATATTCCGTAAACAGATTGTTCGAACCATGATCCAGATCAATTTTTTTGGGCCGCCTGGCTCGGCGCCAGCCGTTGGGCCACGCCTCGTTTTCGGGAAAATACCGGGGGACGGCGTCCGGCATGGCGGGACGCCGGTCGGGCGGCGAGGCATCCGCGGCATCCGGCCGATCACGCCGCGGCGCGGCGCGCTCTAGAAACCATAATGGCTAGAGCACGGTCCGATCGGATGGAATCATCCGATCGGACGGTCGTGCTCTAGAAACCACATGATTAGAGCAACTTTGCCCGATCAGACTGACCGCGAGGCGGTTCAGTCTGATCGGACGTTGCTCTAGACCCCGCCCCAGACCTCCTCCGCCACCTCCACGCACAGGCGCAGCTTGGCCCATTGCTGCGCTTCGGTGAGGAGGTTTCCCTCCTCGGTGGAGGCGAACCCGCATTGCGGGCTGAGCGCGAGCTGGTCCAGCGGCAGATATCGGGCCGCCTCGTCGATGCGGCGCTTGAGTTCGTCCTTGGCCTCCATCGCGCCGGTCTTGCTGGTGACCAGGCCGAGCACGACGCGCTTCTCGCCCCGCGGGACGAAGCGCAGCGGCTCGAACCCGCCGGCGCGGTCGGTGTCGTATTCGAGGAAATAGGCATCGGCGCCGATGCGGTTGAACAGCGTCTCGGCCACCGGCTCGTAGCCACCCGCCGCCGCCCAGGTCGAGCGGAAATTGCCGCGGCAGAGATGCATCGAAACCACCATGTCCGCCGGCCGGTCGGCGATCGCGCGATTGATCATCTCGGCGTAGATGTCGAGCAGCCCTTCCACATGCTCGCCGCGCGCGCGCAGGCCGGCGATCTGCTCGGGGTCGCAGAGATAGGCGATGTTGACCTCGTCGAGCTGGAGATAGCGGCAGCCGGCGGCGGCGAAGGCGTGGACCGCGTCGCGATAGGCGGTGCCGAGATCGGCGAAGAACTGATCGAGGTCGGGATAGACCGCCGCATCGATGGCGCGCCGCCCGCCGCGGAAATGCACCACGCTCGGCGACGGGATGGTCTGCTTCGCCATCGCCGTCGTCACGTGCCCGGCGACGAAGCGGAAATCCTCGATCATCACCGGCCGGCGCCAGCCGATGCGCCCGTTCACCCGCAGCGCGTGCGGCAGCGTCGCGCCCTTGAACTGCACTTTCTGCTCCGGCTCGTAGAGCTCGACCCCTTCGAGCCCGGCGACGAAGTCGAAATGCCAGTAGGCGCGGCGGAATTCGCCGTCGGTGGCGGCGCGCAGGCCGATCGCTTCCTGCTGGCGGATCGCGGCGAGGATGCATTCGTCCTCGACCGCCCGCAGCGCCGCGGCGTCGATCCGTCCGGCAGCGCGGGCGGCACGGGCCTCGCGCAGACGCGGCGGGCGCAGCAGGCTGCCGACATGGTCCGCCCGGAACGGCGGCCGTCGGAGCGGGTCGTGGCTGGGCTCGGTCATCATCGGCGCCTCCTTCGCCGGCCGAGATTCGGCGCAACCCGCGGTGCCGGTCAACCGCTTCTGCCGTTTGTGCGGCGCTGGAAAGTCGATTAGGCAGGCGCCATGTCGCTCTCGCTCCGTCTCGACGCGCTGCTGGCGCGCACCCAGCGCCTCGCGCCCGCGATTCTGTTCGCCACCCTCGCCCTCGCCGCCCTCGCCGGCACCTACGCGGTGTTCCACCTGGCGCTGAGCAGCGACACCGACCGGCTGTTCGCCGAAACCCTGCCGTGGCGGCAGCGCCAGATCGCGCTCGATCGCGCTTTCCCGCAATCGACCGACCTGCTGGTGATGGTGATCGACGCCGACCTGCCCGAGGAGGCCGAGGCCACCGCCGCCGCGCTCACCGGCGCTCTGGCGCAGGACAGCGCGCACCTGCGCGACGTCCGCCGCCCCGACGCCTCGGCCTATTTCGCCCGCGAGGGCATGCTGTTCCTGGACAAGAAGGACCTCGGGTCGCTGCTCGACCGGGTGATCGACGCCCAGCCGTTTCTCGGCCAGCTCGCCCCGGACCCGACGGCGCGCGGCCTGTTCGCGGCGCTCTCGCTGCTCGGCATCGGCGTGCAGCGCGGCGAGGCGGACCTCGGCCCCTATGTGCCCTCGCTCAAGGGCTTCGCCGCGACGCTCGACGCCGCCGCCGCCGGCCACAAGGTGCCGCTCTCCTGGCAGCGCCTGATCAGCGGCAGCGAAGCCGATCTCGCCGGCCGCTACCGCTTCGTCCTGGCCCAGCCGGTGCTCGATTACGGCGCGCTGGAGCCCGGCCGGGCGGCGAGCGACGCGGTACGGCGGGCGGCGGCCGGGCTGGAATTCGTCCGCACGGGCCAGGCGCGGGTGCGCATCACCGGCCCGGTCGCGCTGGCCGACGAGGAATTCGCCACCGTCGCCCAGGGCATGGTCGCCGGCACGCTCGGCAGCGTGGCGCTGATCACGCTCTGGCTGTTCCTCGCCGTCCGCTCCTGGCGGCTGATCGTGCCGATCCTGCTGACGCTGGCCGCCGGGTTCAGCATCACCGCCGGCTTCGCCGCCCTGGCGGTGGGCACGCTGAACCTGATCTCGGTCGCCTTCGCCATCCTCTTCGTCGGCATCGCCGTCGATTTCGCCATCCAGTTCAGCGTCCGCTTCCGCGAGATGCGGCTCGGCCTGGGCGATCCGCCGGCCGCCATGGCGGCGACGATCCGCCGCGTCGGGCCGCAGATCCTGGTCGCCGCGACGGCCACCGCCGCCGGGTTCTATGCCTTCGTGCCGACCGATTTCCGCGGCGTCGCCGAGCTCGGCCTGATCGCCGGCAGCGGCATGATCATCGCCTTCGCCTGCACCCTCACCGTCCTGCCCGCCGCGCTCACCCTGTTCCGCCCGCCGGCCGAGCAGGCCGAGGTGGGGCTGCCCGGCGGCCTGGCGGCGGACGCGGCGCTGGGCCGCGCCCGGCTGCCGGTGCTGGCCGCCATCCTGCTCGCCGCGCTCGCCGGCGCGTTCGCCCTGCCGCATCTGCAATTCGACGGCGATCCGCTGCACACCAAGAACGCCGATACCGAGGCGATGCGCACCCTGCACGACCTGATCGACAACCCGCTCACCAACCCGTACGGCATCGACATCCTGGTGCCGTCGTTCAAGGACGCCGAGGCGCTGGTGCCGAAGCTGAAAGCGCTGGCGCCGGTGGGTCAGGTGCTGACCGAGGCCAGCTTCGTGCCCGAGGACCAGACGGCGAAGCTCGCCCTGATCGCCGACGCCGCGGCCATTCTCGCGCCCACCCTGGCGGCGGCGCCGAGCGCGGAGCCGATCACCGCGACCGATATCCGCCAGGCGCTGCGCATGACCCTGGCCCAGCTCGATCCCGCCGTCGCGAAGGGCCCGCAAGGCGCGGCGCTCGCCCCGCTCGCCGCCGCGCTGCACCGGCTGGAGGGGGCGCCGGACCCGACCCTCCTCGCCATGAACGCGGCGCTGACCCGCTTCCTGCCCGCCGAGCTGGACGGGCTGCGCACCGCGCTTTCCGCCCGCCCCGTGACCCTCGCCGACCTGCCGCCGGAAATCCGGCGGGACTGGGTGACGGCGCAGGGACAGGTGCGCATCCAGGTTCTGGGCAACGCGGCGAACCGCAGCAGCGCCGGGCTGAGCCGGCTGGTGAGCGCGGTGCGCGGCGTCGCGCCGGAGGCCGGTGGCGCGGCGGTGTCCATCGTCGATACCAGCGCCACCATCCTGCACGCCTTCCGCGCCGCCACGCTCGGCGCGCTGGTCGCGATCGCCGTCATCCTCCTCCTGGCGCTGCGGCGCGTCGTGGATGCGGCGCTGGTGCTGGCGAGCCTGCTGGTCTCGGCGCTACTGGTGGCGCTGGCCGCGGTGCTGCTGCCGCTGCCGCTGAACTTCGCCAACATCATCGCGCTGCCGCTGCTGCTCGGCGTCGGCGTCTCGTTCAACATCTATTTCGTGATGAACTGGCGGGCCGGCGCGCGCCTGTTCCTCGGCTCGGCGACGGCGCGGGCGGTGCTGTTCTCGGCGCTGACCACGGGCTCCGCGTTCGGCGCGCTGGCCCTGTCCGGCCATCCCGGCACCGCGTCCATGGGCAAGCTGCTGCTGCTCAGCCTGTTCTGCACGCTGATCGGCACTTTCGCCTTCCTGCCCGCTCTGCTCGGCTGGCTGCGCCCGGCAACCCGCCGTTAACGGCGCCGGCGCAGGCTTCGCCGATGCGCCGCGCCCTGGTCCTCCTGCTGCTCGCGTCACCGCCCGCCGTCGCGCTCGCCCAGCCGCCGGCGCCCGCGGACTGTCCGACCGAGCCGGCGGGGCCGGACCGGGTGCCGATCCAGATCATGCCCATGCTGCCGGCGCAACCCGGCCTGCCCGGCGGCGGCATGGCCCTGCTCGGGCTCGACGGGGTGCCGGCGGAGGGCACGATCTGCTCGCCGGGCGATCCGCCGATGCCCCACGACATCCTGCGCGGGGATCCGTCGTCGGACCTGCTCGCCGGCGAGGGCGACCGCCCGCTGCGCGGCCCGAAGGCGCCGGACCTGCTGCGCGACGACGGCGGTTCGCCGGGGAACTGATCAGGTGCCGGTCCAAACCGGCTGGCGCTTGCCGAGGAACGCGTCGATCCCCGCCTCGGCGTCGCGCGTCAGCATGTTGCGGGTCATGACCTCGGCGGCGTAGCCGTAGGCGGCATCGAGGTCCATTTCCACTTGCCGGTAGAACGCCTCCTTGCCGATCGCCAGCGTCAGCGGGCTCTTGGCGGCGATCTGCGCGGCCAGCGCCGCGGTTTCGGCATCGAGCGCGGCCTCCGGCACGACGCGGTTGACCAGCCCGATCTCGCGCGCCCGCGCGGCCGGGACCAGCTCGCCGGTGAGCAGCATTTCCATCGCCATCTTGCGCGGCACGGCGCGCGACAGGGCGACCATCGGGGTCGAGCAGAACAGGCCGATATTCACCCCCGGCGTGGCGAACCGCGCGGTCTCGGCGGCGAGGGCGAGATCGCAGCTGGCGACGAGCTGGCAGCCGGCGGCGGTGGCGACCCCGTGCACCCGCGCGATCACCGGCTTGGGCAGGCGGACGATCGCCGTCATCAGCCGCGAGCACTGGGTGAACAGCGCCGCATAGGCCTCGCGTTTCGGCTCGGCGCGCATTTCCCGGAGGTCATGCCCGGCGCAGAACGCCGGCCCGGCGCCGCCGAGGACGACGACCTTCACCGAGGCATCGGCGGCGATGGCGGCGATCGCCTGTTCCAGCGCGGTCATCAGGCCGATCGACAGGGCGTTGCGCTGGGCCGGCCGGTTCAGCGTCAGCCAGGCGACGCCATCGGCATCGCGGCGCAACAGGGGTTCGGCGAGATCGGGAGCTGCATCCATGACATCCTCCTTGGGCATCCGCCCCCGGCACGCAGCGGGGCGCTCGTCCGGCTGGCCCTATCTATCCTTGCCGCCGCCGCGGCCGAAGCCCATTTCTGCCGGCCATGACCCGACCGGCTTCGACGACGATGCGGCTGATCGCCGTCGGCCGCCTGCGCCGCGGTCCGGAAGCGGACCTGTTCGCCCGCTATACGGCGCGGCTGCGCCCGGGGCTGGCGCTGACGGAAATCCCCGAAGGCGGCGGCGGCGACGCGGCGGCACGGCGGCGCGAGGGACTGGCGATTCTCGCCGCGCTCGGCCCGGACGCCTTCGCCGTGGCGCTGGACCCGGCCGGAGAGATGCCTGACAGCGAAGGTCTGGCCCGCCTGCTGGCCGCCTGGCGCGCGCAGGGGCGCACACCGTGCTTCCTCATCGGCGGCGCCGCCGGGCTGGACGCGCCGGTGCGCGCCCGCGCCGCGTGCCGTCTCTCGCTCGGACCACTGACCTGGCCGCATTTTCTCGTCCGCCCGATGCTCGCCGAGCAGCTCTACCGGGCCCAGAGCATCCTCGCCGGCCACCCCTACCATCGCGGCGACACAGCTTGACTTGGCAGGCGCGCATGCGCACATTCCGCCCGCCTCGGGAGGGGCTGTAGCTCAGTTGGGAGAGCGCCTCGTTCGCAATGAGGAGGTCAGGGGTTCGATTCCCCTCAGCTCCACCACTCCCGCCACCGCCGCGCGCCGGCGCTGCGTGCGCCGCGGCGATGCCATCCATCACGATCCCATCCATGAAGGAGCCCAAGGCCGTGGCCAAGCCGATCCACTCGATGATCCGCGTGCTCGACGAGGCGCGCTCGGTCGCCTTCTATCGCGAGGCGCTCGGGCTCGAGATCGCCGAGCGCATGGGGTTCGAAGGCTTCACCCTGGTCTACATGAAGAGCCCGGAGAGCCCGTTCGAGCTGGAACTGACCATCAACCACGACCGCCACGAGCCCTACACGCGCGGCGACGGCTACGGCCACATCGCCGTCGCCGTCGATGATCTCGACGCCGAACACGCCCGCCTCACCGAAGCCGGCATCGCCCCCGAGCCGCTCAAGGAATTCCGCCGCGACGGCACGCTGCTGGCGCGCTTCTTCTTCCTCACCGACCCCGACGGCTACCGCATCGAGGTGCTGCAGCGCCACGGCCGCTATCGCTGATCAGCCGCCGAACAGCAGCGCCGGCAGCATCGCGCTTCAGCGGGCACCGAGCGCCTGCGCATAAGCCCAGGCGCGCTCGGCAACTTCGCGGAACACCACGCCGCGTTCGAGCGCGCGCGCATCGGCTGCGTTGCCGTCGAGCGCGCGGCGATACACGCCGGCGACGATGGCGGCGAGGCGGAACATGGCGAAGACGATCGCGTATTCGAGGGTCGCGGCATCGGCGCGGCCGACGCGCTGGACATAGCGCGCGACATAATCGGCCTCGGCCGGAATGCCGAGCGCGACGAGATCCGCCTCCGGCGCGCCGCCGGCGCTCTCCGGCAGGCGGTAGGTGAGGACATTGTAGGCGAGATCGGCCAGCGGATGGCCGATGGTCGAAAGTTCCCAGTCCAGAACTGCCAGAACGCGCGGCTCGGTGGGGTGGAACAGAAGATTGCCGAGGCGGAAATCGCCGTGCACGATCACCGCTTCGTCGGCCGGCGGCGTCGTTTCGGCGAGCCAGCGCATCAGCCGCTCCATCGCCGGCACGTCCTCGGTGCGCGAGGCTTCGTACTGCTTCGACCAGCGCGCGATCTGGCGCGCGAAGTAGTTTTCCGGCCGGCCGAACCCGCCGAGCCCGGCGGCGCGCCAATCGACCCGATGCAGGCGCGCGAGGATGCGGTTCATGTCGTCATACATCGCCGCGCGGTCCGCCGGGGTCGCGCCGGGAATGGCGCGGTCGGCGAAGACGCGGCCGGGGACGTAGTCCATGACGTAGAACATCTGCCCGATCACGGCTTCGTCCGTGCACAGCAGATGCACGCGCGGCACCGGCACATCCGAGCCCGCGAGCGCAGCGAGCACGGCATATTCGCGATCGACCGCGTGCGCCGAGGGCAGCAGCTTGCCCGGCGGCTTCTTGCGCAGGACGAACGCGTGCCCGCCCGCCGCGAGATGAAAGGTCGGGTTGGACTGCCCGCCCTGGAACTGGCGCACGACCAGGTCGCCGGCGAAACCGCCGAGACGGCCGCGCAGATAGGCCGCGAGCGCCGCCTCGTCGAAGCGATGATTGGGCAGGACCGGAACGAGCTCCGGCGCCCCCTCCGCCACCATCGGCCCGCTATTCCGCGCTGTTCGGCGAACCGATCGTCACCCCGCCATCGATGACGATGGACTGGCCGGTCATGAAGGACCCGGCCGGCGAGGCCAGAAACACCGCCGCGCCGGCGATCTCGTCCGGCTCGCCGATGCGCAGCAGCGGGGTCTCGCGCGAGCGCTTCTTCTCCAGTTCAGGATTTTCCCACAGCGCGCGCGCGAAATCGGTGCGCACCAGCCCCGGCGCGATGCAGTTGGCGCGGATGTTCTTCGGCCCCCACTCGACGGCGATGTTGCGCGCCATCTGCATGTCGGCGGCCTTGGACAGGCCATAGACGGCGAGCAGCGGCGTGCCGCGCAGCCCGGCGATCGAGGAGACGATGATCACCGATCCGCCGCCGCGCGCCGCCATGCCCGGCAGCGCCATGTTGCACAGCCAGAAATTGCTGCGCACGTTGGCGCCCATGATGCGGTCATAGGCTTCGTCCGGAATGCCGGCGGAGGGGCCGAAATACGGGTTCAGCGCGGCGTTGCACACCAGCACGTCGATGCCGCCCCACTCGGCCTTGGTGCGCTCGACCAGCGCCTGCAGCTGGTCCTTGTGGCCGATATGGCACGGCACGACGATCGCCTGCCCGCCCTTGGCACGGATCGCAGCCGCCACCGGCTCGCACGCCTCCGCCTTGCGCGAGGAGACGACGACACGCGCACCGTGCTCGGCAAGCCGTTCGGCGATCGCACGCCCGATGCCGCGCGACGAGCCGGTGACGATGGCGACCTTGCCGGTGAGATCGAACAGGGACATGGCGCTCGTCCTCACATGTTCGGCCGCGCCGGCCGGTATTTCGCCAGTTCCAGGCGGCCGAGCTGGTGGCGGTGCACTTCGTCCGGGCCGTCGACGATGCGCATCGTGCGCGCCGTCTTGTACATCTCGGCCAGCCCGTAATCCTCGGTCACGCCGCCGGCGCCGAAGGCCTGCACCGCCCAGTCGATCACCTGGCAGGCCATGTTCGGCACCGCCACCTTGATCGCCGCGATCTCCCGCCGCGCTTCCTTGTTGCCGACGGTGTCCATCTTCCACGCCGCGTGCAGCACCAGCAGGCGGGACTGCTCGATCATGATGCGCATGTTGGCGATGCGCTCGATCATCACGCCCTGATCGGCGAGCGCGCGGCCGAACACGTGGCGGTCCAGCGCGCGCTTGCAGGTCATTTCCAGCGCGCGCTCGGCGAGGCCGATGGTGCGCATGCAATGATGGATGCGGCCCGGCCCGAGGCGCCCCTGCGCGATCTCGAAGCCGCGGCCCTCACCGAGCAGAATGTTCGAGGCCGGCACGCGAACGTCGCGGAAAATCACCTCGCCATGGCCGTGCGGCGCATCGTCGAAGCCGAACACCGGCAGCATGCGCTTGATCTCGATGCCCTTGGTGTCGGCCGGCACGAGGATCATCGATTGCTGGCGATGCTTGTCCGGGTTGTGCGGATCCGTCTTGCCCATGACGATGAGAATCTTGCAGCGCGGATCGCCGGTGCCGGACGACCACCATTTGCGCCCGTTGATGACGTAGTCGTCGCCATCACGGCGGATCGAGGTCTGGATGTTGGTCGCATCCGAGGACGCGACTTCCGGCTCGGTCATGCAGAAGGCGGACCGGATCTTTCCCTCCAGCAGCGGCGTCAGCCACTGCTTCTTGTGCTCCGCCGTGCCGTAGCGGTCGATGGTCTCCATGTTGCCGGTATCGGGGGCCGAGCAGTTGAACACCTCGGACGACCACTGCACCCGGCCCATGATCTCGGCCAGCGGCGCGTATTCCAGGTTGGTCAGGCCGGCGCCATGCTCCGAATGGGGCAGGAACAGGTTCCACAGCCCGGCGGCGTGCGCCAGCGGCTTGAGCTGGTCGACGATCGGCACCGGCTGCCAGCGGTCCTTGGCCGCGGCCATCTGGGCCTTGTAGGTGGCCTCGTTCGGGTAGACGTGCTCGTCCATGAACGCCTGCACCCGGGCGCGGAGCGCGTTCACCTTATCCGTGTATGCGAATTCCACCGGACCATCTCCTCCATGCTCTTCCGCCAACCCTAGAAGCCCGACGCGCGGCGGAAAAGGGGGGGTATCAGAGCAGCAGCACGCCGGCGGCGAGGGTGAGCACGGTCAGCGGCACGCCGACCACGGCGTAGGCGCGGAACCCGATATGGACGCCACCGAGGCGCGCCTGCTGCGCGACGATGAGGTTCGCCACCGACCCGAGCAGGGTCAGATTGCCGGCCAGCGTCGAGGCCATCGCCACCACCAGCCAGGCGCGCTCGGGGTCCGACAGATGCGCGATGAAGGGGCGCAGCACCAGCACCGCCGGCACGTTGCTCACCACGTTGGAGAGCGCGGCGGTGAGCAGGGTGAGCACCCAGGCGCGGTCGAGC
Source organism: Pseudomonadota bacterium (assembly GCA_021845595.1). Taxonomy (GTDB): domain Bacteria; phylum Pseudomonadota; class Alphaproteobacteria; order Acetobacterales; family Acetobacteraceae; genus JAJZVV01. The sequence continues at coordinate 74,950 of JAJZVV010000003.1, read as the reverse complement.
CCGAGCCCCGCCACCGCGCCGAGCAGCGCCGGCGACAGCACCGCCCGCTCCATCCCGGCGACGATGATGAACAGGCCGGCGAACATCAGCAGCAGCGTGCCGTCGATGCCGGCGTAGAATTTCTCCGGCTTGGTGCGCGAGACCAGCACCAGCAGCGCGCCGCCCAGCACGGCGACGATGGCAGGCGGAACGCCGGCGAAGAAGCCCGCCACCATCGCCCCCGTCACCATCACCGAAAGCCGCACCAGCGGCCCGGAGGCATGCACCGGCGCCGGCGTGGCGCGCAGCGGCCCGGCGGTGAAGAATTCCTCCCGCCAGACGAGCGCGATCAGCGCCACCGTCAGCACCAGCCCCACGCCGGCGACCGGCGCCAGCGCCCGGGTGAAAGCGCCGTACGGAATGTGCGAGAGGCTGCCGATGATCATGTTCTGCGGGTTGCCGGTGATCGTCGCCGTGCTGCCGATGTTCGCGGCCATGGCGATGGCCAGCAGATAGGGCACCGGGCGGCGGCGCAGGCGGGCGACGAGATCGAGCACCAACGGCGTCAGCACGAGGCAGACCGTGTCATTGACCAGGAAGGCCGAGACCAGGCCGCTGGCGAGCACGATGGCGGCGAGCAGCAGCAGCGGATGGCGGGCCCGCGTCACCGCCCAGGCCACGACGAGGCGGAAGGCGCCGGCACGGGTCAGGGCCGCCACCACCACCATCATGCCGAGCAGCAGCGCCAGCGTGTCCATGTCGATGGCGCGCCAGGCCTCCGCCAGGCCGATGCCGCCGAAGGCCACCATCAGCGCCGCGCCGAGGAAGGCCGCCGCCGGCCGGTCGATGCGGAAGCCGGGCAGCCTTCCCACCGCCAGAACCGCGTAGGTGATGACAAAGATCAGGACCGCGGCGGCGCGCGTGAGGTCGGAACCCATGCCGGAGCGATAGCCGCGCGCCGCGGCTGCGCCAACCCTGTCAGGTTGTGGGGCCGGCCTGCTGCACCAGATAATTCTGCCAGCGCGCGCGCAGCGCCAGCTTGTTCAGCTTGCCGGTCGCCGTGTGCGGCAGGTCTTCGACCACGACCACGGCGTCCGGCAGCCACCATTTCGCGACCTTGCCCTCGAACACGGCGAGCACGTCGGCCGGTTCGACGCGCATGCCGGCGCGCGGCACCACCAGCAGCAGCGGCCGCTCCTGCCATTTCGGATGGCGCGCGCCGATGATCGCCGCCTCGGCGACGGCAGGGTGGGAAACGGCGAGATTCTCCAGCGTGATCGAGCTGATCCACTCGCCACCCGACTTGATCACGTCCTTGGAGCGATCGACGATCTCGGCGCAGCCATCGGCATCGATGGTGCAGACATCGCCGGTGAGCAGCCAGCCCTCGGCATCGGCCGCGCCCTCGGCGCCGCGATTGAGATATTCGCGGCACACCCAGTGCCCGCGCACCAGGAAATCGCCGAACGCCTTGCCGTCCCACGGCAGTTCGCGGCCTTCGGCGTCGACGATCTTCATGTCCGTGCCGCAGGCGGCGCGGCCCTGCTTCAGCCGCTGGCGGATCGCCGCCTCGCCGTCGAGCGCGGCGCTGGCCGGCGTCGGCGCGTTGTAGGTGACGATCGGGCTGGTCTCGGTCATGCCCCAGCCCTGCTCGACATTGATGCCCATCGGCGTGAACGCCTCGATCAGTACGCGCGGCAGCGCGGACCCGGCGACCAGCATGCGCTTGACCTGGGTCAGCCGGGCGCCGGTCGATTGCAGATGCGCGAGCAGGCCGAGCCAGATCGTCGGCACGCCGGCGGTGAGCGTGATGCGCTCGGCCTCCAGCATGCGGTGCAGGCTGGCGCCGTCGAGATGGCGCCCGGGCAGAACCAACCCCGCGCCGACCATGGTCGCGCAATAGGGCAGTCCCCAGGCGCAGGCGTGATACATCGACGCGCCCGGCAGAACCCGGTCCACCGCGCGCAGGCCGAACACGTCCGGCGTGTTGGCGGCGTAGGTGTGCAGCATCGTCGAGCGATGGCTGTAGAGCACGCCCTTCGGCCGCCCCGTGGTGCCGGAGGTGTAGCACAGCGCGCTGGCCGTGTTCTCGTCGAAGGCCGGCCAGTCGTAATCCTCGTCCGCCGCCGCCATCAGCGTCTCGTAGCAATGCAGGCGCATGCCCGGGGCGAGCGCGACATCGACCATCCCGGCCTCGTCGGTGAGCAGCACCACGTCGCGCACCGTGCCGCGCACCGCAGGCACGACGGCCGCGAGCAACGCGGCGAAGCCGGGGTCGGCGAAGACCACGCCGTCCCCGGCATCGGCCATGATGAAGCCGATATCCTCCGCCGAAAGCCGCGGATTGACGGTATGGCACACCGCGCCGGTGCCGGAGACGCCGTAATAGAGTTCGAGATGACGGTAGTCGTTCCAGGCCAGGGTGGCGACGCGATCGCCGAAGCCGACGCCGAGCGCGGCGAGCACGCGCGCCAGCCGGCGCGCGCGCCGTTCGATGCCGGCATAGTTGGTGCGATGCAGCGCCGCGCCGCCCATGTTGGAGACCACTTCCGCGTGCCCGTGATGGCGCGCGGCGTGGGTGATCAGCGAGGAGATCATCAGCGGATAATGCTGCATCAGCCCGAGCATGGTTTCACCCTCACAGCAGGCTCGCCCCGATATTGACCGACAGGGCCAGGATCACGGTGTTGAACAGAAAGCTCAGCAGCCCGTGCACGGTCGCCACGCCGCGCAGCTTGGCCGAACTGATCTGCACGTCCGAGACCTGGAACGTCATGCCGAGGACGAGCGAGAAGTAGAAAAAGTCCCAGTAGCCCGGCGTCGTCGTGCCGGGAAATTCCAGCCCGCCGTCGATGCCGCTGCCGTCGGCGGTGCGCTGGTAGAATTCATGGGCATAGCGCATGGCGAACAGCGTGTGGGTCAGCAGCCACGAGACCAGCAGCGTCACCACGACGAGCAGGATATGCAGCCCGCGCACCGTCGCCGGGATCTCCTTGGTGGTGGAGAATTCGCCGATGATGGCGGCGAAGCTCGCCACCACGGCGCCGAGCGTGACGGCGAAGATGGTCCACTCCCCTTCCTCCTGCGCCGCCGCGTCCTCGGGCAGCGTGCGGTCGCGCTCGGCGGTGAAGAGATGCGCGGCGAGCACCAGGAACAGCACCACGCCGAGATCCCAGGCGACGATGGCACGCGCCAGCGGCGGCACGCTGGCGGGCAGGACGAGGCCGGCCGCCGCCCCGGCGAGCACGCCGGCGAGCAGACGCGGCCGCGCCCGCAGCGCGCGCGCCACCAGGGCGATGCGGCCGGCGGCCATGGCGGCCGGCTCAGCGCCCATACGGCGTGAGCACGCGCTCGCTGGCGACCCCCTGGCTCGGCTGGCCGTGGGCGTAGGCGCTCGCCACCAGCTTCTCCGGCGCCACGCCCTGCTCGACCCAGCGCGCCAGCGCCTCGACCACGTCATGCGTCGCGTCACGCACCGGCGCGGAGGGACCGAACACGCCGCCGATCGCGTCCTCGCCCGGCCCGCCGCGGCAATGGCCCATGCCCGGCATCATGAACAGCCGGTAGAACCCGTCGGTCGCCGCCGCGCCGCCGTTCTTCGCCTGCACCGCGGCGAGGAAATCGACCGAATTCTGCGGCGGGATCGCCGCGTCGTACCAGCCATGATAGGTGATCAGCTTGCCGCCATGGGCGCGGAAGCGCGAGAGATCGGGATCGGTGGCATCGAGCACGGCGCCGAGCTTGGCGGCGGCGGCGGCGAGATCGGGCCCGAGATCGAACCGCTTCAGGGTCCAGGTCGGATCCTCGTAGACCATGCCGGAATAGAACCCGGTACCGAACTGCAGCTGCAGCGGCGCCTGGCCGGGCCGGCCGGTGATCCACAGCGCCCAGCCCGCCGGCCCCTCCTCGCCCCCCGGCGCGAAGCCGGGGAATACCGGGTGGCCGGCGGCGTCGCGCGGCCCGCCATAGATTTTGTCGAGCGCGGCGATCTGCGGCCGGCTCAGGCAGGCGCCGCCCTCGCCCCCGGGCGGGCAGGCCAGCGTGGCGGGGTCGAAACGGCACTGCTCCGGCGCGCCGACCACGCCGCCGGTGGCGTGGCAGGCCGCATGCACGGCGTGGGAAATCACCGCCAGCTTGTCCGGCGGAATGGCGCTGCCCGGTTCGGCGGCCAGGGCCGTCTCGTTCCACATCGCCGTCGTCACCAGCTTGACCCAGGCATTGGCCGGCGCGCCGGCGACGATGCCGTCGTAATCGTCCGGGTAGCGCTCGGCCTCGACCAGCGCCTCGCGCCCGCCATCGGAGCAGCCGCTGAAATAGGCGCGCTCGGCGGCACGGCCGTAATAGGCGGCGATCACCGCCTTGGCGGCGATGGCGGTGACGTGAATGGAGCGCTCGCCGAAATCGATCACTTTCTCGGGATGGCCGATCGCCCAGCGCGCATCGGTGCCGTCGGCGCCGTGCCCGGTATCGGTGGCGGAGACGGCGTAGCCGCCGGCCAGCGCATTGGCCATGCCGGTATAGATCAGCGATCCCGCGAACCCGCCATTGCCGACACCCTCGTAGCGCCCGTTCCAGGCCCCGGGCGGCGGCAGCCAGACCTCGAAGCGGATGTCCGAATCCTCGCTCGGGCGGAGCACGCCCTGGACCCGGCAGAACGGCACGGCGACCTCGGCCGGCTCGGACCGGTAGGGCGAGACGATGGTGAAGGGCGGGTTCACCGGGGTGGCGGCGATCACCCGCCCATCCGCGACCCGCATCCCGGCCAGCGCGCCGCATTCGGCCGCGACCGCGCTGCCACACGGCGCCCCACCCGCGGCCATGACGATGGCGATGGTCGCCGCCAGCCTCGTTGTCCGCATCGCAGTCCTCCCTGATTTCGCGCCAGCCTGCCAGATTTCACCGCCGGCGCCAAAGGGCCGTCGCGATCAGCCCAGCGCGGCGGCGAGCAGGGCCAGCGCCGCCTCCACCGTGGCGGCGCGAACGCTGGCGCGGTCGCCCTGGAACAGGCGCTGCTCGGCCCGCATCGCCCCGCCGCCGGCGAGGCCGAACCAGACCAGCCCGACCGGTTTCGCCGCCGTGCCGCCGCCGGGGCCGGCGACGCCGGTGACGGCGACGGCGAAATCGGCCTGCGAGCGGGCCAGCGCGCCGGCCGCCATGGCCAGCGCCACGTCCTCGCTGACCGCGCCATGGGCGCCGATCAGCGCCGCCGGCACCCCGAGCATGTCGGTCTTGGCTTCGTTGGAATAGGTGACGAAGCCGCGATCGAACACGTCGCTGGAGCCGGCGATGGCGGTCAGCGCGGCGGCGATCATCCCGCCGGTGCAGCTTTCGGCGGTGGCCAGCCGGCGTCCGCGCGCCCGCGCCGCCGCGAGCAGCCGTTCCGCCGCCGCCTCGCCGGGAAGGGGCACGGTCAGACGCGCTGCTGGCGGGCGCGAATGCCGCGCTCGATCGCTGCCGTCACCAGCGGCTCGAGTTCCAGCGTCTCGCGCACGAATTCGAGCATGCGCAGCGTCTCCTGATGCGCCAGCCGGTCGGCGGCGACGACCTCGCAGGCCAGCGCGTAGGCGGTCTCGCGCAGCCGCCCGCCCAGCGCCTCGCGGATCAGCCGCCCGGCGTGGTTCAGCCCGTCCTCCTCGCGCAGCAGGTTCACCGCCGCGTCCGTCGCCGCCTCCAGCCGTTCGGCGGAGAAATGCTCGAAGGCCGGCAGGGTCTGCACCAGCGCGGCCATGACGCCGATCTCGCGGTCGGTGATGCCGCCATGCGCCGCGGCCACCAGGACCATGGTGCAGACCAGCGCCTCCTGGGCATCAAGGCCGGTACGGGCGAGCATCAGCGGGTTCTCCTGCGCAACGAATGGGGCGACGGTGCGCGAACCCGGCGCCGAGATCAAGCCGGGCCCCCGGCGGCGAGGAACGTCCGCGTCGCCGCGACCGCCTCGGCCAGCCCGACGCGGCGGACCAGCACGCCGGGAGGAAAGGCGGCGAGCAGGCGCGACGGCGTGCGCCGGTCGAGCAGCACGAACACGCCGCGATCGTCCCCGTGCCGGATCAGCCGCCCGAAGGCCTGGCGCAGCCGCAGCCGGGCGAGGCGATCGTCGAACGAAGCCGGTGCGCCGCCGGACAGATGGATGCGCCGCTCGCGGTGCAGAATGTCCGGCCGCGGCCACGGCACCTTCTCGAACACCACCAGGCGCAGCGCCCGGCCGGGCACGTCCACGCCGTCGCGCATCGCATCGGTGCCGAGCAGGCAGCTCGCCTCCTCGGTGCGGAAGATGTCGACCAGCGTCGCGTTGTGCATGGCATCGACATGCTGGGCCAGCAGCGGAATCCCCGCCGCCTCCAGCGGCGCGGCGATCCGGCCATGCACCGCGACCAGGCGGCGGATGGCGGTGAACAGGCCGAGCCCGCCGCCGCCGGCGGCGAGGAACAGCGCCCGGTAGGCGCCGGCCAGCGCATCGAGATCGCCCAGCGGCAGGTCGGTGACGACGAAGGCGCGGGTCTGCGCCGCATAGTCGAACGGGCTGGCGACGGCGACGCGGATCGCCGGGGCGGGCAGATGCACCGCGCCGACCCGCGCCTCCGCCGCCTCCCAGGCGGCGAGCGGATCCGCGGTGCCGCCGTCGCGCAGCGTCGCCGAGGTCACCAGCAGCCCGTGCGCCGGCGCGGCCAGGGCGGCGGCGAAGGGGATGGTCGGGTCGAGCCAGTGGCGGCACAGCGCGACGTCGCGCTCCACGCCGCCGGTGCGGTCGAGCCGCAGGAACTGGACATGCACCGGCCGTGTGCCGGGTTCGGGCGGCGGCGCCAGCACCGATTCGAGCATCGCGGTCCAGGCGGCGAGCGGATCCAGGGCGCGGCGGGCGAGCATCCGGCAGGCGGCCTCGATGCGGGTGCGGGCGGCCTCGTCGAGCGTCTCGGCCTCGGCGTCGAGCCGCGCGGCGAGCCGTTCGCGCAGCATTTTCAGCGGCTCGGCGAGGCGCGACAGGGCGCGGGCCAGACGCTCGGCGGCGGCCGGCAGCTCCGCCAGCACCGGGTGCAGATCGGCCTCCGGCGAGCCGGCGCCCGGCGCTTCGGCATCCGGGCTGCGGGCGAGCACCTGGCGGCGCAGCAGGGCGAGGAACGCCTCCGCCGGGTTGGGCTGCCCGGCATCGAGCCCGCCGAGTTCGGGGGCGATGCCGCTCAGCCGCTGGCTCCAGCCCGGCGCCGGCAGCGCGCGCGCCGCCTGCAGCGCGGCGCCGAGCGGCGCCTCCAGCTCCGGGCGGGCGGCGACGAGCTCCTCCAGCCGCCGGCGCAGGCCCCGGGCGCGCGAACGCCCGCCCTCGGCGCCGAGCAGCCAGCGCCGCAGTTCGGCGGTCTCGGCGCCGGAAATCTCGGCCGAGAAGGCGCTGTCGGCGGCGTCGAAAATCTGGTGGCCCTCGTCGAAGACATAGCGCAGCGGCACGGCGGCATCGTCGAGCCCGCCGCCCCAGTTGCGGTCGTAGGCGGCCTGCACCATCACCAGCGCGTGGTTCGCCACCACCAGATCGGCGGTGCGGGCGCGGCGCACGCCGTGTTCGACGAAGCAGCGCCGCCAGTGCGGGCAGGCCGAGTGGATGCACTCGCCGCGCCGGTCCGCCAGCGCGGCGGTGACGCCGCGGCCGAACAGCTCGGCGAACCAGCCCGGCAGGTCGCCGCCCTCGATGTCGCCATCGGCGCTGGCCAGCGCCCAGCGCGCCACCAGCCCGAGCGGGATCACCGCCGCCGGCTCGGCGCCGGCGAGCGCCGCGCCCACCGCCTCCTCCAGATTGAGCAGGCAGAGATAATTCTCCCGCCCCTTGCGGATCACGGTGCGCCGCCGCCGCTCGGCCGGGTCGGGGAACAGGCGGCCCAGCTCGGCATCGATCTGGCGCTGCAGATGGCGGGTGAAGGTGCTGATCCAGACCGGGAACCGATTGCGCTCGGCCCACAGGCTCGCCGGCGCGATGTAGCCCAGGGTCTTGCCCGTGCCGGTGCCGGCCTCGGCGAGCACCAGGGCCGGCTCGCCGCGGCGCGCGCGGGGGGCGAAGGCGGCGGCGGCGGCGGCGGCATAATCGGCCTGGCCGGGACGCTGCTCGGCGGCAGCGCCGAGGATGGCGGCCAGCCGCCGGCGCGCTTCCGCCGGTTCCACCGGATGCGCCCCGGGCGGCGGCGGCGGCGCGCCCTCCTCCCATTCCGGCAGCCGGCGCCAGACGCGCAAGGCCTCGGCGCCGGGCGCGGCGTCGGCGGCGCCGAGGGCGGCGGCGGCCAGCGGCGCCCAGCCCCAGCCGGCGAGCCCCATGCGCCGGGCGAGCGGCGCGGCGTCGCGGTTGCGCTCCAGCCGCCGCCCCGCGGCCAGCCGCCCGAGCAGGGCGGCGGCGATCTCGCCCAGCAGTGCCACCTCGGCTTCCGCCTCGGCGCCGGCCGGCGGGTCCAGCTCCAGCGCCAGCGCCAGCCCGCGCGGCGTCGGCGCCGCCGCCGTCGCCGGCAGGGCGAAGGCGAACAATTCCAGCAGGTCCAGACACGGCCGGGCGGGAATGCCGAGGCGACGGAAGGTGGCCGGCGCATGCACGACGAGCGGCGGCGGCAGCGCGGCGAGCCTTGCCGCCGCCGCCTGTGGGGGCAGCGTCAGGATCGCGCCGTCGGCGAGGCGGAGCAGGGCGCGGCCGGGCCGAGCCAGCAGCGCGGGCGACTCGGCGAGCGAAACCGTTGCGGCGGCGATTGACCAAGCCATCCCCCCTTCCTAGCTTGCGCCGGATGGAACCGCGAGCACCGAGCGAAACGGCGGCCGGCGTGCCGAAAGCATGGCCGTTCGAGGAAGCGCAGAAGCTGGCCACCCGCCTCGCCGCCGCCCCCCGCCCGCGCGCGGCGCTGTTCGAGACCGGCTACGGCCCGTCCGGGCTGCCGCACATCGGCACCTTCGGCGAGGTCGCGCGCACCAGCTGGGTGCGGCGGGCGTTCACCGACCTCACCGGCATCGCCGCGCGCCTGCTCGCCTTCAGCGACGACATGGACGGGCTGCGCAAGGTGCCGGACAACGTCCCGAACCGGGACATGCTCGCCGCCCATCTCGGCAAGCCGCTGACCCGCATCCCCGACCCGTTCGGCACGCATGAGAGCTTCGGCGCGCACAACAACGCACGCCTGCGCGGGTTCCTGGACCGTTTCGGGTTCGAATACGAATTCGCCTCCGCCACCGAATATTACACCTCCGGCCGGTTCGATGCCGCGCTGCTGCGCCTACTCGAAGTCCATGACGAGGTCGTCGCGGTGATCCTGCCCACCCTCGGGCCGGAGCGGCGGGCGACCTACTCGCCGATCCTGCCGATCCACCCCGTTACCGGCCAGGTGATGCAGGTGCGCATCGAGCGCACCGACCGCGACGCCGGCACCGTGGTCTGGCGCGATCCCGCGGACGGCGCCGCGTTCGAGACCCCGGTCACCGGCGGCGCCTGCAAGCTGCAATGGAAGGCGGACTGGGCGATGCGCTGGTACGCGCTCGGCGTCGATTACGAGATGTCGGGCAAGGATCTGATCGACAGCGTCCGCCTCTCCGGCCAGATCTGCCGCATCCTCGGCTCGGCGCCGCCGATCGGCTACACCTACGAGCTGTTTCTCGACGAGAACGGGCAGAAGATCAGCAAATCCAAGGGCAACGGGCTGTCGGTCGAGGATTGGCTGCGCTACGCGCCGCCGGAGAGCCTGGCGCAGTTCATGTTCACCGCCCCGCCGCGGGCCAAGCGGCTCTATTTCGATGTCATTCCGCGCGCGGTGGACGATTATCTCGCCAATCTCGAGCGCGCGCGCGGCCAGGAGGAGGCGGAGCGGAAGGCCAATCCGGCCTGGCACATCACCGCCGGGCGCGTCGCCGAGGCCGATGGCAGCCCGCTCACCTTCGCCATGCTGCTCAACCTCGCCTCGGTGGTGAACGCCGAGACGCCGGATATCCTCTGGGGCTTCATCCGCCGCTACGAGCCCGGCGCGGCCCCGGACACGATGCCGTTCCTGGCCCGGCTGGTCGAGCACGCGATCGCCTATTTCCATGATTTCGTCCGCCCGGCGAAGCGCTATCGCGACCCCGACCCGACCGAGCGCGCGGCGCTCCAGGATCTCGCCGCCAGCCTCGCCCTGCTGCCGCGCGACGTCGGCGCGGCGGAGTTGCAGACCCTGGTCTACGAGGTCGGCAAACGCCACGCGCTGGCCGACCTGAAAGCCTGGTTCGGCTGCCTCTACCAGGTGCTGCTCGGCCAGGCGGAAGGGCCGCGGTTCGGCAATTTCATCGCCATCTACGGCGTCGCCGAAACCATCGCGCTGATCGAGACGGCGCTGTCGCGCGCCGCGGCGGCCTGAGCCCGGCCTTGGCGCGGGAGCGAATGCGTCCCTGGCTGCGGCACGCCCCGGCGGTGCTCGGCGTGCTGCTGCTGATCGGCGCGGTCTATGTCGTCCAGCGCGAGTATCGCCACCTCAAGCTCGACGACATCACCGCCGCCCTGCACGCCATCCCGACGCGCGCGCGCTGGCACGCTGCCGGGTTCGCCCTGCTGGCCTACGGGGTGCTGACCTTCTACGACCGGCTGGGCACGCTCTACGCCGGGCAGAAAGTGTCCTACCCGCGCGTCGCCTTCGCCTCGTTCTGCGCCTATGCGCTGGCGCACAATCTCGGGTTCGCGGCGGTTTCGGGCGCGGCGGTGCGCTATCGGCTCTATGCCCATTGGGGGCTGTCGCCGATGCAGATCGGCAAGGTGATCGGCTTCTGCAGCCTCACCTTCGGCCTCGGCGGGATGGTGCTGGGCGGGGCGATCCTGATCGGCGAGCCGGCGGCGGTGCCGTTCTTCGGCGGGCGGGTGCCGGACGCGGCGCTCTACGCCACCGGCGGCGCGATGGTCGCGGTCGTCGTCGGCTACGTCACGCTCGCGCGCGCGGTGGGCCAGATCCGCCTGTTCGGCCAGATGGTGGAACTGCCCGGCGCGCGCATGGCGATCCTGCAGGTGCTGCTCGCCACCGCCGACGTCGCGGTCACGGCGGCGATTTTCTACGCGCTGCTGCCGGCGGCGCCGGGGCTGAGCTTCCTGCGCCTGCTCGCGGTCTATCTCGCCTCCTACTCGGCCGGGCTGCTGGCCAGCCTGCCCGGCGGCATCGGCGTCTTCGACGGCGCCATGCTGCTCGGCCTGTCGCCCTATCTGGAGGCGCCGCAGATCGTCGGCGCGATCCTAATCTTCCGGCTCTACTACTACGTCATTCCGCTGTTCCTGGCGGGCGCGATGTTCGCCGGCAACGAGGTGCTGCTGAGCAGCCGCGACTGGCTGCGCCCGGCTTCGCGGCGCGGCGCGCTGCCCGCGGTCGGGCGCTGGAGCGAGCCGGACTTCGCCGTCGCCGCCGCCACCGGCGCGGTGGCGCTGTGCGGGGCGATGCTGCTCTCCCTCGGCGCGCTCGCCATCCGGCCGGATTTCTCCTGGCTCGACCGCGACATCGCGGTGGTGGCGACGGAGGCCGGCGAATTCGTCCCCTCGCTGCTCGGCGCCGCGCTGCTGGTGCTGGCGATCGGGCTCGCGCACCGCGTCACCCTCGCCTGGGGGGCGACCGTCGTGATGCTGCTCGCCGGCGCCGCCTTCACCGCCGCCCGCGGCGACGGGCCCTGGGTGCCGGGCGGGCTGATCCTCGCCACCTTCGTCATCGCCCCCTATCGCCGCGCGTTCTATCGCCACGCCCGGCTGCTCGCCGGCCCGCTCGAACTCTCCTCCGCGGTGCCGCTGCTCGGCCTCGTCGTCTGCGTGCTGACCCTGGCGGCGTTCGAGAAGCATGTGCGCGGCACGCTGCCCGGCTCGTGGTGGCAGATCGTGCTGTCGCCGAAGGTGCCGAACTCGCTGCGCGCCAGCGTGGCGCTGTCGGTGCTGGTCGGGGCCATCGCCATCTGGCGGCTGATACGCCCCGGCCGCGTCGCCTGGATCGCCTGGGGGCCGGAGACGCGGCTGCGCTTCGCCGCGCTCGGCGGCGACCCGCCGGTGCGCGCGGACGGCATGGTCTGGGGCGAGGCCGAGAAGGCCGCCATCCCGTTCCGTCGCGGCGGGCGGGTGCTGCTCGGGCTGGGCGATCCGTCCGGGGCGGAAAGCGACCGGGTTTCGGCGATCTGGCGGCTGCGCGATCTCGCCGAGCAGGAGGGGCTGCACCCGGCGATCCATGGCACCGGCCCGGCGCTGCTGCAGGTCTATGCCGATATCGGGCTGGCCGCCTTCCCGCTCGGCGCCGACGGGCTGCCGCTGTCGGAGGGCGAGGCGCCGGCCTCGGGCGCGGCGCGGCACTACCTCGTCTGCCGCCCCGACGGCGACCTCGCGCTGCTGCTGCCGCTGCTCGCCGAGATGCCAGGCCGCCGGCTGGAACCCACGGCGTGACCCCGCCCACGGGATGAACCGAAAGGAGACCGCAATGGACGCCGCCACTCTTTTCTCGCTCGCCGGCCGGCGCGCCCTCGTCACCGGCGCCTCGGGCGGGCTGGGGCTGCATTTCGCCGAAATGCTGCACGCCGCCGGCGCCGAGGTGGTGCTGGCGGCGCGGCGCGTGGCGCAGATCGAGCACGCGGCGACGCGCCTCGGCCCGCGCGCCCGGGCGGTGGCGATGGACGTCGCCGACGAGGCCTCGATCGTCGCCGCCTTCGCCGCGATCGACGCCAGCGGCGTGTGCGACATCGTCGTCAACAACGCCGGCGTCGCGCCGGTGAAGCGCGCGCTCGACATTTCCGGTCCGGAATGGGACGCGGTGATGGACGTGAACCTGCGCGGCGCCTTCCTCGTCGCCCGCACCGCCGCCGAGCGCCTGGTCGCGGCCAAGCGCCCGGGCAGCATCGTCAACGTCGCCTCCATCGTCGGCAGCCGCGTCGCGCCCGGGGTCGCCGCCTACAACGCCAGCAAGGCCGGGCTCGTGCACCTGACCCGGGTGCTGGCGGTGGAGTGGGCGCGCCACGGCATCCGCGTCAACGCCATCGCCCCCGGCTATTTCGAGACCGACATCAACAGCGCCTACTTCGCCACCGTCCAGGGACAGGCGATGATCCAGCGCATCCCCCAGCGCCGCCTCGGCCGCCTCGACGACCTCACCGGCCCGCTGCTGCTGCTCGCCTCGGAGGCGGGCGCGCACATGACCGGCAGCGTCGTCACGGTCGATGGCGGGCACTCGGTGAACCCGTTGTGACGGCGCATCCGGCGCCGCGCCGTCAGCGCGCGTAGGCGACTTTCAGGATCACGAACCAGGTGTAGCGCGGGTCGGCGCCGATCCGTCCGGCGCCGTCCGCCGGCACATGGGTGAGCGCCACCGCGTCCTCGATATTGCCGCCGACGACGGCGAGGGTCGCGCCATCCCCGCCGACGACGATGGCGCAGTGGCTGGGGAACGGGCCGGCCGGCAGATCCTCGAAGCGCGGGCGCTTCGTGCGGGTCCGCGTGGCGCAGACGATGTCACCCGGCAGCGGCGCGTACGCCTCCGGGCGCTCGGCGGTGAGCGCATAGCCGCCGGTGCGCGCGGCGTTGATGTAGGTCGAATGGCTGGCGGAATAGGGAAAGCCCGGCCCGGCGCCGGCGATGCGCATGACGTAGGAGATGAACGCCGCCGACCAGGCGTAGTGCGCATCGTCGCTGACCGGGAATTCGGCGCCGGTCTCGTCATGCTTGCCGGTCCAGGCGGCGGTCGGATTGCCGGCATCCTCGCCGAGCCACCAATATTCCCCCACCCGCTGCCACAGGCCGGGCGCGCGCTCGGGCATGGTCGCCGCGCTGCGCGGCGGCCCGGCGCCGGGCGGATCGTCGGCGACGGGGCTGCCGAACAGGCGCCATTCGCGCAGCGCGATCGCCACCGCGTCGGCGCGGCTGAAGGGCGCGTAAGGCTTGCGGGCGAAGGGCGGCGCATGCGCATCCGGCGCCGCGCAGCCGGCGAGCAGGACCAGCGCCAGGCCGGCGAGGGGCTTCAGCGCCGCTCCGGGAACAGCGCGAGCAGCCCGGCCTCGCTCGCCGCGCAGCAGCCGCGCTCGGTGATCAGCCCGCTGACCAGCCGCGCCGGCGTGACGTCGAAGGCCGGATTGGCCGCCGCCGTCTCCTTCGGCGTCACCCGCACGGTGGTGATGGCGCCATCCATCGCCCGCCCGGTGACGGTGGCGACTTCGGAGGCGGCGCGCTCCTCGATCGGGATATCGGCGACGCCGTCGCGGATCGACCAGTCGATCGTGCTCGACGGCAGCGCCACCCAGAACGGCACGTCGTTGTCCTTCGCGGCCAGCGCCTTGAGATAGGTGCCGATCTTGTTGGCGACGTCGCCGGTGCGGCTGACGCGGTCGGTGCCGACGATGACCAGATCGACCTCGCCACGCTGCATCAGATGGCCGCCGGCGTTGTCCGCGATCAGCGTGTGCGCGACGCCGTGCTTGCCGAGTTCCCACGCCGTCAGCCCGGCGCCCTGATTGCGGGGGCGGGTTTCGTCGACCCAGACATGCACGTCGATGCCGCGCTCGTGGGCGAGGTAGATCGGCGCCAGCGCGGTGCCCCAATCGACGGTGGCGAGCCAGCCGGCATTGCAGTGGGTGAGGACGTTGACCCGCCTTCCGGCCTGCGCGCGCGCCTCGATCAGGCCGACCCCGTGCCGGCCGATCGCCTCATTGGTGGCGATGTCCTCGGCGGCGATGGCGGCGGCCTCGTCATAGGCGGCGCGGACGCGCTCGGCGGGCGCGGTGTCGGAGAGCCGGGTCAGCATGCGCTCGATCGCCCAGCGCAGATTGACCGCGGTCGGCCGGGTCTCCAGCAGCATCGCCGCCTCCCGCTCCATCGCCGCGGAGGACGGATCGCGGCGCAGGGCGAGGCAGAGCCCATAGGCGGCGGTGGCGCCGATCAGCGGGGCGCCGCGCACCTGCATGGAGCGGATGGCGTGGGCGACCTCCCCGACCGTGGTGAGGCGGACGATCTCGAACGCCCATGGCAACCGCGTCTGGTCGATGATGCGGACCGACCAGCCGTCCTGATCGATCCAGACGCCGTGATAGGGTGTGCCGTCGACGCGCATGCGCCCCCGAGGATGTGGTTGCGATCCGAGCCGGCTCAGATCCGTTGATGCAGCACGCAGACCAGCGTGAACAGCCGCCGCGCGGTCTCGAAATCGATGTCGATCTTGCCAGCGAGGCGCTGCATCATCAACGTCGCGCCCTCGTTGTGCAGGCCGCGCCGGCCCATGTCGATGGCCTGGATGCGCGCCTCCCGCCCCTCCTCGACCGCCTTGATGTGGCTCTCGACGAGCAGCTGGTAATCCTTCACCAGCGACCGGAACGGGCCGAGCGCGAGGATCACGGCGGCCAGCGGCTGGTCATCCTCGCGGCGCACGTCGAAGGCCAGGCGCCCCTCCTGGATCGAGAGGCGGAGCAGGTACGGCCCTTCCCGCCCGGGCAGGGCGAAGCGGTTGTCCGCCTCCAGATCCGCCACCGCCTGAGCGCGATCGGCCTCGATGATCGGCGACAGACGGGTGAGGGCCTCGCCGTCGAGCATCACACGGCGCAGCCCGCCATGGCCGCCGTCGGCCGGCGCCGGCGGCGAAGCGGGCGAGGGCGCGGTCATGCCGGCAAGCGGGCGCGGTTCACACTTCGTCGTCCGACTTCATCAGGCCCAGCTTGAGCATCAGCCCGACGGTCGCGCCCTTGATCGGGCGCAGCAGGGCCAGGGTCAGTGCCAGGGTCAGCGGCACCCAGACGGCCGTCTGGAGCCAGATCGGCGGCGCGCTGGACCGCTCCCAGACCAGCATCGCCGGGACGATCAGATGGCCGACGATGAGGATGGTGAAATAGGGCGGCGCGTCGTCCGCGCGGGCCAGGCCGAGTGGGGCGGCACAGTTCGCGCAGGCGGTGACGACGCGGAGATAGCCCTTGAACAGGCGGCCCTTGCCGCAGGCGGGGCAGGAGCCGGCGAAACCGCGGCGCAGCGCAAGCGCCAGAGAGGGCACGGGCCAAGCTGGCTGGGCCGGACTGCGGTCTGGCACCCAGCGAACGGGCAGGGAATCGGGCAAGGATGAGGCCTTTCGCGATGGGGCGCGGCAATCGACGGATGCTGCGCTGCAAGAATGGCGCTTTGCCATCGCCGAGTTCAAGAGTTTGATTGAAATGCAACCCAGCCGCGACGGCGGCAAGGTACTGAGGCCGCGACGGCGGCAAGGTACTGAGGCCGCGACGGCGGCAAGGGACTGGCGCCGCGACGGCGGCAAGGGGCTGGCGCCGCCCGGGCGGCGCACAACGCAGCATCGCCCGGCCGGGTGCCCATCGGGCATCGCGGGAACGGGGTGGCGGTGGTTCGATGGTCGAGCCCAACCCCAGATCGTCGGTTCAGACGAAGAGGGGGCCGGACGAAGTGGGGTCAGGCAACCATGTCGAGCAATTGCATCGCCAGCACGATGAGTTGCTGCGCCGTCTGCTGGGCGACCGGCGCCGCGGGCGCGGCAGCGGCGGGCGCCGCGGAGGCGGGGGCAGCCGTCGCTGGGGGAGCGGCCGGGCTGTAGCCCGCCACTGGGTAGGCCGAGGTCAAGGCACCGATCGTGCTCATCGGGAACTCCGCACATAACAGCACGACGTTTTGCCGCGAGGGGATTGGCGAGGGTCATCGTCGCACAGGAAAGGTTACCAGGAGGTTAACCGCGCCCGTCCGGCGGGGCCGGCGCTTGTATCGCCAGGCGCAATGTTATACTGTTTCAATTCCCCGTTCGGAGCCCGCCGATGCACCGCCGCGCCGTCCTCGCCACGTCTCTCGCCGCCCTGGTCGCTGGTGGCGCGGCCGCCGCCGAGCCGGCGCCGATCACCATCGTCGCGGCCGAGAATGTCTATGCCGACGTCGCCGGCCAGATCGCCGGCGCCAGGGCCGCCGTTACCTCCATTCTCAGCAACCCCGACGAGGACCCGCATCTGTTCGAAGCCAGCCCCTCGGTCGCGCGCGCCATCGCCGGGGCCGGCATCGTCATCGCCAACGGGCTCGGCTACGACGATTGGATGGGCAAGCTGCTCGCCGCCCGCAGCGCGGCGCCGCCGAAGAGCCTCGTCGTCGCCGATTTGCTCGGCCGCAAACCCGGCGCCAACCCGCATCTCTGGTATGCGCCCGCGACGATGCCGGCCGTGGCCCGGGCGCTGGCGGCGACGCTGACCGCGATCGACCCGGCCCACGCCGCCGACTATGCCGCGCGGCTGCAGGCGTTCCAGGACTCGATGGCGCCGGTGCAGGCGAAGGTCGCGGCGCTGCACCAGCGCTTCGCCGGCCTGCCGATCACCGCCACCGAGCCGGTGTTCGGCGAAATGGCGGCCGCCCTCGGGCTGGTCGTGCGCAACCTGCGCTTCCAGCTCTCGGTGATGAACGACACCGAGCCCGCCGCGTCCGACATCGCCGCGTTCGAGGCCGATCTGCGGCACCACCGCGTGCGCCTGCTGGTCTACAACGTGCAAGCCACCAACACCGCGGCGCAGCGCATGCAGCGCCTGGCCAAGGAATCCGCCATCCCCATTGTCGGCGTGAGCGAGACCGAGCCGGCCGGCACGACCTATCAGCGATGGATGCTGGAGACGCTGACGCGGCTGGAGGCGGCGCTGGAAGCGACCCGATGACATCCGCCATTCGTCTCACCGGCGTGCGCCTCGGCGTCGCCGGGCGGATGGTGCTGAACGGCATCGACCTCGCCATCGAGCCCGGCGAGTTCATCGGCGTGCTGGGCCCGAACGGCGCCGGCAAGACGACGCTGATGCGCGCGATCCTTGGCCTGATCGCGCCCGCGGCGGGCCGCATCGAGGTGTTCGGCGCGCCGGCTAAGCCCGGCAACGCGGCGATCGGCTATCTGCCGCAACTGCGCGGCGGGCTGGGCGCGCCGCGGCTGCGCGGGCGCGACTTCGTCGCCGCCGCCTGCGATGGCCAGCTTTTCGGGCTGCCGTTGCTGGACCGCGGCGCGGCGCGCGCCGTCACCGCCGCGCTGGCCGCGGTGGGCGCCGAAGCGCTCGCCGACCGGCCGATCGCGGCGCTCTCCGGTGGCGAGCGCCAGCGGCTGCTGCTCGCCCAGGCGCTGCTCGGCGCGCCGCGTCTGCTGCTGCTCGACGAGCCGCTGATCAGCCTCGACCCGCGCCGGCAGGAGGAACTGGTGGCGCTGGTCCGCCGCCTGCAGCTGCGCTCCGGCGTCACCGTGCTGTTCAGCGCCCACGATCTCAACCCGCTGCTCGGCGCCCTGGATCGCGTGCTCTATCTCGGAGCGGGCGAAGCGGCGCTCGGCACGGTGGACGAGGTCATCACCGCGCCGGTGCTGTCGCGGCTCTACGGCACGGCGATCGAAGTCGCGCGCGTGCATGGGCGCGTGTTCGTGCTCGGCGGCGGCGCCGAGGCCGAGCGCGAGGCGCATCGCCACGAGGCGCACGATCACCACCATGCCGCGGGTGCGTGAGATGCTCGCCTACAGCTTCATGCAGAATGCCTTCGCCGCCTCCGGCATCGTCGCCGTGCTGGCCGGGCTGGTCGGGTTCTTCCTGGTGCTGCGCGCGCAGAGCTTCGCCGGCCATGCGCTGTCGCATATCGGTTTCGCCGGGGCCACCGGCGCGGCGCTGATCGGCGCGCCGCCGCTCGCCGGCATGCTCGCCTTCACGCTCGGCGGCGGCGTGCTGATGGGTGCGCTCGGCGAGCAGGTGGCGCAGCGCGACGTCGCCATCGGCGTCGTGCTCTCGCTCGCGCTCGGGCTCGGCGTGCTGTTCCTGCATTTCTTCACCTCGTCCGCCGCGCAGGCGACATCGCTGCTGTTCGGCAACGTGCTCGGCGTCGATGCCGGCACGATCCGCGCCCTGCTGGCGCTGGCCGTGGTCGGGCTGGCGGCGCTGGCGGCCATCGCGCGGCCGCTGCTCTTCGCCAGCCTCCATCCGGAGCTGGCCGAGGCGAAGGGCGTGCAGCTGCGGCTGATCGCGATGCTGTTCCTCGCCATCGTCGCGCTGGCGGTGGCGGAAGCGAGCCAGATCGTCGGCGTGCTGCTGGTGTTCACGCTGATGGTCGGGCCGCCGGCGACCGCACAGATGCTGAGCACACGGTTCTGGACGGCGCTGCCGCTGGCCGCCCTGCTCGCGCTCGCCGAGGCCTGGGCGGGTCTCGTGCTGGCCTACGCTACCGACTGGCCGACGAGTTTCTGGATCACGGCCTTGAGCGGCGCCGCGTACGGGCTGGCGGCGCTGGGCCAGCGCCGTGCCGCCGCCGGCTGAAGACGCGGGCATGGCGCGGATTGCTCCGGGCGAGCGAAGCGCCTATAGTTGACCGGCTCGCGTCCAAGAAAAACCCGGAGGAAACCATGCTCGAGCGTCGTACGCTGTTCCGTGCCGCTGCCGCCACGGCGGTGGGTGGACTCGCCATCAAGGCCGCCGCTGCCCAGAACTCGCTCCCGCCCGGCCCGCCGCTGCCGCCGCGCGATTGGAGCCTCCCGAACCCGACCGTCCCCTATCCGGATCCGAACGTCCAGGTGCTGGACAAGCGGTTCCAGAAATACATCGCCGGTACGACCTTGCTGCGCCGGCTCTGGACCGGTGCCGAATGGACCGAAGGGCCCGTGTGGTTCGGCGATCTCCATTGCGTCATCTTCAGCGACATCCCCAACAACCGGATGATGAAATACGATGCGATGACGGGCCACACCGTCGTCTTCCGCCAGCCGTCGAATTTCTCCAACGGCAACACGCGCGACCGTCAGGGTCGTCTCGTCACCTGCGAGCACGCGGCGCGCCGCGTCACCCGCACCGAATACGGCGGCAAGATCACCGTTCTCGCCGACAGCTACATGGGCAAGAAGCTGAATTCGCCGAACGGCGTGGTGGTGAAGTCCGACGATTCGATCTGGTTCACCGACCCCGGCTACGGCACCGCGGGCGATCACGAGGGCCATCGCGAAGCCTCGGAACTGCCGCACAATGTCTATCGCATCGACGGCAAGACCGGCAAAATGACCGTGGTCTCCGACGAATTCAGCCAGCCGAACGGGCTCTGCTTCTCGCCCGACGAAAAGAAGTTCTACATCGCCGACACCGGCAACCCGGTGATCCGCGTGTTCGACGTCGGCGACGACGGCAAGCTGACCAACAGCCGCATGTTCCACGACTTCCATGATGCCAAGGGCGGCATTTCCGACGACATCCGCTGCGACGAAGACGGCAATATCTGGAGCGCCGGCGGCTGGTCCGCGGACCCTCTGTTCAACGGCGTCTGTGTTCTCGCCGCCGATGACGGGGCGATGATCGGGCGCATCGTGCTGCCGGAAACCGGCAGCAATCTCTGCTTCGGCGGTCACGATCACAACCGGCTGTTCATCACCGCCGGCACCTCGCTCTATGCCGTGGACGTGAACACCCGCGGCGTCGAACTCTGACCCGCTCGCACCCGTTCGCCTGACACGCGATGCCGGCAGCGCAAGCTGCCGGCATTGTTTTTGCGCCCCCCGCATCCCGGCCTCGCCGAGCGGGCGTCATAAAAGTTTCTTATTTCTCGGAAATCCGGATCTGGTCAGGCCAATCCCGACCCACGAGTCATGCACACGCGACTTCGCGACCCCGCCACGGATGCGCAACGGTGCCGTCCGCGAGGCTTCACCGGAGTGCGATTGCGGCGCCCGGCCGCGCGGACTAATTCCCTCTCGCACCCTCATGAAACGGGAGGAATTACAATGATCAACCGTAGAACTCTGCTGAGCGGGGCGGCCCTCGGCGCCGTCGGCAGTCTCGCCGCCCGCGGCGCCATGGCCGCGCCCTCGATCCCCTCCGGCTCGCTGCCGCCGGCGCGCGACTGGCACGATCCGGCCAGCGTCTCCTACCCCGACCCCGCCATCGAAGTCTTCGATCCGCGCTTCAAGCGCGTCGGCAACGCCGAGATCGAGCGGCTGTGGACCGGCGCGCGCTGGGCCGAGGGTCCGGTGTGGTTCGGCGACGGCCATTATCTGCTGTTCAGCGACATCCCCAACAACCGCCTGATGAAGTGGGACGAGCTGACCGGGCACACCACCGTCTTCCGGCAGCCATCGAACTTCACCAACGGCAACACGCGCGACCGCCAGGGCCGCCTGCTCTCGTGCGAGCAGCTCGGCCGGCGCGTCAGCCGCACCGAGCATGACGGCCACGTCGTCACCGTCATCGACAGCTACAACGGCAAGAAGCTGAACTCGCCCAACGGCGTGATCGTCAAATCCGACGACACGATCTGGTTCACCGACCCGAAATACGGGCTCGGCGGCGACTACGAGGGTCTGAAGTCGGAGTCCGAACTGCCGGCCACCGTCTATCGGCTGGATCCGAAGAGCGGCAAGGTGACCATCGTCGCCAGCGACTTCGACGAGCCGAACGGGCTGTGCTTCTCTCCCGACGAGAAGAAGCTGTATATCTGCGATACCGGCATCACCGACGGTGCCAACAAGCAGACCCTGATCCGCGTCTATGACGTCACCGACGACGGCAAGCTCACCAACGAAAAGCTGTTCCACGACTTCGCCGACACCAAGACCGGCTTCGTCGATGACATGCGCATGGACAAGGACGGCAATCTCTGGTGCGCGACCGGCTGGGCCGGGCCGCTGTTCAACGGCGTCTATGTCTATGCCCCGGACGGCACGCTGATCGGGCGGATCCTCCTACCGGAAGTCTGCGCCAATCTCTGCTTCGGCGGCCGTGAGCACAACCGGCTGTTCATGACGGCGAGCACCTCGCTCTACTCCGTGTTCGTCGGCACCCGCGGCACCGAGATCTGATCGCCCGGGCAACGCCGGAAAAGGGGGGCTTCGGCTCCCCTTTTTTTTGCGAACTCCTGGCGCGTATTGCGTCATATGGCGATTTGTGATTGGGTAATGCTTATTCAACGCTGGAATAAGGTGCTGTTCACATGAGCCAGATCCGCAGCGAAGTCCTCGCCGCCAACGCCACCTACGCCGCCAGCTTCGGCGAAAAGGCCAAGCTCGCCATGCCCCCGGCGCGCCGCTTCGCGGTGCTGACCTGCATGGATGCCCGGCTCGATCCGGCCAAGTTCGCCGGCCTCGCCGAGGGCGACGCGCATGTCATCCGCAACGCCGGCGGCCGTGCCAGCGACGATGCCATCCGCTCGCTGGTGATCTCCTACAAGCTGCTCGGCACCCGGGAATGGTTCGTCGTCCACCACACCGATTGCGGCATGGAGACCTTCACCGACGACATCATGCGCGCCCTGCTCGCCTCCAGCCTGGAGACGGCGGCACTGGAGCCGGCCGGCTGGCGCGACGTCGGCAAGGGGCCCGGCTCGGCCGAAGGGCACTATATCGACTGGCTGACCATCCGCGACCAGGCCGAGAGCGTGCTCGCCGATGTCCGCCGCATCCGCAGCCATCCGCTGGTCCCCGGCGCGATCCCGATCTACGGCTACATCTACGACGTGAAGAGCGGCAGGCTGGTGGAGGTCCCGGCGGCGACCGCGGCCGGCGCCGCCCAGGGCTGACGCGCCAGAGTGGGATGACATCGCTCACGCTCAGTCATCCCACTCTGGCTTTCTGTCTGATCGCGTGATTCAGACCTCCGGCGATGCCGCCTCCGGTCATCACGCGCGCTGTTCGATCGCGTGATTCAGACCTCCGGCGATGCCGCCTCCGGTCATCACGCTCTAGTGTCCTGCCCGCGAAGTCCGTCGCATTCAGCGACGGGCGGAGCGGATAAGCAGGCCACTGAAAACAAAAAGCCAGTGTCCCGATTCCGACCGCATTGCAATGCGGCGAACTTCGGAATCGGGACACTAGCGCAGACTGTCCAGCGCGGCCTGCAGGATCAGCGCCGCCGCCACCTTGTCCACCACGGCGGCGCGCTTCCTGCGGCTGAGGTCCGCCTCGCCGATGAGCATCCGGTTCGCCGCCGCGCTGGTCAGCCGCTCGTCCCACAGCGCCGCCGGGAGGCCACTCGCCGCGGCGAGCGCCGTCGTCCAGTCCCGCGCCGCCTGCGCCGCCGGCCCCTCGCTGCCGTCGAGCCCGAGCGGCCAGCCGACCACCACGCCCCCGGCCCCTTCGCGCGCGGCGATGGCGGCGATTTCGGCGGCGTTCTGGGTGAGCTTGCCGCGCCGCAGGCTGCCATAGGGCGAGGCCAGCAGCAGCGTGACGTCCGACAGCGCGACGCCGATGGTCTTGCTGCCGAGATCGAGCCCGATCAGGCGCGCCTCGCGGCCGAGCCCGGCGCGGAGATCGGTCAGGTTGAACAGGGTCATGCGCGCCGTTATGGTCCGCGCTTCGCCATCGGCCAAGGATTCTCCGCCATGTCGCTCGACCCCGCGACGGTGCGCCGCATCGCCCGGCTCGCCCGCATCCATCTCGACGAAGCGGAGGTGCCGCGCCTGCAGGACGAGCTGAATGCCATCCTCGGCTGGATCGAGCAGCTCAACGAACTCGATGTCGCCGACATCGCCCCGCTCACCGGCCCGGCGCAGATGGCTCTGAAAATGCGCGAGGATCGGGTCACCGACGGCGGCCTGCGCGAGGCCGTCCTGGCCAACGCGCCGGACCGGGCGGGTGATTTCTTCGCCGTGCCGAAGGTCGTCGAGTGATGCTCACCGATCTCACCCTGGCCGAGGCCAGCGCCGGCCTCGCCGCCCGCCGCTTCTCCGCCGCCGAGCTGACCGAGGCGCATCTCGCCGCCATCGCCGCGCTCAACCCGCGGCTCAACGCCTATATCACCCTCGCCGCCGACAGCGCGCGCGCCGAGGCCGCCGACGCCGACGCCGCGCGCGCGCGTGGCGAGGCCGGGCCGCTCGCCGGCATTCCGCTCGCGATCAAGGACCTGTTCTGCACCGCGGGGCTGCGCACCACGGCGGCAAGCCGCATCCTCGGCAATTTCATTCCGCCCTACGAGAGCACCGTCACCGCCAATCTGCGCCGCGCCGGCGCGGTGTTCCTGGGCAAGGCCAATCTCGACGAATTCGCCATGGGCTCGTCCAACATGACCTCCGCCTTCGGGCCGGTGGAGAATCCCTGGAAGCCGCGCGGCGACGCGGCGGCGAAGCTGGTCCCCGGCGGCTCGTCCGGTGGGTCCGCGGCGGCGGTGGCGGCCCGGCTCGCGCTCGGCGCCACCGGCACCGATACCGGCGGGTCGATCCGCCAGCCGGCCTCCTTTTGCGGCATCGCCGGCATCAAGCCGACCTACGGGCGGTGCAGCCGCTGGGGCATCGTCGCCTTCGCCTCCTCGCTCGACCAGGCCGGCCCGTTCGCGCGCACGGTGCAGGACTGCGCCATGCTGCTCGGTGCGATGGCCGGGCACGACCCGAAGGACAGCACCTCCGCGGACCGCCCGGTGCCGGATTTCGCCGCCGCCTGCAGCCGCAGCCTGCGCGGCATGCGCATCGGCATTCCGCGCGAATATCGCGCGCCGGGGATGTCCGGCGAGATCGAAGCGCTGTGGCAGCGCGGGCTGGACTGGCTGCGCGCGGCCGGTGCCGAACCCGTCGAGGTCTCGCTGCCGCACACGAAATACGGGCTCGCCACCTACTACATCGTCGCCCCGGCGGAGTGCTCGTCGAATCTCGCGCGCTACGACGGCGTGCGCTTCGGCCTGCGCGAGGACGGCGCGGATCTCACCGAACTCTACGAGCGCACCCGCGCCGCCGGGTTCGGCGACGAGGTGCGGCGGCGCATCCTCATCGGCACCTACGTGCTGTCCGCCGGCTATTACGACGCCTATTATCTCAAGGCGCAGAAAGTGCGCGCGCTGATCCATCGCGATTTCACCGAAGCCTTCGCCAAAGTGGACGCGCTGCTGACGCCGACCGCGCCCTCCGCCGCCTTCGCCCAGGGCGCGAACATGGACGATCCGGTGCAGATGTATCTCAACGACGTGTTCACCGTGCCGGCGAGCATGGCCGGCGTGCCGGCGATGTCGGTGCCGGCGGGGCTCGATTCCGACGGGCTGCCGCTCGGGCTGCAGGTGATCGGCCGGCCGTTCGACGAGGAGACGGTGTTTGCCGTCGCCGCCGCGATCGAGCGCGAGGCAGGCTTCGACGCGCAGCCGGCGATCCGGGCGGGAGTGGCGCCATGAGCTACGTCATCGAGGGCGGCACGGGGGCGTGGGAAGTCGTCATCGGGCTCGAGGTTCACGCCCAGGTCGTCAGCCAGGCCAAGCTGTTCAGCGGCGCCGCCACCGCCTTCGGCGCCGAGCCGAACACGCAGGTGAGCTTCGTCGATGCCGCGTTCCCCGGCATGCTGCCGGTGATCAACCGCGAATGCGTCGCCCAGGCGGTGCGCACCGGGCTCGGGCTCGGCGCCCACATCAATCTCGTCAGCCGGTTCGACCGCAAGAACTATTTCTACGCCGATCTGCCGCCCGGCTATCAGATCAGCCAGTATCAGCATCCGATCGTCGGCGCCGGCGTGATCGAGATCGAACTCGCCGATGGCAGCACGAAATCCATCGGCGTGACGCGGCTGCATCTCGAACAGGATGCCGGCAAATCGCTGCACGACCAGCACCCGACGAAATCCTACATCGACCTCAACCGCGCCGGCGTGGCGCTGATGGAAATCGTCAGCGAGCCGGACCTGCGCAGCCCCGAGGAGGCCGGCGCCTATCTGCGCAAGCTGCGCACCATCCTGCGCTATCTCGGCACCTGCGACGGCAACATGGAGGAAGGCTCCATGCGCGCCGACGTCAACGTCTCGGTGCGCAAGCACGGCGAGCCGTTCCGCACGCGCTGCGAGGTGAAGAACGTCAACTCGGTGCGCTTCGTCATGCAGGCGATCGAGGTCGAGGCGAAACGGCAGGTTGAGATCTGGGAGGCTGGCGGTGCCGTCGACCAGGAAACCCGGCTGTTCGATGCGGCGCGCGGCATCACACGGTCCATGCGCAGCAAGGAAGAGGCGCACGACTACCGCTATTTCCCCGATCCCGACCTGCTGCCGCTGGTGCTGGACGAGGCGTGGATAGCGGAGCTGAAAGCCGCGCTGCCGGAACTGCCGGATGCCAAGCGGCGGCGGTTCATGCAGCAATACGGGCTGCCGTTCTATGATTCCGCGGTGCTCGTCGCCGAGCAGGCGACTGCCGATTACTACGAGACCGTCGCGCGCGGACGCGACGCCAAGCTCGCCGCCAACTGGGTCATGGGCGATCTGTTCGCCGCCCTCAACCGCACCGGGCGAACCATCGAGACCAGCCCGGTCCCGGCCGCCGCGCTCGGCGCGCTGCTCGATCTGATGGCCGACAACACCATCAACGGCCGCATCGCCAAGGAGGTGTTCGAGGCCATGGTGGACACCGGCGAGGCGCCCGGGGCGATCGTCGAGCGCAAGGGCCTGCGCCAGGTCACCGATACCGGCGCGATCGACGCGGCCGTGGCCGCCGTGCTCGCCGCCAACCCGGAAAAGCTGGCCGAATACCGCTCGGGCAAGGAGAAGCTGTTCGGCTTCTTCGTCGGCCAGGTGATGAAGGCGATGGCCGGCAAGGGCAATCCGGCCCTGGTGAACGACGCCCTGAAGCGCCAACTCGGCTGATCACGAGCCGGGCTGATCACACCGGCGGCGCCGGCCCGACCACGCCGCGGCACTCGCCGAACCCGATCCGCGCCGCGCCGGGGGCCTCGCACCAGCCGCGCAGGATGATCTCGTCGCCATCCTCGAGAAAGCGGCGCGTCTCGCCGGACTCGAGCGCCAGCGGCTGGCGGCCGCCGTTGGTGATTTCCAGCAGGCTGCCGAACCCGTCCGCGCTCGGCGCCGAGATCGTGCCCGACCCGAACAGATCGCCGGGCTGGAGGTTGCAGCCGCCGCCGGTGTGGTGCGCCACCATCTGCGCCACGGTCCAGTAGAGATGCCGCGCGCTGCTCCGCGTCAGCCGGTGCGCCACCAGGCCCTGCTCGCGCAGTCCCGGCGTCAGCAGCAGCACCTCGAGATCGATGTCGAGCCCGCCGCCGCGCTGGTCCGCCGCGTCCCAGAGATAGGCCAGCGGCGCCGGATCGCCCTCGGGGCGCGGCGGCTGAGCGATGCGGAACGGCGCCAGCGCCTCGGGCGTGACGATCCAGGGCGAGATGGTGGTGCAGAAATTCTTGCCCAGGAACGGGCCGAGCGGCTGGTACTCCCAGCCCTGGATGTCGCGCGCCGACCAGTCGTTGAGCAGGCAGAACCCGCCGACATGCGCGCCGGCCTCGGCGATCGGGATCGGTTCGCCGAGCTTATTGCCCGGCCCGATCCAGATGCCGAGCTCGAGTTCGTAATCCAGATTGCGGCTCGGGCCGAAGGTGGGAACGGTCTCGGCGGCCGGCTTGCGCTGCCCGTTCGGCCGGCGCACCGGCGCGCCGGACGCCACCACCGAGGAGGCCCGGCCGTGATAGGCGACCGGGACGTATTTGTAGTTGGGCAGCAGCGGGTTGTCGGGACGGAACTGGCGCCCGGTGTTGTTGGCGTGGTGGATGCCGGCGAAGAAATCCGTGTAGTCGCCGATCCGCGCCGGCAGGTGCAGGGTGCAGTCGGCCGCGCGGTGCAGCAGTTCCGGGCGCGGGGGCGCGGCGGCATCGAGCAGATCGGCGAGCGCGGCACGCAGCGCGCGACGCTCCGCCGCGCCCTGCGCCAGCAGCGGATTGAGCGCCGTCCCGCTCGCCGCCTCCGCCACCGCCTGGGCCGGGCGGGCGAGATGGGGGATGGCGGCTTCGAGATCGAGGATCGCGTCGCCGATCGCCACGCCGCCGCGCGGGCGGGCACCGTGCGGCGAGAAGACGCCGAACGGCAGGTTCTGGATCGGGAAATCCGCGTGTCCGTTCGCCGAGGCGACCCAGCTCCGGCGCGACGGCTGGTGGGTCGCGTCGATCACCGGGCGCCTCCCGGGAGGCCGCGCGCCAGGCCGTTCCAGCAGGAATCATAGTCAGGCTGCAAGGTTTCGCTCTGCATGGCGAAGCGGGTCGGGCGCAGCACCTGGCTCGTCTCGAACATGAAGGCCATGGTGTTGTCGAGCTTCTGCGGCGCCAGCGCGGCGGCGATGGCGCGCTCGGTGGAAACGGCGTCCGGCCCGTGCGCGCTCATGCACGGATGCAGCGACATTCCGCCGGGCACGAACCCGCCCGCCTTGGCGTCGTACTCGCCCTTCACCAGCCCCATGCACTCGCTCATCACGTTGCGGTGGAACCATGGCGGGCGGAACGTGTGTTCGGCGACCATCCAGCGCGGCGGAAAAATCACGAAATCCAGCGTCGCCACCCCGGCGACCGGCGTCGGTGCGGTCAGCACGCAGAAGATCGACGGATCCGGATGATCGAAGCTGATGCTGCCGATGGTGTTGAAGCGTGACAGATCGTATTTGTACGGCACCGCGTTGCCGTGCCAGGCGACGACATCGAACGGCGAGTGGCCGAGCGTCGTCGCCCACAGCGTGCCGAGATATTTCTGCACCAGCTCGGTGGGCTCGCTGCGGTCCTCGAACCAGGCGACGGGGCTGAGGAAATCACGTGGATTGGCCAGGCAGTTGGCACCGATCGGGCCGAGATCCGGCAGGCGCAGCGCCGGGCCGTGATTTTCCGCGACGTAGCCGCGCGCTTCACCGTCGAGCAGATCGACGCGGAACTTCATCCCGCGCGGGACGACCGCGATTTCGCCCGGCGCCACCTCCAGCCGGCCGCATTCGGTGACCAGCATCAGCCGCCCGAGCTGCGGCACGATGAGCAGCTCGCCATCGGCATCGAAGAAGGCGCGCAGCATCGAGCGATTGGCGGCGTAGACATGCACGCTGACGCCGCCGGGAGCCTCCGGTGCCGCGTTGGCGCTGACGGTCGACAGCCCGGCGAGGAAATCGGTCGGCGCCGTCGGGATCGGCAGCGGCTCCCACCGCAGCCGGTTCGGGTTGGGCTCGGCCAGCGCGCCGGCCAGCGCGCCCTGCTCGATGCGCCGGAAGCCGCCATGCAGCGCCGAGGGCCGGATGCGATAGAGCCAGCTCCGCCGGGATTCCCGCCGCGGCACGGTGAAGGCGGTGGCCGAGAATTGTTCGGCATAGAGACCGTGCGGCACGCGCTGGGGCGAGTTCTGGCCCTCGGGCAGCGCGCCGGCCAGCGCCTCGGAGGCGAACTCGTTGCCGAAGCCGGAGAGATAGGCGAGGCCGGAGGCCGTTCCGGCCGAGCGCATCGCGACGTTCATGGCACGTCCTCCTGGTCCGAAGCCTCCGCGGCTTCGGTTTGCATGGGCAGCAGCGAGCGCGCGATGCCGATCGCCGCATGGATCACGGCGTCGTCGCCGATATGGTTGGCGAGCAGCAGCACCAGCTCGGCGTCGAACCGGCGCGACGCGGCGGGGTCGAGGTCGCGGTGCACCTCCATCAGCGCGGCGAACAGCCCGTCCGGATCGGCCAGGCGCGGTTCGGTGTTCAGGTTCATCCGACATGCTCCCGGTGGCTGGCGTGGCGTGGCGCATAGGCGTGGGCGAGCGCGGCGCGGATCGCATCCGGATCGAACCGGGCGAAGCGGGCCAGCACATGCTGGTCCGGGCGCAGCAGCACGCAGCCGCCGGGTGGCGCGCCATAGCGGCTGCGCGCGAGCCCGTCGCGGTCCAGGAGCCGCGTCACGCCCGGCGGCGCCGGCCCCGGCTCCGGCGAAATCTGCACCAGCGTCACCGGCAGCGCGCTGAGCGATTCGGCGGCCAGCGGCGGCTCCGCGCCGAAGCCGAGCAGGGTGAAGCCGGGGCCGGCGCAATGGTGCAGCAGCCATGAATCCGTTTCCCCGTGCCGCACCGGCGCGTCCGCTGCCGGCGCGCCGAGCGGCAGAGCGGCGGGCCAGTCCGGCGAGCGGCGCATGTTCAGCGGGCTGGAGGCGAGCACCGCGGGGCGCGACAGCCGCCCGGAATTGACCAGCGCCCGGGCGAACGGGAAATGTTCTGCGAGCCCCAGCACACCGTCGCGATAGGCCTGCGCGGCCTTGGTTTTCGGCGTGATGAAATCGGTGCTGCGCGTGGAGTTGAGAATGTTCTCGTCGGCCGCTGCGATGCGCTCGTCGTCGTAGGTCGCGATCAGCGCCGGACCGGCGCGGCCCTCGAGCACGGCGGCGAGTTTCCAGGCCAGATTGTCGGCGTCCTGCACCCCGGCATTGCCGCCGCGCGCGCCGAACGGGCTGACCTGATGCGCCGCATCGCCGGCGAAGATGGTGCGGCCATGGACGAAGCGTTCCAGCCGGCGACAGCGGAACGTATAGACGCTGACCCATTCGAGCTCGAACGGCACATGCGCGCCGAGCATCGCGCGCACGCGCGGGATGACGCGTTCGGGCCGGCGTTCCTCCTCCGGATCAGCGCCCCAGCCGAGCTGGAAATCGATGCGCCAGACATCGTCCGGCTGCTTGTGCAGCAGCACCGACTGGCCGCGATGGAATGGCGGGTCGAACCAGAACCAGCGCTCGTTCGGAAAGGCCGCCTGCATGCGCACATCGGCGATGAGGAAACGGTCGCGGAAAACCTTGCCGATGAACGGCAGGCCCATCGCCTCGCGCACGAACGAGCGCGCGCCGTCGCAGGCGAGCAGCCATTCGCTCTCCAGCCGGTAGCTGCCGTCCGGGGTCGTGACCGTGAGCGCGACATGATCGGCGTGGTTCTCGACGGCGCTGACGCGGCTGCGCCAGCGCAGCTCGACGCCGGCCTCCCGGCACGCCTCGACCAGCCATTCCTCCAGGTAATATTGCTGGAGATTGATGAAGGCCGGGTACTCGTGCCCGTCCTCGGGCTGCAGATTGAAGCTGTAGATCAGCCGGTCCTGGAAGAACACCTTGCCGACGTTCCAGGTCACACCCTTGGCCAGAAGCCGCGGCCCGAGGCCGAGCCGATGGAAAATCTCCAGCGTGCGCTTGGCGAGGCAGATCGCGCGCGAGCCCTCGGAGACGGTGTCGTCGTCGTCGAGCACGACCACCTTGACGCCGCGGCGCGCGAGATCGAGCGCGAGCGTGAGCCCGACCATGCCGGCGCCGACGACGACGACGCGATGGCGCCCCGCGTCGCCCCCGAACTCGGCCGGCCGCTCATAGTCGTAGCGCGGATAGACGTAAGTCATGGCTTCACCTCGGGCCGCACCTCGACCTCGGCCGATTTCATCGCCGCGCCCTGCTCCAGCGCGCGCCACATCTCGAGGTCGCGCTCCGCGGTCCAGATGCGCGGCCAGTCGATGCCGCTCGCCTCGTCGAACGCCCGGCTGACATTGAAGGGCATGCAGTGCTCGAAGATCACCCAATGCCCGTAGCGCGGCCGCAGCGTCGCCATCGCCTCGGCATAGATGTCCTTGAGCGGCTGCTTGCGCGCGACGCCGGCCTTGGCCAGGGCGAACAGGTCCGAGGTGAAGGCGGCGGTGCCGGCGATGCCGTCCTTCACCTCCGCCGCGCCGATGAGGCTGCGCCCGCGCCCCGGCACGAGCCGTTCGGCGCCGAGCGCGCCGAGTGCGGCCAGCGTCTGCGGCCAGTCGGTGAAATGCGCGTCGCCGCAATAGGGCGTGGCGCCGAACTCGACGGTATCGCCGGCGAACAGCACCTTCTCCTTCGGCAGCCAGACCACGGTATCGCCGGCGGTGTGGCTGCGGCCGATATGGATGATCTGCACCTCGCGCTTGCCCATCCACAGCGTCATCCGCTGATGGAACACGACATGCGGCCAGGTCAGGCCGGGAATGCTCTCCTTGCCGCGAAACAGCCGCGGGAACCGGCCGATCTCGCTCGCCATGTCCGCCGCGCCACGCTCGACGATCAGCGCGCGCGTGGTGTCCGAGGCGATGATTTCGGCCCCCGGATAGCCGGCGGCGCCGAGCACGCGCACGGCGTGATAATGCGACAGCACGATGTGGCGGATCGGCTTGTCGGTGACCCGGCGGATGTGCGCGATGACGTCCTCGGCCATCGCCGGCGTCGCCTGGGCATCGACGACCAGAACCGAATCGTCGCCGATGACGACACCGGAATTGGGGTCGCCCTCGGCGGTGTAGCCGTAGAGGCCCGGCCCCAGCTCCTCGAACGAGATGGTCTTGGCGCCGAGGTCGGTGGTCGAGGCGAATCCTGCCATGAATCTCTCCTGGTCTACGCTGATCAGGCTTTCTGCAGCAGTTTGCACATGGATTCCGAAACCGGCCGGAATGCCTGATCGGCCGGCACGGTCTTGACGATGTCGAGATAGTCCCACGGCTCCCGGCTCTCGGCTGGCGTCTTGACGCGCGCGAGATACATCGGCCGCAGCACCCTGCCATCGGCGCGCAGCGTGCCGTTGCCGAGAAACACATCGTTGATCGGCATCGCCCGCATCTGCGCCATCGCCGCCTGCGCGTCGGTGCCGGAGACGGCGACCGCCTTGAGATAATGCAGCACGGCACCGTAGGCGCCGGCCTGCTCCATCGTCGGCATCACACCGGTGCGCTTGAAGAACCGCTCCGACCAGGCCCGCGCGGCGGGGCTCTGGTTCCAGTACGACGCGGTGGTGAGCAGCGTGCCCTGCGCAATTTTGAGCCCGACGGCGTGGACGTCCGAGATGAACATCAGCAGCGCCGCCAGTCGCTGGCCGTTGCGGGTCGCGCCGATGCCGAATTCCGCTGCCTGCTTCAGCGTGTTGTCGGTATCGGAGGCGGCGTTCGCCAGCGCCACGACCGCGGCGCCGGAGGCCTGGGCGGAGAGCAGCGCGGAGGAGAAATCGCTGGTCCCCGGCGGGTGCGCCGTGGCGCCGAGCACCTTGCCGCCGGCCTGCTCGATGAAGCGCGTGGCGTCGGCCTGGAGCTGGTGGCCGAATGCATAGTCCGCGGTGATGAAATACCAGCTCTTGGCGCCATCGGCGATCAGCGCCTGGCTCGTCACCTTGGCCAGCGCATAGGTATCGTAGGTGAACTGCACCGTGTTGGCGTTGCAGAGCTTGTCGGTGATGGCGCTGGAGCCGGGCCCGGAGAGCAGCGCCACCCGGTTCTTCTCCTTCGCCAGGCCGCTGATGGCGATGCCGATGGCCGAGTTCGGCACGTCGACGATCGCCAGCACGCCCTTGTTGTCGATCCAGTTGCGGGCGATCTCGAGGCCGACATCGGTCTTCATCTGATGGTCGCCGCCGAGAATCTCGATCGGGCGCCCGCCCACCGCGCCGCCGACCTCCTCGGCCGCCATCTGCGCCGCGACCACCGAGGCCGGCCCGCCGGTATCGCGGCCCCAGCTCGACAT
This sequence comes from Pseudomonadota bacterium, assembly GCA_021845595.1. GTDB lineage: Bacteria > Pseudomonadota > Alphaproteobacteria > Acetobacterales > Acetobacteraceae > JAJZVV01. The sequence goes on along the minus strand of JAJZVV010000003.1, from coordinate 41,856 downwards.
GTCCACCAGCACGCCGAGCCGGATCGGCTCGGAAGCCGCGGCGCTCCGGCGGGATAGCCCGAGCATCGGCATCGCCAACGCCGGCGCCATCAGGGCCGCGCCCAGCGCCCGGCGGCGCCCGAACCGTGGTGCGTGTGCGCTCATGGTGTGGTTTCGCTCATGTTTGGCCGTTCTCCCCGCCAATTTGTGCGCCATCCCGGGCGCGGTTGCCATCCTACGAAATAGCGAATACATTCGCAATAGACGAATAACTCTCGGAGACGGTCCCCATGCCCGACGCCGCGTCCCGCCCCGCCGAAACGCTCCAGTGCGACGTCCTCGTCGCCGGCTCCGGCGCCGGCGGGCTCGCCGCCGCCGTCACCGCGCGCAAGCTCGGGCTGGAGGTCATCGTCGCGGAAAAAGAGCCGCTGTTCGGCGGCACCACCGCGCGGTCCGGCGGCTGGCTGTGGATTCCCGGCAATCCCCTGGCCGCCCGCGCCGGCATCGACGACAGCGCGGCGGCGGCGCGGATCTATCTGCAGCACGAGGCGGGCAACCATTTCGACGCCGCGCGGGTGGACGCGTTCCTCGAAGCCGGGCCGCGCATGGTCGCCTTCTTCGAGCGCGAAACCGCGGTGCAGTTCGTGCTCGGGCCGCAATTCTCTGACTACCACCCGACCGCGCCGGGCGGCACCGAGGGCGGACGCTCGATCTGCGCCGCGCCGTTCGATGCCACCGCCCTCGGCGCCGAGGTCGCCCGGCTGCGCCCGCCGCTGCGCGAGATCACGTTCCTCGGCATGATGATCGGCTCGGGCAAGGAGCTGCTGCACTTCTTCAACGTCACCCGCTCCGTGGTCTCGGCCGCCTATGTCGCCCGCCTGCTCGCGCGCTATGCCCGCGAGCGCGCCGTGCACGGGCGGGCCATGCGCCTGGCCAACGGCAACGCGCTGGCGGCGCGGCTGGCCAAGTCCGCCTTCGATCTCGGCGTGCCGATCTGGACCAGCGCGCCGGTGCGCGCGGTGCTGGCCGAGAACGGCGCCGTCACCGGCGCGCTGGTCGAGCGCGAGGGGCGGATGCTGCGCGTCATGGCCCGGCGCGGCGTCGTGCTCGCCTGCGGCGGCTTCCCGCAGGATGTCGAACGCCGCAAGGCGCTGTTCCGTCATGCGCCGACCGGGCTCGAGCATGTCTCGCCGGCGCCGCCGGGCAATACCGGCGACGGGCTGCGTCTCGGCGAGCAGGTCGGGGCCGCGATCGAGGATCGGCTGCCGAACGCCGCCGCCTGGGTGCCCGTCTCACGGGTGCCGCATCGGGACGGAACCATCGGCGTGTTCCCCCATTTCGTCGACCGCGCCAAGCCCGGCGTCATCGCCGTCACCCGCGCCGGCGTCCGCTTCGTCAACGAGGCGGACTCCTATCACGATTTCGTCCAGGCGATGGTCCGGGCCTGCCAGGACCAGGCCGCCTACGAAGCGTTCCTGATCGTGGACCACCCGACCATCCGCCGCTACGGGCTGGGCTTCGCCAAGCCCTTCCCGGTGCCGATCTCGCCCTATGTGCGCTCCGGCTACCTCCAGCGCGGGCGGACCCTGGCCGAACTCGCCTCCCGCGCCGGCATCGACGCGGGCGCGCTGACACGCACCGTCGCCGACTACAACGAGGGCGCGCGGCGCGGCGAGGATGCCGCCTTCGGCCGCGGCAGCACCGCCTACAACCGCTATCTCGGGGACCCGTCGCGGACCCCCAATCCCTGCGTCGGGCCGATCGAAACCGGGCCGTTCTATGCGCTGAAGCTGGTGCCGGGCGATCTCGGCACGTTCGACGGGCTGCGCGGCGACGAGCACGCGCGGGTGCTGGATCGGTCCGGCGCGCCGATCCCCGGGCTCTATGCCGCCGGCAACGATCTCGCCAGCATCATGGGCGGCAATTATCCCGGCGGCGGCATCACGCTGGGCCCGGCGATGACCTTCGGGTTCATCGCCGCCCATCACATGGCCGGCGCCGTCTCCCCCCCGGCCGGCGCGTAGCCCAGACGCTCGGAGAGTTCCCGCGCCGCAGCGACCAGCGTCGCCACCTGGGCGGAGGCGTGGCTGCGATCCACCATTCCCGAAGGACCGATGGCGGTGATCACGAGCTGAAGCTGGCCGCTATGGTCGAACACCGGCACCGCGATGGCGGCGATGCCGGGGATCGGCCGCCCGTCCGTCGTGGCATAGAGATCCACCCGCACCCGCGCGACCTCGGCGCGGACGTCGGCCAGCGACATGCCGGCGGCGACGCGCTGGCTGTGGCGCGGGTCGGCCATCTCGGCGCCGATCATCGCCTCCACCAGGTCGGGCGGCGCGAAGGCGGCGAACACCCAGCCGGTCGCCGTGCCGGTCAGTGCGAACACCGAGCCGGCGCGCAGGTTGGCGTGCACCTGCGTCGCCGCTTCGTGCACCCGCACCACCGTTGGCCCATGGTCGCCCCAGACCGTGATCGTCATCATCAGGCCGAGCCGGTCCGAGAGCGTGCCGATCATGTCCGCGGCCATGCGCAGCGGGTCGGAGACGCGCAGCCGGGCGAGGCCCATGCGCAGGGCGAACGGGCCCAGCCGGTAGCGGCTGCCATCCGCTTCCTGCTCGACCAGTTCGAGCTTGCGCAGGCTGACCAGGTAGGCATGCGCCTGCGCCGGGGTCACCGCCGCTGCCGCGGCGAGGTCGCGCAGCATCATCGGCCCGGCATGGGCGGTCAGCGCGGCGAGGATCCGCCCCGCCACCTCGACCGACTGCACGCCCCGGCTGTGTGCCGCCATGCGCGCCCCGTCGCCACTCGCATCCGTGTCAGGCGGTGCGGTCCGCCGTGCTTCCGAGTGCGGACTGCGCCGCGGCGAGACGAGCGACCGGGACGCGGTAGGGGCTGCAGGAGACGTAGTCGAGCCCGACCTCCTCGCAGAAGGCGATCGACGACGGATCCCCGCCATGCTCGCCGCAGATGCCGAGCTTGATGCCGGGACGGGTGTGCCGCCCCTTCTCGGAGGCCAGACGCACCAGCGCCCCGACACCGTCGCGGTCGAGCGAGACGAACGGGTCCTTGGGCAGGATGCCGAGTTCGACATAGCGCGGCAGGAATTTCCCGGCATCGTCGCGGGACAGGCCGAACGTCGTCTGGGTCAGGTCGTTGGTGCCGAAGCTGAAGAAATCGGCGGTCTCGGCGATGGCGTCGGCGATCAGCGCGGCGCGCGGCAGCTCGATCATGGTGCCGACGCTATAGACCAGCGTGCGTCCGGCCGCGGTGAACACTTCCTTGGCCACGCGCTCGACGATGGCGCGGGTGATTTCCAGCTCCCGGCGGATGCCGACCAGCGGGATCATGATCTCCGGCACCGGCGCCTGGCCGGTTTCCGCCGCGACCGCCAGCGCGCCCTCGAAAATGGCGCGCGCCTGCATTTCATAGATTTCCGGGTAGGTGATGCCGAGCCGGCAGCCGCGATGTCCGAGCATCGGGTTCGCCTCGGCGAGTTCCATGCCGCGCCGGCGCATGGCCTCGAGCCCGACGCCGGCGGCGGCGGCGACCTCGGCCAGTTCCTCGTCGGTGTGCGGCAGGAATTCGTGCAGCGGCGGGTCGAGCAGGCGGATGGTGACGGGCAGCCCGGCCATGATGCGGAACAGCGCGATGAAATCCTGCCGCTGGAACGGCAGCAGCTTCTCCAGCGCGGCGCGGCGCCCGGTCTCGTCCTGCGCCATGATCATCTGGCGCACTGCGCCGATCCGCTCGGGCTCGAAGAACATGTGCTCGGTGCGGCACAGGCCGATGCCCTCGGCGCCGAACTTGCGCGCCGTCTCGGCATCGAGCGGGGTTTCCGCGTTGGCGCGGATGCGCAGCCGGCGCGCCTTGTCGGCCCATTCCATCAGCGTCGCGAAATCGCCCGACATCGTCGGCTCGATCATCGCCACCGACCCGGCCAGCACCTCGCCGGAGGCGCCGTCGAGGGTGATGGTGTCCCCGGCGCGCAGGGTCTGACCGCCGGCCGAGAGGGTCTGGGCGCTGTAATCGACGACGATGCCGCCGGCGCCGGCGACGCACGGCCGGCCCATGCCGCGCGCCACCACCGCGGCGTGGCTGGTCATGCCGCCGCGGGTGGTGAGGATGCCGCGCGCGGCGTGCATGCCGTGGATATCCTCCGGACTGGTCTCGATGCGCACCAGCACCACCGCCTCGCCCTTGGCGGCCCGGCTCTGCGCCTCGTCGGCATTGAAGACGATGGCGCCGGTGGCCGCGCCCGGGCTCGCCGGCAGGCCCTTGGCCAGCAGCGTGCGCGGCGCTTTCGGATCCAGCGTCGGGTGCAGCAACTGGTCGAGCGAGGCCGGGTTGACCCGCCGCACCGCCTCGTTCTCGTCGATCAGCCCCTGGCGCGCCATCTCGACGGCGATGCGCAGCGCCGCCGCCGCGGTGCGCTTGCCGTTGCGGGTCTGCAACATGTACAGCCGGTGCTGCTGCACCGTGAACTCGATGTCCTGCATGTCGCGATAGTGCTGTTCCAGCGTCTCGCGCACGCGGCACAGCTCGGCGTAGGCGGCGGGCATGGCCTGTTCGAGACTGACCTCGCCCGGCTTGACGTGGGCGGCGGAGAGCGGCTGCGGCGTGCGGATGCCGGCGACGACGTCCTCGCCCTGCGCGTTGACCAGATATTCGCCGTAGAAGACGTTCTCGCCCGTGGAGGGGTCGCGGGTGAAGCAGACGCCGGTGGCGCAGTCGGTGCCCATGTTGCCGAACACCATGGCCTGGACATTGACCGCGGTGCCCCAGTCGGCGGGGATGTCGTGCAGGCGGCGATAGGTGTTGGCGCGCGGGTTCATCCACGACCCGAACACCGCGCCGATGGCGCCCCACAGCTGCTCCTCCGGATCCTGCGGGAACGGCTTGCCGGTCTCGGCCTCGACCATGTCCTTGTAGCCATCGACGACGCGGTGCCAGTCCTGGGCGGTGAGCGCGGTATCCTCGGTCAGCCCCTCGTCCAGCTTGACGTGGTCGATGATCTCCTCGAACCGGTGGTGATCGACCCCGAGCACGACCGAGCCGTACATCTGGATGAAGCGGCGGTAGCTGTCCCAGGCGAACCGGGCGTCGTTGGCGGCCTCGGCCAGACCCTGCACGGTGAGGTCGTTGAGGCCGAGATTGAGCACCGTGTCCATCATCCCCGGCATGGAGACGCGCGCGCCGGAGCGGACGGAGACCAGCAGCGGGTGGTGCTTGTCGCCGAATTTCAGCCCGACCGCGGTCTCGATGCCGACCATCGCCGCGCGCACCTGTTCGGTGAGATCCGCGGGGTAGGTGCGGTCATTGTCGTAGAAGGCGGTGCAGACCTCGGTCGTGATCGTGAACCCGGGCGGCACCGGCAGGCCGATCACGGCCATTTCGGCCAGGTTGGCGCCCTTGCCGCCGAGCAGGTTGCGCATATCCGCGCGGCCCTCGTTGCGGCCGGCGCCGAAGCTGTAGACCCACTTGGTCATCAGGCGCTCCTTCAACCCTCGATCATGGAAAAATCGGCGAATCGATTCATGGTGCGACGGATCTGTGAAAGCAGCTTTAGCCGATTCCGGCGTAGTGCGGGATCGGCATCGTTGACCGTCACCTGCTCGAAAAACACATCGATCGGCCCGCGCAGCGCCGCCATGGCACGGACCTCGTCCTCGACGCGCTCGACCTGCACCGCCGCCTGGATCGCGGCCAGCGCGGTGGTGAGGGTCTCGTCGAGGCCGCCTTCTTCCGGTTCACGGAACAGCGCCGGATCCGCCTGGCCGTCGTGCGGCCCGTCCTTCTTCTCCTCGATGCGCAGGATATTGGCCGCGCGCCGATAGGCGGTGAGCAGGTCCGCCCCCGTCGGCGTGCCGAGCAGGCCGGCGACGGCCTCGGCCCGGCGGGCGAGCACCACGAGGTCGTCATCCACGCCCGCGCTCGCCAGCGCGGCGGCGACGATGTCATGGCGCAGCCCCTCGCCGCGCAACTGCACGCGCAGGCGCTCGTGCAGGAAGGCGAGGATGGCATCCACCGGTGGCGCCGCCGGCAGCCCGTGTGCGGCGGCTTCGATCAGCGGGCGCAGCCGCAGCCGCAGGCCGTTCTCGCGGATGCTGCGGATGATGCCGAGCGCCGCCCGCCGCAGGGCGTAGGGGTCCGCCGAGCCGGTCGGCGGCTCACCGATGGCGAAGAAGCCGGCGACGAGATCGAACTTGTCCGCCAGCGCGACGGCGATCGAGACCGGCGCCGTCGGCACCGGATCGGTCGGGCCTCTGGGCAGGTAATGGTCGCGGATGGCGTCGGCAACGGCGGGCGGGGCGCCGTCGTGGCGCGCGTAGTAGCGCCCCATCACGCCCTGCAGCTCGGGGAACTCGCCGACCATTCCGGTGGTGAGGTCGGCCTTGGCCAGCCGCGCCGCCTCGGCGGCCAGCAGCGGGTCGGCGCCGATCGTCCCGGCGATGCGCGCGGCCAGCCGTTCCAGCCGGCGCACCCGCGCGCCCTGGCTGCCGAGTCTGGCGTGGAAGGTGATCGCCTCCAGCGCCTCGACCCGGTCGGCGAGCCGCGCCTTCCGGTCCAGGTCCCAGAAATGCCGGGCGTCGGCGAACCGCGCCCGCAGCACCCGCTCGTTGCCGGCGACGATCGCCGCGCCGCCATCCGCCGCCGCAATGTTGGCGATGAAGGCGAAGGCCGGCGCCGGCGTGCCGTCGGCGTGGCGGGTGGCGAAATAGCGCTGGTTCACCCGCATCGAGACCTGCATCACTTCGGGCGGCAGGTCCATGAACGCGGCATCGATCCGCCCGATGAGCGGCACCGGCCACTCGACGAGGCCGGTCACCTCGTCGAGCAGGGCTTCGTCCGGCACGATCGTCAGCCCGCGCGCGGCGGCGAGATCGGCGAGCCCGGCGCGGATCGCCTCGCGGCGCTCCTCGGCATCGGCGAGCACCTGCCGCGCGCGCAGCTTGGCCTGCCAGTCGGCGGCGCCGAGAACGTGGAACGCGCCCGGGGCCAGGAACCGGTGCCCCTCGGTGTGATCGCCGGCGGCGAGCCCGTGGCCGTCATCCTCGCCCTCGCGCAGATCGAACGGCACCACGGCGCCATCGAGCAGGCAGAGAATGCGCCGCAGCGGCCGCACCCAGGGGAAGGCGCTGGCGTCCCAGCGCATGGATTTCGGCCAGGGAAAGCGGCGCAGGATGGCGGGGATCGCGCTCGCGACCAGGTCGCCGGCGGCGCGGGCGGCATGGGTGCGGCGCAGCACCCAGTAATCGCCCTCCGCGCTGACATCCTCCCGCGCGGCGGTGTGCTTGCGCAGGAACCCGGCCAGCGCCGCCTCCGGCGCGCCGCGACGCGGGCCGCGCTCGATGGTCTCGCTCGCCGGCACCAGGGCGTCGAGTTCGGCGGCGACGGCGATCCGCCGCGGCGAATGGAAGCTGCGCAGCGCGCGCGGATGCAGCAGGGCGAGGTCGGCGGCCACGGCCCGCGCCAGCGCCGCGGCGGCGTCCGCCTGCATGCGGGCGGGGATTTCCTCGCTGAACAGTTCCAGCAGCAACTCAGCCACCGGTGGCCTCCCCGCCGGCCGGCCGGCCGGCGACGGCACCCTCCTCGCCGGCGAGCCAGGCCTCGCAGCAGCGCTTCGCCAGCGCCCGCACCCGCCCGATATAGGCGGCGCGCTCGGCGACGCTGATCACCCCGCGCGCGTCGAGCAGGTTGAACCGGTGGCTGGCCTTGATGCACTGGTCATAGGCCGGCAGGGCGAGCCCGTGGGCGAGCAGCGCGGCGCACTCGCGCTCGGCGTCCTCGAAATGGCGCGCCAGCATCGCCGTATCGGCGTGCTCGAAGTTGTGCGCGCTGTATTCACGTTCGGCGCGCAGGAACACGTCGCCATAAGTCAGCCCGGCGCCGTTGAAATCGAGATCGAAAACATTGTCCACGCCCTGCACATACATCGCCAGCCGCTCCAGCCCGTAGGTGAGCTCCACCGAGGGCAGCGCGCAGGCGATGCCGCCGACCTGCTGGAAATAGGTGAACTGCGTCACCTCCATGCCGTCGCACCAGACTTCCCAGCCCAGCCCCCAGGCGCCCAGCGTCGGGCTCTCCCAATCGTCCTCGACGAAGCGGATATCGTGGGCGAGCGGCTCGATGCCGAGGGCGCGGTAGCTCGCCAGCAGCAGCGCTTGGGGATCCTCCGGCGTCGGCTTCAGGATCACCTGGAACTGGTAATAATGCTGCAGCCGGTTCGGATTCTCGCCATACCGCCCGTCGGCGGGGCGGCGCGAGGGCTGGACATAGGCCGCCCGCCAGGGCTTCGGGCCGAGCGCGCGCAGCGTCGTCGCCGGATGGAACGTGCCGGCGCCGACCTCCATGTCGTAGGGCTGCAGCAGCGCGCAGCCCTGCCCGGCCCAGAACGCGGACAGGCGCAGGATGAGATCCTGGAAACTGGGCGGGCGCGTGGCGGGCATCGGGACGATCAGGCTGCGCGATAAAAAACGAGAGCGAACCCGCAATGGGCGGCGCACCATAGGGGCGAGCCCCAATGGCGGCAAGCGGGGCCGGCAAGCGGCGCCGCTTGAAGCGGCGCGGCGCCGCTGCCACATCGTGCGGGCGTCGCTTCACGCCAGGCAGGACCCAACCATGACCAACGAAGAGCGCGACCTCATCACCCGCTTCGTCGAGCGGATCAGCGGCCGTGCCGCCGCCGGCTCGGTGCCCGGGGCCGCCCCACCCCTGCCCCCGGTCGATCCGGAGGCCGATGCGCTGATCGGCGATCTGTTCACGCGCTACCCGGAAGCGCGCTACCGCATGACGCAGACCGCCTTCGTGCAGGAACACGCCCTGGCCGAGGCGCAGAACCGCATCAAACGGCTGGAGTGGGAGCTGGACCAGGCGCAGCAGCGCGCGCAGGCCGCCGCCGCCCAGCCGCAGGCCGGACGCGGCTTCTTCGGCGGCCTGTTCGGCGGCGGCCAGCCGCAGCAGCCGCAGCAGCCGCCGCCGTTTGCCGCCCAGCAGGCCCAGCAGCAGCAATACGCGCCGCCGCCGCAATATGCGCCGGGTTTCCAGCCGGGGATGTTCCAGCGCCCGGGCTCGGGCTTTCTCGGCTCGGCGCTGACCACGGCGGCCGGGGTGGCCGGCGGCATGGTGGTCGGCAACGCGCTGATGGACCTGTTCTCGCCGCATCGCGCCCTCGCCGGCGGAACCGAGGGGTTCGCCTCCGGCGGGTTCGGCGGCGGTGCGGCGGCGAGCCCTTGGGGGGCGGCCGCGGACCCGGCGGCCAGCGCCAACCCGTGGGACAGCGCCCGCAACGACGCCAGCCTCGACACCAGCGCCCCCGGTCCCGATCCCGATCCCGGTGCCGGCTGGAGCGACGCCGCGAGCAGCGACCCGGGATTCGACACCAGCTCCGACCTCGACAGCGGCGGCGGCGATTTCGACAACACCTAGACCCGGGCGCGTTTGATCCGGGGCGCGTTTGATCCGAGGCGCGTTTGATCACAGGCTGGGCCTCCATTACGCTGGACGGCGGAGGCCCGGCCGATGCGGTATCCCGATCTCGATATCGATCTGCTGCGTTGCTTCGCGACCGTCGTCGCGGAGGGTGGATTCACGGCGGCCGGTCACGCGCTGGGCCTGACCCAGTCGGCCATCAGCCTCAAGATCAAGCGGCTCGAGGATCTGCTCGGCAAGCGCGTGTTCGAGCGCACCAGCCGCGCCCTGTCGCTGACCGCGGATGGCGAGGTGCTGCAGGTCTATGCGCGCCGGCTGCTGGCGCTGAACGACGAAGCGGTGCGGCGGATGATCGCGGCGCCGGTGCGCGGGCGGCTGCGGCTCGGCGTCGCCGACCATTTCGTGCCGCAGCAGCTCGCCGGCATTCTCTCCCGCTTCGCCCACACCTATCCGGACCTGCATCTGGAGGTGGAAGTCGGCCGCAGCCAGGAGCTGCGCGCGGCCTGCGAGCGCGGCGCCCTCGACCTCGCCATCGCCAAGCGCCGCGACGGCGAGCAATCCGGCACGCTGATCTCCACCGAAACGCTGGTCTGGGTCGCTGCCGAGGGGTTCGAGCTCGCCGATCCGGCCGATGCCGGCCTGTCGCTGCGGCTGGCGATGCTGCCGGCCGGCTGCATGTTCCGCGACCGGGCGCTGACCACGCTGGCGCGGGCCAACATCGCCAACGAGGTCGTCTATACCTCGGCCAGCCTGCTCGGGGTGATCGCCGCGGTGCAGGCCGGGCTGGCGGTGACCGTGCTCAGCCGCTCGACGCTGCCGCCCGGGCTGCGCGAACTGCCCGCCCTGCCGCGGCTCGGCACCGCGGACATGGCGGTCTTCGGCGATGCCGGCGGGCGCATGGCCCTGGTCTCCCCGCTGGTCGGCTTCATCCGCGACAGTCTGGAGGCGACGCTGGGCTTGCGGCCGGCGCCGTGATGGGGGAACATCGAGCGTAACGAGACCAGGGGAGGACGTGATGAGCGAGTTGGCCATGAGCACTCCGCGCCCGCTCGGCCGCTTCGTCGGTCTCCTCGGCGCTGGGCTCGTGGCCGCCAACCTGATCGCGTGGCTCTGGGCCTGGGTCGCCTTCGCCGGCCACCCGACGCTGCTCGGCACTGCGTTCCTGGCCTGGATTTTCGGGCTGCGCCACGCCGTCGATGCCGACCACATCGCCGCCATCGACAATGTCGTGCGCAAGCTCATGCAGCAGCGCCGCCAGCCGGCAGCGGTGGGCCTGTTCTTCTCGCTCGGCCACTCGGCGGTGGTGGTCCTCGCCGCCGTCGTCATCGCCGCCACGACCTCGGCGCTCAAGGAGAATCTGGAGGCGGCGAAGGCGATCGGCGGGGTCGTCGGCACCGTGGTGTCGTCCGTGTTCCTGCTCGCCATCGCGCTCGCCAACATCGCCGTGCTGCGCGGCATCTGGCGGAGCTTCCGCATGGTTCGGCGCGGCGGCGAGCTGAGCGAGGACGATCTGGACATGCTGCTGGCCGGCCGCGGCCTGCTGGCGCGGCTGTTCCGCCCGCTGTTCCGGCTGGTCACCAAGAGCTGGCACATGTTCCCGATCGGCTTCCTGTTCGGCCTCGGGTTCGACACCGCGACCGAGGTCGGGCTGCTCGCCATCGCCGCCACCGAGGCCGCGGCGGGCCTCTCCCCCTGGCAGACGCTGGTGTTCCCCGCCCTCTTCACCGCCGGCATGGCGCTGGTCGATACGGCCGACAGCGCGATGATGGTCGGCGCCTATGGCTGGGCATTCGTCAAGCCGATGCGCAAGCTCTGGTACAATCTCACCATCACCGCCGCCTCGGTGGTGGTCGCGGTGCTGATCGGCGGCATCGAGGCGCTCGGCCTGATCGGCGACCAGCTCGGGCTCGATGACGGGTTCTGGCGTCTGGTCGGGCGCATGAACGACGACCTCGCCGATTTCGGCTTCGTGGTGATCGGCGTCTTCGCGCTGTGCTGGGTCGTCTCGGCCGTGATCTATCGCTGGAAGCGGTTCGACGACGAGCCGATCCCGGTGCCGGCCCAGCGCTAGAGCACGGCCCGGGTCGCCGGCCCGCTACTCGGCCGCCTGGACCACGCCGAAGCCGTTGGCGGTGCGGAACTCCGCCGAGGCGAACAGCACGCGGCGCAGGTCGCCGACCGAGCCGCAGGCGAGATGCGCCTGGATGACCGCGTCGGACTCCGGCGCGCGGCCGAGGATCCAGTAAAAGGCGCCCTGGACGTCCGCCGCGGCGACCGCGCCCGGCTCGCTGCTGCGCCACACCGCCGGTGGCCGGGCCATGAGTTGCGGATAGACGGTGCGGAACTCGCTCGATTGCAGCAGCGTCCGCCGCAGATCGGCGGCGCCGAGGCAGCGCTGGTGGGCGGCGAACGCGGCCTCGGACTCCGGCTCCCGGCCGAAGATCCAGCGATAGGCCGCCGCCACCTCCTCGCGCGTCACCCCCTCGGCCGGCGCGCCGAGCCAGGCGAGCAGTTCGGCGTCCGGCCAGTCGAGAGTGACGAATTCGCGCGCCCGCGCGACGCCGCCGGTGCGGGTGACGCCGGCGCGGATATGGGCCCGCGCCGCCTCGACGTCGCCACGCGCCGAGGCCCGCATGGCCAGCGCGAGATAGGCATCGAGATAATCCGGCCGGTCGGCGACCAGCGCCTCCAGGGCGGCGCGGCTCTGCGCCACCTGGCCGAGTTCGTGCAGGGCGTCGGCGTGCATCTGGCGCAGCGCCGGCCATGCGTCCGGCGCCGCGAGAAACGGCTCCAGGACGGCGGCGACGCGGGCGAAATCGCGCCGGCTGGCGGCCCGCAGCGCCTCGTAGATCGCGCTCAGCCGCCCGGCCGGCACATCCGGGCTGGTCCAGGGCCCGTAGCCGAGATAGCGCGCATCCCGCCAGACCAGCGAAACGAACTCGGCAAACAGCGCCTGGTCGAAGAAGCGGCTGCCGGCGAGCGTGCGGGCGGTGAAATCCGACCGGTCGATGGACGAGTAGCGCACCTCGGCGGCGCCGGCCTGCAGCGCCGATTCGGCCGGCGGCAGGCGCGCGGCCGCGAACACCCATTCCAGCGCGCGGCGCGGATCGCCGATCAGGTCCTCGTATTTCAGCACCAGCCGGCGCGCGACCGGCTGGACCAGCCATTTCTCGCTGAAGCCGACGGTGTAGAACGCTTCGGCGGCGAGGAAGTATTCGAGGTATTCGCGCGTGTGGGTGAGGCCGTGGAACCGCAGGTCCAGCTCATAGTTGGAGAGCGCGCGCAGGGTGGGCTCGCGGATCTGCACCAGCACCACGTCGACATCCGCCGGCACCGGGTCCTGGAGCCGGAGGTCGTGGCTCTTCTGCATGAACAGGACATGCTCGGCGGCGAACTCGCCGCGCCGGCGGCAGGGAATGGCGCCGCAGCAGCCCGGCTCGGTGTAGAACTCGCAATAGTGGAAGCGCTGGCCGAGCGCGGCGCGCAGCATCATCTCCAGGACATGATGCCCCGAGCGCGGCTGCGAGACGCAGAAGATCGATGCGAGGCTCAACGAAGCCAGTCTCCCTTGGGCGCGGTCCCGCCAGGGTGTCTGCCACAGGCCCGGCCCGGCGGCGGGAGGGCCGGCGCGCCAGGACGTGACCATCCCGGTCGCGCAACCATGGAGCCACAGCATACGCGGGAACGCAATCCGGCGCGGAGGCCGCGGCTTGATCCCAGCGGCGGAGGCCGCGGCTTGATCCCGGCGGCGAAAGCCGCAGCTTGAGCATTGAACACCGGTGCGGTTCCCGGCATGTTTGCGGCATGCCATTGCAAGAGGCGCCCGAGATCCTGGCCCTGCCGCATGGCCCCGCCGCGGTCCATTGGCGACGCAACCGCCGGGCCCGGCGGATCAGCCTGCGCATCGACCCGCGCAGCGGCACCGTGGTGGTGACGCTGCCGCCGCGGGCCGGGCGCGGTGCCGGCATGGCGCTGCTCATGGATCACGCCGCCTGGGTCGCGGAGCGGCTGGCGGCGCTGCCCAGCGCGCTGTGCTTCGCCGACGGCATCGCGGTGCCGATCGACGGCCTGCCGCACCGCATCTGCCATCGCCCCCACGCCGCCGGCGGCGCCTGGATCGAGCCCGGCGCGCTGTGCGTCACCGGCGACCGCGCCTTCCTCGCCCGCCGCGTCGGCGATTTCCTCCGCGCCGAGGCGCGCCGGCGGTTCGTCCCCCTGGTGGCGGCGAAAGCCAGCGCCGCCGGCCTGCCGATGCCGCGGCGGGTGAGCGTGAAGGACACCCGCAGCCGCTGGGGGAGCTGCTCGCCGGACGGCAGCCTGGCCTTCTCCTGGCGCCTGGTGATGGCCCCGCCCTTCGTGCAGGACTATGTCGCCGCGCACGAGGTCGCCCATCTGCGCCACATGAACCATGGCCCGCGCTTCTGGTCGCTGGTCGGCACGCTGGCGCCGCAGGCCGGCGCGGCCATGGCCTGGCTCCGGCAGGAGGGCCCGACCCTGCTCCGCATCGGCTGACACCGAGCGCCCGGCCCCTCCCTTGCGATCACGCTGGCGGCTGCCGATGTCTGTTCCACCGATCCCCTGAACGGGGCACGAAGCCGGGAGGAGAGGCCAAGATGAAAGCCGTCGCCTACACCCATTGCCGGCCCGTCACCGCCGAGGACGCGCTCCTCGATCTCGACCTGCCGGACCCGCTGCCGCACCGGCGGGACCTGCTCGTGGAGGTGAAGGCCGTCTCGGTCAATCCGGTCGACACCAAGCTGCGCCGCGCCGCGGACCCGGTGGGCGAGCCGCGCATCCTCGGCTTCGATGCCGCCGGCATCGTCCGCGGGCTGGGCCCGGACGTGGCGCATTTCGGCCTCGGCGACGAGGTGTTCTACGCCGGCTCCATCCTCCGCGCCGGCAGCAACGCCGAGCTGCAGGTGGTGGACGAGCGCATCGTCGGCCGCCGGCCGCGGCGCCTGTCCTGGAGCGAGGCGGCGGCGGTGCCGCTGACCGCCATCACCGCCTGGGAGATGCTGTTCGACCGCCTGGCGATCGGCAAGCTCGGCCCGGCGGCGGGCACGCTGCTGATCATCGGCGGCGCCGGCGGGGTCGGCTCGATGGCGATCCAGCTCGCCCGCCAGCTCACGCCGCTGCGCGTGATCGCCACCGCGAGCCGGCCGGAAACCCGCGCCTGGTGCCTGGAGCTGGGCGCGCACACGGTGATCGACCATCGCCGCGACATTCCCGCCCAGCTCGCCGCCGAGGGGGCGAAGAGCGTCGATCTCATCTTCTGCACCAACGCCAGCGAGCAGCATTTCCCGGCGATGGTGAAATCCATCCGCCCGCAGGGCCGCATCGGCCTGATCGACGATCCGCGCGGCATCGACATTCTGGAGCTGAAGCCGAAATCGGTGTCGCTGCACTGGGAGGGCATGTTCACCCGCTCCTCCTTCGAGACCGAGGACATGATCGAGCAGCAGCATCTGCTCAACCGCGTCGCCGCCCTGCTCGAGGAGGGCAGGCTGAAGAGCCCGGTCGCCGAGCATTTCGGGCGCATCGAGGCGAAGGCCCTGCTGCGCGCGCATGCGCTGATCGAGAGCGGGCAGGCGCGCGGCAAGATCGTGCTCGAGGGCTTCTGACGCCGCCGCCCCTGTGCGGCCGATGAATCCTTCGTCACGATAACGGGTTATTCGTCCCTCGCCGCCTATCTTGAGGGCTGGCAATACGCCGCGTGCTCATCGGGGAACCGCAATGCCGCTCTCCCTCGCCCTGCTCGGTCTGCCGGTCGCGGGCCTGGCCGCGCTCTATGTGCGCGACCGGCGGCAGACCCAGCACACCATCCTGCGCAACTACCCGGTCATCGGCCATGTCCGCTATTTCGCCGAGACCTGGGGCGAATATATGCGCCAGTACCATTACCTGCCGGACTGGGCGGAGCGGCCGTTCAGCCGGCTGGAACGCTCCTGGGTCTATCGCTCGGCCAAGGGCGTCTCGAACCTCGTCAGCTTCGGCAGCGAGAACGTGCCGGCGTTCGTCTTCCGCAACCACCCGTTCCCGGTGCTCGAGGAGGAGAAGCGGTCCTTCCCCGGCAAGCAGATCGGCATCGCCGCGGGGCCCGGCGCCTGCCGGGAACCCTATCTCGCGCGCAGCTTCTTCAACATCAGCGGCATGAGCTACGGCGCCCTCAGCCACGCCGCGGTCAGCGCGCTCTCGCGCGGGGCGAAGCAGGCCGGCATCTGGCTCGCCACCGGCGAGGGCGGGCTCGCGCCCTATCATCTCGAGGGCGGGTGCGACGTGGTGATGCAGATCGGCACGGCGAAATACGGCGTGCGCGACGCGGCCGGGGAGCTCTCCGAGGCGCGGGTGCGCGAGATCGCCGCCCGGCCGGAAGTGAAGATGTTCGAGGTCAAGCTGGCCCAGGGTGCCAAGCCGGGCAAGGGCGGCATCCTCCCCGGCGCCAAGGTGACGCCGGAGATCGCCGCCATCCGCGGCATTCCGGCGGGCCAGGACAGTATCAGCCCGAACCGGCACCGCGACATCGACAGTATCGAGACGCTCGGGGGCTTCATCGACCGGCTGCGGCGCCTGTCCGGCAAGCCGGTCGGGGTGAAATTCGTCGTCGGCGGCCTGGACTTCCTCGATGCCTGGTTCGCCGACTGCGTCGCGCATCCGGAGCACTGCCCCGACTATGTCCAGGTCGATGGCGGCGAGGGCGGCACCGGCGCGGCGCCGGCGCCGCTGATCGATTATGTCGGCCTGCCGATCACCGAGGCGCTGCCCGTGGTGGCGGCGGCGCGGGCGCGGCACGGGCTGGTCGATCGCCTGCGCATCGTCGCCTCCGGCAAACTGATCACCCCGGACAAGGTCGCCTGGGCGCTGTGCATGGGGGCGGATTTCGTGGTCAGCGCGCGCGGCTTCATGTTCAGCCTCGGCTGCATCCAGGCGATGAAGTGCGGCAGCGGCCAGTGCCCGACGGGGGTGACGGCGGCCGACCCGCGCCTGATCGCGGGGCTCGACCCGACCGACAAAGGGGTGCGCGTGGCGCGCTACGCGACCCGGGTGCGCGAGGAGGTCGAGATCATCGCCCATTCCTGCGGCCTGCCCGACCCGAGCGGGTTCACCCCCGCCCACGTCACCGCGATCGAGCGCGGCGTCGGCGGCTTCCGCGCCGCCGACGGCTGAGCCGCCCTCAGGCGCCCATCCAGGCCTGGATCCCGGCCAGATCCACCGCCGCGAGCTCCGCCGGGGACCAGCGCGGGGTGCGGTCCTTGTCCACCACCATCGCCCGCACGCCCTCGGCGAAGTCCGGATGCTGGGTGACATGGCGGGTCAGCGCCAGTTCCGCGGCAAGGCACTGCGCCAGCGAGCGCTCGGCGCCGTGGCGGACGATGGCGAACGACCAGGCGAGCGAGGACGGCGACATGCGATCGAGCGTCGCCAGCGTCTCGGCCGCGAAATCGGTGCCCTCGGCGGCGAGCGCGGCGCGGATCGCGGCCAGGCTGGGCGCGGCGAAGCAGCGGTCGATCGCGGCGCGGTGCGGCGCCAGCGAAAAGGGCGGCAGCGGCGCGGCGAATTCCGCCAGCACGGCGACGCCCTCATCGGCCAGCGCACGCGACAGCGCCGGCAGCCGCTCGCGGGGCACGAAATGGGTCGCGAGCCCGGCATGGACCGCATCCGCGCCGTTCATGCGCGTCCCCGTGAGGCCGAGATAGAGGCCGAGCCGGCCGGGCAGGCGTGGCAGGAAGTGGCTGGCGCCGACATCGGGAAAGAAGGCGATCGCCGTCTCCGGCATGGCGAATTGCGCCGCCTCGGTGGCGACCCGGTAGCGTCCGTGCACGGACACGCCGATGCCGCCGCCCATGCAGATGCCGTCCACCAGCGCGACATAGGGCTTGGGGTAGGCGGCGATGACGCCGTTGAGGGCATATTCGGCGGCGAAGAACGCCTCCACCGCGTCCGTCTCGCCGGCCAGCGCGTGCGCGCGCACCGCCCGGATGTCGCCGCCGGCGCAGAAGGCCCGCCCGCCGGCACCCTCGATCACCACCGCGTGCACCGCGGGATCATCGCGCCAGGCGGCCAGTGCGCCGTCGATCAGGCGGATCATCTGCGGGTCGAGCGCGTTCAATGATTTCGGGCGGTTGAGCACGATCCGCCCCAGCCGGCCGTCGCGGGTGGCAATGACGCTTGGCTCCAGGTTCAGCATGCGCCGTCCTCACCTTGCTCTGGCCTTCGCTTCGGCCGTGTCTCTCGCCGCCCGCCTATAGCGGCGGGCTCCGTGGCGGGGAAGTGCAGCCGGCGTTTGCCTCCTGCTAACCTCTTGATGGTCTCATGGCTGCATGTCCGCGCATGTGGCCGACACCGCCGACATCGAGCGCCTGCTGGGTGCGGATGGCGATGCGCGCCTGACGCCGGACCCGGTGACGGGCCTCGACCGCTATGGCTGCGCGCCGTGGCCGCGCGCGGTGATCGGGTTCGGGTCCTGCACCGCCTCCACCGTCTCCGCGGCCGGGTTCGCCGCCGCCGGAAGCTGCCTCGACGCACTGCGCGCCGCCGCCGCAGGGCGCGGGTGGGAACCCGCGCGGGCCGCCGTCGCCCAGCGGCTGTCGGCCGAGATCCTGGCCCATTTCGGCGTCGCCGACATCGCCCATGCCGTGCTCGCCGCCTCGGGCACCGACGCGGCGCGGATCGCCACCGGGCTGCTCACCGCCGCCGCGCCGGACGCGCGCTGGGACGCCGTGCTGATGGCCGCCACGGAGACCGGCAGCCTGGTGCCGGACGCGGCGCGGGGCGCGCATCCGCAGGCGACGCTGCGCCACATCGCCCTGCGCGACCCGGACGGAAGCCCGCGCCGGCCCGCCGCCGTCGCCGCGGCCACGGCGGCCGCAATCGCCGCCGGGGGCGGACGGACGATCGTCCATCTCATCGACGGGTCCAAGACCGGGCTCACCGCCCCCGGCCCGGCCGCCGCCGCGCGCCTGCAGGCCCGCCACCCCGGCACCGAGATCATCGTCGATGCCTGCCAGGCCCGGCTGCCCGCCGCCCGGCTGCGGCGATATCTGGAGCAGGGCTGGCCGGTGCTCGTCACCGGGTCGAAATTCTATGGCGGACCGCCCTTCTCTGGCGCCGTGCTGCTGCCGCGCGCGCGGCGGCTCGGCGGCCCAAGGGGCGAAGCGAGCGACGGGAGCGAACCGAGCGACACCGCGCCGGGCGTGCTCTGCCGCTGGGCGGCGGCGGTGGCGGAAATGCGCGCCTATGCCGGGGTTCCGCAAGCCGAGCACCGGGCGCGCCGCCGCCGCCTCGCCGCCGCGCTGCGCGCCGCGTTCGCCGCCGACCCACGCTTCGAGCTGCTTCCACCCGCGTCGCCGGACCAGACCATCTTCACCTTTGCGGTGCGCGACCGCGCCGCCGGCGAGCGGTTCGACCTGGCCACGCTCGGGCGCATCCACCGGCAAATGAACCAGGATCTCGGCGCCAGCCTCGGGCCGGTGGCGCGGCCCCTCTGCCAGATCGGCCAGCCGGTCCTGGCCGGCGCGGTGCCGGCGCTGCGCATCGCCTTCGGCGCGCGGGCGGCGAGCGTGGCGGACCTCGAAACCTGCCTGGCCAAGCTCCGCCTGCTCGCCGACCCCGTGGCGGCGCTGGCCGCCTGAGCCCGGATGCCCCTCAGCCGGGCCGCGGCTCGGCCGGGAAGAACCGCTGCCCGATCTGGCGCGAATGGCCACGGAACTCGGCGATCACGCCGCCATCGTGGCGCGTCACCCGCACGTCATAGATGCCGCTGCGCCCGGTGCGGACGCGCTCGCCGGCCTCGGCGATGAGACGCTCGCCGAGATGGGCCGGGCGCAGGAAGGTGATCGCGCCTTCGCGGGCCACGGCGCGCTCGTTGTAGCTGTTGCAGGCATAGGCGAAGGCGCAGTCGGCCAGGGTGAAGATGTAGCCGCCGTGACACAGGCCGTGGCCGTTCACCATGTTCGCCGTCACCACCATGCTGACGCGCGCGGCGCCGGGGCCGATGCGGTCCAGCGTCACGCCGAGCGCTTGGCTGGCGTGGTCGTCCTGGAACATCGCCTCGGCGCAGGCCTGCGCCATTGCCTGCGGGTCGTGGGCCTGCGGGTCGTGAGGCGGCTCGCTCATCGCGCCCGGCCGGTGAAGCGCGGCGGCCGCTTCTCGAGGAAGGCGCGCACCCCCTCGGCGCAGTCCGGCGTGCGCGCGGCCTCGCATTGCAGGTCGCGCTCCAGGGCCAGCTGCGCGTCGAGCCCGTTGGTCCCGGCGGCGTCCAGCGCGCGCTTGATCAGCGCGATCGCCTGCGTCGGCTGGGTGGCGAGATGCGCGGTCAGGCGCTCGGCCTCGGCGGCGAGGGCGTCGTCGTCCACGGCGCGCCAGATCATGCCCCAGGCCTCGGCCTGCTCGGCGCCGACCGGCTCGCCGAGCATGGCCAGCGCGCGGGCGCGCGCGGCGCCGACGAGATGGGGCAGGAAGAAGGTGCCGCCCGAATCCGGCACCAGGCCGATGCGCACGAAGGCCTGGATGAACTTCGCCGAACGGGCGGCGATTACGATGTCGCAGGCAAGCGCCAGCGACGCGCCGGCCCCGGCGGCGATGCCGTTGACGGCGCAGACCACCGGCAGCTTGATGGCGCGCAGGCGGCGGACCAGCGGGTTGTAGAGCCGCTCGATGACGGCGCCGGGATCGAGCACGACGGCGCTGCCTGCCGGCACCTCGCCGAGATCCTGCCCGGCGCAGAAGCCGCGCCCCATGCCGGTGATCAGCAGCGCGCGGCAGGCGGGATCGGCCGCCGCATCGTCGAGCGCGCGGATCAGCGCTTCGAGCAGCGGGCCGTTCAGGGCGTTGATCTTCTCCGGGCGGTTGAGCACGAGCCGGGTGTAGCCATCGCGGGGCTCGATCAGGAGAGGCGCGTCCATCGGGTCCTCCGCAGACAGCGATCAGATGACGTGGCGGGCGCGCAGGCCGGCGATGTCGTCCTCGCCATAGCCGAGCGCATGCAGGACGGCGTCGGTGTGCTCGCCCGGCGCCGGCGTGGCGTCGTCGAGGTGCCAGTTGGTGCGGCTCAGCGTCATCGGCTGGCCGACGAGCTCGATGCGCCCGAGCTCGGGATGCTCCACCGGGGCGGCGATGCCGAGATGGCGCACCTGCGGATCGGCGAAGACCTCGTCGATGCGGTTGATCGGCCCCGAGGGCACGCTCGCCGCGTTCAGCGCCGCCACCCAGTCCGCCGAGCTGCGCGTGCGGGTGATGGCCTCGATGGCGGCGTTCAGCGCGTCGCGGTTGCGCGAGCGGTCCTTGTCGGTGGCATAGGCCGGGTCGGCGGCGAGCTCGGGCGCGCCGAGCGCGGTGCATAGGCGCTGGAACATCTCCCGCCCGGAGGCGGCGATGTTGATGTGCCCGTCGCGGGTGGCGAAGACGCCGGTGGGGATCGAGGTCGGGTGGTTGTTGCCCGCCTGGCCCGGCACTTCGCCCGCGATCAGCCAGCGCGCGGCCTGGAAGTCGAGCATGGCGATCTGGGCGGCGAGCAGCGAGGACTGCACCCATTGGCCCTCGCCGGAGACCTCGCGCTCGAGCAGGGCGAGCAGCACGCCCATGGCGGCAAAGATGCCGGCGGTGAGGTCGGCCACCGGGATGCCGACCCGCACCGGCCCCTGTCCCGGCAGGCCGGTGATCGACATCAGCCCGCCCATGCCCTGCGCGATCTGATCGAACCCCGGCCGATCGCGATAGGGGCCGTCCTGGCCGAAACCGGATATGGAGGCATAGACCAGGCGCCGATTGAGCTGGCGCAGCGTGTCGTAGTCGATGCCGAGCCGGTGCTTCACGTCGGGGCGGTAGTTCTCCACCAGGACGTCGGCGCCGACCACCAGGCGCTTGAGAATCTCGACCCCTTCGGGCTGCTTGAGATCGAGCGTGATGCTGCGCTTGTTGCGGTGCAGATTCTGGAAGTCCGGGCCGAGCCGCTCGCCGCCGAGCGCATCGCCGCCGGCGGGGTTCTCGACCTTGATGACATCCGCGCCCCAGTCGGCGAGCTGACGCACCGCGGTGGGGCCGGCACGCACCCGCGTCAGATCGATCACCTTGAAGCGGGCCAGCGGGGATTCCGGCATGGATCGAGGTCTCCGTGTGGCGGTTGCGGCGTCGACCGCTACTCGCCGCGCCAATGCGGCGGGCGCTTGTGCAGGAAAGCGTCGATGCCCTCGCGGAAGTCGCGGCTGAGATAGCAGCTCAGGGCGAGGTCGCGCCCGTCCTCGACCGTCACGCGCGGACGCAGCCGGCGCAGCGCCTCGCGCGTCGCCCGCAGCGTCAGCGGCGCGTGTTCGAACATGCGGCGGGCCAGATATTCGGCGTGCTGGATCGCGTCGAGCGGCGTCTCCATCACCAGCCCCATCGCCAGCGCCTCCTGGGCGGAGACCAGGCGGGCGGTGAAGATCATGTCCGCCAGCCGGCCGGCGCCGATGAGTTGGACCAGGCGTGCGAACACCGGCATCGACAGGCAGTTGCCGAGCGTGCGCGCGATCGGCATGCCGAACACCGCGTTCGGCGAGCAGATGCGCAGATCGCAGGCAGCGGCGATGACCAGCCCATCGCCGACGCACGCCCCCTGGATCGCGGCGATGGTCGGCACGCGGCAACCCTCGATGGCATCGAGCAGGCGCGCGGTGCGGTTCTGGAAATCCATCACCTCCTGCTCCTGGTGCAGCGAGCGCGCACCATCGACATCGGTACCGGCCAGGCCGGTGAAGGAGCGGAACTGCGAGACGTCGATCCCCGCCGTGAAGGCGCGCTCCCCGGTGCCGCTGAAGATCAGCGCGCGCACCTCGGCATCCGCGTTCACCTGCTCGCAGAGTTCGAGCAGCCGCTGCTGCATCTCCAGCGTCAGGGCGTTGCGCGCCTCCGGCCGGTTGAAGACGACATAGCCGATACCGTCACGTTTCCGGAAGACGAGGTCGTCGCTCTTGCTCATTGATCTTGGATGTCCATTTGCGCACGCCGGGAAGGGTTCAACGCTAGAGCAGAGCGGCGGGCGCGACAACCGCGCCGCTCAGCGGCCCGGTCCGGGCGCATCGGCGGCACAGGCGCAGGCGCGGAAGCCGGCATCGGTCACGGTCGCCGAGGTGCAGCGATAGGCGGCGACGCTGGCCGGGCCGGCCAGCCCCTCGCGCTCGGGCAGCGGCCAATAGGCCAGGCGGAAGGTGGCGAAACGACGCAGCCAGTCCAGCCGCGTCGCCGGGTCCTCGGCCAGGCGGGGCAGCAGCCGGCGCAGCGCCGCGGCGTCCGGGCGCGGCAGTTCATAGGCGGCGGTGAACGGCGCCCCCGCCCGCCACGCGGCGGCGTCCGCGCCGGCGAGGCTGGCGAGGAACTGGGTCTCGGTATCGCGCACGCCGGCGGCATCATACGTGATCACCTGGAAGGCCGGGTTCTGGCCGAAGATCGGGCTCAGCCCCGGCACGCCGAGCAGCGCCACCGCGTCCGCCCCGCTGCCGATAAGCCGGAACGTTTCCATGTGCGTGTGCCCGGCGAGGACCGAAACCAGCGTCGGCGCATGGGCCCGGACCAGGGCGAGGAAGCGCTCCAGCGCCTCCGGCTGCCACATCTCGACCGGATCGGCCGTGCAGAGCCCGGCGCGCAGGGTGGCGTAGGCATCGATGCCGGGCGGAATGTGCATCAGCAGCCAGACGCGGTCACCGGCGGCGGCGGCGGCGGCGAGGCGCGCGGCGAGCCACTCCAGCGTGCGCCGCGCCGGCGCCCGATCGTCCCCGCCGCCGCAGCGGTCATGATAGCGCGCCGACAGCAGCACGCTGTCGAGGCCGATGATCCGCGCATGGGCAAGCGTCGGGTGCGGGATGTCGTAGTTGCCGTCGGCATCCCATGCGGCGGCGAGATCCGGCGCCAGCGCGGCCTCGCCGCCCCCGGCGAGCATCTCGCGCAGCGTCGGCAGCAGGCCGGCGAGAAACGCGCCGCCGGGCTCGAGCGCGTAATCGCCGCACTCGGAATCGTTATTGCCCAGCACTGGAATGATCGGCACGCCGGGAAAGCGCCGCGCCAGATCGAGCGCGAGGAAGCGCACGGTCTTGATGGCGAAGCGGCGCAGGGCCTGGGGCGAATGGTCGGAAGCCGCGGTGGCGAACCGGGCGCCGAGGCCGTGGACGAGAAAATCGCCGGTGAAGAGGATCATGTCCGGCCGCGGCAGCACCGCTTGCATCCGGGCCAGCGCCGCCTGCCAGAGCGGCCAGGGCGTATCGTGGCCGAAAGCACCGAGGGGGGCACCGGCTCGCGCGGCGTGCTCGAACAGCGCGCCCCAATCCTCCGGCGCCGCCGCGGCGAGCGCATCGGCCAGCAGCGGGTCGGCGAGCGGGTCGAAATGAATGTCCGAGAGGGCGAGCGCGCGTCCGGCTCCGCTCGCCTGGGCGAAGGCCGGCGTGAGTCCGAGCGGGGCAAGCAGAACGAGCACCGCGCCGAGCGTTCGCCACCATCGCGCCATGCCCGCTCCCCCGCCGCCGCGCGGGAGCATAGCGGCCGGAGGGCGGCGGGCAAGAGCGGTCCTGGACGCGCCCGCCGCACTGGGCGATGCTGCGTTTGGCCAGACCGTGGGAGGCAGCCAGACCGTGGGAGGCAGCATGATTCGCAACCGGCGCGACCGGAGGCCACACCGGCCAGCGGCATCGCCGGCGCCGGGCCTGTCCCGGCGCGCGGCCATCGGCGGCGCGCTGGCCGTGTCCCTGGCCGCACCCGCCATCGCCCGGGCCGGGAACGGGCGGCCGATCCGCATCGGCGAGATCAATTCCTACACCGCCGTGCCGGCCTTCACCCTGCCCTACCGCAACGGCTGGCAGCTGGCGGTGACGGCGATCAACGAAGCCGGCGGCGTGCTCGGCCGGCCGCTCGAAGTCGTCTCGCGCGATGACGCCGGCAAGCCGCAGGATGCGCTCCGGCTCGCCGGCGAACTGGTGAACGGCGAGAAGGTCGATCTCCTGGCCGGCGGGTTCCTGTCCAATATCGGGCTCGCGCTGTCGGACTTCGCGCGCCAGACCGGCGTGCTCTACGTCGCCGGCGAGCCGCTGACCGACGCGCTGGTGTGGGAAAAGGGCGAGCCCAATTGCTTCCGCCTGCGTCCCTCGACCTACATGCAGGCCGCGATGCTGGTCGAGGAGGCAGCGCGGCTGCCGGCGCGGCGCTGGGCGAGCGTGGCGCCGAACTACGAGTATGGGCAGTCCGCGGTGCGCTGGTTCCGCCAGCTGCTGAGCGCGCGGCGGCCCGACGTGCGGTTCGTCGCCGAGCAATGGCCGGCGCTCGGCCACATCGATGCCGGCGCGGTGGCCGGGGCGCTGGAGAGCGCGGCACCGGAGGCGATCTTCAACGTCACGTTCGGCGCCGATCTGACCAATTTCGTCCGCCAGGGCGGGCCGCGCGGGCTGTTCGACCAGCGCGCCGTGGTCTCCATGCTCACCGGCGAGCCGGAATATCTCGACCCGCTCGGGGCCGAGGCGCCGGTCGGCTGGATCGTCACCGGCTACCCGCCAGAGCAGCTCGACACGCCGGCCCATGTCGCCTTCCGCGACGCCTACCGGGCCCGATTCGGGCAGATGCCGCGGATGGGCTCGGTCGTCGGCTACGCGCTGATGCACGCGATCGCCGCCGGCATCGCCCGCGCCGGTGGGCTGGACCTCGCCGCGCTGGTCGGCGGCTTCGCCGGGGCCGCGTTCCCGACGCCGTTCGGGCCGGCGCTATTCCGTGCCATCGACCACCAGAGCACGCTCGGCACGTTCGTCGGGCGCACCGCGGTCCGCGACGGCAAAGGCGTGCTCGCCGACTGGCGCTATGTCGACGGCGCAACGGTGCTGCCGGACGCGGCCGCTGTGCGCGCGCTCAGGCCCGGAACACCATGACCCGCGGCGCCGCTTGGCCGGCTCCGTACTTTTGCGTATTCTGACACCGTGGAATCGGGTCAATAGTCATGACAGCAAGTGCGAGAACGGAGGCTTCGAACATGCAATGGTTCACGGCGCGCCTGGCCCCTGTGCGTGGGCGCGGAGCGGTATCGTCCCGGCTGTTCGCGCTGGCGCTGTTTGCCGCCGGCGGCGCGCTCGGCAGCTTTGTTCCCGCACACGCGCAGGATGCGGTGGCCGGCAAGCAGGTGTTCGAGGCGAATTGTCGTCCCTGCCACTCCGCCCGCCCGAATCGCAACCGCGTCGGGCCGACCCTGTTCGGCGTTGTCGGGCGCAAGGCGGGGTCGATTTCAGACTTCTACTATACGGATGCGATGCGCAACTCGTCGCTGGTGTGGACGCCGGAACAGCTCCTCATTTATGTCGGCAATCCGCACAAAGTGGTGCCGGGAACGCGCATGAGCTTCCCCGGCTTGCGCAGCGATGCCGACAAGAAGAACCTGATCGCCTTCCTGGAGACGCTGCATAGCTGACCCCGCCGAGTTGCGGAGCATCCGCGCCGCGGGGGTCGGTTGTTGCGCCCCATCGTTGCGCGCCGTGGGCGGAAGCGAAGGCGAGCCTCATTGTGCGCTCGGCGAAGAAGCAGCCCGGACCCCGCTTGGGTCCGGGTTTTTTCGCGTTACGTGCGTACCACACCCGAACGATATCCCATTGAACCGATCATCACTTCTTGCGATGGGGCTTGATCCAGATCAAGATGGCCCGTCGAGAACTGGCGCATCATCGGACACGTTCGATATCGAAGCGGAGTGAAGGCGATGATATCTCGACTATTCAAGGCTAGTCTGGCGACGCTCGGCCTCGGCACCGTCGTCCTGGGTTTGGCGACGCGACCGGCCGAGGCGGTGCCGAGTTTTGCCGCCCAGACCGGTCAGGCCTGCGTGGCCTGCCACGTCGGCGGCTTCGGCCCGCAGCTGACCCCTTTCGGCATCGCCTTCAAGATGACCGGCTACACCTTGCAGGGTGGCAGCGGCCTGGCCTCGGAAATCCCGATCGCGGCGATGGTGATGACCGACTTCACCCACACGGTGAAGGACCAGGGTTCACCCGCGGCGACGCACTACGGCACCAACAACAATTTCTCGCCCGATGACCAGATCTCGCTGTTCTATGGCGGGCGCATCACGGACTTCATGGGCGCGTTGGCGCAGGTGACGTATTCCGGGCCTGACAACGCGGTTTATTGGGACAACTCGGACTTCCGTGCCGTCGTCACCAAGGAAATCGGCTCGCACGACGTCGTGTTCGGCGCCGACCTGAACAACAACCCGACCGTGCAGGACGCCTACAACACGCTGTATGCCTGGGGCTTCCCCTACATCAGCTCGGCCCTGTCGCTGACGCCCGCGGCAACGCCGATGGTCAGCCAGCTCGGCGGCTCGGTGGTCGGTGTTTCGCTCTATACGTGGGTTGATCAGAATTGGTACGCCGAGATCGGCGGCTATCGCACGCTCGGCTATTCGGACCTCCGCCGCATCGGCAACAGCCTGCCGTCACCCGGCGGCATCGACGGCGTCGCGCCCTATGTGCGTGTGGCGCGGGAATGGACGTGGAGCAGCCAGCTCGCCGAGGTCGGCGGCATGTTCTTCGAAGCCCCGCTCAACGAAACCGGCAACGGCCTGCCGGGCTCCAACCGCTATGTCGATTACGGCATCGACGCCAGCTGGCAATTCCTCGGGTCCGGCAAGCACGCGTTCTCGGTCAACGCCAACCTGCTCAACGAGCAGCAATACCTGAACGCGTCCTACAGCGCCGGCGCGGCCTCGAAGGACTACCACCAGCTGACGCAGTTCCGCATCGTCGGCGCCTACAACTACATGCAGACCTACGGCGCCTCGCTCGGCTACCAGCAGACCTGGGGCACCAAGGACACGCTGCTCTATGCGCCGGCGCAGGATAGCGGCAGCGCCAACGGCAGCCCGAACTCGCAGGCGATCATCGCCCAGGTGGACTGGACGCCGTTCGGCAAGCCGGACTCCTGGCTTGCGCCCTACTTCAACGTCCGCCTCGGCCTGCAATACGTCTACTACCCGCAGTTCAATGGCGGTAACGCCAACTATGACGGGTTCGGCCGCAGCGCCAGCGGCAACAACACGCTCTACGCCTTCGCCTGGTTCGCCTTCTGAACCGACCAGCTGGGACGGCCTAAGCGGCGCGGGGAAGGTTTCTTCCCCGCGCCGTTTCGCTATAGGCGTCGGCTGTCCCAGCCCGGCTCCGCCGCCAGCGGCAGCAGCGCGCGCAGCCGGGCCAGCAGGGCGGGGACGCCATCCACGACCTCGAACAGCGTGCGCACTTCCGCCCGCGCGAACCCGTGCGCGATCGCGGCATCGATCGCCGCTTCCAGCGGCCGCGCCGATCCCTCCACGTCGCACAGCAGAATCGGCTTGTCGTGCAGGCGCAGCTGCCGCCAGGTGAGAATCTCGACGGTCTCGTCGAGCGTGCCGAGGCCGCCGGGCAGCATCACGAACGCGTCGGCGAGATCGAACATCCGCTGCTTGCGCGAGTGCATGCTGTCGGTGATCAGCAGCTCGCTGAGCCCCTCGTGCGCGACCTCGAAGCGGGTGAGGAATTCCGGGATGACGCCGATCACCTGCCCGCCCTCGGCCCGCGCCGCGTCGGCCAGCGCACCCATCAGCCCGACGCGCCCGCCGCCATAGATCAGCCGCAGCCCGGCCCGCGCCAGCCCGGCGCCGAGCGCCTGCGCGCTGGCACGAAAGCCGGGATGGAGCCCGGGCTGGGAGCCGCAGAAGACGGCGACGGAGCCGGGAAAGTCCATGCTGGTCTCCTTGTGACGCGCCGGGACAGGCCGCACGGCGCTGCGAAAAATTCCTCGTCTGCCTCTGGCAGGGACAAGCAGGGAATGCAACCATCGGGGCGGTTCCGACCAAGGGGGGAGAAAATGAGCAATCGGGCAATCCTTGCCGCCGTGCTGATGCTGGGCGCCGTGGCAGCGGCCGGGGCGTTGATGGCGAACCGGGCGCGCGCCGATGCGCCGCAGGGCCCGGTGCCGGCTTCGGATCTGCTGCTTCCCGCCGGGCCGCCTTTTGCCAGCGCCGAGGACGCCATCGCGGCCCGGCGCAAGGCCTACAAGCTCAGCGGCAAAATCTTCAAGGAGCTGAAAGCCGCGGTCGAGGCCGGCGCAGCGGTGAAGCCCTACGCCGCGGACGTGCAGTTCCTGGTGGCGTGGAGCCGGAAAATTCCGGCGATGTTCCCGCCCGGCAGCGACACCGGGCACGACACCAAGGCGCTGCCCGAAATCTGGACCGACCGCGAGCATTTCGACCGCGATGCGGCCGATTACACCGCCGCCGCCGAAACCCTCGCCAAGCTCGCCGAGGCCGACGACCAGGCCGGATTCGCCCGCCAGTTCCAGGCGACGGGCAAGGCCTGCGCCGCCTGCCACAAGGCGTTCCGGGCGCGTCTGAACTGATCCGCGGCCGCGTGCGCCGCGGCCCGCGCCTTACGGGCGGATCAGCGTGCCGATGCCGCCTTCGGTGAACAGTTCGAGCAGGCACGCATGCGGCTGGCGGCCATCGAGGATGACCGCGCCCTTCACACCCCGCGCGACTGCCTCGACGCAGGTCTCCACTTTCGGGATCATGCCGCCGCTGATGGTGCCGTCGGCGATGCGGGCGCGGACGGCATCGACGCCGAGTTCGGGGATCAGCCGCTTCTCGCCATCGAGCACGCCGGGCACGTCGGTCAGCAGCAGCAGCCGGTTCGCCCCCAGCGCCCCGGCGACGGCGCCGGCCACGGTATCGGCGTTGATGTTGTAGGTCTGCCCGTCCTCGCCCATCGCCACCGGGGCGATCACCGGGATCAGCCCGGCGCCGGTCAGCGCGTGGATGACGCGGACATCGACGCTCACCGGCTCGCCGACGAAGCCGAGGTCGAGCACCCGCTCGATCTGGCTGCCCGGGTCGCGGGTGGTGCGCGTCAGCTTGCGGGCGCGGATCATGCCGCCGTCCTTGCCGCAGATGCCGACCGCCAGCGCCCCGGCACGGGTGATCAGCCCGGCGACGTGCTTGTTCACCGTGCCGGCGAGAACCATTTCCACCACTTCGACCATGGCCGCATCGGTGACGCGCAGCCCGTCGACGAAGCTCGACTGGATCGCCAGACGCTTCAGCATGGCGTTGATCTGCGGCCCGCCGCCGTGCACCACCACGGGGTTGACGCCGACCTGCTTCAGCAGCGCGATGTCGCGCCCGAACTGCTCGGCCAGCGCTTCCTCGCCCATGGCGTGGCCGCCATACTTGACGACCACCGTCGCGCCGGCATAGCGCCGCAGGAAGGGCAGCGCGTGGGCGAGGATTCTCGCCTGTTCCTGTGCCGTCGTGATCGCCTCGTTCATGGCGCCGGCTTAGCGTTGGCTTCGCCCAGCGGTCAAGGCCGGCGCCGCAACCGAAGCCGGCCCGCCCGGCTGCCGCCAACCAGGATCCATGCGCCCGTTCAAGACCATCGCCGCGGGCGCAAGTCCCGGCCCGCTGTTCCCGCTGCTGTTCGTGTTCATCTGGTCGACGGGCTTCATCGTCGCCCGGCTGGTGGCGCCGCACGCCGAGCCGCTGACCTTCCTCATGCTGCGCTACGCCCTCAGCATCGCCGTCTTCACCGCGCTGGCGGTGTCGGCGCGCGCGCCATGGCCTTCCGGGCTGCGCGCCTGGCTGAACGCGGCGGTGGCCGGCGTGCTGATGCAGGCGATGTATCTCGGCGGCGTGTTCTGGTCGGTGCGCCACGGGCTGCCGGCCTCGATCGCGGCGCTGGTCGGCGGGCTGCAGCCGCTGCTCACCGCCGTGCTCGCCTGGCGCCTGCTCGGCGAGCGCGTCAGCCCGCGGCGCTGGCTCGGGATCGTCGCGGGCCTCGTCGGCGCGATGCTGGTTCTGGCCCCGCGCGCCGCCGCCGCGAGCGCGCCGCTGGTGCCGGTGGGCATCTGCCTCGCCGGCATGGCGGCGCTGACGCTGGGCACGATCTGGCAGAAGCGCGCCGCGGGCTCGGCCGATCTGCGCACCAACGCGGCGGTGCAGTTCATCGCCGCCGCGGCGGTGACGGCGCCGTTCGCCTACGGGTTGGAGCATCGCGGGTTCGATCTCAGCCTGGCCGCCGTCGCCGGCCTGCTCTGGTCCGTGCTCGGCCTCTCGGTCGGGGCGATTTCGCTGCTGCTGCTGCTGATCCGCCGCGGCGCGGTGGCCGGGGTCGCCTCGCTGTTCTTCCTGGTCCCGCCGGTAACGGCCCTGCTCGCCTTCGCCGCCTTCGGCGAACATCTCGCCCCGCTGCAACTGGCAGGCATGGCGCTGGCCGCGATCGGCGTCGGCCTCGCCTCGCTTGGGTAGCGTCGTCTCCCGGCAGCGCGATCATCACCGCTGCACCATTCGGATCGGTAAACGCGGGCCGGCGCTGAAGGGCAGCACGCTCGCCGTCTACGCCGCCCGGGCCGAGCGGCGTCCGGATCGGCCGCGTGGCGCGCCGGCCGCTCGACCTGGGGCGCCACGGTCCCCGCCGGCTATCGATCCGCCACCGGAACCACCCGCCTGAACGGCACGCACGCCCTCCAAGCCGTGCACGCGCTCACCGACTGGGCGACCAACGCGGCCACGCGAGCAATTACGACGGCGCAGCACCCTAACAATCCTAGGGATCACCATACGCGACAAGGGTGCGTTCCGGTGCCACCGTGTCAGTGCAGCCGGCAATCAAGCCGGGCATGATCGAGGAGCGAAGCCGTGGCCAACAACAACCCAGACAGGTACCCGCTGACCCCGAAGCAGTGGACGGGTGTCGTCATGGCCGCGGCGGCGGGAACGGCCGCGGCCGGCCCGATCGGGGCGGCCGGGGCAGCAATCGGAACGGCAGCGGGTTGCTACGCCGCGAATGCCTTGGGGTGGAGTGACCAGGGGCCGTCCTCTTCCGAGCAAGGATAGCGCGCGCCTTCCGAAGCCTCCGCCAGGGGATCTGCGAAGCAAGCAGATCCCCGCCGTCTTCCTCCACTTGTTGGAGACTTTGCAATGTTTGCCAACTTTGCGGACTGGTTCGACGATCCAGTGGAGTGGGCCAGACAGGCTTGGCGCAACGTCGCCGATTTCGTCGAAACGACAACCGACGAGATTATGGATGGCCTGGGTCAGGCCGCTGGCGTGGTGATCGCTCTTGTTGTGCTGTACTTTCTGCTACCTCATCTCGCGCATCTCGCGTTGTTGCTTCTGCTCTGGCTCCTGGGCGCGCCCGTCTGGTTCGTCGCCGCTCTCCTGTTCGGCCAGGTGCACTAACAATCAACCCGCATGTTCCTGGGGGTTCCCATGAATTCCGAAATCGCAAAAACCATGGCTGCCGCCGCCCCGCTACTCGCAGGCACTGTGGCTGAAGCGCCGGTTCTCCTAGAGCACGGTCCGATCGGATGGAATCATCCGATCGGACCGTGCTCTAGAAACCACATGATTAGAGCAACTTTGCCCGATCAGACTGACCGCGAAGCGGTTCAGTCTGATCGGACGTTGCTCTAGCTGTCGTTGTGGGCGGCGCTTTGGTGCTGGCCAGCGTGTGGGTCGCAGGCCAGATGTTCCACGCAGCGAGGGTTTGACGGGGCTCATCGTCACTTGTCGGGAGCTTGGCTTTCAACGGCGGGGCCAGATCCATCCTTGTCGACAGGGTTGGCGGCTATTTGCCGGTGTTGTCTGGTCCGGATCGTCTTTTGCGAAAAAAACCAGATCGTCCTTTACGGAAATAGGAGGACCGTTTGGCGAGAGGCTGATCCGCAGTCGACGTCTCCACCGCATTCGTCACGGTCTCGATCAGGCCTTCGACCAGGTGGGTTCGCTCAGGCTGCGGAGGGAGTACGATTTTCGCCTTCCGCGGCTGCAAATGGAATCTCGTGGCCAACCAGGCCAAAATCTCGTTGACCACGCGTTTGCTTCGACCAGACCGTCCCCTCGATGGGGCGAGAGGCACCACGACCCCAGCGGCGCCGCCTTCCCAGAACACCTGGAGGTATAACCCTTTAAGCGACTGGAGGTGCTCGTCACTCTTCTGGAAAGCCTCCGGGAAGACCACGCGCAGATAGCGTTCGCCGAACATCCCGATCATTTCCTCGATGTGCGCGGTCGTCGGCGCTTTACCCTTCAGCCAAAGCTCGGCGGTCTTCGGACTGACACCGAAATCGCGGGCAATCGATTTGGCCCGGGGGCGGCGATACGCCTGTTGCAGGAAGGCGGCTGTCCGGGGACCAACCCCGTAAGCCATCGGAGTCATGCCAGACATGAGCAAGTCTTTCGAATTCGCTGTCGATCGGGAGCCAGCGTGCGGTTTAGCAGAGCGTCTCCAGGGCAGCGTTGCGTTACCTCGGATCAGGCTGCCAAGACGGTCAGGCTGACCGCGGGAGTATTGCCCAACGGGGCGATGGTCTCCAGGCTCTTATGGCGGGTGTTCTGGACGGTCCGTTCATTGTGCTAATGCCTATGGGTCTTTACGCCTCTTTGGAGCGCAGGACTGCCTCCCCGCCCGCTCGCCGGAATTCGCGAGCATTGCGTCGATGGAGCGGGGAGGTCAACTCGCGCCGCCCGCCGCCACCCCCCGGGCGCCAGCACTCCACCGCAAGCGCCCCAATGCCAACGCCCGCTTCCAGGCGTTGGCTGGATCGGCCCGCGCGCTACTGCTCGGATGCCAGCGCCGGGTAGTCGAGATAGCCGTGCTCGGCGCCGCCGTAAAAAGTCTCGGTATCCGGCGTGTTCAGCGGCGCGTTGCGGCGCAGGCGCTCGACCAGGTCGGGGTTGGCGATGAACATCCGGCCGAAGGCGATCAGGTCGGCGGTGTTGCGCTGCCGCGCGGCCAGCGCCAGCTCCCGCGTGTAGCCGTTATTGGCCATGTAGACGCCCTCGAACAGGCGGCGCAGCGTGGCCAGATCGAACCCGCCCTCCACCTCGCGCGGGCCGCGGGTGATGCCTTCGACGACATGGAGATAGGCGAGGCGGAACCGGTTCAGCTCGCGCACCAGGTGGGTGAACAGCGCCTCCGGGTTGCTGTCGGAAATATCGTTCACCGTGGACAAGGGCGCGATGCGGATGCCGACGCGGTCGGCGCCGAACACGCTGCACACCGCCTCGGTCACCTCCAGGGTGAGGCGCACGCGGTTGGCGATCGTCCCGCCGTAGCGGTCGGTGCGCAGATTGGTGCGGTCGCGGTGGAACTGGTCGAGCAGATAGCCGTTGGCGCCGTGGATCTCGACGCCGTCGAACCCGGCCGCCTTGGCGCAGCCGGCGGCGTGGCGGAACTGCTCGACGATGCCGGGAAGCTCCTCCAGCGCCAGCGCGCGCGGCGTCGGGATCGGCTGGAATCCGCTCTCGGTGAAGGCCTTGCCGTTCGGCTGCACCGCCGAGGGCGCCACCGGCAGCACCCCGCCCGGCTGCAGCGACGGGTGCGAGATGCGCCCGACGTGCCAGAGCTGGCAGTAGATATGCCCACCCTTGGCGTGCACCGCCTCGGTGACCCCGCGCCAGCCCGCGACCTGTTCCTGCGTGTGGATGCCGGGCGTCCAGGCAAAGCCCTTGCCCTGCGCCGAGACCGGCGAGGCCTCGCTGATGATCAGCCCGGCGGAGGCGCGCTGCGCGTAATAGGCGGCGTTCATCGCCGTCGGCACATCGCCGGCGCCGGCGCGGGCGCGGGTGAGCGGGGCCATGACGACGCGGTTGGTAAGCGTGATCGGGCCGAGCGCGAAGGGCTCGAACAGATCGGTCTCGAGAGTGTCGGTTCGTGTCAGCATCGTTCGGTTCCGTTGCACTATGGGGATGGTTCCTGCGCTAACCCGTCATGCCCGCTCGGACAAGAGAGGTTCCGCGCGGGGCAGCATCGCGGCGTAGAGGGCGAGCGTGTCGCGGCAGACGATCTCGGAGGCGAACTCGGCCACCGCGCGGGTCCGGCCGGCGGCACCGAAGGCGGTGCGCAGCGGCGCATCGGCGATCAGCCGGGCCAGCGCCTCGGCCAGCGCGGCTGCATCGCGCGGCGGCACCAGCAGGCCGTTGACCCCGTGATGCACCGCCTCGCGGCAGCCGGGCACGTCGGTGGCGACCACGGGCCGGCCGGCGGCCAGCGCCTCGAGCAGCGCCTTCGGCAGCCCTTCGCGGTAGGACGGCAGGCAGACGATGTGGACCTCGGCCAGCAGCCCGGCCATGTCCTCCACCGGGCCCAGCCATTGCACCGCGCCCTCCTCGCTCCAGGCGCGCAGATCCGCTTCCGCGATGGTCCGCCGGCTGTCGCTGTCCGGCGCGCCGGCGAGAAGGAACTCCGCCGCCACGCCGCGCCGGCGCAGAATGCGCGCGGCGGCGACGAACTCGTGGACGCCTTTTTCCGGCACCAGGCGCGCGGGCAGCACCACCCGCACCGTTCCGGGCGGCTCGGGCGCCGGATGGAAGCGCGCGACGTCCACCCCGGCGCCGCGGATCAGCACCGCCGCCGGCGCGGCGACCAGGCCGGCTTCGATCATCTCGGCGCGGTCGTCCGGGTTCTCGAACACGACGAAGCTGCCGCGCGGGGCGAGGGTGAGGCGCAGCGCCAGCAGCGCCAGCGGCCGCAGCAGCCGCGCCAGCCGGCCCGGCGAGGAGAATACGAACCCCATGCCGATCGGCGCGTTGACGACATGGCGGATGCCGGCGAGCCGGGCGGCCAGGCTGCCATAGACCACCGGCTTCAGCGCCACGTGATGCACGAGGTCCGGCCGCAGCCGCCGGTAGATGCGCCACAGCGCGACCACGGCGCGCGCCTCGGCCAGCGGGTTGAGCGAGGCGCGGCCGATCGGCAGGTCGATCACCTCGATGCCCTGCGCACGCAGACCGGCGGTCGCCGCGCCGCTGCGGGCGATGAGCACGACCCGCCAACCCGCGCGCCGCGCCGCCAGCGCCCGATCGAGGAAGTGCGAGGCGAAGAACCAGTCGGTGGTGAGTATGAACGCCAGCGTGCGGGCGGTGGGACGCGGCGGGCTCATCGGCGTCTCGGCAGCAACTCGCTTGGTCCTCTCGCCTGCGGCACCCGGGCCGGCCGTTGCGCGCACCCGTTTAGAGCAGATCCGCAACAGGCGCCAACGCCGCCGTCGCGCCGGAGCGATTTCCGCGATAGGCTCGCGCGCGCACAACGGAGGTGGACCATGCAGCGGACGACGCGGCGGCGGAAGTCATTCCCGATGGCGTTCACCGTGCTGCTGGCGCTGGCCGGCTGCGCGGCCCGGGACCCGCAGACGGTGACGTGCATGATCTATGTCATCGGCGGCAGCCTCAGCCATCCGCAATGCGCGGCGACGCCGATGACGCGCCCCTCGCTCGGCGACGCCGAAATCGGCTCCGTGCCGCTGCCGCAAACCCCGGTGACATGCCCGCCCGAACTCGGCGGGCCCGGCGCGCCACCCGGAACACCGCCGGTCCAGCCTTTCGCGGGCCTGCACATCCGCGCCAAGGGCCCGATCTGCCTCGGCGCCTCCTGAGCCGCGTGCGCATGGCATCGTTGTTGCAAGGCAATCGCCCCGCTAAGCTGTGACCGGAACGACAGCACGGCAAGGACGCTGCGGCCATTTGGCTGCAGCGCGCAACGGGATCGGGCTCAAAGCTGGGGGACAGAATGTCGAAACTGACACGGATGTTGGCCATCGCTGTGGGGCTTCTGGGCGGCATCACCGCGGCCCAGGCGGAGGATCTGGACTTCTTCAAGAGCCGGCTTGCACCTTTCGAGAGCAAGCCGGCCTTCGTCGCGGCCGGGCCGGCGTTCGACGCGCGGCAATGCATGAAGGGCAAATCCATCGTCTCCATTCCGGTCTCCAGCGCCAACCCGTTCACCGCCAATATCGAGAAGGCGATGGCGGCGGCGGCGGCGAAGGTCGGGTTTCCCTTCACCACCTGGGAAAACCAGGGCCAGAGCTCGCAATGGGTGCAGGGCATGAACGCGGCGGTGAACCAGAAGGCGAGCCTGATCGATCTGCTCGCCGGCACCGACCCGCGCACGCTGGTGCCGCAGGTGATGGCCGCGCGGGCGCAGAAGATCCCCGTCATCGCCTCGCACTATAACGGCCTCGAACAATCCGCGCAGGTGGCGAAATACGCCGACGGCGACGTGCCGATCGATTATTTCCGCGCCGGCGCGCTGCTCGTGGACTGGGCAGTGGTGCAGACCAAGGGCCATCTCAACGCGCTGGTGCTGATCTCCACCGGCCCGCTCTCCACCGATTCGATGGTCGCCGGCATCACCGACGAGCTGAAGCACTGCGCGGACTGCAAGACCAAGACGATGAACTTCCCGGTGGTGGACTGGGCGACGCGCATCACGCCCGGCGTGCAGTCCGCCCTGCTCGCGGATCCGACCATCAACTACATCATCGTCATCTACGACAGCATGAGCCAGTTCGTGGTCCCGGCGGTGACGCTGACGCACAGCGAGGCGCGGGTGAAGATCGACGCCTTCAACGGCACCCCGTTCGTGCTCGGCCTGATCCAGCAGGGCAAGGTGGAAATGGATATCGGCGAGAATCTGGACTGGATCGGCCACGCCATCATCGACGACGAGATGCGCCGCCTGTGCGGCCTGGCGCCGGTCGCCGATCCGCACATCCCGTTCTATCTCTTCACCGAAGCCAACGCGAAGGATGCCGGCACGCCGCCGGAGCTCTCGCGCGGCTATGGGGATGCCTACGTCGCCGGCTACGCCAAGCTCTGGAAGCTGCAGTAGAGCTTACGGATCATGACGGCGGAAGCGCTGGCGTTCCGCAATCTGTCGAAGAGTTTCGGCGGGCAGCGCGCGCTCGACGGCGTCGATTTCCACCTCTGGCGCGGCGAGGTGCATGGGCTGCTGGGGCAGAACGGGTCCGGCAAGTCGACGCTGATCAAGATCCTCGCCGGCTACCACGCGCCGGACCCCGGCAGCACGCTCTCGGTGCGGGGCGAGAGCGTGCCGCTGCCGCTGCCCCCGGGCCGGTTCCGCACGCTCGGCATCAGCTTCGTGCATCAGCATCTCGCGCTGACGCCGACGCTCTCGGTGGTGGAGAACCTGCTGGTGGGCCGGCTTGCCGCCTCGCGCGCGCTGGCGCTGTCATGGTCCGCCGAAGCGGCGCGCGCGCGCGCCGTTTTCGCCCGCTACGGGCTCGATCTCGATCCGCTGGCGGCGGTGGCGAAACTCGGCGCGGTGGAACGCGCGCTGCTCGCCATCGTCCGCGCGGTGGAGGAAATGCGCGCGGCGGCGCCGGTGGGCGGCGGCGTGGGCGGCGGCGTGGGCGGCGGCGTGGGCGGCGGCGTGCTGGTGCTGGACGAGCCGACCCCGTTCCTGCCGCGCCGCGACGTGGAGCGGCTGTTCGCCCTGATCCGCAGCGTCGTCGCCGAGGGCGCCAGCGTCGTGTTCGTCTCCCACGATGTCGACGAGGTGCTGGAGATCACCGACCGCGCCACCGTGCTGCGCGACGGCCGCGTCGCCGGCAGCATCGAGACGCGCGGCACCCGCAAGGCGGACCTGGTGCGGCTGATCATCGGCCGCGATCTCGAACCGCTGGCGCACGGCGCGCCGCCCGCCGCGCGCGAGAGCGCCGTTCGCGCCGCCGCGGTGAGCGCCGGTTTCATCGACGATCTCGCGCTCGAGATCGGGCGCGGCGAGGTGGTGGGCATCACCGGGCTGCTCGGCTCGGGCTACGAGCGGGTTCCGTATCTGCTCTATGGCGGCCAGCCGGCGCGGCGCGGGCGGCTCGTCATCGGCGCGGATGCGCTCGATCTCGCCACCCTCACCCCGGCGCGCGCCATCCGCGCCGGCATCGTGCTCATCCCCGGCGACCGCGCCACGGCGGCGGCGATCGGGACGCTGCCGATCACCGACAATGTCACCATGCCCGTGCTGGACACGGTCTTTCACGCCTGGGCGCTGTCGCGCCGGGGCATGGCACGGCTCGCCGGCGAACTCGGCCGGCGGTTCGAAGTGGTGCCGAACCGCCCTGCCCTGCCGCTCTCCGCGCTCTCCGGCGGCAACGCGCAGAAAGTGGTGCTGGCGAAATGGCTGCAGACCCGCCCGCGCCTGATCCTGCTCGACGAGCCGACGCAGGGCGTCGATGTCGGCGCGCGGCAGAACGTGTTCGCGGCGATCCGCGCCGCCGCCGCGGACGGGGCCTGCGTGCTCTGCGCCAGCTCCGACTATGAGCAGCTCGCCATGCTCTGCGACCGCGTGCTGATCCTCTCGCGCGGGCGCGTCGCCGCCGAACTCGCGGGCGGAGCGCTGAGCAAGGAGCGCATCGCGCAGGCCTGCTACCACGCCAGCGACGCCGCCACGGAGATCGCCGCATGAGCGCCGCCACTGCCGAGAAGGCGGCGCGTCCGCGCCGGGCGATCGACATCGCCGAGCGCTACGGGCTGATCGCAGCGCTCGCCGCCCTGGTCGTGGTGTTCGGCGTGCTGGAGCCGGCGACGTTTCTCACCTGGGCGAATCTCTCCAGCACGCTCGGCTCGCAGGCGGTGCTGGTGGTGGTCACGCTCGGCCTCATCATCCCGCTCACCGCCAATGATTTCGACGTCTCCATCGCCTATGTGCTGACGCTGTCCTCGATGCTGATCGCGGTGCTCAACGTCGATCTCGGCGTGCCGATGCCGCTCGCCATCGCCGCGGCGATGGCGGTGGGCTGGGTGGTGGGCATGATCAATGGCTGGCTGATCACGGGCATGCGCATCCACTCGCTCATCGTCACGCTCGGCATCGGCACGTTCCTGCACGGGCTGACGCTGTGGATCAGCGGGTCGATGACCATCAGCGGGCTGGATCCGATGCTGATCGAATATGTCATCGTCCGCCGCCTGTTCGGCATCCCGCTCGAATTCTACTACGCCATCGCGCTCTGCATCGGGCTCTGGTACGTGTTCGAACACACCGCCATGGGCCGGCGCGTGCTATTCGTCGGGCGCGGGCGCGAGGTGGCGCGGCTTTCGGGCATCGACACCGACCGCATCCGCCGCCGCGCGCTGCTGGCCTCCAGTCTGATGGGCGCGTTCGGCGGCGTGCTCTACGCCGGCACGCAGGGCGCGGCGGATCCGTCCTCGGGCGCGGCCAATCTGCTGCCCGCGTTCGCCGCCGCCTTCCTCGGCTCGACCAGCATCGTGCCGGGACGGTTCAACCCGTTCGGCGCGCTGATCGCGGTGTATTTCCTCGTCACCGGCATCACCGGCCTGGTGTTTCTCGGCGTCAGCTCGTTCGTGCAGGACATGTTCTATGGCGGCGCGCTGATCCTCGCCGTCAGCCTCTCGCAGCTCGTGCGCGGGCGCGAGGAGCAGCAATTGTGACCGCGACCCAGGAGAGTTCCGCATGATCCGCGACGGCGAACGCGATCTCATCGGCTATGGCCGCACCCCGCCGCAGCCGCACTGGCCGGGCGGCGCGCGGCTCGCGCTCAACTTCGTCCTCAATGTCGAGGAAGGGTCCGAATACGCCATCGATCTCGGCGACGGGCAGACGGATGCGGGGCTGGTCGAGGCGGCGAGTTCGCCGGTGCCGGCGGGCGGGCGCGACCTGGCCGCGGAATCGATGTTCGAATATGGCGGGCGCGTCGGCGTCTGGCGCGTGCTGCGCCTGTTCGCCGAGCGCGGCCTGCCGCTCACCTTCTTCGGCTGCGCCATGGCGATCGAGCGCAACCCGCAACTCGCCGCCGCCATCCGCGAGTCCGGCAACGATGTCTGCTGCCATGGCTGGCGGTGGGTGGAGCATTTCAAGCTCACCGAGGCGGAGGAACGCGCGCATATCAGCCGCGCCGTTTCCAGCCTGACGGCGAGCCTCGGCAGCCGCCCGCTCGGCTGGTACTGCCGCTACGCCCCGAGCGTGAACACGCGCCGGCTGCTAGCCGAGGAAGGCGGGTTTCTTTACGACAGCGACAGCTACGCCGACGAACTGCCGTTCTACGTGGAGGTCGCCGGCAAGCCGCATCTCGTCGTGCCCTATTCGCTCACCAACAACGACACGAAATTCGTCTGGGGCAGTCTCGGCACGGCGGAGAATTATTTTGCCTGGCACCGCGACGCGTTCGACATGCTGTATGCCGAGGGGGCGACGGCGCCGAAAATGATGTCCGTCGGCCTGCACGCGCGCCTCATCGGCCACCCCGCCCGCGCCGCGGGTCTGGCGCGATTCCTCGACCATGTCGCGCGGCACCGCGATGTCTGGATCTGCAACCGCATCGACATCGCCCGCCACTGGCTCGCCCGCCACCCGCCGGCGGGTTGAGCGGCGCCGACCGGATGCGCGGGCAGCCCGGCTTCGTCGGCGTTCACGATCGGGTGCAGCGGCTGCCGGAGTCCGGCGATCAAGCCGCCGTTCGCGCCATTCGACTTGGCGCCGCGTGCGGCCGGCTGCATCGCGACGGGCGGCCAGATCATCGCCACCGCGCCGGCCGATGCCGGAGACGGCCCGGCGGGCCACGAACGATGATGATGAACCTTATGTTTACCGCATAGCACCATGAGTTGGACTTTGAATGACCAATCGCCGCCGGCTAGGACGAGAGTAAGCGGCGCCGGAGGCCAGCGGCATAACGTGCGACGTCTTCTTTCAGCGTTTTCGCCTCATTGCTGAGGTCAGCCGTTAGCAAGCCCGCGGAGGACGCTGCAAACATTGCGGCGGCGGACGCGCCGAGCGGTCCGGACCCATCGTCGAACGCTTGTGGATCGGCGGCACCGCGGTTGAAGCGGAGACGGTGAAATCGCCTAAACTCTTGTTCCGCGCTTAGCCGCTCCTGCCAGTCATCGAACAGCCCGACAAATTCAGGGCCGGCCCGCGATCGGGCGGACGCTATGCGTGTAGCTGTCTTATCTGCCTGGTTCATCATCATATCGAGAACACGGACGGCACCAGCACAAAACGCCATTATTGCGTTGGATAGGGATGCATACTCCGATTGCAGCAGGATTCGCCGCTTGACCAAGTCTGAGAGTGCACGACCACCTCGATACCCACCTGCGGCAGCAAAGACGGGCAGAAGGATCGCAGGCCACCCTCCAAGCCCAAGCGCCAACGCGGCCGCTCCGATCGCGTGGCCAGCAGAAGCCCCGATAAGACGGCCTGCGGCATCCACAGAAAGATTGCCAGGTAGTGATCGCCAATCCGTGTTGCCGCGCCAAAGCTGATAAGCGTTTCGGGCCACCGAGATCACAGGGACCATATCACCAAGATGGAGGTCAAGCATATCGGCCGCAGAATCTAGGCTATGCTCAGTTGTTAATCTAACCGCGTCGCGAGTAATTCCGTGAACGGGCATAATGTAGTCATTTTCTGGGTATTGGGCTGCCAGTTCCTCGTTGACTACTAATCGAGGAATACCTGGATACCTCGACAGATGTTCGGTCACGAGGTGTGGGGACAATCCACACTTAGCTTGCACCGGTTCGCCGTTCACCAGAAAGTCGGACACCTCCAACAACCCCATTGCCGGCGGCCTGATGGGGTGTTTTTTACTGATTACGGCGCCGGTGCATTGGATTTGATGGCGATCTTGGCACCCTGATCGCCGTTGCGTTGTGTTCTGGGTGGT
>JAJZVV010000042.1 GCA_021845595.1 Pseudomonadota bacterium | reverse complement strand
CTACCAATTTGCTGGGGTCTATTCGTTCGGTAGGGGTGTTTTCCGCAGCGTGGCGAAGCGGGGATCGGAAACAGCGTACCAGCGCCTCACGCGCCTTCGCCAGGGCAACTTCGTCTATCCGAAGCTGATGGCCTGGGAAGGTGCGCTCGGCATCGTGCCACCGATCTGCGATGGCTGCTTCGTATCGCCCGAGTTTCCTGTCTTCGAGATTGACCAGGATGCCGTCTTGCCGGAACTCCTGGAACTTCATTTCCGAGATCGAGCGAATTGGCCCAAGAGCACGGGAACCAATGTTCGGCGGAAGCGCGTCCATCCAGAGGAGTTCTTGCGCTTGGAGATGCCGCTTCCTCCCCTGAAGCAACAAGAGGCGCTGGCGGAAGCATGCCGGAAAGCAGCACTTGCCCTTGCCGCGCAGCGCGACGCCGCCGAGGAACTTGACAAGCTTCTCCCCGCTCTATTGCACGAGGCTTTCGGGGAGGGCACGGCTGCGCGGCCCCGTGCTGCGGCCTGACGTCTGCGGCAGAAATGCCCTTCAGATGTAGTACCTGAAAGGCAGCGGCGGGATTGGCTGATCGCCTTCCGGCGCCGCCATCAGGATTTCGCCCACGGCATCCGCGAACCCGAGGGTCACAGGGAGCGTGGCGCCGAAGTCGGCCGAATTGTAGTTCAGCTTCGTCAGCGCGAG
Organism: Pseudomonadota bacterium; assembly: GCA_021845595.1. Lineage (GTDB taxonomy): Bacteria > Pseudomonadota > Alphaproteobacteria > Acetobacterales > Acetobacteraceae > JAJZVV01. Next base: position 5,179 of record JAJZVV010000042.1, on the reverse strand, counting down.
CACATCAGCGAGCACCGTCTCCAGCGGCGCAGAACCGCGCAGGACCTCGACACTGATCGGGTTCGGCACCTCCCATCCCGGGTAGGTGTCGAGCCGCGGCACATAACCGGCGGTCCAGAGATAGGCGCGCCGATCCGAGACGGGATAGGCCGTGCCGCGCAGGACCGGCATGGCGCCGTCGGTGAAGAGCTTGATGTCGCGCGACTGCCGGATGCGCACGCCGACAATGCGCGTCTCCGGGTCAACCGCATCGCGGAAGCCCGCCCATTCGTCGTCGGTGAAGGCCGCCTTGCCGTGGATGAAGAGTTCCTTCGGCGGCTTCTCATCGTGATAGATCTTGTATTCATTGATGACGCGGGCGACGAGGTCCTTCGCCGCGTCGCGGTCCAGGTGGTACTCCTTCGTTTCGCGGCGCCACCACGGGCCGAAGGCTCCGCGGAAGACAACGCCGGCGCCCGAGTTGAGGAACATCTGCGCCCCACAGCATGCGTGCTGTCCCGCGTCGCCGGACGGGTCCTGCTTGAAGACCAGGCCGATATATGTAGCGGCGCGCAATCGAAATGTGGCGGACGCGCAATCAAGGGCGGTTTTCGACGCAGATTAACTGAGATTGGAGCGGCGGTCTGACGCACGCTGTTTGAGACTGGGCGCACGGTCGTTGAGACGGACGCGAGATCGAGCGTTCCGACGCAAAATGTGTGAGACGCAGGAATGCGCCGGAGCGGCGGGATTGCTGGACGATGCGCCCGGAAAACGGACGGTTTCCTGATGACCGCGCCCGGCCGCCCGATCGTCCCCAAAATCCGCCAAAAAACCCGTTGCGATCACGTCGGCAGCCCGGCGGCACGCATCTCGTCCATGAGTTCCTGCGCGCGGCCCGCGTCCAGGTCGCCCCGCAGCAGCCGGCGGATCTCCGCTGGCTTGGCGTCGAACTGCTCGACCAGGCTGCGCAGGTCGTAGCCGTTGCGCGTCAGCTGCGGCTCCAGCTCGTCGAGTTTGCTGGAGAGGACCGCCTCGACGACGCCGGCGGCGATGGGCTTGGCGCCGATCTCGAACCCGGCCTCGAACGCGCGCACCAGGTGCTGGCCGATCTGCAGCGGCGTCTTCAGCTTGGCGGCCAGCAGCGTCGCCGCCTCGTCGGTCAGCACGTCGTCGGGTGCCACACCTTCCTTGAGCGAGGCCTTCAGCACCCAGTCGATGTAGTCGCGCTGCCGGTCGCGCAGGCCGCCGAATTCGAACACCGTCGTGCGGTCGCCGATCTCCTCCATCTTGGGGCGACGCAGATCGTTCTTCAGCTTGGGATGTCCGACCAGCACAATGGACAACTGGCCGCCACCCTCCGCCACCAATTCGATCAGTCGCTTCAGCGCGGTCAGCGTCTTCGGATGGAGGTCGTGCGCGTCGTCAACGAACAGCGCCACGGGTTTCTTGGCCCGCCGGAATAGCTCCTGTAGATCACGCTCCCGCCGTTCCGACTGGCTCGATATCTTGACCGTCTTCTCTGGGGTTAGATCGTAGAACAGGGCGGCCTCCAGCAGCGGCAGGCTGATCTTCGCCTTGTCGATCGACAACGAGCGCGACACGATGACCCGCCCCTCGCGCTCGAGATCGGCCCGCAGCCGGCGCGACAGGATGGTCTTGCCCGAGCCGATGACGGCGGTCAGCGCGATCAGCCGGCCGCCCATGATTGCCGCCCGAACGTCGCGCGACACCTGGGCATGGTGCTCGGTCTCGAAAAACCCGGCGTCGACCGGCGGGCGCGCCAGGCCATAGAACCGCATGACCTCGGTCAGCATCAGCCAACGCCTCCCCGGCGCCCCTGCGGGAAGCGGTCACGCACGGCTGCCAGGATTTCGGGCCGGGCAAGGCTGCGGTCCAGCAACGCATCGATGAACGCTCTGTCGTCACCCGACAAGGTGGCCAGCGGCACTCTGATCGCTTCGGCGATCGCGCGCCGTGCCGCGATCTGGCTGGCAAAGACGAGCTCATGGAACGGATCGGGGTCCTGGAACGGGCGCGCCGGGACTGCGACAATGTCGACTTCGCGCCGTATGCCGGTCATGACCACGGCATGCTCACCCGACAGCGCCGCGCGCGGCAGCGCGAGCTTGTCGGCCAGGGCCGCCACCTGGTCGGCGCGAACCTCGTGGCGTGACTTGCGGTGCTTGCGATAGCGATGCAGCGGGATCGGGCCACCAACTGGCCGGAACGGCCCCATGCGCTCCTCGCCGTGTTCGACCCACAGTTCCTGGTCGAACAGGCCCCACCAGACCACGGCCGTCTCGCCGGCGAGTTCGGCATCGACCTCGTATGTCACGCCCGCGACGGTCAGACGGCAGTCGATGCCGACCAGACGCCGCTCCGGCTCGCGCGCGAAGGCGCAGAACCGCTCCCAGGCGCACATCTGCCGGACACCGTCGGCCGGCAGGTGCGCCAGCCAGTCGTCGATACGCGCATGCGGCTCGGACCTGTGGTCGCCCCGGTTGTAGGTGGCGATGAAGCGCGCGAGCCAGCGGTTCGCCTCCGCTTCGGTCTCGGGCTCATGGAAATGGTAGAGCGTCTCGTGCGCGTCCTTCACGGTACGGAATGGCCGTTCGACCTTGCCCTTGGCGCGCGCCGTCGTCCGCCGTCCGTCCGAGCCGGCGGGCATGTGCGGCAGGATCTCGACGCCGAGGCTTTCCATCACGCGCTTGAACACCGCTGATTTCGCGACCGGCCCGTTGTCGAGGCAGAGCGCGGCCGGGATGCCCTGGAACGGGTTCGCCTCATCGCCCGCCTCCGACGGCTTTGGTGACATGGCGTTGAACAGGAAGCGCAACGCGGTCTCGACATCCTCGCCGTAGACGCAACGGTATTCCTGATAGGCGACGCCCGAGCGATCGTCGACGACGGAGAACAGCATCAGAATGGGCGCACCCTGCCGGTCTGCGTCGACCCAGGCCGGCGCCTTCAGATGCTTCAGGTCCGACGGGCTCATGTCGAAGTGCCACAGCGCGTTCGCGCACTCCGCCTGGAAGCGCACGGCAGGCGGCTGGCGTGTCATCCGCTCGTGGTCGTAGCCGAGACGCCGCAGGTGGCGATTGACGGTCGAGGCGGTCAGCTTGCCCGGGACCAGCTTCTGGAAGCCATCCGGCGTATCGACGCCGTGGTCGACCAGCAGCTGCAAGGTTCGCACCGTCGACAGGTGGCGCCCTTTCTTGTTGGTGGTCCGCACCTTCATGGCGGCGACGATCTCGCACCAGCGCTCGACCTCGGCCGCCGGCATCGCGCGTGGACGGCCGCGATCGGCGCGATGTGCATCCTTCGGGCGACGCTCGCCACGCAGCAAGCGGTACAGTGTGGCGCGACTGACGGCGTAGAGCTGCGCCGTGGATGCCATCAGGGTGCTGCGCTCGGGATGCCGCGCCGGCAGCGCCACGAGGCGGCGGCGCAGGGCCGAAAGCGCCTCGGCCGGCATGCCGCCGCCCCTCGGCATCACGCCCACGCGGTCGCGTTGGAGTGTCGCGAGGCCGGCAGGGGCCGGGAACGGGTCTTGCCGACCGTGTCGGGACGATGCGTGCCGTCGAGCACGGCCTGACCGGCGGCCTTCGGCGTGCCGTCGCCGTTGACGTAGGTGTAGAGGGTGGTGGTCGTGAGGTTCAGGCGTTTGGCCACTTCGGCCGCTACAGCCTTGCGATCCGCCATCGCCGACATCGCCATCATCAGCGTAGCACGATCCATCTTACGTGGCCGCCCGCCCATGCGCCCACGCGCGCGGGCTGCGGTAAGCCCCGCCATGGTGCGCTCGGCGATCAGTTCGCGTTCGAACTCGGCGAATGCGGCGAAGATGCCGAATGCGAGGCGTCCATTGGCCGTCGTTGTGTCGATCTGGGCGCCGGCGCCGGTCAGCACCTTCAACCCGACGCCCCGGGTGCGCAGGTCCTCGACCGTGTTGACCAAGTGGCGCAGGTCGCGCCCGAGCCGATCAAGCTTCCAGAGCACCAGCGTGTTCCCGGGCTGGATCGCCTTCAGACAGGCGGTCAACCCAGGGCGGGCATCGTGGCGACCGGATGCCAGGTCTTCGTAGATGCGGGTGGGGTCGACGCCGGCCGCCAGCATCGCGTCCCGCTGCGGCGCCAGCGTCTGGGTGCCGTCCGACTTTGAGACGCGGACATAGCCAATCAGCATCGCCACACCGAAATGCCTCAGGAAAGAAGAAGTCTACCCTGCAAGCTGGCGATCAATTCCGCAACGGGTTTTTGGGCGGATTTTGGGGACGATCGGGCGGCCGGGCGCGGTCATCAGGAAACCGCCCGTTTTCCGGGCGACCTCAGCCCCCCCCCGCCCCGGCGCATTCCTGCGTCTCACACATTTTGCGTCGGAACGCTCGATCTCGCGTCCGTCTCAACGACCGTGCGCCCAGTCTCAAACAGCGTGCGTCGGATACCCCCGACAGTCTCAGCTAATCTGCGTCGGAAAGTGCCCTCGATTGCGCGTCCGCCACATTTCGATTGCGCGCCGCTACACCTATCCCCGCATGTGCGGGGGAACCTACTCGGCAACCGAAAGAATGGATTTTCGCGAGGGCCTATCCCCGCATGTGCGGGGGAACCGCCGCTTATCTCTCCTTGGCGGGCACGGAGGAGGGCCTATCCCCGCATGTGCGGGGGAACCTAGCGCCGACTCAGGAATGGCAGGCGGGCACCGGGCCTATCCCCGCATGTGCGGGGGAACCGTCCGTTGAGGCGCGCGCTCGCCGTGAGGATATGGCCTATCCCCGCATGTGCGGGGGAACCCCAGCGAACAATTCGTAAGAGGGAAATCAGTGCGGCCTATCCCCGCATGTGCGGGGGAACCGGCGTCACAGTGAAAGAAAATCCGGTTGTTGGAGGCCTATCCCCGCATGTGCGGGGGAACCGGTTCGTTATCATATATTCAGGTGCATGGCCCGGGCCTATCCCCGCATGTGCGGGGGAACCGGCGGAGGAAATAGATCGCAAGATCGGGTAGAGGGCCTATCCCCGCATGTGCGGGGGAACCTACGCGGGCGTCACCTTGAAAAGATTGGTGTAGGGCCTATCCCCGCATGTGCGGGGGAACCGGCGGAGGAAATAGATCGCAAGATCGGGTAGAGGGCCTATCCCCGCATGTGCGGGGGAACCAAACCCGCGAGACGTGGCGCGATTTGCACGATGGGCCT